>NZ_QPJL01000001.1 GCF_003337565.1 Paracoccus lutimaris
ACTAGCATTGACGCCATCATAACACGCAGAACATAACCACTGGGTGGGTCAGTTCTCGGTGACAATGCCGGGTCAAATCTCAGTGGCAATCAACACGACAAGCTGCCCACCTTCCATCCGGTGCCCGGTGACAGTGCCGATAACGTCGCGGGCAGAACCTTGGCGGTGCCCGTCCAGGACGGGTGCGCCCACCAGCCGCGACAGGTCTAGTCCGGCAGGGTCCAGCCGTTCGACATAGGCCCCGCGCGCATCGCGCCGGGTCACATCGGCAAAGGTCGAAATGACGGCATCAACCGTCAGCCCCTCGGCATTGAAGGACTCGGGTTGGAAATCGGCGGCGCGGTGAAGCATGTTCATTTGGAATCCTCTTTCGTTTCGGTTTCCCAAGGGGCTTTCGGCAGGGTCACGGGTCTGTCGCTTTCGTTCGACAGGGCGCGTGACCATCCCTTGCGCCATTGGGGGCTTTTCTCAGGCTTCATCGGTGCCCTTCCGCCCGCCCTCGGCGGCAATTTCCGCGTCAAGGTCATCGAGGTTCCAGCCGCGTTCCGCGACCGCCTTGCGGCGCGAGGTCAGCCCGGCTTCCAGTTCGGCAACCGTCGCTTGAATGTCTTTGAGCGGGTCGACTTGCAGCGGGCGGGGCGGCAACCAGTCGGCAGTCAGATAGGCAGCCGGGTTGCGCTCGAAATCCGGTGCATCCAACTCGCCCGACAGGACGCCATGCGCGATGACCTTGCGCCAGACGGGCGCGAGAAACTGCGGAACAAGGGTGCCATACTGAATCTGTTCAACGCGGGTGCGGAAGGGCAGCAGCCCCGCGCGCAAGCTGGAATAGTTCGCCCCTGTTAGATCGCCGGAAAGCAGGTGATCGGGCAGCCCAAGGCCAGCCGCGAGTTGCCGCAGATTCAGTTTCAGGAAGGCTTCAACCTGTTGCAGTTGTCCCGGCGTATTGAATTTTACGTCCTGCCCGACGCCAAGCCGCCGCAGCGCGCCCGGTTCAAGGCTCACGTCGCCCGAGTCGTCATAGGCATCGGTCGACGTTCCGTTCATGTCGGTGATAAAGCCGGTATGCATCGCCGCGACCTTGGCCCCGACAAGCAGCGCATCGCAGAGTTGATCGAAGTCGCCAGCGGGAAGGATCACAGGGGCCAGCCAGCTAACCCCACGCACCTGCCCCGGTGCCAGTGGCTTGAAGACATGCAGCACGGAACCGGCATCAACCCGGACGCTTTGCGATTGGGCGAAAAGGTTGCCGGGCTTCTCGGGCACGATCCAATAGGCCAGCCGCTTGCCGTTCGGGTCCAGTTCCACGCCCGAATAGATCGAACGCCCTTCCGACAGTTCGCCGGTCTTGGACTCGTCCAGAAGATCGGCAGGAATGATCCGCAGGCGCGGCCCGTCTTCGGTTTCGAGGATTAGCGCGACCGCTTCGCCCGCCTTGACCATCGAGTCAGCAAGAATTGCCTGCATCCCCCAAAAGTCAGTGCGGCACTCACTGTCAGCAGCGCCAGCCCATCCCTCAAAGTATCCATTGATCGCTTTCCGCTGAGCCGGGTCCGGGTGTTTCGAGGTTGGCACGATCCCGGCCCCGACAAGAGCGCCGGTCCAGTTGGCACAAGCCTGCGAAATCCACGGATTGTTCATCGCCAGATAGGACGCCCGCGACCGCAGCGACGGTGCAGCCGCCGCAACCTCGGGATTGATCCGCCCGAATTGCCCCATGCCAGAGGCGCGACGGCCCCCGGCTGCCCCGTCAAAGCTGCGAACGCGGGCAGGTTCGGCCTTGCGCTTGAAGAGGTCCAGCACGCCCAAGATCAGGACTCCACCTTCTTGCGCCGTTCGATTTCAGCGAAGATCGGCTGGCAAATGTTGGTAAACATGATCGTCGAGACGGCTTCAAAGCTACCAGCGTAGTCATATTCAAAGCCATCAGGCGGTGGCGCGAGCCAATCCGGCGCGCTTCCGTGCCTGCCATTGATTGCCCAATGTCCACTGAAATCGAGTTCGCCGTCGACGCGAAGCTGTCCGATCTGGAAAACCCACTTGTCGGTGCCCACTGCAAGCGCAGCAATGGCATGGTGCAGGCCGCGTTCGACCTGCTTGCTGTCAGGGTAGACTTCCCGTGACTCGCTACGCATCTGAGAGTCGAACTTGGCCAATGCTTCGGCTGCGAAGCCGTTGTCGAGGGCGGCAAGCAGCATCCTGGCGCGATAGATTTCATCTTGCGGGAACAGCAGTGCACCTTTCTTGCCGTAGATGTCAGGAACGGCGGTAAGAATGTTGCGTCCCGCAAGGCCCTTGAGTTGGTTGAAAACCTTCTCTTCGGCGCGCTTCTCTGACGTAGCGATGATGTTCGCCATGTCCCGCAGGGTGATCGTGTTCATGGTCTAGGTCTCCTTTATCTTGCCTACCTTCTACATCGGAATTGACGATTCTGCAAGATCAAAGATTCCACTAGAATTATTAATTCCTCTATGGCATACAGGTGCCACAGATGTTGATGAGCCATCGAATCGGGGCGGGTGCGCTCGGCCCGATTCAACAGACAGGATTCGCGCGTTCCGGGTTTCTCCACCCAAGAGTTGCGCGCGGATAGCCGGGGTTTGTTCCTTTACCCGGCTTGAAGGGCGGCAGGTCGTCGGGTTCCTGCCGCCCCTTTTATTGAAAGGAGTCAGATCATGCGAAAATTGACCACTGCCGAACTGCGCAGCGTCCGAACGCTGGCCACGATCTTGACCGAAAGCGAGCTGTCCTATGAGGGGACCGCGTTCATTGTCGGGATGCGCCTCAAGTTCCTTGGGGCGTTCTCGATTGCCAACCTTGAGCGGGTCTTCCAGGTGAAGGCGTAAAAGCACTCCTGGCGTGAATTGCACGCCAGAAGTGACAATTTATATTGTAAAAACAATATATTGACTCGTTTTCTGGTCGGCGTATGGTCGACTCAGGTTCAACCAAAGGAGTCGACCATGACCTATGACCAACAATGCCAATACGGCCGCGAAATCGCCGCAAGCGCCGTGGCGGAATGCCTTGAAACCGGCAACCAGCCCAAGTTGGTGCGCAAGATTCGTGACATGGCCGGACAGAATACCGGCGTTTCCATCGGCTTCCTGCACTCGATTGCGGAACGGGTGGCGAAGTGAACGATCCGCTGGAAGAATCGAAACAGCAGGGGCGCGAAGGTGCCGCGCGGATCATTGCTGACTTTGTTGAAGCCAGCAAAACCGACTATGAGGAAGCGGTTCAAATCGCCGTAGAGGCAATAAGAACCGCCGCGCTGAACAACATCAAATCTAACTATCACTTGATTGAAGCCGTCATGGCAATGGCCGCGCTTGGGTGGGAAAAGCCTACCGATTGAGCCAAGACGATTTGACCACGGCAGATTTCTTGATCGGCGCGGCGGGGGATGACAGTTCGTCTTCGCGCCGATCCAAGTTCAGCGCCAGCGCGTAACCGGCTGCCAGCCCATAGACCAGACAGTCAAGCGCCTCTGCCCGGCGTCCGGGGATGCGCTCGAACCGCCGCACGGGTGCCCCGCGCACATACCGGATGACCTGCCGTTCCGCTGCCACCTGTTCATAATAGGCGGTGGGCAGATCGCGGCTGAATCGGATCGTGTTGCCGCGCGTCAGCCGTTGCAGGATTTGGCTCTTGAGACCATCAACCCCGATGATGAACAGCGGAACGCCCTTCGCGCTCGATCGCGTCAGCGGCGGGCGGTTGCCACTGGCCCCTTTCCCTGCCAGCACCTTGCGACCGAACCGGGGCTTGCAGAAGTCATAGACGCGCTGAGTCCATGTGCCATCGCCACTGTCGATCACGCAGGCGTCCAGTTTCAGGGTGCCGCCCTTGGGATGCGCCCACGTGCTTTTCAACAGGTCATCGAGTTCGGACCATGTGGAGTCGTCACCGGGGCTGCCCCAGATGATCGAGTGCCCCAGCACAAGCGCGGCGTCCCGCGTATGCCCAATGAAGCTGATTTCCAAGCGGTCATGCTGCACGTCGCAGCCCGCCGTGACAAACAGCACCTCGGGCGGGATATTGGTCAGCCCGAAATCTTCGGCACGGGATTCCAGTTCGCCGGAGTCGGCTTCCTCTGCCGCTTCCCGCCAGCCTTGGGCAAGGATCGTGTTCACGAATACCTGCAACGTGTCGGGTTGCCCCTTGGCTGCAAGCCACTCGGCCGCAAGTTTCGCCCATGAGGCATTCGCTAAGCCCGAGACAAGCGCATTGAGCCGGAATCCGGCGTGGCCCTTGATCTCGGGACGGGTGATGCGCCAGACTCCTTGCGCCACCATCGCGGGTTTGTGCCGTTCGCTGACAAGGGACTCGCAATGCGGGCAGCGGAAGGCAGCCGTTTCCGGCTTGTCCGGTTCCCATTCGATATGCCCCCACTGAATTTCGGTGAAGGCCCCGCATTCGGGGCAGGGCACTTCAAAGATGCGTTGATCGCTCAGCCGGTAAGAGCGCAGCACGTTCGAGGTTTCTTCAATCGTCGGGGTGCTGCCCAGGATGATCTTGCGATTAGCGAAGCTGAGGGTGCGCTTTTCCGCGAGGATCAGCGGCGAACCTTCCGCCGTGGTTTCCATCCCGTCGACTTCATCCATCAGCAGGACTCGGACGTTGTGCCTTCTAAGGTTGCGGGGTGCCTTCGCCGCCACGATCTTGAGCGAACCGCCCGCGAAGCGGCGCGACAGCAGCGTATTGCGCCCGGCATCATCAGCCTCAGCCGAAAGCAGCCCGGACAAGGCCGGGGTCGCCTCAAAGATCGGTTCAACGTCGCTGACCATGTAATCCCGGCAATCGGCCTCGGTGGGCAGCAAGAGCAAGATCGGGGAAGGTTCATTGGCGACATAGGACGCAAGCGCGCCGGTCAGCAGAGTCGAGAAGCCCACGCGCACCGGCTTAACAATGGTCACACGCTCGATTTTCGGGTCGCTGATAGCGTCAGCTATGCCGCGTTGATACGGCCACAGGCGAACGCGCCCAGGCGTTGCAGAAACACCCTCGGGCAGCCGCATTTGGGCTTCCATCCACTCGCCCAAGGATAGGCGCGGCGGTGGCGTCAGCGCGGCCAAGGCGTTGCGGCGGGTCCGTTGCAGGGCAGCTTGGGTATCAGGATGCAGCATCTTCGCCCCCTGCCAGTTCGGCCAGCACAGCCCGGATTTCGAGGTCCATTTCGCTGAGGTCATGCGCGCTCAGGTGGCCAAGGCGCGCGGAAACCCGGCTTGGCACGGCCAGCAACCCGGCCCGAACGGTTCGCAGGATTCCAGCCCATTCGGATGCAACCGCAGAGGCAGGCATCAACTCGCCTCGGGCAGCGGCGTTCTGAATTTCGATCTTCTGCGCCGCCGCTTCCGTCTGCCTTAACTTCGCAGCCTTCATTTCATCCGTGACCGGCCCGGCCTTAACTGCGCCGTCCCTCAGCCGAGAAAGGTAGGCAGCAAGGGACGCCCGCACATCGAACCGGCCCCGGCTGACCTTCACAAGATGACCGTCGCGCGCAAGGGTGCGCACTCGGCTTGTGCCGATCCCAAGGAAGGTTGCAATTTCTGCCTCGGTCATGGTGCCGGGGATAGGGACGCCGGTTTCGAGGTCCAAGAGGTCATCGAGATTGGTTTCAGATTGGGTCAGCATGGTTTACCTTTCGGCCTCACGAATCAATTTTTCTTGTCAAGAGCGTTTTTTCGGGGGTCGGTGCCCCCGCGGGTGCCACCCCTAGGGAAGAACCTATGATCGGTTGCAGCCCATCTTGCCGCGTCCAACCTGTCCAACCGGCGTCCAACCGGCGTCCAACCGGCGTCCAACCTCAGCGTCTCGCAACCCATTGGAATCGTTGACACGTCCAACCTGTCCAACCTGTCCAACCAGTTTTGACTCGGTGGCGTCCCATGCTGCGCACGGTGCTACCCGCTGCCCTTCCGCTCTGTCACGCCTCACCTTCCCGAACGAATGCAGAAATAGGTTGGACAGGTTGGACAGGTTGGACGGGGCATTGATTTCATTGGGCTTTTCGCGTCCAACCTGCCACTCAGCGGCAAGGCTAGGTTGGACAGGTTGGACCGCGTTCAAGGCAAATGAGCTGCAATCAATCTGAGAAGATGGAACAGAAACGATCATTGATCCCACTCCATTTCCCCACCGATATGAGCGGCGAAGGTGGCGCGGCACTCTGCCAAAGGCGGCAGGATGTATTGCCGCACTCGCTGACCTGAGACACTGCCCCGCTTATCTTCCAATCCGCTGCAAATGGCCCTGAGCGTCTTGCCGAAAACGTCGACCGACACGGCATTCCCATGCCAGCGGCGCGCGGCAAGCCATTCCTCATAGTCGCGCCGCAGATAGTCGCGGGAAACGGTGATCGCTTCACGTTCCCAAGCCGGTTCGTCATCATCGAAGCCGTCACCAGCCCCGTGCCGCAGGTCGCCTTCGGAAAGCCGGTCAAACCACCAGGCTTCCACATTGCGCAGCCCCTCAACTTTCTGTCGCGTCAGCGCAGCCGTCTCGGGCGGGTTGCGCACATCGAAGCCGCTCAGATCGAACGATTGCAGGAAGTGCAGCAGCGCGCCCGCGCCGCCGTTCGCCTGTTCCTTCCAGATCGCCCCGAAATAGGCAGTGTCCTTCGCATGGGCAGGCGACACGTCCAGCACGAAAAACCGCCGTTCGCCCGGTGTCGCTGGCACAACCCAATCGGCATTGGATGTAATCAGCAACCGCCCGAAATGGTCGATCTTGTAAGGGTCAATGCCCTTGCGCTCGATTTCGAGGGACTGGCAGGTGATGAGGTTTTTCAGGACGCCTTCCGCCGCATGGTTCCCGGCCCAATAGCCTTCCTCAAGGTGAATCAGGATTGCCGTTTCCATGTGCGCATTGAAGCGCCCGGTGAGGTGTTCCGGCTGCGAAAGGGTGACATGGTGGCGCGGGAACAGCGCCCCGAGATAATGGCCCACGGTATCCTCGCCCGCGCCTTTCGCGCCGCGCAGCACAACCGCCGTGCCGGGCTTTTGCTCGGGATGCTGCACAAGATGCGCCATCCATCCCAAGAGCCATTGGAATTCCCGTTCGCTGCCATCGCAGATTACGTCCCGCACATGGGCAAGGAACAGGTCGCAGGAAGCGTCCGGGTTCGGCTGCACGGCCCATCCGCGCCAGACGTTATAAGCCCCGGCTGGCGTTTCTTTGGGATTGAACACCAAGCCGCCCCGATACTCTCGCCGCTGAGGATGACGCATCCAAGCCGCCGTGATCGGTTCGGTTCGATTTGTGCCCGAGACCTTTACCCGCCTATTGGCATTCATTTTGTGCAGTTCGGTGTCGTTAAAAACCTCATACTCGCCGCCGTTCTCAATGATGATCCGAAACTTGCCCCCGATCATCACGGCGGCATGATCCCGGTTCAACGCGGTGACAGGGTTGCGTTTGCTCGCCTCAGGCAGATCGTCCATGTCATCGAAATCGTCCATCACGGTCGACAGGTCTTCGCCCGCGTTTCGATCCCAAGCCCGCTGCACCTGCCGCGCATCCTTGGCCCATTTGGCAAGGTCAGGGTCTTTCGCCAGTTCCGCCTTGAAGGCGTCCAGGTCCAGCCCCGCGCGGCGGCACTCGCCCGCGATGCGGAAGGCGCGGCCCGATCTCGATTCATCCTTGGGCGCGGTTGCCGGTTCCTCGCCCTTGAAGCGCGGCCCTGCATCGGTGATGAGCCATTCCAGCGCCGCCCGGTCGACCGTCTCGATAGTCGCGGGCGCGGAGTCGAGGCGCTGCCCGGTCACGGTGAAATAGCGGTTGCCCAGATGCAGGGCGATTTCATGGTGACTGCCGCGCGAAAACGACTTGCCCCATTTCGTGCCCATGATCGCCCGCAAGGGTTCCAGATCGGCGGCACGGTAGGCAAAGAAGACCTTGGCCCCGGTGCCGCTCGGGCTGACTTCGGCATAGGACGGGAAGCGCGCCAGCACTTCGGCTGCCCACGGTTCCAGATCGCCAAGCAGCCCAAGGCAGGAGTCGAGGTCAATCCCGCCGAACCGCAGATCGCCCGCGCCGCCAAGGAACAGCCCTACGCCCTTGAGGCGTTCCGCTGGCAGATCGGCGGCAACCGCGTCAGCGCGCGTCCGGGCCAGCCAGGTGGCAGGATCGTTCGCCCGCGCCATGCGCTGAGGCGTTGAATAGGGAACCTTGGTCCATCTTTCGCCCCGGCGTTCTTCCCGCCATGCGCACCACTGAGGCGCGGCGTCCAGCGCAGCCCATGCTTGATTTTCGGGGCTGGATTCAGTATCCTTCTCACAGGCGATTTTGTGAGCCGCCGATGATTCAACGCCGCTGCGGGGACCAGCCGCAGCGGCGTTTTCCTTATCTGGTGGCGTCCATTCGAACAGGTCGCTGAGGTCGGTGGAAGTGAGGTCTTTCACAATGCAGTTCCTTCATCGAAGGCCCCGCAAGGGTTGACAGATCGGAAGAATATTCAGGAATTTCAACGGAACGATTCCGGCGGGGTTTACAGAACAAGCGATTGATTTTGCTTGTTTGCGTCACTCCAGGGTCGCCCACCATCCCCCAAAATCCGGACGAACCCTGGTGCTGATCGATGGTGCGATGCCCGTCGATATGATGCGCCCTATCCGGTGGCGGATATGGAAATGGCGGGCCGTCGCCCGCCATCTCTCTGCTCAGCCTTGTCCGGTCACAGCAGCAGAAGGCCTGCGCCGATCACCATGCCGGTCACCAGCAGCATGACCACGCAATAGCCCATGATGTCGCGCGCCTTCAGCCCGGCAATGCCCAGCATCGGCAGTGCCCAGAAGGGTTGCAGCAGGTTGGTCCAGGCATCGCCCCAGGCCACCCCCATGGCGACGCGGGGCATGTCGGCGCCAATCGCCTCGGCCGCAGGCAGCATCACCGGGGCCTGTACCGCCCATTGCCCTCCGCCCGAGGGCACGAAGATATTGACGATGCCGCCGGCGATGAAGCTCCAGAAAGGCAGGGTCGCGGCGGTCGAGATCGAGGCGAAGAACTCGGACAGGCTGGTCGCCAGGCCCGATCCGGTCATGATCGCCATGATCCCGGCATAGAACGGGAACTGGATCACGATACCCGCACCGCCCCGGACCGCCTGATCCAGCGAGGCCAGCAGGCTGCGCGCGGTGCCATGCAGCACGATACCCAGAAACAGGAAGATCGTGTTGACGACATTCAGGTTCAGCGCGCCGCCGCCACTGAAATGCAGGACCAGCCAGATCAGGCCCGGAATGCCCACGGCCCACATCAGGATACGGCTGTTCTCCAGCCGCTGCGCCGGGGTCGGATGCTCGGGCATCGGCTCGTCCGGGGCATCGCGCAGCTTGGCTGGGTCGACGATGACCATCTCGTGGTCCTCGGGCAGCATCATGCGGTTGGCGATGGGAATGGCGATGAACAGGCCCGCACAGATCGCGAGATTCCAATAGGAAAAGATCGTCGCCGAGGTCGGGATGATGCCGATCTGGCTTTCGGTGAAATGACCGGGGGTCGAGATGGTCAGCGGGATCGAGCCGGAAATCCCGCCATGCCAGATCACGAAACCGGAATAGGCGGCGGCAACCAGCAACCGGTAGTCAACGCGGATATGGCGTGCCAGTTCGCGGGCAAAGATCGCGCCGACGACCAGGCCAAAGCCCCAGTTCAGCCAGCTGGCGACCAGCGACACGACCGAGACCAGCAGGATTGCCGAGCCGGGTGACGTGGCCAGCCCCGCCATCCGCGCCAGAGCCGCCTTGACCGGGGGCGAGCTGGCCAGAATGTAGCCGGTGACCAGAACCAGCAGCATCTGCATCGAGAACTCCAGCAGCTTCCAGAACCCGTCGCCCCACATGCGGATGACGGCGATCGGGCTGTTGGCCTCGAATATCATGGCGCAAAGGGCGGCAATGATCGTCAAGACCAGCACGAAGATGAAGGCATCGGGCAACCAGCGTTCCATGAGCCGAGTGGCCGGGCGGGATAAGGCGCGCAACATGTTGTGGTTTCTCCTCGGGGTTATACGGCCCGAGGATTGTTGCCGTCGGGGCAATAAATGTCTACCGCGCAACGGAAAAAGGGACGGCCAAGGCCGCCCCTTTCCCACCCTCCCAGTGGATTTTGCTTGCGCTCAGCCGATGGCGGCTGCGCGCACATCCTCGTCGATCTTGTCGGCATATTGGGCGAAATTGTCGCTGAACATGCCCACGAGCTTCTTGGCCTGCGCGTCATAGGCGCCGGCGTCTGTCCAGGTCTGGCGCGGATCCAGCAGCTTGTCCTCGACCCCGGGAACCGAGACCGGGACCTCGAAGCCGAAATTCGGATCCTTGCGGAAGGTGGCGTTGTTCAGCGAACCGTCCAGCGCCGCCGTCAGCAGCGCGCGGGTGGCGCGGATCGGCATGCGCTTTCCGGTGCCAAAGGCGCCGCCGGTCCAGCCGGTATTGACCAGCCAGCACGTCGCGCCGGTCTGGGCGATCTTGTCCTGCAAAAGCTTGCCATAGACCTCGGGGCGGCGCGGCATGAAGGGGGCGCCAAAGCAGGTCGAGAAGGTCGGCGTTGGCTCGGTCACGCCAACTTCGGTGCCCGGCGTCTTCGAGGTGAAACCCGACAGGAAGTGATACATGGCCTGCGCCGGGGTCAGCCGCGCGATGGGCGGCAGCACGCCGTAAGCGTCGCAGGTCAGCATGATGACGTTTTTCGGCTGGCCGCCCAGCGAACTGTCTGAGGCGTTCGAGATGAAGTCCAGCGGATAGGCGCAACGCATGTTGTCGGTGATCGAGTTGTCCTCGAAATCCAGGACCAGCGTGTCGGGATCATAGACCATGTTCTCGATCACGGTGCCGAATTTCGAGCAGGTCGCATAGATTTCCGGCTCGGCCTCGGCCGAGAGGTTGATGGTCTTGGCGTAGCAGCCGCCTTCAAAGTTGAAGATGCCGTTATTCGACCAGCCATGCTCGTCATCGCCGATCAGCGTGCGCGAGGGATCGGCCGACAGCGTGGTCTTGCCGGTGCCCGACAGGCCAAAGAAGATCGCCGAATCCGCCGGGTTGCCGATGGCATGGTTGGCCGAGCAATGCATCGGCATCACGCCTTTTTCCGGCAACAGGTAGTTCAGCAGCGTGAAGACCGACTTCTTGTTCTCGCCGGCATAGGCGGTGTTGCCGATCAGGATCAGCTTCTTGTCGAAGTTCAGCGCGATCACCGTCTCGCTGCGGCAGCCATGACGCGCGGGATCGGCCTTGAAGCTGGGGCAGTTGATGATGGTGAATTCGGGGACAAAGCTGGCCAGTTCGGCGGCTTCGGGGCGGCGCAGCAGGTGGCGGATGAACAGGCCATGCCAGGCCAGTTCGGTGACCACGCGCACGTCCAGACGCAGCGCCGGATCGGCGCCGCCGAACAGGTCCTGCACGAAGTAATCCTTGCCCTTCATATGCGCGAGCATATCGGCATGCAGGCGGTCAAAGGCTTCGGGGGTCATCTCGCGGTTGTTTTCCCACCAGATGGTCTTTTCGACCGAGGGGGTGCGGACGACATGCTTGTCCTTGGGCGAGCGGCCGGTATGGGCGCCGGTCGAAACCAGGAAGGCACCGCCAAGACCCAGACGACCTTCGCCGCGCTGGATCGCCGCCTCGATCAGGGCCGGTTCAAGCAGGTTATAATAGGCATTGCCGAAACCCGTGATCCCTTGGTCTTCAAGACGACAATTCGGATTGACGCGCGGTTCGGTCATAATACCTGATCTCCTGCTGATTATTCCGGGCCAGAAATGGTCCGTGCGGTCCTAATAGCACGGCTTTTCCTCAGCGAAAGCGCACATTTGGGTAGGGTTAGCGCAACCAGACTTGGTTAGCGCAATCATTTGCAGAACCGCGGTCTTGCGGTCATGATTTCGCCACAAAGGCGAGCAGATGCCCCGACCCGATGGGCATGATTCGCGCGCCCGTCCCGGAACGGAAGCAGGAGAGAAGACATGATCATGCACGCATCCTGCGTGGCGCATCGCGGGCGCGGGCTGCTGATCCTGGGTCCCTCCGGTGCAGGCAAGTCGACATTGGCCCTTGAAATGATGGCCTTTGGCGCGGTGTTGGTGGCCGATGACCGCACGCAGCTGTGCGGGGCGGGCGGGCAGATCATCGCTGATTCGCCAGAAGCCATTCGCGGCCGGATCGAGGCGCGGGGGGTGGGGATCCTGAACGCCCGCGCGCATGGTCCGGTGCCGCTGGCCCTGGCGGTCGATCTGGGACAGGCCGAGCCGGACCGGCTGCCACCGGCGCGCGAGCTGTCCATTTCTCTAGGTAACCTCCCTCTTGTCCTGGGGGCGGGGCGTGTTCATCTTGCATCAACTTTGTTGCAATATCTTGAAGGCGGACGCGCCGACACGAACTTGCATCACGATGGATGACGCGATGACCCAGACGACGCATGATCCCGACCGGATCGCGGATGAGATCCAAAGACTGGTTCTGGTGACCGGTCCTTCGGGGGCGGGCCGTTCGACGGCGATCAACGTGCTTGAGGATCTGGGCTACGAGGCCATCGACAACCTGCCGCTGTCGCTGGTGCCGCGGCTGCTGGATGGGCCGGCGCGGCCGGTGCCGCTGGCGCTGGGGCTGGATGTGCGCAATCGCGACTTCTCGGCCGCGAACCTGATCGAGCTGATCGACCGGTTGGTGCGCCAGCCCGGATACGCCCCCGAGATGCTGTTTCTGGACTGCACGACCGAACAGCTTTTGCGACGGTTCAATGAAACCCGCCGCCGTCATCCGTTGCGCGCCGACGGGCCGCCGCTCGACGCGATTCTGGCCGAGCGCGCGATGCTGGCACCGGTGCGCGCCCGCGCCGATGTGCTGGTCGATACCTCGGAGCTGTCGCCGCATGATCTCAAGGCCGAGCTGGCGCGCTGGTTCGACACCGCGCAGGGCCGCAGGCTGACGGTCTCGGTGCAGTCGTTTTCCTATAAACGCGGGATTCCGCAGGGCGTGGACATGATGTTCGACTGCCGGTTCCTGTCCAATCCGCATTGGGCGCCGTCGCTGCGCGCTCTGGACGGGCGCGATGCCGCGGTGCAGAATTATGTTGCATCCGATCCCCGATTCGCCGAGTTCTTTCAGCGGGTCAGGGATCTTGCACTTTTTACCCTTCCTGCCCATCTGGAGGAGGGCAAGGCCCATCTGGCAATCGGCTTCGGTTGTACGGGGGGGCAACACCGTTCCGTCACAATGGCGGAAAAAATGGCAGATGCGCTTGCGAAAGCAGGTTGGCAGGTGTCAATTAGGCATCGGGAACTTGAACGCCGTGAAAAGGCGCCGGCACCTGGGGATGACGGGCTTGTGACAGCCCCCCGTACAGAAAGGGCGCAAGGACAGACGGCTGTGCGTGGTGGGGCGAATTGATCGGAATTGTCATCGTGGCACATGGGGGCCTCGCGCGGGAATATCTCTCGGCGGTCGAGCATGTCGTGGGGCCGCAGACCGGCATCAAGGCCGTGGCAATCGAGGAAAACCATGATCGGGGCGAAAAGCAGGCCGAAATCTGCGCCGCCGCCGATGCGGTGGATTCGGGCGACGGGGTGGTGGTGGTCACGGATCTGTTCGGAGGCTCGCCCTCGAACCTGTCGCTGATGGCCTGCGCGGCACGAAACAGGTCCATCCTTTACGGCGCCAACCTGCCGATGCTGGTCAAGCTGGCCAAGTCGCGCAAGATGTCGGTGGCCGATGCGGTATCGCTGGCCAAGGACGCTGGACGCAAATATATCAACAGCTACGACGTTCTACCTGCCGATATCCTTCCCATTCCCAACCGTGCTGCTTCATGAGTGATCTGTTGAACGGGGCTGTGACCCGTGACCTTTCCATCATCAACGAAAAGGGCCTGCATGCGCGGGCCAGTGCCAAATTCGTCGAAACCGTCGAACGCTTCGATGCCCGCGCCACCGTCGAAAAGGACGGCATGAGCGTGTCGGGCGATTCGATCATGGGCCTTTTGATGCTGACCGCCCCGCGCGGCAGCACCATCCGCATCACCACCACCGGCGCGCAAGCGGCCGAGCTGGCTGACGCGCTGAGCGCCCTTGTCGGAGATTACTTCGGCGAAGGCATGTAAGGCGGGATCGTGGCCCGCTCATCCTATCATCACGGCAATCTGCGTCAGGCCCTGGTCGAGGCGACCGTCCGGCTGATCGAGGAAAATGGTCCGCAGGGCTTTACCCTGGCCGAGGCCGCGCGGCTGGCCGGCGTCAGCGCCGCCGCGCCTTATCGCCATTTCACCGGCCGCGACGAATTGCTGGAAGACGTCGCGCGGCAGGGGTTCGAGGAATTCGCCGACCGGCTTGAGGCCGCCTATGACGACGGCCGTCCGCGCGCGCTGACCGCATTCCTGCGCATGGGTCAGGAATACCTGAACTTTGCCGCCGACCGGCGCGGCTATTACATCGCCATGTTCGAATCCGGCATCTCGATTGCAGGCAATGCCGGGTTGTCTTTGGCGTCCGAACGGGCGCGGGGGGTGCTGGTGCGCGCGGCCGGCGGCCTTTTCGACAAGCTGCCCGAGGGGCGTCGCCCGCCCCCCGGCATGGTCGCCGACCACATCTGGGCGCTGAGCCATGGCGTGGTCGAGCTGTTCAGCCGCGGCAAGCCCGGCAGCCGCTCGCCCATCTCTCCCGCGGACATGCTGGAAAGCGGGGCGCTGATCTATCTGCGCGGGCTGGGCGTCATCACCGATTGATCTGTGGGCCGGGGCCTTTGTTCGCCGGTTTCCGGCAGTGGACGCCCGCCACGCTTCGTTGCTAAGATTTTCCTCAGGTGATGGTGAAGGAGGCGGGCATGGAGCGATTCACTGGTGGTTGCCTGTGCGGAAATCTGCGGATCGAGGCATGGGGGATGCCCTATCGGGTCGGGCTTTGTCACTGCATGGACTGCCGCAAGCATCATGGCGCGCTGTTTCATGCTTCGGCGGTGTTTCCCGAAAACGCGGTGACCGTCGCGGGGCAGGCGGGCGAATATGACGGGCGCTTTTTCTGCCCGCGCTGCGGCTCGCCGGTCTTTTCCCGCAGCGAGGACGAGATCGAGGTGCATCTGGGTTCGCTCGACACGCCGAATCAGATGGTTCCGACCTATGAGCTGTGGACCATCCGCCGCGAAGGCTGGCTGCCGCCATTCCCGCTGTTGCATCATCACGCGCGTGACCGCGACCCCTGCGCGCACGAGGAATAGCGGCGCCCGAAGGCGCAGGGCGGCGCTGTCCGGGCATCCTTTCAAAAAATTCTTCAACTTTCTCTTGACTGCCGGCGCGCATCCCCCATTTATGTAAATGTGAATAACATTAACATGGAAAGGCACCGTCAATGAGTCACACAGAAATCGCCGCCCGCCCTTCCGTCATGGACCGGATCGGTTCGGCTTTGGCCGGGATCCGCGATTGGCTGGACGAGCGCGGAAAGGGCGCCTGGATCGCCGCAATGATCCTGGCTTTCGTCGCCTGCTGGCCGGTGGGGCTGGCCCTTCTTGCCTATCTGATCTGGAGCAAACGCATGTTTTCCCGCTGTCACCGCAATGACAATCACGGCTTCCGCCGCCACGGCTTTGCCGCGCCGACCGGCAATTCGGCCTTTGACGCCTATCGCGAAGAAACGCTGAAACGGCTTGAGGATGAGCACCGCGAATTCCTCGACTTCCTGAAAAAGCTGCGCGAGGCCAAGGACAAGGCCGAGTTCGACCAGTTCATCGAAGGCCGGGGCGAACCGCGCCAACCGCAGAACTGACCGCATCACCCTGATATGGAAAAAGGGCCGGGGGAAACCCCGGCCCTTCTGTTCGTCGAAACGCAGGTTCTCAGTAGGAATATTCGGCATAGACGTGCGACAGATCGCCCGCCCATTCGCCGTGATATTTCTCCAGCATCTCATCGGCGGGCACCTTGCCCGTCTCGACGCTTTCCTTGAGCGCGTTCAGGAAATGGGTCTCGTCCGGGACCAGCCCACCGGCGCCGGTGCGGGCGCGGGCCTTCAGTCCAGCCTCGGAAATCGCCAGAACCTCCCGCGCCAGATCGCGCATCCTGATGTCGCCGACCTGCGCCTCCAGCGCATGGATTCCGGCGGCGCGGCGCAGGCCTTCGCGGGTCTCATGATCCCAGCCCTTGACCAGATCCCAGGCCGCATCCAGCGCCGACTGGTCATAGATCAGCCCGACCCAGAACGCGGGCAGGGCGCAAAGCCGGCGCCACGGGCCGCCATCGGCGCCGCGCATCTCGATGAATTTCTTGACCCGCGCCTCGGGGAAGACGGTGGTCAGGTGATCCGCCCAATCCGACAGCGTCGGCACCTCGCCCGGCAGGGCGGGCAGGCGGCCCTTCAGGAAATCGCGGAAGCTCTGCCCCAGGGCGTCGATATATTTGCCGTCGCGATAGACGAAATACATCGGCACATCGAGGACGTAATCCACCCAGGCCTCATAGCCCATGCCGTCCTGAAACGCGAAGGGCAGCATGCCAGTGCGCGCATCGTCAAGGTTTTGCCAGATATGCGCGCGCCAGCTTTTCCAGCCATTCGGCTTGCCGTCAAGAAAAGGCGAGTTGGCGAAAAGCGCGTTCGCCACCGGCTGCAAGGCCAGCGCCACGCGCAGTTTCTGGACCATGTCCGCCTCGGACGCGAAGTCCAGATTCACCTGCACCGTGCAGGTGCGATACATCATCTGCGTGCCCAGCGTGCCGACCCGGCCCATGTAATCGGTCATCAGCCGGTAGCGGCCCTTGGGCATCATCGGCATCTGGTCCTGATGCCAGATCGGCGCCGCGCCCAGCCCGATGAAACCCGCGCCCATCTTGTCGGCGATGGTCTTCACCTCGGCCAGATGCTGGTTCACCTCGTCACAGGTCTGGTGAATGGTCTCCAGCGGTGCGCCGGACAGTTCCAGTTGCCCGCCCGGCTCAAGGCTGACATTGGCGCCATTGCGCTCCAGCCCGATGATATGGCCGGCCTCAAGCACCGGGGTCCAGCCAAAAGCGTCGCGCAGCCCCTCAAGCATGGCCTTGACCGAGGGCTGGCCCGCCGGCGCCTCATAGGGCAGGGGCATCAGGTCGGATTGGCGATAGCCGAATTTCTCGTGCTCGGTGCCGATGCGCCAGGCATCGCGCGGCTTTTCGCCCGAGGCGATATATTCGGCCAGTTGTTCGGGACGCTCGATCGGGCCGCCGCCCTGCTGGGGAATGGACATCGGAGGCCTTTCATTTTCATGCACGCCACAGGTGGCAATGCTTGGGGGGCAAGTCAAGCCGCTACGCGCGGGGGGCGCGGCTCCAGACGGTCTGTATCGTGGGGGCGTCAGGGGCCAGCGCCGCCGAGACGCGGCCCATATCGACGCCGGGCAGGGTGGCAAAGGCCCCGGCCAGATATTCGGCCCCGGCCGCATCGACGGGGATCAGCAGTGCCTGACCGTCCGTGCTTTTTAGCCGCCAGTGGCGACGGCCGTTCAGGCGCATCAGCCGGATCTCGCCCAGCTCGCGCAGCGAGACCTCGCCGCCCAGCAGACGGTTCGGGGACAGATAGCGGATCGCGCCCTCGTCCAGCTCGACCATGCCCGGTCCCAGCGCCTCATGGCGAAAGCGCATGCGCCGACGCGCGTCCAGCGCCCAAAGCGCCGCCGCCCCGGCGATGACCGCGCCCAGAGGCCACAGGATCCAGCCGCCCAGCGAAAACACCCATAGGCCAAAGGCCGTCGCCGCCAGCGCGACGCCGGTTTCCGCCCAGGGGCGCAGGCGCGCGGCCAGTTCCGGGCGGATCACCCTAAAGATCCCGGGTCATGTCGCGATGTGGAATGCCCGCATCGTCATATTCGGGACCATGGGCGACAAAGCCGAAGCGTTCGTAAAAGGGGATGACATGGGTCTGGGCGCTCAGCTTCAGCCGGGTGACGCCGGGCACCTTGCCCAGTTCCGTGATCGAGGCCTCGATCAGCCGCGCGCCCAAGCCGGTGCCGCGCGCGCCCTTGCGCACGGCGACGCGGCCGATCTTGCCGGTCGCGCCCTGGATCAGCAGCCGCGCCGTGCCCCATGGCTGGCCCTCGGCGTCGCGGGCCAGCAGATGGATGGCGCCTGCGTCCAGATCGTCGATTTCCTCGGCCTCGGGGACGTTCTGTTCATCGATGAACACCTCGCGCCGGATAAACAGGCAGGCGTCGATATCGTCGGTTCTTGCGATCATCATGCGAAGTAACGCTCCAGGATGCGGCGATAGATGCGGGCAAGCTGGCGGACCTGATCGGCCGGCACGCGCTCATCCACCTGATGCATGAAATGGCCGACAAGGCCGAATTCAAGGACCGGGCAGTGATCCTTGACGAAACGCGCATCCGACGTCCCGCCCGAGGTGGACAGGACCGGATCCAGCCCGGTTTCCTCGCGCACCACGCCCGCCACCAGATCGACGAAGGGGCCGGGTTCGGTCAGGAAGCTTTCGCCCGCGATGTCGCTGGTCATGGTGAAATCCACGCCGGTCTCGGCCGAGATGGTGTCCGCGCGGTCGCGGATCATCGTCTCAAGGCTGGCGCCGCTATGGAGGTCGTTGAAGCGGATGTTCAGCGTGGCGCGGGCCTTTTCGGGCACCACATTCGAGGCCGGGTTGCCGCAATCGATGGTCGTCACCTGCAGGCCCGAAGGGTCGAAATGCGCCGTGCCATGATCCAGCGGCGTGGTGACCAGATCATGCAGCAGCCGGGTCAGCGCATGCAGCGGGTTGCGCACCCGATGCGGATAGGCGGCATGGCCCTGCAGGCCGCGCGCCTCGATATGGATGGTGATCGAGCCGCGCCGGCCGATCTTGATCATCTCGCCCATGCGGTCGGGGTTCGAGGGCTCGCCCACCAGGCAGACGCTCATCTGTTCGCCCTCGGCGCGCATCCAGTCCAGCAGCGCCAGCGTGCCGTCCTTACCGGCGCCCTCTTCGTCGCCGGTGATGGTCAGGATCAGCGCGCCATCCTTTGGCGGGGTCTCGCGCACAAAGGCGATGGCGGCGGCGACGAAGGCCGCGACGCCGGATTTCATGTCGGTGGCGCCGCGGCCCCAGATCCAGCCGTCGGTCTCGTGCCCGGAAAAGGGCGGGTGGGTCCAGCTGGACGGATCGCCGGGCGGGACCACGTCGGTATGGCCGTTGAAGCCAAAGCTGCGCGCCGCCCCCTTGGCGCCCCAGCGCGCGAACAGGTTCGGGGTGCCGTTCTGGTCGACGCGCTGGCAGATAAAGCCCGCCGCCACCAGCTCATCGGCAAGCAGCGTCAGCGCGCCGCCCTCGTCGGGCGTGACCGAGGGGCAGCGGATCAGGCGGGCGGTCAGGTCGGCGGCGTCGGGGTTTTGGGGCATGGCGGGCCTTTCGGATGCGATATGCACAAGGGGAATTCGGTGATGGCGGCAGGGATGTTACGGCTCTGATCCGGCGATTTCCAGCGCGCGGCGGATCAGATTGGCGCCGGTCAGGACCAACAGCACCAGCGTCCAGCGCCGGAACTGCGCCACGTCCAGCCGGTCATGGGCCAGAAAGCCCAGCCAAAGCCCGATCAGCGCCGGGATGACGACCACCGCCGACAGGGGCAGGGTCTGGGCGTTCAGCAGGCCCGAGTTCAGATGTGCGAAGGTCAGCGCCACCGCGCCCAACAGAAAGACCACGCCCTGCACGCGGACCTGTTCGGTCTTGGGGGTGCCGACGGACAGCAGATAGACGATCAGCGGCGGCCCCCAGATCCCCGAGATGCCGCCGTAAAGCCCGCCGATGATGCCGGTGACGATCTCGACCCGGCGGCGGTGATGGATGGGAATGGCCAGACTGCGCCCGGCCAGCTGCCACAGCGCGAAACCGGTGATCGGCACGCCCAGCAGCGCATACATGATCCATTGCGGCACCACCGGCGCCAGCATCGCGCTGAGCGGAATGAACAGCATGACCATGCCGATATGCCAGCGATAGGTGACGATCGATTCCCATGCCGGCCGCCAGCCCTGCCGGAAGGCCTGGCCGATATTGGTGAACAGCGTCGGCAGGATCAGCACCGCCAGGGCCTGCTGCGCGGGCAGGAACGACCCCAGCGCCGACATCATGATCATCGGCATGGCAAAGCCGACCGCGCCTTTGACAAAGCCCGAAAACAGCGTGACCACGATCACGATCCAGAAGGAAAAGGGGTCCAGTCCGAACATGGCGGCAAATTGCGGTGCAGCGCCGATGGCCGCAAGGCCCATTCGCGCCGCTTGGCGCTATTGCAAGCGGGTGACTGCGCGGGCCGGAAATCCGGCGCCCTTCTGGACAGCGGGGGGCGATCAGGCATTATGACGCCAGACAATGAAAACCGGAGCTGCCAATGACCCGCATCCCCCTGATTTCGGCGGCCATCGCCGCCACGCTCGGCCTTGCTGCCTGCGAGCCGACGACTTCCTCGACCCCCGGCGCCAATATCCCGACCGGCCCCTATGTGCTGGTCGGCATCGGATCGGACACCGTGCCGCAGCGCAATGTCGGCATGACCATCGAGGCGGATGGCTCGATCTCGGGGCAGGCGCCCTGCAACCATTATTCGGCCCCGCAGACCGCCGAGCCGCCGGGCTTTGCGCTGGGACCGATCGTCACGACCAAGATGGGTTGCGGCGGCGGCGCCGGCCGGCTTGAGCGCCGCTACCTTGAGGCGCTGCAAGGCGCCAATGGCATCACCTTTGAAGGCGGTGTCCTTACCGTTCAGGGGCCGACCTACCTGACCTATGAGCCGGGCTACCGCAAGGAAAAGTAAGCCCTCCGCAGCCGGACCAGAAACGGCGCCGCATCACGCGGCGCCGTTTTTCATTCCGGGCCGTGATGTCAGAACGCGCCCGCCTCGCGCGCGGCAAGACGCGCCACCAGCCGGGCGCGGGCGGCGGGCAGGGGGCGTCCGGCGTGGTCCTCGGCCAGCCGCGAGGCCAGGAAATGCCCGGTCAGCGCGAATGCGTCCGCCAGCCCGCCATTGCCGCGCCCGCCAAAGATGGCCGGCAGCGGCAAAAGCCGCGATGCCCATTCCCCGGCCGCCGCCGCGCTGACCGCGCGGCCAGTGCGCGGGCTGACATAGGCCAGCCCCTCGCGCGTGCCGGTGACGGCGCAACTGCCCAGATCAAGGCCAAAGCCCAACTCGTCCAGCAGGCGCATTTCCCATTGCAGATAGGCCTCGGCCCAGTCCTCGCCCTGATCGATGGCGTCCAGCAGCGCCTCGGTCGCGTCCGACAGGCGCGGATGCGGGTCGCGCTCGGGCAGGGCAAAGCCGATCAGCGCGGTCACCGCGTTCACCCCCGCCAAGGCATCCGCGCTGCCGATCAGGCCGGGCCGGGCGCGGGCGGGTTCCACCGAGAACGTGCCCAACTGATCCTCAAGCCGCGCCCGCCAGCGCAGGGCGACGCGGTTTCCCGGTTGCAGGATGGCGGCGCGTTTCGTGCTGGCGCCGCCCGGCACCAAGCCCGAGATCAGTCCGGTATCGCGCGCGAAAACGGTCAGGATCACGGCATTCTCGCCATGCCTTCGTTGCGTCATGACGCTGGCTTCGCCGCTCCATTCCATTCTTGCACCTTTCTTTCGCGGCCACCCTGCCGCAAACAGGGGCAAGCGAACAAGAGAGGCTGACATGCTGAAACCATGGACACTTGCGCAGGCCCGGCTGGTCGAGATCGCGGCGGGACGCGCCCCGGCGGATCTGGTGATCCGGGGCGGGATCTGGGTCAATGTCCATACGCGCGAGCTGATCGAGGGCATGGATATCGCCATCGCGGATGGCCGCGTGGCCTATGTCGGGCCGGATGCCGGGCCCTCGATCGGCCCCGATACGCAGGTGATCGAGGCCGCCGGCCGCTATATGCTGCCCGGGTTGATCGACGCCCATATGCATGTCGAATCGGGCATGCTGACCCCGGCCGGTTTTGCCGCCGCGGTGATTCCGCATGGCACGACCACGATGTTTCACGACCCCCATGAGATCGCGAATGTCCTTGGCCTTCAGGGGGTGCGGCTGATGCGGGACGAATCGCTGATCCAGCCGGTCAGCATGTTCACCCAGATGCCCAGCTGTGCGCCCTCGGCCCCCGGGCTGGAAACCACCGGCAGCCCGATCAGCGAGGGCGAGGTCGCCCAGGCCATGGGCTGGGAGGGGATCATCGGTCTGGGCGAGATGATGAATTTCCCCGGCGTGGTGGCGGGCGATGGCCAGATGCTGGCCGAGATCGCCGCGACCCGTGCCGCCGGCAAGACCGTGGGCGGCCATTATGCCAGCCCCGATCTGGGGCGCGGTTTTCACGCCTATGTCGCGGGCGGGGCGAATGATGACCATGAAACCACCAGCGAGGCGCAGGGCATCGCCCGCGTCCGGCAGGGCATGGGCTGCATGATGCGGCTGGGCAGCGCATGGTATGACGTCGAAAGCCAGATCACCGCGATCACCGAAAAGGGGCTGGACCCGCGCTTTTTCATCCTGTGCACGGATGACTGCCATTCCGGCACGCTGGTCCATGACGGACATATGGACCGGGTGGTGCGCCATGCCGTGGATTGCGGTTGCGACCCGCTGGTCGCGATCCAGATGGCGACAATCAATGCCGCCAGCCATTTCGGACTGGAGCGTGAGCTGGGCTCGATCACGCCGGGGCGGCGGGCGGATGTGATCCTGAGCTCGGACCTGCGGACCCTGCCCATCGAGGCGGTGATCGCGCAGGGACAGCTTGTGGCGGAAAACGGCCGGCTGCTGGTTGACTGCCCACGCATCGACTGGCCCGAGTCCGCGCGCAACTCGGTGCATCTGGGTAAGGAACTGGCCGGTGACGATTTCGCCGTGATCGCCACGGGCGAATCGGCCCGTGTCCGCGTCATCGGCGTCGTCGAAAATCAGGCACCGACCCGCGCGCTTGAGGCCGATCTGCCCATTCGCGACGGCGTGATCGAGGGCCGGGACGATATCTGCCAGATCGCGCTGGTCGAGCGGCACCGGGCCACTGGCGGCGTGGTCAACGGCTTTGTCGCGGGCTTTGGCTATCAGGGCCGGGTGGCGGTGGCCTCGACCGTGGCCCATGACAGCCATCACATGATCGTCGTCGGCACTGACCGCGAGACCATGGCGGCGGCGGCCAATCATCTGGGCCGGATCGGCGGTGGCGTCACCGTTTTCCGTGACGGGCAGGAACTGGCGACCGTGCCGCTGCCCATCGCCGGGCTGATGTCGGACCGCCCCGCCACAGAGGTGGCCGAGGCCGCGCAGGGCATCGTCCGTGCCATGCAGGATTGCGGCTGCCAGCTCAACAACGCCTATATGCAGCATTCGCTGCTGGCGCTGGTGGTGATCCCGGAATTGCGCATCTCGGATCTGGGGATCGTCGATGTGACGCGGTTCGAGCTGGTCGATCTGCTGGTCTAGGCCAGATGCGAGGTCGCGCCCTCGCGCAGGACCGACAGGAACTGCGCGCGGCCTTGCAGGGTCTCGAAGAGCTCGGGGCCGGTGCCGGTCAGGAAGGCCTGCGCCTTGAGCGCGGTGATCTCGTCATAAAGCGCGGCGCGGCGGTCGGCATCCAGATGCGCCGCCACCTCGTCCAAGAGCAGGACCGGGTTTTCCCCCGACAGCGCCCGGGCATTGGCAAGGATCAGCGACAGCAGCAGCGCCTTTTGCTCACCGGTCGAGGACAGCGCGGCGGGCATGTCCTGCGGCCCCCAATGCGCACCCAGATCGGCGCGATGCGGCCCGGTCAGGGTCCGCCCCGCCGCCATGTCGCGGGAGCGGGTCTCGGCCAGACGGCTGGCGATGCTTTCGGGGTCGGGATCGTCGGCAAAGCCCTCGCCGGGCAAAAGCGTCAGCCGGGCGGCGGGAAATGAGTCGCCCGCACCATCTTGCGCCACACCGTCCTGCGCCGCTGTGATCCGGGCAATGGCGTCCTGACGGTTGCGGGTGATGGCGGCGCCGGTCTCGGCCATCTGCGCCTCAAGCGCGCGATACCAGCCAATGTCGCGCACCTCGTCGCGCAGCAGGCGGTTCCTTTCACGCATAGCCTTTTCATAGGCCAGCGCATCCTCGGCATGGCCGGGGGTGAAGCTCAGCGTCACCCGGTCCAGAAAGCGGCGGCGCTGTTCGGGCGTATCGGTCCAAAGCCGGTCCATGGCCGGGGTCAGCCAGATCACCCGCATCAGCCGCCCCAGCGCGATCTGGGTCGAGGGCTTGTCATCGACCAGCACCTCGCGCGGCTGGCCGGGCAGGGCGCGGGTCAGGACCTGATATTCGCCGATCCCGGCGCGGATCTGCCAGCCGACATCCGGCCCCTTGCGGGCCTGATCGCCGGGCAGGGCGCCACGCATGCCGCGACCGGGTGCCAGCATCGAGACGGCTTCAAGGATATTGGTCTTGCCCGCGCCATTCGGCCCATGGATCGCCACGGGCCGGTCATCGGCGTCAAGTTCAAGCCTGTTCCAGCTGCGAAACTGGGTCAGGTGCAGGCGCGTCAGCGTCACACGCGCATCGGCATGACGACATAGACGGCCGAGCTGTCGCCGCCCTCGCGGATCAGCGCCGCATCGCCCGAGCCGTTGAACAGGAAGACCGCGTTCTCGCGTTCGATCTGGCTGGCGATCTCGTGTAGGTACTTGGCGTTGAAGCCGATTTCCAACGGCTCGTCGGCATAGGCGACGGGCAGCTCCTCTTCGGCGGCGCCGGCATCGGGGGCATTGACCGAAAGGACCAGCCGATCCTCGTCCAGCGCCAGCTTGACGGCGCGCGAGCGTTCGCTGCTGACGGTGGCCACGCGGTCCACGGCCTTGGCGAAATCGCCTGCGTCCACCTCAAGCTTGCGGGTATTGCCCGAGGGAATCACCCGGCTGTAATCGGGGAAGGTGCCGTCGATCACTTTCGAGGTCAGGGTGATCGTGGGCGTGGCAAAGCGGACCTTGGTTTCGCTGACCGAAACGGCGATCTGCGCCTCGTCATCATCCAGAAGCTTGCGCAGCTCGGCCACGGTCTTGCGCGGCACGATCACGCCGGGCATGCCATCGGCGCCCGCGGGCAGCGGTGCGTCGATGCGCGCCAGCCGGTGGCCATCGGTCGCCACGCAGCGCAGGCAGGGGCCGTCCTCGGACTGGGCGACATGCATATAGACGCCGTTCAGGTAATAGCGCGTCTCTTCGTTCGAGATGGCGAATTTCGACTTGTCGAACAGCCGGCGCAGTACCGCGGCAGGGGCCGAGAAATTCGCGCCATATTCCGACGAGGACATCAGCGGGAAATCCTCGCGCGGCAGGGTCGCCAGATTGAAGTTCGAGCGCCCGGCCTGCACCGACAGCCGCTGCGAGGCGCTGTCCAGACTAAGCTGCACCAGCGCCCCATCGGGCAGCTTGCGCGAGATGTCGTTGAGCATGCTGGCCGAGACCGTGGTCGCGCCGGGGCGTTCGACCTGCGCGATGGTGCGGTCGACGATTTCAGTATCCAGGTCGGTCGCGCGGAAGCTGACACCCTCGGGCGTGGCCTCGATCAGCACGTTGGCCAGGATCGGAATGGTGTTGCGGCGTTCAACGACGGACTGGGCCTGAGAGACGGCCTTTACCAGAGCGGCACGTTCGATCGAGAATTTCATGGTCAACCCTTATGACGTTCCGGCCTTTTATCTGTCCCGACCTGCGGGGCGCCAATTTGGCACAAACCAGCGCAGGGTCAAGCTTTCAGACTCAGGCCTCCAGCAGGCGGCGCAGCAGGTCGATATCTTCTGCCAGGCTATGGTCGGCGCTGCGCAGCTCTTCGATCTTTTTGACGCCATGCATGATGGTGGTGTGGTCGCGCCCGCCAAACCGGCGCCCGATTTCCGGCAGCGAACGCGAGGTCATCTGCTTGGACAGATACATCGCGATCTGGCGCGGCCGGGCGACGGTGCGCACCCGCTTGGGCCCGATCATGTCGGCAAGGCGGATGTTGTAATGCTCGGCCACCTTGCGCTGGATTTCCTCGATCGAGACCTTGCGGTCATTGGCGCGCAGGATGTCGGCCAGACATTCCTGAGTCATGTCCAGATTGATCTCGCGGCCCATCAGGCTGGCGAATGCGAACAGCCGCTGCAGCGCGCCCTCCAGAACCCGCACGTTCGAGGTGATGCGATGGGCCAGAAACTCCAGCACGCCTGGCGCGATCTTGAGGCCCGGATATTGCTGGCGGAAATTGTCGGTCTTGGATTGCAGGATGCCCAGACGCAGCTCGTAATCGGTCGGGTGCAGGTCGACGACAAGGCCGCATTGCAGGCGCGACTTGATGCGCTCCTCCAGATCCTTGATCTCGCCCGGCGAACGGTCGGCCGAGATGACGATCTGCTTGCCCTGATCGACCAGCGTGTTGAACGTGTGGAAGAATTCCTCCTGCGTGGAATCCTTGCCGGCGATGAACTGCACGTCATCGACCATCAGCACCGAGACGGCCCGGAACATTTCCTTGAAATCCATCATCGTGCGTTCGCGCAGCGCCTGCACAAAGCGGTACATGAACTGCTCGGCCGACAGATACAGCACCCGCGCCTCGGGCTGGCGGGTCTGGATCTCGCGGGCGATGGCATGCATCAGGTGCGTCTTGCCCAAACCCACGCCGCCGTAAAGAAACAGCGGGTTGAAGGTCACCGGCCCGCCCTCGGCCACCCGGCGGGCGGCGGCATGGGCCAGCTCGTTGGGCTTGCCGACGACGAAATTCTCAAAGGTGAAGCGCTGGTCCAGCGGCGCGGCCAGATCGTCATTGGCGGCGACAGGGCGCGGCGCGGCGACGCGCTTGGCGGGGGCGGCGGCCTGACGCGCGGTCTGGGCGCGGGTCTCGAAGTTCAGGCGCTGCACCGGCCCCTCGATCCGGTCGAGGACCTGCAGGATGTCGTTGCTGTAATGGCGGGCGACCCAGTCGGACAGGAACCGCGTCGGGCAGGCGATGGTGGCGGTGCCCTCGGAGACGCCGGTCAGGCGCAGCGGCTCGATCCAGGTGGCGAAACTATCGGCTCCGACGATTTTCTGAAGTTCTTCACGCGCTTGCCCCCAAAGCTTGTCCATCTGACCCGGTTCCGTTTCTTATCCCCTGACTCCGCCGGATTTTCCCGACGTGAGACGATTCGCATCCAGCCCAGAGGACGTGCGTATCGGCAACAGAACATCCCGGCGCCGCCAAGGAGGCACGCGGGGCCGTTCTGCGGCCAAAGATACAGACACGAAACGCGAGCCGGTGGCAGTCGGCTTGCGCATCATCAACCGCAGATCGCAAGGATCGTGCAGCCGCCCTGAATCCTCGGCGGCAGCGCCGATTCTTCAGAACATGTCCCCCAGGTGCGACGTGAATCGCAGCATGAAGCTACCAAGAAGCAGGCCCCGCCAGCAACTGTTCTTCGCGCTTGACAGTCACTTTGCCGTAGCGAATCTGACGATGCTGCAACACCAGCGTGACAGGTCATAACTAATTGAAATATATAGCATTACGCAACGTCAACTGTGGGTATCCGCAACAAAAAGGCGCGCTAAAGCTGAGCGCGCCCCTCATTTATTCTACTTTTAGTTGCGTAAATGCCGCAGCCGATCAGGCGGTGGCCAGAGCCTTCACGCCGGCCGACAGACGCGAGATCTTGCGCGCGGCGGTGTTCTTGTGGACGACGCCTTTGGTCACGCCGCGCATCAGTTCGGGCTGGGCGCTTTGCAGCGCATCACGGGCGGCAGCCGCATCGCCGCTGGCGATGGCTTCTTCGACCTTGCGCAGGAAGGTGCGGATGCGCGAGCGGCGAGCCTTGTTGACGGCGGTCTGACGCTCGATCTGGCGGGCGCGTTTCTTGGACTGGGGCGTATTGGCCATGGGGGCGTTCCTGTCTTTAGTCTTTACGAAATCGATCACGCAAAAGCCCCATGGCACCGTCCATCAGGGGACGGTCATGATTCTTGCCTTAAGCGGGCCCACGCGCATGTAAGCCCGGCCCTATACAGGGGCCGGGGTCGAAAGCCAAGCGCAAATCACTTATCGCGGAATTGCGGCTCGCGCTTTTCAAGGAATGCGGCCATGCCTTCCTTCTGGTCCTCGGTCGCGAACAGCGCCTGAAAATTGCGCCGCTCGAACAGCAGCCCCTCGCTCAGCGTGGTCTCATAGGCGCGGTTCACCGCCTCCTTGGCGGCGACGACGGCGATCTGGGATTTTTCCGCGATCTTGCGCGCGACGGCCATGACCTCGGGAAGCAGCTTGCTGGCCGGCACGATCCGGCTGACCAGACCTGCGCGCTCGGCTTCGACCGCATCCATAAAACGGCCGGTCAGATGCATCTCCATCGATTTCGACTTGCCGACAAAGCGGGTCAGGCGCTGGGTGCCGCCGATGCCGGCCATGACGCCCAGATTGATCTCGGGCTGGCCGAATTTCGCATTGTCGGCGCAGATGATGAAATCACAGGCCATGGCCAGTTCGCAGCCGCCCCCCAGCGTATAGCCCGAGACGGCGGCGATGATCGGCTTGCGGGTCGCGGTGATGCGCTCGATCTCGTCGCCAAACAGGTTCTCGGTATAGACGTCGACGAAATTCTTCGTCGACATCTCCTTGATGTCGGCTCCGGCGGCAAAGGCCTTTTCGCTGCCGGTCAGCACGATGCAGCGCACCTTTTCATTGCGGTCGGCCTCGGTCAGCGCCTCGCCCAATTCGCGCATCAGCTGCGAATTCAACGCGTTCAGCGCCTCGGGCCGGTTCAGTCGGATCAATGCGACATAGTCTTCGATCTCGACGATAATGGTCTGGTAAGCCATTGTCTCTTCGCCTTTCGGAAGTAAGCTGACCGCGACTCCTAGCAAAAGCAGCGGCTCAAGACCAGCACCGCCGCATCCGCTTCTTTCATGCCCAAATATCCCCGCCGGAGGCAGCGGCCATGGGCCGCTTCACTTCTGGCAAAGCCCGCAGAAATAGCTTGACCGCCCCGATTGCACGATGCGCTGGACCCTGCCCGCACATTCCGGATTGGGGCAGGGCGCGCCCTCGCGGTCATAGACCCGAAATGAATGCTGGAAATAGCCCAGCTCGCCGCTGGCCTGCCGGTGGTCGCGCAAGGACGATCCGCCCGCCGCAATGGCCTCGACCAGCACGTCGCGGATATGGCCGACCAGCGCGGCCAGCCGTGCAGGCCCGATCCGGCCCGCGGCCCGGCGCGGATCGATCCCGGCCCGGTGCAGCGCCTCCGAGACATAGATATTGCCCAGCCCCGCGACGATTCGCTGGTCCAGCAGCGCCGCCTTGACCGGGGCGCGACGCCCGTCAAAGGCCCGCGCCAGCACCTCGGGGGTAAATTCCTCGGACAAGGGTTCCGGCCCCAGATGCGCCAGCAGCGGATGCTCGGCCCCCGGCGCGACCAGATCGACCATGCCGAATCGGCGCGCGTCGTTGAAGGTGATGCGCGTGCCTTGATCGTTCCAGATCACCACATGATCGTGACGGGGCAGGATCGCCGGATCGCGGTGAAACGCGCCTTGCGCCTCGTCCTCGATCAGCATCCGGCCCGACATGCCCAGATGCAGCAGCAGACTGCCGCGATCCTCCAGATCGGCCAGGATGTATTTCGAGCGTCGCCGCAGGCCGGTGACCCGCGCCCCGGTCAGCACCTGCACCAGATCGGGTGGCAGCGGCCAGCGCAGATCGGGGCGGCGGGCCTCGGCCCGGGCAATGCGGTGCCCTTCAAGATGCGGCTGAAGGCCGCGTCGGACGGTTTCGACCTCTGGCAGTTCTGGCATTTTCGTCCCATTCATCGCATGGTGCGCCCGCGCCCGGCTGGCGCGCGCCGCGTTTTCGGACTATCTGGGCGCGAAACGACGAATGGACAAGCGACATGACCCGTGACGAGCCCAAGGAAACCCATTTCGGCTTTCGTACCGTGGCCGAGAAGGACAAGGCCGGCCTCGTCCATGGCGTCTTTTCCCGCGTCGCCTCGCGCTATGACGTGATGAACGACCTGATGAGCGTGGGCGTCCACCGGGTCTGGAAAACCGCGATGATGGATTGGCTGGTGCCGCGCGACGGCCAGCACCTGCTGGATGTGGCCGGCGGCACCGGCGACATCGCCTTTCGTTTCCTGGAACGCGCCCCCGGCGCCCGGGTCACCGTCTGCGACATGACCGAATCCATGCTGGTCGAGGGCCGCAAGCGCGCCGAGGCCGGCAAGCTGGCCGAGCGTCTTGGCTGGGTCACGGGCGACGCGATGGCGCTGCCCTTTGCCGATAACAGCTTTGACCGCTATACGATCAGCTTCGGCATCCGCAACGTCACCCGCATTCCCGACGCGCTGGCCGAGGCACGCCGCGTCCTGAAACCCGGCGGCCGGCTGATGGTGCTGGAATTCAGCCAGATCCCGGTGCCGATGCTGCAATGGCTTTACGACCGCTATTCCTTCAACGTCATTCCGGTCATGGGGCAGGTCGTCGCCAATGATCGCGACAGCTATCAGTATCTGGTCGAATCGATCCGCAAATTCCCCGATCAGGAGGCCTTCGCCCAGATGATCCGCGAGGCGGGTTTCGGCCGCGTGCAATGGCGCAACCTGTCCATGGGCATCGCCGCGCTGCATTCGGGCTGGAAACTCTGAGCGATGCGCGGACCCCATAACATCTGGCGCCTGATCCGCACCGGCGCCACGTTCGAGCGCACCGGCGCGATGAAGGCCGCATTGGACGCGCTGAACGCACCCGGCCGCGTGCGCGTCGCCGCCCGCATCCTCGGCTGGCCCTTTGCCTGGCTGGGCTACAAGGGCGACCCGTCGCTGCCCCCCGTCACCCGCGCCATCACCGCGCTGGGGCCGGCCTATGTGAAATTCGGCCAGATTCTGTCCACGCGCCCCGATGTGGTCGGGGTCGAGCTGGCCAACCAGCTCTCCATGCTGCAGGACCGGCTGCCGCCTTTTCCGACCGAACGCGCGCGCCAGACCATCGAATCCGCGCTGGGTGAGCCGGTCGGCGCGCTGTTCAGCGAATTCTCCGACCCCGTCGCCGCCGCCTCGATCGCGCAGGTTCACCGCGCGCGCCGGATCGACAACGGGCGCGAGGTCGCGGTCAAGGTGCTGCGCCCGGGGATCGAGGGTGCCTTCCGCCGCGATATCGACGCCTTCCATTTCGCCGCTGGCATGATCGAGCGCCTGTCCCCCGCCACAAGGCGCCTGCGTCCGCGCGACGTGATCAGCCATTTCGAATCGGTGGTGAATGGCGAGCTGGATCTGCGGCTCGAAGCCGCCTCGGCCTCGGAATTCGCGGAAAACACCACGGGCGATGCCGGCATGGCCGTGCCAAGGCCGCATTGGCACCTGAGCGCCCGGCGCGTCCTGACCACCGACTGGGCCGAGGGCATCGCCATGAGCGATGTCGCCGCCCTGCGTGCCGCAGGCCACGATCTGCAACTGATCGGCACCCATGTGCTGCAGCTTTTCCTGCGCCATGCGCTGCGCGACGGCTATTTCCACGCCGACATGCATCAGGGCAACCTGAAGGTCGCGGCCAATGGCGATATCGTCATCTATGATTTCGGCATCATGGGCGAGATCGACGAATATACCCGTCGCGTCTATGCCGAGATCCTGATGGGCTTCATCCGCCGCGATTACGAACGCGTCGCGCGGGTCCATTTCGAGGCGGGCTATGTGCCCCGCGACCGCGACATTAAGGAATTCGCCCGTGCGCTGCGCGCCGTGGGCGAGCCGATCTTTGGCGCCGATGCCAGCCGCATCTCGATGGCGAACCTTCTGGCCTATCTCTTCGAGGTGACCGAGCGCTTCGGCATGGCCACCCGCACGGAACTGATCCTGCTGCAACGCACCATGGTGGTGGTCGAGGGCGTCGCGCGCTCGCTCGATCCGCAGATCAACATGTGGGAAGTCGCCCGCCCGGTGGTCGAAAACTATATCCGCGACAATCTGGGGCCAAAGGCTGCGGCGCGCGATCTGCTGCGCTCGGCGCAGGTTCTGGGCCGTTTCGCGCCGCTGCTGCCAGAGTTTCTGGAACGCCGCATGCCCGAATTGCTGCGCGAACCGCCGCCCCCCGCGCGTGAGCCGCGCCGCGCCGGCATCATCACCGGCATGATCGCCGGCGGCGCCATCGCCATCGCCGCGATGCTGGCCGGGTTGTGGCTGGGTTGAGCCCATGGCAGGGCCGGGGGGTTGAGCGCGCCCCGGCTTTGCCCTAACCCTGTGCCCCATGCGAATACTCTATCTTGGCGATGTGATGGGCCGTGCCGGACGGCGGGCGATCAATGAGGGGCTTGGCGCCCTCAAGGAGCGGCTGCGCGTCGATTTCACCGTGGTGAACGGCGAGAATGCCAGCGGCGGCATGGGGCTGACCGGCAGCCATGCCAAGCTGATCCTCGAATCGGGGGCCGATTGCATCACTCTGGGCGACCATGCCTTCGATCAGAAGGACATGCTGTCCTATATCGAGACGGAACCCCGGATTATCCGGCCGCTGAACTATTCCAAGGCCGCGCCCGGCAAGGGCGCGCGCGTCTATGAGGCGACGCGCGGGCGCAAGGTTCTGGTGGCGCAGGTGCTGGGGCAGGTCTTCATGAAGCGGCCCTTTGACGATCCGTTTTCGGCCATTGATGCGGTCTTGCGCGCGCATCCGCTGGGCGGGCTCGTGCAGGCCAGCGTCGTCGATATCCATGCCGAGGCAACCAGCGAAAAGATGGCCATGGGCCATTGGTGCGACGGTCGCAGCAGTCTGGTCATCGGCACGCATACGCATGTGCCGACCTCGGACACGATGATCCTGAACCGTGGCACCGCCTATCAGTCCGATGCCGGCATGTGCGGCGATTATGACAGCGTGATCGGCATGGAAAAGACCGAGCCCTTGCGCCGCTTCCTGACCGGCATGGCCGCAGAGCGTTTTTCACCCGCCGAGGGCGAGGCGACTCTCTCGGGCGTCATCGTCACCACCGACGACCGCACCGGACTTGCCACCGCGATCGAGCCGGTGCGGCAGGGCGGGCGGTTGTCGCCTTCGCCGGTTTCTGCCTGAGACGCGGGCTTGCGCTTGCGGGGCCGGGGCGAAACCGCATATCACCCAACGGGCGGGCCGGATCTTGCGGCGCAAATTTGCAGGTTGTGAATGTTCGGATTTGAGCTGACCGGAACGAACGCGGCGCTGGCCATGCTGGTCATCGTCACCATGACCTTCATCCAGTTCATCCGCGAGAAACACCCGCCCGAGGTCGTCGCCATCGGCTCGGCCGCGATCATGATGCTTTTGGGGCTTTTGCCGGTCAAAGAGGCGGCGGGCGTTCTGTCGAATGCCGCGCCCTGGACCATCGCCTTCATGTTCCTGATCATGGGCGGTCTGCTCAGGACCGGCGCGCTCGAGATGATGTCGCGCGCGGTTTCCAGCCGCATCTCGACCCAGCCGGTGCTGACGGTGATCATGCTGTTCGGCTTTGTCATTCTGGCCTCGGCGATCATGAACAACACGCCGGTGGTCGCGGTGATGATCCCGATCTTTATCCAGGTGGCTATAAGGCTTGGAGTTTCCCCCTCCAAGTTCCTGATGCCGCTGAGCTATTTCACCATTCTGGGCGGGATGATGACGCTTTTGGGCACCTCGACCAACCTTCTGGTCGATGGCGTCGCGCGCGAGGCGGGGATGAAGCCCTTTACCATCTTCGAGATCGCCCCGGTCGGGATTGCGGTGACGCTGGCGGGCATTGCCTATTTCGCGCTGATCGGCCGCAAGCTCTTGCCCGATCGCAGTTCGCTTGCCACCTTTCTGGGCTCGCGCCGCGAGATGAAATATTTCACCGAGGTCGCCATCCCCGAGGATTCCGGCCTTGTCGGCCAGCCGGTGCTGGAGATTCCGCTGTTCAAGCGCCAGGCGGTGCGGGTGGTGGACGTCTTGCGCGGCGATGCCTCGCTGCGCCGCAATCTGGCCGAGGTGGTGCTCGAGCCGGGCGACCGCGTGGTTCTGCGCACCGAGATCGCCGACCTGCTGGAGATGCAGGGCAACAAGAACCTGCAGATGGTCGACAAGCTGAGTTCGGTCGCGACCGAGACGGTCGAGGTGCTGATCTCGCCCGGCGCGCGGCTGATCGGGCGGCGTCTGGGCGACATGCGCCTGCGCCGCCGCTATGGCGTCTATGTGCTGGCCGCGCATCGCCGCAGCCAGAATATCGGCCGCCAGCTGGACGATCTGGTGGTGCGGGTGGGCGACACGCTGCTGCTCGAAGGTGCGCCCGAGGATATCGGCCGTCTGGCGGTCGATATGGAACTGGTCGATGTCTCGCGCCCTTCGGCCCGGGCCTATCGCCGCGAAAAGGCGCCCATCGCGATTCTGGCGCTGCTTTCGGTCGTGGTGCTGGCGGCGATGGATGTGGCGCCGATCATGGCGCTGGCCTTCATCGCCTCGGCGGTGGTTCTGGTCACGCGCTGCGTCGATGCCGAAGAGGCGTTTTCCTTTGTCGATGGCCGCTTGTTGGCGATGATCTTTGCCATGCTGGCGGTGGGCGAGGCGCTGGAACATACCGGCACCGTCGCGCTGATCGTGGATTTCGTCGCGCCCTATCTGGCCGGCATGCCGCCCTTTGTCACGCTGGTCTGCGTCTATTTCCTTGGGTTGGCGATGACCGAGGTCCTGTCCAACAACGCCGTCGCGGTGCTGTTGACACCCATCGCCATCGCGCTCGCGACCTCGCTGGGGCATGATCCGCGCGCCTATGTGGTTGCGGTGATGTTCTCGGCCACGGTCGCCTTCGCGACGCCCATCGGCTACCAGACCCATATGATGGTCTATGGCCCCGGCGGCTACAAGTTCAGCGATTTCATCCGCGTCGGCGTGCCCCTGGACATCATCACCGGCATCGTCGCCTGCCTGACCATTCCGCTGTTCTGGCCGCTGTAAGGCCGGCGCAGTCGCTGCCGGGCTAGTCCCTGTCGAAGCCGCTGCGGATCGCGGTCTCGGCGGCGGCGGAAAGCGTCTTGCGCGTCTCGCCCGCGACCGGGATCGGATCATGCAGGCGCACGGTCACCCGACCCTGCGGATATTGCGCCAGCACCGCCAGCAGATGCGGCCCCAGATCCATGTCGCCCCACCAGCCGTAAAAGCGCGGATCGCGGCCCCTGGGGGCGTGGTAATGCGCGCTCATCGGCTGGATGGTGAGGGTTTCGGGCAGGCCCGGGTCCAGAAAGCCCTGAAACAGCGTCGGCTTGAAGGGCAGCACGCGCTGACCGTCGGTGCTGGTGCCCTCGGGAAAGAACAGCAGACGGTGGCCGGCGCGGGTGCGGGCGGCGAATTCCTCGGCCTGTTCGCGGGCCAGTTTCGGGTCGCGGGTGACGAAATGGGTGTCGGTGACGCGGGTCAGGATATTGATGCCCGGCCAGCCCGCGACCTCGGCCTTTGAGACGAAAAACACCGGCATGGCCGCGTTCAGGACGAAGATGTCAAGCCAGCTGGAATGGTTCGCGACCACCGCGCCGGACCCGCGCATCGGCACCCCCTGGCGCTGCCATTTCAGCCCCATGATCCACAGGCAGATTCGGCAGACACCCTGCACCCATGGCCCGGTCACCGGGCGGCGCGGGCCGGTCAGCAGGCGTTCGGCGAAGCGGATCGGCAGGATCAGCAGCACGCCAAGCGCCAGCACCAGAACGATGCCGCCGCCGCGCAGCGCGATCAGCACCCAGCCCAGCGGGCCGGGTCGCGGGATGGGCGGCGGCTCTTCGCCACGCCAGGTGGCGCTTGCGCCCTCGCTCATTGCTCCTGCCGGGTCTCGTAGAACTTGCGATGCTTTTGCGACATGGCCTTGGTGTCCAGCAGCAGGAACACGTCGGTCGTGTTGAATTCGTGGTCGATCCATGCGCCTTCGCCAATCTGGCCACCCAGCCGCAGATAGGCCTTGATCAGCGGCGGCATGCCCACCATCGCCGCGCGCCGGTCCAGCTGGGGCGCGGCGATCAGGTCCATGGGCTGATAGGCGTCGGGCAGGGCGCGCGGACGCATCTCGGACGGGGCCAGGTGGTTGTGGTGCAGCCAGCTGAGCGGCTGGGCCAGACGCCCGGCATCGGTGCCATGGAACGAGGCGACCCCGAACAGGATGTCGATATCGCGCGACAGCACATATTCGGCCAGCGCGCTCCACAGCAACATCAGGCCGGCGCCGCCGCGAAAGGCCGGATCGACGCAGGAACGCCCCATTTCCAGCAGCGAGCGACCGGAACTGCGCAGGCTGCTCAGGTCATATTCGCTGTCGCAGTAAAACCGCCCGAAGCGTTCGGCCCGGTCCCCCGGCAGCAGGCGATAGACACCGACGACATGGTCAAGGTCATCGCGCGAGCGGCGGTTGTCCACCAGGATCATCTGATCGACGACGGTGTCGAACTCATCGCGTTCCAGCCGGCGCTCATGATCGACCAGCGGGCCGTCGCCGCCCAGCTCCTCGACAAAGACGCGATAGCGCAGCCGCTGCGCCGCCAGAAGGTCGGTTTCATCGGTGGCCAGCCGGGTTTCGAAAAAGGAGGTCTCGACAGTCATCTTCCAGCCTGAAATCCCGCCTGATCGCAGTCATATCCGTGTGGCCTGTGTCTAGGCGGCGGGGGGCGACATTGCAACAGCGTCGCGGTGCCGCATGTTCCCAGGCTACAGCTTTGATAATTGACACACGTAATAGTTGAACTAACCTCGCGTTATTCTCTGGAGGACGCATCCGTGACCAGTTCGAGATTGATATGGCGGCCATCGACCACCTGCTTGCCGGCATGTGCGAAATTGACCGTGATACGATCCCCGATACGCGACTGGACCTGTCCGGTGCCCCATTCGGGCGCGCCGGGATGGCGGACGATCATACCGGGTTCAAGAATTTCATTCATCACACGCCCTCATATCTGGCAGCAGGCAGGCTAAACATCCATGGACGATCTGACAATCTACCGTACGTCGCGAAACCCGGTCGCTGCCGGGCCCGAGCATCTTGCCGTATTGCTGGGATCGCGGCTTTGCCACGATCTCGTCTCGCCGCTGGGCGCGATCGGAAACGGTCTGGAGCTGCTGGAACTCTCGGGCGAGTTTCCCGGAATCACGAACAGCGGTGAGATGGCGTTGATCCTTGAAAGCCTGAATGCGGCGCGGGCGCGGATCCGCTGTTTCCGGGTGGCTTTCGGTCATGCCGCGACCGACCAGCGGTTGAGCATCGCCGAGATCGCGGCACTTCTGGCCGATGTCGAAAAGGCCGGACGGCTGCGGCTGCGGATCGAGGCCGAGGGCGACCTGCCGCGCGGCGAGGCACGGATGATCCTGCTGGCGCTGATGTGTCTGGAAACGGCGATGCCCTGGGGCGGCAGCGTTCTGGTCTGTCGCGGCGCGCAGGGCTGGCGGCTAGTGGCCGAGGCCAGCCGGACCAAGCACGATCCGGCGCTGTGGTCCTGGCTCGATCCCGACCAGCTGCGCGAGCGTCCCGAACCGACCCCCTCGGAAGTGCAGTTTCTGCTGCTGGGCGGTCTTGCCCGCGACGATGGCCGCCGTCTCAGTTGGGAACTGGACGAGACCGGTGCCGAGATTTCCTTCTAGAGGCGCTATCGGTTCCGGCTGACACATATCCAGCCTTGTCATCTGTTCGGTCGCGCCCATCGCCGCATGTGCAGGCCTGAATGCTTTTGCGGGCAGGCTTGCGCCCGATCCGGTCCATCATCGATTTGGGGCCGAACAGCCAATCCCGGTCATGCGCGCCATGAAATCGGCAGGATCCTCGGGCGGGTTCACACCTGTCCAGACGAGCGGCGGCACAAGTCCTGCGCCATCCCCCGGCCCCGATATTGCGGGGATGCTGCCCAGCGACGCGACCAGCCCCGCCGCATCGAGCCCGCCTTGTGCCGCGTCACGCAGGGCAGGCAGGGCCAGCCCGGCCCAGATGTCGATTTCCGCTCGTCCGGCATCATTCGCGGGGGTCAGCGCGGCCAGCGGAAACTCCCGCCCCGCCGCATCCTGACTTGGCACGACAAGCAGAGCGAGCGGATGGCCGGCATGGGCGATCAGCCCGCGCAGACCGTCTTCCGGCCAGCGCTCGGCAGCATCGCCGCAGGCCACCAGCAGCCGGGTCAGCCAGCGATCCAGCACCGGCTGCACCCCGGCGGGCAGGCCGCGCGCGACAAAGTCGCCATTCGTGGGCAGCTTGCCAAAAAAGCCGGTGCCCATGGCTCAGAACCCGCGCGGGCAACTGAAGCCCGAGAACATGGTCAGATCAAACGGGTTTTCGACCGAGTTGGCGCGCAGGTCGAAGCTGGCCGAAAATCCCCGCGCCGACAGGCGCAGGCTGAACACGTCGGGCTGCGCCGACTTGGAGAGCTGACCGCCGCGCAGCAGCCGCAGGAAGGCCCAGCTGCCGGTCTGCGAGGTGATGACCTCGGCCGAGCCGTCGACGGGCGCGAAGCTCAGCGTGACCATGTTTGTGCCGTCGCGGCCCGGCCATGTCATCGGCTCGGGGCGGGCGGCGGCATTGAAATAGGTCAGCACCTGACCGTCCACATTCAGCGTCACCCGGCTTGCATTGGCCGACAGGTCCTTGGGCTCAAGGCTGAAGGCCATGACCGGCCCCGATCCGCCCGGAAACAGCGCGTCGCGCATCGAGCGCGCCCGCTCGAACGGCGCCAGCAGCGCATTGTCCAGCCCGAAATCGGCCCGCCAGGCCCAAGGCCGCACGGTGGTGTCGATATAGGCCTGAAGGTTGTCGTTGGTGAAGCCGTCGATCAGCCCGCCCGGTCCGAACAGGCGCTGGAAGTCCTGGGTGTTGACGTCGATGGCCGAGGATTGATCGAAGGGATAGCGCCCCGCCGTCGCCGACTGGCAGAAGGGCTGCACATCGGCCCGCCAGCGGGCATTCAGCTGGGCGATCACCGCCTCGCGCGTGACGCTGATCGTGTCGCCGGCGATGCCCGCCACCCATTTGTCGATCGGATCGGGCAGGCGCGCGGCCTCATTGGCGATGCTGCCGGTCAGCTGCGGCAACCCCCCTCGCGCCAGCAGCGCCGATTGCGGGTCGGGGCTGGCGGCGACGGTCTGCAACTCGTTGGACAGGGCCGCCAGCGCGGTCACCGCATCCCCCAGCAGCGGCGGCTTGCCGTCCACCTCCTGCACGGTGGCGCGGATCGCGGCGAAATGGTCGGAAACCGGCTGCCCCGGCGGGGGCGGTGGCGCCTCGGCCTCGGCACCGGGTTTCCCGACGATCTTGCTGCCGGCCTTGACCAGCTTGCCAAGCTTGCCCAGTTTGGCGGCGGCCTTCATCCCGGCCTGCTGCGCGGCGGCGGTGTCGATGGCCTCAGCTTCGGGCGCGACCGGGCGGGCCAGATCGGTTTCCGCCACCACCGCCTCGAGCAGGCGTTTCAGCGCGCTGTCAGCCGAGGACAGGTCCTTGAGATTGCGCTGCGCCTCGGCCAGATCGTTGATCGGCGTCAGCCGGACATCGCGCAGGAAGCCGTCCCATTGCGCGATGGAATCGTCGTAATAGAGCTTGAGAATATCGGTCTCGAGCGTGTCCGCCGAGGCTTCGGCGCTTTCATTGCAGCCGCCGGCGAAGACGGCGCGGTCAAGCGTCGCCTGTGCCGCAACCTCGGGCACCAGCGGCAGCACCACCTCGTGAAAGCCCGCATAGGTGAAGGCGCCCGGCAGCCCCGTGCGCAGCGATTTTTCCGACACCCGCGTCAGGACGCTTGCGCCATTCGGCCCGGCCTTTTCGGCCGGCACCCATTCCGCCAGCCCGGCCACCGCCGGGTCCGAGCGCAGGCTGCGATAGGCGCGCACCGCAAGCGGGATGGTGCAGATGCTTTCCAGCGCGACCGCGACCAGTTGCGGATCGGGCTTGATCTTGCTCTCCTCGGACCGCATCCGGTCGATGGCCGCCAGCTGGTGGTTCAGACTTTCATCGGTCGGGAACGCGTCGATAGGGGCGTATTGCGGCAGCTTCTCCTGCCAGAAGGCGGCAAGGAAATCGGCGTCATAGGGCGCCTGTCCGGTCAGCATCTGATAGGCTTTCAGCGCATCCAGCAGGAATTCCGGGTCGCGGCTGTGGCGCCACATCGTCGCCTCGAGCAGGGCGACCATGCGCGGCTCAAGGATATTGCGCAGCGTCCGGTCATAGGCGATCGTGTCGACCTGCTGCAATTCCGGTCCCGCGCCGGGGCCAAGCGCGGTCAGCGCGCCGACGGGGGCGGGTGTCGCGGCATTCCTGACCTCGGTTGCGGCGTCCAGCGCCAGGTTCAGGTCCAGCGGATCGGTCGGCGCCTGCCGGGCCGCGATATTGGCGAGCCTCGCGGTCAGATCCGCAAGCTGGCGTTCCTGATCGCGCAGCGCCCCGTTCCAGCGCAGATACGAGAACAGAAACAGCGTGCCCAGCAACACGACGACGGCGACCGAGGCGGCCAGCGTGCCGCGCCAGATCCAGCGCCGGCGCTCTTCGGCGCGGGGGTCGAAGCGGCCCAGCCCGGCCTCGGGGAAAATGACCTCGATCAGCAGATTGCGCAGAAAGAAGCTGCGCTTCTCGCCATGTCGGCGCGCCTCGGGCGCTGGCGGCGACAGTCCCAGCGATCCGGCGATCCCGGCCACCATGCGGTCGATGGGCGAGCCTTCCTGCGTGGCCGAGGTGAAGTAGATGCCGCGCAGCCACGGGCTTTCCTCATAGCGGCTTTCGCCGAAGATAGCCTCGACCAGCACTTTCAGGGGGCCGGTCAGCAGGTCAAGCTGCGACGGAAAGCGGAACACCTCTGCCCGCTGCGACAGCGGCAGATCATCCGCGATGCGCTCGGTCATGCGTTTTTCCAACGCCTCCTGCAGCACCTTCATCTCGCGCTCGACGGTCATTTCATCGACCCGATCGGCGGTTCCCAAGGTCGCGCCCCAGACCTGTTCGCGCTGGCGCGAATTCAGATCGCCGAAGAACTCCTCGAATCCGGGAACCAGATCGGCCTTGGTGATCATCAGATAGACCGGCAGTTTCAGCCCCGTCTCCTGACGCAGCTCGGCCAGGCGCTTGCGGATCTCGCGCCCATGCTCGCGGATCGAGACATTGTCGCCCGCCAGTTCCTGCACTGACAGGGTCAGGATGACCCCGTTCAGCGCCCGCCGGCCGCGATGGCGGACCAGCATCTGCATGAAGCCTTTCCACTCGGCGGCATCGGCGTCGGGGTCGGATTGCTGCTGGACATAGCGCCCCGCAGTGTCGATCAGCACCGCATCCTCGGTAAAGAACCAGTCGCAGTTGCGGGTGCCGCCGATGCCCTTCAGATCGTCGGAAAGGTCGATCGGGAAATGCAGCCCCGACTGGCGCAGCGCCTTGGTCTTGCCGGTGCCGGGCGGTCCGATGATGACATACCAGGGCATGTCGCGCAGGAATTTCCGCCCGCCCAGCTTCGAGCGCTTCATCTGCTCAAGGATGCCCTGGAACTTGCCATGGACCTCGGCCAGGTTTTCTTCGCCGGGGCCGGCGGTCCGGGGCGGGGCGGCGGCCAGTTCGGTGACAAAGACGCGGTTGGCCGAAGCCGCGCGCATCTGGCGGATCAGCATCGAGACCAGCCACAAGATGATGATGACGGCGATCACGACAAGGCGGGTCAGATCCGCCGCCAAAGGCTGCATGTCGCCGACCGAGATCAGCGGCCCGTAAAACCAGATCAGGGTACAAAGCACCGCAATCCCGATCAGCGTCCACAGGAAGCGCGAGAACAGGAAGCCGAAGATCTTTTTCAGCACGCGCATCGCTCAGACCTTCTTCTGCAGTATGATCTCGACCCGGCGGTTGCGGGCCCGGCCGTCCTTGGTGCCGTTATCGGCGATGGATTCGGTCGCGGCCTTGCCTTCCGAGGTCACCAGCCCCGCCGGCACCCCGGCCTTGACCAGCAGGTCGGCGATGGTCTTGGCCCGCGCCTCGCTGAGACCCTGGTTCGACCGGAACGGGTTCGAGGTCTGGACCGGAATGCTGTCGGTATGCCCGACCACCCGCACCGAACCGATCAGCTCGGCATTGTCCTTGATGACCGTGGCCACGGACTGGATCAGCGGCACATACCCCTCGTTCAGATCCGCCCTGGCCGAGCGGAAAACCTCGGGATTGCTGGCCTGGATCACCACCACCGCGACCGAGACATCCTCGCGCCCGGTCAGCGCCGTGGCGGTATCTTTGGGCGCGGCCCCGGCGAACAGCGGCAGCAGCTCGAAGACCAGCGGCTCGACCGTCAGCGCCGGTGCCGTGACCGTGTCGATCACCGGGCGAAAGATCTCGGCGCGTTCGGGGGGCGGCAACACGCCGGCCAGCGTGAAAAGCTGCTCGCCGCGACCCGAGAGGCGGATGCCAAGCCCGACATAGATCGCCGTCACCAGCGCCGCCGCGATCAGCAGGATCGACCAGATCGGAACCACGAATTTCCGGTCCTCGTCCTCGGCGATCACGCCTTGCCAATGCGGGGCCAGCGGCGGGTCGGCGGTGTCGCGGTCGTGCATGAGCCGCGCCATCTGCGCGCGCAACCGGGCGATCTCGGCCTCGCCGGCGGCGCCGTTGATGCGGTATTTGCCGCGAAAGCCCAGCGACAGGCACAAAAAGACCAGCTCCAGCAATTGCGGGTCGCGTTCGGGATAGCGCAGCAGGTCCTCGGCCAGTTCAAAGAAGCGGTTGCCGGCATCGACATTGCCATACATCGAGGCGACCAGCGGTTGGCGCGGCCAGCCGCTTGAGCCGCCCCAGGGGGTGTTGATCGCGACATCGTCCAGAAGCGCGCCGACGAACCATGCGCCCTGATCGGCCCGACTCAGCGGCACGCCCATCGAGACCGCGCCGTCGCGCGCATAGGTCAGGTTTTCTTGCAGCCGCGTGCGCAGCAGGTCGGGGTTTTCGGGCGCCATGGCACGCTCAAGCTCGGGGGCGATGCCCAGCAGGGCGGCAAAGGCGCGCACCAGCGGATTGTCACTGGCGCGGCTTTCGCGCAGCGGCGCATTGCTGGCGGCGGCAGCGGTGGCGGCTGCCGCCGGGCGCGCGCCATTCGACCCTCGCGGACGGATCCGGGTCCGTCCGGCATCGTCACCCAGTCCAAATGGATCCTCGCTGGTCATGTCGGTCCTATCGGTTCACCGCATAGCAATCGATTTCAGGTTCGCGATCCAGCTTGCCGGCCACGCCCAGAACAAAGCCCGGCGCCTCGGCCAGCGCCGCGTAATGTTCCGAGCTTCGGTCAAGTTCCAGGCACAGCCGGTCGCCGTCATAGGGAATTTCGCGCGGCTGCGAGTTCAGCGGCTTCAGCGGAATGCCGGGCAGCTTGGATTTCCACAGCTTGTCGAAATCATCCGCCGCGCCCACCGTCGCCTGATCGACGAAGATCTTGCGCAGCATCGCCTCGGACATGTCGCCGCCGATGCGCAGCACGATGCGGCTCGACTTGATGATCTCGGGATTGTCGATGCGCACCGTCCAGATGTTTTCGGAATGGCGCGACACCCGCAGCGCACGCGACTTCGGCTCGACATGGCGCAGGGACAGCACCAGCGACCGCAGCGCATCGGCCAGCGCCGTATAGGCCAGTTGCGGATCGGCATGGTCATAGACCGGCAGCTCCGCCATGCGCCGCGCCGAGGCGCCATAGGTCGCCATCCGCCCGCCCAGCCCGGCCAGCTCGCCAAACAGATCCGAAGGGTGGCAATCGTTTTGCGCCAGCAGATGCGCGAGCCGGGGCCGGGCGCTGTTGGCCAACTCAAGGATCAGCAGGTTCTCCATCGAGGCGCCGGTGCCGCCCAGCACCATCGAGCCATGCGCCTCGGCGATCCGGTCGATCCCGGTCACCAGTTCCTTGAGCAATTGCCCGTACCAGGCCACCGCGCCGATATTCAGCGCAGGTGCCAGAAAGCCGCGATCCAGCGCCACCGCGCCATCCGCCGTCAGCCCGGTGATCCGGGCGATGGGCAGCGTGGCATAGCCGCGGGTTTCCTCGCCCGGCAGCAAGAGTTTGGGCGCAAGCCGCGCCACCTCGATCTCGGTCGGATCGGCCCCGCCACGGATGGCGTCGCGCACGGTGATGTAATCGCCGCGATAGCGCATCCCCGAGGGCTTGTCATGGGCGGCGTCGATCTCGGCCGCGCCGGCGGTCTCGGCCGGGATCGCCAGATGAACCAGGCCGGCCCCGGTCTTGGCGCCCGGTGCCACCGGCTCGACCGGGAAGCTGCCTTCGGGGATCGCGAAGACGGTGCCGTCCGGCATGACGCCAGCCGCCGCCGTCAGCGCCATCTGCCCGGCCTCGCGGGCCTCTTCGTCCAGCTGCAACCCGACAAAGCCGAAGCTTTGCAGCGGCATGGCGCGCAGGGCCTGCCGCAGCAACCAGTCGAAATGCCGGTCCTGCTGTTGCAGATGCTGTGTCCTGAGGTACTGCCCCTCGGACCAGACGACCTTGTTTCTGTCCGTCATGCCGATCCCGCCATTCTGGCTTTAGCCCGTGGTGACCGAAATGCCCTTCGGCCCGACCGAGATTGTCATCGTGGTCGAGGCCGGCGGCACCGTGATCAGCTGGCGCGTGCTGCGCCCGGTCGGGCTGCGCATGCCGGCGGTCACACCGATGGCGGTCACCCCCGCCTGCACGGTGATCGGCATGGTTACCGGCGTGCCGGGCGACAGCACGATCTGATCCGAGCGCACCAGCTCGGCGCCCAATGCCGCCGCGGGATCTTGCAGGGCGAAATAGTCGGCGGCGTTGAAGGCGCTCGAGCCCGACATCTGCAGGATGCTCAGCGTGACCGGCCGGTCGGCGCCATCGGGCCCCGGATTCATCCCGGCCGCGCCCTGCGCCGTGACCGACAGCACCGTGGGCGGCGGCTCGCCGCCACAGGCCGCCAGGGTCAGCACCGCCATGCCGGTGGCAAGAAAGCCTCTTCTATGAATTTGACTGGTCATCCCTTCTCCTCCGTTCGTTTTCATATGCGTCACGGAAATCCGCGCCGACCTCACCCAGAAAGCGGTCTTCGGCGGCACGGGCAATTTCGCGGTAGCGTTCCTGATAGAGGCGCCACAGCTTGGCGCTGCGTCCTCCCGCGATCAGGCTTTCCAGCAGGCCGACATTCTCCATCGCCTTCTCGATCTCGTCCGGGTCAAAGCGGTCGATCATCCGCCGCAACGCTGCCTGAAGCGCGGTCCAGGTCCGCAGATGATGGTCGGCCAGATCCCGGAATGCCTCGTTCACCGCGTCGTCGGCAGCCAAATAGCCGCGCCGTTGCGGTTCCATGAAGCTTGCCAGCACATCCTCGGGCGAGGCAAGGAATTTCAACGGGTTCACATTCGCGCTGGCGATGATCGTCTGCGCGACCCGGGCCTTTTGCTTGGCCTCGGCACGGCTGCGCAGCAACAGCATGACGCCCTCGACCAGAAGGCGCGTCGACCGCCCGATCCGTTCGGCCTGCTGAACCGGATCGCCGTCGAATTGTGACGGCTCGAGACCCATGCCGCGCAGCAATGCCGCGTAAAGATCGCTGTCGGCGGCGGCCGGTTCTGCGCCGGGGGCAGGCGGTGCCGGATCGGGCACGAGCGGCGGCCTTTGCGGTTCGGCTTTCACCACCGCTGCCAATGGCGGTTCGGTTCGCGGGGCAGGGGCAGGCTCTGGCGTGGCTTCGGGCTGTGGCTCAGGCTCAGGCTCTGGCGCGGTCTCGGGGGGCTGCGTCGCGAGGGGTTGGGACCAGCCGGCGAAAAGGTCGGGCTTGGCACCGGGCATCGCGGCAGGGGCGCGATCCCGTGCGGGATCGTCGCCGGGGGGCAGGGGTGCGGCGGAATCGCCGAAATAGTTGCTGCGCCCGCCGGCGCCGGATCTGGCGGCAGGCTCCGCAGCCGGCGGCGTATCGCCGGGGCCTGCGAATGCCTTGCGCAGATCCAGCCCGAAGGGATCGTCCTGATCCAGTGGCCGGGGTTGGTGGGCTGGCTCGCGGCGGCGTTCGCGGCTGCGGTCGCTGCTGGCAAGACCGAAAGGATCGGGCAGGTCCTTCGGGCGCTCGACAGGTTCGGGCGGCGGCGGCTCGTCCGCATCGCGGCCGAATTCAAAGCTCATCCGGCCCGGCGCCGGGCCGGGGGCCGGGCGTGGCGCGGGACCGGGTCCCGCCGCCGGACCCGAGACCGCCTCGACCCGCAGCACGAAATCGCCCATGCGCAGCCGCATGCCCGGCTCGATCGGCACCGCATTGCTGGCGCCGACCGGATGGGCGGCATTGTCGATGAACAGCCCGCCGCTTGAGGCATCCATGGCCAGCACCCGCCCGTCCTTTTCGGTCAGGATGCAGTGCTGGCGCGAAATGAACATGTCGGGATCGTTCAACGTCCAGTCGGCTTCGTCGCTGCGCCCGATGACCAGCCGCCCGCCATCGAAGACACGCTCGGTCACGGCCTGCGTATGGGGTGCGGATTCGATGACCAGTCGCAGGCTCATGCAGCGTCCCTCCCGGTGCCGGCATCGGCGGTGCCGCGGATGATCCCGTGAAAGCACAGCTCGTCCCCGTCGCGGCCGGGCCGGGGATCGATCCAGGTCGTGCGACCGATGCGGCAGCTGCCTAGCCGCGCCCTTGGCACCTCGCCCGCCGCAAGGATCAGCCGCAGATCGAATTCGACATCATGGCCCTGGGCAAAGACCAGCGCGTGACACAGCCGGGCCCGGGCCTGCGGATCGTCGGCGAAGTAATCGAACTCGGCCCGGGTCAGCGGCCCCAGCCGGATTTCCGCCCGGGACTGGCGGTCGAATTGGCGCGCGCCGATCACGGCGCCGGTTCCCAGCCGGGTATAGCGGGTGCCGACGCGGGTCTGCAGATGGTCGGGAATATCGATCCAGACTCCGACGAATTCGGACAGTGACACCGGCACGCCCAGCACGCTTTGCAGGAATGCCGTCAACCGCTCGGGACTGCGGGTCTCTTGCGCCAGCGAGGTCGCATGCCGCAGCTTGGCGCTGTCAAGGCGGCTGTCCCTGCCACGGGTACCCGGCAGGCCGATGCCCGTCATCGCCCGCATCATCGCCACCACGCGGCCGCCTTCGCCATGCGCGATCTGGATATCCGCCCGTGCATCGGCCCAGGCGCGCCAGTAAAGCGCCAGCATCCGGTGCTGGAGCATGTTGAGAAAGTCCAGAAACGAGGTATCGGCCGTCGCCTCGCTGCCGGTGCCACCGAACCAGCGGCTGGATTGGCGTGCGAGGATCCAGCGCGTCAGATGCAGCGGCATCGGCCCTTCGGGTCCGATCAGGCCCAGCACATTGACCGAGATCTGCGGCTTTTGACCGTCCTGGCCGGCGATAACCTCGGCCACGTCGCTGACCGCGAAGGACTGCCGCGCCATCTGGCCCAGCCGGGCCGGCTCGGCGTCCGCGCCGCCCGCCCGGCCAAAGCGCATCGTCGCCGTCTCGAACTGCCGCAGCAGGTCGAAGAAATCGGTATTGGCGATATCGGGCGGCGGCGCTTGTGTCATATCAGCGCCCGCGTGCCGGTCCTGATCGGCCATGAAACCTCGGTTTGCGACTGCGTCAGCCGGGTCCGGGTGCGGACAAAGGAATTCACTGCGGCATGGCGGGCGAAAAGCCGCGCCAGCAGCGCCGAGAGCAGCAGCGCGCTGCCGCCGGAAAGCAGCGTTTCATTGACGTCCAGCGTGATCTCGGTGCCATGGGCAAAGCAGCGAGGGCCGGGGATCTCAAGCCGCTCGATCAGTGGGCGCGACTGCACCCGCACCAGTGACTCGCCGTGGCGGATCAATGTCGGGTCGCCGCGATCGGCATAAAGCCTGACCAGCGCGCGCAGCGGCTCGGCGTCACGTTCGTCTGCGGCAAGCGAGATGTGATCAAGACTGAGCTGCGCGATCCAGCGCCAGGTCAGATCGTCCATCTGCGTCTCGCCGGCGGCACCCGACGGCAAGGTGGCGCGCAGCGAGGGGCGGGGGCGGCGCATCGGCGCAAGCAACCTGACCTGCTGGACCGGATCACCGGTTTCCAGCGTCAGCGTCGGCCGGTCATCCAGGATCGGCAGGTCGCGATTGGTGCACAGCGCCCGGATGTCCAGCCGGGTGACCGGCGGCGCGCTGCGATTGCTGGCGGGACGGGCGACCGAGATATAGAAATCATCGCCGGAATAGCTGGAGCGGGTCTGGCCGCGCCGCACCTCCTCGGTATCAGGGCGGCGCGGCCGGCGCTCGGTGGTATAGACATGACCGTTTTCGCCCCGTGCCTCGACCGAGATCAGCGGTGTCAGCCGCGCCTGCGGACCCTCGATCGCGGCATCGTCGACGCGCAGAAGGCGATAGATCTCGAAATCCTTGGGCCGCGTCCTGTCGGCATGGACAAGATGGGCCGAGCGCCCGGCGCGCAACTCGACGATATTGCATTCATGCTCGAACAGGTTGACGGCGGGGGTCGCGAAAAGCCGGAAGTCCTCGGCCGTGGCACTGGCAAGCTCAGCGTTGGGGCGCGACAGCAGGATCACGATCTCAAGTTCGGTCTGCGGCTCGCGACAGGCACGCACGGCACGCGCGAGGCCGCCCAGGCGCGCGAAGTGAAACCGCTCGGGCATCAGGAAATATTCGCGCAGCAGCCGGTAGCCCTCGAAGGATTCGCGCACCCGTGGCAGCAGCATCTCATCGTCCGAGATGCCGACCATGGCCGGCGACTCGATCGGTATGAAGACCGATTTGCCGTCCGCAGGCCGGGCCAGAGCCCCGACGCCAAAGCCGAAGATCGAATCGAAGATCGCGCCGCCGCGCTGGCCGGCACCGAAAAACACCGGCAGCGATTCCAGCGACAGTTCGGACAGCGTGCCGGTGCCGCGGCGGCGCAGCCGCAGCCGCAACGCGGCCTCGGCGTCGCGGGTGACGCGCTCGGACAGCCCGATCTGCGCCAATGCGCCCTTGTCCTGCAGATAGTCGACCGTAGCCAGTAACAGCGGCCACATCTGCACCGCCTGCGTCGTCGTATAGGTGCAGCGGGTCCGGCTGCCCTCGCGCAGCGACGAGATCAGCCGCGTGCCGCGGCGCACGATATGCCCGTCCAGCATCTGATCGACCTGCGGGCCGGGCACCAGGTCGACCAGGGTCATGGCCGGTGCCGGACCGGCCAGATCGGGATAGAGCGTGTCGATCAGATCGCGCACATAGCGGCTGGATTCGACATCGATCTTGAGCCGGGTGCGCGCGGCCAGATAGGCCACGCCCTCGAGCAGGCGCTCGACATAGGGGTCGGGGCAGGGCACGGAATCCAGCGACAGGTTGCGCGCGACATTGGGATGCAGCGCCGCGAACCCCGTCGCAAGCGAGCGGATGTGCTGAAGCTCTTCCTCATAATAGTCAAGGAAGACCCGATCCATCATCTATCCTCCATCCGTGTCGTGGCGCGGCCGTTGTCCAGATCGATCAGCGTCGACAGCCGCAACCGTTCCGGCACCGGCGTCAGCATCAGCAGGGCGTCGATCTCGACCCGCAGGCCGGTCGCTTCCCCGGTATTCACGGTGACCCGGATCGAGTCCCGCCGCAGCCGCGGCTCGAAGATCGCCAGCACCTCTTTCAACTCGCGGGCCAGCGCCTCGGTGTCGAAATCCGATCCGCGACGCCCGGAAAAGGGCGGCACCCCGTAATTCAGCACCGAACGCCGGATCTCGGGGTAGTCCCGCAGCAGGTCGTCGGGGCTTTGGGTGGAAAGCATCTCGTGTTCGGACAGCAAATAGGCCACCTCCAGCCGCTCGGTGTTGAACAGCATCTCGATGTCGCGCCGGACCGCCTCGCGCAGCACCTCGGATGTCACCACCACCCCGCCTTCCTTTAGCCGCGACTGGCGCTGAAGGATCCTGCCCAGCCGATGTGCCCGCAGCCGCGCGTCATCGTCCAGCCGGGACTCGGCGGCGATCGCCTGTGCGCCGCCAGCCAGCAGGGTCTCGACGGCCTGCTCGTTGTCCAGCAGCTTGCCCAACTCACGTCTGAGCGCCGCAGCCTCGGCGCCCAGGTCGTGCAGTTCATCCACGAGCCGGTCCCACAGCGAGGGCTGGAGCGCCTCGCGGATGGCCTGCGGCGTATCGGTGCGATCGATCACCTGTCAGCCCCGTGCGCGCAACAGAGCACCTTGGGTCACGTTGCCGCGAGGATATCGTACTCGATCGGGTGCTCGCCGCCTTTCGTCAGGTCGTTCGCATCCTGGATATACATGATCTTGATCTTGTCAAAGCTGAGCGTGAAGCTGTCGACCGGGTTGCCGCCGCTACCGCCCGAAACCTGATAATTCTCGACAAGGGTGTTTTGCATCGTGATCTGCAGGTAGTCGGAATGCTCTTCCCCCTGGTCCTTCCGCAGCGTCATCACCACTTCCTTCAGGTTGACGGCCTTGATGCAGGCCTTCGCCAGGTAGGGTGACGAGGCATCGTAGTCCTTGCTGATCGAGAGCGATTGTATCTCGGGCAGGCCGCTTTCGCGCTGGCCGCCGGAATTGCGGAAGGCGGATCGACTGACCCCCCAGGAAAAGGACGCGATCACGATCTCGTTCTCGTGACCCTTCCGCACGCTTTCGCCCTTGATGTCGGCGATCTTCAAGTAGCCGCTGAATGCCATGACAATATCCTTTCATGTCTCTGTTTCGGGCCTTGTTGGCGAAAGGTGCGGGCCTGAACGTGCAGGCCCGCACCGGGTTCGTATGGTGGCAGCAGCCATACGTGGTCAGGTGCTCTTGACCGACGGCAGTTCGGACACGAGGCGCAGGCTCGCATTGATGCCTTCCAGCTGGTAATGCGGGCGCAGGTAGAAGCGTGCGTTGTAATACCCCGGGCGCCCTTCGACGCTGTCCACCTGGACCTCTGCCGCAGCCAGCGGACGCTTGGCCTTGTCGCGGTCGTCCGCCATGGCCGGGTTCGTCAGCACATAGCGGTTGATCCATTCGGACAGCCATTTCTGCATGTCGCCGCGCTCCTTGAAGGTGCCGACCTTGTCGCGGGCGATGGCCTTCAGGTAATGGGCGAAGCGCGCCACCGGGAACAGATAGGGCAGGTTCGCCGATAGCCGCTCATTCGCCTGGGCGTCGGGATCGACCAGCCGCCCGGCCCGGGCCTCGTCATCTTGCAGGCTATGCGCGCCGATGAAGGCGGCGACATCGGTGTTCTTGCGGTGCAGGATCGGCATCATGCCCAGCTTGGCCAGCTCGGCCTCGCGCCGGTCGTCGATGGCGATCTCGGTCGGGCATTTCATCGCCACGCTGCCATCGTCGGTCGGGAAGGTATGGACCGGCAGGTTCAGGACCGAACCGCCCGATTCCACGCCCCGGATCTGCGTGCCCCAGCCATAAAGCTTGTGGCTGCGGTTGATGTTCACGCCCATCGCGAAAGCCGCGTTCATCCAGACATAGTGGTCGTGCTTGCCGTCGATCTGTTCCTCGAAGGCGAAGCCCTTCACCGGCACAGTGTCGGCGCCATAAGGCAGCCGCCCCAGCACCCGCGGCATGGTCAGGCCGATATAGCGCGCATCCTCGCTTTCGCGCAGCGATTGCCAGCTGGCGAATTCCGGGCCCGAGACGATCTGCTGGAGGTCCTGCGGATTGGGCAGTTCCTGCCAGCTTTCCATCCGGAACAGCTGCGGCGCGGCGGCGGCGATGAAGGGCGCATGGGCCGAGGCGCAAACCCCCGAGAGGTTGCGCAACAGCCCGACATCCTTCGGCTTGTGGCCGAATTCATAAGCCCCGATGAGCGCGCCGAGCGGCTCGCCCCCGAACATCGAATACTCGTCGGTATAGATCTTCTTGAAGACCGGCGACTGGTCCCACATCTGGCCTTCGTAATCTTCGAGCACGTCGGCCAGCTCGTCCTTCTTGATGTTGAGGACCCGGATCTTCAGCTTGGAGTCGGTCTCGGTGTTGTTGACCAGATAATGCAGGCCGCGCCACGTGCCCTCGATCTGGCGCACCTTCTCGTCATGCAGGATCTCGTTCATCTGATTAGACAGGACCTGGTCGATTCCGGCGATCAGCGACTTGATCGACCTGATCGCATTGCCCGAAATCGTGGCCGTGCCCGAGCGCTCTTTCGCGGCAACGGCAAGGTTTGCGACCAGCGATTGCAGTTTCTCGCCGTCGCGGTCCTTGACCCGGAAATCCTTTTCCAGAAGTTCGCTGAACTCGGCCAGGTCGATGGCCTCGGCTTCGGCCGCTCCGGCGGCGACCTGCTGCTTTTCCTCTGCCATGCTCAGCCCGCCTGTTCAGAATTGGTTGCAGCGACTGCCTGTTCGGCGACCTGCTGGAGCAGCGGCTCATTGTTCAGCAGTTGCGCGATCCGCTTCTCGGCATCGACCTTGCCGTCCATGTAGCTCAGCAGCTCTTCAAGCTGGCGGCGCATCTTCAGCAATTCGCTGAGCGCCGGCACCTGCTCGGCGATCTTGTCGGGGGCGAAGTCGCTCATGCTCTTGAAGCTCAGATCGACGAAGAGTTCCTCCTCTCCCTCCGAGCCGGGCAGGGTGTTTGGCACCCGCGTCTTTACCCGCGGCGACAGCGCCTCCATGAACTTGCCGAAGCGGCCGGCATCGGTCTCCACGAAGCTGCGCTCGCCGACCGGCTTCGTGGCCTCTCGGGTTTCGGATTCGCCGGCCAGATCGGCCATCACGCCCATCACGAAAGGCAATTCGATGGTGGTCGGACTGCCATAATGTTCGACGTCATAGGCGATCTGGACGCGCGGCGCCCGGTTTCGCTCGATGACCTTCTGCTTGCTCTCGCTCATCCTCGACCCTTTCCGTTATTGCTGCTTTTCCATCCGTATTCTCTGGTTTTCAGTTTTCTTTATTATTGATGCCGGCGATGTCGCGGAATTCGCGCAACCCCGACGGTGCCACCTCCTGCATCAATTGCAGAAAATCCATCGACACCATCCGGCGCAGGCGACGGGCGACATGCGGGATTGGGCTGGACGGTTCCGAGCGTTCGTAAAAGGCAATGATCCGGTCCAATGCCGATTCGACATCATCGCGCGAATTAATTGCGCCATTCTGCGCCTTCGCCACCGGGGCAGCGCCATCGGCCGGAGCCGACGCGTCGCTGGTCGATCCGGCATGTTCCGCCGCGCCTGGATCGGCGGCGTCGGAACTGGCCTCGGCCAGCGCCTTTTCCAGCGCCTTGCGGCAGCTGGTCAGAAGTCCGGTCAATCCGGTCAGGGCCAGCCCGCCATCGCCGCCGAAGCCGGTTTTCTCGCCGAAACTTGCCGCGAGCCTTTCAAGACCGGACAATGCCGCGCCAATGCCCGCTGCCATCGCCGCGACATCCTCGGCCTGTTCGGCGGCCATCACACGGCAGGCGAGTGCGGCGCGTCTGGCGCGCTCGCCGTGACGGGCAAGGATATCGTCCTGTTCGGCCTTGCTCAGACCCGAGGCCGCCCGGTTCAGCACGTCGAAATCCGACAGGAGCACCGAGGCGACATCACTGTAGGACACCGGCCCGATTCCGCGCGGGCTGAAGACGACGCCGAAACGCAGATCGCCCAGCAAGCCGTTGTCGTCGTTTTCCAGTTGCCGCAATGCGTTGGCCCGCGGCATCGTGGCCATTTTCGGATCGTCGCGTGCGCGCAGGACGGGGTGAATGCTGTCCCAGTATTCATCGAGATTGCGGCTCAGCATGCCCAATCCCTGCGACAGCCCTTCGAACCCCTCGGTCGCGAAAAGCACCCGCACCATGATCACCAGCAGCCGCAGGTCGCGGCCATCGGCTGCAAGCGTCTCGCCCAGCGAGGCGATTTCCGCCCAATCCACCGGCGGCGCGGACTCGTTGACCGATCCGTCGGCCTTGACCCGATTGGCGCGCGCGGCTGGTTCCAGCAGGCGTTCGACCGAGTTGAAGCGCGCATCGTTCCTCAACTCCACCCCCGAAGGTTGGTCACCGGGAAGCGGAGCAAGGAGGCTCTCCAGATTCATGCCACGATACCTTCTAAAAAGGTAACAAATAATCTGAGGATATTCACTTGAACTCACAGTCTTACAGATAAGCCCGATTCTGGCAACGCCTCCAAGGATAAGTGCCGGCCACGGTTTCGCCCGATGGTTAATTGGCTTTTCGCCGGCGCAGGCCGTCCGTCTGGCGCAATTCGCAGGCTTGATGATTACAAGCCTTGGTGAATCGCAGCCGCCGTGAAATACTGTGCTTATTCTTATTCCGTCGAATGCGAGACGGCTCATGGATATCAAGGACCGTTTGGATGGCGTTGTCATCGGACTCCTGCTGGGGTTCCGCGATGGCATTCCCTTGGTCGTGTTCGCCTCGAACCCGCAGGACCACGCGATACCCGCCCGCAGCCTGACCCCTCTGACCGCAGAGGATCCGGGATCCGAGGTCGCGCTGCTGTTCGAGGATGGCGATCTTGGACGGCCGCTGATCATCGGCCGCATCATCGAGCCGGTGCGCGGCGACGGATCCGGGCCGCCGATGGTGGTCAGCGACGGTGAAACGGTCAGGATCAGCGCCCGGCAGCGGATCGAACTGCGCGTCGGCCGGTCGGCCATCATCATGGAAAAGGACGGCCGCATCACCATCCGCGGCCAGGATGTGGTCAGCCATGCCGCGCGCTCGAACCGCATTCGCGGCGGCTCGATCGACTTGAACTGAGATCATGGCGGCGCGGGCGAAACAGTTTTGGGCGCGCAGGGGGACCGGCGCGCCGGCATGTGGTCCTTCAGCCGGGTGGTCTGCTCCGTGTGGTTGCTGAACAATGAAACCCCCTTCGCGGCCGAGCGGACCTGGACCCGCGATGAACGGGGGGCGGAATTCTGGCTGGTCGCGGTGCGGGCGGCCTTTGTCATCGACGCGGAGGGGCAGCAGATGCCCGCCGAAAAGCAGACCGAGGTGCAGCGCGCGCCGGTCTTTGCCGGCGATCCGCAAAGCAGCGGGCTGCTGGTCGATAGCGATTTCGTGCTGCACAAGGACGGAACCGATGTGCTGGTGCAGGGCCGCGCCCATGCCCCGAATGGCCAGCCTGCGCTGCGCACGCAGGTGCGGATCATGCTCGCGGGGATCGACAAGACGCTGACCGTGCATGGCGAAAGGCGGCTCTACAAGGGCGGCACCGGGCTTGGCATCACCGGCGCCGCGCCGTTCCTGACCATGCCGCTGATGTGGGAGCGCACCTATGGCGGCTGGGACCAGCAGGCCCGGAACCAGGAATGGGTGGCCGAAAACCCGGCCGGTCTGGGGTTCGCCACCTCGGTCGAGCGGCTCTACGAGACGCTGGCGCCGAATGTGGAATATGTCGACGCCGCCTATCGCGGGCCGGGATCGGGCCGCCCGGCCGCGCTGGGTCCCGTCGCGCATCACTGGAAGCCGCGCGTCGGCTATGCCGGCACCTATGACGCGCATTGGCAAAAGACGCGTGACCCGCTGCTGCCCGAGGATTTCGACCGCCGCTATTTCCGCTCGGCCCCCGCCGACCAGCAGACCCGGCAGCCTCTTGTCGGCTATGAGCAGGTCCGGCTGGGCGGGCTGACGCCGGACGGGTTTCTGGGCTTCATCCTGCCGCGCCTCGTCCTTGACGTGATCACCAGCTTCAAGGGCGGGCGCGATATCCGCCAGCGGCCGGCGATCCACACGCTTTGGCTGATGCCCGATTACCGCCGCTTTGAGCTGGTGTTTCTGTCCGCGCTCGAGGTGCCGCCGGGGCGCGAGGAAAAGCTTGTCGGCACGACGGTCCGGCTGCGGCGGCGGATCGGCACGCCGGATTCGGTCCGCGCCACCGGGGTCTGGCTGCAATGACGATGGCCGCGATCATAGGGATCGGGGCGCGCACGCCTCTGGGCTTCAACCGCGCCGCCAGCGCCGCGGCCGTGCGCTGCGGGATTTCGGCAATTGGCGAGCACCCTTCGATGATCGACCGTTTCGGGACCCCTATGAAGGTGACGCGCGACGCGGCGCTGGATATCGAACTGGCTGGCGACGAGCGGCTGGCGGCGCTGGCCCTTCCCGCCATGGCCGAGGCGCTGGCGCCGCTTGCGGGCATCGCCTCGGTCCCGCGGATCGCCCTGACCCTCAGCCTTGGCGAGGCGCGTCCGGGACAGGAGCCGGAAACCGGCGCCGCCGTGGCCGAGATGCTCAGCGCCTGGCTTGACGCGCGCTTCGCACCGGGCCGGGTGCTGCCCTGGATGGGCGGCCATGCCGGCGGCATCCTCGCGATGGAGGCGGGCGCGCGCATCATCGCCGAGGGCCGGGCCGATCTGGTGCTGGCCGGGGGTGTCGACAGCTATCTGGCGCCCGAGACCCTGGACTGGCTTGATGAGACCGAGCAACTTCATTCCGACGACAATATTTATGGCTTCTGTCCCGGCGAGGCGGCCGGCTTCGTGCTGATGGCCGCCCCCGACGCGGCCCGCCGGCTGGGGCTGCGGCCGCTTCTTGACCTTGCCGGCGTCGGCGCGGCGATCGAGGATAACCTGATCCGGACCGAGGATATCGTGCTGGGTCATGGGCTGGCCGCGGCGTTTCACGAAGCCGGCAGCGGGGCCGGTCTGGCCGGCGACCGGCAGGTCGACCGGATCCTGTGCGACATGAACGGCGAGCGTTACCGGGGCAATGAATACGGCTTTGCGGTGCTGAAAAGCACCGCGCTGTTTCGCAATGCCGGCGATTTCGAGGCCCCGGCGGATTGCTGGGGCGATGTCGGCGCGGCCTCGGGGCCGCTTTATGCCGCACTTGTCGCCGAAGCCGAGGCGCGGGGCTATTCGAAAGGCCCGCTCAGCATGATCTGGGCCAGTTCGCCAGCAGGCCAACGCGGCGCCGCCATCCTGCGCCGCGCGGGAGGCCGCTGATGCCCACCCATATCGTCGTCAACGGTCTGGGCCTGACCTACAAAGGCACCATCGGCATGTCGACGGCGACGATCCCCGATGTCTGCAAGACGCCGTCGCCCGGCGGCCCGGTGCCGATCCCCTATCCCAATATCGCCAGCCAGTCGACGCTGCAGAATGGCACCACCACGGTCAAGGCCAAGGGCCAGATGATCGCGGTCAAGGGCTCGCAATTCAGTTCCTCGAACGGCGACGAGGCCGGCACGGCGGGCGGGGTGAAATCCGGCGTCAACATGAAGGCGACGGACTGGATCACCTATTCCTTTGATGTGAAATTCGACGGCAAGAACGCCTGCCGCCATACCGACAAGCTGTTTCACAACAACCAGAACGCCGCCAATCTGTCGGGTGTGATCGACCCCAAGACTGGCAAGAAATACGTTCATAAATGCGGCGAAGTGGGCAGCTATGGCACGCTCAAGAATCAGAAGCGGACCGCTGGCAGGTTCGAGCGGGATCACGTTCCCGCAAAGGCACAGCTTTTCGCTGCCGCAAAGAAGAACAAAAAGTATCAAGGCCTAAGCCCAAAAGGAAGGGCTTGCGTGCTTGCGGCACTTGAATACCGTGGATTGGCCATCGTCATTCCGAAATCTCCGCATCGCGGCTACAGCCCCACATGTGGGGCACGCAACACGACCTCCCGGATCACAAGCGACAGCAGCTCGCCCGAGGCCATGAAGAAAGCGATCAACCGCGATCTCGCGGCCATGCAGAAACACCTAGATGCAAAGGCCAAGAACGGGAACGAAACGAACAAGGCCTGCGCCGCCGCCTATAGGAAGGCTGCGCGAAAAGCGCGCAAGCAGGATCCGCAACGGATGATCAAGAAGGCCGTTGCCGAATGCGAGAAAAAATATGGAAAGAAAAGGAAAAGGAAATAGCCAGCAAGGAGTACACCCATGACGATCCCACGAAATGCCAGCTATGCGGATTGGGCGCGCCATTTCGGCCAATCGACGCTGGACCCCGCACTTGTCGCCGAGTTCCACGCGGCCGGCATCACGAAGATTCCGGTCATCGCGCGCGATCATGTCGAGGCAAGCGAGGATGTGGGCGCGCTGACCGTGACGGTGACCGACCCGATCTATTTCGGGAATGAAGGCAAGTACGGGGATGGCGTCGGAATATTCTCGGGCATCTCCATCCATCTGGAGGACTATGGAGATGAGGGCTATACCGGGCAGATGCCGTTCGCAATCACGCGCGACGACACCCGCAAGACCCTGCGCAAGAAGCTTGGCAAACCCAGCGACTCGGACGAGGAGGACGCCTGGGACGAATGGATCATCGACGGTCTTGTGGTGACGGCCTTGTATTCCGAGGATTTCAAGGAATTCATGACGCTGACCGTCTATCTTCCCGAAGAGGTTTGAGATGCGCGCGCGCGAACCGATGCTGGGCTATCTCGGCCTGCCGCAGGATGATCGGGCCGTGGTCGCATTGCTGCGGCAGTTCCTGATTACCCGCATGCCCAGCGTCGAGCGCGACAGTTTCGACGAACCGGACGATTCCGAGATCACAAACCCGCAGGACTGGCTGGCGAACCTCACCCGCGGGATCGAGTTCGGCTTCGAGGACGAAGCTTCCTTCAACGGCGAGCCGCCGGATCTCTGGGGTCTTGGCCCGATGCTGCTGACGCAGATCTATCTGTATTCGAGTCATCCCGAGGCAGCCAGCTATCTCGGCGCCCTGCCATTTGGGATCGATCACGGCGACGATCGCGAGACGATCCGCGCAAAGCTGGACCCGCTGGCAAAGGAGCGCCGGTCCCGCGAGCTTGATACCTGGGCCTTTGACGGCTTCATGGTCACTTGCGGCTATCTTGACGGGGGTATCCTGTCATTCGTCGTGCTGCTGTGCCAGCCTCCTGCCGGCGAGGGTCCCGATCAGGCCGAAAACTACCCGTCATTGCGCCAGCTCGGCGCGCTTCTCGGCGTGCCGGTCGACGATCCGAAGACGCGGCAGGGGCTGCATTCCCTGGGCTATCCGCACAGGCTGCAATGGATCGACGAGTCATCCTCGATCATGGATCTGCGCGAGGATCTTGGCGCCTATCTCGAATTCGAGCGCGTGGACGACGAGATGGTTCTGGCCTTGGTGCAGTTGACGGGGGACCGCCGCTACGGCTCGGCGGTCTGGCCCGGTGATCTGCCCGGTGGCCTGCGGTTCGGATGCGGCTGGTCCGAGGTTCTTGCCTGCGCCGGCAGCCCGCCGGATTCTGAAAGCGAGGACGACTTCACCCTGTTTGCGGATTGGCCAGGCGAGCGCTTTGTGACCCGGATCGAGTATTCGACCATGACGAATGGGGTGCTTGCGGTGGAGATCTATCTTCCGGCCGATTAGGTCGTGCCGGTATTTCCCGATGCGTCTCCGGATCCGGCGATTGTCGGCCTTTTCGTGATCTGAACCGGTCGGATGCGGCTTTTCTCGCCCCGCTTCGGTTTCGCCAATGTCATGGAGCGCGGACAGCCCATCGTCCCAATCATCAGGGTGGCCGGGGTTCTCGTGCGTCTCGCTATACGGGTCGCGGCAGTGGCCCCCAGCAAGGGCTTCCGTCCGCCTTTGGGTGAGTCGCACAGGCCCGGTTGCGGCTTCCTGCTGGATCAGCGCCAATGTTCCTGAAGCGCTGCTGTGGCGTCCCTGAAGCGTTCCTTGGCGGTGGTGGCGTCCTTGGTCCGCAGTGACAGTTTGACAGCGTTCCCCACCGTCACGGAATGGCCCTGACCAGCAACGGTGGGGGTCAGTTTCCTGCCCGTGTCTCTGTCCAGAACAGCAGCCGGAACAGGCTCATTGACGTAGAACACGCCCGTGTCTGGATGCTTCCAAGGAGCAGACATTCTCAAGCCCGTGTATACCAGCCCTGTATACAAGTGAGGCAGGCCACGGCCCTGATAATGCGGGAGTTTCTTCGATATCAACGGGAAGATGGTGCTGTGAGAGAGGATTGAACTCTCGACCTCTCCCTTACCAAGGGAGTGCTCTACCACTGAGCTACCACAGCACTGTGCGGGGGCTTTAGACCGAGTGTGAACGGGGCGCAAGAGGGTAGCGGCGAAAAATCTGTCTTCGGTCACGTTTCGTTATTCCCTGCCGATCCAGCGCATGGTTCTGGCGCCGCCGCTGGACGGAAGGCCGCAAGACCGTTAACAGGGGGCATGACGAAAACACCCCACGATCCCAAGGCCAGTGACAAACGCGAGGCGCGGCTCAAGGCGGCGCTCAGGGCCAATCTGGCCCGGCGCAAGGCGCAGGGGCGCGCCCGTGCGGGCGAGGGGATCGCGATGGACGAGCAGAACGGGCCAGAGACGCCGCCAAACGGACGCGCGCCCGAGAACGAGGAATAGATGGACCAGATCATCGTAAGGGGCAACGGGCCGCTGAATGGCGAGATTCCGATTGCCGGGGCCAAGAATGCCTGCCTGACGCTCATGCCGGCGACGCTGCTGACCGACCAGCCGCTGACGCTGACCAACGCGCCGCGCCTTTCGGATATCCGCACCATGACCGAGCTTTTACGCTCGCTCGGGGCCGAGGTGGCAAGTTTGCAGGACGGGCAGGTGCTGGCGCTTTCCAGCCATGATCTGGACAATCACACGGCCGATTATGACATCGTGCGCAAGATGCGGGCCTCGATCCTGGTGCTGGGGCCGATGCTGGCGCGCGACGGCCATGCCATCGTGTCGCTGCCCGGCGGCTGCGCCATCGGTGCGCGACCGGTGGACCTGCATCTCAAGGCGCTTGAGGCGATGGGGGCAGAACTGGACCTGCGCGACGGCTATGTCCATGCGAAGGCCCCGGCAGGGGGCCTCAAGGGTGCGGTCATCGACTTTCCCATCGTCTCGGTCGGGGCGACGGAAAACGCGCTGATGGCGGCGACGCTGGCGCGCGGCACCACGGTCATCAAGAACGCCGCGCGCGAGCCCGAGATCGTCGATCTTGCCCAATGCCTGCGTCGCATGGGCGCGCAGATCGAGGGCGAGGGAACCTCGATCATCACCGTCGAGGGCGTGCGTTCGCTGGGCGGCGCCACCCATCCCGTCGTCACCGACCGGATCGAGTTGGGCACCTATATGTTGGCCCCGGCGATCTGCGGCGGCGAGGTCGAGTGCCTTGGTGGCCGCATCGACCTGCTGGCGGCATTTTGCGAAAAACTCGACGCGGCCGGCGTCTCCATCACCGAGACCGATCGCGGCTTGAAAGTGTCGCGCAAGAACGGCCGGGTGCGGGCGGTCGACGTGATCACCGAGCCTTTCCCAGGCTTTCCGACCGACTTGCAGGCGCAAATGATGGCGCTGCTTTGCACGGCCGAGGGCACCTCGGTGCTTGAGGAAAAGATCTTCGAGAACCGTTTCATGCACGCGCCTGAACTGACCCGCATGGGCGCCCGGATCGAGGTCCATGGCGGCCACGCCACCGTCCATGGCGTGCAAAAGCTGCGCGGCGCTCCGGTCATGGCGACTGACCTGCGCGCCTCGGTCAGCCTGATCCTGGCCGGTCTGGCGGCCGAGGGTGAAACCATCGTCAGCCGCGTCTATCACCTCGACCGCGGCTATGAAAAAGTCGTGCGCAAGCTGCGCGGCGTCGGCGCGCAGATCGAACGTATCAAGGAGACGCCTGCCCATGACTGACGCGCGTTTTGCGGATGCCGACCCCGCGCCTCTGGCGCTGCTGGCCGGCGATGCCGAAGACCTGACGGTGATCTCGGCCCTTGTGCAGGATGCGGTGCTGCAGGTCAGCGACGTGTCATATGACAGCCGCCACCGCCAGCTGGCGCTGCTGCTGAACCGCTTCCGTTGGGAGGATGCCGAACAGGCTCGGCGCGAGGATCGCCCCTATGAACGGGTGCGCGCGGTGCTGCTGATCTCGGATGTGCAAAAGGTGCAAAGCGACGGCATCGACCGGCGCGCCACCGATCTGGTGCTGGAACTGCTGGCGCTGCAATGGCAGCCGAGCGACGACGGGGCTGGCCGCCTGCTGCTGGATTTCGCCGGGGATGGCACGCTGGCCGTTCACGCGGAATGCCTGAATGTCGAGCTACGCGACGTGACCCGGCCCTATATCGCGCCTTCGCGCAAGCAACCCCAGCACCCCGAGACCTGACAGCGCATCATGTCACGGACAGGAATGCGGCGCGACCTGCGGTTTGGATATTTGAATGAAGAAGAAACAGGGCCGTCCGTCCTGCCTTTCTTCTTCACTTAAATATCCATATCTGGCCGCGCCATTGGCGGATCGGACGAATGCCTCGAATTGTCATCGCCGCTTGAGCGCTCCTCGCGCAGCCGCTAACAAGGTGCAGTCACTCCGAGCAGGCCCCATGCCGATCCACCTTTCGACCGCCCAGCCCGACTTTGAGACCCGCTTTGCCGGGATGCTTTCGATGAAGCGCGAGGATGCGGCGGACGTGAACGATGCCGTGGCTGCGATCATCGCCGAGGTCCGGGGCAGGGGTAATGCGGCGCTGGTCGATCTGACTGCGCGTTTCGACCGGCTGTCGCTGACACCGGCAAGCCTCGCCTTCTCCAAGGCGGAAATCACCGAACATACCGCAAAGGTCGCCCCCGAGGACCGCGCTGCGCTGGCCATGGCCGCCAGCCGCATCCGTGCCTATCATGCCCGCCAGATGCCTGAGGACATGCGCTGGACCGACCCCGAAGGCGCGACGCTGGGCTGGCGCTGGACGCCGGTATCCGCTGCGGGGCTTTATGTTCCGGGCGGGCAGGCAAGCTATCCGTCCTCGGTCCTGATGAATGCGATTCCGGCGCGGGTGGCGGGGGTCGAGCGGCTGGTGATCTGCGTGCCGACGCCCGATGGCGTGGTCAATCCGCTGGTTCTGCTGGCGGCCGAACTGGCCGGTGTCGATGAAATCTATCGCATTGGCGGTGCGCAGGCGATTGCCGCCATGGCTTACGGCACCGAAACCATCCGCGCGGTCGACAAGATCACCGGCCCCGGCAATGCCTATGTCGCGGCCGCCAAGCGCCATGTTTTTGGCCGCGTCGGCATCGACATGATCGCCGGCCCCTCCGAGGTGCTGATCATCGCTGAGGGCGCGCAGAACCCTGAATGGCTGGCGCTGGATCTGCTGGCCCAGGCCGAGCATGACGCCGATGCGCAATCGATCCTGATCACCCCCGATGCGGATCTGGCCCGCGCTGTCGAGGCCGAGGTTGAGCGTCTGCTGCCCGGCCTGCCGCGCGCTGCGGTCGCCGGGGCAAGCTGGCGCGACTACGGCACGATTATCCTCACCCGTGATCTGGAGGAGGCGGCTGCGCTGTCAGATCGCATCGCGCCCGAGCATCTGGAGCTTTGCGTCGACGATCCCGAGGCGCTTGCCCAAAAGACTCGCCATGCCGGGGCGATCTTTCTGGGCGGCTGGACGCCCGAGGCGGTCGGCGATTATGTCAGCGGCCCGAATCATGTCCTGCCAACGGCGCGTTCGGCGCGGTTTTCCTCGGGTCTGTCGGTGATGGATTTTCTGAAACGTACGACCCTGGCGCGGCTGACGCCGGCGGCGCTGGCGGCGATCGGGCCGGCTGCGGTGCGGCTTGCCGCCTCGGAAGGGTTGTCGGCGCATGGCCTGTCCGTCTCGGCGCGGCTGGCGGTTTTGAACGAGGACCAGGGATGAAGGGTAACGCCAAGAATCGCATCGGGCGCATCGACATCGACGACAGCGCGCTGCCGCCGCCCACCCCCGAGATGGAGCAGGACCGCCGCGTCGCGGTATTCGACCTGCTTGAGGACAACAGCTTCACCCTGCCCGGACGCGAGGGGCAGCCCGCGCCCGCTGGCCCCTATGCGCTGGTTCTGGCGGTGCGCGACAAGCGGCTGGTCTTCGACATCGCCACCGAGGGCGGCGAAAAGGTTGCCGAATTCCACCTCTCGCTGGGGCCCTTTCGCCAGACGGTCAAGGATTACTTCCAGATCTGCGCCAGCTATTTCGATGCGGTCAAACGCCTTCCGCCCGCGCAGATCGAGGCCATCGACATGGCCCGGCGCGGCATCCACAACGAGGGTGCCCGCACCTTGCAAGAGCGTCTCGAAGGCAAAGCCGAGATTGATATCGATACTGCCCGACGCCTTTTCACCCTGATCTGCGCCTTGATCCAGGAGTGATTCGTGGCCGGACCGATCCCCAATTCGGTACTTTTCTGCTGCGATCACAACGCCATCCGCTCTCCCATGGCCGAGGGGATGATGAAGAAATTCTACGGCCGCAGCGCCTATGTGCAATCGGCCGGGGTCAAGAACGACATGGAGATCGACGGATTCGCCGTCGCCGTCTGCCATGAAATCGATGTCGAGCTGTCGGCGCACCGGTCGCGTTCCTTTGAGGAAATGAAGGAATGGGGCGATGATCTGGGCAGTTTCGATCTGGTTGTGGCGCTGTCGCCGGCCAGCCAGCGCATGGCGCTGGAGTTGACGCGCGTCGCGCATCTGGACGTGGAATACTGGGCGATCATGGACCCTGCCGGTCTGGCCGAGGGGCGCGAGGCCAAGCTGGCGCTTTATCGCAGCGTCCGCGATCAGATCCAAAAGCGCATGATCGAGCGTTTCGGGCCGCCAATCGTCGAATAAGTCAGCGCTAACCGAATCTTAGGCAATTGATGTCAACATGCCGGAAATCCTTTTGGGAGTATTCGGATGTCGGATGTCCAATTGCTTCAACACGACATGGAATGGGCCATGCGGGCGATCCGTACCCATCGTGCGGTGCTGATTCTCGATCTTGTCGGGCGGATCGTGGCGGTCAACCAGTCCTGCCTGCGCATGTGTGGCTATCGCTGCGACGAGTTGATCGGCCGCCCTGTGATGGTGCTGCTTGATCCGTCGGAAAAGGTGCCGGGGCGGCTGGGCAGCATGCTTGATGCCAGGCACGGGCAGGAACATCGCATCCACGGTCTGTGCCAGATTTCAAAGGCGGGCCGGCGGTTCCGGGTCGATGCGCGGATCTGTCCGATTCACGACTCGCGAGGCGATATCTGCCTGAACGTTCTCTTCCTGCGCGAATCGATTGGCGAGGACGGTCCCCTGCACAGCGTCGCACCGGAACTGGCTGGCGCGGGGGCCGCGATCATCCAACTGCCGGGCCGCCCTGTCGAACAGCTGCCGGATCGCTGGGATAGCGCCGCGGGGTATGGCCGGGTCTATCCGCGGCATGGATAAAGGGGCTATGGCCCCGGCCAGAGATCTGACCCGGGGCCTGTCTTGCATCGTCACCCGTCCCGGGCGGTCAGACGACCACGGCTGCGCCTTCGGTCGCGGGGCTGACATGGGCGCGGAAGGCGGCGAAAAGCTCGCGTCCCAGCCCCTCGGATGATCGCGAGGGGTCGTATTGCGCGGGCTCGCGGGTCTCGAACCCAGCGGTCAGGCAGCTCAGCGTGCCACTCACGGCGTCCAGACGGATGATGTCGCCATCGCGGATCATGGCCAGCGCGCCGCCATCCGCCGCCTCGGGCGAGACGTGGATCGCGGCCGGCACCTTGCCCGAGGCGCCCGACATGCGGCCGTCGGTGACCAGCGCCACGCGCAGACCACGATCCTGCAGCACCGCCAGAATCGGGGTCAGCGAATGCAGTTCCGGCATGCCATTGGCGCGCGGGCCCTGGAAGCGGACGACGACCACGGTATCCTCGGTGAAGGCGCCGGCCTTGAAGGCGGCCTTGACCTCTTCCTGATCGGCAAAGACGCGGGCAGGGGCCTCGATGATGTGCCGCTCGGGGGCGACAGCCGAGACCTTGATGACGCCTCGGCCAAGATTGCCCGACAGCTGCTTCAGCCCGCCGGTCTTGGCAAAGGGGTCGCTGGCCGGGCGCAGGATCTTGTCGTTCAGCGTCTCGCGCGCGCCCTCGACCCATTCGACGCGTCCGTCGCGCAGCTTGGGTTCGGTCACGTATTGATCCAGCCCGCCGCCGGTTATGGTGCGCACATCCTCGTGCAAAAGCCCGGCCTCGAGCAGGCGCCCGATCATGAAGCCAAGCCCGCCTGCGGCGTGGAAATGGTTCACATCCGCCAGACCGTTCGGATAGACCCGCGCCATCAGCGGCACGCTTTCCGACAGGTCGTGGAAATCCTCAAGATCAAGGATCACCCCGGCGGCGCGGGCCATGGCCGGCAGATGCAGGATCAGGTTGGTCGAGCCGCCGGTGGACATCAGCCCGACGATGCCGTTGACGAAGGCACGCTCGTCCAAAACCTCGCCCGCGGGCAGGTAGTCATTGCCCAGCCGGGTGATCGCGGCGGCGCGGGTGACGGCGGCGGTGGTCAGCGCCTCGCGCAGGGGGGTGTTCGGGTTCACGAAGCTCGAGCCGGGCAGGTGCAGGCCCATGAACTCCATCAGCATCTGGTTGGTGTTCGCGGTCCCGTAAAAGGTGCAGGTGCCCGGCGCGTGATAGCTGGCCATCTCGGCTGCCATCAGCGCCTCGCGCCCGACCTCGCCGAGGGCGAATTGCTGGCGGACCTTGGACTTCTCGTCATTGGGCAGGCCCGAGGGCATCGGCCCGGCCGGCACGAAGACCGCCGGGATATGGCCAAAGGTCCCTGCGGCGATGATCAGGCCCGGGACGATCTTGTCGCAGACCCCCAGATACAGCGCCGCATCAAAGGTGTCATGAGACAGCGCCACGCCCGTCGCCAGCGCGATCACATCGCGCGAAAACAGCGACAGCTCCATCCCCGGGCGGCCCTGCGTCACCCCGTCGCACATTGCCGGCACGCCGCCCGCCACCTGCGCCGTCGCCCCCGCCGCATGCGCCGCCTTGCGGATCAGGTCGGGGTAATGCTCATAGGGCTGATGGGCCGACAGCATGTCGTTATAGGCGGTGACAATGCCGATATTGGGCTTGCGGGTGCCCGCCATCTCGTCCTTGTCGGGCATCGCAGCATAGGCATGGGCCTGGTTGCCGCAGGACAGATGCGCGCGGCGGGGCCCTTCCTCGGCCTGGCGGGCGATCTTGGCCAGATAGGCGGTGCGGGCTTTGGCCGAGCGTTCGCGAATGCGATCAGTGACACGGTCGATGGTGGCGTGCAGGGTCATGGCGTGCTTCCTCCGTTTGTCTATAATGTAGTCCGTTAGCGGTAACAATGCAACCGGCTCGCTCTTGCCCGCAGCGTCTTTGCGTGGCAATCCTGCGCCGTTCCCCATGAGGCCCAGCATGACCGCCGATCTGCCTATTATCCGTTTGCGTCCCAAGTCAAAACCGCAGGCGATCCGCCATGGCTTCCCATGGGTCTTTGCCGATGAACTGGTGACCGACCGGCGCACCAAGGCCATCGCGCCGGGCAGTTTTGCCGTGCTTGAGGATGCCGAGCGCCAGCCGCTTGCGCTGGTCACGGTGAACCCTGATTCGCGCATTATCGCGCGGGTCATGGATCCCGATCCGCAGACGCATATCGACCGCGACTGGATCGCGGCGCGGCTGCGCCGGGCCTTGGCGCTGCGCGAGCGGCTATACGACAAGCCCTTTTACCGGCTGGTCCATGCCGAGGCCGACGGCCTGCCGGGCACCATCATCGACCGCTTTGGTGACGCAGCCGTCATCCAGCCCAATGCCGCCTGGGCCGAGCGTATGGTCGCCGACATCGCCGGGGCGCTGCGCGAGGTGACCGGCGTCACCACGGTGATCCTGAACGGGCAGGGCCGCGCTCGCGGCCTTGAGGGGCTGGACGAGCGGATGGAGGTTCTTTCGGGCGGGGTCAGCGGCCCGGTCGAGGTGCCGATGAACGGCGCCATCTATCTGGCCGACCTGACGCAGGGGCAAAAGACCGGGCTGTTCTATGACCAGCTCCCGAACCACGCCTTTGCGCAGCGGCTCGCGGGCGGCGCGCGGGTGCTGGACGTGTTTTCCCATGTTGGCGGCTTTGGCCTTGCGGCGCTGGCGGCCGGGGCCACGCAGGCGACCTGTGTCGATGGCTCGGCCGCGGCGCTGGAGCTGGCCCGGGGCGGCGCCCGCGCCATGGGCGCCGAGGCGCAGCTGGTCACCCGGCAGGGCGATGCCTTTGCCCAGCTTGAGGCGCTGGCCGCCGAGGGGGCGCAGTTCGATCTGGTGATCTGCGACCCGCCGGCCTTTGCGCCCTCGAAACCGGCGCTTGAGGCCGGGCTGCGCGCCTATGAGCGGGTGGCGAAGCTGGCCGCGCCGCTGGTTGCGCCGGGCGGGTATCTGGGACTGTGTTCGTGCAGCCATGCTGCCGATCTGTCGGCCTTTCGCAATGCCAGCGCGCGCGGCATCGGGCGCGGCGGGCGGCGGATGCAGCTTTTGCACAGCGGTCAGGCCGGCCCCGATCACCCGACGCTGCCGCAACTGGCCGAGACGGGCTATCTCAAGGCGCTGTTCTTCCGGCTGGACGGATGATGAGGGCGGTTCTGGACGCCTGCGTCCTTTACCCCACCGTCCTGCGCGAGATCCTGACGGATGTGGCCGGGGCGGGCCTTTACCAGCCGGTCTGGTCACGGCGCATCCTGGATGAATGGCGCCATGCCGCCGCACGTCAGAACCTTGATGCCGGGGTCGAGATCGCCCTGACCGAGGAGCGTTTTCCGCAGGCGATGGTCAAGGGGGCAGGGGATGCACGGGGCCTTGATCTGCCCGACCCGGCCGACCGCCATGTGGTCGAGACCGCGCTGGCCGCCGGTGCATCCCGGATCTTGACTGCCAATCTGCGCGATTTTCCGCGCGGCGCGCTGGCTGCGGTGGGGCTGTCGGCCATCCACCCCGACGAATTCCTGCGCGAGCTTTTCCTGCAAGCGCCCGAGCCGATCCTTGCCGCCATTGCCGGTGCCGAGGCCCGCGCCCGCGCCGCTGGCGGTGCAATGCCCCGCAAGGAACTGATGCGCCGCGCCCGCCTGCCGCGTCTGGCCAAGGCCATGGCGCGGCTGGATGCAGGCGAAGGCTTGCCACAGAATTGAACTTGACGAGACGAACGGGATCACAAGACTTGTTGTTAACGCTAACATCGGCTAATCCGCTTTTCAGCGACAAGGAGGCAGCCATGGTTTCTCGCATCATTCCGGTCGAAGACTTTGATCTGGTGATCTTTGGCGCGACCGGGGATCTTGCGCGGCGCAAGATCGTGCCGGGCCTGTATCGGCGCTTTGTGGCCGGGCAGATGCCCGCCAGCGCCCGAATCATCGGCGCGGCGCGCACGAAACAGGATGACGACGCCTTCCGCACTGAAATGCGCGCGGCGATCCATGAATTCATCGGCCCCGATGAGGACGAGGCGCAGCTTGCGGCCTTTCTGGACACGCTGGGCTATGTCGCGATCGACGCGCGCGGCACCGGCGGTTGGGCTGAACTCAAGGCGCGGATGCGGCCGGGCGCGGTCCATGCATTCTATTTCTCGGTGGCGCCGGCGCTGTTTGGCGATATCGCCGAGCGTCTGGCCGATAACGGCATTGCCGATGCTGACAGCCGCATCGTCGTCGAAAAGCCCTTTGGCCGCAATCTGGCCACCGCGCGCGAACTGAACGCGACGCTGGCGCGGCATTTCGCCGAAAACCAGATCTACCGGATCGACCATTATCTGGGCAAGGAAACCGTCCAGAACCTGATGGCCGTGCGCTTTGCCAATATCCTGTTCGAGCCGCTCTGGAACGCGCAATACGTCGATCACGTCCAGATCACCGTGGCCGAGACCGTGGGCGTGGGCGGGCGCGGCGAATATTACGACCATTCCGGCGCCATCCGCGACATGGTGCAGAACCACATGATGCAGCTTCTGTGCCTGATCGCGATGGAGCCGCCCTATCATTTCGACCCCGATGCGGTGCGCGACGAAAAGCTCAAGGTGATCCGCGCGCTCGAGCCGCTGGCGCCCGAGGATATCGTGCGCGGCCAGTATCAGGCCGGGCCGGACGGGCCGGGCTATCTCGAGGATGCGGGCGATCCCGCCTCGCGCACCGAAAGCTTCGTCGCGCTGAAGCTTCGGATCGCGAACTGGCGCTGGACCGGCACGCCCTTTTATCTGCGCACCGGCAAACGGCTGCGCGCCCGCACCAGCGAAATCGTCATCACCTTCAAGGAACCGCCGCATTCGATCTTTGACGATGGCGGCTCGCACAAGGCTAATCAGCTGGTCATCAAGCTGCAGCCGAACGAGGGCATGAACCTGACGGTGATGATCAAGGAGCCGGGACCGGGCGGCATGCGTCTGGTGCAGGTGCCTCTGGACATGAGCTTTGCCGATGCTCTGGGAACCGAGGGCACCGACATGCCCGACGCTTATGAGCGGTTGATCATGGACGTGATTCGCGGCAACCAGACCCTGTTCATGCGCGGGGACGAGCTTGAGGCGGCCTGGGCCTGGACCGATCCGGTGATCGCTGCCTGGGAAAGTGGCTCAAAACGCCCCGAACCCTACGATTCCGGTTCAAGCGGCCCCGAGGAGGCGCTGCGCCTTCTGCACCGCGACAACCGCCGCTGGCGGGAGATCCGCTCATGAGCATGGAGTTCATCGAATATCCCGACCGCGAGATGCTGGCCTTGTTCCTGGCCAGCAAGCTTGCCGGGCAGCTGTCGCAGCATCTGCGCGTGAGCGACGGCGCCAGTCTTTGCGTGCCCGGCGGCACCACGCCCGCACCGGTCTTCGAGATGCTGTCCGCAAGCGAGCTGGACTGGTCCCGCGTCACTGTCATGCTCAATGACGAACGCTGGGTCGACGGGCAGAACCCGCGCTCGAACAGCCGTCTCCTGCATCAGCACCTGCTGCGCGACAAGGCGCAGGCGGCGCGTTATCTGGACCTTTATACCGGCGACGCCACCCCCGAAGAGGCGGTCCCCGCCCTGACCGAGGCCGTCGCGCCGCATCTGCCGATCACGGTCCTGCTGCTGGGCATGGGCAATGACATGCATACGGCGAGCCTTTTCCCTGCCGCCTCGGAAACCGTGCTGGCGCTGGCGCCCGATGCGCCGCCGGTCATGGCCATCCGCAGCGTCAAGGACGAGCCGCGCCTGACCCTGACCGCCTCGGCGCTGCGCGGGGCGATCCACACCCATCTGCTGATCACCGGCGCCGACAAGCGCGAGGCACTTGAGCGGGCGCAGAAACTTGACCCGACCGAGGCGCCGATCCGTGAATTCCTGAGTGACATCACCGTACATTGGGCAGAGTGACATGAGCGATATCTGGACCAGACTGCAGGATTACCGCAAATCGCAGGGCGATCTGCGCATCGAGACGCTGTTTCACGACGACGGCACCCGCGCCGATAGTTTCGCGACCCATGCCGACGGGCTGGTCTTTGACTGGTCAAAGACGCTGATCGATCAGGGCGCGCTGCGGCTGCTTCTGGAGCTGGCCGCGCCCGTCGCCGCCCATCGCGACGCCATGTTTGGCGGCCAGCGCATCAACGAGACCGAAAACCGCGCCGTCCTGCACACCGCGCTGCGCAATCTGGGCGGCAGCGTTCAGGTCGAGGGTCAGGACGTCATGCCCGAGGTGCGCCGCACCCACCAGCGCATGAGCGATTTTGCCAATGACCTGCGCTCGGGCCGCTTTACCGGGCAGGGCGGGCGCATCACCGATGTGGTCAATATCGGCATCGGCGGCTCGGATCTGGGGCCGGCCATGGCGACGCGGGCGCTGTCGCCCTTCCATGACGGGCCGCGGGTGCATTTCGTCTCGAACGTGGACGGCGCCGATATCGCCGATACGCTGAAAGGACTCGACCCGGAAACCACGCTGATCATCGTGGCCTCAAAGACCTTCACCACCATCGAGACGATGACCAATGCCCAGACCGCCCGCGACTGGATGGCGCGCAAGGTCAAGGTCCCGGCGGCGCAATTTGCGGCGCTCTCCTCGGCGCAGGACAGGACCGGCGAATGGGGCATCGACCCGGCCCGCGTCTTCGGCTTCGAGGATTGGGTCGGCGGGCGCTATTCCATGTGGGGTCCGATCGGCCTGTCGCTTATGATCGCCATCGGCCCCGAGAATTTCGACCGCTTTCTGGCTGGCGGCGCTGCCATGGACCGTCATTTCCGCGAGGCTCCGGCCGACAGGAACCTGCCGATCCTGCTGGCGCTGATCGGCATCTGGCATCACCAGATCTGCGGCTACGCGACCCGTGCCGTGCTGCCCTATGACAACCGCCTCGCGCGGCTGCCGGCCTATCTGCAGCAGCTGGAAATGGAATCGAACGGCAAGCGCGTCGCCATGGATGGCAGCGATCTGGCGTTGGTTTCCGGCCCGGTGGTCTGGGGCGAGCCGGGCACCAATGGCCAGCACGCCTTCTACCAGCTGATCCATCAGGGCACGGCGGTGGTGCCTTGCGAGTTCATCGTCGCCGCGCGCGGCCATGAACCCGACCTTGCGCATCAGCACCTGCTTTTGATCGCGAACTGCCTTGCCCAATCCGAGGCGCTGATGCGCGGCCGCTCGCTGGACGAGGCGCGCGCCCTGATGCAGGCCAAGGGCCTGACGGGCGCGGAACTCGACCGGCAGGCGCGCCACCGCGTCTTCCCCGGAAACCGCCCCTCGACCACGCTGCTGATCCAGCAGCTGACCCCCTATGCCCTGGGCCAGATCGTCGCGCTTTACGAACATCGCGTCTTTGCCGAGGGCGTCATTCTGGGCATCAACAGCTTTGACCAATGGGGGGTCGAGCTGGGCAAGGAACTGGCGCTGAAAGTCGCCCCGCTGCTTGAGGGCAAACCCGCCCCCGGCCATGACCCCTCGACCCTGCATCTGGCGCATCTGGTGCGCGAACTGCGCGGCTGATCTTTCTTCTTCATGAAAATATCCATGGGGCGGTGCCGCAAGCGCCGCCCCTGACCATTCCGGACCCGCCCTCAGCCGTCCCGCATCCGCTTGACGCGCCGGTCCATGACCCGCCGCCACAGGCGCGGCAGGGTGGCGATGCTGGCCATCACCGGCAGCGAATAGGGCAGCATCGGGCGCGGGCTTTCCTCGCGCCCCAGCCGCAAGCCCGGATAGGGGCGCGAGGGGTGGCTGTGATGATCTGAATGGCGCGGTGCATTCACCATCATCAACGAGGACAGGAAATGTGGCGCGTCCCAGCTGTGGCGCGGCCCGACCGGCTCGTGCCGGCCATCCGGGCGCAGGGCTCGCTCCAGCCCGTAATGCTGGACGTAATCCGACAGCATCAACTGCATCTGCGCGTAAAGACACAGCCCCAGATACCAGCCCAGCCCCGCGCCGCCAAAGGCCAGCAGCACGGCAAGGCCGCACAGGATCCCGCCGCCGACCCAGACCAGATAGGGGTTCATCCGGCCGGGTTTCGCAGCCGATAGCGCCCGTTCCGCGGCCAGCCCGGCGCGGAACGACCCGAACCAGGCGCGCGGAAAGAAATGCCAGAAGCTTTCCCCCAGCCGCGCCGAGTTCGGGTCCAGCGCGGTCGCCACATGGCGGTGATGGACCAGCCGATGCGCCGAGGTATGATGCCCAAACAGCAGGCTGACATAGACCGCCGCCCCCAGCCGGTAGAGCGCCCGCGATCCGCGATGGATCAGCTCATGCGCGTTCGAATTCGAGACCTGTCCAAAGAACAGCCCCAGCGCAAGAAACAGCGCGATCCGCTGAGCCGCGCCGGTTCCCGCGGCGGTCAGGGCCGCCAGCCCGGCGATCATCAGGACGAAATGCAACCCCGCCAGCACCACCGACAGCCCGTCCGTGCCCGGTGGCGCCTGCTCGCTTGCCGGATCGGCAAAGCCGCGCGCGATCACCGTATCGACGATCTGGCTTGCCCCCGCCATCCAGATCAGCGCGGCCCAGATCCAGCCCCCGCCCAGCAGACACGCCGCCAGCAGCAAAAAACCGGGCAACAGCGCAAACAGCGCAAAAGCGGGGATCGAGGCCGGGCGGTCAAAGAGGTCGGGCATGCGGGCACCAATTTTCTCATGCTCATATCCCGATTTTCCGGCCTTCACCACCTCTAGGCGAAATCGCGGATTGACCCCTGAACCTGCTCGTTTAGCTTTCGTCCGACGCGGAACACGGAGACTAGCGGCATGGACCTGATGGCCAAACTCACCGAAATCGTCGGCGGCGCCATGGTGCGGATGCGGCGCGTGCATGCGCCCGGCAAGACCGCCTTCGGTGCCCGCCCCGAAATCCCCGAGGCGCGGAAACAGGGCATCATGACGCTGAAGATGCCAACCGCCCGTGGCTGGCAGGGAAATGAGGCCCCGGTGCCCGCGCCCGGTCTGCGCGTCAACGCCTTTGCCCGCGACCTGCAGCATCCGCGCTGGATCGAGGTGCTGCCCAATGGCGATGTGCTGGTCGCCGAGGCCCTGCAAGAGGCCGGCCCGCCGCGAAGCCTCATGGACCGCGCCATGCAGGCGACCATGCGCCGCGCCCGCGCGCTTGGTGCCAGCGCCAACCGCATCAGCCTGTGGCGCGACAGCGACGGCGATGGCGTGGCCGAAACGCGCGAGGTCTTTCTGGATGGCCAGCGCCAGCCCTTTGGCATGGCGCTGGTCGGGGACATTTTCTATGTCGGCAATACCGACGGCATTGTGGCCTTCGATTATCAGCCCGGCGCCTCGCGGCTGACCGGGCCGGGGCGCAAGCTGGTGACCTTCAAGCCCGGCGGGCACTGGACGCGCAGCCTGATCGTCTCGCCCGACCGCAAGCGCATCTATGCGGGCGTGGGCTCGCTGACCAATATCGCCGATGAGGGCATGGAGGCCGAGGAAGGCCGCGCCGCGATCTGGGAACTGGATCTGGAAAGCGGACAGGCGCGCATCTTTGCCGGGGGCCTGCGCAATGCCGTCGGCATGGCATGGGAGCCGGTGACCGGTGCGCTTTGGACCGTGGTCAACGAACGCGACGGGCTGGGGGACGAGACGCCGCCCGATTACCTGACCTCGGTGCAGGAGGGGGGCTTTTACGGCTGGCCCTATTCCTATTGGGGCGGCACGGTCGATGACCGGGTGCCGCAGGACCCGGCCTCGGTCGCGCGTGCCATCACCCCCGATTATGCGCTGGGGGGGCATACGGCCTCGCTGGGCTTGTGCTGGGTGCCGGCGGGCACGCTGCCCGGTTTCCCGGAGGGCATGGCCATCGGCCAGCACGGGTCGTGGAACCGCTCGACGCTGTCGGGCTACAAGCTGATCTTCGTGCCCTTCGAAAATGGCCGCCCCTCGGGTCCGGCGCGCGATATTCTGACCGGATTTCTGTCGCCGGACGAGAAGTTTTCCTATGGCCGGCCGGTAGGCGTGGCCGTGGGGCCGGACGGAAAATCGCTGCTGATGGCCGATGATGTGGGCGATGTGATCTGGCGGGTCAGCGCGGCCTGACGGAGAATGCGCCGGGCTTGGCGTTCACAGCCTTCTGTCGTGGATCAGCCCAGCATGGGCTTTCCGGCGACATAGGTCTGGGCAATGGCGCGGTCGTCACCAAGGATCTGCAGGACGAACAGCTCTTCGGCCAGCGTCTCGACCGTTTCCATGCGCAGCGCCATGGCGGGGGTGGCGCGGCTGTTCAGAACCACCAGATCGGCATCCGTTCCGGGATCAAGCGTGCCGATACGGTCCGCCATGCCAAGCGCCAGCGCATTGCCGCGCGTGGCCCAATGGAAGGCGGCCAAGGGATGCAGTTTCTGGCCGCGCAGTTGCAGGATCTTGTAGCCCTCGTTCAGGGTCTGCAGCATGGAATAGCTGGTGCCGCCGCCGATATCGGTGGCGATGCCCGTGGTGATCCCCGCCGCGCGCAGCCCCGCCTCGTCAAACAGGCCCGAGCCGAGGAAGAGGTTCGAGGTCGGACAGAAGATGGCGCGGCTGCCGGTCTCCGCCATGCGGGCGATCTCGCGCGGCTTAAGGTGGATGGAATGGCCAAGCAAAAGCTTTGGGCCAAGCAGGCCATGGGTTTCGTAGATGTCCAGATAGTCGCGCGCCTTTGGGTACAGGCTCAGGGTCAGTTCGATCTCGGCATGATTTTCGCTCAGATGGGTCTGGATGTGGCAGTCGGGATGTTCGCGGGCAAGCTGGCCGGTCATTGCCAGCTGCTCGGGCGTCGAGGTGATCGCAAAGCGCGGCGTGATGGCGTAGCGTTGGCGGCCGTGCCCGTGCCAGGTTTCGATAAGCCGCTTGCTGTCGTCATAGCCTTGCTGCGGCGTGTCCAGCACCGCATCGGGGGCATTGCGGTCCATCATCACCTTGCCCGCGATCATGGCCATGTTCCGGGCCCTGGCTGCGGTGAACAGGGCGTCAGCCGATTGCGGGTGGCTTGAACAGAACGCGGCCGCAGTGGTGGTGCCATGCGAAAGCAGCAGCCTTAGAAAGGCATCGGCCATGGTTGCCGCATGTGCCGGATCGGCAAAGCGCGCCTCGGCGGGGAATGTATAGGTGTTGAGCCAGTCAAGAAGCTGCGCGCCCCAGCTGGCGATCACCTGTACCTGCGGGAAATGCAGATGCGGATCGATAAAGCCGGGCAGGATCAGGTGCGGCCGGTGGTCGATCTCGGGCAGGTCGGGCGCGCGCAGCGTGGCATAGTCGCCGATCGCCTCGATCCTGCCATCGCGGGTGATGATGGCACCGTCATGATGATAGGTGAAGGCCTTGCCGGTTTCAGCCGGGTCGGCATGGAAAGAGAGCGTGCGCCCCCGGATCAGTTGTCGCATGGGTGTTCACTTGACGAAGAGACGGTTTGGGTAAGGCGGCCGATCAGTTCGGCGGCGGTGAAGGCGGCGATGATTTCGGGGCGCTTGTCCCCTGACCAGCCCGCGCCGATGGGGCAGGTCAGGCGGTCGGTATCCAGCCCCTGCGCATGGGCGAAGCGGCGGAATTGCACCAGCTTTGTCCGGCTGCCGATCATGCCGATATAGGGCGCGTCAAGGCGCCGAAGCGCCTCGGCGGCAAGCAGGAAATCAAGCGCGTGGTCATGGGTCAGGATGAGGTAGCTGCTGCCCGTGGGGGCGCGGCGGATCTCTGCCTCGGGCAGCGGGGTCAGCCGGGTTTCGCCACTTGCCTGCGCCAGTTCGGGGGCACGCTGATCGATCAGGATCGGTCGTACCGGCAGGGGGGCCAGCGCATGGGCAAGCGCCCGCCCGACATGGCCCGCGCCAAAGATCAGCACCTGCGGATGGTCGGGCGGGGCGGGCATGGAGCTGATGCGGGTCAACGTCAGCTTGACCCGGCCGCCGCAGCATTGGCCGATCTCGGGGCCAAGCGGTACGTCCATGCAGGCTGCGTCTTCGGCCCGAACAAGCATCTGGCGGGCGCGGTCGATGGCCATGTATTCCAGTTGGCCGCCGCCGATCGTACCTTGCGTGCCATCCGCCGTGACGAACATCGCGGCGCCCGTCTCGCGCGGGGTTGAGCCGCGCGTATGCGTGATAACAACCCGGATCATCTGAGCCTCTCGATGGCCATCAGCACACGCTCGGGCGTGGCGGGGGCATCGATGCGCGGGTTTTCCAGATAGTCGTTGAAACTGGCCACCGCCATATTCAAAGCCTGAAAGACCGAGATGCCCAGCATGAAGGGTGGCTCGCCCACGGCCTTGGATCGCTTGATGGTGTGTTCGCGGTTCACCGACCAATCCGCAAGCGCCACGTTGAAGACCTTTGGCCGGTCCGAGGCCAGCGGGATCTTGTAGGTCGAGGGCGCATGCGTACGCAGCCGCCCCTTGTCATCCCACCACAGCTCTTCGCTGGTCAGCCAGCCGGTGCCCTGGACAAAGGCGCCCTCGACCTGTCCCTTGTCCAGTGCGGGGTTCAGGCTGCGGCCCACGTCATGCAGGACATCCGCACGCTCGATCACGTATTCGCCGCTGAGCGTATCGACAGAAACCTCGGCGCAGGCGGCGCCATAGGCGAAGTAATAGAATGGCCGCCCGCGTCCCGCGTCGCGGTTCCAGTGGATTTTCGGCGTCTTGTAAAAGCCCGCCGCCGAAAGCTGGATCCGGGCCATATAGGCCTGACGAATGAAATCGGCAAAGGGCAGGGTCTTGTCACCAATCTGGACGACCTCGCCAATGCTGACCTGATCGGGTTTGACGCCATGGCTGTCCACGGCGAAACCCGTCAGGCGCTCCAGGATCTGGCGGCAGGCGTCCAGTGCTGCCATGCCGTTCAGGTCCGTGCCCGAGGACGCTGCCGTGGCCGAGGTATTGGGCACTTTTTCAGTCGTGGTCTTGGTGATGCGGATGCGGTCGATATCGACGCCAAGCGCCTCGGCCACGATCTGTGCGACCTTGGTGTTCAGGCCCTGACCCAGCTCGGTCCCGCCATGGTTCAGGTGGATCGAACCGTCGGAATAGATATGGATCAGCGCGCCGGCCTGATTGTACCATGTCGCGGTAAAGCTGATGCCGAACTTGACCGGGGTCAGGGCAATGCCCTTGCGGATGACGCCGCCCCTTGCGTTCCAGTCCAGCACGGCCTGACGGCGGGCGTGGTAGTCGCTGCTGCTTTCCAGCTCGGCAAGGATCTGGGGCAGGATCTGATCCTCGACCGTCTGGTGATAGGGGGTAAGCTGGCCGTTTTCGTAAAGGTTCAGCTTGCGGATTTCCAAAGGGTCGCGGCCAAGGGCATAGGCGATATCCTCGACCACGCGTTCGGCCAGGATCACGCCCTGCGGGCCGCCAAAGCCGCGAAATGCCGTGTTCGAGCAGGTATTGGTGCGCATCGGGTGGCTGCGCAGCGCGACCGCCGGATAGTAATAGGCATTGTCGGCGTGAAACAGGGCCCGGTCCGTGACCGGCCCCGACAGGTCAGCCGAAAAGCCGCAGCGGGCATAGAAATCGCCACTGACGGCGTGGATCTTGCCGTTGTCGTCAAAGCCCACCTCATAATCGATGACGAAATCATGGCGCTTGCCGGTGATGGTCATGTCGTCGTCGCGGTCGGGGCGCAGTTTGACCGCCCGGCCCAGCCGCTTTGCCGCCACCGCCGCCACGCAGGCAAACAGGTTCATCTGCGTTTCCTTGCCGCCGAACCCTCCGCCCATGCGGCGCACGTTCACCACCACCGCGCTGGCCGGAACGCCAAGGACATGGGCGACCATGTGCTGCACCTCGGTCGGGTGCTGGGTCGAGACATGGATGCTGACCTCGTCATCCTCGCCCGGGATGGCCATGGCGATCTGGCTTTCAAGGTAGAAATGCTCCTGCCCGCCGACCGTCATCCGTGCAGACAGTCGGCGCGGCGCGCGGGCCATATCCTCCATATCGCCGCGCGCCAGCGTCAGCGGCTTGGTCACATAGCCCATGTCAGCATCACGGGCGGTTATCGGGTCCAGCGCAAAGGGCAGCGTTTCATAGTCGATGCGGGCCAGCTTGCAGGCGCGCCGTGCTTGATCGCGGGTTTCGGCCACAACGGCAAAGATCGGCTGGCCGTAAAAGGCCACATTCGGGAAGGCAAGGACCGGATCGTCATGCAGCCCGGTCGGGCTGATGTCGTTTTCGCCAGGGATATCATCCGCGGTCAGGACCAGATGCACGCCGGGGGCCTTGCGCACCGCCTCAAGATCCATGGCGGTGATCCGGCCATGAGGAATGTCCGACAGCCCCAGATAGGCGTGAAGCGTCCCGCTGGGTTCGGTCAGGTCGTCGATATAATCCGCGCGCCCGGTCACATGCTTTTGTGCCGAATCGTGGATGATCGGGCTATGGGCGGCACCCTTGGGAGAGACGTTCTGTTTCATGCGCCCCTCCTCAGGCGATGTTCGATGCCGGATTGTTCCAGCCAGAAGCGGCGAAAGAAATTGGCGGCAAGCTGCTGGCGGTATGCGGCACTGGCGCGCCAGTCGCTGAGCGGTTGAAAGTCATCTGCCACGGCGCGAGCCGCCGCCTCAAAGGTTTCCGCGGCGAAGGGCTGGCCTTGCAAGGCCGCCTCGGCATGGGGGGCGCGTTTGGGGATGCCCGCCATGCCGCCAAAGGCCACGCGGGCATCGGTGATGATGCTGCCGTCGGTTTCCACCCGGAAGGCGGCAGCCGCGGCGCTGATATCGGCATGGTGGCGTTTGCTGACCTTGTAGGCGGCGATCAGTGCATCGCCCCGCAGCGGCACGGTGATCGATTCCAGAAATTCGCCGGGGCGGCGGTCCTGCTGGCCGTATGCGATGAAATAATCCTCGACCGGGATTTCGCGCCGGCCCTCGGTGCTGCGCAGGACCAAGCTGGCACCAAGCGCGATCAGCAAAGGTGGCGTTTCCCCGATGGGGGAGCCATTCGCCACATTGCCGCCGATCGTGCCCGCATTCCTGACCTGCCAGCCGCCGATGCGCAGCCAGTAATCCTGCGCCTCGGGGAAATGCTGCAGAATGAAGGGCTCGAATTCCGAATAGGTGACGCCGGCGCCGATGGTGATATGGCCAGGGGTGATCTGGATCCGTTTCAGGTCCTGCAGATGGCCGATGAACACGGCGGGCGAGATATTGCGCAGGTGTTTTGTCACCCACAGCCCCACATCGGTCGCGCCCGCGACAAGGGTGGCCTTGGGGTTTTCGGCCAGCACCTGCGCCAGATCGGCGGCATCCGCGGGCAGGATGGCGCGGTCATCCCCGCGCGCGATCTCGACCCGGTCGGCGGGGATCGCGGCAAGCTGCGCGCTGATGCGGGTGCGCTCGGCAATCAGCGCGTCCATATGCTGGCCGCCCGCCTCGCTGGCGGCAAAGGCCGCCTTCACGATCGGCTCATATCCGGTGCAGCGGCACAAATTTCCCTGCAGCGCGGTTTCAATCGCCCCCATGTCGGGGCGGGGATTTCCCATCCACAGACCATAAAGCGCCATGACAAAGCCGGGCGTGCAGAACCCGCACTGGCTGCCGTGATGTTCGACCATGGCGGCCTGAACCGGATGCAGGTCCCCATCGGGACCGCGCAGATGTTCGATGGTCACCACATGACAGCCATGGCACGAGGCCAGAAAGCGGATGCAGGCGTTGATCGGCTCATAGCGCAACTGGCCGTGATGAAGCCGCCCCACCAGCACGGTGCAGGCCCCGCAATCCCCCTCGGCGCAACCTTCCTTGCTGCCGGTCAGGCGGCGGTTCAGGCGCAGAAAGTCCAGAAGCGTATCGCCGGCTCCGGCCTCGCTCAGCCGGATCTCGGTGTCATTGAGCAAAAATCGCAATTCCTGGTTCATTCGGCTCTCGCGTGGGATGGCTGGATCTTGGGAAAAGCCTAGTGGCGAAATGGGCTTTGCGAAATCACCGAATGAGCATAAGACTTTCCACCATTCATTGAAAGAAGTGGGGCGGCCCCGTGCCATATCTTGAAAGTCTGCGGGTCTTCGTGCGGGTGGTCGAACTGGGTTCGATCACGGCGGGGGGGCGCGATCTGCGCATGTCGCCGGCGGTGGCCTCGAACCGGATCAAGGATCTGGAAACCCGCTACGGGGTGCGGCTACTGAACCGCACCACCCGCAAGTTGGTCCCGACCGAGGTGGGGCGCGCCTTCTACGACAATGCCCGCCGCGTGATCGAGACTCTGGACGAGGCCGAGGCGGTGGTGTCGGGTTTTTCGGGCATGCCGCATGGCGCCTTGCGGGTGACGGCGCCTTTGGGTCTGGGGCGGCGGCTGATCGCGCCTTTGGTGCCCAAGTTCTGCGACGAATATCCGGGGGTCGAGCTGCGCCTGAGGCTTTCCGATCGCAATGTCGACATCATCGCCGATGGCATCGATCTGGCCTTCTTTCTGGGAGAGCCGCAGGATTCGGCGCTGAAATGGCGCCGCATCGCCGAATGCAAGCGCGTGCTGGTGGCGACGCGCGCCTATCTGGAGCGGCACGGCACGCCCGAGCGCCCCGAGGATCTGACCGCGCATAACTGCCTGCTGCTGCGTTACCCGCGCAGCCCGGAATATTACTGGGTGCTGCAAACCCCCGAGGGTCCGCAGAAGCTGCTGGTGAATGGTCGTTTCGACGCCGATGACGGTGACGTGCTCAGCGGCTGGGCGCTGGAGGGGCGCGGCATCGTCAACCGCCCGCGCTATGAGGTAGCCGAGCATCTGGCGCAGGGCCGGCTGGTCGAGGTGCTGGCAAAGACCCCGCCGGTGCCGGCGCAATTCGGCGTGCTGACCCCGCACCGCCGCTTGCAGGATCCCAAGGTGCGGCTGTTTGCCGATTTCATCGCCCGCGAGACGCGGGGGGTCTTTGCCTGACGGTTACGGCGCGGACTTCAGCTTGCAGCCGCAGGCAAGGTTGAAGGGTTTGCCCTCGACCGTGACCTTGGGCGTGCTGATCCGGCCCGTTTGCGTGATCCAAGGCAGGGCGGCGGCCTTGGTGTGGATGGCGTCGATATCGTAGCCCGGCGCGAATGTCGGTTCCAGATTCTCGGCGAAATATGCGGCCGGGCCGGGGGACATCGCCGGCGGCACATAGCTGGCGGATTTCTTCGGTGGCTCGGGCGAGAACACGCCCATGGTGCTGAACTCTCCGCCCAGCCAGACGCCCCGGCCCTGCGCGCAATCGTAATAGAACACGATCTGCTCGCCAATGCAGGCGCCCTTGGTGACGACCTGCCGCAAGACATGTGGGGAAAGCCGCTCGACGGGGTAGGAGGCGATGGACAGCTTTGCGGAACTGTAGGCGACCGAACAGCCCTCGCCGCGCGTGACGGTGGATTTCGTGACCTCGACGGCCGAACAGGCCAGCGCCGCGCCGGCACTCAGCGGCAGTAGCACGAGACTGGTCAGCGGCAGCTTCATGTCGATCCTCGTATGAGATTGCGTCAGACATATCATGTCTGCGGCATGTATCAAAAGGCGGCGCGGGCCTCGTCGCGGACCCATTCCATGACATGCAGCCACGGCGCGCGGCGATAGCGCGCGATGGTCTGGGCATCGCCATCCGTTGGCGCGGGCTCGTCGAAATGCGCCAGCCGCAGCCCGTTCTGCAGCAGCGCCTGCATGTACAGGTGGAACGGCCGGTGCCAGTTGCGGATCAGCATGCCGTTCCAGCTTTCCCATTCGGCGCGGCTGTCCAGATAGTTGTCGATCAGAAAACCGGAGGCGGCCTTGCCCTCGGCGGTCCAGTCCCCGGCGGTGCTGAAGGAATTCAGGTTGGCGATCAGCAGGCTGCCGCCGGGGCGCAGGACGCGCGCCATCTCGGCGATGGCGGCGGCATAGTCGTCGATGTCGATCAGCGTCAGATAGCTGACCACCAGATCGAAACCGGCATCGCCAAAGGGCAGGGCCTCGGCCCGGGCTTGCAGATAGCTGCCCTGCGGGTCACGGGCGCGGGCCGCATCCAGCAGGCGCGCGGTCGGGTCGATGCCGGAGGTGGCGATGCCCTCGGCGGCCAGCATCCGGCAAAACCGCCCCTCGCCGCAGCCGACATCCAGCGCGTTCCGAAAGCCCCGGCCGCGGATGCGCGCCAGCATCGGCGCGTCAAGGACATGGCGGCGCGAAAAATCGCCCTTGTCGCCCATATCGGCGATCCAGGCCTCGGCGGAATCGTCCCAGCCATTATTGTCCATTTGCGCCCCCGGCTATGTCCTTTGCGCTGCTCTAGCCGATTGGGCGATGTGGGGCAAATATCCTTCGCGCCGGGCCTCGATCGCCAGACGCAGGGCAAGAGCGGCCAGCACCATGCCCATCAGCCAGCGTTGCGCCTTGAGCCATGCCGGGCGGCCGCCCAGAACCAGCGACTGCGCCAGTATGGGTTCAAAAGGTTGGTCAAAATGCCCATGGCGAACAGCCGGTGTGGGCTTGTCCTGTCCTGAGGAGCGCCCAAGTGCCAGCCGCACCGGGAGATGCGCGGCAAGCGGTTTTCCTCAGTTCATGGCGAAGGTCTTGGGCAGGCTGCGATACCAGTCCACGATGGCCTGCCGCTCCTGCGGCTCCATGAAGCTGACATTGGCGGGGGGCATGGCATCGGTGACGCCGGCCTGGATATAGATTTCGCGCGCCGCGCGGGTGATGTCGTCGGGGGTCTCCAGCAAGATGCCCTTGGGCGCGGTGTGGATGCCCTCATAGCCCGGCTCGCGGGCGTGGCACATCGAACACCGGCCCATGACGGCGCCGTAGGCCGCGTCCCAGCCGGGCGCCTCGACCATGGCCTGCTGGGTGGGGGTCAGGATGCGGGCCTCGGATTCCTCGACGGTTTCGCGCAGCATCGGCGCGGTCGAGATCCACATGACGATGATGAACAGCACCGTCGTCACCGCCCATGTCCACCACGGCATTCCCTTGCGGGCATGCATGGTGTTGAAGAAATGCCGGATGGTGACGCCCATCAGGAAGATAAGCCCGGCGATCACCCAGTTATATTCATTGGCGAAGGCCAGCGGATAGTGGTTCGACAGCATCAGGAAGACGACCGGCAGCGTCAGGTAGTTGTTATGGGTCGAGCGCAGTTTTGCGATCTTGCCGTATTTCGGATCGGCGGGGCGGCCGGCCCCGAGATCGGCGACGACGATGCGCTGGTTCGGCATGATGACGAAGAACACGTTCGCGGTCATGATCGTGGCGGTGAAGGCGCCCAGATGCAGCATGGTGGCGCGGCCGGTAAAGACCTGATTATAGGCCCAGCCCATGACCATCAGCAGCGCGAACAGCAGCAGCATCAGCAGCGTGGGGGTCTCGCCCAGCTTGGATTTGCACAGGTTCGTATAGACCAGCCAGCCGACCGAGAGCGAGCCGGCCGAGATCAGGATCGCCTGCCAGGGCGCCAGCTCCATCTTGGCGGGGTCGATCAGGAACAGCTCGGACCCGACCCAATAGGTGACCATCAGAAGCGCCGCCCCCGAGATCCAGGTCATGTAGCTTTCCCATTTGAACCAGACCAGATGCTCGGGCATGCGCTCGGGCGCGACCAGGTATTTCTGGATATGGTAGAAGCCGCCGCCATGGACCTGCCATTCCTCGCCATGCGCGCCCTTGGGCAGTCCGGGCGCCTTTTGCAGCCCCAGATCAAGCGCCACGAAATAGAAGGACGAGCCGATCCAGCAGATGGCGGTGACGACATGCGTCCAGCGGATCGCAAAGGCGAGCCAGTCCCAGATGACGGCGAAATCGGACATTGAGGGTCTCCCTGTTCTTGCTTGCGGCCAGATTAGCCCGAGCGGGCAGGGCAGGACTATTCACGCATTCGCCCTTGTTGTCTTAACGGATCGTTGAAAATCTATCTGCCGGAATGATGAAAATGGAAAGAGGGGGCAATGCCCCCTCGGTCGTTCGGTTCAGGGGGCGCTGCCCCCGGCCCGTACCGGGCCTCCCCCGGGATATTTGGACATGAAAGAAGCCGGTCAACTGCCGCGATAGGTCGAGTAGCCGTAGGGCGAGATCAGCAGGGGGACGTGGTAATGGTCCTGTTCGGACATGCCAAAGCGCAGCGGCACCTGATCGAGAAAGCGCGGCTCGGCGGCCTTGTGGCCGATGGCGTCGAGCCAGGCGCCGACATGGAAGACCAGCTCGTATTCGCCGGTCTCGAAGCTGGTTTCGGGCAGGATCGGGCCATCGGTGCGGCCGTCATGATTGGTGACGGTTTCGGCGATCAGGCGGCGGTCGCCGTCGAGGCGCCAGAGTTCGATGCGCATGCCCTGCGCGGGCGCGCCATTGGCAGTGTCGAGGACATGTGTGGTGAGATAGCCGGGCATGTGGGCTCCTGTAATCAATCGGCGAGGCGGGTGATGGCGGCGCGGGCCTGGTCGTGCAGGCGGTTCGTGTCAGCGGTCAGCAGGCGGTGGTCATCGACCACGGCGCGGCCCTCGACATAGACGGCGCGGGGGCGGATCGGGGCGCAGAAGATCAGCGCCGCGACCGGGTCCCATTGCCCGGCCGTCGGCAGTTCCGAGACGTCCCACAGCACCAGGTCGGCACGTTTTCCGGGTTCCAGTGCGCCGATATCGCTGCGGCCAAGGACGCGGGCGCCGCCCAATGTGGCGATCTCCAGCGCCTCGCGCGCGCCCATGGCGGCGGGGCCGTCACGCAGGCGGGCGACCAGCATGGCCTGGCGCGCCTCAAGCCCGAGATGGCTGCAATCGTTCGAGGCCGAGCCATCGACGCCGAGCCCGACCGGGACGCCCGCGTTGCGCATCTGGCGGACGGGCGCGATCCCCGAGGCGAGGCGCGCGTTCGAGCAGGGGCAATGCGCCACCCCGGTGCCGGTGCGGGCGAAGAGGTCGATCTCGGTGTCCGAGAGTTTCACGCAATGCGCGTGCCAGACATCGTCCCCGGTCCAGCCCAGGCTTTCGGCGTAATCGCCGGGCAGCATGCCGAAATTGGCCAGCGAATAGGCGATATCCTCGTCGTTTTCGGCCAGATGGGTGTGCAGGCGCACGCCCTTGTCGCGGGCAAGGATGGCGGCGTCGCGCATCAGCTCGCGACTGACCGAGAAGGGCGAGCAGGGCGCGAGGCCGACCTGCACCATGGCGCCGGGGTTCGGGTCGTGGAAGGCGGCGATCAGGCGTTCGCTGTCCTTGAGGATCGCGGCCTCAGTTTCGACCAGCGCGTCGGGGGGCAGGCCGCCCTTGCTTTCGCCGATGGACATGGCGCCGCGCGTGGCCGTGAAGCGGATGCCGATTTCGGAGGCCGCCTCGATGCTGTCGTCAAGGCGGGCGCCGTTCGGGAACAGGTAAAGATGATCCGACGAACAGGTGCAGCCCGACAGCGCCAGTTCGGCCAGTCCGATCCGGGTCGAAAGGCGGATGTCATCGGGACCCATGCGGCCCCAGATCGGGTAAAGTGTCCTGAGCCAGCCAAACAGCGCCGCGTCCTGTGCGGCGGGCACGGCGCGGGTCAGGGTCTGGAACAGGTGGTGATGGGTGTTCACAAAGCCCGGGGTGACGACGCAGCCCCGGGCATTGACGATCTCGGCGCCCTCGGAGGAAAGGTTCGTGCCGACGGCGAGGATGACCCCGCCGTCGATCAGAACGTCTCCGCCCGCGATTTCACGCCGGGCACCGTACATGGTCACGACCACTTCGGCGCCGCGGATCAGCAGGCGGCGGGGCATCAATGCACCTCGGCGGCGTGGCCGGCATTGCGGATGTCTTCCTCGGTCGCGTGGGGGGCGCCGTTGAAGAACCAGTTCAGCAGGACTGCCGCGACGGCCGCCAGCAGGATGCCGGAATGGATCAGCGTATGCAGCGAATGCGGCAGCCACTGGTTGAAGTCGGGTGCGATCATCGGGATCATTCCAAGCCCAAGGGAAACGGCGACAATGAAGAGATTATGCTTGTTGCCCTTGAAGTCCACCGTTGCAAGGATGCGGATGCCGGTCGCGGCGACCATGCCGAACATCACCAGACCCGCGCCGCCCAGCACCGTCGTCGGCAGGCTTTCGACCAGCGCGCCCATTTTCGGGATCAGCCCCAGCACCACCATGATCGCGCCACCCGCCACGCAGACAAAGCGCGAGCGCACGCCGGTCACGCCGACCAGCCCGACATTCTGCGAAAACGACGTATAGGGGAAGGTGTTGAAGAGCCCGCCGATCGCGGTGCCCAGCCCGTCAACGCGCAGCCCGGCGGTCAGCGCCTTTGGGGTGATCTTGCGCCCGCAAAGGTCGCTGAGCGCCAGGAACATGCCGGTCGATTCGATCATGGTCACGAACATCACCAGAAGCATGGTCAGGATCATCACCGGGTCAAAGATCGGCGTGCCGAAATGCAGGGGCGCGATCGGCGCAAACCATGCCGCGCCGGCGATCCGGTCGAAATGCATCATGCCCAGCGAGGCTGCCAGGATGCCGCCGATCACGATGCCCATCAGCACCGCGATATTGGCCAGAAACCCCTTGGCAAAGCGCGAGATCATCAGGATCGAGCCCAGCACCACCAGCCCGATCAGGATCCGCGGCAGCGAGGCATATTCGGGGTTGGCGACCGAAGGCATCAGCTTGACGCCAGCGGGCACGCCACCGGCGGCGACGGCGCCCTCCAGCCAGGCGGCATGGCCTGGATCGACCAGCTTGGGCGCGGTCGGGCCGACCGGCAGGCCGAAGAGCCAGTTGATCCCGACCGGCATCAGGCTGACGCCGATGACCAGAATGACGGTCCCGGTCACCACGCTGGGGAAGAACCGCAAGAGCCGCCCGACCAGCGGCGCGAACAGGATCGAGATGAGGCCCGCGGCCATGATCGCGCCGAACATCATCCGCGCGCCCTCATGTCCGGGGCTGGCCGAGGCGATGGCGACCATCGGCCCGACGGCGGCGATGGTCACACCCATCATCACCGGCAGCTTGATGCCGAACCATTGCGTGACGCCAAAGGACTGGATGATGGTGACGATCCCGCAGACGAACAGGTCGGCGGAAATCAGAAAGGCCACGTCCTGCGCCTCAAGCTGCAGGGCGCGGCCAACGATCAGCGGCACCGCGATGGCGCCGGCATACATCACCAGCACATGCTGCAGGCCAAGCGCCAGCAGCCTTGGGCCGGGGATGCGTTCCTCGACCGGGTCGAACCCGGTCTGGGTTTCAACTGCTTGCATCCGTCCTTATCCTCCCTGATCGGACGGGTGTGGCTTTGAGGTCAGATATCGACCTTTTGCGCCACCCCTTTCTGTTTTGCCAATTCGACCACGGCCGCCGCGACCGCGAGGTCTTGCAGGCCCACGCCGGTGCCGTCGAAGATGGTGACCTCGGCGCCTGCGCGGCCGGGGTTGTCGCCGGTCACCACCGCACCCAGTTCCCCGATCGTCTCCTCTGCGATCAGGCCCTGCGCGATGGCGTGCTGGCATTCGCCGATGCTGACCGATTGCGCGATCTCATCGGTAAAGACGCGGGCGCGGGCGACCAGCGCCGGGTCGAGTTCCTGCTTGCCCTTGGTGTCGGTGCCCATGGCCGCGATATGGGTCGGCCCCGCGACATGGCCGTCCATCAAAAGCGGGCCAAAGGACGAGGTGATCGAGATGATCACATCGGCCTGCGCGCCCAGCGTCGGCAGGTCCACCGCCTCGAAGGGCAGACCAAGTTCGCTGGCGGTATCTGCCAGACGGGTCAGCATCTCGGGATGGGGGTTCCAGCCGATCACCCGCTCAAAGGCATGGGCGCGGGCCGCTGCACGAAGCTGAAAGGCGGATTGATGGCCGGCGCCGATCATGCCCAGCACCTTCGCCCCCTTGGGCGCCAGATACTTGATCGAGACCGCGCTGGCCGCCGCCGTGCGCAGGGCGGTCAAAAGGTTCCCGCCCACCGCCGCCGAGACGCGCCCGGTATCGGCGTCGAACAGGAACACCGTCGATTGGTGGTTGATCAGCCCGTGCTTCTGGTTGTTGGGCCAATAGCCCCCGGCCTTCAGGCCCAGCGTCAGGGCGTCGGCGTCAAAGCCGCCCTTGAAGCCGTAAAGCGCGTCCTCATGCCCCAGCGCCTCACGCACGACCGGAAAGTTCTGGGCCTTGCGCCGGGCCATGGCGGCAAAGACGGCCTCGATGGCGTCAAAGGCTGCCTCGGGCGTCATCAGCCCGGCGATCTGGTTTTCGGCGACGACCAGCATCAATAGCCCTTTCCACGGGCGCTGACCGGCCAGACGGTCTCGACCTTGCCGTTGCGGACGCCGACATACCAGTCATGGACATTGCAGGTCGGGTCGCAATGGCCGGGGACAAGGCGCAGCTTGTCGTTGACGCGCAAGACGCCGTCCTTGTCCTCGATCACGCCATGCTCGTCGCTGCATTTGATGTATTTCACATCGTCGCGGCCATAGATGAAGGGCAGGCCGCTATCGACCGATTGCGCCTTGAGGCCCGCGTCGCAGACCGCCAGATCGGGTTTCGCGTGGCTCATCACGCTGGTCAGGATGAACAGCGCGTTTTCCCATTCGCCCTGGTCGATGCGCTGGCCGTCGCGATCCTTGATGCGGCCGTAATCGGCATCCATGAAGGCATAGCTGCCGCATTGCAGCTCGTTATAGACGCCCGAATTGCTCTCAAAGTAATAGCTGCCGGTGCCGCCGCCCGAGACCAGTTCGGGCTCCAGCCCCAAAGCCGTCAGCGCCTCGACCGCGTCACGCACCTGCGCGATGGCCGCGTCGAGTTTCGCCTTGCGATCCTCAAAGCTGTCCATGTGCTGCATGGCGCCCTGATAGGCCTGAAGGCCGGTGAATTTCAGGTTGGGTGCGGCGTCGATGGCCTGTGCGATCGCAAGCACGGCGGGGGTGGTCTTGACGCCGCAGCGCCCGGCGCCGCAGTCGATCTCGACAAAGCACTCCAGTTCGGTGCCATGGCGCACCGCCGCCGCCGAGAGGTCGGCCACGTTCGCGACATCATCGACGCAGACGAGGATGCGCGCGCCGGTTTTCGGCAGCCGCGCCAGCCGGTCGATCTTTTGCGGATCGCGGACCTGATTGGAGACCAGAATGTCCTGAATGCCGCCACGGGCAAAGACCTCGGCCTCGGACACCTTCTGGCAGCAGACACCGATTGCGCCGCCAAGGCTTTCCTGCAGCTTTTGCACATCGACCGATTTGTGCATCTTGCCATGGCTGCGATGGCGCATGCCATGGGCTGCCGCATAGGCGCCCATCTTGGCGATATTGCGCTCCAGCGCGTCCAGATCAAGGATCAGGCAGGGGGTCTGGATATCGGCCTCGTTCATGCCGGGCAGGGCGGGAATATCATAGCCGACCTCGTAGCCGGCGAAATCCGTTTTGGCGTTCATGGCGTTACCTCAGTTCCACGGCAGGCGGTCAAGATCGACATTGCCGCCGGTGATGATGATGCCGACGCGCTTGCCGGCGAATGTGTCGGGGTTCTTCAGGATCGTGGCCAAAGGCACGGCGCTCGATGGCTCCATCACGATCTTCATGCGCTTCCAGATCAGCTTCATCGCCTCAATGATCTCGGGGTCCGAGGCGGTCAGGATGTCGGTGACGTGGCTTTTGACGAAATGCCAGGTCAGTTCCTTCAGCGGCACCTTCAGCCCGTCGGCGACGGTCTCGGGGGCGTCGTCGGCGATGATGTGGCCGGCCTTGAAGCTGCGATAGGCATCGTCGGCCTGTTCCGGCTCGGCGGCGTAGATTTTCACCCCCGATGCAAGGTTCGAGAGCGTCAGGCAGGTGCCCGAGATCATGCCGCCGCCGCCGATGGGCGCGACCACCGCATTGAGCCCCTCGACCTGTTCGATCAGTTCCGCCGAGCAGGTCGCCTGTCCGGCGATCACCCGCCAGTCGTTATAGGGATGCACGAACTCGGCCCCGGTCTCGGCCACGACCTCGGCAAAGACCGCCTCGCGCGAGCTGGTCGAGGGTTCGCATTCCACCACCCGGCCGCCATAGCCTTTGACGGCATCCTTCTTGGCCTGCGGCGCCGTGCGCGGCATGACCACGGTGCAGGGGATGCCGCGCCGGCCGGCGGCATAGGACAAGCAGGTGCCGTGATTGCCGCTGGAATGGGTGGCGACGCCGCGCGCCGCCTGATCGTCGGTCAGGCCAAAGACCGCATTGCTGGCCCCGCGCGCCTTGAAGGCCCCGGCCTTTTGCAGGTTCTCGCATTTGAAGAACAGCTCGGCCCCGGTCAGCTCGTTCAGAAAGCGCGAGGTCAGGACCGGCGTGCGGTGGATATGCGGGGCAATGCGGGCGCGTGCGACCAGCATGTCATCGAGCGTCGGGATATACATGGCGTCCCGCATCCTAGGCCGCCTTCTGCAGGGCCGCCGCGGTCGAGCGGCGGTAATGTTCCTGCGCCGCCGCGACACCCGAACCCAGGGTGACCGGCAGGCCCAGATCGGCCATGACCATTTCAGCTGTGGCCAGACCCGACAACGCCATGGCGTCGGTCAGGCTGCCCAGATGGCCGATGCGGAAGACCTTGCCAGCCAGTTGCCCCAGCCCGGTGCCAAAGGCCATGTCATAGGTTTCCAGCGCATGGGCGACAAAGCGGTTGGCGTCAAAACCCTCGGGCATGCGGATGGCGCTGACGCTGTCCGAGTAAAGCGCCGGGCGCGCGGCGCAAAGCCTGAAGCCCCAGGCATCGACCGCCGCGCGCACGCCGCCGGCGATGCGGGCATGGCGGGCAAAGACATTCTCCAGCCCCTCGTCCAGCAGGCGCTGGCAGGCCAGGTTCAGCCCGTTGATCAGCCCGACCGGCGGCGTATAGGGATAGCCGTTGCGCGCATAGCCCGAGGCCATGTCGCGGATGTCAAAGAAGGTGTGGGGCAGGCGGGCGGTTTCGACGGCCTGCATGGCCTTGGGCGAAAAGGCGGTGATCGCCAGACCGGGCGGCAGCATGAAGCCCTTTTGCGAGCCGGTGACGGCGATATCGACGCCCCATTCGTCCATGCGGAAATCCATCGAGCCGATCGAGCTGACGCCATCGACGAACAGCAGCGCCGGGTGGCCCGCCGCATCCAGCGCCCGACGGACGGCGGCAATGTCGGATTTCACGCCGGTGGCGGTCTCGTTATGGGTGGCCAGAACGACGCGGATCTCATGGCCCTTGTCGGCGGTCAGGATCTCTTCGAAGCGGTCGGCGGGGATGCCTTCGCCCCAGGGCGTCTCGACGATGGTGACGTCCAGCGCGTGGCGCTGGCACATGTCGATCCAGCGCAGGCTGAACATGCCGTTGCGCGCCGCCAGCACCTTGTCGCCCGGCGACAGCGTGTTCGAGATCGCGGTTTCCCAGCCGCCGGTCCCGGTCGAGGGGAACAGAAAGACCTGCGCCTCTGTGGTCTTGAGAACCTGCTTCACCCCGTCCAGCGCGGGATGCAGCATCCGCCCGAACACCGGCGAACGGTGGTCGATCGTGGGCATGTCCACGGCCTTGCGCATCTCCTCGGGGATGTTGGTCGGGCCGGGAATAAAGATTGGGTTCTGGCTTGTCATGGCTTTCCTCCGCAGTTGTGAAACAGCCTAGGGCGCGGCGTCCAGTCGGGCAATTTTTCTGAAAAATATTTCGCAATGATGGAAAAATCGTGTATTTCCTCTGCAGATCAGTGGTCTGCGTTTTTCCGTTTCATATTCTTGATTTTCAATAGAATGGATAACCAGTCGAAAGGAATGGTTGAATGTCAGCAGAAACGCGGAAAAGGGGTCGTCCGCGCGGCCGTGCGGCGGGCAGCGAGGATTCCGGCGGCGTGCGGGCGCTGCACCGGGCGCTGGACATTCTGGACCTCATTGCCGCAGGGGGCGGGCTGACGCTGAGCGAGATCGCCCAGCGGCTGGATCTGGCGCCCTCGACCGTGCATCGGGTGCTGGTCACGCTGGCCGCGCGGGGCGTGGCGGAAAGCGATCATGCGACCCAGGGTTGGCATGTCGGGCCGACTGCCTTTCGCCACGGCTCGGCCTTCATGCGCCGCTCGGGCCTGGTTGAGCGTGCGCGCCCGGTCCTGCGCCGGCTGATGGAGGCCACGGGCGAGACCGCCAATCTGGGCATCCTCAACGGCGATACGGTGCTGTTTCTCAGCCAGGCCGAAACCCATGAGACGATCCGCGCCTTTTTCCCGCCCGGCACCCGCTCGCCGCTGCATGCTTCGGGGATCGGCAAGGCGCTTCTGGCGCATATGCGCCCGACCGAGCTGCGCTTTCTGTTGCGCGAGATGCGGCTTGAGCGTTTCACCCCCATGACCCTGACCCAGCCGCAGGCGCTGCTCGAGGATCTCGGACAGATCCGGGCGCGCGGCTATTCGCTGGACAATGAAGAGCGCAGCCTTGGCATGCGCTGTATTGCCGCACCGATCTTTGACCTTGCAGGCGAAGCGGCGGCTGGGATCTCGGTCTCGGGACCCTTGGTGCGGATGGGGGATGCGCGGCTGACGGCCATTTCCGAGACCGTGATCGCGGCTGCGCGCGAACTGTCCTTTGGCATGGTCAGGCGTACAGACAGCGAGTGATTCGTCCTGCAAGTTGAATCGATATTGTTTTAAAACAATATGTTATGCTAATATTTTCGGGTAGTGCCTGGGAAAGATTCGCGATTCACGTCTGTTTCACGGTCGATGATTTAGCCTTTCATTAACATTCGATCCAGTGGTCCCGCCGAAGGGATCGCGGACGATTACGCCAGGAGCCAGAACATGGACGATCTCGTTGGCAGTTTTGACAGCTTTGAGCCGGGCATGCTTGGCCTGAACTGGGCAGAGCACCTTGCCGGCGACCCTGCCGCGCCCGTCAACAGCGGCATGCTGGATGCCTGCCGCCCCTCGACCCAGGTCTACGGCGCGTGCAGCGTCGAGACCTATCGCGCCGCCGGCGCGCTGAATGCCGCCCATCGCGATGCGGGCGGGTTTCTGGATGCGGTGGACAGCTTTGCCGCCCCCGATTACTGGCGCCGCGACGCGGCGGTGAAATCCTGGCTCTACGATTCCGGGCTGGCCGCCGCCGCCGGGCGCAATATCGATGCCGTCCGCGTGTTTTACCATGCCGGGCATGGCCGGATGGACGATACCGGGAACTTCCGCCTGCCGATGGGGGCATTGTGGACCGGCGTCGATGCCTGTCTGGAATCCGGGCGCATGTGGCTTGGCGCCGACAAGCTGCGGTATCTGTTTTGGTCAACGAGTGAATCGCTTTGCGTGTCCGAGGGGCGCAATCCCTTGCGCAGCTGGGCACGTAGCAATGCCGGGCTGCGGATGATGTTCGGTTTCGATTCGGTCTGCTGGGATTCGGGCTCGTATGGGGCGAATTTCTGGCGCCATTGGCGCATGGGCAAATCCTTTTCCCAAGCCTGGCTGGACGGCGCCTGGGACGTCGCCCATGACCAGAATCCGGTCGTTGCCGCCTGCGGCGCGACCCGCGACGAGGCGCTGGCGACGCTGTTTGACGAGCGCCGCTTTGATGCCGCGCGGGCCAAGGGATCGTGGTGGGCCTGGCGCTGGCACGCGACGCTGCCGGCGCATCGGCGCGATGTCGTGCTGTCGGCACCGCCCTCCGAGCTGCGCACCGCCAGATTGGTTCCGGTGGCCGAGGATACCGCGCTGGCGGAACGCGTGCTGCACACGCTGAACATCTCGCCCCGGCTGGTGCCGCGCGACGATCAGGGGCGCATGACGGTTTCCTCGGACGCGATCCATTTCATGCGCCGCGCGGACGGGCATATCCTGCTGGAACTTGCCCGCAGCGGACCCGGCGAGCGCGAGCGGAGCGGCGTGCCGATCCAGCGCCGCGCCCTCGTCAACCGGGCGCGCAGCGCGCTGCGCCGCTACGGCTTTGTTTCGCCGGGCTCGGAGCTGGTCTTTGACCGCATTTCGCTGGCGCTCTCGGCGACACAGAGCCTGCATCTGGCGGCCGAGCCGCCCGTCGAGACGCTGGACGAGATCATCGTGCAGTTCCGCCAGTCGATCGGCGGCATTCCGATCCTGACCCCGGGCGCGGGCACGCTGCGGCTGGCGATGCGCCCCGACGGCACGGTTCTGCGCATCGAATCGACCCTGCGTCAGGTGGCGGAACTGCTGCCCGCGCGCAGCTATTCCAACAGCGGCTCCGAGGATCCGCCGGTGCCCGAGGGCTTTGCCCCCACCTGCGCCCTCGAGGCGCCGGGCACCGCGCAATCGCTGGCCCGCCATTCCGCGCGGCTGATGCGGGATCTGGCGGCGCGGGGGGCGGCGCCCCTGAACCTGACCATTCTGCCGGGCACGACTGAGGTCGGCTACGGCGTTCGCAGCAATACCGCACGGATCGTCGCGCGCGAGGGCATCGAGATCGAATGCGCGCGCGGGTTCCGCAAGAGATACTGGATGCAGTCCAACCTGGGAGACTGATCCGGTAGCCCGGGGAAGGAGGCAGCCTTCCCCGGGCACTCAGAAGCTTCCGGCCCCGCGCCGGAATAACAACAAGAGGTGGACATGGCTGAATTCACCCGCGCCGACATCATGCGCAAGATCGGGACGACCGGACGACTGGAAATGGCGGGCAAGGATATGGCGGGACTGGATCTTAGCGGCCTGACCATGGTCGGGGCCGATCTGTCTTACACCGACCTGCGCGGCGCCGATCTTTCGGGGGCGCAGCTTTCGGGCGCAAGCCTGTGGTCGGCCAAGGCCAAGGGGGCGAATTTCCGGGGCGCCAATCTGGTCGGGGCCAGTCTTGGCCTTGCCGATCTGGCCGGGGCGGATCTGCGCGGGGCGCAGCTGGAGCGTGCCGACCTGACCGGCACAAGGCTTGACGGTGCGGACCTCACCGATGCGCGGCTGCGCGGCGCCTGGCTGGACACGATGCAGCGCGCGCTGGCCATTGGCGCACCGCCCTTGCGCTATCCGGCCCGGCAGGGCCCCTCGACCTGCATCCTTCACGAAGATCACATGAACGCTCCGGTCGCGCTGCGCTGCGGCGACCGGCTGGAAGTGCATCTGCGCAATGAGGCGGATCCGGCGGCGCGCAAGCCGGGGCTGGCCCGGATCGAAGGCGCGCAGATCCTGAGCGGATCGAACCTGCCATGCGCCGTCGAGGGGCCGGTCTATGTGCTGGCCTTCGATGCCGTCGCGCCGGGCAGGGCGCGGATGGTTGTCGAGCGTGGCGAGGGGCGCGCGCCGATCGCCTTTGACGTGCTGGTGACGCCATGACCCGCCATGCCCCGCGATCAGAGACCCGAGGCGACAATGCCCATCAGCCCCGCCATGCGCAGGGTCGAGACCGGGTATTCCGGGCTTCCCATCAGGGGCAGGCTGAAATCGGGCTCGGCATGGCGCAGATGGCGCAGGGCATCGGCGGCCCCCGACAGATCGCCGCGATGGTAGCGCAGCGCCGCCAGGAACCGCAGCGAGGGCCGGTTGTCCGAGGCAAAGGCGAAGGCCGCCGCGGCCGAGTTCTCGGCATCGCCAAGACGGCCCAGCCGGATCTGCACCACCGAGCGGCGCATGAGCCAGCATGCCGGACCCAGCTCGGCCAGCGCGCCGCGAAAGCCGCGCTCATTGGCCTCGAGCGCCTCGGCATCGCGGCCGCAATCGGTCAGGGCCTGGGACAGCGCATGGCAGGCCAGCTCATTGTCGGGATCGGCGCGGCAGGCGGCTTGCGCCAGTTCGAGCGCCCCCACGGCATCGCGCCGCCAGGATGCGGTCAGCGAGGCGACAGCCAGCACGACGGGGTTGTTCGGCGCCAGATCGCGCGAGCGGGCGCAAAACTCGTCGGCCTCATCCGAGCAGGCCTTGGGATCGTCGACCAGCCGCTCGATGATCAGCGTGTTGCGCAGATAGGAGCGCAGCGCCAGGCTGACCGCGGTCTGCGGCCCGCTGGGCATGGCGGCCAGCACCCGGTCGGCATTTTCAAGCCTTTCGCGCGAATAGCTGAACACGTCCCAGATCGGGAAGGTCATCCAGTTGGGCGAGGCGGTGCGGCGGGCGCGGTCCAGCAGGGCGACGGTGATCTGGGCGACCGCGTGGCGCATGGTGACGGTCTCGTCGGCGGCGCGGATGGTGAAGCGGCGCGTCCAGTCGCGCTGGCCGCTCGGGATGTCGCGCATCACCACCATCAGCGAGCAATCCACCCCCGCCGAATAGCAGATGACACCGATCTGCGTGCCGGCCAAGGGGCTCAGCGCCGAGATATCATCCGCAAGCCGTGCCGGGATCATCTCGCAGGCGCGGGCGGCGGCCTCGTTCACGACCATCTCGCCGATGACATGGGCGCGGGCATCGTTGCTTTCCACAGGCGCCAGGGCGACTACATAGCCGGCGGGCGCGCGCTCGGCCCCGGCCAGCGCGGCAGCGATCGAGCTGGTGCCGCTGATGCCGCCGTCGGCTTGATCATATCCGCCTTGCCGCTGCAGAGCGGTCGGGCCGTCATCCTCGGGGGTCAGGCGCAGGCGCATGTCGCGCAGCCAGCATTCGAATTCGGGGTCGGGAATGTCGATGTCGGCGGCAAATTCGATCGGCGCGCCGCCGGCATCATAGACCGGCGTCAGATCGATGCGCATGCGCTCGGGGTCAAGCCCGACCCAACCCACGCCGGTCTGCAGGATGTGCTTTTCCTCACCCAGCGCGCCGCGCAGCTCGCGCAGCATCTGGCGCAGGCTGTCCGATCCCTGCTGCTTGGTCCGCTCGCTCCACAGCAGGTCCTGCAACCGGGCGCGGCTCAGGCGCAGATCGGGCGCCGTGCCAAGCAGCGCCAGCGCCCCGCGCGCCTTCTGGCTGCGGGGGGTCAGGTCGTCCCCGATGGTGCCGCGCAGCCGCACGGACCCCATCAGACTCAGCGTGGCGGGCATGGCGATTCGCCTGACGTGAACAGTTATGATTGAATAATAATACTTATTAACCTGGCACAACCGAAACAATGAAGAGGGAGGCTAGCAGAACGTGGCCCTGAATAACGCACATAATGCACATAATGCGCATAATGCGCATAACGCACACAATGCGCATAACGCGCATAGCGCCGCCATCGAAGTCGATCAGGCGCTGATGTCGCAGGCGATCAACATCGCCCGCGAAGGGATCATCGATGCCACGCCGCCCAAGACGGACAAGCCTGACCGTAAGGATCTCAGCCCGGCCCAGCGGCTGCGGCGGATCGAGTATGATTTCGCCCAGTCGATCCTGCTGTCGGAAATGCTGGACAGCCTGATCGTGGTGCCTGCGCCCAAAGAAACGCCTTTGCCCGATGTCAAGCTGATGGCTCGCATCCCGTTCTGCAAAGAAAAGACAAGCTCTGAAAAGGAACTCGCCGAGGCGCAGGCCGGCGATGCCCCGGGCAAGGACGATAGCGCAGAGAACTGCTCCTTGTTGCTCAGGCTTACCCAGCCGACTGACGAAGATTTCGCCAGGGAACTGAAGCTGATCCTGGGCTATGCCACGCTGCGCTCTGAACGGCTGCCCGAGATTACCGTTCAGACCACCGATATCGTTTCGTTCTTCAAGTCGATCCTGCCGATTCCCGCGCAGCGCGCGCGGATGGTGAATTACCTGATCGATCTGGCCATGAACCTGTCCACGGCCATCGTGCAGCGCATCAAGCTGGCCTTCGACGCCCCGCGCCCCGATGTGCTGAGCACGCAGGTCCAGCCCATGCTGCCCACCCCCTTGCATGCCAGCTATCCCAGCGGCCATGCCACGCAGGCCTTTGCGGTGGCGATGCTGCTGACAATCCTGACCCGCGAGGACAATACCAAGCCTGCCGAGGTCTCACCCGACAGCCAGCTGTTTCGGATGGCGGCGCGGATCGCGGTGAACCGGACCGTCGCCGGGGTGCATTTCCCCTCGGACAGCGCTTCCGGCGCGCTTCTTGGGATCACGCTGGCGCGCTGGATCGCGGTCAGGGCGGGCGCGACCAGCCCCGATTGCCGCAGCATGGACTTTCATGCCGAGAAATGGGGCGACGGGGCGCCGGGCGGCACCCGCGACTTTTATCTGGCGCTGCTTTGCGAGGTGCTGAAAGGTCTCGATCCCTGCCTGACGATCAACCAACCCGTCACCGGCCCGGATTCTGTGCTGATCTCCGGCGTCTGGGAGATGGCCGCTGACGAATGGAGCAACAGATGGAGCTGATCCCCACACCCCCCGAAAACGACGATGACGACAAGGACCACGGCAAGCAGGGCCTCGTCTGGGACCCAGCCGGGCCCAAGACGAATGCCCGTCTTGGGCCGCATACACCCGCAGTCGTCGATTACCTGATGCATCCGCCGAAGGGCTATCCGGTGCCGGGCAGCGAGCATCCCAAGGGGCTTGCGGAAAGCCGGCGCAGGGCGTTCGAGAAACTCATCGATCTGGCGTTCCGGCCATGATTGTTCAGAACACCATCGATGCCTTTGGCGATCTGGTCGGCGACTATATCGATCATCTCGGCGATCTGGCGCCGAGAGATGTCGTGCTGGCGCGCGATCTCGGACCCAAGGACGGCCCGCTATCACCGCAGGCGTTCCCGCCAAATCCCAAGGCGACCTGCATCGTCGCCGTGATCGATCATACCATTCCCTTTGCGCATCACCTGCTCACTTGCGCATCGGGGCATAGCCGCGTCGCCGGGATCTGGCTGCAGGGTGCGCCCACGGTCAGCCCCGCGCCGCATATCCCCTTCGGCCAGCATCTGACCGGCCAGCAGATCGACTATCTGCGCGGGCTGGATGGCGGCCCGGTCAGGCGTAGCCCCGAGGAACTCTATCGCTGGCTGGGGCTGATCGCACCGGCCAATGCCACCGGACGCTGGTTCATGCGCCAATACAGCCATGGCGCTGCCGTGGCCGGAACCGCGGCTGGCTATGCGCCCGAAGACGCGCGCGGGCTGGCGCATCCGCTGATCGGGGTCAGCCTGCCCGATTGGGCGCTGGCCGACACCTCGGGGGCGGCGACGCCGCTGCTGATCCAGGCCGGCGTCACCTATATCATCGCTCAGGCGCGAAGCCTTTCCTGGCTGCTCTCGCACGGGGCGGGGCAGCCGAACAGGCGGCCGCTGGTCATCAATATCTCGCTGGGGATCACGGCCGGGCCGCGTGACGGCTCGTCGCTGATCGAGCGTTTGCAGGACAAGCTGTCGCGCAATCCTCCGACCGGGCTGGGGCCGGTGCATTTCGTGCTGTCAGCCGGCAACAGCCGGCAAGAGATGCTGAATGCCGTGCTGACCCCTCGAGCAAAGGCAGAGCCTGCGCCCGCGACTCCGCCGGACAAGCCAGCCGAGGTCATGGACGAGATCGGCTGGCAGTTGCTGCCCGACGACCGCACCCTCAGTTCGCTTGAAATCTGGAGCGCGCCGCACGCCCCCAAACAGGATGCCATCAGGATCATGCTGACCGCGCCGGATGGCCGCTCGGTGACCAGCAACTTCGCTCCGCCCGAGGCGGGCAAGGGCCAGATCGCCTATATCCGCGACGATCTGGGCTATGAGGTGGCGCGTCTCTACCTGCAGGGCTGGGGCGAGGAGGAAGATTCGGTGATGCGGCAGGTGCTGACCATCATCATGCCGCCCAGCGTCGTCTGGCTGCCCGATGTGACCACCGCCGTCGCCGGAAAATGGATGCTGCAACTGCTTTCCGCCCCGGCCGGCAGTTGCGACGTGGTGATCCAGCGCGACGACCGCGTGCCGGGATTTCCGCCTTCGGGGCGGCAGTCCTATCTGGTCGATCCCGGCTATCAGATCTGGCTTCCGAACGGGCAATGGCCCGGCCCCGATCCGGTCCCGCCCAAGGCGATGATCCGGCGTGATGGCACCCTGAACGCCTATGCCTGGGGCAGTGAGCAGATCCGGTGCGGCGCGGCCCTGGGACCGTTCAGCGAAAATCCGACGCGCATCGCGCCCTATAGCTCGCTTTTGAAAGACGGCGCGGCGGGCGATCTGGTCGCGACCGGCGATCGCGGCATGGCGCGGCGGGGCGTGCTGGCTTCGGGCATGACGCCCGCAGCGATGTCGCTGGTCAGCGGCACCAGCATTGCCACGCCCCGGCTGACGCGCTGGCTGGCGGAAACGATGGCGTCCTTGGCAGAGGCTGAGCGACCCAAAACCCGTGACGAGGTCATCGCCCTGGCCCGCGCCGCGCGTTTCGGCTGGCCCGACCCGCCGCGCGTGGACCCGAAAATGCCCTGGGACATCGGCGAATAACCTGCGCGGGCGCTGCGGATGATTGCCTGTCCGCCGCGCCTGCGCTATCGGGTCCCAAAGCAAAGGGGACCCTTCAGATGACCGAGCGCAATAGCGGCCTGTCCTACGCCAAGGCCGGAGTGGATATCGACGCGGGCAATGCGCTGGTCGAGCGCATCAAGCCCGCCGCCGCCGCGACCAAACGCCCCGGCGTGATGGATGGTCTGGGCGGCTTCGGCGCGCTGTTCGATCCGCGCGCGGCCGGCTATCAGGATCCGGTGCTGGTCGCCGCGACCGATGGCGTCGGCACCAAGCTGCGCATCGGCATCGACACCGGCGAGCTGGACGGGCTGGGCATCGATCTGGTCGCCATGTGCGTGAACGACCTCGTCTGCCAAGGGGCGGAGCCGCTGTTCTTTCTCGACTATTTCGCCACCGGGAAACTCTCGGTCGATGAGGCCACGCGCGTCATCAACGGCATCGCCGAGGGCTGCCGCCGTTCCGGCTGCGCCCTGATCGGCGGCGAGACGGCGGAAATGCCCGGCATGTATGCCAAGGGCGATTTCGATCTTGCCGGCTTTGCCGTCGGCGCGATGGAGCGGGGCGCGGCCCTGCCGGCCGGCGTCAGCGATGGCGATGTGCTTCTGGGCCTCGCCTCGGACGGGGTGCATTCGAACGGTTTCTCGCTGGTGCGCAAGGTCGCCGAACATGCGGGCCTCGATTGGCATTCGCCCGCGCCCTTCGGCACCGGCACGCTGGGGCAGGCGCTGCTGGTCCCGACCCGGCTCTATGTCCAGCCGGTGCTGGCTGCGATCCGTGCGGGCGGCGTTCATGCCGCGGCCCATATCACCGGCGGCGGCATCACCGAGAACCTGCCGCGCGTGCTGCCCAAGGGGCTTGGCGCCCAGATCGACCTCGACAGCTACAGCCTGCCTGCGGTTTTCGACTGGCTGGCCGAGGCCGGCGGCATCTCGGAACCAGAGATGCTGAAAACCTTCAACTCGGGCATCGGCATGATCCTTTCGGTCGCGGCCGATCGCGCCACCGATCTCGAGGCGCTGCTGAAGGCGCAGGGCGAAACCGTCATCCGGCTTGGCCATGTGACCCCGGGCGAGGGCGTGCGCTATTCCGGCCGGCTGCGGTGAAACGCGTCGCCATCCTGATTTCGGGCGGCGGCTCGAACATGGTCAAGCTGGTCGAATCGATGACCGGCGACCACCCGGCGCGGGCGGTCATCGTCGGCTCGAACGATCCGCAGGCGGGCGGCCTTGCAAAAGCCGCCGCCATGGGCGTGCCGACCTTCGCTGTCGATCATCGCGCCTACAAGGGCGACCGCCCGGCCTTCGAGGCTGCATTGCTGGAACCACTGCTTGCGGCTGAGCCCGACATCCTCTGCCTTGCCGGCTTCATGCGCATCCTGACCCCGGATTTCGTGCAAAGGTTTGAAGGCCGGATGCTCAATATCCACCCCTCGCTCCTGCCGAAATATCCCGGCCTGCACACCCATCAGCGCGCGCTCGACGCGGGCGATGCCGAGGCTGGCGCCTCGGTCCATCTCGTCACCCCCGAACTCGATGCCGGCCCGATCCTCGGACAGGCCCGCGTTCCGGTGCTGCCGGGCGACAGTGCCGAAACCCTTGCCGCCCGGGTCCTGACGCAGGAACATCGCCTTTACCCGCAGGTCCTGCGCCGTTTCGCCCAAGGCGACCTGACGCCGATCACCCTCACCGCTGCATGAAAAAAGGGGCCAACGCGGCCCCTTCTTCTTTCATGCCAAAATATCCCGGGGTGTGGGGCAGAGCCCCACGAACCTGTCCCGAAACCTATTTCTCCGGCACCAGCCCGCGCGGCGCAAAGCGCAAGACCAGCAGCAAGACCACCCCCAGCGCGATAAAGCGCATATGCGGTGCGCTGCCCAGAAGATGCTCGCGCAATCCCCCCTCGGGCAGGGGCGCGGTGATCAGGCGCATGAATTCCGGGCCCCAGACCTCGGCCTTGATCCACAGGAACCAGATCAGGATCGCCCCCAGCGCCGCCCCCCAGTTATTGCCCGAGCCGCCGACGATCACCATCACCCAGATCAGGAAGGTATAGCGCAGCGGGTTGAAGCTGTTCGGGGAGAGCAGCCCGTCCAGCGTCGCCATCATCGCCCCGCCCAGACCGATCACGGCGCTGCCGATGATGAAGATCTGCAGATGGCGGCGGGTCACGTTCTTGCCCATGGCCTCGGCGGCGGTCTCATTGTCGCGGATCGCGCGCATCATCCGGCCCCAGGGCGATTTCAACGCCAGCTCCGCCAGCAGGATCAAGAGCAGCAGCACAAAGCTGAACAGCCCCGCGTAAAGCAGCTTGACCCAGATCGCCGAGGCGGTGGCCGGATCCATCCCCCATTCGGCGGCCTTGGCGACAAAGCCGGTATCGCCCTGCAGGTCCAGTTCATAGGGAACCGGCCGCGGCAGGCCCGAGACGTTCTTGACGCCGCGCGACAGCCATTCCTCGTTGCGCATGACCGCGACGATGATTTCGCCGATCCCCAGCGTCGCGATCGCCAGATAGTCCGAGCGCAACCCCAGTGCGACCTTGCCGATACCCCAGGCGGCGGCGGCGGCGAAAAGCGCCCCCACCGGCCAGGACAGCAGCACCGGCCAGCCCAGACCGCCGATATTGCCGGCCGAGGCCGCGTTATTGGCCTCGATGGCGATGACGGCGGGATCGAACAGATAGCGGTAAAGCACGAAGCCCAGCACCAGAGTGCCGATCAGCGCCGGAACCCTGACGATGCCGGAAAGCCGGCGCCAGACCTGCGCAGACAGCGCCAGCGTGCCCAGACCGACGACCAGCGCCAGCGCCACCCGGGGAATCCCGGCCGCCCAGGCCCCCTCGACCGGCGCGCTCGAGATCAGCACTGGGGCCAGTCCACCCAGGGCCAGAAAGCCCACGACGCCAGCGTTGAAGAGGCCCGCATAGCCCCATTGCATGTTCACGCCCAGGGCCATGACGGCCGAGATCAGCCCCATGTTCAGGATGCTCAGCGCCGTGTTCCAGCTGCCCGAGAACATGGCGTTGCGAAAGGTTCCTTCGGCAAAGAACAGCGCCGCGAGGATCAGGAACATGATCGGGGCGCGCCAGGGGCTCGTCGCGTCGGCTTGACGGGTATTCGACATGGTTCAGCCCCCTCAGACGGATTTGCCGCGGAACAGGCCGGTCGGCCGGAACAGCAGGACCACGATCAGGATGACGAAGCTGACCGCAAATTTATATTCGGTGGACAGCAGCTGCAGCAGCCCATCCGGCTCGAAGCCCAGATAGTTTGCGACCTTTTTCCAGGGATAGGTGATCGCGACCTCGGAAAAGGCGACGATGAAGCCGCCGGCGACCGCACCCAACGGATTGCCAAGCCCGCCGACGATGGCGGCGGCAAAGATCGGCAGCAGGATCTGGAAATAGTTGAACGCCTTGAAGCTTTTATCCAGACCGTAAAGCGTGCCCGCCGTCACCGCCAGCGCGGTCGCGATGATCCAGGTCAGGCGCACGACGCGCTCGGGGTCGATCCCGGACAAAAGCGCCAGATCCTCGTTGTCGGAATAGGCGCGCATCGCCTTGCCCTCGCGCGAGCGGTTCAGGAACCGGAACAGCGCCCAGCAGCACAGCGCCGTCACGATCAGCGTCAGCGCCTGGCTGACGCGCAGCGAAAGCCCCTCGGTCAGCCCGGTCCAGGCCTTGAACTCCTGCACCGAGAACAGGAAGCGCGCACCGTCGTCAAAGCGCACCTCGTTGACGCCGATCCCGGGCAGCATCCGGGTCAGCCCGTTCATGACGAACATGACGCCCACCGAGGCCATGACCAGAATGATCGGCTCGGAGCGTTTCTTGCGGTAGAAGCGATAGACCACCCGGTCCGTGCCCAGCACGAAGATCGAGGTCAGCGCGATGCCGAAGGGCAGCGCCAGAAGCGCGGTCGGCAGCGGTCCAAGGCTGATGCCCATGGCCTGCAGCCCCCAGGTCACCAGAATGACCATCGCGGTGCCAAAGGCCATGGTGTCGCCATGGGCAAAGTTCGAGAATCGCAGGATGCCATAGATCAGCGTCACCCCCAGCGCGCCAAGCGCGAGCTGCGCGCCATAAGCGGCGGCGGGGACCACGACAAAGTTCAGCAACAACACGATGGCGTTCAGAATATCCATCTCAGCCCCCCAGGAAGGTGCGGCGGACCTCGGGATCGGCAAGCAGGGCCGGGCCGGTGTCGGTGTAAGCGTTGGCGCCCTGCACGAGCACATAGCCGATATCGGCGATCTCAAGCGCCTGACGGGCATTCTGTTCGACCATCAGGATCGAGATTCCGGTGCGGGCCACCTCGATGATGCGGTCAAACAGCTCATCCATGACGATGGGGCTGACGCCGGCGGTCGGCTCGTCCAGCATCAACAGGCTGGGCCGGGTCATCAGCGCGCGTCCGACGGCGACCTGCTGGCGCTGGCCGCCCGACAGCTCGCCCGCGTTCTGGCGGCGCTTGTCGGCGACGGCGGGGAACAGGTGATAGACCTGCTCCATGGTGGCGCGGCAATCGTCGGTGCGGATGAAGGCACCCATTTCAAGGTTCTCCTCGACCGTCATGGTCGGGAAGATGTTGTGGGTCTGGGGAACAAAGCCCATGCCCTTGTGAACACGCTCCTGCGGGGTCAGGGCGGTGATGTCCTGTCCGTCCAGCAGAACGGCGCCCTCGCGCAGGTTCAGCATGCCGAAGACGGCCTTCATGGCGGTGGACTTGCCGGCGCCGTTCGGGCCGACGATCACCGCGATCTGGCCCTTTTCAACGGTCAGCGTGCAGCCGTTCAGGATATCGGCCTTGCCATAGCCGCCGCGCATGTCGGTGGCGGACAGGAATGGCCGTTCGGTCGATGTCTGGGCCATCACAGATCCCCCGCAGGCTTGCCGTCGCCACCCTGACCGGCCTCGGCGCCAAGACCGGGCTGGGCGCCATGGCTTTCGTGAAAGGCGGATTCCTCGGCGATCTCGGCGGCGACCTTGTTTTTCAGGCCGGTGCCCAGATAGGCCTCGATCACGGCCTCGTTCTTCATGATGCTGTCGGCGCTGCCCTGGGCCAGCACATTGCCGGCGGCCATGACGATCACCGGATCGCACAGGCGGCCGATGAAATCCATGTCATGCTCGATCACGCAGAAGGTATAGCCGCGTTCCTTGTTCAGCCGGGTGATGGCATCGCCGATCGTGCCCAGAAGCGTGCGGTTCACGCCGGCGCCGACCTCGTCCAGAAACACGATCCGGGCGTCGACCATCATCGTACGGCCCAGCTCCAGCAGCTTTTTCTGCCCGCCCGAGAGGTTCCCGGCCTTTTCGTCGGCGACATGGGAAATGGTCAGAAACTCAAGCACTTCGTCGGCTTTCTTGCGAAGCGCGCGTTCCTCTTCGCGGATGCGGCCACGGTGCAGCCAGGTATTGACCAGCGTCTCGCCGGTCTGGGCGGCGGGCACCATCATCAGGTTCTCGCGCACCGTCATCGAGGAAAACTCATGCGCAAGCTGGAAGGTGCGCAAAAGTCCCTTGTGGAACAGCTCATGCGGCGCAAGCCCGGTGATATCCTCGCCCGCCATGGTGACGCGCCCCGAGGTGGGTTTCAAAACCCCGGCGATCACGTTGAAAAGCGTGGATTTTCCGGCCCCGTTCGGGCCGATCAGCCCGGTGATCGAGCCGGTTTCGATGGTCAGGCTGGCGCCGTCCACGGCGCGAAAGCCCCCGAAATGCTTATGCAGGTCATGGACCTGGATCATGTCGCTCCCCACCTTCACGCGTTGCATGAAGAATACCCATTACGGGACTGTTTTATATTGCAGAAAGGGTCCGGATAACCGGACCCTCTCCGGGTTCTCTGGACCTTAGCGGAAGCCGACGACGTTCAGCTTGCCACCCTTGAAGTCCACCTCGCGATAGACGCCCGAGCTTTCGCCCGGCTCGACCAGCTCGACCGAGGTCGCGCCGACATAGTCGATATCCGTCCCCGCCGCCAGCAGTTCGAGGCCCTTGGCCAGCTCGCCGGGCAAGATTTTCTCGCCCGGGGCGTTGGCGATCTCCATGACCTTGTCCTTATAGACCTTGGGGTCGCTGGATTTCGCCGCCTGCATGGCCAGCAGGATCAGCGAAGCGGCGTCATATGCCTCGCCCGAGAAGGCCGAGGTGCCGTCGAAGCCGGCGGCTTTGGCCAGTTCGGCGAACTTGTCATGCCCGTCGCCCTCGGCCGAGGGGTTCTGACCAAACGAGGTTTCCAGCTGCGCGCCGAACTTGTCGACCAGCGCCTGGTTCACCATGCCGTCGGGCAGCACGAAGGTTTCAAAGGCGCCAGTGTCCAGCGAGCCCTGGATGATGCCCGCGCCGCCCTGATCGGCGTAGCCGACCACGACCAGCGCGTCGCCGCCGGCTGCGGCCAGCGCCGCGACCTCGGCCGAGTAGTCGCCCTTGCCGTCGTCATGGGCCGAAACCACGGTCACGTTGCCGCCCTTGGCCTTGTAGGCATTGGCGAAGCTGTCCGCGAGGCCCTTGCCATAGTCGTTGTTGGTGAAGGTCACGGCGACCGACTTGATGCCGCGCTCCAGCACGATATCGGCCATGACTTCGCCCTGACGCGCGTCCGAGGGCGAGGTGCGGAAGAAGAAGCCCTTGTCGTCCAGCGTCGACAGCGCCGGCGAGGTGGCCGAGGGCGAGATCATCACGATGCCGTTCGGGATCCCGACCTTTTCCAGCGAGGCGATGGTTTCACCCGAGCACATGCCGCCCATGATGCCCTTGACGCCTTCGGCGGTGACCAGACGCTCGACCGCGGCGACCGAGGCTGCGGCGTCGATGCAGGTGTTGTCGGCAACGACCGGCACGATGGTCGAGCCGTCCAGCAGCTTGCCGCTGTCCGAGACCTCTTTCATCGCCGTCTCGGCACCCTTCTGGATCGGCGGCGCGATGGATTCCAGCGGACCGGTCAGGCCCAGCGAGATGCCCATCTTGATTTCCTCGGCACCTGCGGCGCCGGCGATCAGGGCACCTGCGGCGGTGGCCAGAAGAAGTTTTTTCATCGAGTTACTCCCTGTGTGGAACATTGTCCTGCGGCTGAGGCTATAAGCCCCCGGACGAAAAGAAAAGTCTGTTGGCGGGGGGCGGCGCTGCCGAAATGGCCAAGCTGACGCTGCGGCATCCACCCCTTGCCATGCCGCCGCCCTCAGCCCGCCGCGCCGTTGCCGCCGCGATGGCGATAGGGGGTGCTGCCATAGCTCGTGCGGTAGCATTTCGAGAAATGCGCTGCCGAGGCAAAGCCGCAGGCCAGCGCGATCTCGATCACGCTCATTTCCGTCTGCATCAACAGGTTGCGGGCGCGCTCCAGCCGGATTTCCATGTAGTAGCGCTTGGGCGAGCGGCCCAGATAGCGCGCGAACAGCCGCTCCAGCTGGCGCGGCGACATCCCCGCCTCGGAGGCAAGGCGGGCGGGGCTGACCGGGTCCTCGATATTGGCCTCCATCCGGGCCACGACCTGGGCCAGCCGGGGATGGCGTGCGCCGATGCGGATCGGAATCGACAGGCGCTGCTGGTCGTCCTCGGAGCGGATCGAGGTGTGGATCATCTGATCGGCGACGCGGCTGGCCAGTTCATTGCCATGGTCGCGGGCGATCTGGCGCAGCATCATGTCGATGGCGGCAGTGCCGCCAGCGGCGGTCAGGCGGCTGCCATCCTCGACAAAGACGGTCCGGATCAGGGTCACATCGGGGAATTCCTCGGCGAATCCGTCCTGGTTTTCCCAATGGATGGTGGCCCGGCGCCCGTCCAGCAACCCGGCCTCGGCCAGGACCCAGGCGCCGGTGCAAAGCGCGCCCATGCGCGCCCCGCGCCGCGCCTCGCGCCGCAACCAGCCCAGGACCGGGCGGCTGGTCGCGCGCGCCACGTCGACGCCCCCGCAAACCAGAATCGTGTCGCCGCGCTGGGTTTCAAGCAGATCGCCGTCCAGCGCCAGCCGCGCGCCGTTCGAGCAGGTGGCGGATGCGCCGCCTTCACCCAGCAGGCGCCAGTCGTAAAGCGCCCGGCCCGACAGGCGGTTCGCCAGCCGCAAGGGCTCGATCGCGGCGGCGAAGGAAATCATCGTAAAGCGGTCCAGCAGCAGGAAAAGATAGCGCTGGGGTCGGTCGGGCACCGGGCGCGGGAAAGCGGCCGGATCGGGGGGGACAGCTGGCGTAAGGTCTGGCATGTCGGTCGCGCGTCTGAGAACCGGCGCAGATCAGCAGGCTATCGGGCCACGCGCAAGGCTTTTCCTTCGCGTCACGACGCACTATATGGCGATCACGGTTAAACATGAAGGATAGGATCATGGCACAGACGAAACCCAGTTCCGCGACCCCGGCACAGGCATGGGAAAAGCGTGGCTGGCGCGCCTATCCGCGCGTCCAGATGCCGGACTATCCCGATCAGGCGGCCTTGCAGGCGGTCGAGGGCCAGCTGGCCAAGTTCCCGCCGCTGGTCTTTGCCGGCGAGGCCCGCCGGCTGCGGGCCCATCTGGCCGATGTCGCGGCCGGCCGCGCCTTCCTGCTGCAGGGCGGGGATTGCGCCGAAAGCTTCTCGGAATTCTCGGCCGACAATATCCGCGACACCTTCAAGGTGATGCTGCAGATGGCGGTCGTCCTGACCTGGGGCGCGCAGCTGCCGGTCGTCAAGGTCGGCCGCATGGCCGGGCAATTCGCCAAGCCCCGCTCGGCCCCGACCGAGAAGATCGGCGCGCAGGAACTGCCCAGCTATCGCGGCGACATCATCAACGGCTTCGACTTCACGCCCGAGGCGCGCATTCCCGACCCGCAGCGGATGCTGGCGGCCTATACGCAGGCTGCGGCCTCGCTGAACCTGCTGCGCGCCTTCTCGACCGGCGGTTATGCCGACATGCATCGCGTGCAAAGCTGGATCAGCGATTTCACCGGCGGCGAAGAGGCGGCGCGTTACCGCGACATCGCCGACCGCATCAGCGATGCCATGGCCTTCATGGCGGCGGCGGGGGTGACCTCGGAAACCGCGCATGATCTGGGGCAGGTGGACTTCTACACCAGCCACGAAGCATTGCTGCTTGAATACGAAGAGGCGCTGGCCCGGATCGATTCGACCACCGGCCTGCCGGTCGCGGGCTCGGGCCACATGATCTGGATCGGCGACCGCACCCGGCAGCCGGACGGCGCGCATGTCGAGTTTGCCCGCGGCGTGCAGAACCCGATCGGCCTGAAAACCGGCCCCTCGACCACGGCCGATGACCTGAAGGTGCTGATGGCCAAGCTGAACCCGGCCAATGAGGCGGGCCGGCTGACGCTGATCGCGCGCTTTGGTGCTGGCACCGTGGGCGATCACCTGCCGCGCCTGATCAAGGCCGTGCAGGAAGAGGGCGCGAATGTTGTCTGGTCCTGCGACCCGATGCATGGCAACACGATCAAGTCGGCCTCGGGCTACAAGACCCGGCCCTTTGACAGTGTGCTGCGCGAAGTGCGCGAGTTCTTCGCCGTCCACCGTGCCGAGGGCACCATCCCCGGCGGCGTGCATTTCGAGATGACCGGCCAGGACGTGACCGAATGCACCGGCGGCGTGCGCGCGGTCACCGACGAGGATCTGTCGGATCGCTATCACACCGCCTGCGACCCGCGCCTGAATGCCAGCCAGTCGCTGGAACTGGCCTTCTTGGTGGCCGAGGAACTGCGCAATCGCCGCGTGAACGGCGCCGGCGGCAAGCAGGCCATGGCCAGCTGAGGGGCATCGCGCCCAGCGTAACGAAAACGGCGGCGGACCTTGGGTCCAGCCGCCGTTTTTCATGCCCTGCGGGGCGTCTCGTCAAAGACGCGGGCGCGGCCCGCTGGATTCTTCGTTCTGGCTGATGACGCGAAAGCGCGCGCGACGTTCCTCGGGGCTGGCATCCGCGGGAAGCGCGGGCTTTTCAGTGGCGGGGCCGGCCCGGAACGGCAGCGGCGGTTCCGAGAAACCTGCCGCCGAGGCTGAGGGCTCCAGCACCTTGGCGCCGGGAATGACCGGAAACTCATGGTCTTCGACCAGATCGAAGCGGCGGGGGTTCTGGCCGATCTCGCCCTCGGCGACCAGACAGCCAAGCGCGCGGGTCACATCGCCCAGATCCGAGCGCAGCGGCAAAAGCAGCAGATGGCCGACAAGGCCGGGACGGCCATAAGAGGCCGGCGAATCCAGCCGCATCTCGGCGATCTGAGGCCCGCGAAAGACGCTTTCCAGCACATCCGACAGCCGCCCGCGCGAACTGGTGTTCAGAAAGGAGCAGACCGGCATGCCGCGCACCTCCATTCCCATCAGGTCGATCAGATGCCGGCCGGCCAGACGAAACCGCGCCGCCCCGGGGGCGATCCGTTCGAGAATGAAGGCGTAGTCCAGCGCCCGGCGGATGCCACGCGGCTCGACATCGGCGCGGGCCGGAATGGCGCGTCCCTGACGCAGGCTTTCCCAATAGCCGCGCAGGTCGCCCAGGATCCGGTCGGGGCGCGCAGCCTCATAATCCGCGAGACGCAGCAGCTTTCCCTTGCCCTGCTTGTGCAGGACAGGAATGCGGCCAGAATCGCCGTCCTGATCCTTGTCGAAGTCCTGCGACATCATCCCTCGGCTTGAAAACGTCAAACTCGTACCTGAACATGGTTGCAATCTAGACCTTCTGTTCATCTGTTCCGAGCAAATTCTTGACCGATGGTTAAAGAGATAACCTTTTTGGCAGGTCTTGACCCGGATGCGGCGCGGGGCCATTCAGGCGGCCAGACAGTCAGGGGGCAGGGATGACAGAGATCGAACGCAGCGGGCTTCTGGTGATCCTGTCCTCGCCCTCGGGGGCGGGAAAATCGACGCTGGCGCGGCGGCTGATGGCCTGGGACCCCAGCTTGCGCTTTTCGGTTTCCGCGACCACCCGCAAGCCACGCCCCGGCGAGGTCGAGGGCGAGCATTACTATTTCCGCAGCCCCGACGAATTCCGCGACATGGTCGGCAAGGGCGAGATGCTGGAACATGCCGAGGTCTTCGGCAATTTCTACGGCACGCCGCGCGGCCCGGTCGAGGCGGCGATGCGCGCCGGGCGCGACACGCTGTTCGATGTGGACTGGCAGGGCGGCCAGCAGATCCGGGCCTCAAGCCTTGGGGCGCATGTAGTCTCGATCTTCGTGCTGCCGCCCAGCCTGACGGAACTGGAACGCCGGCTGGTCTCGCGCCAGCAGGATACGCCCGAGGTGATCGCCGGCCGCATGGAAAAAAGCCGTGCAGAGATCAGCCATTGGGCCGAATATGATTATGTCATCGTCAATGACGATATCGAGCGCAGCACCGACGCGCTGATCACCATCCTGACCGCCGAGCGGCTGCGCCGCGAACGTCAGGCCGGGCTTGGTCCGTTCGTGCGCGCCCTTATGCAGGAGGAAGGCCGATGATCTGGGATCTGGATGGAATCGCGCCGCGCATCGCGGCGGCGGCGTGGGTTGCGCCGGATGCGCAGCTGATGGGCCGCGTCGTGCTGGAGGAGGATGCAAGCGTCTGGTTCGGCGCCGTCCTGCGCGGCGACAATGAGGAAATCCGGCTGGGGCGCGGCTCGAACATCCAGGATCTTTGCGTCTGCCATACCGATCCCGGCTATCCGCTGACCGTGGGCGAGAATTGCACCATCGGCCACCGCGCCATCCTGCATGGCTGCACCATCGGCGACGGCACGCTGGTCGGCATGGGCGCGATCATCCTGAACGGCGCGAAAATCGGCGCCGGGGCGCTGATCGGCGCCGGCGCACTGGTGGCCGAGAACAAGGAGATCCCGCCCGGCGCGCTGGTCATGGGCGCCCCCGGCAAGATCATCCGCGAGCTGGACGACAAGGCCCGCGCCGGGCTGATCGAAAGCGCCCGGCGCTATCAGCAGAATGCCGCGCGGTTCCGCAAGGGCATGGTGCCGGCGCCGCAGGGATGACCGACGCCACGCTTGCGGCGCTGCTGCGCACGGTGCCGGTCGCGCTTCTGGTTGTCGATCAGGATGCGCGCATCCTTGGCGCCAATGAGCCGGCCGAGGCGTTGCTGGGGCCGGTGCCCGCCACGCGCCCTTTTGTCACCGTGCTGCGCCAGCCCGAAGTGAACGCCGCGCTGGACGCGGTTCTGGCCGGGCAGGACCGGGCGCGGCTGAACGTGACGCTGAACCTCGCCGATCACCGCGTCCTGTGCGAGGTGACGGTGACGCGGCTGGCCGGTCCGGGCCTGCAAGGTGCCGCGATCAGCATCGAGGACCGCTCGCGCGACGAGGAGACCGAGCAGATGCGCCGCGATTTCGTCGCCAATGTCAGCCATGAGCTGCGCACGCCGCTGACCGCGCTGATGGGCTTCATCGAGACGCTGCGCGGCCCGGCGCGCAACGATCCAGACGCCCGCGACCGTTTCCTGAACATCATGGAGCGCGAGGCGGGGCGCATGAACCGGCTTGTCGCCGACCTTCTGTCGCTGAGCCGGGTCGAGCAGGACGAGCGCCGCCGCCCGGTGCAGAATGTCGAGCTGGCGGGGCTGCTGCGCTCCGAAGTGGCGACGCTGACCCCGGCGGCCGCAGCGGCGGGGGTTCGGCTGGAACTGAAGGGCGCCGGCAACAAGGTCATGGTGCCGGGCGACGGTGACCAGCTGGTGCAGGTCTTTCGCAATCTGATCGAGAATGCGGTGAAATATGGCGGCAGCGGCGGCGTGGTCACGGTGACGCTGGCGCATCTGGATCATGAGCCGGTGCTGCGCGGCCCGGCATGGTCGGTAAGCGTGGCCGACAAGGGCGAGGGGATCGAATCCCAGCACCTGCCGCGCCTGACCGAACGGTTCTACCGCGTGGACACCCATCGCTCGCGCGAAAAGGGCGGCACCGGGCTGGGGCTGGCCATCGTCAAGCACATCGTCAGCCGTCATCGGGGAAGGCTGCGGATCGAAAGCGAGATCGGGCAGGGCAGCCGCTTTACCGTACTGTTGCCCGAGACGGTCGGGCGGGTGTAAGGCGGATTGCCGCCCCCGGCGAGCCGCGCTTGACCGCCGGTCCCGCATGCGCGCGGGCGGCAAGGCAATCACCATCCGCGCGCCGGTTTCACCCGATCGGACAAGCGCGACCTCGGCTTTCAATGGCCGGGTTGAAACCGTGACGGCAAGCAGCTTTGGAACCCGCCGGGGGCGGGGAATTCAGGCTGATCCTCAGACCAGCCGCTCATTCTCCATCGCCGCCCGGACGAAGCCCGCAAACAGCGGTGCCGGCTCGAAGGGTTTGGATTTCAGTTCGGGATGGGACTGCACGCCGATGAACCACGGATGGTCGCGATATTCCACCACCTCGGGCAGGCGGCCGTCCGGCGACATGCCCGAAAAGCTGAGCCCCGCACCCTCGAGCTGGTCGCGATAGGTGGCGTCGACCTCGTAGCGGTGGCGGTGGCGGTCCTCGATCTCGGTCGCGCCGCCATAGATGTCCGAAATCTTCGAGCCGGGGGTCAGCACGGCCGTATAGGCGCCCAGACGCATGGTGCCGCCCTTGTCGTCGGTGAGCTTGCGCTGAACGGTATAGTTGCCCTGCACCCATTCCTTCAGGTGATAGACGACCGGGGTGAAGCGGGTCTCGCCGGCCTCGTGGTCGAATTCCTCGGAGCCGGCATCGGGCATGCCGGCCAGATTGCGCGCGGCCTCGATCACCGCCATCTGCATGCCCAGACAGATGCCGAGATAGGGCACGTTCTTTTCGCGGGCGTATTTCGCCGCCGCGACCATGCCTTCGGTGCCGCGCTCGCCAAAGCCGCCGGGCACGATGATGCCGTTATAGCCGTCCAGCAGATGCGCGCCTTCGCCCTCCAGCTTCTCGCTGTCCACCCAGTCGGCCTTGACGCGGACGCGGTTGGCCATGCCGCCATGGGTCAGGGCCTCGGCGATGGATTTATAGGCATCCTCAAGCTGGGTGTATTTGCCGACGATGGCGACGCGGACGCGGCCCTCGGCATGGATCAGGCGGTCCATCACATCTTCCCAGCGCGAAAGGTCGGGACGCGGCGCCGGGCTGATCTGGAAGGCGTCCAGCACCGCTTGGTCAAGACCGGCGCGGTGATAGGCCAAGGGCGCCTCATAGATGGATTTCAGGTCATAGGCCGGGATCACCGCATCGGGGCGGACGTTACAGAACAGCGCGATCTTGGCGCGTTCCTTTTCCGGGATCGGATGTTCGCTGCGGCAGACCAGCACATCGGGCTGAAGCCCGATCGAGCGCAGTTCCTTGACGCTGTGCTGGGTGGGCTTGGTCTTCAGTTCGCCCGACGCGGCCAGATAGGGCAGCAGGGTCAGATGCATGAAGATGCAGCGCCCGCGCGGGCGGTCCTGCGCGAATTGCCGGATCGCCTCGAAAAAGGGCAGGCCCTCGATATCGCCGACCGTGCCGCCGATCTCGCAGAGCATGAAATCGACCTCATCCTCGCCAATTGACAGGAAGTCTTTGATTTCATTGGTAACGTGGGGGATGACCTGAATGGTCTTGCCCAGATATTCGCCGCGGCGTTCCTTTTCCAGCACGTTGGAATAGATCCGCCCCGAGGAAACCGAGTCGGTCCTGCGCGCCGAAACCCCGGTGAAACGCTCGTAATGGCCAAGGTCCAGATCGGTCTCGGCGCCGTCATCGGTGACGAAGACCTCGCCATGCTCAAAGGGGCTCATGGTGCCGGGATCGACGTTCAGATAGGGGTCGAGTTTGCGCAGCCGGACCGTATAGCCGCGCGCCTGCAACAGCGCCCCCAGCGCCGCCGATGCCAGCCCCTTGCCAAGGGAAGAAACCACACCGCCGGTGATGAAGATATAACGCGCCATGAGGCCCCCGTGAGTAATCAAATAGATGATCGCGGCCCGAATCTGGGCGGCATCACGGGACCCGATCTATATCCGATTTGTCCCGTGGCCGCAACGGACCGCTACTTGTTGTAAGGGGCGCGATTTGCGCCCCCAAATTCTGGTGTCAGTTCGTGGGCGCCGGAGCCGGCGTTTCCGCCGCGGGTGCCTCGGCCGGTGCCGGGGTGGCGGGCGGGGTCACGGGGGCGGCGCTTTCCGCCGGAGCGGCGGGCGCCTCAGCAGCGGGCGCCTCGGCTGCCGGAGGCGTGACCGGCTGGGCTGCGCCCGGAACCACGGGCTGGCCGGCGCCGGGCGGCGGGGCATAGTTTTCAAGCCCGGCGGGCAGGTCGGTCGTCGGCGCGGTCGCCGTGCCGCCAAGGTCCAGCTGGTCCACGATCGAGCCGTTCGAGGCATTGCGCGCTGCGATGACGGTCAGCGTGACCGAGGTGATGATGAAGCCGATGGCAAAGATCCAGGTCAGGCGCGACAGGGCATTGGCGGCCTGACGGCCGGTCATGACACCGCCTCCGCCACCACCCATGCCAAGGCCGCCGCCTTCGGACCGCTGCAAAAGCACCACTCCGATCAGCAGGACTGCAAGGATCAGATGCACGGTAAGGACGACGTTTTCCACCACGGGGCCTTTCATTCAGCGACGCGCCTATCTAGTCACCAAGGCGGGGATTGGCAAGCGGGGGCGGCAATGGTCGCGCTGATGATTCAGGGAACCGGCTCGAATGTCGGGAAATCGCTGCTGGTGGCGGGACTATGTCGTGCCGCAAGGCTGCGCGGAATCCGCGTCGCGCCTTTCAAGCCGCAGAACATGTCGAACAACGCTGCCGTGACCCCGGACGGGGGCGAGATCGGCCGCGCGCAGGCCCTGCAGGCCCGTGCGGCGGGGCTTGAGCCCTCGGTCCACATGAACCCGGTGCTGCTCAAGCCCGAAACCGACCGCGCTGCGCAGGTCGTCGTGCAGGGCCGCGCGGTGACGCGGGCTGCGGCGGCGGATTACGCGGGGCTGAAGCCGCAGCTGATGGGGGCGGTTCTGGACAGCTTCCAGCGCCTCTCCGCCGCGCATGATCTGGTGCTGGTCGAAGGCGCCGGCAGCCCGGCCGAGGTCAATCTGCGCGCCCGCGACATTGCCAATATGGGATTCGCCCGCGCCGCCAATGTGCCGGTTGTGCTGGCGGGCGATATCGACCGGGGCGGGGTGATCGCGCAGATCGTCGGCACGCAGGCGGTGATCGATCCGGAGGACGCGGCGATGATCCGGGGTTTCCTGATCAACCGTTTCCGGGGTGATCCGGCGCTGTTCGATGCCGGACGCGCCTTTATCGCCGAGCGCACCGGCTGGCCCGATCTGGGCCTTGTGCCGTGGTTTCCCGATGCCGCCCGCTTGCCGGCCGAGGATGCGGCCGATCTGCGCCGCAGTTCCGGGGCAGGTGCCTTGCACATCGCCTGCCCGATGCTGTCGCGGATCGCGAATTTCGACGATCTGGATCCTTTGGCGGCCGAGCCGGGCGTCCGGCTAAGCATGGTTTCGCCGGGACAGGCGCTGCCGGGCGATGCCGATCTGGTCGTGCTTCCCGGCAGCAAATCGACGCGCGGCGATCTGGCCTTCCTGCGCGCGCAAGGCTGGGACATTGATCTGGCGGCGCATCTGCGGCGGGGCGGACGGGTGCTGGGCATCTGTGGCGGCTATCAGATGCTGGGCCGCATGATCCACGACCCGCATGGCCATGACGGCGCGCCGGGCAGCGATCCCGGCCTGGGGCTTCTGGACGTGGAAACCCATATGGCCCCCGACAAGCGCCTGACCCGGATCGAAGGCCACGCCCAAGGCCAGCCGATCGAGGGCTATGAGATCCATATGGGCCGCACCACCGGCCCCGATTGCGCCCGCCCCTTTGCCCATATTCCGCAGCCAGACGGCGCGGTCAGCTCCGATGGCCGTGTCGCGGGCACCTATCTGCACGGGCTTTTTGCCAGCGACGCCTTTCGCGCCGCCTGGCTTTCCGGGTTCGGGACGTCATCCGCGCTGGATTACGGCGCCGGCGTCGATAAGGTCCTGGACCGTCTTGCCCAGCATCTCGAGGCGCATCTCGACGTCGACCGGCTGTTAGCTCTGGCCGGGTGAGGCCCGCCGCCACGCTGCGACCGGTCCCCGGGGGCAAGCCACCAGGGCAGAGCGCCCGCCATGCTTTGGCGATGATGCGAATCTGGGCCTGACCTTTTCGCCGAGAAAGCCCAAGACAGGCAAACGCCTGCCGGGATGAAACTCGGCAGGCGTCATGTTCACGGTCTCAAGGCCGGAATGCGTCAGGGACCCGCGCCGGGCGCGGTGATCCCCGCAAATGCGATCAGTCGTCGTCGCTGTCGGGCATGTCGGCGATCTCGTCCAGCGACACGTCGCCGTCATCATCGTCGTCATCCAGCAGATCGTCGTCCAGATCGCCGCCATCGGCGTCATCGTCCAGATCCTCGTCATCGACCAGATCGGTCTGGTCGGTGTCACGTGCGGCGGTCTTTTCCGAGATCAGCGAGCGCGCGCGGCCGCTGGTCAGGCTTTCAAGGGTGAATTCCGCACCGCAAGCCGGGCAGGTCATCGGGTCGTTCATCAGGTCATAGAAGCGCGTATTGCAGTGGGGGCAAAGGCGTTTCGTGCCCCATTCCTCTTTGGGCATGGTATTCTCTTTCTGCCACGGTTAGGTAAATCCGCTGTCCCCTGCCACAGCCGGTGCGGGGTGTCAAAGGCTTTTCCCCCTTGCGGTGGAATGCGCGGCAGGATCGGATGGCATGGGCGGAAACAGCGCCCGTCAAGACACATGAAAACACCAAACGATGCGGGGACGATGAGCAGCATTCTGGTCGGAGGCGACATTCCGGTGACCCTGCGCCGCTCGGCCCGGGCGCGGCGGATGACCCTGCGCGTCGCGCGTGCGGGCGGCGAGGTGGTGCTGACGTTGCCCCAGCGCGCCAGCGTGCAGGACGGCCGCGCCTTTGCCGAATCGCGGACCGAATGGCTGCGCCAGATGCGCGCGCAGATGCCGAGGCTGCAGCTTGCGGGTCTTGGCGCAAACCTGCCGGTCGAGGGCGTGGCACGGCTGGTCACCCCGACCGAAGGGCGCCGGGTCGCGCTGACCGATGACCGCCTGCTGGTGCCGCAGGGCCGGCCCGTGGGCGTGGTCGTGGCGGCCTTTCTCAAGCATCTGGCCCATGCGCGGCTGAGTGCCGCCTGCGACCGCCATGCCGCCGCGCTGGGGCGCCCTTTCCACGCCCTGTCGCTGCGCGACACCCGCTCGCGCTGGGGCAGCTGCACCCATGACGGGCGGCTGATGTTCTCATGGCGGCTGGCCATGGCCCCGCCCGAGGTGCTGGATTACGTCGCCGCGCATGAGGTCGCACATCTGGCCCATATGGATCATTCCCCGGCCTTCTGGGCGGCCACGGCACGGCTGATGCCCGACTATGCCCACCACCGCGCCTGGCTGCGCAGCCATGGCCATGAGCTGCTGGCCTGGCGCTTTCGCGACGAGGGGGATGACGGCGATGACAGCGGCGATTGACGGCGCCGGATTTTGTGATCACATGGGCGCATGAACGCCTCGCGCCCCCCCGAGACCTCGGCCCATGAGCGGCTTTACCGCAACCTGCGTCAGCGCATCATGCTGGGGGAATTGCCGCCCGGCCTGCCGATGACCCTGCGCGGAATCGCGGCCGAGCATCGCGTCTCGATGACCCCCGCGCGTGAGGCGGTGCGGCGGCTGGTGGCCGAAGGCGCGCTGACGCTGTCCTCATCGGGGCGGATTGCGACGCCGGAACTGTCGGTCGAGCGGATCGAGGAATTGGCGGCGCTGCGCGGGCTGATCGAGCCGGAACTGGCGGCGCGGGCGCTGCCGCGCGCCCATCAGGCGCTGATCGAGCGCATGGCGGTCATCAACGCCGCCATCGGCGAGGCGGTCGAGCGTCACGACGCCGTGGGCTATATCCGCACCAATCTGGAGTTTCACCGCATCCTTTACCTGCGCGCGCAGGCCCCGGCGATGCTGGCCATCGTGGAAACGGTCTGGCTGCAACTGGGGCCGACGATGCGGGCGCTCTATGGCCGGGTGAAGCGGCACGAGCCGCCGCGCCATCACCGCATGATCCTGGCCTCGCTGCGCGCCGGGGACGAGCCGGGGCTGCGGCTGGCGGTGCGCGCCGACGTGACCCACGGGCTGCGCCATCTGGGCACCGAGGGTCAGGCCGCGCGCTGACCACGAAAAAGGGCGCCCGGCAGACCCGCGCGCCCCGTTTTCCGGTCGGACGTGTTCGTCCTGTCAGACTTCCTCGATGCGCAGCTCGACCGGCTCGCCGGCGATGACGCCGGTCTTGGGCAGGGCCTCGATGGCGTGATCGATGGCGTCGGGCGTGGTCTTGTGGGTCACGATCAGCACGGGCGCGATGCCCGCCGTTTCCGAATGGCCGTATTGGCGCATGCGGTCGATCGAAATCCCGGCCTCGCCCAGGACTGAGGCGACCTTGGCCAGTGCGCCCGGCTTGTCGGTCAGTTGCAGACGGATGTAATAGGCGGCCGGCACGGCGGTGCGCGCCGCCTGCGGGGTGGCAAGCTCTGATGCCGGCTGGCCAAAGCTGGGCATGCGCACGCCGCGCGCGATCTCGACCACGTCGGACATGACCGCGCTGGCGGTCGGGCCTTCGCCGGCGCCGGCGCCGCGCAAGACGATCTGGCCGACCGAGTCGCCCTCGACCACGACCATGTTGGTGCCGCCCTGCAATTGCCCCAGCGGGCTTTCGGCGGGCACGAGACAGGGCGACATGCGCTGTTCCAGCCCGCGCCCGGTCATCTGCGCCACGCCCAGCAGCTTGATGCGATAGCCCATGTCGGCGGCGCGGCGGATATCGTCGATGCTGACGCGCTCGATCCCCTCGATCTCGACGGCGCCGAAGCTGGGCTTGGCGCCAAAGGCGATGGCGGCCAGCAGCGCCAGCTTGTGGCTGGCGTCAATCCCGCCCACGTCCAGCGTCGGATCGGCCTCAAGATAGCCAAGCTGGCGGGCCTCTTCGAAGACCGTCTCATAGGGCAGGCCGGCATTCTCCATCCGGGTCAGGATATAGTTGCAGGTGCCGTTCATCACGCCCATGACGCGGCGGATCTCGTTGCCGGCGAGCGACTCGGTCATCGTCTTGATGATCGGGATGCCACCGGCGACGGCGGCCTCGAAGCGGATGACGCGGCCATGCGCCTCGGCCAGTTCCGCCAGTTCCTGACCGTGGATCGCCAGCAGCGCCTTGTTGGCGGTGACGACATCCTTGCCGGCCTTCAGCGCGGCGGTCACCGCCTCGCGGGCAATGCCCTCATCGCCGCCGATCAGTTCGACGAAGACGTCGATATCATCGCGCACGGCCAGCGCGCGGGCATCGGTTTCCCAGGCATAGCCGGACAGGTCCACATCGCGGTTCTTCATCCGGTCGCGGGCGCTGACGGCGGTGATCGCCACCGGACGACCTGCGCGCGAGCTGAGCATCGCGGCATGTTTCTGGATGATCTTGACGGTGCCGGTGCCGACCGTCCCGAGACCTGCGATGCCGAGACGAAGCGGAGAGGCGTTTTGCCCCGGTTTCTGGGCGGACATGGAACACTCTTATCTATGGGTGAGGCGGTGTTAGCGGATGGCGCGCGGTCTTGCAACGCGGGGCTTGCGCGCAGGGTTGCGCGCAAGCTTACGCCCAAGCTTACGCCTCGTCATCGCCGGCCCAATAGCCCTCGACCCCGGTGGCGCGCATGACGCGCAAGACGCGGGTGCCGATCTCGACCGTGTCGGCGCTGATGGTCTCCAGATCGGTAAGGCTCAGCCCGTGGTCAAAGACCTCGCCCTTGGTATTGACAAAGGCCGGATGCCAGCGGGTCTTGTCCTCGGTCGGGCGCCACGAGGCATGGCACAGAAGATTGCGATGCAGCCGGATCGCGGCCAGGCGGTCGGTGATGCGGTTGCGGTCGCGCAAGCCCGGATAGCGGCGCATGGCAGCATCCAGCTGGTCGATCTGCGTGCCCATGGAATCGTCGGCGATCTGCCCGATATGGGTCAGCCAGGTCTGCAATTCCTCTTGCGTCAGGTCATCGGCCAGCCGCGCGCGGTCCAGTGCATAGATGGTGCGCTTGATGATTTCCTCAAGCCAGCCGAAATTCGCCACGCATTGCCCCAGGGCTGCCGCGAATTCCGGCGGCAAAGTGTAATGCGTCTCGGGCGGCGCGCCTATTCGCGCCACAGCTTTTCGACCCAGCTGACCGGCAGCAGGTAATGGCGCAGGTGCTTGAAGACCCCTTCGCGTCTGCGCCCGTCGAATGTGGCGCGCAGGTGATCCATGGGGCTAAGGTGGTCGTCGCGGTCGCTCCAGCGTCCGGCAATGGCGTCGGGCGGGTTCAGGTTGCCCGGGAAGATCACGATCCGGGTGCCGGCGGGAATGCGCGCCTCGCGGAAATAGTTCAACGGAAAGTTCGGCACGCAATGCATGCGGAAATGCGCGAGCCAGCCCTTGGGCCAGAACTTGACGCCCCCCGGCGCGTTGCGGGTGACAAAGCGCTGCTCGTATTTGTACTTGTCCGCCGCCGCCTGCGGATCGGCGCGAAAGATGTCCTGCAGGGGTTTCAGCTTGCCCACCCGCATCCGATAGACCGAGGTCTGGCCCATCTTTTCCAGGGGCGTATTCGGGTTCAGCCCGACCACGGTGTCGTCCGGATCGCCAAAGCTGAAGAAATCGTCAAGGCTGCCGGTAACGATGACGTCCAGGTCCAGAAACAGCACCACGCCCGTCACATCGCCCAGATCGCCCCAAAGCCGCGATTTCGGCCATTTGCCGCGCGTATTGACCGGCGCCTGATACGCGAATTCGGGCAGGGGCCGGATGGCGATATGGGGATGCAGCCCGCTGCCGTCATCGGTAAAGCAATAAAGCCGGAACGGCGGCGTGATGTTGCGCGCGATCATCGCATGCAGGCGGTTCACGAATTCGGGGCCGAACTTGGTGCCCCATTTGATACAGATGATCTGCTTGATCGTGCCGTTGCGCCCGTCGTTCATGCTGTCCTCGCGTTTTGGAGCGAGTCTTTCACAGCCCCCGGGCCCTGACAAGCGGCGCTCAAAGCTGTTTCTGCATCAGGACCAGATCCAGCCAGCGGCCGAACTTGCGCCCGGTCTGCGGCATGACCCCGGTCTGCGCGTAACCCAACGCCCGGTGAAAGGCGATCCCTACGGCATTCTCACCCGAGACCCCGGCGACCATGACATGCGCACCGCGCGCCTTCGCGTGATCCTCGGTCCCCGCCATCAGCACCCGCCCCAGCCCCCGGCCATGGGCCTCGGGGGCCAGAATGACGGTATGTTCCATGGCATGGACATAGCCGTTACCGGCGCGAAACTGGTCATAGCTGGCAAAACCCAGCACCGCGCCGCCGATCTCGGCGACCAGAAACTCGCGCCCCATGCTACGCCGCGCCGCGATCATCGCGGTCAACCCCTCGGCCGTCTTTTCCTCGGATGAAAAGGTGATCGTGGTCTCGCGGATCAGCGGGTTCCAAAAAGCAAGGATTGCCGCAAGATCGCTGTCCCTGACGGGTCTGATGGTCATCCGCTGCCTCGCAATCGAAACCCGCCGCGACCGGGATGGCGCGACGGGTGCTTCTTTCATGCAATAAATATCCATGCGACCGCGCCGGCAAGAGCCGCGCCCGCCGCCTCAAGCCGCCATTTCAGGCGCTGCGGGCCTCGCGGATCAGCGACAGGATGTCCTTGGCAGCGGCGGGAATATTCGTCCCGGGCCCGAAGATCGCCTTGACCCCAGCCTTTTTCAGGAAATCGTAATCCTGCTGGGGAATGACGCCGCCGCAGATGACGATGATATCGCCCGCGCCCTGATCCTTCAGCGCCGCGATCAGCTTGGGGGCCAGCGTCTTGTGCCCCGCCGCCTGCGAGCTGATGCCCACCACGTGCACATCATTGTCGATGGCGTCCTGCGCGGCCTCTTCGGGGGTCTGGAACAGCGGCCCCACATCGACGTCAAAGCCGATATCGGCGAAGGCGGTGGCAATGACCTTGGCGCCGCGGTCATGGCCGTCCTGCCCCATTTTCACCACCAGCATGCGCGGGCGGCGGCCTTCTTCCTCGGCGAATTTCTCGACGTCGCGCTGGATCTGGGCGAACTCGTCATCGCCTTCGTAAGCCGCGCCGTAAACCCCGGCCAGGGTCTTGACCTCGGCACGGTGACGGCCGAATTCCTTTTCCATCGCCATGCTGATTTCCCCCACCGATGCCCGCGCCCGCGCGGCCTCGACCGCCGCTTCCAGAAGATTGCTGCCAGTGCGCGCCCGGCGCGCCAGCTCGTCCAGCGCCGCCTGACAGGCGGCCTCGTCCCGGGTCGCGCGCATGGTCTTCAGTCGCGCGATCTGCGCCTCGCGCACCTTGACGTTGTCGATATCCAGAATGTCGATCGGGTCCTGCTTGGCCAGCCGATACTTGTTCACGCCGACGATGACCTCCTCGCCGCGATCGATCAGCGCCTGACGCCGCGCGGCGGTTTCCTCGATGCGCAGCTTGGGCATGCCGCTGGCGACGGCCTTGGTCATGCCGCCCATTTCCTCGACCTCTTCGATCAGGGCCCAGGCCTTGTCGGCCAGTTCGGCGGTCAGGCTTTCGACGTAATAGCTGCCGGCCAAGGGATCGACGACATGGGTGATGCCGGTTTCCTCCTGCAGGATCAACTGGGTGTTGCGGGCGATGCGGGCGCTGAATTCGGTGGGCAGCGCAATCGCCTCATCGAGCGCGTTCGTGTGCAGCGATTGCGTGCCGCCCAGTGCCGCCGCCAGCGCCTCATAGGCGGTGCGCACGACATTATTATAGGGGTCCTGTTCCTGCAGGCTGACGCCCGAGGTCTGGCAATGCGTGCGCAGCATCAGGCTGGAGGCCTTTTTCGGCGCGAATTCCTTCATGATCCGCGTCCACAAAAGCCGCGCTGCGCGCAGCTTCGCCGCTTCCATGAAGACGTTCATGCCGATGGCAAAGAAGAACGACAGCCGCCCGGCAAAGGCATCCACATCCATCCCCGCCGCGATCGCCGCGCGCACATATTCGCGCCCGTCGGCCAGCGTATAGGCCAGCTCCTGCACGAGGTTCGCGCCCGCCTCCTGCATGTGATAGCCAGAGATCGAGATCGAGTTGAACTTCGGCATCTCATTGCTGGTGTATTCGATGATGTCCGAAATGATCCGCATCGAGGGTTCGGGCGGATAGATATAGGTGTTGCGGACCATGAACTCTTTCAGGATGTCGTTCTGGATCGTGCCCGACAGCACGGCGCGGGGATGGCCCTGTTCCTCGCCGGTGACGATGAAATTCGCCAGAATCGGGATCACCGCGCCGTTCATGGTCATCGAGACCGAAACCTTGTCCAGCGGGATGCCGTCGAAGAGAATCTTCATGTCCTCGACCGAATCGATGGCGACGCCGGCCTTGCCCACATCCCCCTCGACGCGGGGATGGTCGCTGTCATAGCCCCGATGCGTCGCCAGATCGAAGGCGACCGAGACGCCCTGCTGGCCCGCAGCCAAGGCTTTTCGATAAAATGCGTTCGATTCTTCTGCGGTCGAAAACCCCGCATATTGGCGGATCGTCCAGGGCCGGCCGGCATACATGGTCGCGCGCGGGCCGCGGGTAAAGGGCTCGATCCCCGGCAGGCTGCCCAGATGCGGCAGGCCCCTGGTATCCTCGGCGGTGTAAAGCGGTTTGACCTCGATTCCTTCCAGCGTGTGCCAGGTCAGGCTGTCAGGATCGGCGCCTTTCAACTCCTTGCTGGCGAGCTTGCGCCACTCTTCAAGGCCGGTTTGCGGGCTTTTGGTCATCTTGCATCCTTTCCCATGGCCGCCCGGCTCTTATATTGGGTAAGAGACAGGGGGATGATGAAACTGAAACGGTTGATTTTTCTGATGGCGGTGCCGCTGGTTGCGGCAATGGGGGGCAAGCCGGATGGCGAGGCCGAGCAGCGATATGTGCGCGGCGAGGTGCCTGCCGCCCGGGCCGAGGCCCCGGCGCGCGAGCTGCCCGGCAATGAGCTCAGCGTGCTGGCCGCATCCGAGGCCGATCCGGCGGAATTCATGTGGCAGGCGCGGCCGGTGGTGATCTTCGCCGATACCGCCGCCGATCCGGCCTTTGTCGAGCAATTGGCCGCCCTGCGGCGCGATCCGCTGCCGCTTTTGCTGCGCGACGTGGTGGTGATCACCGATACCGACCCGTCGGTAACCAGCCCATGGCGGCAGCAATTGCGCCCCGAGGGGTTTTCGCTGGTGCTGATGGACAAGGACGGGCAGGTCAAGCAGCGCAAGCCCGTGCCATGGTCGGTGCGCGAGATCACCCGCGCCATCGACAAGTTCCCGCTGCGGCTGCAGGAAATCGGCCGCGCCGGGGTGCAATAAAGCATCGCAACAGGGCGTACGCTGCTTACGCGGATGTTGCGATAATCGAAACAAATGACTACCTTTGAAGTGCGGGCCATGCAGCGCCCGCTGGGAAAGGAGCCCGCAATGGCCAAATCGACCTCGCCGCGCAAAAGTTCGCCCGGGGCTGATGCACCTGCTAGCGCCAAACGGTCGCGGCCGGATGCCGCGACGGCCACGCTGGTGCAGCGGCTGGCCCGTGCCCGCACCGCCAATGAAATCACCAATGTCATCGGCCTGCGCCCCATCAAAGGTCGCTCCGGTCCGAAGATCGCCTATTGAGGCGCGCGCGCAATTCTTCCAGTTCCTGAGGCAGGCCGGCCGCGATCTGCGCGGCCTCTTCGTTGACCGCCTCATCCAGCAGCGCATCGACCGCCTCATCGCCGCCGTCCAGACGCGCCGACAGAATCACCATCGCATAACGGCCTGAATAGAGCGTCTCGTCGGTCAGGCTCAGGTAATCCTCGAACATGTCGGCGGCGCGTGCCGGGTCCTGCACGGCCATCAGCCGCAGATCGCCCGCGAGCGAGGACATGATCGCCAGCAGCCGGTAATAGATCACCACCGGGTCGATGACCCGGGCGGGCAACAGATGCACCTCGGCGGTGATGGCGCGAAAGATGCGGTCATTGGCCTCGGTCGGCAGGGCGGGGATATAGCCGCCCTGACGGACCCGCTGGGTCAGGTCGCTTTGTTCGCCGGGCGATAGCTGCTGGTTTTCCAGCGCCACGACATGGGCGCGGATCTCGGCCAGCACGGCGCGCTGGATGTCGTCCACGCGCTCGGTGCGCAGTTGCGTGGCCAGACGGCGATTCTGGCGACCATTATAGACCCAGCCGCCCACGGCGACGGTGGCCGCGACCAGCGCCGCCTGCACCGTGGGATTGAGCCAGTCGTCAAGCGGCGCGGACACGGCGCCCCCCTTGCGGCATGCCTGCGGCCGGGGCCTTGGCCGACATCACTCGAACTCCAGAATGACGTCGTCGACCTTGAGGCTTTGCCCCGGCGCGGCACTGACGGATTTGACCACGGCCTTTTTCTCGGCGCGCAGGATGTTCTCCATCTTCATCGCCTCGACGGTGGCCAAGGCCTGACCCTCCTGCACCTCGTCGCCCGGACCGACATTGACCTTGACGATCAGGCCCGGCATCGGACAGAGCAGGAACTTCGACGTATCGGGCGGCAGCTTTTCCGGCATCAGCCGCGCCAGTTCGGCGGCGCGCGGGCGGCGGACAAAGGTTTTCAGGTCGGCACCCCGCACCCGCAGCCGATAGCCCGAGGGCAGGCGCTCGACCTTCATCACCAAGGGCGCGCCATTGACCATCAGCCGCGCCAGACTTTGCCCCGGCAACCAGTCGCTTTCGACGCGCAGCTCGCGCCCGGCGATCTCGACGGTCGAGCCTTTCCGATCGGCGGTGATGCGGACGGGGAATTCCTGCTCGCCGACCTTGACCACCCAATGCTCGCCGACATGGCGTTCATGATTGTCCAGCCGCCCGGTGATGCGGGTGCGGCGGATCTCGGCGACGCGGTGCATGGCGGCGGCCGAGGCGGCGATGCGGATCAGTTCGGATTCCGGCAGGGTCGCGCCGGTGAAGCCCTCGGGATATTCCTCGGCGATAAAGGCGGTCGAGATATCGCCCGAGACAAAGCGCGGATGGTCCATCACCGCCGAGAGGAACGGCAGGTTGTGGCCGATGCCCTCGACCTCGAACTGGTCCAGCGCCAGCCGCATCGCCTCGATGGCCTCGGCCCGCGTCGGCGCCCAGGTGCAGAGTTTCGCGATCATCGGGTCATAGAACATGCTGATCTCGCCGCCCTCATAGACGCCGGTATCGTTGCGCACGGCGACGGGGCTGTCGCCCGGCTCGCTGTCATTGACCCAGTTGCCGGCGGCTTTCAGCGGACCGGCGGCGACCTCGGCCGGCGGGCGATAACGCGTCAGCCGCCCGATCGAGGGCAGGAAGTTGCGATAGGGGTCCTCGGCGTAAAGCCGGCTTTCGATGGCCCAGCCGTTGATCTTGAGGTCGGACTGGGTAAAGGGCAGCGGCTCGCCATCGGCCACGCGGATCATCTGCTCGACCAGATCGACGCCGGTGATCAGCTCGGTCACCGGGTGTTCGACCTGCAGGCGGGTGTTCATTTCCAGAAAGTAGAAATTCTTCTGGCCATCGACGATGAATTCGACCGTGCCGGCGCTGGAATAGCCCACGGCCTTGGCCAGCGCCACGGCCTGCTCGCCCATGGCCTTGCGGGTCGCCTCGTCAAGAAAGGGCGAGGGCGCTTCCTCGATGACCTTCTGGTTGCGGCGCTGGATCGAGCATTCGCGTTCATGCAGATAGACGGCGTTGCCATGCTTGTCGGCCAGCACCTGAATTTCGATGTGCCGGGGCTGGGTCACGAATTTCTCGATGAAGATGCGGTCGTCGCCAAAGCTGTTCGCGGCCTCGTTCTTCGAGGATTCAAAGCCTTCGCGGGCCTCTTGGTCGTTCCAGGCGATGCGCATGCCCTTGCCGCCGCCGCCGGCCGATGCCTTGATCATCACCGGATAGCCGATCTGGTTCGAGATCTTCACCGCCTCCTCGGCATCGGCGATCAGGCCCATATAGCCGGGGACCGTGGAAACGCCGGCCTCCTGCGCGATCTTTTTCGAGGTGATCTTGTCGCCCATCGCCTCGATGGCGGGCGAGGGCGGGCCGATGAAGGCGACGCCCTCGGCCTCCAGCGCCTCGGCGAATTTCATGTTTTCCGACAGGAAGCCATAGCCGGGATGGACGGCCTCGGCGCCGGTCTGGCGGATGGCGTCCATGATCCTGTCGATGACGATATAGGACTGGTTGGCGGGCGAGGGGCCGATATGGACGGCCTCGTCGGCCATCTTCACATGCAGCGCATTGCGGTCCGCATCGGAATAGACGGCGACCGTCTTGATGCCCATCTTGCGGGCGGTCTTGATGACCCGGCAGGCGATCTCGCCCCGATTGGCGATCAGGATTTTCTTGAACATGGGCGCTCCCCCCGGGCTGCGGACATGAAAAAACCGTCCGTGGCCGCAAGGCCCCGGACGGTCATGAATGAGGTGACTGCGCGCGACGTGCGACGCGCGCCGGTCAGGTCGTTATTGGCAAAGCCGCACGTCGTCGCAAAGCGCGCCGCCGACCGCACCGATGGCCGCGCCCTTGGCGACGCTATGGCCGCCGACATAGGCTGCGGTTGCGCCGACACCCGCGCCGATGAGGCCGCGATCCATGTCGGTCGGATTGATGTTCTGGGTGCAGCCGGCAAGGCCGACAAGACCCAGCCCGAGTGCCAGGACGAGTTTTTTCGACATTTGGTTAGCTCCGGGATGTGGGTGCCGGCGCGCAGGCCAAAGGCGGCGCCGGCTGCCCGGTTACATTCAGTAGCGGCGCTGGCAGACGCCGGCGTCGTCACAGAGCGCGCCACCGGCCGCGCCGATGAGGGCGCCGGTCGCGACATCGCCGTCGATCGCTTTGGCGACCACTGCGCCAGCCACGGCGCCGCCGGCGGCGCGCTGGGTGTCGGGCGAAAGCCCGCTACCGTCACAAGCCGAGAGACCGGCGACCAGAAGAACGGCGCCGGCAAGGCGCAGGGCGACAGATTTTTGCATAGTTTATTGCCTGTATTATGGGTCCGGGATTGGACCGTCGATGCGAACTGAAACGTCAATATCGCATGCGGGGTTCCCTGAAGGAACTGACAACCATGTGAAAAACGGCAGCTACGCGGCAATCCGCCCATCAGCCGCCCCCCTCGTCGTCGTCGAAATCCTCGTCGTCGAAATCCTCATCGTCCCAGTCGAATTCGGGCGCATCGGCGGCGAAAAGTTCGGGAAAGCCGGCCTCGGCGCGCTTCATGTCGACGCGCAGCAACTGTTCGTAATCGGTCGGATTCAGTTTGCCGACGGCGATCACCTCGCGGCCCAAAAGCCATGACAGCCGGCCGGCATCCAGATTGCCGCGGACGAAGGGTTCTTCGCCGAAATGTGCGATCAGCGCCGCAAGAAAGGCCGTGTCGGCACGGCGGTCGGCAACCTTGCGGTCGCGAAAGCGCTCGCGCCGGATCAGCGGCGTGGCGCCCTTTTTATTGGCGCGGCGGATGGTGAACTGGAAATCGCTGCTGGGAAGACGGCCGGGAAAGCCGCGATGCTTCAGCATGTTGCGCCTCTTTTCTGATAGCTTGCGGAAGAACGCAGGATCAGACGGGCGCGCGGTTGGCGCGGGCCGCCTGGCAGCCCGCGCACGGCATTCGGCTTAGTTGGCGCCGTATTTGCCCTGGTAGACCGGCTCGGGCTGAACGGTCGCAACCGGAACGACTTCCGGTTCTTTTTTGGCGCAAGCGGCGGCGAGGCCAACGAGGACGAGGGCGAGGGCAAGCTTTTTCGACATTGAGTCGTGCTCCTGTTTAGCGGAACGGGATATTCCCGACTGCTCGGTTGAGATTCGGCCGCAAAATACGACCCGGCAAGCATCATAGCTGTGCCCGTCGCCGGGAAACAGGCTCCCCGCAACCGAAAAGCAGCGGGTTTCAGCCGATGTGGCAGGCTTGCATCATGCGCTGCCGGGGCGGTTTGCGCGGCCATTACCACGGCTCCCATTCGCAGGCATCGCGATCGGGCGGCAGCCGGAAAGCTTCGAAAAGCTGCACGACATCAGGGTCATAGGCGGCAAAAGGGATCGCCTTGTCGGCCAGGCTGATGACGATCTGCGCGGGACGCGGCGCCGGGCTGGCGATGCGCGGCAGTGCCCAATTCTCACAAAGCCACACGACATCCTGATGTACGGGGTCCTGCGCCAGCACGTCGGGTGCGGCGGGTAGGGCGGGCGCCTCGATCAGTGTATCGGCGGCTTGCTCGGTGCCGTCCTCGGCCATTTCTCCGGCCTCGGCATCGGGCTGAGCGGTGTCGGCATATTCGGTGGCCGCGCCGGTTTCCCCGCCGGTCTCTTCGCCCGCGACCTCGCCGCTTTCGGTGTCGATATCGATGGGGCCGCGCTCTTCCTCTTCGGCGAAATCCGAGGCCGGACCGCTGGTCGAGGGCACGCGCTGCGCCAGATCCGGCATAACAAAGCGGAACCGCGAGGTCAGGCCCTGACCGCCCGCCGTGTCATGCAGGGTTTCCTGCCAAAAGACCTCCGCGCCCGAGGGCAGGGTGATCTTGACCCCGTTCGGCTTTTCATCCGATGCACCGGCTGCCGGCGCCATCAGCACCAGCAGCGCCCCTTGCGCCATCGATTTGCGGATCGTTCTGGTCCCAGGCATCGCGTCTGCTTACAGCGGGATATTGTCGTGTTTCTTCCACGGATTCGACTGGCGCTTGCCGCGCAGGCTCGCAAATGCGCGGGCCACGCGGAAGCGGGTCGAATGCGGCTGGATCACCTCGTCGATGAAGCCTTTTTCGGCGGCGACAAAGGGGTTTGCAAAGCGTTCCTCATAAGTCTGGGTGTGCTTGGCGATCTTGTCCTTGTCGCCCAGATCGGCGCGCATCAGAATCTCGACCGCACCCTTGGCGCCCATCACCGCGATTTCCGCCGTGGGCCAGGCATAGTTGAAATCGCCGCGCAGGTGCTTTGAGGACATGACGTCATAGGCGCCGCCATAGGCCTTGCGGGTGATGACCGTGACTTTCGGCACCGTCGCCTCGCCATAGGCAAACAGCAGTTTCGCGCCATGCTTGATGACGCCGCCATATTCCTGGCTGGTGCCGGGCAGAAAGCCCGGCACATCGACCAGCGTCAGGATCGGAATCTCGAACGCATCGCAAAAGCGCACGAAACGCGCCGCCTTGCGCGAGCTGTCGATGTCCAGACAGCCCGCCAGCACCATCGGCTGGTTGGCGACGACGCCGACGGTCTGGCCCTCAAGCCGGATGAAGCCGGTAATGATATTGGCGGCGAAATCCCTCTGGATCTCGTAGAAATCGCCCTCATCGGCGACCTTGTGGATCAGTTCCTTCATGTCATAGGGCTGGTTCGGGTTGTCGGGCACCAGCGTGTCCAGACTGGCCTCGATGCGCTTGGGGTCGTCAAAGAACGGCCGGGTCGGGGCGTTTTCGCGGTTGTTCAGCGGCAGGAAATCGACCAGCCGGCGAATCTCGGACATCGCCTCGACGTCGTTTTCAAAGGCGCCATCCGCGACCGAGCTTTTCTTCGTATGGGTCGAGGCCCCGCCCAATTGCTCGGCGGTGACGATCTCGTTGGTGACGGTCTTGACCACATCGGGGCCGGTCACGAACATATAGGACGTGTCCTTGACCATGAAGATGAAGTCGGTCATCGCCGGGCTATAGACCGCGCCGCCCGCGCAGGGGCCCATGATGACGCTGATCTGCGGCACCACGCCCGAGGCCATGATATTGCGCTGGAACACCTCGGCATAGCCGGCAAGGCTGGCCACGCCCTCCTGAATGCGGGCGCCGCCCGAGTCGTTCAGCCCGATCACCGGCGCGCCGTTCTGCATCGCCATGTCCATGATCTTGCAGATCTTTTGGGCGTGGGTTTCCGACAGCGAGCCGCCGAATACGGTGAAGTCCTGCGAATAGGCATAGACCATGCGGCCGTTGATCGTGCCCCAGCCGGTGACCACGCCGTCGCCATAGGGGCGGTCCGCCTCCATGCCGAAATCGGTTGAGCGGTGGCGCACGAACATGTCGAATTCCTCAAAGCTGCCTTCGTCCAGCAGCAGCTCCAGCCGTTCGCGGGCGGTCAGCTTGCCGCGGGCGTGCTGGGCGCCGATGCGCCGCTGTCCGCCGCCCAGTCGGGCCTCGCGCCGGCGCGTCTCGAGTTCGCCGAGAATGTCCTTCATGAGCTGCCCCTCCCGCATGGATTTGGACCAAGTTACCGGCTCGGGGGGCAGGCGGGAAGCGGAAAGGCGAATATTTGCAAAATATGCTATCTCGCGGCGCTGCAAATAGCAAAATTGGCAAAGTCCCTTGACGGAGCAGGGGGCAGGGGCCATGCCGCAGACATGGGACTCGTCATAGATATTCCGGCCCTCGTGGCCAATTGGAAGGCGCTTGGCGCGCGGGCCGGATCGGCCCGTCCGGGCGCCGTGGTCAAGGCTGACGCTTACGGTCTGGGCGCGGTGCGCGTGGCGCCGGCGCTCTATCAGGCGGGCGCGCGCGATTTCTTCGTCGCGCTGGCCAGCGAGGGCCGCGCGATCCGTCCGCATCTGGCGGATGACGCGCGCATCTTCGTGCTGTCGGGCCATATGGAGGGGGCGGACCTGACCGGGCTGGTCCCGGTCCTGAACAGCCCCGAGCAGTTCTTTCGCGACCGTGCGCTGCGCGCGCGCGGGCCCTTTGCCATCCAGCTTGACAGCGGCATGAACCGTCTGGGCATGGAGGCCGGCGAATGGGCCGCCATCCGCAGCGAGGCGCTGGCCGCTGGCCCGCAACTGGTGATGTCGCATCTGGCCTGCGCCGATGAGCCGGACCACGCCGCCAATGCCCAGCAACTCGCCGCCTTCCGCGCCATGACCGAGGGCGTGACCGCGCCGCGTTCGCTGGCCGCGACGGGGGGCATCCTGCTGGGGTCGGACTATCACTTCGACCTCGTGCGGCCCGGCATCGGCATGTATGGGGCCGAGCCCTTCACGGATGCGCAGCCGGTCGTCACGCTGGCCCTGCCCATCGTCCAGACCCGCGATGTCCGCCCCGGCGAATCCGTGGGCTACGGCTATAGCTGGACCGCGACGCGGCCATCGCGCGTGGCGACGGTGGCGGCGGGTTATGCCGACGGGCTGCACCGCGCCCTTGGCCGCGAGGGCAAGCTGCGGCTTTGGGCGGGCGAGCGCGCCTGCCCGGTGATCGGACGCATTTCGATGGACCTGATCACGGTCGATGTGACCGACCTGCCCGACGTGCCGCCGGCGCTTGAGATCCTGAACGCGCGGCAGGGCGTCGATGCGCTGGCCGCGCTTGGCGGCACCATCGGCTACGAGATCCTGACCTCGCTGGGCCGGCGCTACGAGCGGACCTATCTGTGAAGCCGGTCCGGCTGACGGGCAGGGCGGCTATCGGCCTGACCCGGATGATCGGGCGGGTCACGATCTTTGCCGGGCGCGGGCTGGCGCGGGTCGGCGCGCACCCGTCCGAACTGGCGCGGCAGATGCTGCATATCGGCTGGCTGTCGCTGCCCGTGGTCGGTTTGACGGCGCTCTTCACCGGCGCGGCGCTGGCCCTGCAGATCCATTCCGGGGGCGAGCGATTTCAGGCCGGTGACGTGGTTCCGGCCATTGTCGCCATCGGCATGGCGCGCGAGCTTGGCCCGGTTCTGGGCGGGCTGATGGTCGCCGCGCGCGTCGCCAGCGCCATCGCGGCGGAACTGGGCACCATGCGGGTGACCGAACAGATCGACGCGCTGGTGACACTCTCGACCGACCCGATCGGCTGGCTGGTCTCGCCCCGGCTCTGGGCGGGGGTGCTGTGTGTGCCGGTGCTGGTGGGCGTCGGCGACATCATCGGCATCATGGGCGGCTGGATCATCGGGGTGCAGGCGCTGGGGTTCAACTCGACCACTTATCTTGCGAATTCGTGGGCTTATCTGGAAAGCTGGGACGTGGTGTCGGGTCTGATCAAGGGCGCCTTCTTTGGCCTGATCGTGGCGCTGGCGGGCTGCTGGTTCGGGATGCGCGCGGGCGGCGGCGCGGCGGGCGTCGGGCGGGCCACGACGAATGCGGTGGTCGCGGCCTCGGTCGGGATATTGGCCGCGAATTTCGCGCTGACGGGGCTGTTCTTCTGATGCTGAGCGTGCGCGGCCTGAGCAAGACCTTTGGCCCCAAGCGGGTGCTGGACGGGGTCGATCTGGATCTGGCGACGGGTGAAAGCCTTGTCGTCATCGGCGGCTCGGGCACCGGGAAATCGGTGCTGCTGCGCTGCATCCTTGGCCTTGAGACCCCTGATGCGGGCGAAATCCTGTGGCGCGACCGACCGCTGGCCGAGGGACGGGCCGAGTTCATGGACGAATTCGGGATGCTCTTTCAGAACGCCGCACTGTTTGATAGCCTGCCGGTCTGGCGCAACGTGGCCTTTCGGCTGCTGCGCCAGATGCCGAAGGCCCGCGCCCGCGACATCGCGGTCGAGAAGCTGGCCCGCGTCGGCCTTGGCCCCGAGGTCGCCGATCTTTACCCGGCCGAGCTGTCGGGCGGCATGCGCAAGCGCGCGGGGCTGGCGCGCGCCATCGCCGCCGATCCCCGCGTGATCTTTTTCGACGAGCCGACGACCGGGCTTGACCCGATCCGGGCTGCGACCATCAACGAGTTGATCCGCGGCATCGTCGATGAGACCGGCGCCACCGCCATCACCATCACCCATGACATGAGTTCGGTGCGCGCGATTGCCGACCGGGTCGCGCTGCTGGATCGCGGGCGGCTGCGTTGGCAGGGCACAGTGGCGCAGATGGACACGGCCCAGGACGATTACCTGCGCGATTTCATCGCCGGCCGCGCCCGCCCGATGGCGCGCGGACCGGCCCTGGATCTGGCCCCGGATCCGACCTTGGGCCGCGAATGATGCCTGTTTCCTGCGCATTGGCAGGGAAAGCCGGATTAGCCGCCCCCAACCCCTTGTGCGAATCCCGCGCAGTTGCAACCATGGGTTACCGAGAACCCGATCTTCGGAGAGACATTTGGGTCTGACCCCGACCAACCCCGCAAGCACCGCCCCCGGCGAAACCCTGCTGGAATTTCACGACAACCGGCTGCTGATCGACCTCTGCGGCCCCCATGACCGGCATCTGGCCCGGATCGAGGAGGCGCTGAAGGTCCATATCCTGCGCCGTGGCAATCTTTTGTCGGTCGTGGGCCGCGCCGATGCGCAGGCCGAGGCGGCGCAGGTGCTGAACGCGCTTTACGCCCGTCTGGAACAGGGCCGCCCGGTCGAGATGGCCGAGGTCGAGGCCGCCCTGCGCATGGGGGTCGAGCCGGTCGCCGAGGGGCCAAGCCCGGCCGAGCAGCTGGAAATGTTCCAGTCCGGCCCGATCGAGCTGCGCACCCGCAAAAAGACCGTCGAGCCGCGCACCGACGCGCAAAAGGACTATGTGCGGGCGCTGTTTGCCAATGAACTGGCCTTTGGCATCGGACCTGCGGGCACCGGCAAGACCTATCTGGCGGTTGCGGTGGGCGTCACCATGCTGATCGGTGGCCATGTCGACAAGATCATCCTGTCGCGCCCGGCCGTCGAGGCGGGCGAGCGTCTGGGCTTTCTGCCCGGCGACATGAAGGAAAAGGTCGATCCCTACATGCAGCCGCTTTACGACGCGCTGAACGATTTCCTGCCCGGCAAGCAACTGGCCAAGCTGATGGAGGAAAAGCGCATCGAGATCGCGCCTCTGGCCTTCATGCGCGGGCGTACGCTGGCCAATGCCTTCGTGGTGCTGGACGAGGCGCAGAACGCCACCACCATGCAGATGAAGATGTTCCTGACCCGTCTGGGCGAGGGCTCGCGCATGGTCATCACCGGCGACCGCACCCAGATCGACCTGCCGCGCGGCGTGCATTCCGGCCTGACCGATGCCGAAAAGATCCTGAAGGACGTCAAGGGCATCAGCTTCAGCTATTTCACCGCCAAGGATGTCGTGCGCCACCCGCTGGTCGCCCGCATCATCGAGGCCTATGACGTCGAGGCCGAGGCCGCCCTTGCGCGCGGCGAACCTGTCGATGATCGCGGTCAGCGCATCCCCCGGCGCGAACCGCGTCTGGCCAGCGCGGTCCAGAACGGGGGGCAGGGCGATGGATGATCTGGACCCGCCGCGCCCCGCGCCGCTGGAGATCGTCGACATCGTCCTTGAGGATGACCGCTGGGAGGATGCCGGCCTGCCCGCCATGGCCGAACGCGCCGCCCGCGCGGTCGGCGAATGGCTGGATCTGGGCGAGTTTCAGGTCGTGGTCATGGGCTGCGACGACAAGCGCATCGCCGAGCTGAATGCCGAGTTTCGCGGCAAGCCCAAGCCGACCAATGTGCTGAGCTGGCCCGCCATCGAATTCGGCCCCCGCCAGCCCGGCACCCGCCCCGAATTGCCCGAGATCGAGGAACTGGGCGATATCGCCATTTCCTATGACACCTGCCAGCGCGAGGCGCTGGCGCAGAAAAAGCCCTTTGCCGATCACGCCACACATCTTCTTGTGCATGCGATTTTGCATCTGGCGGGTTATGATCATATTGATGATCAGGACGCCGAGACCATGGAGGATTCCGAGCGCGCGATTCTCTCGCGGCTGGGCATTCCCGACCCTTATCTGGAACACGAGACATGAGTAACGACCGAAGTCCCGACACGCCCGTTGCCGCCGATCCCGCCTCATGGGCGGATGGCATTGGCGGGGATGGGCGTGACCTGCCGCAATCACGCGGCTTTCTGGGACGGATTCTCGGCGCCTTTGGCGGCGGCGATACGGAGCCCGAGACGCCCGATGCCGGCGACAAGGGCGCAAGCCTTCCGGCCGCAGGCGTGCCGGGCATGGTCAATCTGCGGCGTATGCGCGTCGATGACGTGGCGATCCCCAAGGCGGAAATCATCGCCGCCCCCGTCACCGCCACCCTGCCGGAACTGGTCGAGATGTTCGGCGAACACGGCTTTTCCCGCATTCCCGTCTTTCGCGGCACGCTGGACAGTCCGCTGGGCCTGATCCACCTGAAAGACCTTGCGCTGAAATACGGCTTTGGCGCCAAGACCCCGGTCAAGTTCAACCTGCGCCCGATGCTGCGGCCGCTGCTTTACGTGCCGCCCTCGATGCCGATTGGCGTACTGCTGCAGCAGATGCAGCAAAAACGCATCCATATGGCGCTGGTGATCGACGAATATGGCGGTGTGGACGGTCTGGTGACCATCGAGGACCTGATCGAGCAGGTCATCGGTGAGATCGAGGACGAACATGACGAGATCGAAGGCGGCCTGTGGGTGCAGGAAAAGCCCGGCCAATGGCTGATCCAGGCCCGCGCGCCCCTGGAGGATGTCGAGGCCGAAACCGGCTTGCGCCTCGCCTCGGACGAGGAGGACGAAGAGATCGACACGCTGGGCGGGCTGATCTTCATGCTGACCGGCCGGGTACCGGTGCGCGGCGAGGTGATCCCGCATGAAAGCGGTGCCGAGTTCGAGATCGTCGATGCCGATCCGCGCCGCCTGAAACGGGTCCGACTGCGCCTGCCGCGCGATGAGGGCGGCAGGGCAGGCGAAAAGCCCTAGATCATCGAAAAGGCCGGCGCATGGGCGATGCGGCTGCCGGGCGGCAGCCCGTCGCAGCCCGTGCCCATCAGATGCGGACCGGCATAGGGCGAGGCCAGATCGACCGGCGCAAAGCCAAAGCGGCCGTAATAATCCGGGTCGCCCAATACGATGATGGCGTGGTCGGCAAAGGCCTCTTGCGCGGCCCGGATCAGCGCCGAGCCGATACCGCGCCCCTGCATGGCCGGATGCACCGCGACCGGCGCCAGCGCCAGCGCCGGGATATCCGCGACGATGGGCGACAGCGCGACATGGCCGATGACGGTGCCGGCGGCCTCGGCGACCAAGGACAGCGCCAGATGGCCGTCACGGCGCAGCATGTCGACCAGGCGCGCCTCCTCCGGGCCGCCGAAGACCCGCAGCAGCAGTTCCGAGATCGCGTCCTGATCGTGATACATCTCGGCCCGCAACCGGGGCATGATCTCGTGCAGTTCAAGCGCGCGTCCGATGCCTTTGCTTTCCGCGCCCCAGCGGGCGCCGCGCAGCCGGGTGCGATGGGCCTGAAAGGCCTCGTCATCGGCATATAGCTCATTCAGGGCAAAGATCAGCGGGTTGTCGGTCTGGGCAAGATCAAAGCGCAGGTTTCCCGGCTCGGCCCGGCTCAGTTCGGCATGTTCAGGCAGCAGTTCAAGAGCCTTGAGCAACTGCCCGAGATCTGAGCAGCGCAATTGTCCCGACAACGACAGCATCGGGGCATCCAGAATGATCTCCTCGCCGGCCGGGGTGATGGGCTGGACATGTCTGTGGTGTGATCCACAAGCGCAGGTCATGACGATTTCCTTCGTTACAACTTTATTCGTTACAGGTCGTGTGACGCAGCACAGAATCGCCGGAGCGGAGCGAGAAAAATGAATAATCCGGCGTCGGGACGGATCGGCGAAACTCCGCTTGTTATTTGGTGCCAAGGCAGCGCCGCAATGTCAAAGCCTGATATCCCGATCTGACTAATTGAACAGGTCGGTTGGTGCGGGAACCGACCTCAGGTGACATGATTTGGGTGTTTTGCGTCTGTGGCGGCAATGCGAATGGCGCCGGATTCGCGGTCCCCTGAGCCAGCCGTGGCGGCCGCGATCCGTGCATGAGAGCGTCCCTTCACATCATTTTCCGGTCCTGCGTCAGGCCCTGCCAATCTTCACGAAGATGCTGTCAAAAATGTCGGATTTTGCCCTTGCACCCATCCATGGGCTTGGGTAGATACGCCTCCACAGTTGGGGCGTGGCCAAGTGGTAAGGCAACGGTTTTTGGTACCGTGTACCGTAGGTTCGAATCCTACCGCCCCAGCCAAATCATCCAAGATGTTGATAATAAGACAGGTTCTGGACAGAGTCCGGTTTTTTTCCTGCACTCTCATCTGTTTGACAGGCATCAAGATCGCCCGGGATCATGGTGGCATTTGAGGGGCAGACATGAGGTGCCCCAGCTTTTGCCCGGCATTTGCCGTGGCGGTGGCCGACTGGACGAACAAGAGAAGATGGCGATCGAGCGGTTTATCCGATCGCTGGATGAACAGAACTCCATGGTTGCCAGCTTGTCGCGCACTGCGCGAGGTGCTGGTGCAGCTGTCGCCTCTGCCACCGGATGGATCGGCAGCAAGCTCGGGAGGAACACCAAGGCTGAACAGCAAGGAATCTGGCTGCTTGCCTTTGACAGGAAAACGGAACCTCCGCAGCCTCATGAGCCGCGCGAGAGAGTTCAGCTTGACTTAAGCCCAGCCCGGTCTCGATTACCTTTTGCCATGCAACCCCATCTGAACATGTCCCGTGGCGCGGGCTGTTCCATTCAATCCAACCCGGGACGAAAGGAGGGCATGGTGATTTCGCTCTTGCCCGCGTCATCCGTCACAGCCGGTCCGGCAGGGCCCCGCCCGATACTCGCCCCTGCACCCTCTCGATACCTTCGCGCGGCCGCGGCGTAGCGTCATGCATCAGAAGACGGCCGCAATCAGACCCCGGCGCAACGACCCGCCAGCGCCGTCAGCAAAGCGCGACTGCATTTATCAAGACACAAATGCCTGCCGCAGCTGCTCCCGCCAGGCGTCAGCGTCTGACGCCCCCGTCTTTTCTTCTTCATCCAAATATCCATGCCGCCCGCGCATCCCGCGTGACGGCAGGGTCTTCAGCCCTGCTTTGCCGCCCGGATCTGCGCGACGATCGGCTCCAGCCCGTCGGCCGGCACGCCGCGCAGCATCTCGCCCTCGATGATGAAGGTGGGCGTGCCCATGATCCGCATCTGCTCGGCCAATTGGTGGTTCTTGCGAATGACCGCCGAGACCTCCTCGGTGTTCATCCGGTTCAGCACCGCCTTGCTGTCCACCCCCAGCTTGTCGGCCAGCGCGCCAAGGCTTTCCAGATTGACCGGTCCGCGCGATTCCATCAGCGCGTCATGGGCCTGTTTATAGGCATCCGCGCCGGCCTCTTGCTGGACAGCGACAGCAAAGCGCGCGGCCATGTCGCTTTCCTGGCTCAGGATCGGGAATTCCTTGATGATCCAGCGGATATTGCCGTCATCCTTCAGCAGCTTCTCGACGGCTGGGTTGATCTGTTTGCAATAGCCGCAACGGTAATCGATGAACTCGACCATGGTGATGTCGCCTTCGGGATTGCCGCCGACCCAGCTATGGCCGTCGTCAAAGATCGCGTCCTTGTTGTTCTGGACCAGCAGCTTGTCGTTGCTGGCCTCGTCCGCGGCGCGGCGGGTTTCCAGCACGTTGATCGATTCGACCAGAACCTCGGGATTTGCCATCAGATATTCGCGCACGGCGGTGCCAAAGGCGTCCTTTTCGGCCTCGCTCATGTTTGCGGGGTCAAAGGCAAGGGCGGGCAGGGCGGTTGCCGTCATCAGCGCGGCGGTCAGAATGGCTTTCATCCGGGGTCCTTTCGTATCGGCGCAAAGCTTGGCCCGGCGGCGCCGGCGTTGCAAGCCGGTGCACGGCTGTTCACGCGGGCTTGACCCAAGGGGCCATAGGCCCGATACCCGCCCAAAACGATGAGGCAGAGATGAAGACGTCGCAGCGCGGACAGGTCGATCCGTTCATCGTCATGGATGTGATGGAGGCCGCCCGCAAGGCCGAGGCCGCCGGCCGGCGCATCATCCATATGGAGGTGGGCCAGCCCGCCACCCCGGCCCCCAAAGGCGCGCGTCAGGCGCTGGCGCGGACGCTGGAACAACCGCTGGGCTATACCGTGGCACTGGGTCTGCCCGCGCTGCGTCAGGGCATCGCCGCGCTTTACCAGCGCTGGTACGGGGTCGATCTTGACCCGGCGCGGGTGGTGGTCACGCCCGGCTCCAGCGGCGCCTTCATCCTTGCTTTCTCGGCGCTATTCGATGCCGGCGACCGCGTCGCCCTGGGCGAGCCGGGCTACCCGAGCTATCGCCAGATCCTGCGCGCCATGTCCTTGGAGCCCGTTGGCATTCCCACCCGGATCGAGGACCGTTATCAACCCCGTCCCGAGGATCTGCCGGGTGACGTGCAGGGCCTGATCCTTGCCTCGCCCGGAAACCCGTCCGGAACCGTCCTGCGCCGCGAGGAACTGGCGGCGCTGACCACGCGTGCGGCCGCGCTTGGCGTCAGCGTGATCTCGGACGAGATTTATCACGGGCTGGATTACGGCGCGGGGTTCCACTCGGCGCTTGAGGTCACGGATGATGTCGTGGTCATCAACAGTTTCTCCAAATATTTCAGCATGACCGGCTGGCGCATCGGCTGGATGGTGGTCCCCGAGCCGATGATCCGCACCGTCGAGCGCATCGCCCAGAACATGTTCATCTGCCCGCCCCATGCCAGCCAGGTCGCGGCACTGGCGGCGCTGGATTGCGTCGATGAGGCCGAGGCGAACCTTGCCGTCTATGCCGCCAATCGCCAGATGCTGCTTGAGCGCCTGCCGCAGATCGGCTTTGACCGCATCGCGCCCCCCGAAGGCGCCTTCTATATCTATGCCGATGTCTCGGAACTGACCGATGACAGCCTGAGCTTTGCCGCGGAAATCCTTGAAAAGGCGGGCGTCGCGGTGACTCCGGGCCTAGACTTCGATCCCCGGCGCGGGGCGCGCACGCTGCGCTTCAGCTATGCTGGCGCAAGTGCCGACATTGCTGAGGGGCTGGACCGGCTGGCCGCTTTCATGGCCGCGCGATGAGATGGCTGTGCGCGTTCCTTCTGCTGCTCACGCTGGCGCTGCCGGGGCAGGCCGATGGCAATGGCCGCGCGGCGCTGGCGCGGGTCGATCTGGCGCAATCCTCGCTGCAGGCCGAGGGGCGCGATCGCGGCAAGCCGCGCCCGCTGGACCTGCGGCTGAGCCTGACCCAGCCCGTGCCTTACCGGGTCTATTTTCTGGACGCCCCGCCGCGTCTGGTCGTCGATTTCCGGCAGGTCGATTTTTCGCGCGCGGACACAAAGTCGCTGCCCGGTTCGGATCTGGTGCCGGCGTTGCGCTGGGGCAAGTTCCGGCCGGGCTGGTCGCGGCTGGTGATGGAACTTTCCGGCCCCTATGCGCTGAACGTCGCGCTGCAATCCCCGGCCGAGGGCGGCGCGGGCGGTGCACTGCTGCACCTGCGGCTTGATCCGGTCGATCAGGACGACTTCGTCACCCGCGGCAATGCGTTGTCGGCGCTTTGGGATCTGCCTCAGCCCGTCACGGGAAACACTGCGCCTGCCGCAAAGCCCGGCGACCGGCTGCGCATTGCCCTTGATCCCGGCCATGGCGGCCATGACCCCGGCGCGCAGGTCGGCGCGATCAGCGAGGCGGCGGTGATGCTGGGCTTTGCGCAGGAGCTGGCCGAGCTTTTGACCCGCGAGGGGTTCGAGGTCGTGACCACCCGTCAGGATGACAGCTTCATCCCGCTGGAGCGGCGCATGACCATTGCCCGCGCGGCGGGGGCGGATCTGTTCATCTCGCTGCATGCCGATGCGCTGCCGGCGGGCGAGGCGGCGGGCATGTCGATCTATACCTGGGACCCCGATGCCGATGACCGGGCCACGCGCGATCTGGCGATGCGTCATGACCGGGCCGATCTGGTCGGCGGGCTGGATCTTGTCGGCACCGATGACGGGGTGGCGGATGTGCTGATGGATCTGGCGCGGCTGGAAACCCATCCCCGTTCCGAGGCCTTCGCGAAATTCGCCGTCTCCGAGCTGAACCGCGCCGGCGTTGCCATGCATCGCCGCCCGGTGCGCGGGGCGGCCTTCTCGGTCCTGAAATCGCCCGATATCCCTTCGGTGCTGATCGAGCTGGGTTTTCTGACCGATCCCGGCGACCGCGCCAATCTGTTCGACCCGGACTGGCGGGCCGAGACGGCGCGGGCACTGGCGCGCGCCATCGGTGGCTGGTCGCAGGACGACGCCGCCCGAGCCGCACTTTCGCGCAGGTAGCGCAAGGTTGCTTTGACGGGACGTTCCCCGATATCTATAGAGACCCAGGTTATCCCCAGAGGCTTGCCCATTGTTCCGTTTCGTCCTGTCCTTCCTTGGCGGTATCTTTGCCTGGATCGTCACCGCTGTTTTCTTCGTCGCCCTGACTCTGGGGGCGGTGTTCTGGATGTATTCGCGCGACCTGCCCAGCCACACGCAGCTGGCGCAATATTCGCCCAAGACCATCAGCCGCATCTATTCCGGCGAAGGCCGCCTGATCGACGAATTCGCGCAGGAACGCCGCATCTATGTCCCGATCGAAGAGATCCCGCCGCTGGTGAAACAGGCCTTCATCAGCGCCGAGGACAAGAACTTCTATCACCATCACGGCTTTGACCCGCGCGGCATGATGGGGGCGCTGGTTCAGGCGGTGAAGTCGGGCGGGGCCAATGTGCGCGGCGCCTCGACCATCACACAGCAGGTGATGAAGAACTTCCTGCTCTCCAGCGACCGCAGCGTCGAGCGCAAGATCAAGGAACTGATCCTGGCGACGCGGCTGGAAACCACGCTGAGCAAGGACCAGATCCTTGAGCTGTATCTGAACGAGATCTTTCTTGGCCAGAACAGTTTTGGTGTCGCCGCCGCCGCGCAGACCTATTTCAACAAGCCGCTGACCGATCTGGCCCCGCATGAGGCGGCAATGCTGGCCGCGATGCCGCAGGCACCGGGCCGCTATCACCCCGTCCGCGCCAAGGAGCGGGTGACCGAGCGGCGCGATTATGTGCTGCGCGAGATGTGGCAGAACGGCTTTATCGACGAGGCGACCTATAAGTCCGAGGTCGCGCTGCCGCTGCGCTCGGTCCAGAACGGCGACTTCCCGGCGCTTCAGCAGCAATTGCCGCCGCGCGACTATTTCACCGACGAGATCCGCCGCCAGCTTTCGCGCGAATTCGGCGAGGACGAGTTCTTTGGCGGCGGCCTTGCCATCCGCGCCACCGTCGAGCCGCGCCTGCAAAAGGTCGCTGCCCGCGCGCTGCAAAAGGCGCTGGAGCAATATGACCGTGGCCGTGGCGTCTGGCGGGGCACCCGCGTCACCATCCCCGCCGACAAGCTGGGCGCGGAACCCGACTGGCGCGCCGCACTGGCCGAGGCCGAGGTGCCCCGCGACATCGAGAGCTGGCACCCCGCCGTGGTCCTGTCGCTGAGCGACAGCGACGCCCGCATCGGCATCGAGGGCGTCGATGAGGACGAGGACGGCCACTGGATCCCGGCCAAGGACGTGCAATGGGCGCGCAAGCGGCTGGCGGATGGCAAGCTGGGGCGCAAGGCCAGTGTCGCCTCGGACCTGCTTGAGGTGGGCGATGTGGTGCTGGTCCGGCAGATGACCAATGACAGCGATGGCAGCTTCATCCGCTGGACCCTGCGGCAGGTGCCCGAGGTTCAGGGCGGCTTCATGGCCATGGACGTCAATACCGGCCGCGTCATCTCGATGCAGGGGGGCTTCAGCTATCAAAGCTCGGTCTTCAACCGCGCGACGCAGGCGCAGCGCCAGCCCGGTTCCAGCTTCAAGCCCTTCGTTTATGCGGCGGCGCTGGATTCGGGCTTTTCGCCCGCGACCATCATCGTTGACGAGCCGATCACCCTGAACACGCCGCAGGGGCTATGGACGCCCAAGAATGCCAGCGGCAAGTTCTATGGCCCGACGCCGATGCGCACCGGGATCGAACAGTCCCGGAACCTGATGACCATCCGGATCGCGCAGGGCGTCGGCATGGATACGGTGGCGAAATATGCCGAGAAATTCGGCGTCTATGACCATCTCGGGCATTTCCTGGCCAACAGCCTTGGCGCGCAGGAAACCACGCTGTTCAAGATGGTCGCGGCCTATGCGATGTTCGCCAATGGCGGCGAGCGGGTCGAGCCGACCTTGGTCGACCGCGTGCAGGACCGCTATGGCCGCACCATCTATCGCCATGACCAGCGCGAATGCGTCAATTGCGATCAGGCGACGCTGCCGGCCGGGTCCTCGCCCTCGATCCGCTCGAATCGCGAACGGGTGATGGATGCGATCACCGCCTATCAGCTCACCTCGATGATGGAGGGGGTGGTCAAGCGAGGCTCGGGGCGCGGGGTCGAACTGCCGGTGCCGGTCGCCGGCAAGACCGGGACCACCAATGACGCCAAGGACGTGTGGTTCATCGGCTTTACCTCGAATATCGTTGCCGGCTGCTATCTGGGCTATGACCAGCCGCGCACGCTGGGCCAGAACGCCTATGGCGGGACGCTTTGCGTGCCGGTCTTCAACGAATTCATGCAGGAAGCGGTCAAGGAATTCGGCGGCACCACATTCGCCGTGCCGCCGGGCGGGCATTTCGTGAACATCGACCGTTTCTCGGGCGCGATCCTTGGCCCCGATGCCAAGGGCCCGAATGTCATCGCCGAATATTTCCGCGACGGTCAGGATACCAGCGGTCTGGGGCTGGTCGATGGCGGCTTTGGCCGCGCCGATCCCGCCACGCTGCCGCTTTTCACCGAGGCGCGCGATACCGGGCAGGCGGTCACCACCTCAACCGGGAAAAAGAAGGTCATTCCGAAAAAGGCCGATTTCGGCACACTGTCCTCGGGCGGGCTCTACTAAGTTGACCCATGGTTTTCCGGGGGCAGGGCGCTTGAAGGCGCCCGCCACCCGCGTTATCTGTCCGCACCCGTCCGAAATTCCGACCTGAAAGAGAGTGCCCATGCGCGCCGAAACCCAAGCCACGATCGAGGCGATCCGCAAATCGCTGAAACTGCTCGGCCAGCGCATGGACTGGGAAACCGCGCCGCACCGGCTGGAAGAGCTGAACGCGATGATCGAGGCCGGCGACATCTGGTCCGATCAGGCCCGCGCGCAAAAGCTGATGCGCGACCGCCAGAAGCTGTCGGATGCCGTCGAGACCTATCGCCGCATCGATACCGAACTTCGCGACAGTGCCGAACTGATCGAACTGGGCGAGGCCGAGGGCGATGGCGAGATCGTCGCCGATGCCGAGGCGACGCTGAAGGCGCTGGCCGAGATGGCCGCGCAAAAAGAGCTGGAGGCGCTGCTGAACGGCGAGGCCGATGGCAACGACACCTTCCTTGAGATCAATGCCGGCGCTGGCGGCACGGAAAGCGCCGACTGGGCCAGCATGCTGGCGCGCATGTATGTCCGCTGGGCCGAGAAAAAGGGCTACAATGTCGAGCTGCTTTCGGAAACGGCCGGCGAAGAGGCCGGCATCCGTTCCGCCGCCTACAAGATTTCCGGCCCCAATGCCTATGGCTGGCTGAAATCGGAATCGGGTGTGCACCGGCTGGTGCGCATCTCGCCTTACGATTCGGCGGCGCGGCGGCACACCTCGTTCAGCTCGATCTGGGTCTATCCGGTGGTGGATGACAATATCGAGATCAACATCCCCGACAACGACATCAGGATCGACACCTATCGCTCGTCCGGGGCGGGTGGCCAGCACGTCAACACCACCGACTCGGCGGTGCGCATCACCCACCTGCCGACCGGCATCGTGGTGACCAGTTCGATGAAATCCCAGCACCAGAACCGCGAGGCGGCGATGAACGCCTTGCGCGCGCGGCTTTACCAGCTGGAGCTCGACAAGCGCAATGCCGAGATCAATGCCCAACATGATGCCAAGGGCGATGCGGGCTGGGGCAACCAGATCCGGTCCTATGTGCTGCATCCCTATCAGATGGTGAAGGATCTGCGCACCTCGCATGAGACATCCGATACGCAAGGGGTGCTGGACGGCGATCTGGACGCGTTCATGGCGGCGACGCTGGCGCTCGATGTGGCCGGGAAGTCGCGGGCCGAGGCGCAGGCCGAGGATTGATCCGGGGGCTCGGACCGGCGAGCCGTCATGCCCGTCGACACGATCGCGATATGGATATTTTTATGAAGAAGAAACACGCGGGCGGCGCGCTCTGCGGATAGGATTATCATTGCGGAGGGCGTGATGGCAAAGCAGCGGATCAATCTGGCCTTGCAGGGCGGCGGCGCGCATGGCGCATTCGCCTGGGGTGTTCTGGACCGGCTTCTGGATGAGCCCGAGATCGAGATCTCGGGGATCAGCGGCACCTCGGCCGGGGCGCTGAACGGGGCGGCCCTGGCGGCGGGGCTGGCTTGCGGGCCGGGCGCGCGCGGGCGCCAGGCGGCGCGCGAGAACCTCGCCTATATCTGGTCCGAGGTCGGCGAGGTCAGCGACAACAGCGTCGTGCGCTGGCTGCATTCGATGTTTCCCATTCCGCGCGCCTGGCAGCGCCTGACCGAGATCTTTTCACCCGTGGCCTGGTTGGAAACGCTGACCCGGGTGATCAGCCCCTATGATTCCGGGCCGTTCTATTCGAACCCGCTATCGGCGATCCTGCGCGAGATGCCGCATCCGCAGCTGGGCCGTTCCGAGGGGCCGGCATTCTTTGTTTCGGCCACCAATGTGCGCACCGGGCTGATCCGCGTCTTTGGCGGGGCCGAGGTGACGGTGGACACGATCCTGGCCTCGGCCTGCCTGCCCGAGCTGTTTCGCGCCGTCGAGATCGACGACCCCAAGACCGGACGGCGCGAGGCCTATTGGGATGGCGGCTATTCCGGCAATCCGGCGCTGTTCCCGCTGTATCGCCCGGACCTGCCGCGCGACATCGTCATCGTGAACATCAACCCGATGCTGCGCGATGCGATCCCGAAGACCCCTTCGGCGATCCAGGACCGGGTGAACGAGATCAGCTTCAACTCGTCGCTGCTGGCGGAACTGCGCGCCATCAACTTCGTCAAGCGCCTGCATGCCGAAGACCGGCTGACCGGGCGGCCGATGAAGAACGTGCTGCTGCATGCGATCATGGACGAAGAGCTGATGAATTCGCTGAGCGCCAGCACCAAGCTGATTCCCAAGCCGGGCCTTCTGGAAAGCATGCGCGCCGCCGGCAAGGCCGCCGCCGATCATTTTCTGGAAACCGGCGCCAAGGATATCGGTCTGCGCGACAGCTACGACATCTCGCAGCTGTTTCGCTGATCCCTCAGGCGTCCTCGGCCATGGCGGCGGCGATCCGCGCCGCAAGACGGGCATTGTTCAGCACCAGCGCGATATTGGCGACAAGCGAGCGACCCTCGGTCAGCTCATAGATGCGCTGCAGAAGAAACGGGGTCACGGTCTTGGCGGCGATGCCCTGCGCCTCGGCCTCGGCCAATGCCTGCTCGACCACCGGGATCATCTGCGCGCGAGAAATCTCGGCATCCCGCGGGATCGGGTTCACCACCAGCTGACCGCCGCCAAGCCCCAGCCTGCGGCGCAGCCGGGCCGAGGCCGCGATCTGCGCCGGATCGTCCATGCGCAGCGGCGCGGTCAGGCCCGATTCGCGCGACCAGAAGGCCGGCAACTGGTCCTGGCCGAAGGCGATGACCGGCACGCCCAGCGTTTCCAGCACCTCAAGCGTCTTGGGCAGGTCGAGAATCGCCTTGGCCCCGGCGGCGACCACGGTGACGGGCGTGCGCGCCAGTTCCTGCAGATCGGCAGAGACGTCGAAGCTGGTTTCCGCACCGCGATGCACGCCGCCGATGCCGCCGGTGGCAAAGGTCTGGATGCCGGCCAGATCGGCGCAGATCATGGTGGCGGCGACGGTCGTCGCGCCGGTGCGGCGCAGCGCAAGGCAGGCGGCCAGATCGGCGCGCGACAGCTTCATGACCTGCGTGCCCGGCGTCGAGGCCAGTGCCTCGAGAGAATCGGCATCAAGCCCGACCCGGATCCGCCCGTCCATGACCGCGATGGTGGCCGGTACGGCACCGGCGGCGCGCACCTCGGCCTCGACCCTCTGCGCGGTTTCGAGGTTCTGCGGATAGGGCATGCCATGGGTGATGATGGTCGATTCCAGCGCCACGACGGGCCGGCCCTCGGCCTGAGCCTGAGCGACTTCGGGCGCGCGTGCGATCAGATCGTTCATCATTGCTCCATTCCTGCAACATGGCTTGCGCCGGCGCGAAGCGCGGCGGTCAAGGCCTCGGCGCGGCCGGTGCCGGTCAGCTCGGCGGCGATATGGGCGGCGACAAAGGCATCGCCGGCACCGGTCACGCGGATCGCGGCGACCTGCGGCGGTGTTTCGGTCAGCGTCGCCTCGCCCTTCAAGGCATCGGCCACGGCATTGGCGCTATCGGTCACCAAGACCCGGCGCGCGCCCAGCGCAATCACCGCCTCGGCGGCGCGGGCGATGCTGCGAAAGCTGCGACCGGTCAGAGCCTCGGCCTCGCGCCGGTTCAGGTAGAAGGTCGCCTCCGGCAGGCCGAGCAGTGGCCAGAGCCGCGTCACCTTGTCGGGGCTTGCGGGGGCGATGCACAGCGCGGCACCGGCAAGACACGGGTCACGCGCAAGCGACGAGATCACCGCAAGCGTCAGGTTGCCGTCAAGGACCAGCGTGCCGCGCCAGGGGGTGGCGGCATCGCCCAGCCGACCGTCGCGCAGCGGTGCGAAGATCCCGGTTCCTGCGGCCTCGAGCGCGCGCACATCGGCGATAGCGGCGACCAGCCCGTCCGGGCTTTCGACAGCGATATACATGCCGGTCGGCAGGTCGGTGTCACGCCGGACCCAGCGCATGTCGAGGCCCAGCCGCATGGCATCGGCGACCAGCAGATCGCCCGGCGCATCATGTCCGACGCTGGACAGCATGGCCGGACGGTGCCCCCGTCGCGTCAGCGCCAGTCCGATATTCGTTGCGACACCGCCGGGAAAGCGTCTGATGCGGCCGGCAACGTCATCGCCCAGGTTCAGCCGTGTCGGGCTGTGGCCGATCACGTCCCAAAGCATCGCGCCTGCGCAGATGATCCTGGGGATGTCGGTCATGACGGTCGGCCCTTCCCGAGGGGCCTGCAGGGAACCCTTGACGGCAGGCCGGCTGGTGTTTCGCGGAGAGTGGGGCGAGAGGTCGGAACTCTCGGTGCGCGTGCGGATGGAAATATTTTCAAATTGTTACGCAGGAATATACAGGCAACCTGAGACGCGGACGGAGATGGCCCCCGCAGGAACAAGGGCACATGTCACGGCTTACGTCAGTTCAAGGGCCGTGACAAGCGGCGTGGGGGCTGGTCTACCTGAACCTGCCCGCTCCAAGGCCGATCCCGCGAGGCCCCGCCATCTCCCATGCGTCCAGACCGTTTGGATCTCCCCGGCTCAGGCAGGTTGAGCTGCGGCAAAGGCAGGGCAGGTCGGTGGGACAGCACCGACCTGCGCAGCTTGTCGCTTCCCATGGCGCGGGACGGCACGGCGCAATCGAAATCCGCTCATCAGCGATCGAAACCCGTGCGCCCGCCCATGTCCCATCCCTCAGCTCTGGCTGAGCCATGCGCTGAAGCGTTCGGCCAGTTCCGCCTCATGGTCGACCCAGAACTCGTAGGATGATCCAAGCGCGTTCTGCATATTGGCCGGGTTGGTCGGCATATGCGGAGCCATCTCGGTCTTGCCGTCCTGATAGAGTCCGACGAGGCCGGCCGAGGACTTGCGTGCCGGACCATAGCTGATCCATTTCGCCTGATCCGCCAGCCGTTGCGTGCCGGTGGCGAATTTGATGAACTCCAGCGCCTCTTCCTGCTTCTGCGCGCCCTTCGGAATGACGAACAGGTTGTATTCATAAACCTGCCCGTCCCAGACGATCTCGAAGGGTTTGCCCTCGGCAACGGCGGCGCCAAAGATGCGGCCGTTATAGGCCATGGTCATCGCCACCTCGCCATCGGCCAGAAGCTGCGGCGGCTGGGCGCCGGTCTCCCACCAGACGATGTCCTTCTTGATGCTGTCGAGCTTGGCGAAAGCGCGGTCAACGCCGTCTTTGGTCGCAAGCTGCGCATAGACCTGATCCGCCGGAACCCCGTCCCCCATCAGCGCCATTTCCAGCACGGCCTTGGGCACTTTCTTGATCCCGCGCTTGCCGGGGAATTTCTGGGTGTCGAAGAAGTCTAAGATGGTTTGCGGCTTGGCGTCGGGGAACTTGCTCCGGTCATAGGCAAAGACCGTCGAGAACACGATCGAGCCGACTGCGCAATCGCTGAGACCCTGCGGCAGGAAATCCTCGGTCGCGGGGGTGCCGTCGGGGGCGGGCGGCAGGATCGCCGGATCGATCGGCTCCAGCAGGCCTTCGTCGCAAAGCCGGATCGCGTCGGCATATTCGACATCGGCGACGTTCGTGGTGACATTGCCCGCCTCGACCTGCGCCTTGATCGGGATCGCCGGGTTGTCGCTGTCAAGCGCGACGATATTGATCCCGGTCTGGGCGGTGAAGGGCTTGTGATAGGCTTCGACCTGGCTTTGGCCATAGGTGCCGCCCCAGGACATGACGGTGATCTCGGCGGCCATGACGGTGGTGGCAAGAAGCGTCATCGCGGAGGTCAGGATGATCTTGCGGTGCATGATTGGCTCTCCTGTTGATTGTTTTTGTGTTCACATCGGCACGGCTGCCCGGGCCGGGATGATTGCGGGCCATGGGCGGCCGGGGTCGTGATGTGATGGGCCGGTGTCCCGGTCGTCACCGGGGCACCGGAGATGACGCCGCTGCCGGGGCAGCCTGCGCGCGTTCAGGCGGCCTTGGCCTTGCCCTTCACGATCAGATGTTCGGGGCCATAGGGAAAGCCGGTGATGTTGCGATTGCCGCTGTCCTCGATCACCAGAATGTCGTGTTCGCGGTAGCCGCCGGCGCCGGGCATGCCCTCGGGAAGGGTGATCATCGGCTCCATCGAGACGACCATGCCGGGTTCCAGCACGGTGTCGCAATCCTCGCGCAGCTCCAGCCCTGCCTCGCGGCCGTAGTAATGCGACAGCACGCCGAAGCTGTGGCCATAGCCGAAACTGCGATATTGCAGCAGGTTTCTGGCCGCATACATCTCGTTCAGCTCGGCCGCGATGTCCGAGCATTTCGCGCCGGGCACCAGCAGCTCCTTGCCGCGGTCATGGACCTTGCAGTTGAATTCCCACAGGCGGATATGCTCGTCGCTGGCATGTTCGGCAAACAGCGTGCGCTCCAGCGCGACGTAATAGCCCGCGACCATCGGGAAGCAGTTCAGCGACAGGATATCGCCACCTTCGATCCGGCGCGAGGTGACCGGGTTATGCGCGCCATCGGTGTTGATGCCGGACTGGAACCAGGTCCAGGTGTCCAGCAATTCGCCATCCGGCCAGGTCCTGGCGATCTCGCGGACCATGGTGGCGGTCGAGTGCAGCGCGACCTCGTGTTCGGGGGTGCCGACGGCGGTCGCCTCGACACAGGCCGCCCCGCCCAGATCGGCGATGCGGGCCATCTCGGTGATATGGGCGATCTCTTCGGCCGACTTGATCATCCGCAGGCGCATGGCGGGGGCGGCGATATCGACGAATTCCACGCCCGCAAACTCGGCCCTGAGCAGCGCCAGCAGGTCGATATTGACGTGGTCGAACTCGATCCCGATGCGTTTCGCGGTGCCAATGATCTGGCGGATGGCGTGGAAGTAATTGTCCTTCTGCCAGTCGGTATAGGTCAGGTTCCTGCCGCCAAAGGTCCGGCGCCAGGGCTGGCCGCCATCGATGCCGGCGCTGATCGATGTCGCATGGTCCTGATCGACGAAGAAGCCGTAGCGCCGCCCGAACTGGCAATACATGAAATCGGCATAGTAATTGATGTTGTGGTAGGACGTGAACAGCGCCGCGTCGATGGCGCTATCGGCCATGTGCTTGCGGATCGCGTCCAGCCGGCGCTGCATTTCACCGGCCGAGAACGTGCCCTTGGCCTTCTCGCCGTTGTCGACAAAGTTCTGTAGTCTTTCGCGCTTGGCCATTGGCCCCTCCTTGCGTTAGATTTCCTGCAGGGTGTCATCTGCCGATGGCTGTCGTCAAAAGAGGTTTTGTAATCTGATGATTAGATTTTCTCATGTAAAAGACGCATGACCCAACCACCGCTGAACGCCCTGCGCGCCTTCGAGGCCGTTGCCCGGACCGGCAGTTTCCGGGCCGCCGCCGACAGTCTTTTCGTGACCCAACCCGCCATCAGCCATCAGGTGAAACATCTGGAACAATGGGTCGGGGCGCCGCTGTTTGATCGCAGCGGCAGGGTTCCGACGCTGCTGCCCCGAGGCGCATCGCTGGCGCGCGATCTGACCATGGCCTTTGATGCGATCGAGGCGGCCTGCCGCCGGGCACGGCCTGCCGCCTCGGAGAGCGCGCTGGTCGTGGCGGCCATTCCGTCGGTGGCGATCTGCTGGCTGATTCCGCGACTGCCGCGTTTTCGGGCGCAGCATCCGGAAGTCCAGCTGCGGGTGATCTATGCCCATCATGGTCATGACATTGACTTCGCTACGACCGACCTGGCCTTCACCTTTGCCGAATCCTGCCCGGTAGGCGACGGTATCGTGTCCGAGCCCTTTCTGTCCGGGCGCAGCGTGCCGGTGGCCAGCCCCGCGCTGCTCGGATCGTCGCCCGCGCAGCTGACAAGCCAATGGCTGCTAAAGGTCGGGCTTTTGCATGACAGCGATCTGTCGGGCTGGCGGACCTGGCTCAGCCGCGCCGGTCAGGCCGTTCCCGATCGGTTGCCGGGCGCAGTCTTTGAGGACTTCAACCTCTTGCGCGCCGCCGCCCTTGCCGGACAGGGGGTCGCGCTTTGCTCGCTGGCGATGGTGCGGCCCGATCTGGCCGAGGGACGGCTTGTCCAGCTGTCGACCATATCCGTCCTTGAGAACTTCGACTATTACCTGACGCAATCCGGCGCGCCCCAGCTCGACGGCGCGCGGCGCCGGGCGAGGCAGACCTTGCTGTCATGGATAAGATCCGAACAGGCCGCGGGCTAGCCGCGCGCATCGCTTGCGGCAAAGGTCCCTGAAGGCCGGGGGCCGGGACAAAATTTCGACGCTTTGGGGATGGGGTGAGAGGCTGGACAACGACCCAAGCGGGACTCGTTACGGCTGCTTCCTTCCGGACCTGACCGGGTTGGCGAGGCGCTCGCCCGCGCCAACCTCTCGGGGCGTTAGATATGCGCGCGCGCGGCGGGATGCAAGCCCGTTGGCGGCCATCTTACAGATGCAGCCGCAGCTGCAGGAAGCCGCTGTCATCCATGCCGACCGTCTCGACCGGCCTGCTCAGGCGGTGCAGATGCGGGGCGGCGGCGGGGCTGGTCCCGAACAGCACCGAGGTGCCCGACATCGGCGCGAAACGCCAGCCCGCGCCGCCTTCGGGGGCCAGAACCCGGCGGCGCGCGATATAGCGCTGCAAGACCTCGCGCGTGCGCGAGGTGCCGTCCAGCAGCACCGGCCGCCCGGCGACCAGTGGCGCGAACATGCCGCAATCGGAGAGACGGAAACTGTTGGTCACCAGAATGAATTCCTGCGCCGGATCCAGCGGCCGGCCGCGATGCGTCGGCGCGGTGATCCGGTGCGAGTCGGCGCAGGCCAGACGCCCGTCCGGGGCATAGCGCGGCGGTCGCGTCAAATCGATCTGCCAGTCCAGCCCGTCGATGATGTCAAAGTTATAGCTTGGAAACTCGGGGTCGATCAGCGGCTGGTCGGCCTGACCCGGTTCGATGCGGCGAAACAGGCTGGCCGAACGTTCGAGCCATTCCAGAACATCGCCGCCGCAGATCCGGATGGCGCAGATGCGATTCGGAAACAGGTAGATATCGGCGATATTGCGCAGGGTCAGCCGGCCGGCGGGCACATCGGTATAGTGATCGGGGCCACCACGGCCGCCGGCGCGAAACGGCGCCGCCGCCGACAGGATCGGCAAGCTTTCCCAGCGCGTGCCGCGCAGGGCGCGCCGCACATGCCAGCGCTGCGCCATGGTCACCAGACGCAGGCCCGGATCCTCGCCGATCAGGGTGAAGTAGCTGCTGAGCGGCAGCTCGGTCCGCCCGACGCGGCGGCGGAAATGGCGCAGGGTTCCGCGATGGGCGGGCATGGCCGGCGCGGTGACGGCGGGATGGTCCTCATTGCCGTCGACCGGCTCGGCGCGGCAGCGGAACTCGGCGATGCGCCAGCCCGCGCCCTCGGGCTCAAGGCCAAGATCGATCACCCCAAGATGCGATCCCCAGAAACCCGGCATCACCGCGGGCTTGCCTGCCAGCGTCCCGATGCCCGCATCGATGCCGGGGCCGCTGGGATGATCGGCGGCCGGAAAGACCCGATGCGTATGTCCGGCGATCACCATATCGATGCCGGGCAGGGCGGCCAGTGCGGTCGCGGCGTTCTCCATCATCGGGCCGGGCTCCAATGCGCCGATGCCACTATGGGAGAGCGCCAGAATCAGATCAGCGCCGGCGGCCTGCAGCCGCGCGATCCCGGCCCGGGCGGCGGTCAGGATATCCTCGACCCGGATCTCGGTCTTCAGCTCCGGCTCCCATTCGACGGTCTGCGGCGGCATGAAGCCGAGGACGCCGATCTGCAGCAGATGCGTCCGCCCGGCGCGGTCGCGGAACTTGCGCGGCAGCAGGATGTCGGGAAAGCTGGGCAGGGGGCGGCGCGAAACAAGGTTGGTCGCCACGAAGGGAAAGCTTGCGCCTTCCAAAGTGCGGCGCAGGAAACCCATGCCGAAGCTGAAATCATGATTGCCGATGGTGCCGGCATCATAATCAAGCGCATTCATGGCCGCGATGGCGGGATGCGGGCGACGCGGCGCGATGTCATCGGCGGCGGCAAGATAGTCGCCCATGGGGCTGCCCTGCAGGAAATCGCCATTGTCGAAAAGCAGGCTGTTCGTGGCGGTCTTGCGTTCGCGCGCGATCAGCGCCGCCGTCCGCGACAGGCCCAGCCGGGTCGAGGGGCGGTTGGCAAGATAGTCATAGCCCAGCACATGCATATGCAGATCGGTCGTCGCCATGATCCGCAAATCGATACGATCGCGGAACTGGTCTGTGGCGTTGGATCGGGCGTCTGACGTCATGAAACCTGCGGCTGGCCAGCATCGACTGTATGCAACTTATGATTGTATATGAAATGCGAAACCATGCAAGCCATGTGGCATGCTTGCATGCCGTGTCGCGACATGGGAAGAAACCGTGACTGCAACAGCCAGGAATTCGGTCGCAACACATGAAGTTCTCGACGCGCCACGAGGCCGATATCCCGGCAGCCACGCTGTTTCGCACCATCAGCAACTTCGACGTCATGGAGCGGTCGCTGTCACGCAAGGGCGCCTCGGTCCGCAGGCTGGATTCGCTGTCCGAGCCGGGCACCGGAATGAACTGGCGCATCGATTTCGACTGGCGCGGTCGCCGGCGCGAAATCGCGCTTGAGTTGACGCGCCATGACCCGCCGGAAACGCTGGAGCTGCAGGGCCAGTCCGAACATTTCGACCTGACGATCCGGATGACGGTCGTTGCACTGTCGCCGGTCAGATCGCGGCTGATCTTTGAAACCGACATTCTGCCGCGCGGCATGAAGGCGCGGCTGTTGCTGCAGACCGCCAAGCTGGGCAAGCCGCAGCTTGACCGGAAATTCGACCGAAGAATCGCCGAATTCGTCGACCAGCTTGTCGCCGCGCAGACGGTCTGATGGCCGGCCGCGCAGTGCCGGTGCGTTTGCCTCAGTCCCCGGCCGCGGCCTGCAGGGCGCGCAGCGGATCGGCCGGATAGACACCCAGCACGTTCAGGCTTGAGGTGAAATAGTCCAGTTCTTCAAGCGCGCGGGCGACATGGGGGTCCTCGGGATGGCCCTCGATATCGGCATAGAACTGGGTCGCGGTGAAGACCCCGTCCACCATGTAGCTTTCCAGCTTGGTCATGTTCACGCCATTGGTCGCAAAGCCGCCCATCGCCTTGTAAAGCGCGGCGGGGATGTTGCGGACGCGGAACACGAAGGTGGTCATCATGGTGCCGTCGCCCTCGCTGTTGGGCCGGCGGCTGAAATCGGGCTGGCGCGACATGATCAGGAAGCGCGTGGTGTTGTTGTGGCGGTCCTCGATATCGGCGGCCAACTCCTCAAGCCCGTAGATCTCGGCGGCGAGCGGCGCGGCAAGGGCTGCCAGCGACTTTTCGCCGCGGCGCGCGATCTCCATCGCCGAGCCGGCCGTGTCCGCGCCGACGATGCCGCGAATCCCGTGGCGGCGCATGAAGCCCCGGCACTGGCCCAGCAGGACCGGGTGGCTCATGGCGTCGGTGACGTCGGCAAGCCTGGTGCCCGGCACGCCCATCAGGCTGATGCGGACGCGCACGAAGCCCTCGTCGATGATGTGCAGCCCGCTTTCGGGCAGCAGGTGGTGGATGTCGGCAACCCGGCCATAGGTGGAGTTTTCGACCGGCAGCATCGCCAGTTCGGCCCGCCCGCTGCGCACGGCCTCGATCACGTCCTCGAAGGTGCGGCAGGGCAGCGCCTCCATCTGCGGGCGATACGAGCGGCAGGCCTGATGGCTGTAGGCGCCGGGTTCGCCCTGGAATGCGATGACGTTCTGGGTCGGGGCATCGGTCATGGATCGCACCTTGCTCTGGGGGTCTTGCGCCCGTGTCGGGACGGCGACGCCGTCGGTTTTGTCATGTCGGGGCGACAACTATACCTTGAACCGGCGGAACAAAAGCGGGTAGATACAGCCAAATCCACGGACAGACCGCACAAGGGGCCCGCAGACATGTTCGATACCATGACCATCACCAAGGCGGCCGGGGCGCTGATCGGCTCGCTTCTGTTCCTTTTGCTGATGACCTGGGCGGCCTCGGGCATTTACCATATCGGCACCAGCGGCGGTCACGGCGAGGGCGAAGAGCACGCCCAGGCCTATACCATCGCCGTCGAGGATGCGGGTGGTGGCGATGAGGCCGCCGCAGCCGAGGAAGGCCCCGACTTCGCCACCGTCATGGCTTCGGCCGATGCCGCTGCCGGCGAAAAGGTCTTTGGCAAGTGCAAGGCCTGCCACAAGCTCGATGGCGCCGACGGCACCGGCCCGCATCTGAACGGCGTCGTCGACCGCGCCGTGGCCAGCGTCAGCGGCTTTGGCTATTCCGACGGGATGAAGGCCCATGCTGCCGAGGCGCCGAACTGGACCCCCGAGGCACTCGAGCATTTCCTGCTGAACCCGAAAGCCGCCGTGAAGGGCACCAAGATGGCCTTTGCCGGCCTGCCCAAGGTGCAGGACCGCGCCAACCTGATCGCCTATCTGCAAAGCCAGCCGTAACATCCTGCACTTGCAACAAGGTCACGGGCGTCCCATTGGGGCGCCCTTTTCTTTTGGCGCGCGGGCCGGGGCCTCCGGTCGCGGCACCCTCGCGGCGGATCACGCATTTGCTTGTTGAACCCGGGGCGATGCCTGCTAGCCTTGCGCCCGAGGCGGCCCGGACCAACGGGCCCGATGAGCCAAGACGAGCCAAGAGGATCACAAAGACCCGATGACGACGCCCTTCCTGCGACATGCCCCGCTGGCCCTGATGCTTGCCGTCCTGCCCGGTCTTGGCCTTGCCCAAGATCAGCAGCCCCAGCAGACCCCAGCGCAAGCCCCGGCACAGACTGCTGGGCAGACCGCCGGGCAACCCCCCGCGCAGGCGCCAAAGCCCGGCATCACCGTCGCCCATGGCATCGCGACCTTTGGCGAACCCGAGCTGCCCGCCGATTTCAAGCATCTGCGCTATGTGAACCCCGATGCGCCCAAGGGCGGCGAGATTTCGCAATCCGGCATTGGCGGCTTTGACAGCTACAACCCCTTTACCCATCGCGGGCGGGCGAATTTCCTGTCGGTCATCATGCTGGAACGGCTGATGGAGGGCACGGCGGATGAAACCGACAGCGCCTATTGCCTGCTTTGCGAGACCATCGAATATCCCGAAAGCCGCGATTGGGTGATCTTCAACCTGCGCCCCGAGGCGAAGTTCTCGGACGGCTCGCCCCTGACCGCGCATGACGTGCTGTTCTCGTTCGAACTCCTGCGCGACAAGGGCCTGTCCTCATATCGCACCGGCATCGCCAAGATGGTGGCCAAGGCCGAGGTGCTGGACGACCACCGGATCAAGTTCTATTTCCAGCCGGGCTATCCACGCCGCGACGTGATCCAGCAGGTCGGCAGCCAGATCGTCTTTTCGCGCGAGGATTTCCGCAAGAACAAGCGCGACATCGAACAATCCAGCGACAAGCCCTTTATCGGCTCGGGGCCCTATATGGCCGATGCCGCCGAGATGGGGCGTTGGGCCAGCGTGCGGCGCAACCCCGACTACTGGGGTAAGGATCTGCCGATCAATGTCGGGCGGCATAATTTCGACAAGATCCGGCTGGAATATTTCGGCGATTACGATGCCGCCTTCGAGGCCTTCAAGGCCGGCGTCTATACCTTCCGCAACGAGGTCTCGTCGATCCACTGGGCGACGCGCTATGATTTTCCGGCGCTGAAAGCTGGCACGGTCAAGCAGGAGCTGCTGCCCCGGGGCGGCGTCGCCAGCGGCCAGTCCTGGGTCTTCAACCTGCGCCGCGCCAAGTTTCAGGACATCCGTGTGCGCGAGGCCATCGGGCTGATGTTCAATTTCGAATGGTCGAACGAGACGCTGCTCTACAGCCTGAACACGCGCATCAACTCTTTCTGGGACAATAGCGAGCTGAAGGCCGTGGGCAAACCGACCGAGGCCGAGCGCCTGCTGCTTGAGCCGCTGCTGAAGCATCTGCCGGACGGGATCCTGACTGCGGATGCGGTGATCCAGCCGGTTTCGGGCAAGACCCAGCTTGACCGCAAGAACCTGCGCCGGGCCTCGGCACTGCTCGATGAGGCGGGATGGAAAGCCGGGCCGGACGGCATGCGTGCCAATGCCAAGGGCGAAAAGCTGACGCTGGAAATCCTGAACGACAATCAAAGCGTTGACCGTATCATCAACCCCTTCGTGCAGAACCTGCGCGCGCTTGGCATCGATGCGGTGAATGCCCGCGTCGATGATGCCGAGATGGAGACCCGCACCCGCAGCCATAATTTCGACATGGTCACCGAACAGTTCCCGCAGGGCTATACGGTCGGCGGCGGCGACGAGCAGACCTTTGGCTCGGCCAATGTGGGGGACGTCTTCAACCCGATGGGGCTGGCGAACCCGGCCATCGACGCGCTGATCCAGAAGGGCATCGAGGCCATCACGCGCGAGGAAAACGACGCCGTCATCAAGGCGCTGGACCGCAGCCTGCGCGCGCTGCGCTTCTGGGTGCCGCAATGGTACAAGGCGGAATACACGCTCGCCTATTACGATATCTTTGCCCATCCCCAGAACATGCCCCCCTATGATCTGGGTGAGCTTGATTTCTGGTGGTATGACGCGGATAAGGCTGCAAAGCTGAAACAGTCTGGCGCGCTGCGCTAAGGGCTGCGAAACAGGCGGGGCGCAAGAGACAGTCGGATGGCAGCCTATATCCTGCGGCGATTGCTGCTGATCATACCGACGTTGATCGGCATCATGCTGGTCAACTTCACCCTGACGCAATTCGTCCCCGGCGGCCCGATCGAACAGATCATCGCCCGCGTCCAGGGCGAGGGCGACGCATTCCGCAATATCGCCGGTGCGGGGGGCGACACCCAGCAGCAGCAAAGCGAATATGCCGGCGCCCGCGGCATCCCGCCCGAGCTTCTGGACCAGCTTGAGGTGCAGATGGGCTTTGCCCGCATCACCTGCACCCCCGCCCATCAGGGCGAGCCGGACCTGAAATCGCCCGAATGCCACAAGGAAAAGATCGGCGCGGTCGAACGCTTCCTGATCATGATGGGCAATTATCTGCGCTTTGATTTCGGGACCAGCTTCTTCCGCTCGATCTCGGTCATCGATCTGGTGGTGGAAAAGATGCCGGTCTCGATCACGCTGGGGCTGTGGTCGACGCTGATCGCCTATCTGATCTCGATCCCGCTGGGCATCCGCAAGGCGGTCAGGAACGGCTCGGCCTTTGACACCTGGACCAGCGGCATCATCATCATCGGCTATGCGATCCCGGCGTTTCTGTTCGCGGTCCTGCTGATGGTGCTGTTCGCCGGCGGCAGCTATTGGCAGATCTTCCCGCTGCGCGGCCTGACCAGCGAGAATTTCGACAGCCTCAGCCTGATCGGCAAGATCAAGGATTACCTGTGGCACATCACCCTGCCGGTGGTGGCGACGACGATTTCCAGCTTTGCCACCCTGACCCTGCTGACCAAGAACAGCTTTCTGGACGAGATCAACAAGCAATATGTCATGACCGCCCGCGCCAAGGGCCTGACCGAGCGGCGCGTCCTTTACGGCCATGTCTTCCGCAATGCCATGCTGATCGTCATCGCGGGTTTTCCGGCGATGTTTCTGGGCGTGTTCTTCGGCAGCTCGATCCTGATCGAGACGATCTTCTCATTGGATGGCCTTGGCCGGCTGGGCTTCGAGGCCGCCGTGCAGCGCGATTATCCGGTGATCTTCGGCACGCTTTACGTCTTTGGCCTGCTGGGCCTGCTGGTCGGGATCCTGTCGGATCTGATGTATGTGCTGGTCGATCCCCGCATCGATTTCGAGCGGAGGGCCGGCTGATGGCCATGTCGGAACTGAACCGCCGCCGCCTGCGGAATTTCCGCCGCAACAGGCGCGCCTTCTGGTCGCTGATCCTGTTTTCGGTGCTGTTCGTGGCCTCGCTTTTCGCGGAACTCATCGCCAATGACCGGCCGATCATGGTCAGCTACAAGGGCGAATATTATTTCCCGGTCTATCGCTTTTACCCGGAAACCGCCTTTGGCGGCGATTTCGGCACCGAGGCGATCTATACCGATCCCGGCGTGCAATGCCTGATCAAGACCGGCGGACGCCCGGAATGCTGGGACGACCCCGAGGGCGTCGCGCGCGAGGCGGCAGAAACCGGCATGATCGCGGGCCAGCCGGTCGAGGCGGGCTGGATGCTCTGGCCGCCGATTCCCTATCACTACCGCACCATCAACAATGTGGGCACCGCCCCCAGCGCCCCCGATAGCGCGCATCTTCTGGGCACGGATGACACTTCGCGCGATGTGCTGGCGCGGGTGATCTATGGTTTCCGGCTGTCGATCCTGTTCACGCTGATCGTCACGGTCGTGGCCTCGGTGATCGGGATTTCGGCGGGGGCGATCCAGGGCTATTTCGGCGGGCGCACTGACCTGATCTTCCAGCGCCTGCTGGAAATCTGGAGCTCGACCCCCTCGCTTTTCGTCATCATCATCCTGTTTGCGATCCTGGGGCGCAGCTTCTGGCTTCTGGTGTTCGTGTCGATCCTGTTCGGCTGGCCGGCACTGGTGGGTGTGGTGCGGGCCGAATTCCTGCGGGCGCGGAACTTTGAATATGTCCGCGCGGCCCGCGCGCTGGGGGTCTCGGACCGCAAGATCATGTTCCGCCACATCCTGCCCAATGCCATGGTGGCGACGCTGACCATGCTGCCTTTCGTGGTCACCGGGGTCATCTCGTCCTTGGCGGCGCTGGATTATCTGGGCTACGGCCTGCCGACCTCGGCGCCGTCGCTGGGGGAACTGGCCCTGCAGGCCAAGCAGAACCTGCAGGCGCCCTGGCTGGGCTTCACCGCGTTCTTTTCCTTTGCCATCATGCTGTCGCTGCTGATCTTTATCTTCGAGGGGATTCGCGACGCATTCGACCCAAGAAAGACCTTCCGATGACCCCGGTTCTGGACGTCAAAGACCTGCGCATCGGGTTTAGGCAGGACGGGCAGGTGGTGCCGGCGGTCAAGGGCGTCAGCTTTGCCGTCGGCAAGGGCGAGACGGTGGCGCTGGTGGGCGAATCCGGTTCGGGCAAGTCGGTCACGGCGCTGTCCACCGTGGGCCTTCTGGGGGAATCGGCGCAGCTGACCGGCTCGGTCCGCTATGAGGGGCGCGAGCTGGTCGGCGCATCCGAATCCGAACTGCGCCGGGTGCGCGGCAACGATATCAGCTTCATCTTTCAGGAACCGATGACCTCGCTGAACCCGTTGCACACGCTGGAACAGCAATTGGCGGAAAGCCTGACCCTGCATCAGGACCTGCGCGGTTCGGCGGTCCGGGCGCGCATCATCGAGCTGCTGACCCGCGTCGGCATCCGCGACCCGGAAACGCGGCTGGCGGATTATCCGCATCAGCTTTCGGGCGGGCAGCGCCAGCGGGTGATGATCGCCATGGCGCTGGCGAATGGCCCGGAGCTTTTGATCGCGGATGAGCCGACGACGGCGCTGGACGTCACCATTCAGGCCCAGATCATGGACCTGCTGGCCGAGCTCAAGGCGGCCGAGAACCTGTCCATGCTGTTCATCAGCCATGATCTGGGGCTGGTGCGCCGCATCGCCGACCGGGTCTGCGTGATGAAGGGGGGCGAGATCGTCGAACAGGGGCCGGTCGAACAGATCTTTGCCGATCCGCAGCACGAATATACCCGCATGCTGCTGGCGGCCGAACCGCGGGGCCGCGCTGACCCGCTGCCCGAGGACGCCCCCGAGGTCGCGGCGACCAAGGACCTCAAGGTCTGGTTCCCGATCAAGCGTGGCTTCCTACGCCGCACGGTCGGCCATATCAAGGCCGTCAACGGCGCCACGCTGTCGGTCCGCGCCGGCGAGACGCTGGGGATCGTGGGCGAATCCGGATCGGGCAAGACCACGCTTGCGCTGGCGATCATGCGGCTGATCGAAAGCGACGGGCCGATCGTCTATATGGGCCGCGATATCGCGGGCGTGCCAGGCCGGGCGCTGCGCGAATTGCGCCGCGACATGCAGATCGTCTTTCAGGACCCCTACGGCAGCCTGTCGCCGCGCATGACGGTCGAGCAGATCATCGCCGAAGGCCTGGGCGTCCACGGCGTCGAGCCGGGCCGCGACCGCCGCGAGATGGTCGACGAGATCATGCGCGAGGTGGGGTTGGACCCGGCCAGCATGCACCGCTATCCGCACGAATTTTCGGGCGGCCAGCGCCAGCGCATCGCCATTGCCCGCGCCATGATCCTGAAACCCAAGCTGGTGGTTCTGGATGAGCCGACCAGCGCGCTGGATATGACCGTGCAGGTCCAGATCGTCGAGCTGTTGCGCCGTTTGCAGCGCAAGCACGGGCTGGCCTTCCTGTTCATCAGCCACGACCTGCGTGTCGTTCGTGCCATGTCGCATCAGATCATGGTCATGCGCGCCGGAGAAGTGGTTGAGCAGGGCAGCACGGACGAAGTATTCGATCACCCCAAGAATGATTACACCCGCCGCCTGATCGATGCGGCCTTCCTGACGAAAAGCGCATGAAAATCCTGTTTGTTCACCAGAACTTCCCCGGCCAGTTCCTGCATCTTGCCCCCGCTCTGGCCGCCCGCGGCCATGAGGTTCTGGCGCTGACGGATGAAAAGAACCAGCGCCCGTCACCGGTCAATGTCGTGCGCTACAAGGCCCCGCCCGAGACCAAGATGCCGCCGATGCTGGGCCGGACCTATTGCGAACATACCGATCGCGGCTGGCTGGCGGCGCGCGGTTGCCGTGCCCTGCGCGACAAGCACAATTTCAGGCCCGATCTGATCTTCGGCCATAGCGGCTGGGGCGAGACGCTGTTCCTGCGCGAGATCTTCCCCGACGCCAAGCTTCTGGTCTATGCCGAGCTGCTTTACCGCACGCGCGGTCAGGACGTGGGCTTCGATCCCGAGGTCGGCTCGGACAGCGACGAGGCGCGCGCCGGCACGGTCGCACGCTCGGCGCATCTGATCCAGGGGCTGGTGCAGGCCGATGCCGGGCTTTCGCCGACCGAGTATCAGGCCAGCTCTTTCCCGCCCGAGCTGCGCCAGAAACTGACGGTGATCCATGACGGGATCGACACCGAAAAGGTTCGCCCCAATCCGCAAGCCGAGTTCCTGCTGCCCGATGGCCGCAAACTGCACGCGGGCCAGGAAATCCTGACCTATGTCTCGCGTTCTCTGGAACCTTATCGCGGCTTTCACCGCTTCATGCGGGCGCTGCCTGGGGTGATGCGGGCGCGGCCGGATGCGCAGGTGGTACTGGTTGGCGGCGATGGCGTCAGCTATGGTGCCAAGCCCAAGGATGCCGAAAGCTGGAAGGCCAAGATGCTGGCCGAGCTGGACGGCCAGCTGGACCTGTCGCGCATCCATTTCATGGGCCGGGTGCCTTATCCGCAATATCTGTCGCTTTTGCAGGTCAGCCGCGTGCATTGCTACCTGACTTATCCGTTCGTCCTCAGCTGGTCGATGACCGAGGCGATGGCGGCGGGCTGCTATATCGTCGGATCGGATACCGAGCCGGTGCGCGAGCTGCTCCGCGATGGCGAGACCGGGCGGCTGGTGCCCTTCTTCGACCAGCCCGCGCTTGAGGCGGCGCTGATCAAGGGGCTTGCGGGCGATCCCGAGCGCGAGCGGATCACCCAGGCCGCGCGCAAGGTCATCGTCGATGGCTATGACCTCAAGACCGGGACGCTGCCGCGGCTGATCGACTGGGTGGAAAGCTTCGCGCCCTAAAGTTCGATCTCAAAGTTCGATCTCAAAGTTCGATCTCGGTGCCCGGCTCGGCCTCGGGAAGGGGCTGGTCGGGGACGCGGGGTGCCGCGCCGTCGGGCGGGGGCAGGCTCGGATCGTCCTCGGGCGCGGGGCGCAGCATGTCGCGCAGGGCATTGCCGACCGGGGGCGGCGGCGGCGCATCGGCACGGCGGCGGATCAGGATGTCGCCATTCTCCAGCCGCTCGGGCGCCTGATAATTCTTCACATCATCCATCAGCGCGCCGATATCGCCCAGAACCGGGCGCAGCGAATTGACCGTGTCGCCCAGATCGCGGCCCAGCCGGTCCAGATGCGGCTCGGCCTCTTTCAGCATATTCTGCATGAAGCTTTCCATGCCGCGTTCAAAAATGCTGCCACCGGAATCGCTTTCGGGGGCGGGGTCCTGATCGGCGCCGGGCGGCGTCCATTGCTGGGCGATGACGACCACCGGCAAGGACAGCGCGGCGGCAAGGATCAGGGCGGGAAATCTGCGCATGGAATGGTCCTGAAAACTGCTGGGGGTAAAACCCCCGGCAGCCCCTCTCGGTTCCCGTCAGGCGGTGCGCATGGTCCGCATGCTGCGGAAAGCGTCCCATGCCTCGTTCAGGGCGCGGGTGCGGGTCTCGGCCAGTCGGATCGCCTCGGGGGGCAGGCCACGGGCGATGGCGCGGTCGGGATGGTTCTCGCGGATCAAGTCGCGCCAGCGCTTGCGCGCCTCGGGCAGGGGCGTGTCGGGGGCAATGCCCAGCACCTCGCATGAGGCGCAGCCATGGCTGCGGTCATGACGGGCGCGGATCGTCGCCACCTCTTGTTCAGGGAGGCCGAAGATGCGGGCGACCTCGTCGATGAAGATGATCTCGTTCTCATGCAACTCGCTGTCGGCCAGGGCGATGATGAAGAGCCCCTCGATCACGTCCGACAGCACCGGATCGCCCTTGGGAAACATCGCCGCGATGCGCCGCGCCCAGGCGTCGAAACCGGCGACGTCCTGCCGCGCCAGATCAAAGACCCGCCCGGCATTCTTTTCCTCGGCGCGGGGGATGATGAACAGCCGTCGGAAGGCCGCGACCTCGGAGCGGCCGACGGTGCCGTCGGCCTTGGCCAGCTTTGCCCCCAGCGAGATCACCGCGATCGAAAAGGCCACGGATTTCTCGGGCGGGGTGGCGGGACGTCGCGCGCCGATGATCGCCGCCAGCCGGTCGGCGATGCGCTGCCAGAAACTGCGCGGCTTCGGCAGTTCCGGGCAGGTGCTTTTGGGGGTCATCGCGGCGTCCATCGGCACAACCTAGAGTCCGGGGAAAGCCAAGTCCACTGACATTCCCGCGTGTTGCAAGATGCTATCTGCGGCTTTCCAGCGCGGCCTTGACCACCAGAACCACCAGCGCGATCACGGTCAGCGTCGAGGCGGCGGCGAATGCCCCGGTGGTGTTCAGGTCGTTGAACATCAGCTCGATCTGCAAAGGCAGGGTGTTCGTCTGCCCCCGGATCGCCCCCGAGACGACCGAGACCCCGCCGAATTCGCCCACCGCCCGCGCCGTGGCCAGCACCGCACCGTAAAGCAGCGCCCAGCGGATATTGGGCAGGGTCACGCGCGAAAACACCTGCCAGCCGCGCGCGCCCAGCGTGACGGCGGCCTCTTCCTGTTCGGAGCCTTGCGCCTGCATCAGGGGCAGCACCTCGCGGGCGACAAAGGGGGCGGTGACGAACATGGTGACCAGCACGATGCCGGGCAGGGCGAACATGATCTTCAGGTCATGCTCGGCGAGAAACGGTCCCAGCAGCCCTTGGCGGCCATAAAGCAGCAGATAGCAGATGCCGGCGATGATCGGCGAGATCGAGAAGGGGATCTCGATCAGCACCATCAGCAGTTTGCGCCCCGGAAAGCGGAACCGCGCAATGGCCCAGGCGGCCGCGATGCCGAAGGCGATATTGACCGGCACCACGATCACCGCGACCAGACTGGTCAGCCAGATCGCATGCAGGGTCATCGGGTCGCTGATGTTTTTCAGATAGACCGCCCAGCCCTCGGCAAAGGCGCGCCAGAAGATGAAGACCAGCGGCGCCACCACAAAGATCGCCGTCAAGACGAAGGCCAGCCCGATCAGCAGGCGCGGGACAGTGCGGCTTTGGCCGGGGGCATGGGGCAGCAGGGCGGCGGCGGTCATGCGCTGGCCTCCAGATGGCGGGCGGCGCGGAATTGCAGCAGGTTCGAGACGACCAGCAGGATCAGCGCGAAAGCCAGCAGCACCAGCGCGATGGCGGCGGCGCCCTGATAGTCATATTCCTCAAGCCGGATATAGGCCAGCAGCGCGGCGATCTCGGTCTTGAAGGGCAGGTTGCCGGCGATGAAGACCACCGCGCCGAACTCGCCCAGCGAGCGCGCAAAGGCCACGGTGGAACCGGCCAGCCATGCGGGCAGGATCGCGGGCAGGACCACCCGGCGGAAGATGGCAAAGGGCCGCGCGCCCAGCGTCATCGCCGCCTGTTCCAGCGCCGGGTCCAGATCCTCAAGCACGGGCTGGATGGCGCGGACGACAAAGGGTGTCGAGGTGAAGGCCATGGCCAGCATGACGCCCCCCAGCGTATAGACCAGTTCGATCCCGGCCGCCTGCAGGGGCGCGCCGAACCAGCCATTGGCGGAATAAAGCGCGGTCAGCGAGATGCCTGCGACGGCGGTCGGCAGGGCAAAGGGCACGTCCATCAGCGCGTCCAGAATGCGCTTGCCGGGAAACTCATAGCGGGTCAGCACCCAGGCCATCAAAAGCCCGTAAAAGGCGTTGAAGATCGTCGCGACCAGCGCCGCCGTCACCGTCACCCGCAGCGCCGACAGCGTGCGGGGCGCGGTGACGATGGACCAGAACTGGCCGGGGCCGATCTCGGCGCCTTTCAGCACCAGCGCGATCACCGGCAAAAGGATGACCAGCGCCACGTAAAGCAGCGTCGTGCCGAGGCTCAGCGAGAACCCCGGCAGGACACGTTTCGGCTTGATGGGCCTGTGGCTCATTGGTTGACGAAGACCGTGTCAAGAATGGCGCCCTCGGCCAGATGCTCGGTCTTGATCTTTTCCCAGCCGCCAAAGACCTCGTCCACGGTGACCAGCTTCACCTCGGGGAAATCGGCGGCATGGGCGGCGGTGACGGTCGCGTCGGTGCTGCGATAGTTGTTTTGGGCCATGATCTCTTGCGCCTTGGGCGTATAGAGCCAGTTCAGATATTCGGTCGAAACCTCGGTCGAGCCGTTCTTTTCGGCATTCTCGGCCACCACGGCGACCGGGAAGGCGGCGAAAAGGCTCATCGAGGGCGTTACCGGCTCAAAGCCCTGATCGGCATATTGCTTGGCGATGGATTTCGTCTCGGCCTCGAAGGTGACCAGAACGTCGCCGATCTCGCGCTCGGCAAAGGTCGGGGTCGCGGCGCGCCCGCCAGTGTCGAAAACCGGGACATTGGCAAAGATCTTGCCGACGAATTCCTGCGCCTTGGCGGCGTCGCCATTGTTCTGGGCCAGCGCATAGGCATAGGCCGCCAGATAGGTATAGCGCGCATTGCCGCTGGTCTTGGGGTTCGGAAAGACCGGCTCTACATCATCGCGCGCCAGATCCGACCAGTCCTTGATGCCCTTGGGATTGCCCTTGCGCACGAGGAAGGACGGCAGCGAATAATAGGGCGAGGCGCCGTTCGGGAAAGCCTCGCGCCAGTTCTCGGCGACCAGCCCGCCTTTGGCCAGCACGTCGATATCGGTTTCCTGATTGAAGGTCACCACATCGGCCGGCAGCCCCTCGAGGATGGCGCGCGCCTGTTTCGAGGATCCGGCATGGCTTTGATCGACGGTCACGTCGCGGCCGGTCTTTTCCTTCCAATGCGTCTGGAATTCGGGGTTCAGCGCCTCGAACAACTCGCGGCCGATGTCATAGCTGACATTCAGGATCTTGTCCTGCGCCAAAGCCGGGCTGGCGCCGATCAGCAGCGCCAGGGCCGCGATGCGAAGTTTCGGGAAGGTCATACGGCTTTCTCCTTGGGATATTCGGTCCGGACGGCGGGGGCGGGTTGTGCCCGGCGCGGCGCGGCAAAAAGCGCACCCGCCTCGGCGCGCAAAAGGACACGGGCGCCGCGTTCCAGCCCGCGCGCCTCGGGGGCGCGGCGGGGCAGGTCCACGGGGATCGTGGTGGCGCCATCCGTCAGGTCGATGCGCAGCGCCGCACCATTGCTGTCGCAGCGCGCGACATGCCAGCGGCCATGCGGATCGGCGACGGGGGTGATGTCGGCGGGGCGCAGGAACAGCGTCGCCGGCCCGTCGGGCTGGGCGCGGCGGGGCAGACGGCCTGCGTCCAGCCCGGCAGCCTCGGCGCGGCCGGCATGCAGCGTCACCGGCAGTTCCACCGTCGCGCCCATGAAGCGGGCGACAAAGGGCGAGGCTGGATGATCGTGGATCTGGTCGGCATTGCCGATCTGCTCGATCCGGCCATCGCCCATGACGACGACGCGGTCGGCAAGTTCGAACGCCTCTTCCTGATCATGGGTCACGAAGATGGTGGTCGAGCCGGTCTCTTCATGGACATTGCGCAGCCATGCCCGCAGGTCGCGGCGCACGGCGGCGTCCAGCGCGCCAAAGGGCTCATCGAGCAGCAAGACCGAAGGCTCGATCGCCAGCGCCCGCCCCAGTGCCACCCGCTGGCGCTGGCCGCCCGAAAGCTGCGCGGGATAGCGGTCACCCAGATGCGCGATCTGCAGGAATTGCAACAGCTCATCGACCTTGGCGGCGATCTGGGCCTTGCCCGGGCGACTGGCGCGGGGCCGCACGGTCAGGCCAAAGGCGATATTGTCGCGCACGCTCATATGCGGAAACAGCGCGTAATGCTGGAACACAAAGCCGATGCGGCGATCCTGCGCCGCCAGCCGCAGCCAGTCGGTGCCGTGAACGTCCAACGCGCCGGCATCGGGCCATTCCAGCCCGGCGACGATCTTCAAAAGCGTGGTCTTGCCCGAGCCGGATGGCCCCTGCAGCGCCACCAACTCGCCCGACTCGACGGTCAGGTCGATGCCGCGCAGCACCGGGGTGCCGCCGAAGCTTTTGGTCATGTTGTCGATGACGATGGACATGCGCGCCTCCGGGTTTCCCAGCCGAGTTAGCGACGGGGCCCGACTGCGGCAAGGCATGGGGGCCTGTCCGGCGACCGGCAGGGGCGAATGATTTCCCGATCTGCCGCCGGCTCTGGTCCGCTGTTCGCCGCGCCGGTGGCACCCGCGAACAGCGTCCGGGCAGCGTGGCGCGAAAATCGGCAATCATCCTTATTTTTCATTGCCGTGGATGCGCGGACCCTTCGCTTTGCCGAACCCGGCTGCTAGCGTCCACGCAAGTCACAGGGGGCAGGAATGACGGAAAGCACAGTGCGGATCGAACGTGAAAGCCCGCTGGGCGAGGATCTTGGACTGCTTTTCCAGCGCCATACCGCCGACATGCATGCCGATACCCCGCCCGAGTCGATCCACATGCTGCCGCGCACGGCGCTGGTCGATCCCTCGATTGCATTCTTCGTGCTGCGCGATGGCGAGGTGGCGATCGGCATGGGCGCGATTAAGCGCATCGCCCCGGATCATGGCGAGATCAAGTCCATGCATGTCCTGACCGAAACCCGGGGCCGGGGCCTGTCGCGCCGCCTGCTTGAGGCGCTGATCGCATATGCGCGATCCGAGGGGCTGGCGCGGCTGAGCCTTGAAACCGGGGTGCAGCCGACCTTTATCGCCGCGCGTGGGCTTTATGCGCGGGCGGGCTTTGTCGAATGCGGCCCCTTTGGTGGCTACCGTCCGGACCCGAACAGCGTTTTCATGACCATGGACCTTGTGCAGGCCGATTGAGCGGTTGATTCAGCGTCCGCTCTTTGCCATGAAAGCGCCGGTGTGGACCCGTAGCTCAACTGGATAGAGCAGGGACCTTCTAAGCGGCAGCTCTGGACCAGAAAACGGATGGAGTAACAATACACTAGGCGGAGAGGGCGGCGTTGCGAACCGTTTTCCGAACCGCTATCAGAGGAAGTGACTGAGGTGAAACTACGGTCCCGTAGCTCAATCGGATAGAGCAAGCGCCTTCTAAGCGCTAGGCTGCGTGTTCGAGTCACGCCGGGATCGCCAACCCCTTGTTATTGAAACAACTCTGGATGCGCCGCCGCGAACAGCCGATATTGGTTGACCGTCCGTGTCAGCAGGCGCCGCGCCTGCGCAACAGGTGACGTGCTGGCAGCAACGGCCCGCGTCAGGACCTCTCGCCCCTCATCCGTCGCGGCAACCGCCCGGAGTGATTCCCGGCGCTTCGCCCGGGCGTCCTCTGACTGGCCAGTGTTGCGCTTCGCCCTTGCCTCTGGCGTGAGGCTTGCTTCTGTCGCCCGCGCCAGTCGGCCACGGCCCTCCGGCGTCTGTGCAACCGCCTTGCTCGTCGCGCTGCGGCGCTGCCGCGCCTCGGGCGTGTTGGCAGCCGCGTTGAGCTTCGCCCTTACCTCAGGGCGCGCGAACGCCTCCCGGATCGCAGCACCTGTCCGCTCGGCATAGGCCGGGTCAGCCCAGAGAGCCCGCGCATCCCGGCTGGTCATCCCTTGCCCACCATCCCGGAGGTTCAGGCACCGTCGCCCAAACAGGGCGCGGACAAGCGCCACGGCGCGGCGTTCGGCCATGTCAGCATCTTGGCTGGTTCCGTCCACACGGGCAAGGATGCGCCAAATGAGGGTGTCCCTGTGTTTCCGTGCCACAGCCTGCCACGCCTTCCCCGATCCTGCATATCCGTCTGGCAGCGCGCCCGTCCCCCTGCTCGGCCAGCAGCGGAGGGCCTCCGGCGACACAGTGCGCCGCCCGGCATAGACGCGGCCCTTCGGGCACCTGAAGATGTAGATCACGGCTTGCATGGGCGGAGGATACCGCGCCGATGTGGTGCCGGGGGAGCCCAGAGGCTTGCTGCCGCCCCTGCAAGCAATTGGGTTTCCAGTCCAGTGTGGGCAAGGTGAGAGAGGATGGCTTCCGCGATTGTTGACACCCCCGTCACGGCGCGAAAAGACACAGATATGTCATAATTAGACATTGACGTGTCCAATTATGACGCATATTTTACGGCAGCCCCAACCAAAGGATTTGAGCAATGTCTCCAACTTCAACCATCTTCTGGAACAACAAAGGCGGCACGGGAAAAACCAGCCTCGCCTTTCAAGCCATCAGTTCATTTGCGCAGCTCAACCCCGCATCAAAAATTCTTGTAATCGACGTGTGCCCGCAGGCAAACCTCTCCGAACTGCTGCTCGGAGGGCTGGAAGGCAATGGTAGCGAAAACCTCCTCAAGATTCAGGGAAAGACGCCTCGCGCCACAATCGGCGGCTACTTTCAGATGCGATTGCCCTCTCCGTATAGCGTGGCTCCTATAGCTCCGACAGACTTCTTGACCAAACCTCATGACTACAACTCTACCATCCCGGCCAACATTACCTTGATGGCAGGCGATCCTCTCTTGGAGTTGCAGTCCAACGCAATGTCGACCCTCGCAAACAACCAGATTCCGGGAACCGATACTTGGGCGAAGATCGTCAGTTGGATACGGGACTTCATCGCCGCAACTGGCGGAGATTTTGATTGCGTTTTTCTTGATGCGAATCCAAGTTTTTCGATCTATACGCAAATCGCAATGGCAGCAGCAGACCGTGTTGTGCTTCCGGTTATGGCTGATGACTCGTCACGGCGAGCGATCCAGAATGCATTCTCGCTCATCTATGGCCTTAAACTGCCAAGCGAAATCTACGCGCAGCACATGTTCGCTACACGTATGGACGCGGCAGGATTGGCGCTTCCAAAAGCTCATCTAATTGTGAAAAACCGGATCACGCAATATATGGGAGCCGCATCAGGCTATCGCGCGGTTCTGGACAGTATAGACAGCGACATCAGCGCCATCATCAAGGGAAGTCCACAGTTCCTCAATTTCACCTCGGCCACAGATGGCGTTATTGAGGTTCGGGACTTTCAAACAACGGGTGTGGTCGCCTTCGCGCGAGGCACTCCCTTCTTTGCATTGAGGCCTGGCAAGCGATCCGTTGGCGGTCGGCGGATTCAAATTGACGCTCAACAGATCAAAGACCGCAAGGACGAGATTGAGATTCTGGCAAACAAACTCGTGTAGTTTTGAGCGGACGCGGCGAATTTCTCAGGCAGCCTCCGCACGCTCCGCCTTGCCATGTTCCGTTTTCCGCCAATGGGCGGGGTCGCGCACGAGGTCTGACAGGGCCAGCACGAGCGCGGCCCAGTGCAGGAGCCAGTAGAACGGCAGCAGGAGTGCGACCCAGCGTGCCCGGGGGGCGGCGGCTGCATGGAGGGCGACGGCGCTGGCATAGCCCAGCAGGAGGAGCGCGGCCAGCGGGCCGGACAGGTCCCCGCCCAGCGCCAGCCCTATGCCCAGCGGGTGCGCCGCCGTGCAGAGGAGCGACACGGGAAGCTGCGCCAGCAGGGCGATGAAGCCCGGCGCGCCAAGCTCCCGGAGGGTCTGCCGGGGTTCCCTTGCGTGGACGATGGCGGTCACGGCGAAGCCCTTGAACCAGCGCGCCCGCTGGCGCAGCCAGACATTGACGCTGAGCGGGGCCTCCTCCCAGGTGGTTGAGTCGATCACGGAAGACCGCCAGCCCAGCCGGGCCAGCCTCACCCCAAGGTCCGCGTCCTCGGTGACGTTGTGGGCATCCCAGCCGCCCGCCTGCCGCAGGGCATCGACCCTGAACCAGTTGCTTGTCCCGCCCAAGAGGAAAGGCAGGCCCAGCCGCGACAAGAGCGGAAGGATGGCCCCGAACAGGGCCTGATACTCCCTCGCCCAGAGGCGGGTGACGATGGGGGAGCCCGCCCCGGCGTGATCGCAGCCAAGCCGCGCCTGAACCACGGCAAGGCGGGGGTCTGCGGCCAGCGCGGCGGCGGCAAGGCGGGACTGTCCAACCTCGGGCCGGTCCTCCCCGTCGAACACCACAACGAGGTCGCCAGTGGCGAGTGCCAGCCCGACATTGCAGGCCCGGGGCTTGGTCTGGGGCTTCCCGGGCGGCACAACGACGATGCGCCAGCCCGCCGGGGCATGGGTGCGGGCGGCGGCGATGGTCGCGGTGTCGCAGGCCTCCAACAGGATGATGACCTCAAGCAGGTGCGCGGGGTAGTCCAGCCGGGCGAGCGCCGCCGCGAGGTCCGGGAAGATGCTGGCCTCCCGGAACAGGGGGACAAGCACGGTGACAGCGGGGTGGTCTGCATCGGCCAGCGGCGGCGGGGCGGGCGGCTTGGGGAGGAACAGGCCCACCAGCGCGGCCAGCCAGATTGGGCGCGACCTTCTCACCCTCGGCAAACAGCCAGAAGCCCTGATAGCCGCCGCCACTGTCGATGATGGCCGTGGGCCGGGGAAACGGCAGCTTCCTGCCGCCCACCTCCCAGTCATCAAACATCGCACAGATGCGGGCGCGTTCAGCCTGAAAGTGCGCAGTCAGTTGCTCAGGGGTCTTGCCCTTCACCCCGCCGTCAATCGCGCGCGGGTCAATGTCAACATGCAGGCCCCTGACGCACGTGACCCCATCCTTGCTGGCCTTCTCCCGCGTGTTGGGCGACAGGTCGTTGACAGAGAAGTAGAGGTTCTTGACGCCCACGAGCCCGGCCACCCATGCGGCCAGTGCATCAAGGTCGGTGAAGGTCCGGGTCTCAGTCCCGCAACCCTCGCGCGGGATTGCCGTGGGCCACCATGGGCCACCCTCAGACCAACCCCGGAGGAACGGCAACAAGCAATTCTGGTCGCCCGCGCTGGCCTCTCCGGGTATAACTTCGGGGACCTTGCAAGGGTCACGGTCGTTGATCTCCTGAGCGCTCCCCGTTTCCCGGCGGGGGGCGCTTTCCATTTCCACCCCGCTCATTCCGACACCTCGCCCGCTTCCATGAAGGCGCGCACGTCTGCGGTGCGGTAGCGGACTTTGTGCCCGATCTTGATGTAGGGCGGGCCGGTGCGGTCAGCCCGGCGGGCCTCAAGCCACTTCGGGGAGAAGCCCGTCATCTGCGCCACCTGGTCGGCAGACAGGTATTCGGGCGTAATCGGCAGCCGCCCCCGGGGCAGTGCTTCAATCACACGCGCCGCGACGGCGGCAGCAAGGTCGTCAATGTGTTCAGTCATCTGGCGTCACCAGTCCTGACTGCCTGCGGCGGCGGTCGGTTGGTGACAGGCTCAGTTTCCGGGGGAGCCCGCGCCCCCTGCTGTGGGCGCTCCCCGCGTGCGGCACTTCCCGGTGAACCGACGCGGATGGATAGTCAGTGAGCCACCATAGCGCGGGAGGGGCAGCCGGTAAACCCTAAGCTGCCCCGGCACCAACGCTTCCCGGCTCAAGGAGCGCCACCAGCGCCGCCGTCATCCGCTCTTGGTCGGCAAGCAGGGTGTCGAACAGCGCCCGCTCATGGATGTAGACGCCATCAATCCCCGGCACGGTGTGGTCCAGAAGGAGCCGGGCGTTCACCTTGTCGATGCCGGCGCGCTGGGCAACAGTGCGGTAGGTGTGGCGCAGGATGTGGCCCGTCTCGCTGGGCAGCGACTTCTCCCGCCAGACCTGCGTTGCGATCACCTCAAAGGTCTTGGTGGACCGCGACGGGAACAGCCAAGGGGAGCCCGGGAACAGCACGTCACCGACAGCCATCGCCCGGCGCACGACGCCCAACATCCGGTCGGACAGGGGGAGGTCAAAGGAGCGGCCCGACTTCATCCGGGGAATGGAGATGGCCCGGTTGTCAAGCTGGATCCATTCGCGGCGGAGCCCGACAAGGGTGCCGGGGCGCAGCCCCGACAGCAGGCCTAGCTCGTGCATGTCGCGGCGCAGCGGGTTGGTGATGGCCTGCACCTTCTTCCACCAGCCCTCAAGGTCATCAGGCATCAGCACCTTCCCGCTGGCCCGCTCCTTGTTGAAGGTCACGGCCTCCACCGGGTTGCCGGGCAGGGCGTCCGGGTCATCCACCACCTTCAGGGCGAAGTTGTATGCCGCCCAAAAGTCGCGCATGGCCTTGTTCGCAACCGTCGCGCCGTGGTCAGCCGTGATCCGGCGGTGTTCCTCCCGGGCGTGGCTGCGCTTGATGTCGGTCACGGGAAGGGCGCACCACTTGGGCAGGTATCGGTCCAGCCGCTCCATCATGTCGGTGATGGACCGCTCCACGCAGTCGCGGGTCCGCATGTCCGCCCCATACTCCTCATACATCCGCCGCACGGTCCAGCCGCCCGCGTCCGCGCTGGGCTCCGGCGGCGGGGCGTTCGGGTCAATCCCGCGCTTGATGAGGTCCAGCATCGCCGTGGCCTTGCTGCGGGCATCGTCCAGCGTCATCTCCTCTGTGCCGCCCAAGGTGTGGCGCACGGTCTTGACCAGCACCTTGCGCCCGCGCTGGCCCTGCCAGAGGTCGCGCTGCACCTTGTAGGACTTTCCCGTTTTGTTCACCGCAACGAGGAGGCCCGTCACCTTCGCATCCCGCACAACGGCGGGCTTGCCCTCATAGGTCAGCGCCTTGATCTTGGCCTCAGTCAACTTCTCTGGCATCGCGCGTCTTCCTGCGAACCGTGTGACAGCCTGCCTGCGAACCGTCAACGAACCGGGGGCGGAACGGGTGGGAACGGGCAGCTTAGGGGGAGACTACCGCCAAACGCCTGAAAAAGCTACTGTTTAGGGTGGACCTGAGGGTTGAAAAGGGTTACAGTGTGCCGACTTCTAAGTCCAAGGTTGAGGGTTCGAGCCCTTCCGGGTCCGCCAACTTCCCGCAACCCGTTCTGAACCAGTGAATCACGCCGTGCAGTTCATGCCGCTTCGGCGTTGAATCCATGTGCTGCCCTCGCCCCGTTCGCGAAGTCCGGATCAGGGCGTCATGGCGGACAATCTGTTGCAAGCGGCAAGTCGCAAAGCTCGCCTGGTCCATGTTTCACGCAGGATCCGACGCGATTCGGTCCCGTGACGCATGCCGGATGGACCCAGCGGAAAATGCGAAAGAAAAATCGCCCGCCAAAGGCCATTCGGCGGGCGACATGGGCGCGTTCGGGATCCCGTCAGGCCATCCGCGACGGGGATTTCGCCGCGCATCTCTCAGACGTTCAGCAGCAGATGCTCACGCTCCCACGGCGAGATCACTTGCAGGAATTCCTTGTATTCGTTGCGCTTGACCGCCTGATAGACGGCGATGAACTCCTCGCCCAGAACCTCGCGCATGGGGGCGCTTTCCTCCATCAGGTCCAGCGCGTCGCCCAGCGTCAGGGGCAACTCGTCCTCGGAGATATAGGCGTCGCCCAGACATTCGGCGCGGGGGTTCTCGGCCTCGATCAGGCCCAGATAGCCGCAGGCGAGGCTGGCGGCGAGGCCCAGATAGGGGTTGCAATCCATGCCCGCCAGCCGGTTCTCGACCCGCCGCGCCTCGGGACCTGAGATCGGAACCCGCAGGCCCGTGGTGCGGTTGTCACGGCCCCATTCCAGATTGATCGGCGCAGCAAAATCAGGGACATAGCGGCGATAGCTGTTGACGTAAGGCGCCAGCAGCGCCACCGCCGCCGGCAGGTGCTTCTGCATCCCGGCGATGAAATGCATGAAGGCCGGGGTCTCGCGCCCCTGCGCATCCGAAAAGATGTTCTTGCCATCTTCAAGCCCGACCACCGAATGGTGGATATGCATGGCGCTGCCCGGCTCGCCCTCGATCGGTTTGGCCATGAAGGTGGCGAAACAGTCGTGGCGCAGCGCGGCCTCGCGGATCAGGCGCTTGAAGTAGAAGATCTGGTCGGCCAGCACCACCGGATCGCCGTGGTTGAGGTTGATCTCCACCTGACCGGCGCCGCCCTCTTGCAGGATGCCGTCGATTTCAAAGCCCTGCGCCTCGGCGAAGTCGTAGATATCGTCGATGACCTTGCCATATTCATCGACCGCCGACATCGAATAGGCCTGCTTGGCGGCGGCGCGGCGGCCCGAGCGGCCCATGGGCGGCATGATCGGCTGGTTGGGGTCGATATTGCGGGCGACCAGGAAGAATTCCATTTCCGGGGCGACGATGGGGCGCCAGCCCTTTTGGCGGTAAAGATCGACCACGCGTTTCAGCACATTGCGCGGCGCGACCGGCACCGGGTTGCCGGACTGGTCCATGACGTCATGGATGACCTGCAAGGTCACATCCGCCGTCCAGGGCGCCGCCGTCGCCGTCGAGAAATCCGGCGTCAGGATCATGTCGGGTTCGGTGAACGCGCCACTGGGGTTGTCGGCCCAGTCGCCGGTGATCGTCTGCAGAAAGATCGAATTCGGCAGATAGAAGCGTTCCTGATGCGCGAATTTCGAAGCCGGCATGGCCTTGCCGCGCGCCACGCCCGCAATATCGCCGACGATACATTCGACCTCGTCCAGACGGCGGCCGGCAACGTAATCCTGCGCGGCCTGCGGGGTTTCCTCGATCCATTGCGGTTTCATGCGGCACCTTGGCGGGTTTGGGCCGCCACATTGCGGGGGGCCTTGAAGAAGGTTTCGATGCGGTCGGCGATGCTGCCTGATTGCAGCGTGCCGCCCATGCGGGCGCGGGCCTGATCCAGAAGCGCGGGCGGGACCTTGCCCTTGGCGCGGTGCTCGATCAGCCCGTCGACGAATTCATCGGCGAATTCGGGATGGGCCTGCACGGTAAAGGCGCGGTCGCCATAGACCAGCGCGGCGTTTTCGCAAAATTCGTTGGTCGCGGCGACCTCGGCCCCTTCGGGCAGGGTCACGACCTGATCCTGATGCCAGGCGTTCAGGGTGATGCGGTCACCGTCGAAATCGTAATCCTGCTGGCCAATGGCCCAGCCGTCGGGATGCTTGATGACGGTGCCGCCAAGCGCCTGCGCGATGATCTGGTGGCCAAAGCAGATGCCGACCATCGGCACATGTTCCGCATAGGCCTTGCGGATGAAATCCTCGAGCGGGGGAATGAAGGGATGATCTTCATAGGCGCCGTGGCGCGAGCCGGTCAGCAGCCAGCCATCCGCCGCGTGGATATCCTTGGGGAACTCCATGTCCTCGACGTGATAGCTGGAAAAGTCAAAGCCACGCCCGGCGAGCAATCGCTCGAACATGGAGTCGTAGTCGCCCAGTTCGCCGCGAAGGATTTCGGGCGACTGGCCGCATTTGAGAATGCCGATACGCATGATTGGCCTGTTGATTGTCCAAGTTGAAAGCTAGTCGGGCGCGTGCGGTCCGACAAGGGGGCTGTGTTTGCGGCGCGCCCTCTGGCCGTCGCGTCAACTGCGCGCTAGGCTGGTGCAAAGCATTGAAGGACAAGGATCAGGTCATGCCCGGACTTCGCCCCGATATCGACCCTGACGGGTTGCAGGAATTCTCGGTCGTCTTTACCGACCGTTCGCTGAACCACATGTCGCAGAAGTTTCAGGCCGCGATGCGCGAGATCTCGGCCACGCTGCGCGAGGTTTACGGCGCCGAGGCTGTGGCGCTGATCCCCGGCGGCGGCACCTGCGCGATGGAGGCGGTCGCCCGCCAGTTCGGCCGCGACGCCCATGCGCTGATCGTCAGGAACGGCTTTTTCAGTTTTCGGTGGAGCCAGATCTTTGACGCCGGCGGCTTTGCCCGCGAAACCACGGTGATGATGGCGCGCCCGGCCGGCAATGAAGCGGCGGCGCCCTTTGCCCCCGCACCCATTGACGAGGTTGTCGCGCGCATCCGCGAAACCCGCCCCGATGCGGTCTTTGCCCCGCATGTCGAGACCGCCTCGGGGATGATCCTGCCCGACGACTATATCCGTGCGCTGGCGGATGCCGCGCATGAGGTGGGCGCGCTGATGGTGCTGGATTGCATCGCCTCGGGGGCGATCTGGGTCGATATGGGCGACACCGGCGTCGATGTGCTGATCTCGGCCCCGCAAAAGGGCTGGAGCGCCTCGCCCTCGGCCGGGATGGTGATGCTGTCGGCGCGGGGCATGGCGCGGCTTGAGGCGACCACCAGCGACAGTTTCGCGCTGGATCTGAAGAAATGGCGCGCGATCATGAAAGCCTATGAGGATGGCGGCCATGCCTATCACGCCACCCTGCCGACCGATGCGCTGATCGGCTTGCGCGACGCGATGGCCGAGACCCGTGAGATGGGCTTTGAGGCGGCGCGGGAAGCGCAATGGCGGCTGGGGAATGCCGTGCGGGCGGAGCTGGCGCGGCGCGGCTTGCGCTCGGTCGCGGCGGATGGTTTTGCCGCGCCGGGCGTCGTCGTCTGCTATACCGACGATCCTGATATCCAGAATGGCCGCAAATTCCTGAATTCCGGCTATCAGATCGCCTCGGGCGTGCCCTTGCAGATCGGCGAGGGCGAAGGCTTTCGCAGCTTCCGCATCGGGCTTTTCGGGCTCGACAAGCTCAAGGACGTGGATGGCACCGTGGCGCGGCTGAAGGCGGGGCTGGACGCGGCGCTTTAGGTCAGGCGACCGCGACGCCAAAGACCTTGCCGATCAGCGCCGTCACCGCCAGCGCGAAGACGCCCCCGGCAATGACGCGCAGCACCGCGCGGGCGGGCGGCGCGCCCCCTGCCCAGGCGCCAAGCGCGCCCAGCAGCGCCAGCGCCAGTACCACGGCGACCAGCACGCTCAGGATGACCTGGCCTCCGGGGGCAAAGATCGCCGCCAGCAGCGGCACCGCCGCCGCCGCGCTGAAGGTCACCGCAGAGGCCAGCGCCGCCTGGATCGGATTGGCGCTGGAGGCCTCGCTTAGCCCCAGCTCGTCGCGGACATGGGCGGCCAGCGCGTCATGGGCGCTGACCTCGCGTGCGGCCTGCAGTGCGGTGCCCGGCGACATGCCGCGCGACTCGTAGATCGCGGCCAGCTCGTGCAACTCTTCCTCGGGCATGTGTTTCAGCGCGATGCGTTCGCGGGCGATGTCGGCGCGCTCGATATCGGTCTGCGAGCTGACCGAGACATATTCCCCCGCCGCCATCGACATCGCCCCGGCAACCAGCCCGGCGGTGCCGGCGATCAGGATCGTGCCCGGCGCGGGATCGGCCGCCGCAACCCCCGCGATCAGCCCCCCGACCGAGACAATGCCGTCATTCGCCCCCATGACCGCGGCGCGCAGCCAGCTCATGCGGTTCACGTAATGCGGGTCGTCGGGATGGGCGCTGGGATCTTGTTGCATCATGACCTCCTGGTATTTTGCCGGCACATTAGCGTCTGATGCCGGTATTGCCAGCCTTGCGTTGCGGCTTCGGCATTGTCACGCTGAGGGGGCCGAATCCCGCCGACCGGAGGTGATGATGGATCGCGCTTCGACCCTGCCCCTGACTTTGCCCCGGCCGCTGAACCTGATTGGCGGCGATTGGCACCCCGCGGTATCGGGGCGTGAGATGGCGATGATCTCGCCCATCGATGGCGTGCGTTTTGCCGCCATCGCCGAATCCGGCCCCGAGGACGTGAATGCCGCCATTGCCGCCGCCCGCGCCGCATTGGATGGCCAATGGGGGCGCCTGACGGCGGCGGAACGCGGCCGGCTGATGTTGCGCCTTGCCCTGCGGATCGAGGCCGAGGCCGAGGCACTGGCCCGGCTGGAGACCCGCGACAATGGCAAGCCCATCGCCCAGTCGCGTGCCGATATGGCGGCGCTCGCGCGCTATTTCGAATATTACGGCGGTGCCGCCGACAAGCTGCATGGCGAGGTGATCCCGTTCCTGAACGGCCATGACGCGAAAACCCTGCGCGAGCCGCATGGCGTCACCGGCCATATCATCCCGTGGAATTATTCGGTGCAGATCTTTGGCCGCTCGGTCGGGGCTGCGCTGGCCATGGGCAACGCCACGGTCACCAAGCCGGCCGAGGATGCCTGCCTGACCATATTGCGCATCGGCGAGCTGGCGACGGAAACCGGCTTTCCGCCCGGCGCCATCAACATCGTCACCGGGCGCGGCGAGGTGGCGGGCCGGGCGCTTTCCGAACATCCCGGCGTCGATTTCATCAGCTTCACCGGCTCGCCCGCGGTCGGACAGGCAATTCAGATCGCTGCGACCCGAAACCACATTCCCTGCACGCTGGAGCTGGGCGGCAAGTCGCCGCAGATCGTCTTTGACGATGCCGATCTGGACGCGGCGGCCCCGGTGATCGTCAATGCCATCGTCCAGAATGGCGGCCAGACCTGTTCGGCTGGCTCGCGGGTGCTGATCCAGCGCGGCATCTGGGCCCGGCTGACCGCCATGCTGGCCCAGCGTTTTTGCGCCGTGGTGGCCGAGCCTTCGGGCGAGGGGGCAGTGCTGGGGCCGCTGATCTCGGCCCGGCAAAAGGCGCGGGTCGAAGCCTATATCGATGCGGCCGGCGCGCCGCTGATCGCGCAGGGCGGGGTGGCGGCGGATGCGCCGCCGGGCGGCTTTTACGTCGCGCCGGCGCTCTTCGGTCCGGTCGATCCGGCAAGCCCGCTGGCGCAGGAGGAAATCTTTGGCCCGGTTCTTGCCGCCATTCCCTTTGATACCGAGGCCGAGGCCATCGCCATCGCGAACGGCACCGAATACGGGCTGGTCGCCGGGATCTGGACCCGCGACGGCGACCGTCAGGCGCGGGTCGCGCGCGCCATGCGCTGCGGACAGGTCTATATCAATGCCTATGGCGCGGGCGGCGGCATCGAGCTGCCCTTTGGCGGGGTACGCAAATCCGGCCATGGCCGCGAAAAGGGATTCGTGGCGCTCTACGAATTCTCGCGCCTGAAAACCATCGTTCACCGTTTCGGATAGGGAAGGAAAAGCGCATGAGGTTGCAGGGCAAGACGGCAGTCATCACCGGGGCGGCCTCGGGTTTTGGGCGCGGCATCGCCCAGACCTTCGCCCGCGAAGGCGCGCGCGTCGCGGTGCTGGACATCAATGCCGAAGGCGCCGATGAGGTCGCCCGCGCCATCGGCCCGGCCGCCATCGCCATTGCCTGCGACGTGAGCCGGGGCGATCAGGTCGCGGCGGCGATCGCACAGGCGCGCGCCGCCTTTGGAGGCATCGATATCGCGGTCAACAATGCTGGCTGGACCACGCCGAACGGGCCGCTTTTGACCACGGATGAGGCTGATTTTCGCAAGATCTATGACATCAATGTGCTGTCGATCTTTCACATGTGCCATGCCGTCCTGCCGATCTGGCGCGAAGCCGGGCAGGGGGTGATGATCAATGTCTCTTCGACCGCCGGCCTGCGGCCAAGGCCGGGGCTGACATGGTACAATTCCTCGAAGGGCGCGGTGAACACGATGACCCGCAGTCTCGCGGTCGAGCTGGCGCCCGACGGCATCCGCGTCAACGCCATCGCCCCGGTCATGGGCGAAACCGGGATGCTTGAGCGCTTCATGGGCTGCCCCGACACGCCCGAGAATCGCGCCCGCTTTCTGGCGACGATTCCGCTGGGGCGGCTTTCGACGCCGCAGGACATCGCCAATGCCGCGCTTTATCTGGCCTCGGACGAGGCGGATTTCGTGACCGGCACCATCCTTGAGGTGGACGGTGGGCGCACGATCTGAGCCGGTCCGCCGGTTGCCAAGCGGGCGCATCCGCGCCATGAAAGAAAGATGAATATCGAGGCCCGCGCCCAGTCATTCGAGGAAGCCCTGCGCCGCGCTGGCGTGCGCATCACCCGCCAGCGGGCGGCCTTGCTGCGCGTCCTTGCCGCCGCTGAGGACCATCCCGACGCGGCCCAGCTGCATGCCCGCGCGACCGAGGCGGGCGCGGCGGTGTCCCTGGCGACGGTCTATCGCACGCTGGCCGCGCTTGAGGCACAGGGCGTCATCCTGAAACTGGAATTCGCCGGCGAGCCGGCGCGGTTCGAGCCGGCAGACGGCAGCCATCACGATCACATGATCGATGTCGAGACCGGCGAGGTGCGCGAATTCGTCAATGAGCGTATCGAGCGCCTGCAGGCCGAGATAGCCGCCGAAATGGGCTATGAAATCGTCCGTCACCGGCTGGAGCTTTACGTCCGGCGCCGGACATGAGCCTGACCACATTCGACAAGATCATCTCGGATCGCGGCTCGCGCTATGCCGTCTCGGGCGGGCCGGCCACGACCCGCGCCGAGGCCGAGACGCTGCTGGCGGAACTGAAGAAAAACAAGCGCTTCGCCAAGGCCACGCATAATACCTGGGCCGCGATCCTGTCGGGTGAGGCAGTTCGCGACGATGACGGCGAAAGCGGCGCCGCGCAGATCATCCTGCAGATGCTTGAGCGCGCGGGCCTTGATGATCACATGATCATCGTCACCCGCTGGTATGGCGGCAAGCATCTGGGGGGCGACCGGTTTCGCCATGTCGTCGATGCGGTGCGCCATTATCTGGCGCAGGTGGGGCACTAACCCTCGGGACCGTCCATGCCTTCCGCATGGCGTTGCAGCAGCTCCATCGGCACGATGTCCAGCGTGCGGGCATGCGTTGCCTCAAGCACCACCTGCGGGGCGGCGAATTCCTGCGCCGCCTGCAGAAAGCGCGCGGCGCAAAGGCACCAGCGATCGCCCGGTTTCAGCCCGGCAAAGCGGTATTCGGGGCGCGGGGTACTAAGGTCATTGCCGAGATATTTCGACAGCGCCAGAAATTCGGCGGTGACGATGACGCAGACGGTATGGCGGCCGCGATCCTCGGGGCCGGTATTGCAGCAGCCATCGCGAAAAAACCCGGTCAGCGGCGCGGTCGAGCAGGGCACAAGCTTGCCGCCCAGTACATTCAGGGACGGGTCCATCAGCCGATCTCCCTTGGGGTCCAGTCGATCCAGCGGCCATGGAAATCGGCGCGGCCCAGATCCCATTCCCGCACCGGCCCACCACGCCAGAGCCGCAGCCTCAAGGCGGCACCATCCCCACCGTCGCCCTCCATCGAGAAATGCGCCAGGGGTCGTTCGGCACTCGCCTGCTGCCCGGCGGCCAGCAGGGCCTTTTCGATGCGTGCGCGCGTGGCATCCGGGAAATATTGCGCGGCAACCGTGTGATAGACCAGCCGACCATGAGTGGCGGGCGGGGCAAGCTGCGCCTCGAGCCAGTCTGCGGCGTCGCCTTGGTCGAGCGCAGGCCGGTGCCCCCCCGCAATCGCCAGCGCCGATCGCAGCCGCCCCAGCCGGTCGCGCTGATCGGCCCAGACATAGGCCATCAGCCGAAACCCGTCGCGGCCTGGGTCCAGCGGGTTCAGATCGACCCCGCGCGCACTGGCGATGGTCAGGGGCTGCGGCGCAGGCGAGGCGCCCTGCCAGCGCGGCACCAGCCGCACATCCGAGATCCCGTCTCCGGCCAGCGCCGGCTGAAATCCATCATCATCTGCAAGGCTGTAATGAGGAAAGTTCAGGTTCAGGCCGGCGCTCGCGCCCAGCTCCAGCGCATCATATGTGACCCCCGGCGTTTGGTTGCCCAGAAACCACGCGGCCGCGATGATCGGACCGGATCGCGCGACCTCATTGGTCTGCGGCGGAAGCTCCAGCCATTCCAGAATATATCGGTCATGCGACTGAACAGCATCACGAATTTCCTGATCCAGATGCGCGCCACCACCCATGGCATAGGCTTGCGCCAGCTTGGGCGCGCGATCCGACAGCACCAGCGCGTGCAACGCGCCGCAAAGCCGCAGCGGCACGGAATCGGCCCCCGGTCGGGGATCGCCCTGCCAGGTTTTGACGCGCCGCCCGACCGGGCCCTGATCGGCGGCGATGATACGGGTCAATGCCTCGCAGACGCGCGCGGTCAGGCCCGAACCCAACTCGCGGCAGGCCCGCGTCTGCAGGGCGAAGGCGTCCTGCCAGCCGCTCATCGGAACCGCTCGCCCAAGGCGCGCAGACGGTCGGCAAAGCTGGGCGGCTCATCGGGCTGCTGCGGCCCCGGCGCAGGTTGCGACCTGGGCTTTTCGAGCGCATCGGCCACCGGGGCCTGCAGCCTTGTGCCGCTGTTGCGCGCTGGCGCGGTGCGGGCCGCGACGGCATTGGTGAAACGCGCATCCTCGCCCGCCGCCAGCGCGGGGGCGCCGTCCGAAATGCCGCGCAACAGATCGTCCAGCCCGGCTTCCTCGGCCTTGGCGAAATCCGACAACACATAGCCCGCGACGCGATCCTTGTGGCCGGGATGGCCGATGCCGATGCGCAGCCGGCGGTAATCCTCGCCGATATGCTGGTGGATCGAGCGCAACCCGTTATGCCCGGCATGGCCGCCGCCGGTCTTCAGCCGCACCTTGCCCGGCGCCAGATCCAGTTCGTCATGCAGCACGATCACCTCGGCCGGGGGCAGTTTCAGATAGCGCATCGCCTCGCCCACGGATTGCCCCGACAGATTCATGAAGGTCGCCGGCTTGAGCAGCGTGACGCGCGTCTCCCCCAGCCGCCCCTCGGCGGATTCGCCCTGAAAACGCGCCCGCCACGGCCCGAAAGCGTGGTCCGAGGCGATGCGATCCACCGCCATGAATCCCACATTATGCCGGTTTTCTGCGTATTTCGGCCCGGGATTGCCCAGACCCACGATCAATATCATGCGTTTCTCCGTCGCTGAGCGGCAGATTACCGGCTTGCGGGGATAGGGGCAATTTTTATCACTCTCTTGTCCTCGCAGCCCGGCGTTACTAAGACTCTGTCAACCTTTGGCGTCTAAAAGCAGTCCTATCGGACCGTGCCCGACGGGCGAATCGCGACAAGGGCAGGCGAGGCAGGGCAAAAACAAGGACTGACATGCACGATCCGGCAGAATTCTACATGAACACCCTCGTCCCCATGGTCGTCGAACAGACCAGCCGGGGTGAACGCGCCTATGACATCTTCTCGCGCCTGCTCAAGGAACGGATCATTTTCCTGTCCGGTCCGGTCCATGACGGCATGGCGACGCTGATCTCGGCGCAGTTGCTGTTTCTTGAGGCGGAAAACCCGACCAAGGACATCAGCATGTATATCAACAGCCCCGGCGGTGTCGTGACCGCGGGCCTGTCGATCTATGACACGATGCAATATATCAAGCCGCGCGTCTCGACGCTGGTGGTGGGGCAGGCGGCCTCGATGGGGTCGCTGCTGCTTTGCGCCGGCCAGCCGGGGCAGCGCTTCTCGCTGCCGAATTCCCGCGTCATGGTCCACCAGCCCTCGGGCGGGTTTCAGGGCCAGGCCACCGATATTCTGATTCACGCCCGCGAAACCGAAAAGCTCAAGCGGCGCCTGAACGAAATTTATGTAAAGCACACCGGCCGCACCCTGGAAGAGGTCGAACAGGCGCTGGAACGCGACCGCTTCATGTCGCCCGAAGAGGCCAAGGAATGGGGCCTGATCGACGACATTCTCGTCGCGCGCGGCAAGGCCGAACCCGAGAAGTAAACCCCGCCAACTGCGACGAATGCAGGATGTTTTGGGGATTGTGACGGGCTGACAGCGCTCGTAACATAGTGTCGAAACGCGTAGGGCGCAGGTCCTGCACCAAAAAGGACGGTCGCCCGGCAGTCAGGCCGGGCCTCTGGAGCAATGCGAGGATCGAAGTAATGGCCAATCCGACCGGCGGCGACAGCAAGAATACGCTCTATTGCAGCTTCTGCGGCAAGAGCCAGCACGAGGTGCGCAAGCTGATCGCCGGGCCGACCGTGTTCATCTGCGATGAATGCGTCGAGCTTTGCATGGACATCATCCGCGAAGAGACCAAGACCTCGGCGCTGAAATCCGGCGACGGCGTTCCCAGCCCGCGCGAGATCTGCAACGTTCTGGACGATTACGTCATCGGTCAGGAACACGCCAAGCGCGTGCTCTCGGTCGCGGTGCACAACCATTACAAGCGGCTGAACCACAGCTCGAAATCCGATATCGAGCTGGCCAAGTCGAACATCCTGCTGATCGGCCCGACCGGCTGCGGCAAGACGCTGCTCGCGCAGACGCTGGCGCGTATCCTTGACGTGCCCTTCACCATGGCGGATGCGACCACGCTCACCGAGGCCGGCTATGTCGGCGAGGATGTGGAAAACATCATCCTGAAGCTGTTGCAAGCCAGCGAATACAATGTCGAGCGTGCGCAGCGCGGCATCGTCTATATCGACGAGGTCGACAAGATCACCCGCAAGTCCGACAATCCTTCGATCACTCGCGACGTCTCGGGCGAGGGCGTGCAGCAGGCGCTGCTGAAGATCATGGAGGGTACCGTGGCCTCGGTGCCGCCACAGGGCGGGCGTAAGCATCCGCAGCAGGAATTCCTGCAGGTGGACACGACCAATATCCTGTTCATCTGCGGCGGTGCCTTTGCTGGCCTCGACCGGATCATCGCGCAACGCAACAAGGGCACAGCGATGGGCTTTGGTGCCTCGGTCAAGGAAAACGATGACAAGGGCGTGGGCGAGCTGTTCAAGCAGCTCGAGCCCGAGGATTTGCTGAAATTCGGCCTGATCCCGGAATTTGTCGGCCGTCTGCCGGTCATCGCCACGCTGGGCGATCTGGACGAGGGCGCGCTGATCACCATCCTGACCCAGCCCAAGAACGCGCTGGTCAAGCAGTATCAGCGTCTGTTCGACCTTGAGGATGTCAAGCTGACCTTCACCGAGGACGCATTGGTTGCCATCGCCAAGCGGGCGATCAAGCGCAAGACCGGCGCGCGCGGGCTGCGTTCGATCATGGAAGATATCCTGCTGGATACCATGTTCGAACTGCCCGGCCTGACCAGCGTCGAAGAGGTCGTGGTCAATGATGAGGCCGTGGATAATCCCGCCGCCAAGCCGCTGCTGATCCATGCCGATGCCAAGAAAGAGACAGCAACGGCAAGCTGATTTCCGTGCTGGCACTCGACATTCCTGAGCCGTCCCATTGGGACGGCTCATGCTTTTGGACGCTGCTTTCGGCTGGATTTTAGGGATATATCCGCCAGCTGACCAGGCGGGGTGTCCCCCGAAGAGCGATCGACTGGAGACATCTCTGATGCTTGGTCCTCATTTGATTGCTCGATAAGACGCGAGATTGCGACGCTGATCTGTCTAGTGGCGCAGATACGGTGCATGTCGGGAGCCAGCGAAAGATGATCATTGCGCCTTGGCGTGCTGGCCCTTCAGACCAATGATCCACAGGTTTGCGGATCACATGCCCAACTCAGCCAGTCCCCGCACGGCAATATCGCCGCAGCATGCCTGACAGGGCGCATCCTACTGGACCGCGGCGCAAAGATTTGCGATACCCGCTATGATATTGACCATGAGGTTTCAGCCATGTCGCTCTTCATCCGTCTTCTGACCTGGTGGAACAGCCAGACCCTGAACACGCAGGTCTGGACCAAGCTTTACGGCGAAAAGGTCGGTGAGGACGATCAGGGCAACATCTATTACCAGTCGAATGGCGGCAAGCGGCGCTGGGTCATCTATAATGGTGAGGCCGAGGCAAGCCGCGTCGCGCCCGAATGGCATGGCTGGCTGCACCACACCTATAAGGAACCGCCGACCCGCGATCCGCTGACCCACAAGGCTTGGGAAAAGCCGCATGCGCCGAACCAGACCGGCACCCCCGAGGCCTATCACCCCCAGGGCTCGCTTTATCGTGCCGATCCGGCCAAGCGCCGCGATTACGACGCCTGGCAGCCCGAGTAAGGTGATGAACAGCGCCGCCGAACGGGCCGAGCTCTGGGTTGGCGCGGCCGTTCTGGCCGTTGCCGGCAGCTTTCTGGCTTGGTCCAGCGCAGGCAGCGGCTTTGCCGCACAGCTCAGCGGCGGCTATGAATTGCGCGCGGCATTCCCGAATGTGGATGGCATCGAGGTTGGCACCGATGTGCGCGTGGCCGGGGTCAGGGTCGGCCGCGTTGCCGCAGTCGAACTTAACCCGCAGACCTATTTCGCCGAGGCGCGGCTACGCATCCCCGACAGCATCCGCCTGCCCAGCGACAGCGCCGCGCTGATCCAGTCGGACGGGCTGCTGGGCGGCTCGTATATCGAGCTGCAGCCGGGTGGCGCGCCCGAGAACCTTGAGCCGGGCGATGAGATCGAGGATGTGCAGGGCGCTGTCAGCCTGATCTCGCTGATGATGAAGTTCGTGGATTCGCAAGCCTCCGAGGATGGCAATGAATAAGCATCTGACCCGCGCTGGCCTGTGCCTGCTGCTGGCCGCAACCCCGGTCCTTGCGCAGGATCTGGAGGAAGTCCCCGAGGAGGAAAGCCAGCTGATGGTTGATCCGGCCTTCAGCGACGACCCCAATGCCGTGGTGCCGGCCGAACCCTCGGCGGCCGAGCGCGAGGCGGCCGTGGCTGCGGCGCGCGGCCCGCAGACCGCGCGTGGCAACAGCGCTTTGCTGCGCGGGCTGGACAAGGTGACGGGGCAGACGCGGGAATTGACGCTGGCCGTGGGCGAGTCGGTCGAATTCGGCCGGCTTGAGGTCCTCCTGGCGGAATGCCGCTTTCCGGCGGGTGATCCCAGCGCGGACGCCTTTGCCGAGATGACGATCACTGACAAAAAGGCCAATGCGCGGGTGTTTTCCGGCTGGATGATTGCCTCGTCACCGGCGCTTTCGGCGCTGGACGACCCGCGCTACGATGTGTGGGTGGTGTCCTGCACCAAGGCCTGAGCCGCTGGCAGGGCATGGGCGGTGAAATCGGCGCGCTGCTTCAGCGCTTGGGCCAGTTGCCGGCGATATTCGCCGCGCGGGATGGTCTGCCCACCCATCGAGGCCAGATGCGGATTGGGATATTGCGTGTCCCACAGCACAAAGCCGCAGCGTGCCAGATGCCCCGACAACCAGATCAGCGCCGCCTTTGAGGTGTTGTCCCGGCGCGAGAACATGCTTTCGGCAAAAAAGGCCCCGCCCAGCGACAGGCCAAATACCCCGCCGATCAGTGCGTCATCCTCCCGGATTTCCAGCGAATGGGCGTGACCCAAAGCGAAGAGTTCGGCGTAAAGCGCTAGCAGTTCGGCATTGATCCAGGTCTCGTCGCGATCGGCGCAGCCCTTGACCACGCCGATGAAATCGCCGTCGATGCGGGCCTGCCAGCGGCTGTGGCGCAAAAGCTTTCGCATCGAATGCGAGATATGGACACCGCCCACCGGCAGGACGCCGCGCTGGGGCGGCTCGAACCAGTAAAGATCGGATCCGCTGGCCGAGGCAGCCATGGGAAAGATTCCCATGGCATAGGCCTCAAGCATGGTTCGCGCCGTCAGTCCGCCAGCCATGCGCGGGGCGTTTTTCTGGCTGCGCGCACCGGGCTTAGCCGGCGTTCTGGGCAGCCTTGGCGGCCAGCCATTTTTCCAGCCAATGGATCGAATAATCGCCCCTCTGGATATCGGGATTTTCCAGAAGCTCGCGGAACAGCGGGATCGTCGTGTCCACACCGTCCACGATCAACTCGCCAAGGGCGCGTTGCAGGCGCGCCAGTGCCTCGGGCCGGTCGCGGCCATGTACGATCAACTTGCCGATCAGGCTGTCGTAATAGGGCGGGATGCGGTAGCCGTCATAGATGGCGCTGTCCATGCGCACACCCAGCCCGCCCGGCGCGTGATACTGGCTGATCCGCCCCGGAGAGGGGGTAAAATTCGGCAGCTTCTCGGCATTGATGCGGACCTCGATGGCATGGCCATTGATCTTGAGGTCTTCCTGCTTGAATTCCATTTCCTCGCCTGCGGCGACCAGGATCTGCTGGCGCACGAGGTCCACGCCGAAGATTGCCTCGGTCACGGGATGTTCGACCTGCAGGCGGGTGTTCATTTCGATGAAATAGAACTCGCCATCCTCAAACAGGAATTCGATGGTGCCGGCGCCGCGATAGCCGAGCTTCGCCATGGCATTGGCGCAGATGCCGCCGATCTCGGCGCGCTGTTCGGGGGTGATGACCGGGCCGGGAGCCTCTTCCAGCACCTTCTGGTGGCGGCGCTGCAGCGAGCAGTCGCGCTCGCCCAGATGCACGGCGCGGCCACGGCCGTCGCCAAAGACCTGAATCTCGATATGGCGCGGGCGCTGCAGGTATTTCTCGATATAGACTTCGTCATTGCCGAAGGCAGCCTTGGATTCGGCGCGGGCGGTGCGGAAGGCGGTTTCCAGACCGGCCTCGTCCTGCGCCACCTTCATGCCGCGCCCGCCACCGCCGGCAGTGGCCTTGATGATGACCGGATAGCCGATTTCTTTCGCGACCCGCTTGGCCGCATCCACATCCGGCACGCCACCGTCCGAGCCGGGCACCACCGGGATGCCAAGCGCCTTGGCGGTTTCCTTGGCGGTGATCTTGTCGCCCATGATGCGGATATGTTCCGCCGAAGGGCCGATGAAGGTGATGCCGTGATCCTCGAGCATCTGCACGAAGCCGGCATTTTCCGACAGGAAGCCATAGCCCGGATGGATGGCCTGCGCGCCGGTGATCTCGCAGGCCGAGATGATGGAGGGCATCGACAGGTAGCTTTCGGGCGAGGGCGGTGGGCCGATGCAGACGGATTCGTCGGCCATGCGCACATGCATGGCGTCGGCATCGGCGGTGGAATGCACCGCGACCGTGGCGATGCCCATCTCGCGGCAGGCGCGGATCACGCGCAGCGCGATCTCGCCACGGTTGGCGATCAGGATCTTGTCGAACATGGCGCTTGCCTCACTCGACGACCATCAGGGGCGAGCCGAACTCGACCGGATTGCCGTCATCGACCAGAATGCGTTTCACGGTGCCCGAACGCGGCGAGGGGATGTGGTTCATGGTCTTCATCGCCTCGACGATCATCAGCGTGTCGCCTTCCTTGACCTGCTGGCCAATGGCGACAAAGGGCGTCGCGCCCGGCTCGGCAGACAGGTAGGCGGTGCCGACCATGGGCGAGGTGACAATGCCCGGCAGGCTGGTCGGGTCCTCGCTGGCTGCCGGCGCGGCGGCGGGGGCTGCTGCCGCAGGGGCGGCGGCGGGCGCTGCGGCCATGGCCGGGGCCGGGGCATAGGCCTGAACGACCTGCTTGGATTGCTTGGACAGGCTGACGGTCAGCCGGTCGTTCTCGTCATATTCGCGTTTGACGGTCAACTCGGTCAGGTCGTTGCGATTGAGCAATTCGGCCAGCGCCTGGATGAAGGCAACGTCACCCTCGTGAAGGCGCTTGTCGTGACCAGCGTGTTTGGAATCGTCGCTCATGCTGTCCTCTGATTGTCATTGTTGGGGCCGCGTTCTCTGCGCGGCGGCGTTTCAGCGCTTATAGACCGTCCCACAACCCAAGGGAAAGGGATTCGCCGCCTAGCGCCTGCGTTTCCAGCGCCGATGCACCCAGAACCACTGTTCCATATGGTCGCGGACCAGCCGTTCAAGGTCGTCATTCAGCGCCTGCATCATGGTGGCGGCGTCGCTATGGGGGATCGGCGCGCCCACCTCGACGCGAAAGCTCAGCCCGTCGGGCTGCCGGATTCCGGCCACCGGCACGATCAGCGCGTCATAGCGGATGGCAAGCTCGGCCGGGGTCAGGACGGTCTTGCTGGGCAGGCCGAAGAATTTAAGCTCGGCGCCGTGGCCGTCATATTGATCGAAGCCCAAAGCCATCCAGCCGCCGCCCTTGAGAAAGCGCAGCATCGAGGCAAGCCCCGAGCGTCCGCGCGGGAACATCGGCTCGGCGATGGCGCGCATGGCGGGAATGTAATGGCGGTTGAAGGCCTCGTTGTTCATCGGCCGGTACAGCGCCCCGACCGGCCAGCCGCGTCCCGACAGCGCCGCGCGCATGGCGTCGTAATTGCCGAAATGCGCCACCGCCAGAATGACCGGGCGCCCGGCCTGTGCGGCCTGTTCCAGCGCCGGCAGGCCCGGCCCGGTCAGGGGATCGGCCATGCGGATGCGGTCGGTGAATTCGGCCCCGGAATAGATTTCCGCCAGCGAGCGGCCGGCATTGGCGGGAACGGCGCGGGTCAGGCGGCGCACCTCATGCGCGGGCAGGTCGGGCCGGGCCATGGCCAGATTGTCGCGGATGCGCTGCCGCCAGCCGGCCAGCGGCCCCAGCACATGGGCAAAGAACCAGCCCATCAGCGGGATGCGGCGGTTATAGGGCAGGATGCGTGCCAGCCCCATGATCGCCAGAAACGCGCCATTGGCGATGCGGTCGCGCAGGGCAACGGGTTCGGTTTCCGGGGTTTCGGTCTCGCTCATGCGGCTCCCGCTCATGCGGCCCGGTGCATCGCGCGGGCCTCGCGCATCCAGACATATATGCCGGCGGCCACGATGATCAACGCCCCGGTCACGGTCCACAGGTCCGGGATGGTGCCCCAGAACAGAAAGCCCCACAAGCCCGCCCAGACCAGCCCGGTATAGCCGAAAGGCGCGATGGCCGAGGCCTCGGCCAGCGCGAATGCGCGGATCAGCAGCGCCTGCGAGACGGCGCCCAGAAACCCGATCAGGAGAAAGGCCCAGAGATGGCCGGGATCTATGGGCTGCCAGAAAAACGGCACCACGAACGAGGACAGGACCGAGCCGACCAGCGCCGACCACAGGACCGAGGTGGCCGTGGAATCGCCGCGCGTCATCCGCGTCAGCACCGCGCCCGCCGCATAGGTAAAGGCGCCGATCAGCGGCAGGATGGCGGCGGGATGCAGGACGCCCGCGCCGGGGCGGATGATGATCAGCGCCCCGACCAGCGCCGCCGCGATTCCAAGAATGCGCCGCAAGCCGATGGATTCGCCAAGAAATATCGCCGCGGCAAGGGTGATCAGCACCGGGTTGATGTCCATGATCGCCGTCGCCTCGGCCAGGCCGATGAATTGCAGCGAGGTAAAGAACAACCCCGATGAGGCGATATGCGAGAGGCCCCGCGCCAGTTGCAGCCCCGGCCGCGTGCTGACCAGCGTGCTGCGCAGGCGCGGGCCAAAGATCACCAAGACGATCAGCAGGTTGCCGACGAAACGCGCCCAGACGATCTGCGCCGGAGGGTAGTTCTGGCCCAGATATTTCGCCGTCGCATCCATCAGCGAAAAGATCACGATCGCCATCAGCAACAGCGCGATGCCCCGCATCTGCGTCTTGCGCGCCGGGTCGCCCGCAGGGGCGATGATCGGTGGCAAGGCGTCGGGATCGGTCTCAGGCGTGGTCATGTCGGCGTTCCTTCGGGGCTGTTATGCCCGCGCGGGACAGCAGGGTCCATGGGCCAAAAGAAAAACGGCCGCGCCTTGGGGCGCGGCCGTTTCATCTGTGATCGGGCTCAGCCCAGCAGGCGGCGGGCCTCGGCGACGGTCGCCTCGGGGGTGATGCCGAACTCCTTGTAGAGCGTCGGCGCCGGGGCCGAGGCGCCAAAGCCGGTCATGCCGATGAAGCCCGAGCGTTCCTCGCGCCCGCGCTCGCCCAGCAGGAGCCAGTCCCAGGGCTGGCGGATGCCGGCCTCGATGGCGACGCGGACGGTGTCGCCGGGCAGGACGGATTCGCGGTAAGCGGCGTCCTGTTCGCGGAACAGCTCCATCGTCGGGACCGAGACGACGCGGGTCGGCACGCCCGAGGCTTCAAGCGCCTCGCGCGCGGCGACCGCGATCTCGACCTCGGAGCCCGAGGCCATCAGGATCACCTTGGGCGCGGCCGAGGCCTCGCGCAGGATATAGGCGCCCTTGGCGGTCAGGTTCCCGCCGGCGGTTTCGCGCAGCAAAGGCAGGTTCTGGCGCGACAGTGCCAGCACCGAGGGCGTCGACTCGCTGGACAGCGCGATTTCCCAGGCCTCGGCGGTCTCGATCAGATCGCAAGGGCGCAGCATCAGCGTGTTCGGCGTCGCGCGGCAGATCGCCAGATGCTCGACCGGCTGATGGGTCGGGCCGTCCTCGCCCAGACCGATGCTGTCATGGGTCATGACATAGGTCACCGGCAGGCCCATCAACGCCGACAGGCGCATGGCGCCGCGGGCATAATCGACAAAGCACATGAAGGTGCCGCCATAGGGGCGGAAGCCGCCATGCAGCCAGATGCCGTTCATTGCTGCCGCCATGCCATGTTCGCGGATGCCATAGTTGATATAGCGGCCGGTGCGGTTCTCGGGCGAGAAGGTGCCCAGATCCTTGGTGCGGGTGTTGTTCGAGCCGGTCAGGTCGGCCGAGCCGCCCATGGTCTCGGGCAGTTCGGGGTTCACAACCTCAAGCACCATCTCGCTGGCCTTGCGGGTGGCGACCTTGGGCTTGGCGTCCAGCGCCTGTTCCTTCAGCGCGGCGATGACCGGGGCCAGCTTGTCGTTGACCTCGCCCGAGATGCGGCGGGCGAATTCGTCGCGGTTCGGGGCGGCATCGACGCGGGCATTCCAGGCCTCGCGCGTTGCGCGGCCCTTGGCGCCGATGGCGCGCCAGTCGGTCAGGATGTCCTCGGGGATGACGAAGGGGCGCGCGTCCCAGCCGATTGCGGCACGGGCGGCCTCGATTTCCTTGGCGCCAAGGGCCGAGCCATGCACGCCCGAGCTGTCTTGCTTGTTCGGGGCGCCAAAGCCGATGATGGTCTTGCAGGCAACCATGACCGGGCGGTCATCCTTGCCCGAGGCGGCGTCGGTCAGCGCGCGGTCGATATCGGCGGCGTCATGGCCGTCGCAGCTCAGCACCCGCCAGCCCGAGGCCTCGAAACGCTTGAGCTGGTCGGTCTTGTCCGACAGCGACACCCGGCCGTCGATGGTGATGTCGTTGTGGTCCCACAGCACGATCAGGTTTTTCAGCTGCTGCATGCCGGCAAGGCCGATGGCTTCCTGGCTGATGCCCTCCATCAGGCAGCCGTCGCCGGCGATGACCCAGGTCTTGTGGTTGCACAGATCGGCGCCGAATTGCGCGCGCATCGCCTCTTCGGCGATGGCCATGCCGACGGCGGTGGCGATGCCCTGACCCAGCGGGCCGGTGGTGGTCTCGATCCCCTCGGCATGGCCGTATTCGGGATGGCCCGCCGTGATCGCGCCCCATTGCCGGAAGTTGCGGATCTGGTCGATGGTCATCTGCTCATAGCCGGTCAGGTAAAGAACCGAATAGAGCAGCATCGAGCCATGGCCCGCCGACAGCACGAAGCGGTCGCGGTCAAACCAATGCGGGCTGGCGGCGTCGAATTTCAGATGTTTCTGAAACAGGACCGTGGCCACGTCGGCCATGCCCATCGGCATGCCCGGATGGCCGGAATTCGCGGCCTCGACGGCATCCATGGAAAGGGCGCGGATGGCAGAGGCGAGGCGCCAATGTGCGGGGTCGGCCTTGCGGCGGTCGGCGATGTCCATATCGGGTTTCCCTGCTGTTGGGGGCGGCAAGCCCTGATAGGCAGAGCGTGGCGTGGTTGCAACCCGCCACGGGATCGGGCATGGCGGTTTTCAATGACCATGCAGGACCAGATCATCGGATTCCGGCGCGACCGGATTGGTGCGCGGCTGATATGCCTGCTCAATGTCATGCGCCTGTCGCGCAAGTTCGGCGTCAATGGAAAATACCTGTGGTTGAGCGAGCCGGGCGGCCCCTATCCCGAGCTGGCCGATCCGCGCGATTTTCTGACCGCCGAGTTTGTCGCCCGCCACATCCGTGTCGTGGACGGGCCGCCCGATCTTGGCGCGCGGCGGAATGCAAGTGCGGTCGTGCCCGGCCTGAGTGCCGCCGCCTTCGCGGCCACGCTGGCCGAGGGGCGGCGCTATGAATGCGATTCAATGTCCGAAATCGTGCGGGTCATGGACGAGCCCGCCATCGAGGCCGAGGCCGGGATGCGCGATGTCGCCGCCGGCCTTAGGCTGGCGCCGCGACTGGCGGCGGCGCTTTCGCATGCGCGCGCGGCGATCGCGCGCGTGGGCGGCGGCGACCCGATCGCCATCCATGTCCGGCGTGGCGATATTCTGGACGGCGATCCCTGGTCTTACAGCAGCTGGCCCTCGAAATACGTTCCCGACGAATTCTTCCGCGCCTTCATCGCGCAAAGCACTGGCCCGGTCATTGCCTTCAGCGATACCCCCGCCGCCGTTGCCCATCTGGCGCAGGGCAATCCGCGCGTGGTTCCCGCAGGCGCGCTGTTTGACGGCGACAGCCTTTCGCCCGCCGCGCGCGATCTGCTGGAGCTTATGCTGATGTCGGAATGCGCCGAGGTCGGCGCCCCCAGCCAGAGCGCGTTCTCGCGCGCGGCCGCGATCATGGGCCCGTGCCAGATCGCGGCACTGCCTGCGGCCCTCTCCCCCGAGACCCGTATCGCCGCCTATGACGCGCTTCTTGACCGGGCGATCGCCTGTCCGGACAGTTTCCACGGGCCGGGCGATCTGGCGCAAAGCCTCGGCTATGCCGCAAAACATGCCGTGACCACCGGGCGCAGCAACGAGCTGATCGAGATGCTGGCCGGGCGGGACGGGTTTCTCGACCGCTTTCCGTTTCTGTATCGCGAGCTGGCGGTCATGGCCTGGGCGTCGGGCCGCATGCAGAAGGCCCGGCGGCTGGCGCAGGATGGGCTGGCCGCACCCTTGATGCGCAACCGCGACAAGCCGCAATGCCGGCAGGTGCTGCTGGTCACCGAATCCGGCGACAAGGACACCATCGCGCAAGACACCGAGGCGCAGTTCCTGACCATGCTGCTGACCGGGCGGGCCGCCGAGGGGCCGATCATCCCGACATTGGCCCATCGTCTGCTGTCGCAACCGGACAATGCGGTGGCGCGGACAATGCAGGTCGCGCCGGTGATCTTGCCGCTTTACACCCAGCCCGCGCCCGAGGGCGCGCGCTCGGGCGAGACGCTGCCTTTGTGGCTCCTGCGGCTCGACTGGGCGGAGTTCCTTGGCAATCCGGCACTTCAGCGCGAATTGCTGCAAGCGGTCGGCATGTGGCAAAAGATCAAGCCGGCGGCCGATGGTCTGGACGAGATCGAGGCGGCGCTTGCGGCTGGCGACACGCCGGCGGTGACGGCGGCGGATGCGGCGCGGTTCGGGCATTGCGCCTCGGTGCTGCGGCTGCACGGACGACTGAAACGGGCCTTCGCGCTGCTGCATTGGCTGGACGCCGCGCATCCCGATCAGCCGATGACCCACAAGCGGCTGGCCGATACCTGTTTTGCGGCAGGCAATCGCAAGGCGGGGTGGCGCTGGCTGAACTCGGCCCAGCAGCTCTCCGGAGCGAATGCGATGCTGCGGCTGTCGGCAGCGATCCGGGCCACGCAGGAGGCCGACACGGCCACGGCCGAGCGCCATCTGGCCAAGGCTGCCGAGCATTGGCCCGGGCTTGGCCTGATCGCGACCGTCCGTCGCGATTTCCAGCCGCGCCTGCCGTAGTTTTCGGCATATGCCCGCCCGCGCCCCGATGTGACGGGCGGCGCGCAACCTTCGGCAGAAAGGCTTTGCCAATATCCCCTTGGCGCGGCAGAGTTTCATCTGGGCAAGAGCTGTCACGTCGGAGGGAAGAACATGGCACGTCATGCACAGACGCCGGTCGATCCGGTCGATGAAATCCTGCCGCCCCTGCGCATGACCACGCTGGGGCTGCAGCATGTTCTGGTGATGTATGCCGGCGCCGTCGCGGTGCCGCTGATCGTCGGCCGGGCGCTGAAACTGTCGCCCGAGGACGTGGCCTTCCTGATCTCGGCCGATCTTTTCTGCTGCGGCATCGCCACCATCATCCAGTCGCTGGGGGTGACGCGCTGGTTCGGCATCCAGTTGCCGGTGATGATGGGGGTGACATTCGCCTCGGTCGGGCCGATGGTCGCCATGGCCAATGCCTATCCGGGGCCGGATGGCGCGCGGATGATCTTTGGCGCCATCATCGGCGCCGGCATCATCGCCATGCTGATCGCGCCCTTTATCGGGCGAATGCTGAAATTCTTTCCGCCGCTGGTCACCGGCACCATCATTCTGGTGATCGGGGTCACGCTGATGCGGGTGGGGATCAACTGGATTTTCGGCAACCCCGTCGGGCCGACCGCGCCGAAGATGGTCGACCCGGTCGCGCAGGGCTGGCTGAACCATATCCGCGAGATGGCCGGATCCGGAGAAATCCCCGCCATGCCGGAAAATATCAGCGTGGCGCCCAGCGTGCAGAACCCGCTCTATGCGCGGCCGGTCAATATCGCGATCTCGGGCGTGGTGCTGGTGGCAATCCTGATGATCGCGCGTTTCGGGCGCGGTTTCGTCGCCAATATCGCCGTGCTTCTGGGAATGCTCGTGGGCGCGGCGCTGACCATCCTTCTGGGGCAGATGACCTTTGACAAGGTCGCCCATGCGGCCTGGTTCGGCATCGTGACGCCGTTTCATTTCGGCATGCCGATCTTTGATCCGGTGCTGATCGTCACCATGGTGCTGGTGATGATCGTGGTGATGATCGAATCGACCGGCATGTTTCTGGCGCTTGGCGACATGACCGGCCGCAAGATCACCCCCGAGCGTCTTGGCGCGGGCCTGCGCACCGACGGGCTGGGGACGCTGATCGGCGGCATCTTCAACACCTTCCCCTATACGTCGTTTTCGCAGAACGTCGGGCTGGTCGGTGTCACCGGCATCAAGAGCCGCTTCATCTGCGTGGCGGGCGGCGTGATCCTGATCCTGTTCGGACTGGTGCCCAAGATGGGGGCGGCGGTGGAATCGCTGCCCACGGCGGTGCTGGGCGGCGCCGGGCTGGTGATGTTCGGCATGGTCGCCGCGACCGGCATCCGCATTCTGTCGACGGTCGATTTCGCCGGCAACCGCAACAATCTGTTCGTGGTGGCGGTGGCGCTTGGCTTCGGGATGATCCCGCTGATCGCGCCCGACTTCAAGCAATGGATGCCCCATGCCATCCATCCGCTGATCGAATCGGGCATTCTGCTGGCGACCATCGCGGCGGTGGTGCTGAACGCCTTTTTCAACGGCACCGGCGGCAGCGTCGAGGACGCCAAGCGCGCCGCCAGCATGGCCGATCACTGACCCGAGGCGGCGCTTTCGCTGCTGGGCGCGACGACAGCCTCGCCCAGCGGCCTGATCTTCAGCCGGGTGATGCGGTTCTCGCGCCGGGTGACGATTTCAAAGCGATAGCCCTGGAACGAGAAGACCTGCCCCTGCGTCGGGATCGACTGCGCCATGTGGATGACCAGCCCGGCGATGGTATTGGCCTCGTCGTCCGGCAGGGACCAGTCCAGCGCCCGGTTCAGGTCGCGGATGGTCATGGCGCCATCGACAAGGTAATCGCCCTGGGGATTGGGCACCAGCGCGCGGGCGGCATCGGTGTCATGCTCGTCGGTGATCTCGCCGACGATTTCCTCAAGGATATCTTCCAGTGTGATCAGCCCGCGCAGGCTGCCATATTCGTCCACGACCAGCGCGAAATGCGTGCGCCGGGACATGAATTCCTGCATCTGCTCGTCCAGCGGCGTGGTGTCGGGCACGAAATAGGGCGGCATGGCGGTGCTGAGGACGTCGAACGTGTCCATCGCCTCGGGGCCGCCCTCGCGGATGGCCTTGCGCACGCCGCGCAGCAGATCCTTGGCATGGATGACGCCGATGACATTCTCGCGTTCACCGCGAAAGACCGGCAGGCGGGTATGCGAGCTTTTCAGCACCCGCTCCAGCACCTCGTCGGCGGGCAGATCGGCGTCGATCATCTCGATTTCCGAGCGGTGCAGCATGATCTCCTCGACCGAGCGTTCGCCAAGGTCCAGGGCCCCCATCAACAGGTCGCGCTCCTCTTTCTGCACGGTGCCGCTGGACTGGGCGATGGCCAGCGCGCCGGCGATTTCCTCCTGCACCGAGAAAAGATGCTCGGACTGGTCGGCGCGGATGCCAAAGATCGCAAGGATGCCGCGCACGATCAGCCGCACCACGGCGACGATGGGCGACATGATATGGGTCAGGATGCTGATCGGGCGGGCGACGCGGCTGGCCAGATCCTCGGGGCCAAGGATGGCATAGGTCTTGGGCAGGACCTCGGAAAAGATCAGGACCAGCACCGTCATCACCAGCGTCGCAGCCGCGACCCCGCTGGACCCCAGCGCGCGGGTAAAAAGTGCGGTGGCAAGGCTTGCCGAAAGGATGTTGACGACATTGTTGCCCAAAAGGATCGAGCCGATCAGGCTTTCGCTGTCCTCGGTCACCTCCAGCGCCTTTTGCGCGCCCGGATCGCCCTTGTCGGCGCGGGATCGCAGTTTGGCCCGGCTTGAGGCGGTCAGCGCGGTTTCCGAGCCAGAGAAAAAGGCCGAAAGCCCCAACAGCACAAGGATCGCGCCCAGCGTGCCCCAGAAGGTCAGGTCATAACTGTGCCCGCCAGCAACCCCGCCGGGGGCGGTATTGCTGGCAGCCTCGGTGGCGGTCTGGGCGGCGATCTGAATGGCGGCGGGCAGGCTGGTCATTCGTCTTTTCCCTTTGCCGGGGGGCTGGCCAGCGGGTGATGGTTCAGGACCAAATCACGCATCCGGGCATCCATGACATGGGTATAGATTTCCGTCGTGCCCAGATCGGCATGACCCAAAAGCGTCTGGATGGCGCGCAGATCGGCGCCACCTTCCAGCAGGTGGGTGGCAAAAGCATGGCGGATGACATGAGGCGAGACGCGGGCCGGATCGATCCCGGCGGCGACGGCCAACTGATCCAGCAGCGCATTCATCGCCTGCCGGGTCATGTGGCCTTCCTTGCTGGTCGCGGGAAACAGCCAGCGCCCGCCGCGCCCATTGACCAGCCGCCCCAATGCGCTGTCGGCGGGGGCATGGTCGCGCAGTTTCAGCCAGCCCGCCAGCGCCTGCCGGGCCGGGGCGCTAAGCGGCACCATGCGTTCCTTGCCGCCCTTGCCTCGGATCAGCAGCAGCGCCGGATTGCCCCGGCAGGCGCTGACCGGCAGCTCGACCAATTCGCTGACGCGCATGCCGGTGGCATAGATCAGCTCGACCAGCACCAGATTGCGGGCGCGTTCGACAGCGTTGCGGCCCAGTTGGGGCAGGGCGTCCAGCATGGCCTGAACCTCGGCCCGGTCCAGGGTCTTGGGCAGGCGCTGCTGGCGGCCGGGACCGCTGATGCGCCCGGCCGGATCGTCCTCGCGCCAGCCCTCATCCAGTGCAAACCGGGTGAATTGCCGGATCGAGGACAGCCGCCGCGCCCGCGTTGCCCGCGACAGGCCGGCATCGTCGCAATGGGTCAGGTAATCCTCGACCTGTTCGCGGCTCATGCCGATCAGATCAGCGCCTTGGCCGGACAGCCAGTCGCTGAAATCCAGCAGATCGCGGCCATAAGCCAGAAGCGTGTTGCGCGCCGCGCCGGATTCGGCGGCCTGCGCGTCCAGAAAGGCCGAGATGCGGCCCTGATCGCTGCCGCCCTCCGTCTTCATCGCTGCGGCTGGGGCATGATCGCCGGCGCGAGGATCAGCTCGACCGCGGCTTGCCGGGCGATCTCTTGCTGGCCCAATGCGCGCAGGCTGCGCAGCCCCTGCGCCGCGCGTGCCAGATCGCCGTCCAGCCCGGCATCGGTATCGGCAATGGCAGCCAGCAATGCCTCGCCGCGCTTGTTCGACAGGATCAGATCGGCGGTGGCCGGGGGCACATTGCTTTCCGAAGGGCCCAGAAAGGCCGGGAACAGGATCGCCGCCTGCGCCTCGCCGCGTCCCGGGGGCGGGGCGGATTCCGGCTCACCCGAGGCAAAGTTCAGAAGCCACAGATCAAAGGGCGCGGCATCGGTGGGCGGATCGGCCACGACCTGCGGCTGCGCGGCCTGCAAGGCCAGCCCCAGCGCGATCTGGCCCGGCCGCCCGTCCAGCCCCATTGCGCCCAGCTCGGCGCCGACCATTTCGGCCAGCGCGACGCCCAGCCCGGCAGCAACCATGACATCAAAAGCCGAGGGCAGGGATGTCGCCGCAGCATCGGTGTCGCGCGCGGCCAGCGCCGCATCCAGCGCCTGCACCGCCGAGGCGCGGTCCCAGACCCCGCCCGAGGCGGCCGGGCGCTGCTCCAGGTAGATGCGGCGCAGTTGCGAGGCGGGGATGGCGCCGGCACGGGCCAGCCGCTCGGCCGCGTCCAGCCGTGCCTTCCAGCCGCCATTCTCGTCCAGATCGGCCAGGGCAAAGGGCAAGGGCAGGCTGGATGAGGGCAGCGGCTGGCCGATCGCCTCATGCAGGCGCAGTTCAAGCGGTGTCACCACCTGTGGCGGCATCAGTTCGGTTGCGCTGTCGGTATAGGCGTCGTCCAGATAATGCGCGAGCAGCGTCGCCATGCCCGGATCGATCTTGCCCATCACCTCGGCGCCGTGAAAGACCAGCGCGGCAGCCGACCAGTCACCCCCGAGCGCCAGACAATAGATGCGGGCGGGAAAGCTGGGCGCGACGCCCGGGGTACGGTCCATGACATCGCAGGCCTGAACCTCGTCGCGCGACAGCAGGCCGATGTCGAACAGCCGGCGGAAGCGCTCAGGGTCGCCGGGGCCGGCGACCAGCAGCAATTCCTTGGCGGCGCCGGTGGCGCCCATGTCAAGCAGCTTGTCCACCCGCGCCAGAAACAGCTTGCCCTCGGTCCCCGGGGCGGTCGCGGGGGGCTGCAACTGCGCGGCCAGCAACCGGCGTTCAAGCCGGCGCAGGACCGACAGGCGCGGCTTTGAGGCCTGCACAAGCCGTATCAGCGTCTGGGAATCGCTTGCCCCCCAAAGGTTTCCCGGCAGGCCCGCCGTGCGCGGCGAGACGGTGCCCTTGCTGTCGGGATTGCCCTCGCCCAGCCGGGTGACGCCGACCGGCTCGACCGCGCCGGTGGCGGCGATCTCGCGCTTGGTGCGGCGCTTGAGCTCGGGCGGACGCTTGTCGCCGGGGCGCCAGCCCGAGATATTGTCAGGCTGCTGCACGCTGCCCGACAGCCAGTCGCTGGCCGAGAGCGGCGGCTTGGCGGCCACGGGCTGCGTCAGGCCGAATGTGGCAAGCAAAAGGGCGCCGAATCTGGGGCCAAGCCCCGCGCCAGGCCGGGAAAGGTCAGTCGAGATCATCTTCATCCGTTGTCGTGCCCTCGGCGGGCGTGGCGGCCGGTGTGGCCGGCGCTGCCGCCTCGGGTGTCTCGGGCGCAGCCGCAGGTGCGGAGGCGCTGGCCGGGGCGTCGCTTGCGGCCGTGGGGCTGGGCGGTGCCGCGCCCAGATCCAGCTGGACCGGCATGCGCATTTCCTGCGGGTCGGAACTCATGTCCCCGAAATAGGCGTAGCCAGCCAGTCCCGCCAGAATCAGGATGACCAGAATAACCACCACCTTAAGAAGTCGCATGAAATGCCCTTTCAGCCTCGAATTCGGTCTTAATACCGGTCTTTCGCCGGTTGGTGCGGAATATATATGGCATTTCCCGAAAGATCACGCCATCAGTCACACCGGTTTCGGATGGCGGGATTTGGCGGGTGATGCGGCGAAACATCGTGTTGATCGGGATGATGGGGGCGGGGAAGACCGCGATCGGGGGCGAATTGGCCCGCCGGACGCAACGCCCCTTCGCGGATACCGATGCCGAGATCGAGCGCGCCGCCGCCATGTCCATCCCCGAAATCTTTGCCCGTGACGGCGAGGAGTTCTTTCGCGCCCGCGAATCAGAGGTGCTGGGCCGGGTATTGGCGCTGGGAAACAGCGTGGTTTCCACCGGCGGGGGCGCGTGGCTGCGCCCGGAAAACCGCGAGCGCATCAACCAGAATGGCGTTGCGGTCTGGCTGGATTGTGATCTGGAAACGTTATGGCACCGCGTCCGCCAGCGCCCGACGCGGCCGCTTTTGCAGACCGCCGACCCGCGCGGCACGCTGGAACGCCTGCTGACCGAGCGCGAGCCGTTCTATGCCCTGGCCGATATCCGCGTCTCGGCCCGGCGCGGCGACAGCATCGAACAGACGACGAATCGCGTGATCGCGGCCATCAACGCCCATGATCCCGCCATCCTGGAGGCAGAATGAGCATAGAGACCGTTCATGTGGATCTGGGCGCGCGTTCCTATGACGTGCGGATCGGGCAGGGGCTGCTGGCCCGCGCCGGCAAGGAAATCACCGCGCTTGCAGGCCCGCGCCGCGTCGCCATCCTGACCGACGAGACGGTTGCCGCTTTGCATCTGCCCGCCCTGCGCGAGGCGCTGGCCGCCGAGGGGATCGAGGCCACGGCGCTGGCCCTGCCGGCGGGCGAGGCGACCAAGAACTGGACCGCCCTTGGCCAAGCAACCGAATGGCTGCTGGCGCAAAAGATCGAGCGCAAGGATCTGGTGATCGCGCTTGGCGGCGGCGTCATCGGCGATCTGGCGGGGTTTGCCGCCGCGATCCTGCGCCGTGGCGTGCGTTTCGTGCAGATCCCGACCTCACTTCTGGCGCAGGTGGACAGCTCGGTCGGCGGCAAGACCGGCATCAACAGCCCGCAGGGCAAGAACCTGATCGGCGCCTTTCACCAGCCGTCACTGGTTCTGGCCGATATCGACGTGCTGAATACGCTCACCCCCCGCGATTTCCGCGCCGGTTATGGCGAGGTGGCGAAATACGGGCTGCTGGGTGACGAGGGCTTTTTCGAATGGCTTGAGGGGAATGCAACCGGGCTTGCCTCGGATGCCGCCCTGCGCCAGTGCGCCGTGCGCCATTCCGTGCAGATGAAGGCCGATATCGTCCAGCGCGACGAAACCGAACAGGGCGACCGCGCGCTTTTGAACCTTGGCCACACGTTCGGCCATGCGCTGGAATCGGCGACCGGTTATTCCGACCGGCTGCTGCATGGCGAAGGGGTGGCGATCGGCTGCGCGCTGGCGTTCGAGCTGTCGGCGAAGATGGGACTTTGTAGCCAAGAGGCGCCCTCGCGCGTCGCGGCGCATTTCGCCGCCATGGGCATGCCATCGCGCATCAGTGACATTCCGGGCGATCTGCCGGACGATGAGGCGCTGATCGCGCTGATGGGGCAGGACAAGAAGGTGCAGGACGGCAAGCTGCGCTTTATCCTCGCGCGTGGCATCGGCCGCGCCTTTGTCACCGATGCGGTCGATCCGGCGGTGCTGCGGCAGGTGCTGGCGCAGTCGCGCTAGCTTCGTCCGGCTGCGGCATCACGGGTGCGCGCAGCATTGGCGGCACGATCTCGTCATGGCCCAGCTTCGCGTCGCGGTCGCGGCGCAGGGCCGCGCGGCCCAGCATCAGCAGCGTGATCGGCGAGGTGATCATGATGAAGGTGCCGATCATCAGCTCATGCACGATCCAGCGCCCCTCGAGCAGCGAAAACATCAGCATCGAGGCCAGAATGATCAGCCCGGTGCCGCCGCTATAGCCCAGCGTCGGCGCGTGCAGGCGCTGGTAATAGCCTTTCAGCCGCACGATCCCGAGCCCGCCCAGCAGCGTCATCGTGGCGCCGATCATGACGAAAACGGCGATGAGGATGGCAGCCCAGGGCGGCAGGGTTTCCAGATGTCTCATTCGATCACCTCGCCGCGCATCAGGAACTTGGCGGCGCTGACGGTGGTGACGAAACCCAGCACCGCGATGACCAGTGCGCCCTCGAAAAAGAAGACGTTGCCATTGCCCATGCCGATGACCAGAAACAGCAGCATGGCGTTGATATACATCGTGTCCAGCCCCAGCACGCGGTCCTGCGCGCGCGGGCCGCGCAGCATCCGCCAGCAGGCCAGCGCCAGCGCGAGGATCAGTGCGATCTGGGCATAGGCCAGCGCGAAGCGAAGGATATCGGCGCTCATTCGAAAATCTCCATCAGCAGGGTCTCGTAACGGTCGCGGATCAGGCTTTGCCAGTCGGCATCGCTGCGCAGGTCAAGGACATGCAGCAAAAGCCGGCCGTCCTGATGTTCGTATTCCAGCCAGGCCGTGCCGGGCGTGCCGTTCAGGATGATCGCCAGAACGGCGATGGCATTGGGGTCGCGCAGGCGCAGGTGCAGCTCGATAAAGCCGGAGTGATAGCTGGGATGGTCCGGCCCCAGGGTCAGAATGCGCGCCACCGCGATATTCGAGCGGATGATATCAATGAGCACGATCCCGGCCAGTTGCGGGATCGCCGACCAGCGCCGGAAACGCGGGCGCGGCGGATGCAGGTAATTGACCGCCCAGCCCGCCACCAGCGAGATCAGCGTGCCCAGCAGCAGGTGCCCCAGCGAAAATGCGGTCAGGCACAGCCACATCAGGACCAGCGCGGCGGACAGTACGGGATGGGGGATCACGCGGCCGATCATGGATCCACCTCGACCTCGTTGCCGGGCTGTTCGGGGGCAAGGTTCACCACCGGCGCCGCGCGCACGTCCTGCGCATTTTTCAGGACCGCATCGCGATAGGTGGCGGGCTCCAGCAGGGCGACGGCGGTGGCGCGGGTATAGCTGAGCAGCGCGTCCGCCCGCAGCGTCTGCAGCGCGATCATCGCCAGCAGGATCACCGCCGGCACCACCTCAAGCGCAAGGATGCGCGGGGTCGGGCCCGCCTCGGCCCAGAAGCGGCGGATGCCGAAGCGCATCAGCGCGATCAGCGCGCCAAGCCCCGACAGGATCAGCATGGCGGCATAGACCCAGAGGATCGCGGGCAGCGCGCCGGTATGGGACAGGTTGTCCTCGACCGCGCCGCGTAGGATGGCGAATTTGCCGATAAAGCCCGGCAGCGGCGGCAGCCCGGCCAGCATCGCCGCAACGAGGCCAAAGCAGACCGCCATGGTCAGCCAGCTCACGGTGCGGGTGCTGGCGGGGGTCGCGACATCCTCGACCGTATCGAGGCCCATCGGCGCCCAGCTTTCGCTGAGCGGGTCGGGCTCGGTCTCGGGCGTCTGCGCGGTATCGCTGCCCTGATCGCCCCGGCTGACCGGTTCGGCGATCAGGAAAAAGGCCGAGATCGCGGCGGTCGAGCCGACCATGTAGTAAAGCGCGCCGCCCAGCATCATCGGCCCGCCGCCGGCCTGCGCAAAGCCGATGGCCGCCAGCACCGTGCCCGAGGAGATGATCGCCAGATACCCGCCCTTGCGGGCCAGCTCCGGCGTGCCCAGAATGCCGATCATGCCGAAAGCCATGGTCAGGACGCCGGCGATCATCAGCGCCGGTGCCCCGAACCCGGCCGAGGGCCCGGCATCGGGCCCCAGCACCAGCAGCGACAGGCGCAGGATCACATAGATGCCGACCTTGGTCATGATCGCCATGATCGCCGCCGCCGGGGGCGAGGCCGCCGCATAGGTCGGCGGCAGCCAGAAGCACAGGGGCCAGACCGCCGCCTTGATCAGGAAGGCCAGCCCCAGAAACCCGGCCGCGGCATGAAACAGCAGCCGGTCAGTGCCATCGAGCCAGTAAAGCGCCCGCCCGATATCGGCCATGTTCAGGGTGCCGGTGGTGCCATAGATCAGCGCGACCCCGATCAGGAACAAGAGCGAGGCGGCCAGGTTGATGGCGATGTAATGCAAGCCCGCCCTGATCCGTTCCGGCCCAGAGCCATGCAGCATGAGGCCATATGAGGCCGCCAGCATCACCTCGAAGAACACGAACAGGTTGAACAGGTCGCCGGTCAGAAAGGCGCCGTTGACGCCCGCCAGCAGGAACTGGAACATGCTGTGATAATGCTGGCCCTTGCCGTGCCAGCCTGCGGCGGCATAGATCAGCGACGGGCCAGCGAGCAGCGCGGTCAGCATCACCATCATCACCGACAGCCGGTCCAGCACCAGCACGATGCCGATGGGCACCGGCCAGTTCCCCAAGGGGTAAAGCCCGACCACGGTGCCGCCCTGCTCGGTCACCGATTTCACATCCGCGACCAGTTCCAGCGAGGCGATGAAGGTCAGCGCCACCGCCGCCAGCCCCATCATCAGCTTGGTCTGGCGGTTCTGGTCGTTGTAAAACAGCATGATCGCGCCGGCGACCAGCGGGATCAGGATCGGGGCGATGATCAGGTGATCGGGGCTCAGCGCGTCATTCATCGCGGCCGCGCTCCTTTCCGTCGACGTGATCGGTGCCGGTGGCGCCGCGCGCCGCGATCATGACGACCAGAAATAGTGCCGTGGTGGCAAAGCTGATGACGATGGCGGTCAGGACCAGCGATTGCGGCAGCGGATCGGCATAGGCCGTCGGATCGACAAAGCCGCCCTTGGGCATGATCGGCGCGGCACCGATGTAAAGCCGCCCCATGGCAAAGATGAACAGGTTGACGCCGTAGGCCAGCAGGCACAGCCCGACGATCACCTGATAGGAGCGCGGGCGCAGCATCAGCCAGACGCCCGATCCGACCAGCACGCCGATGGCAAGGGCAAGGATGATCTCCATCAGTTGGCCTCCTTGCTGGCGGGACGGCGCGGGCGCGGGGCCACGCGCAGCGACTGGTGGGCAATCGCGATCAACATCAGCACGATCGCGCCCAGAACCAGCGCGAAGACCCCGAAATCGAACAGCATCGCGGTCGAGAAGGGCACCTTGCCGATCACCGGCAGGTCCAGATATTGCGCATGCGCGGTCAGGAACGGATAGCCGAAAAGCCACGAGCCGGCCCCCACAGCCGCAGCGACCGTCAACCCGGTCGCCATCCAGCGGATCGGCAGCACGGTCAGCCGCGCCTCGACCCAGCGCACATTGGCCGCGACATATTGCAAGAGGATCGCCACGGCCAGCGTGACCCCCGCCGCAAAGCCGCCGCCCGGCAGGTCATGGCCGCGAAAGAACAGATAGGCCGACAGCGTGATGATCGGCGCGAACATCCATTGCATCAGTACGGCGGGCACGAAGAGATATGCCTCGAGCGCCTGTTCCTCGGCGTCAAGCTGCGGGCGCGGGCGTTCGGTGCTTTCGGGGGCGGCGCGGAAACGGCGCAGCAGGGCATAGACGGTCAGGCCCACGACGGCCAGCACGGTGATCTCGCCAAAGGTGTCGAAGGCGCGGAAATCGACCAGAATGACGTTGACGACATTGGTGCCGCCGCCCTCGACATAGGCATTGCGCAGGAACCAGTCCCCGACCGAGGCGCCGGGCGTGGTCAAAAGCACCGCCAGAGCCATGGCGGTCATGCCGGCGCCGCAGGTCAGCGCGATCAGCAGGTCGCGAAAGCGGCGGATGCGGGCGGGCAGGTTGCGGTCGCCGGCGATTTCCTCGTCGCGCTTGGGCAGCCAGCGCAGGCCCAGAAGCAGCAGCGTGGTGGTGGCGATCTCGACCAGCAATTGCGTCACGGCAAGGTCGGGGGCCGACAGCCACACGAAGGTCGCGCAGGTGACCAGACCGGCGCCGCCCATCAGGATCAGCGCGGCAAAGCGGTGATACTTGGCCTGCCAGGCCGCGCCGATGGCGCAGGCCCCGCCGACGATCCACAACAGCGCAAAGACCAGCTCGCGCGAGCGCATCTCGGGCAAGGGCACGTTCCAGTCCAGATGGCGCAGCGCGAACCAGCCCGCCGCCAGGGTCAGCAGCACCACCGCGCGCAACTGCGCCTGCAAGCCGTTCGCCGACAGGATGCGCAGCGCGGCGCGGGGCAGGCGCTGGGTCAGGACCCGCATGGCGCGTTCGTAAATGCGCGCGATATCCAGCTTGCGCATCAGCCGGGTGCCGTCCTCGCCAGAGTTGATGGTGCGTCGCGGCAGGCAATAGATCATGATGCCCAGCCCCATGGCGATCAGGCTCATGATCAGGGGGGCGTTGACGCCGTGCCAGATCTTCAGGCTGAAATGCGGCAGGTCCGGACCGATCAGCGCCAGTCCCGCGGTTTCCAGCAGGTTGCCCAGCACGAACTGCGGGAAAAGACCGATGCTGACGCAGATCGCGACCAGCACCGCGACCGGCAGGCGCATCAGCAGGGGCGGCTCATGCGGGTGGCGGGGCAGGTCGGTCGCGGGCGGGCCGAAGAACACCTTGACGATGAAGCGCAGCGAATAGGCGGTGCTGAACGAGGCCGCCAGCACCGCGATATAGGGCGCGGCATTGTCCAGAGGACTGCCATTGTTCCAGACATAGGTCGCCTCGAAGAACATTTCCTTGGACAGGAAACCGTTCAGTAGCGGCACGCCCGCCATGGCGCCGGAGGCGATGATCGCCAGCGTCGCGGTGATCGGCATGACCCGCGCCAGCCCCGAGAGGCGGCGCATGTCGCGGGTGCCGGTCTCGTGGTCGATGATGCCTGCGGCCATGAACAGCGAGGCCTTGAAGACCGCGTGATTGACGATGTGAAAGACGGCGGCGATCAGCGCCAGAGGCGTGCCGATCCCGGCCAGCGCGGTGATCAGCCCCAGATGGCTGATGGTGGAGTAAGCGAGCAGCCCTTTGAGATCATGCTTGAAAAGCGCGATCACCGCACCCAGCAGCATGGTCGCAAGGCCGATGCCGGTGACGATCTGGAACCATTCCACCGTGCCCCCCAGCGCCGGGTGAAAGCGCAGGAGCACAAAGACCCCGGCCTTCACCATGGTCGCCGAATGCAGATAGGCCGAAACCGGGGTCGGCGCGGCCATGGCATTGGGCAGCCAGAAATGGAACGGGAACTGTGCCGATTTGGTGAAGGCGCCCAGCACGAACAGGATCAGCGCCACCGGATAAAGCTTGTGCCCGGTGATCTGCGGCCCCGAGATCAGCACGGTTTCAAGGTCATAGCTGCCGGCGATCTGGCCGATCAGGATCATCGCCACCAGCAGGCACAGCCCCCCAGAGGCAGTCACGATCAGCGACATGCGCGCGCCGTCGCGGGCATCCTGACGGTGATACCAATAGCCGATCAGCAGGAACGAGACGAGGCTGGTCAGTTCCCAGAACACCACCAGCATGATGATATTGCCCGACAGGATCAGCCCCGACATGGCGCCGGCAAAGGCCAGCAGGCAGGCGTAAAGCCGCGCGGCGGAATCCTCGGGCGACATGTAATAGCGCGCGTAAAGGATCACCAGAAAGCCGATCCCCGCCACCAGCACCATGAACAGCCACGAAAACCCGTCGATGCGGAAGGCCAGCTCCAACCCGACCGAGTCGATCCAGTCGACCCGCGCGATCACCCGGCCGCCCTCGGCGACATCGGGGTAAAGCACGCCCAGCACCACCAGCGCCAGCACCATGGTCAGCCCGGCCAGCCAGCATTCGCCATTGCGCGCGCCGATGGGCAGGGTGGCCGCCAGAGCGGCCGACACGAATGGCGCCAGAACAAGCAAGAGCAACAGGTTCTGTGCGACCATCGGCAACCTTGTCAGATCGGGGAAACTGCGCCGATGTTAGCCGCGCCGGAGCCGGAATGACAACCGCGCAGCCACGAAAAACCCGCAGGAAAGATGCCGTTCAGCAATATGTTATCGCCCTGCCGCGCGATGCGGCACAGGCGCGGTCACCGGGCGGTGATCCGGGTCGCGTCCTGCAACTGCCCGCCGGTCAGCAGCACCTCGCGCGGCAGCGGGTGGCTGATGAAGTAAAGCGGGCTGGCCGTTGGCCCATAGGCGCCGCAGGCATGGATGGCGATCAGGTCGCCCTCGTCAAGCCGGGGCAGCATGACCCCGCCGCCCAGCTTGTCGATCGAGGTGCAGAGCGGGCCGGAAATGTCGTGCTTTTCCTCGGGCCGGGTGCCGGCTTCGTCACCGCCAATACGGTGGATGACATAGTTGCGGCGCAGCACCATGCCGAAATTGCCCGAGGCCGCCAGATTCGCGTTCAGCCCGCCATCGCAGATCGCGATGCGGCTGCCGCGCGATTGCTTGACCGAGACGACGCGGGTCACGAACCAGCCCGCCGGTCCGACCAGATAGCGGCCCAGTTCCAGCACCAGTTTCGTGCCGGCAAGGCGCGGATCGGCGCGGAAGGTGTCCAGCGCCGGGCCGATCTCGGCGGCGATGGCGGCAAGGTCCAGCGCCTGATCGCCAGGGTGATAGGGAATGCCAAGCCCCGCGCCGAAGATCAGCTTTTCGGGGCGCAGGTCCAGCGCGGCGCAGGTCTGGGAAAACACCTGCATGAAGATGCGCCAGTTCTCGCAGATCGCGTCAGGCTTCAGGCTTTGCGTGCCGGAATAGATATGCAGCCCGATGATGCGCAGGTTGGGCAGGGCGGCGATCCGGGGCAGGATTTCGGCGGCATCCTCGACATCGATGCCAAAGGGGCTGGGCCGTCCGGCCATCTGGTCGCCAAAGCCCTTGGGCACGCGGTCGGGGGCGATGCGGATCAGCACCGGCTGGATGCGTCCGGCCTCGGCTGCAAGGCGGTCGGCCAGCTCGGCCTCACGCAGGCTTTCAAGGACCAGCTCACCCAGACCGCAATCGATGGCGTCGCGCAGCTCGAATTCCTGCTTAGCCGGGCCGGTAAAGCTGATCCGGGCCGGGTCCCATCCGGCCTGCCGTCCCAGCACCAGCTCGCCGCCCGAGGAAATGTCCAGATAGTCCAGCCGGTCGCGCATCCAGCCCAGCAGCGCCGGGTTCGGGTTGCTTTTCACGGCAAAACTGATCGCGAACCAGCGTCCCAGATGCGCGCGCAGATCGGCCAGCCGCGCCTCCACGATGTCGGTGGCATAGACATAGGCCGGCGTCCCAAGGCGGTCCGCCGCCTCGGTCAGGTGCTGGTCAAGCGCAACCGGGTCAATTTTGCTTGGTAACATAGTCTAGGATGGCGTCGATGGTATCGAAATTGTCCAGCGTCACATCGGCAGGCTGCACATGCGCGCCGCCCTTGTCCTCGATGAAGGCGATCAGCCCCACCATCGAGACCGAATCGAGCATCCCGGTCGAGAACAGCTCTGTGTCGCCCGCGATGGGCTCGTCGACGTTCAGTTCGGTCTGAACATAAGTGATAAGATCGTCTTTGTTGAGGCTCATGGTCCGTTGCTTTCCGTCAAACCTGTGCAGCGGCCGCCGCCTTGGCGGTCGCGATGATGGCGGGGCGGTCCAGCTTGCCGCTGGCTGTACGGGGCATGGTGCCGTCCCAAGCATGAAAATAGCTGGGACGCATGTAATGCGCCATCGTTCTGGTGCAATGCAACGCAAGTGCGCTTTCATCCGCCTGCGGCAGATAGGTCACGGCGGCATGAACGGCCTGACCCAGTTCGGGGTCCTCGACGCCGTAGGCCACGACATCGCTGACCAGCCCGCTTTGCGAGATGATGTCCTCGACCTCGGTCGGCGACAGGCGGAAGCCCAGCGTCTTGATCATCTCGTCCATGCGGCTGACGAACCACATGTCGCCATCGTCATCGACCCGCACCAGATCGCCCGACCAGACCACCGGCTCGTCGCCCAGAATATGCGCAAGCTCGGGGCAGGGGCGGATCTTCCGGGCGGTGACCTCGGGCTGTTCCCAATAGCCCATGCTGACCAGGGGGCCGGCATGGACCAGTTCGCCCTGTTCGCCGGGACCGGCGATGCCCTGGCCATGCTTGATCGCAAAGACGCGCGCATTGGGGATCTGGCGTCCGATCGAACCCATCTTGGCGGCATATTTTTCGGGCGGCAGATAGGTCGAGCGGAAGGATTCGGTCAGCCCGTACATCAGGTAGATATCGACGCCCGGAAAGACCTGCGGCAGCACCTCAAGGATATTCGGGGGGATCTTGCCGCCGGTATTGGTGATACGTTTCAGCGCCGGCAGCTCGGTCGGGCTGTCCTGCAGCAACCGCACGATCTGGTTCCACAGCGGCGGCACCCCGGCGATGCCCGTCACATTCTCGTCCAGGGCCATGCGGATGATCTCGGTCTGCATGGCCAGCGGCTGGTGGACGACGGTGCCGCCGGTCAGCAGCATCGTCGTCAGCTGGTTGAGACCGGCGTCGAAGCTGTAGGGCAGCACGGAAAGCAGCCGGTCGGTTTCGTCCAGACGCAGATATTCGGCCACCGAGATCGCGCCGACGCGGATATTGCGATGGCTGAGCATCACCCCCTTGGGCGCCCCGGTCGAGCCCGAGGTGTAGATGATCATCGCCAGGCCGCGCGGGTCGGATTCGTCGGGCGCGGAGCCGGTATCGGCGGGCAACGCCGTCCACGGGTCCGCGCCCTGGGCAAGGCCCTCGGCCTTACCCTGAAACAGAAATGCCGTGCCTTCGGGCAGGGCATTGTCGCCGGTCAGCCTGACCAGCGCATTGCGCGGCCCGATCACCGCCCGCGCACGGCTGTCGCGGGCGACATAGGCCAGCTGCGCCGCCGTCCAGCGAAAATTCACATTCACGACCACCGCGCCCATCTTCCAGGCGCCGAACATGGCGGCGACCTCGTCGATGCCCTTGCGCAGATGCACGATCACCCGGTCACCCGGCCGGATCCCCCGCGCGACCAGCCAGTCGGCGATGCGGCCGGCCTCGGCCACCAGCTCTGCATAGGTCGCGCGGTGCGTGCGGTCGATGGCCGCGATCTTGCCGGCGCGTTCCGGCAGGTTGTCTGCCAAGAGCTGCCACATGCGACGGTCGAAACGCTCATCCATCGCCGGCGGCTTTTTTCTTCTTGGCCGCAAAGATCGGCAGGCTGGGATAGATCTTCGCGGGCGAGCCGAAGACGATCGAATCAGAGGGGACATTGGTCGTCACGGCGGTATTGGCACCGATCCGCACCCGGTCGCCGATCTTGATGCGGCCCAGCACGGTCGAGTTCACGCCGATGAACACGTCATCGCCAATGACCGGCGCCCCCGGTCCCATATTGGTGCCGATGGTGACATTGTGCATGACGCCGCAGCGGTCGCCGATCACCGCCTCGGGGTGGATCGACAGCGAGCCCTCGGCATGGATGATGTGGAAGTCCTTGCCGATGGTGACCTGGGGGGGGATCCACACTTTGGTGACGTTCAGGATCAGGAATTTCTGCAGCCCATAGAACTTGGTGGCGATCCAGCGCAATGCAGGATTGTGAATGCCGATCGCCCAGCGACCATAGCGATAGACCGCAAGCGAGATGAATGCGGTTTCGGTCAGCGAACGGCCATGGCGCCGGTAATCACCACGCAGATTTTCAAACATCACCATACACTTACATATTCGAAAAAGGCGTCCAAAACGGTTCTCTTCCAATATCTCAGATGAAAGGGAAAACTCAACCTGACTGTTAGGACGGGTTTTGCGGGTTGCGGGCCGCGATCAGGTCAAGCGTGCGGCGCAGATCGTCCCATTCCAGGCGAAAACCGCCGATGGTTCCATGGCCCACGACCATGGCAAAGTGCTGCCGCCAGCAATCCGTGAGCAGCTTCAGCGCCGAGGTGACCCGGTCCGGGGGCTGGATGGTCAGCAGCGCGCCGCCCGCGCGCATCGCGATGACGCCATGGGCAAGCTGGCTGCCCTCGACCCCGACGACCAGATCAGTGCCGCCGACGGCCAGGGCGATCTCGTCAACGCTGTGGCGGTCGATATAGAGCGTGCGAAAGCCGTATTCCACCTCGAGCCGCTCGGCGATCTCGGCCTCGTTCTCCAGGATGCGCGTCGCACCGCTGGTGCCGCGAAAGATGAAGACACCGGGCAGAGGCTTGCAGACGCGCCCCGCCAGCAGACGGGCGCGGTTCTCGCTTGCGCGGGCCTGACGGCTGGCATTGTTGTGCAGATCGTCAAACAGCACCAGCTCGTCGAAATGCACATCGCCGATGCGTTCGGGCGTCATGCCCAGCACTTCCTCATAGCGCGCGATATGGCCGCCGCGGAGCGGGGCCGTGGTCACGGGATGGCCGGCGGTCTCGGCCAGCCGATAGGTCATGCAGTCGTTCAACAGCCAGTTTCCGAACCAGCGATTGCCGATCCAGCTTTCATAGATCGCCCCCGAAATGCTGCGCTCGGGGCGGGGATAGGACAGGCGCCGGCCCTCGTGCCGGCCATCGCGCAGATGCATCTCGGCGCCGCGCGCATATAGGGCGCCGTCGATGTAATCCACGTCGCGCAGCCGGTAAGCCATGGTCGCCGCGATCGGCTCCTGTGGATCGCCCAGCATGCATGCCACGATATCGCTGAGCGCGCCGAATTCCGTTTGTGCGACATGCTCGATCTGGTCAGGCAGCCAGATCCCCGGAATGATCTCGACCTTTTCCGCCGGGCTGATTTCCCAGCGCTCGACGGCGGTGTCGAGGAACTCTTTGCGCCCGCCGCCGACAAGGCGCGCGAGACGATTTGTGATCGGTCGCAGGGAATGCATCTATGCTCGGCCTTGTTGTTGGACCCGAGTTTATGGCGATGAGCCGGGGGCACAAGGGGCGTCAGCCGCCCCAGCCCGGCAAAGTGTCGCGGACCGTGCCGGCAAGGGTCTTGGCGATCATCGCGTGATCGGCCATCGAGGGATGCCACAGGCAGGCGCTGCGCTGCAGATCGGGCAGGACCACCAGCTTGACCCCGACGCCATCCGCGGCCAGGGCTTCGGCGGTCTGGCGATAGGGAGCGATCAGTTCCTCGCCATATTCGCCGAATGCCAGCAGGATCAGCTGCGCATCCGGGTTCTCGGCCAGCCGGGCGCGGGCGAATTCCGCAAGCGCGGGGCCGAAATCGCGTGACAGCGCGGCCTTGTCCTGCCAGGGCTCGCCCGTGGCAAAACCCGAGCCGAAATCGTTTGAGCCCAGCCCGATCACCAGAAGATCCGCCTTGCGTCCGGGCAGCCGCGCCGCCTCAGGCTGCGAGGGCAGAGCCAGCGGGTAAAGCTGGCGCATGGTCCGCTGCGGCTCGACCCCGCCGTAATTGCGCAAAAGCCCGATCCCGGAGCGCGCGATCACCCGGTAATCCGTGCCCAGATCCTGCGCCAGCCGGGCCGGAAAGGCGCGGCTGGTATCGGTCGCGGCAAAGACCTGTTCGCTGTCGCAATCGCGCCGCTGCGAGGTGTTGCCAAAGCCCACCGTGTCGGAATCGCCGATGAATTCGATCAGCCGGGCCGGTGGCTGGGGTGCCGGCAAGGGTGTCGCGCCGGCATCCAGGAAAAACCCGTCGAACTCGGCCGGGCCATGCCATTCGCTGATCCGCTCGGCCCGGATCAGGTGCGGACCGGAGGGCAGGCCCTCGATGCGCAGATCCTTCTGGCCGGGACGGGCGATCTCGACCGCGCTGCCATCCAGCGTGACGCGCCAGCGGTCGACAGAATCGTTCAGCCGCAACGTGATGGCGCTGCCCTGAAAGCGCGCCTCGGCCCGCAGGGCCGGCCATTCGTGCAAAAGACTGCCAGATGCATCCCCCGCCGCCACCCGCCCGGTGATCTGCGCGGGCAGGGCGGTCAGGCCCGGCTGCGGCGCGATCAGCCGCGCGGCAAAGGGTGCGTCCGGGGTCAGGCGCAGGGCAGGGACCGGGGTCTCGGGAAAGGGTGGCTGCGGCCATGCAAATGTCGCCAGCGCAACCGCAAAGGTCGCACCGGACAGACCCAGCGCCCAACTTCTGATCCGCCGATGCCGCATTTCCCCCGGCTTCGCTGCTATCCCCGAAACCTTGCGATGATTCCGATCGCTTCGGCAATATTATAGTGATGATTGCCAATGAAAAAGCCGTTGCGGTCGATGTCTTCGGCATGAGTCATGGCGCCGTGCAGGCTGTGATCCATCATCGCCAGAACGGGATTCTTGGTGAAATTACCGCTGACGATGGGGCGGGTTTCAAAGCCAAGCTTATCAAGGCGCGCCAGCACCTCGCGCCGGGTCAGGCCGCAATCCGGGCGCAGGATCATCGCAAAGCCGAACCAGCTGCTATGGCCGGTTTCGCGCTGGATGCGAAACAGCGGATGGTCCGCCATCTCGCGCGCCCACAGCGCGCCATTCGCGCGCCGCCCCGCGATCAGCGTGGGTAGCTTTTTCAGCTGCTCGACCCCCAGCGCCCCAGACATTTCCAGGGGGCGCAGGTTGTAGCCGGGCAGGACAAAGCGAAAGCTTTCCTCGAACGGATCGTCGCTTTTCTCGCCGGTCAGGCGGTTGAATTTCGGCAGGTTGCGGGTCCAGCCATGGGCGCGCAGCGCCAGAAGGATATGGTAAAGCTCTTCGTCATCGGTGACGATCAGCCCCCCCTCCATGGTCGAGATGTGATGCGAGAAAAAGCACGAAAACGTCCCCATCACCCCGAAGGTCCCGGTCTGGCGGCCGCCGAACATGGCGCCCATGGATTCGCAGTTATCCTCGATCAGGGTGATGCGGCGGGAGCCGATCAGGGCACGGATCGCGTCGAAATCATTGGGATTGCCCAAAAGGTTCACCGCCATGATCGCACGGGTGCGGTCGCTGATGGCGCTTTCCAAGGCGGTCAGGTCATAGTTCAGCGTATGGGCGTCGATATCGACGAATTTCAGGTGCAGCCCGTATTGGTGCAGCGGGAAATAGGTCGTGGACCACGAGACGGCGGGCACGATCACCTCGTCCCCCGGCATCAGGCGCAGATCGGGGTTCTGCGTATAGCGCAGCGCCGCCACCATCGCCAGATTGGCCGATGAGCCGGAATTGACCATCACCGCGTAACGCGAGCCGGTGAAGCGGGCGAAATCGGCCTCGAATGCCGCGACCTCGGGCCCCATGGAATAGCGGTCCGAGGCGATGACGCGCTGCAAGGCCGCCTGTTCGGCGTCGTCCCAGCTTGAGGTTGCCAGCGGAAAGCGGATCATCGCGCGTCCTTCAGGTAATGGGCATAGGTCGCGGCAATGCCGTCGCGCAAAGGGGTCTGCGGCGCCCAGCCCCATGCGGTCTGGCGCGCCACGTCAAGCAGCTTGCGGCGCATGCCGACGGGCCGGTCAAGGTCATGGGTAAAGCGGCCCTTCCAGCCGATCACCTCGGCCGCGATGCGGTAATAGTCGTTGATGGAATGATCCTTACCGGGGCCGACATTCATCACCGGCGGCAAGGCGCTTGGATCGTCCAGCGCTCGCAGGATCGCGCCGGCCAGATCGGGCGCGTACATGAATTCGCGCCGGGCTTCGCCATCGCCCCAGATCTCGACCGTGCCCTCGCCCGCCTGTTTCGCCTGATGCAGCTTGTGAATGATCGCCGGGACCAGATGCGAATGGCGCGGGTCGAACTTGTCATGCGGCCCGTAAAGATTGCAGGGGATCAGCGTGCGCCATGCCAGGTCCGGATCCTCGCGCGTGGCATATTCGATCAGCCGCATGGCCATGATCTTGGCCAGCGCATAACCTTCGTTCGTGGGCTCAAGCGGGCCGGTCAGGATGCGGTCTTCGGTCAGGCCGTCGTCCAGATCGCGCGGATAGACGCAGCTTGAGCTGAGGTTGATCAGCACCGGCACCCGCGCTGCCCGGCAGGCCTCGATCACGTTCAGCCCGATGCGGGCATTCTCGGCCAGATAGCGGACCGGCTCGGCCATATTGGCCTGAATGCCGCCGACAAGCCCCGCGGCATGGACGACGGCATCGGGGCGATACCGTGCCAGCCAGTCCTGCAAGGCGCGGGCATCGGACAGATCCAGCTCGGTCCGCGCGGGCGCCAGAACCTCCCAGCGGGACAGGCCGGGATGGTCGCGCAGATTGCGGCCGACCATGCCTTGCCCGCCGGTCAGGAACAGCCGCGCCACCTATTTCCCCTCGGCCGCGACCGGCTCGGCCAAGCCGTGATGGCGCAAAAGCGCGTGGCGTCGCGCGATCTGCAGGTCATTGGCGACCATCTCGGCGATCATCTCGGGCAGGGTGGTCTGGGGTTTCCAGCCCAGCTGCCGATGCGCCTTGCCGGCATCGCCTTGCAGGGTGGCGACCTCGGCGGGGCGGAAATATTTCGGATCGACGCGCATCACCACATCGCCCGGCTTCAAGGCCGGCGCCTTGTCGCCGCTGACCGAGGCGACCACGGCGATCTCCTCGATGCCCGCGCCGCGAAACTCCAGCACGATCCCCAGTTCGCCCGCCGCCCAGATCAGGAACTGGCGCACGGAATGCTGCTCGCCGGTGGCGATGACATAATCGTCGGGCTGCTCGCATTGCAGCATCAGCCATTGCATGCGCACATAATCGCGCGCATGGCCCCAGTCGCGTAACGCGTCCAGATTGCCCATATACAGGCACCCCTCCAGCCCCTGCGCGATATTGGCCAGCCCGCGCGTGATCTTGCGGGTGACGAAGGTCTCGCCCCGGCGCGGGCTTTCATGGTTGAAAAGAATCCCGTTGCAGGCAAACAGCCCGTAGGCCTCGCGGTAATTCACCGTCATCCAATAGGCGTAAAGCTTGGCCACAGCATAGGGGCTGCGCGGGTGAAAGGGCGTCGTTTCGGTCTGCGGCGTCTCGCGCACCAGACCGTAAAGCTCGGATGTCGAGGCCTGATAATAGCGCGTCTGCCCCTCAAGCCCCAGAAAGCGGATCGCCTCAAGCAGGCGCAGGGCGCCGAGCGCATCGACATCGGCGGTATATTCGGGCGCCTCGAAACTGACCGCGACATGGGATTGCGCGCCAAGGTTATAAACCTCGTCGGGGCGGATCTCGGCCATGATCCGGGTCAGGTTCGAACTGTCGGTCAGATCGCCGTAATGCAGGAAAAAGCGCGGCTGTGCCTCATGCGGGTCCTGAAAGATGTGATCGACCCGCTGGGTGTTGAAGGACGAGGCGCGGCGCTTGATGCCATGGACCTCATAGCCCTTGTCCAGAAGGAACTCGGCCAGATACGAGCCGTCCTGCCCGGTCACCCCGGTGATCAGAGCCTTCTTGGCCACCACTTCCCCCCTGCGCTGTGTCGCGCGACAGCCAAGCCGCGCAACCACAAGATGTCAACGCCGCATGGTGGCGCGGATCATGCCATCTTCCATGTTCAAATATCCATGGAACAGCGCCACCGGCGCGGCCAGATGCTTATTGGAACGCGGCCTCGAAAACCGGCCGATAGATCTCGCGCAGCCGCTCGACCGCCTCGGCGGGTGACATTTCGACCGACTCGCCGCTGCGGCGCGAGGTCAGCTCGACCTTGTTATTGGCCAGCCCGCGCGGCCCGACGGTGATGCGCCAGGGCAGGCCGATCAGGTCCATGGTGGCGAATTTCGCCCCCGCACGCTCGTCGCGGTCGTCGTAAAGCGGATCCAGCCCCGCGGCCTTGAGATCGCGGTAAAGCGCCTCGCAGGCATTGTCGGTCGAGGCGTCGCCCTGTTTCAGGTTGACGATGCCGACATGGAAGGGGGTGACGCCCTCGGGCCAGATGATGCCCTTGTCGTCGTGATTGGCCTCGATGATGGCGCCCAGCAGACGGCTGACGCCGATGCCGTGGCTACCCATATGGACCGGCACGCGGCTGCCATCGGGGCCGACGACGGTGGCGCCCATCGGCTCGGAATATTTGGTGCCGAAATAGAAGATCTGGCCGACCTCGATGCCGCGCGCCGAACGGCGGCGTTCCTCGGGGACCTTGTCGAAGATCGCCTCGTCATGGGTCTCGTCGGTGCGGGCATAGCGGCTGGTGAATTCCTCCAGCACGGCCTGACACTGTTCGACGCTGTCATAGTCGATCTGGCGGTTGCCGAATTTCAGATCGGTGATCTCGCTGTCATAGAAGACCTCGGATTCGCCGGTTTCGGCCAGCACCAGAAATTCATGGGTATAGTCGCCGCCGATCGGTCCGCCATCGGCGCGCATCGGAATAGCCTGCAGGCCCATGCGCTCATAGGTGCGCAGATAGCTGACCAGATGCCGGTTATAGGCATGCAGCGCGTCTTCCTTGGTCAGGTCGAAGTTGTAGCCGTCTTTCATCAGGAATTCGCGGCCGCGCATGACGCCGAAACGCGGGCGGATCTCGTCGCGGAACTTCCACTGGATGTGGTAAAGCGTCAGCGGCAGGTCCTTGTAGCTGTTCACATGGCTGCGGAAGATGTCGGTGATCATCTCCTCGTTGGTGGGGCCATAAAGCATGTCGCGCTTGTGGCGGTCGGTGATGCGCAGCATCTCCTCGCCATAATCGTCATAGCGGCCGGATTCGCGCCACAGATCGGCGGGTTGCAGCGTCGGCATCAGCATCGGGATATGGCCGGCGCGCTGCTGTTCCTCATGCACGATCTGCTCGATGCGACGCAGCAGCTTGTGGCCCAGCGGCAGCCAGGAATAGATGCCCGCCGCCTGCTGCTTGATCATGCCGGCACGCAGCATCAGCCGGTGGCTGACGATCTGGGCCTCTTTGGGGTCTTCTTTCAGGACGGGCATGAAGTAGCGCGAAAGCCGCATGGCGAAATCCTCGATCTTGGTCGGCACGGGTTAGCGCAGAGCGGCTGACGGGGCAACGGCTTCCTTGCAACTGCCGTGCCAAGGCGGCAAATAGGACGCGACATATCGACGGGGAGAACCGGCCATGCGGCTGACGACACAGAAGCAGGTCTGGTATTGGAGCGGGACCTTTGCAATCCTGTTCCTGCTGCTTTGGCTGGTGGGCAATGCGGTGATGCCCTTCATTCTGGGCGCGGCCGCCGCCTATCTCCTGGATCCGGTCGCCGACCGGCTTGAGGGGATGGGGCTTTCGCGCACGCTGTCGGTCGTGGTCATCACCATCATCGCGGCGCTGATCGTGGTCATGGTGTTTCTGGTCGTGGTGCCGGTCCTGGTGCGCCAGACCTCGGCCCTGATCGAGACCGCGCCGGCCATGGCCGAGCAGCTGATGCAGTTCCTGCGCACGCGCTTTCCGCAGGTCTTTACCGAGGGCAGCACGATCAACAATGCGCTGACCGATGCGGCGCATAACCTGTCGTCGCGGGCGGGGCAGCTTTTCAGCACCGTTCTGGGCTCGGTCATGGGCGTCGTCAGCATGCTGGCGCTGGTCGTCATCGTGCCGGTCGTGACCTTCTATCTGCTGCTGGACTGGGACCGGATCGTGGCCCGTCTGGACGAGCTTTTGCCGCGCGAGCATGCCCCCGCGATCCGGGGCATCGCCACCGATATCGACCGGGCGCTTTCGGGTTTCGTGCGCGGACAGGGGCTGGTCATCCTGATCCTTGGCACCTTCTATTCGGTCGGGTTGGGGCTGGTGGGTCTGCCCTTTGGTATCGCCATCGGGGTGATGGCGGCGTCGCTCTCGTTCATTCCCTATGTCGGCGTGATCATCGGCGGCGCCACTGCCATCGGGGTCGCGATGTTCAGTTTCTGGGACCAGCCGATCTGGATCGGGGCCGTCGTCGCGATCTTTGCCATCGGCCAGATGGTCGAGGGCAACTACCTGCAACCCAAGATCGTCGGCTCCAGCATCGGGCTGCATCCGATCTGGCTGATGCTGGCTTTGTCGGTCTTTGGCACGGTCTTCGGCTTTGTCGGGTTGCTGGTCGCGGTGCCGGTCTCGGCGGCGCTGGGGGTGCTGGTCCGCTATGGGGTCGGGCGCTACAAGGACAGCTCGATCTATACCGGGCGCGAGATACCTGCGCCGCCCGCGCCGCCGACGCGGGTCGAGCTGGTCGCGCGCGGCACCGCCGCGCAGGAACGCCAGCAGGCGCAGATCTCGCATGAACGGGCCCTGGCCGAGCTGCACCGCGAGGAACATCTCTCCGAGCTTCTGGACGAGCATCAGCGCCGCCAGAAGATGGGGGCTCTGCCCGATGCCGAGGGGCCGCCTTCGCCCGCAGAGCTTTGGGCCGAGGATGGGCAGGGGCCGGCTGGCAAGGGCGCCTGACCCTTGGCACGCCAGCTGACCCTGGACCTGACGATGCCGCCAGCATCGTCTCGGGACGATTTCCTGACCACCGGCGCCAATCGCGACGCGCTGGCGATGCTGGACGCGCCGGAGCGCTGGCCGCAGGGACGGCTGATGCTGATCGGCGGCCCCGGCGCGGGCAAGTCGCATCTGGCCGGTTTCTGGGCAGCCGAGCGTGACGCCCAGATCGTGCAGGGCTGGACGCTGAATGCTGGCAATGTCGATGAGCTGATGCCCATGGGCGGCGCCGTGGTGGTCGAGGACGGCCATGAAATCGGCGGCAATCCGGCGGCGGAACAGGGGCTGTTTCACCTGTGGAACCTGACCGGCGCCCGGCAGGGGCTGCTTTTGATCACCGCGCAACTGCCGCCGCGCGACTGGGGGATCGTGCTGCCCGACCTGCGCTCGCGGCTGGACACGGCGGCGCAGGCGGTGCTGCCGCCCCCGGACGAGGCGCTGCTGCCCGCCGTACTGGTCAAGCTGTTTGCCGACCGCCAGATTCAGGTCGCGCCCGAGGTGGTCGACTGGCTGGCGCTGCGCATGGACCGCGATCTGGATCTGGCGCGGCGTCTTGTCGCGGCCATGGACCGGGAATCGCTGGCGGATCGCCGTGCCATCACCCGCCGCCTTGCCGCCGAGCTTCTGGACAAGCTGGCCCCGCCTGACGCATGATCCCCGCGCCTTTCCCGACCCGAGCGACATGACCCAATCCGATTTCCTGAAATTCCCGTTCCCCGTTCCCACCAAACTGGCCGAAGGCCCGCCCGAGGGCCCCTCGCGCTTTTTCAACCGCGAAATCAGTTGGCTGGCGTTCAACTGGCGGGTGCTGGACGAGGCGCGCAATCCGCGGGTGCCGCTGCTGGAACGGCTGCGTTTCCTGTCGATCTCGGCCACGAACCTTGACGAATTCTATACCGTCCGCGTCGCCGGCCTGCGCGAACTGGTCCGCGAGGGGAACACCACCCTCTCTGATGACGGGCTGACGGCGGCCCAGCAACTGGCGCTGGTCAATTCCGATGCCCGCCGCCTGATGGGCGCGCAGCAGGCGGTCTGGAACGGGCTGCGGCGCGAGCTGGAACTGGTCGATATCACCATCCTGTCGCGCTCGCGCGTGACCCGCGCCGAAGAGGAATTCCTGCGCCGGCATTTCGTCGAACAGGTGTTCCCGGTGCTGTCGCCCCTGGCCATCGACCCGGCGCATCCGTTCCCCTTCATCCCGAATACCGGCTTTTCGCTGGCGCTGGAACTGGCGCGAGAAAGCGACGGGCGGCGGATGCAGGCGCTTTTGCCGATCCCCCAGCAGGTTGCGCGCTTTATCCCGCTGCCGGGCGGCAAGCGCTTCCTGCGGCTGGAAGACCTGCTGCTGATGCATCTGCCCAGCCTGTTCCCCGGCTATCGCGACATCGGCCATTGCGCCTTTCGGGTGCTGCGCGACAGCGACCTTGAGGTCGAGGAAGAGGCCGAGGATCTGGTCCGCGAATTCGAGACGGCGCTGAAGCGCCGCCGCCGTGGCTCGGTCATCCGGCTGAAGATCACTTCCGGCGCCCCCGACCGGCTGCGCGGCCTGATCATGGAGGAATTGCAGGTCAATCCCGAAGAGGTCGTCGAGGTCGAGGGCCTGCTGGGCATGGCCGATCTGCGCGAGCTGATCCTCGACAGCCGCCGCGACCTGCAATGGCCCAGCTTTACCCCGCGCGTGCCCGAGCGGGTTCAGGACCATGACGGCGACATGTTCGCGGCGATCCGCCAGAAGGACATGCTGCTGCACCACCCCTATGAGACCTTCGACATGGTGGTGCGGTTTCTGGCGCAGGCGGCGCGCGACCCCGATGTGCTGGCGATCAAGCAGACGCTTTACCGCACTTCGCGCGACAGCCCGATCGTGGACGCGCTGTGTGAGGCCGCCGAATCGGGCAAGTCGGTTACTGCGCTGGTGGAACTGAAAGCCCGCTTCGACGAGGCTGCCAATATCCGTCAGTCGCGGCGGCTGGAACGCTCGGGCGCGCATGTCGTCTATGGCTTCGTGAACTACAAGACCCATGCCAAGATCAGCGCGGTCGTCCGGCGCGAGGGCGACCAGTTGGTCACCTATACCCATTTCGGGACCGGCAACTATCACCACATCACCGCCAAGGTCTATACCGACCTGTCGCTCTTCACCTGCGATGCGGCGCTGGGGCGCGATGCGTCCAAGGTGTTCAACTTCCTGTCGGGCTATGTGCAGCCGGACGGGCTGGAAAACATGGCGATCTCGCCCATCGACATGAAGGAACGCCTGCTGGAGCTGATCGCCCGCGAGGCCGATTTCGCCACCCGTGGCCGCCCCGCCGCGATCTGGGCCAAGATGAACAGCCTGATCGAAAAGGACGTGATCGACGCGCTTTACGCCGCCAGCCAGGCCGGGGTGCGCATCAATCTGGTCATTCGCGGCATTTGCGGGCTGCGCCCCGGCATCAAGGGCCTGTCGGAAAACATCCGCGTAAAATCCATCGTCGGCCGGTTTCTGGAACATTCCCGCATCGTCTGTTTCGGCAACGGCTTTGGCCTGCCCTCGAAAAAGGCGCGGGTCTTCATCAGCTCGGCCGACTGGATGGGCCGCAACCTGTCGCGCCGGGTCGAGACGCTGATCGAATGCTTCAACGAGACGGTCAAGGCGCAGATCACCAGCCAGATCATGGCCGCCAACATGGCTGACGAGGCGCAAAGCTGGCTTTTGCAGCCCGACGGGCGCTACCTGCGCTATTTGCCCGCAGGGCGGGACGATCTGTTTTCATGTCACAGGTTCTTCATGGAAAACCCGTCTCTTTCGGGGCGTGGGACGGCCGGAGCCCGCGACGTTCCGGCGCTGACGCATTCGACGGATTGACGCAAAGGGCGAATTGCCCCATCCAGCTTCTACCGCCCGATGCGGTAACGGAATCGAGAGGAACCCGATGAACGGTGTCGTGACCGCAAGCGGAGAAACCATCGAGCCCTTTGGCCGCTCGTTGTTCGAGCGCGCCTCGGAGCGGGCGCTGAGCCGCGTGGGCGTGGTCGATGTCGGGTCGAACTCGATCCGGATGGTGGTCTTTGACGGGGCCGCGCGCTCGCCCGCCTATTTCTACAATGAAAAGGTGATGGCGGGTCTGGGGCAGGGGCTGGCCGCGACCGGCATGCTGAACCCCGAAGGCGCGGTCCGCGGCATGGCGGCGCTCAAGCGCTTTGCCGCACTGGCCGAGGGCATGGGGATCAAGCCCTTGACCTGCGTGGCCACCGCTGCCGTGCGCGAGGCCAAGGACGGCCCGGCCTTTCGCAAGGCGGTCGAAAAGGAAACCGGGCTGAAGCTCTGGGTCATCGACGGCGAGGAAGAGGCGCGGCTTTCGGCGCAGGGCGTGCTTTTGGGCTGGCCCGAGGCCAGAGGGCTGGTCTGCGATATCGGCGGCAACTCGATGGAGTTGGCCGAGGTCGCCAATGGCAAGGTCGGCCGCCGCATCACCACGCCGCTGGGCCCGTTCCGGCTGCAACAGGTCAAGGGCGGCGAGCAAGGGTTGCGCGACCATATCCGCAAGATCATGGAAGAGGCCGCCGAAAAGCTGGGCCGGGGGCATGAGCAGATCTATCTGGTCGGCGGCTCGTGGCGGGCGATCGGGCGGCTTGACATGCTGCGCACCGACTATCCGATGACGGTCCTGCACGAATACCGCATGAGCCCCGAGGCCGTCGTGCAGACGGTGAAATGGATCGGCGGCAAGACCGTGGCCGAGATGCGCGCCGCCACCGGCATTTCGCAAAGCCGGATGGAGCTGGTGCCGCTGGCCAGTCTGGTGCTGAAACAGCTGGTCGAAAGCCTGAAACCGAAATCGCTGGCGGTATCGTCCTATGGCATCCGCGAAGGGCTGCTATACGAACAGATGCCCGAAACCCTGCGTCTGCGCGACCCGCTGATCGAGGCGGCGCGGTTCTCGGAGCGGCAGATGGCGCGGATGCCGGGCTTTGGCAAGAAGCTCTATCAGTTCCTGCTGCCGCTGTTTCCCAAGGTCCCGCCCGGGCGCGACCGGCTGATCCGTGCGGCCTGCCTGCTCCATGACACCACCTGGCGCACCCATCCCGATTACCGGGCGGATGCCTGCTTCGATAACGTCACGCGCGCCAATATGGCGGCGCTGTCCCATCCCGAGCGGGTGTTTCTGGGCCTGTCCCTGCTGCACCGCTATAAGAACAGCCACTCGAATTCGCCCATGGCGCCACTTTTCGCGCTGCTGACCGATCAGGAAACCCGTGACGCCGAGGTGCTGGGCAAGGCCATGCGCTTTGGCGCCATGTTTTCGGTCAAGGATCCGGCCGAGGCGGGCGAATTGCTGCTGCATCCCAAGAAGAAGGTGCTTGAGCTGCGCTTGACCAAGACCGGCCGCGCGCTGATGGGCGAGGTGGCCGAGGCCCGGTTCCGGGCGCTGGCGACCGCGATGGAGCTTGAGCCGGTGATCGTCTAGCACCCCCGCCAGCCCCGGGGGCGCGCCGCATGGGCAACTTTACTGATGTCCAAACGGACAGGTTCTTTTCTCGCACAAGTTGTGGCAGATTTTTGCTTACGGGAGGAGTGATCCAATAACGAGTTCCTGTTGATTGTAACGGATCGCTACCTCCCGCTACCTTCTCCCCCGTCAGCCCCCCCAGCTGCGTTCAAGCACGCCAAGCCAGTTGCGCCAGGCGATCTTTTCGGTCAGCTCGCGGCCATAGCCATGGTCCAGCATCGCCTGGATCAGCCCTTGCAGGGCGCTGGCATCGGCCAGATCGGCGGGCATCTCGGCACCGTCGAAGTCTGACCCCAGCGCCACGCCCTCCTCGCCCAGATGCGCCAGCAAATGGTCCAGATGGCGCAGCATGATGTCATAGCCATGCATCGGCGTGCGCAAGCCCTCGGGATGCAGGAAGCCGATGGCATAGTTCAGCCCGACCAGCCCCTTGGTTTCCGCGATCACCTGCAACTGCCGGTCGGTCAGGTTGCGCGAGCTGGGCGCGACGGCATGGGCGCAGCTATGGGTGGCGACCAGCGGCGCGTCCGAGAGCGCCACGATATCGTCAAAGCCCTTTTCGTTCAGATGCGACAGGTCCAGCATGATGCGCAGCTGGTTGCATTCGCGCACCAAAGCCTTGCCCTCGGGGGTCAGCCCCGGCCCGGTATCGGGCGATGAGGGGAAGGCGAAGGGCACGCCATGGCCATAGCGGGTCGGGCGCGACCAGACCGGCCCCAGCGAGCGCAGGCCCATCGCGTGCCAGACATGCAGCGCGTCCAGATCGGCAATCGGCTCGGCGCCCTCGATATGCATGATCGCGGCGATGCGGCCGGCGGCCATGGCGCTGCGGATATCGGCTGCGGTCTTGCAGATCGTCAGCGTCCCGGTCCGCTCCATCGCCATCAACTGCCCGGCCTGCGCGAAATCATGGGGCAGGGCCACGGAAAGCTGCACCTCCTCCGGCAAAGGCAGGGCAAAGGGCGGGTTTTCCTTCATCAGCGCATGGATGGCGGAATCGGGGTCGGGGCTTGAGGGCACCCAGATCGCGAAGAATCCCCCCGCCATGCCGCCCGCCCGCATCCGGGGCAGGTCAATATCGCCGGTCCCGTCGCCTTCCAGCCACAGCGCGTCGCGCGCGGGGCCGGCCTCGACCATACGTTGCAGAAAGTCGTTATGGCCGTCGAAAACGGGAATCATGGGCTGTCCTTTCGCTTGTTGGCCGCAACCATGGCCCAGCAGGAAAATCGCTGCAACCTGCGCGGCTTCGTCGTAAGCTTGATGTGAAGCCAGGCAAGCAGGAGGCCCCGCCATGACCCGCATCAGCAAGGATTTCGATGGTCAGACCGTGATCTGCACCTTTGACGTCACCCCCGGATCTGCGCAGGACGTGGTCGACGCGCTGGCAGAGGCCTATGATCAGGTCATCAGCCGCCAGCCGGGCTATGTCTCGGGCGCGATCCACCTGAACGACGCCCAGACCCGCATCGCCACCTATTCGCAATGGCGCGACCGGCGCGACTATCAGGCGATGCTGCGCAGCGCTGAAATGCGCGAAAGGAACCGCGTCATCCACTCGATGTGCCGCCATTTCGAGCCGGTGATGTACGAGGTCATCGACACCTGGCAGCGCTGATGTCGCAGCGCATGCTGCGGTTGCGAAAAAGCCGTGCATTACCCGCATATACTGCCTAGTCTGCCTGTGAAACAGACTGGCGCAGACCGGAACGGAGGGGGACATGGCAGGACGGGTAATCACCGTCGCCCAGCAAAAGGGCGGCTCGGGAAAGACTACGGTGGCGGTAAATCTGGCGGTGGCGCTGCGCGGACGGGGGCAGTCGGTGGCGCTTCTGGACACTGATCCGCAGGGCAGCATGGGGCGCTGGTATCTGGAGCGGCTGGAACGGCGGGGCGAGGATGAGGCGCTGGAATTCGGCACCTCCTCGGCCTGGGGGGCCAGCTACGAATCCGAAAAGCTGAAAAAGCGCTTCGACTACGTCATCATCGACACGCCCCCCAAGATCGACAGCGATCTGCGCCCGGCCTTGCGGGTGGCCGATCTGGTCGTGGTGCCGGTGGCGACAAGCCAGGTGGATCTCTGGGCGACCGAGGGCGTGCTGGATCTGGCCCGGCGCGAGAAATGCGACACGCTGATCGTCCTGAACCGTACCCGCGCCCATACCCGCCTGACCGGCGAGGTGGCCCAGGGCGCCGCCGATCTGGGCGCCGAGGTGGCGGATGCGCAGCTGGCGAACCGGGTGGCCTATGCGGAATCGCTGGGGCAGGGGCAGGGCGCGGGCGAAAGCGCGCGCAATACCACCGCCCGCGCCGAGATCGAGGCGCTTCTCGACGAGGTTCTGGGCCGTCTCGGCTAGGTTTCGCCGATCCTCAGGTTGCAGTCCGGCCGGCGCGGAACCCGCGGCGCTGCAGCGGGTTTTGTCCACGATGTTTGCTAACAGGAGATATTCCGCGATGAAATCGTTTATGCCCTTGATCTTGTCGGCGCCGTTGCTGCTGGCCGCCTGTGCCGATGCGCCGGGCGGCCGCGATGCCGTCCTGGGCGAAGAGGTCACCAATGCCGACGGCACCACCAGCGTCGATAGCTGTGGCGCTGCGGGTTATGCCGGTCTGGTCGGTCAGACCAACCCAACGATCAGGGTCGCCGAGGGCACGCCTTATCGCACCTATCGCACCGGCGATCCCGTCACCTCGGATTTCTCGCTCAAACGGCTGAACTTCGAATATGACCGGAGCGGCAAGCTGCTGCGTGTGACCTGCGGCTAGGCCTCAGAACCCCAACCGGCGCAGCGGGCCGATCAGACGCCGATACATGATCGGCGGGACGATATCCTGCAAAAGCTCGTTGCGCCGGGTCTCGCGATCCGCCTGGTCAATGCTGCCCGGGCGCGGCTTGAACAGCGTCGTATGCGAGCGTTTCGTGCCATCCCATGTTGCGGTATAATAATACAGCGCCAGCGACATGCGCGGTTTTCCCTCGGGGTGATTCACCGGAGTCGGATTGCCATGCCATGTGGTCGAACCGGTGTTGAAGCAAACCATCCGGTTGAACTGGGGGACAAAGCTCTCGACCATCTCGGTCATCTCGTGGTTCCAGATCTCGAATGAGCCACCAAAGTCCTTGCTCCAATTTTTGTTTAAATAAATCAGAACGTTAAGACGTCTTTCAAGATTCAATATAGCGTTGTGATTGAAGTCGGCGTGAATATCCAGATGGCCGCCATTCCCGACGACATGGACACCGCCACCAGCAAAATAGGGATCCGGGATCAGCCCCTTGATGCCGGTCAGGTTTTCAAGAAATTGCACGAATGGCCTTGAGTTCAGGACATAAAACAGATTTCTCGTATACGGGGGCAGCCGCTCAGGCACGTAACTGGTCTTCAGCTTTTCCTGCGGACGGTTAAAGCTGGTTTCAGCCTCGGGCAGCGCCTGCAGTTCCGAAATGACCCGGTCCAGAATCTCTGGCGGCAGAAAATCATCAAATCCGCCATAGGGATATGGCTGCTTGTTGCGATAAGATTCTGATGCGCTCTTTCCAACAGCCTTTGCAACCTCGGGATCCAGTTGAAGTGTATCGGGATCCATCGCGAGAACGGACATAATAACCTCCAAAATCAGCTGAGCGTCATGCGACAGCGCCAGTTTCGCATAAAAGGAAACCGGCCTCGCCTGTCAGTTTGGACAGGTCGGATCATCTGGAATATCAGCGCTGTCGCCTGGATCGCTTGTTGCCGCCGCGCTGCCCGGCCCGCCCCGCGCTGGAGCGGCCCGAGGCGTTGACGGCCGCCTCGGCGGCCTCGTCGATGGCCGATTGCCGGGCCAGCGGATCGTCAGCCACCGCCAGCTCGACCGCCTCAAGCCGCTTGACCTCGTCGCGCAGCCTTGCCGCCTCTTCGAATTCCAGATTCTCGGCAGCCTTTCGCATCTGCGCGCGCAAGCCGTCCAGATGCGCGGCAAGGTTCGCGCCGACCATCGGCCGGTCCAGCTTGGTGGTGATCCGCGCCTGATCGGTATCGCCCTGCCAAAGCCCGGCCAGAACGTCATCGACATTCTTGCGCACGGTCTGCGGGGTGATGCCATGAACCTCGTTATAGGCCTGTTGCTTGTCGCGGCGACGCTCGGTCTCGGCCATGGCGCGCTGCATGCTGCCGGTGATCTTGTCAGCATACATGATGACGCGGCCCTCGGCATTGCGCGCCGCGCGGCCGATGGTCTGGATCAGCGAGGTTTCCGAACGCAGGAAGCCCTCTTTGTCGGCATCCAGAATGGCGACAAGGCCGCATTCAGGAATATCAAGACCTTCGCGCAACAAGTTGATGCCGACCAGGACGTCGAATGCGCCCAGCCGCAGGTCGCGCAGGATCTCGATCCGCTCGATCGTGTCGATGTCGGAATGCATGTAGCGCACGCGGATGCCCTGTTCATGCAGGTATTCGGTCAGGTCCTCGGCCATGCGTTTTGTCAGCGTGGTGACCAGGGTGCGATAGCCGGCGGCGGCGACCTTGCGCACCTCGTCCAGCAGGTCGTCCACCTGCATCTCGACCGGGCGGATCTCGATCTGCGGGTCGATCAGCCCGGTGGGGCGGATGACCTGTTCGGTAAAGACGCCGCCGCTTTGGTCCATTTCCCATTGCGCGGGCGTGGCACTGACAAAGACCGATTGCGGGCGCATGGCGTCCCATTCCTCGAATTTCAGCGGCCGGTTGTCCATGCAGCTCGGCAGGCGGAAACCATGCTCGGCCAGCGTCGATTTGCGCCGGAAGTCGCCGCGATACATGCCGCCGATCTGCGGCACGCTGACATGGGATTCATCCGCGAAAACAATGGCATTGTCCGGGATGAACTCGAAAAGCGTCGGCGGCGGCTCGCCAGGCGCGCGGCCGGTCAGATAGCGCGAATAGTTCTCGATGCCGTTGCAGACGCCGGTTGCCTCAAGCATTTCCAGGTCGAAATTCGTGCGCTGTTCCAGCCGCTGGGCTTCCAGCAGCTTGCCCTCGTCGTTGAACTGTTTCAGCCGGGTCTGCAATTCGGCGCGGATGCCCTTGGTGGCCTGCTGCATGGTCGGGCGCGGCGCCACGTAATGGCTGTTGGCATAGATGCGGATCTGCTTGAAACTGTCGGTCTTGGCCCCGGTCAGAGGGTCGAATTCCGTAATAGATTCAAGCTCGTTTCCGAAGAAGTCAAAGCGCCAGGCGCGATCCTCGAGGTGGGCGGGCCAGACCTCGACCACATCGCCGCGCACACGGAAGCCGCCGCGCTGGAAGGCGGCGTCAAGGCGGCGATATTGCTGGGCGACCAGCTCGGCCAGGAATTCGCGCTGATCGTAGAGCTGGCCGACGATCATGTCCTGGGTCATCGCCGAATAGGTCTCGACCGAGCCGATGCCATAGATGCAGCTGACCGAAGCCACGATGATCACGTCATCGCGTTCCAACAGCGCCCGCGTGGCCGAGTGGCGCATCCGGTCGATGGCCTCGTTGATCTGGGATTCCTTCTCGATATAGGTGTCAGAGCGCGGCACATAGGCCTCGGGCTGGTAATAGTCGTAGTAGCTGACGAAATACTCTACCGCATTTTCCGGGAAAAACCCCTTGAATTCGCCGTATAATTGTGCGGCCAGGGTCTTGTTCGGGGCAAGGATGATGGCCGGGCGCTGCGTCTCTTCGATCACCTTGGCCATGGTATAGGTCTTGCCGGTGCCGGTGGCGCCCAGAAGCACCTGATCGCGCTCGCCATCCCTGACGCCCTGCGCTAGTTCGGCAATGGCGGTGGGCTGGTCGCCGGCGGGCTGGAACTCGGAATGCATGACGAAACGCTTGCCGCCCTCAAGCTTGGGGCGGGTCACCTCGGGAAAGCGGGCGACGGGGGCGCCGGTATTGTTATGGCCCATGGTTTCACCTTTGTTCTGGCCCTCAATCTGGCGCTTTCGGGACGTGATGCAAGCCCTTCGCGATGCATTCGCGCCATGGCGGGGGTGAAAAACGCGCGCTGCGGCAATGCCCCGTCTTGATCCGGGCCGCGCCATCGGGGATAACACGCCAAGCAAGAACAGAGGGTTCCCGCCATGCGAGTCCGCATCTACAAGCCTGCCCGCAACGCCATGCAATCGGGCATCGCGCGCACCAAGGAATGGGTGCTGGTCTATCCCGCCGCCGATGCGCGCGAGATCGACCCGCTGATGGGCTGGACCAGCAGCGACGACACCCAAAGCCAGGTCCGCCTGCGCTTCGAGACCCGCAAGCAGGCCGAGGATTACGCGCGCGAGATGGGACTGGATTTTGAGGTGACCGAGCCCCATGCCCGCGCCGCCAATATCCGCCCCCGCGGCTATGGCGAGAATTTCGCCACCGACCGTCGGGCGCCCTGGACACATTGATGCGGCTTGCCCGACCGGGGCGGTTTCGCGTGATCCGCAAGCCTCGTCCGGTTTCCAGCACGGGCCCCGCAAGGTGCCAGATTTCCGTGACCGCCCGCCGGGCGGTCATCTCTTTTTCCGGAGACCGCAGATGGCCATCGACTTTCTGATCACCCATTCCGGCGGTTTCCATGCCGATGAGCTGCTGTCCTCGGTCGTCCTGACGCGCCTTTACCCAAAGGCCCGCCTGATCCGCACGCGCGACGCGGATTGGCTTACCCCCGCCGCCGATCGGGTGATCTATGACGTTGGCCGCGACTACGATGCCGGCCGCCAGATTTTCGACCACCATCAGAAGGACGCGCCGCTGCGTCCGGACGGCCAGCCCTACAGCTCGTTCGGCCTGGTCTGGCATCATTTCGGCCGCGACTATCTGTCCGCGCTGGATGTGCCCAAGCCCGATGTCGAAGGCATCCACGCCGCGTTCGACAGCGATTTCGTGCTGCCGGTGGATCTGATGGACAATGGTGCGCTGAACCCGGCGGCGGCCGGTCCGTTGCTGGCCGACCTGACCCTGCCGATGCTGCTTGAAAGCCTGAAGCCGGTCTTCGATGACCGCGCCCCCGATGCCGATGATCGCGCCTTCGGGCTTGCGCTGTCGGTCGCCCGCGCCTTCGTCGAGGCCGCGATTGCCCACAAGGCCGCAAAGCGTCGGGCCGAAGGCATGGTTCTGGCGGCAATCGCAGCCGCGGGCGAAGGCCGGATCCTTGAGCTGCCGATGGGTATGCCCTTCCGTTCGGCGGTGGTCAAAGCCGGGGCCGACCAGCTGCTTTTCGTCATCCACCCGCGCGACACCGACTGGACCCTGACCGGCATCCGCCGTGACGAGGACGGCTTTGCCCTGCGCGCCGATCTGCCGGAGGCCTGGGCAGGCCTGACCGATGCAGCCCTGGAAGAGGCGTCGGGTGTCAGGGGGGCAAGGTTCTGCCACAATGGACGGTTCATCGCCGTCGCCGACAGCCGCGAGGCGATCTTGCGCATGGCCGAGCTGGCGGTTGCAAGCGCCGAAAACCTTCAGGCCGCGTAACGGGCGCTCTGGCGGCCCGATCGCGCGTCATGATCGGGGCTCCGGCCCCGATCGGTTGCGGCGATGCGGGACGGGGTGGTCGCCGCGCTATTCGACATCGGGCGGCAGGGGGATCCCCGCGCTTTCCATCGACCATTCATAGACCCGGGTATCGGTCCGGAACGCCCAGATCCGGGCCGAGCCGATATCGATGATCTCGGTCACCACCACGCACCACAATATCGAAAGCAGGATGCCCGGCCAACGTCCCTTGCGCTGGGTCAGGCCAAACTGATAGCCGACCGCCGCCGCGCCCAGCACGCTCATCAGCAACAGCAGTCCGATCACCTGCAGCGGCATCCGGTATTCCATCGCCAGCCGCATCGCGGTCGAGGAATCGAAGGCGTTGTTGACGGCATTCATCATCGAACTGGTCGCCGGCGTCTGGCTTTCCTGAACGCGCCGCGTGACATCCGCCCAGATCTTGTTCTGCAGCGCATTCGTCTGGGCGTTGATATCCTGGATTTCGCCGGTGAGCCGGGTCGCCCGCACATAGCGATAGCGCAGTTGCAGATATTGCCCCAGATCGGCCGCGATGCTTTCAGCCTGATCGCCCCCCACCGCACCGGCCTGCATCATCGCGGTGCCGATGGCGTTGACCTCTTCCAGGGTCGCACCCATCCGCATTTCATAGCGCGAGGTCGCAGCCGAGAGATTGAGCGCCAGCACGAAGGCCATCAGACCCAGCAGGCTGCCAACGACCAGATTGGCCCCCTCATCGGCGCGGTCGCCGATCACCTTGCGCCGGTGCTGACCCACGCGCCGCCCCAATGCGATTGCAAACAGCAGGCACGCAAGATACGTGACAAAGAACAGCGTCTGGCTGGTCTGCAAAATCTCGTAAAGATACTCGATCATTTGACTTGATCCACAAGGCGTGAATGCGTGCGGGATGCGCGCAACTGGAATATCCGCAGATTATTCCGCCCGTGCAAAACAGCAATGGCGACGTGGCCGGCCGTACTGCGACATTCGCGCCGCGGCAAAGAAAAAGCCCCGCCGGTTCTGTACCGGCGGGGCCAAATCGAAGCGCGGATCGCTTTGCGCGTTATTCCCTGTTCCCCATGAACTGCAGCAGGAACATGAACAGGTTCAGGAAGTCGAGGTAAAGCTGCAGCGCGCCCATGATCGCGGCCTTGCCAAGGAAGTCGCGGTCGGAATTGGCCAGTTGCAGATAGGTGTTCTTGATGTTTTGCGTGTCAAAGGCGGTCAGGCCGGCAAAGATCAGCACACCAATCGCCGAGATGGCGAATTGCATGGCGCCGGATTTCAGGAAGATGTTCACGATCGAGGCGACGATCAGGCCGATCAGGCCCATCATCAGGAAGGTGCCCATCCCCGACAGGTCACGCTTGGTCGTGTAGCCGTAAAGCGACAGACCGGCAAAGGCGATGGCCGTGACCAGGAAGGTCTGGATGATCGAGAACGAGGTATAGGACACGAAGATCCAGCTGATCGAAACGCCCATCACCGCCGCGAAGGCATAGAACAGCGTCGTCGCGGCCTGCACCGACAGGCGGTTCAGCGCGGCGCCAAAGGCAAAGACCATGACCAGCGGCGCGAACATCACCACCCATTTCAGCGGCGACAGATACAGGCTGGCGCCGATCTCGGTCAGGTATTTGCCGTTCCCCAGCGCGTATTGGGTCGGGACCTCCGACAGGGTCAGGCCCGACATGCCCCAGGCGGCGCCGGCGGTGACCAGCATGCCCACAGCCATCAGGCCGTAAACCTTGTTCATATAGGCGCGCAGGCCCTCGTCCACGGCAGCCGAGCGCGTCGCGGTCCCGGCCGTGCGGATCGTATTGTAATCTTGCATGGGTACTCCCCGGTCAGAATTCGCGGTGCGGCCCGAACGGCCCACCATCCACGCAGATATTGGCAGAGACGGCGGCATTTTCAATGCGATCTGGTCGGGTTTCCGCCCCTTTGGGGCGAAAATCGGCCCCTGTTCGCGATCTGGCGGCGATCGGCGGGCTCCGGAATCCCGAACTCTGCGGGTCGGCATGACAGAATCGCTGCAAAACAGCGGCTTCCCTCGATTCACGTCAAAGTTGCGTTTGGGCGCTCCAGAGCGGCGCAAAGTCAGGTTCTCGTCCGCGACACCCGCCATACTATTGTCTTTTTCGTCAGGTCGTCACGATCAAGCTCGAAAATTGCGCCAATCTGATGTAGCACCACTTTAAATTGAGTGAGGTGTTACCATGAAACATAACGTCGATGTTCATGTCGGTAAGCGTATTCGTCATCGCCGCTGGATGATCGGAATGACCCAGCAGCAGCTTGCCGAAAAAGTTGGAATCAAGTTTCAGCAGATCCAGAAATACGAGACCGGAATGAACCGCGTCTCGGCTTCGCGCCTTTGGGATATTGCCCAGGCGGTCGAGGTGCCGGTCAGCTTCTTCTTTGAAGGGCTGGACGACGGACATCTGCATGATGCGGTCGAGGGCGATATTCTGGCCGACAAAGAGGCGCTGCAATTGGTGCGTGCCTATTACGCCATGCCCGAGGCGCAGCGCCGTCAGATCTTCGAACTGGCACGGGTTCTGTCGGACGCCGCCTGAAGCACGCGCTGCGGCTGAAAGCCTTTCGCTTTCACCCGCATGCGGCTAAACCTGCCCCAGAAATTTGACAGCGGGGCAGGGCATGGCAAGCGACAGGAACGGGCTTTCGATCGAATTGCAGGACCGGATCGCGGCAGTGGCCCATGAACTGGCCGATGCCGCGCGGGTCGAGACGCTGAAGCTGTTTCGCAGCCCCGGACTTCGGCCCGACAACAAGGCTGTGTCCGGCTTCGATCCGGTGACCGAGGCCGATCGCGCGAGCGAGCGCGCCATGCGTGGCATTCTGGGCGAAAAACGCCCCGAGGACGCGATCCTGGGCGAGGAATACGGCGCTCAGCCCGGCGAAAGCGGGCTGACCTGGGTTCTTGACCCGATCGATGGCACCCGGGCCTTCATGTCGGGTGCCCCCAGCTGGGGCGTGCTGATCGGTGTCACCGATGCGCGGGGGCCGGTTTATGGCATCATTGACCAGCCGCATCTGGATGAACGCTTCGAGGGCGGCTTTGGCCGTGCCGCGCTGATCGGGCGCGGCCAGCATCAGCCCTTGGCGACGCGGCGCGGCATCGGGCTGGCGCAGGCCACACTGATGAGCACCTATCCCGAGGTTGGTACTCCAAGCCAGCATGCCGCCTTCCGTCGCGTGGCCGAGCGCGTGCAACTGGTGCGCTACGGGCTGGATTGCTATGCCTATGCGCTGCTCGCGGCGGGTCATGTCGATCTGGTGATCGAGGCCGGCCTGCAATCCTATGATGTTGCTGCCCCCATCGCCGTGATCGAGGCGGCGGGCGGCATCGTGACCGACTGGCGGGGCGGTCCCGCCCATGACGGCGGCACCATTCTGGCCGCCGGCTCGCCCGAGCTGCATGCCGAGGCGCTGGCCCTTCTCGGCCGAGACTGACGAGACTGACGAGACTGACAAGGGCGATTGAGGCCCCGGCGCGCTGGCCTTATGGTGCCGCCGAACCACCTGCCGCAATTGGTAAAGACGCCCGACAGGAGCCAGCCCATGACCGAGCCGCGCGACGCTGAAACCAACGCGACCGAGGATGATTTCCGGCTGAGCCAGCAGGATCTGGAAGCCATCGGCAAGGCCATCGACGAGGATGACGCCCCGGCGCTGGACGCGCTGCTGGACCCGGTCCATGCCGCCGACATCGCCGACCTGATCGAACAGCTTACGCCCGCGCGCCGGCGCGAGTTCCTGCAACTCTATAAAGGCGAGATCGACGGCGAGATCCTGTCCGAGATCGACGAGGCCATTCGCGACGAGGTCATCGAGCAACTGCCCCATGAGGTGCTGGCCGAGGCCGTGCGCGAGATGGACAGCGACGATGTTGTCGACCTGATCGAGGACATGGAGGCGCCCGAGCAGCAGGCAATCCTGGCGGCGCTGGACGAATCCGACCGCGCCGCGGTCGAGCAGTCGCTGACCTATCCCGAATATTCGGCCGGCCGCCTCATGCAATCCGAGGTGGTGACCGCGCCCGAATACTGGACCGTGGGCGAGACCATCGACTTTCTGCGCCGCGAGGAATGGCTGCCCGACCAGTTCTATCACGTCATTCTGGTCGATCCGCGCCGCCATCCCATCGGCTATGTGACGCTGGGCCGGCTGCTGGCCTCGCGCCGGGATATCGCGCTGCGCGACATCACCGAGGACAGCTTTCGCACCATCTCGGTCATGCAGGACGAAGGCGATGTCGCGCATGCCTTCAACAAGTATCACCTGATCTCGGCCCCGGTGGTGGACGAACATGACCGGCTGGTCGGCGTCATCACCATCGACGATGCCATGTCCGTCCTGGACGAGGAACACGAGGAAGACATTCTGCGTCTGGCGGGGGTTGGTCTGGAAAGCTCGATCACCGACAGTGTCATCGAGACCGTGCGCCAGCGCGTGCCATGGCTGGCCATCAATATCGTGACGGCGCTGGTCGCGGCCTCGGTCATCGCGCTGTTCGAGGGCGCCATCGCCCAGCTGGTCGCGCTGGCGGTGCTGATGCCCATCGTCGCCTCGATGGGCGGGAACGCGGGCACCCAGACGCTGACTGTGGCGGTGCGCGGTCTGGCGACGAAAAGCCTGAACCGGGCCAATACATTGCGCATCGTGCGCCGCGAAATGGCGGTGGGGCTGGCGAATGGCGTGCTGTTCGGGCTGGCCATGGGGATCGTGACCTATCTGTGGTTCCACGATCCCAAGCTTAGTCTGGTGATTGGCATGGCGATGATCGTGAATCTGTCGGCCGCGGCGCTGGGGGGGATCCTGATCCCGCTGGGGCTGGAAAAGGCCGGGGCGGATCCGGCGCTGGCCTCGGGGACATTCGTGACCACGGTGACCGATGTGGTGGGCTTTTTCACCTTCCTGGGTCTGGCCTCGGTGATCCTGCTGTGAAGTCCGATCTGCGCAAGGCGGCGTTGAAGGCGCGCGGGCAGGGCGGTGACGACGCGACGCTGACCCGCAACCTGGTCGCGGTGCTGGCGCCCCATGCCGGCAAGGTTCTCGCCGGATACTGGCCGATGCGCGACGAGGCCGATCCGCGCCCGGCCATGGCGGCGCATGACGGGCCGGTCTGCCTGCCGGTCGTGATCGGTCCGGCGCGACCGCTGGTCTTTCGGCGCTATGACGGCCGGCTGGAGCCGGGCGGTTTCGGCACCAGCCATCCGCCCGCCGATTCGCCCGAACTGCGCCCCGATGTGCTGATCGTGCCGCTGGCCGGTTTCGACCGTACCGGCAACCGATTGGGCTATGGCGGCGGCTTTTACGACCGCACGCTGGCGGCTTTGCGCGCCACGGGACAGGTCACGGCCGTTGGATTCTCCTATAGCGTGCAAGAGATTCGCGCGATTCCCGCCGAGGTTACGGACGAGATTCTGGACCTGATCGTGACCGACCGGGACGTCATTCTGCCGCAGGCGAAAAAAACCTGAGCCCTTTGGGCCGGAACGAAGCCGCAACTACCCCTGTGGATAAGCCTGTGGAAACCGGGTGTATTGCTGCGCGGAAATCCGCCGGATCATTCGCAATTTCGTCACAGAGCAAGTTGTCCCCAGGATTAACGGTGCAGATGCAGCATGAGGTTTTGCCGGTATTTCCTGCCGAATCCCGTCCCCGGGATCGATAAAATTTATGTTGAAATGCGCGTGATATCACGGCAGTTTGTGTCACAAGCCCGCATGGCCACAACATTTGGTGTGATGAACGATATTCACCCAGCGGCGCGGTCGGCGGCAGACAGGTTCAGAAATACGGTGATCGGGGGCGGCCAGCAGGGCAGCCCGGCTTGCGCCCAAGGGCGCAGGACGAGGCGTCATGCGCTTGCCCCGGCACCCAGACAAAAACGAGGGGCTTCAGGGATATGCGGATCGAACGGCGTTTCACCACGGCTGAGGGCGGGGCCTACGGCAATCTTGCCTTTACCACCACCACCAGCGAAATCCGCAATCCCGATGGCAGCGTCGTCTTTCACAATGATGCGGTCGAGGTGCCCCAGGGCTGGAGCCAGGTCGCCTCGGACGTGATCGCGCAGAAATACTTCCGCAAGGCGGGCGTGCCCGCGCGGCTCAAGCGCATCAAGGAAAAGGGCGTGCCCGAATTCCTGTGGCGCTCGGTCCCTGATGAGGACGCGCTGGCGAAACTGCCCGAGGATGCGCGTTACGTGGGCGAGGTCTCGGCCCGGCAGGTTTTTGACCGTCTGGCCGGCGCCTGGGCCTATTGGGGCTGGAAGGGCGGCTATTTCACCAAGGAAGACGACGCCCGCGCCTATTACGACGAGATGCGCCACATGCTGGCGCGGCAGATGGCGGCCCCGAACAGCCCGCAATGGTTCAATACCGGGCTGCATTGGGCCTACGGTATCGACGGTCCGGGGCAGGGCCATTTCTATGTCGATTACAAGTCGGGCAAGCTGGTCCGCTCGGACAGCGCCTATGAGCATCCCCAGCCCCATGCCTGCTTCATCCAGTCGGTCAGCGACGATCTGGTGAACGAAGGCGGCATCATGGACCTGTGGGTGCGTGAGGCGCGGCTGTTCAAATACGGCTCGGGCACGGGCACCAATTTTTCGTCCCTGCGTGGCGAGGGCGAGAAACTGTCGGGTGGCGGCAAATCTTCGGGGCTGATGGGCTTTCTGAAGATCGGAGACCGCGCAGCCGGTGCGATCAAATCGGGCGGCACGACCCGGCGCGCGGCAAAGATGGTGATCTGCGACATGGATCACCCCGACATCGAGCAGTTCATCAACTGGAAGGTCATCGAAGAGCAGAAGGTCGCCTCGCTGGTGGCTGGCTCCAAGATGCACGAACAGAAGCTGAACGAGATCTTCGCCGCGATCCGTGGCTGGGATGGCAGCATCGAGGATGCGACCGACCCGACCCGGAACGCGGCGTTGAAATCGGCGATCCGCGCCGCGAAACGCGCCATGATCCCGGAAACCTATGTCAACCGGGTTCTGCAATATGCGCGGCAGGGATTCGATTCGATTGAGTTTCCGACCTACGATACCGATTGGGACTCGGAAGCCTATATCTCGGTCTCGGGGCAGAATTCGAACAACTCGGTGCGGGTGACCGACAGCTTCCTGCGCGCCGTGCGCGAAGATATGCCGTGGGAGCTGGTGCGCCGCACCGATGGCAAGATCGCGCGGACGGTTTCGGCCCGCGAACTTTGGGACCAGATCGGCCATGCCGCATGGGCCTGCGCCGATCCGGGCATCCAGTTCCATGACACCGTGAACGCCTGGCATACCTGCCCCGAGGACGGGGCGATCCGCGGCAGCAATCCCTGCAGCGAATACATGTTCCTGGACGATACCGCCTGCAATCTGGCCTCGATGAACCTGTTGCGTTTCTGGGATGGCGAGGAATTCGACGCGAACGGCTATGTCCATGCCAGCCGGCTGTGGACCATCACGCTGGAAATCAGCGTGCTGATGGCGCAGTTCCCCAGCAAGGAAATCGCGCAGCGCAGCTATGATTTCCGCACGCTGGGTCTGGGCTACGCCAATCTGGGCGGCCTGTTGATGAACATGGGCTATGGCTATGACAGCATCGAGGGCCGGGCGGTCTGCGGCGCGCTGACCGCGATCATGACCGGCGTGGCCTATGCGACCTCGGCCGAGATGGCGGCCGAGCTGGGGCCGTTCCCCGGCTACAAGAAGAACGCCCGCCACATGCTGCGCGTCATCCGCAACCACCGCGCTGCTGTCCATGGCACCGGCAGCTATCAGGACGTGAACGTCCGCCCGGTCGAGCTGGACATGGCCAATTGCCCCGACCTGCGGCTGGTCGCGCTGGCCCAGGGCGCCTGGGACGAGGCGCTGAGCCTTGGCGAAGAGCACGGCTATCGCAATGCGCAGGCCACGGTGATCGCGCCGACCGGCACCATCGGTCTGGTGATGGACTGCGACACCACCGGGATCGAGCCCGATTTCGCGCTGGTCAAGTTCAAGAAATTGGCGGGCGGCGGCTATTTCAAGATCATCAACCGCTCGGTTCCCTCGGCGCTTGAGACGCTGGGCTATGGCTCGGCCCAGATCGAGGAAATCGTCGCCTATGCCGTCGGCCATGCCAGCCTTGGCAATTGCCCCGGTATCAACCATGCCAGCCTGATCGGCCACGGCTTTGGCCCGCGCGAGCTGGAAAAGGTCGATGCGGCGCTGGCCTCGGCCTTTGATATCCGCTTTGTCTTCAACCAGTGGACCTTGGGCGAGAGTTTCTGCCGCGAGACGCTGGGCATTCCGGCCGAAAAGCTGAACGACCCGACCTTTGACCTGCTGCGGCATCTGGGCTTTACCAAGGCGCAGATCGAGGCGGCGAACGATCATGTCTGCGGCACCATGACGCTGGAAGGCGCGCCGCATCTGGACCCCGCGCATCTGCCGGTCTTTGACTGCGCCAATCCCTGCGGGCGCAAGGGCAAGCGCTATCTGACCGTGGACAGCCATATCCGCATGATGGCGGCGGCCCAAAGCTTCATCTCGGGCGCGATCTCCAAGACCATCAACATGCCCAACAGCGCCACCATCGCCGATGCGCTGGCCGCCTATGAGCTGAGCTGGTCCTTGGGCATCAAGGCCAATGCGCTGTACCGCGACGGCTCCAAGCTGAGCCAGCCCTTGGCCGCCGCGCTGGTCGAGGACGACGAAGAGGCCGAAGAGATCCTGGCCAGCGGCACGCCGCAGGAAAAGGCCACCGTCATCGCCGAAAAGATCGTCGAGCGGATCATCGTCAAGGAGGCCGTGCGCAGCCATCGCGAAAAGCTGCCCCAGCGCCGCAAGGGCTATACGCAAAAGGCAGTTGTCGGCGGTCACAAGGTCTATCTGCGCACCGGCGAATATGACGATGGCGCGCTTGGCGAGATCTTCATCGACATGCACAAGGAAGGCGCGGGCTTCCGCGCGATGATGAACAACTTCGCCATCGCGGTTTCGGTCGGGCTGCAATACGGCGTGCCGCTGGAGGAATTCGTCGACGCCTTCACCTTCACCCGGTTCGAGCCGGCGGGCATGGTGCAAGGGAATGACAGCATCAAGAACGCGACCTCGATCCTGGACTATGTGTTCCGCGAACTGGCGGTCAGCTATCTGGACCGCACCGATCTGGCGCATGTGAAGCCGCAGGGCGCAGCCTTTGACGATCTGGGCGGCGGCGAGGCCGAGGGCGCCAATGTCGCCCCGGTCAGCGATCAGGCCGAGCTGAAATCGCTGACCATGCTCAAGCAGATCAGCAGCGCCGGTTATCTGCGCAAGCGCCTGCCGCAGGAGCTGATGGTCCTGCAGGGCGGGGTCTCGACGGCGGCGGTCTCGACCGGCATGGCCGAGGCGGCGGCCAGCTATCAGGTGGCCGCGGTCACTGCGACCGGCATGGACGCGCGCACCAAGGCCAAGATGCAGGGCTATGAGGGCGATCCTTGCGGCGAATGCGGCAATTACACGCTGGTGCGCAATGGCACCTGCATGAAGTGCAATACCTGCGGCGGAACGTCGGGGTGTAGCTGAGGCAGAAGAAGAATACATGTAGCGTAACCCATAAATTGGCCATTCCGGAAGGCGAGTTGTCCATTCTTGCCCTTAAAGGTTGACCACTCGCCTCCCTCAACGAGATTGCTGAGCCAAGCCTTCTCTTTCCTTGCCGCAAGTCTATGTTTCGGATGGAACATCAGGAGCAGGGCAGATGGGCGAAGAGAAGGCCGCACAAGGCGAGGTTGACGAGAGGCGCGTGAGGAGGCGCCGAGGCAACACGCTTGCCCGCTGGGAGGTGGCCATCGTCAAGGCGATGCTGGCGCGGAAGTCGGAGTTCGGCAATGAGCAGGACATCCTCGCCTGGTTCACCCGGCCCAGCCGCTCGGTCAATCATCGCCTGATAGGCGAGATCCGAAAAGACGAAAAGCACAAGGCAGTCAGGGCCGCGACGGCAGAGGAGCTGGACGCATTCATCAGCGCCTGGCCGGATCATGACCCCGAGACCGGCCTTAACCGGCGGGGCGACGAGCTGCTCATAAAGGCGCGCGAGGCGATGATCGCCGCCGTTCATACATTCAACGGCGCGGGCCTGACCTTCAGGGCCGAACTCTTCATCGTCACCGCCATGATCGGCTGGACCTATCTGCTGCACGCCTGGTTCCGACGCGAAGGCATCGATTATCGGTATCCCGACAGTCGGACGAGGGGTGGCGAGGAGCGATACTGGGACCTGAAGAAGTGTCTCGACCATCCTAGATGCCCGGCCACGGGCGGGGTTGCCACGAATATCCGCTTCCTGCTTGAGATCCGGCACGAGATCGAGCACCGCATGACCAGTCGTATCGACGAGTCGCTGGGCGCCAAGCTTCAGGCCTGTGCGCTGAACTTCAATCACGTTCTCAGATCCGAGTTCGGCCCCGGGTTCGGGCTTGAGAAGCGGCTACCCATCGCGTTGCAGTTCGTGTCGTTCGACGCCGCGCAAAGATCGGCGCTGAAATCCGCCTCCGGTCTGCCTCCGCATGTCGAGAGCGTCATAAACGCGTTCGAGAACGGGCTGACCGACGATCAAAAGCGCGACCCGGCCTATCGCATCACCTACGGTTTCGTGCCGGTCGCGGCCAAGCGGGCCGGGGCGGCTGATCTCGCGGTGCAGATCGTCGATTCGGGCAGCCCCGAGGCGGCAGAGGTTGAGAAGATCATCTTCAAGGAGGTGAGCAAGAACCGCTACCCGGCGATGAAGGTGGTGTCGAAGATCCAGGCCTCGGGGTTCCCGCGTTTCACCAAACGGGAGCATGGCCTGCTGTGGAAAAAGCTGGACGCCAAGCGGCCTGAGAAGGGCTTCGGATGCGCCGGGGATTACGAGGGCGCTTGGGTATGGTTCGATAGCTGGATTGCAGTCGTCCTGAAGCACTGCGAAGAAAACGCTGAACGCTACGCCTGACCTGTTCGCATCGCGAACAGGGGCCTAAGTGAGTGATGCGACATATATTTATCTTGATTGATCAACGTATCAGCGACTAGAGCCGGTTTGATGCCGGCGATCAGGGGCGGTATTGACGCAACTCCGGCTAAGGTCCGTGCCAGGTGAGGAATAATGACCGAAGCGAAACAGATTGAGAAAACCCTTTTCGCGGCTGCCGACAAGATGCGCGGCAAAATGGATCCTGGCGAATACAAGTATGTCGCGCTCGGCCTTCTGTTCTTGCGCTACGTTTCTGCCGCGTTCGAGGCCAAGCGGGCCGAATTCCTGGCCGACGACCTCGCCGATGCTGACGACCCCGAGGAATACGCCGCCGAAAACGTGTTCTGGGTGCCCGAGCCTGCCCGCTGGGACAGCTTGGCGGAGACCGCAAAGTCGTCCGACATCGGGATTCAGGTCGACAACGCCATGCGCGAGATCGAGCGCAGCAACGAGACGCTGAAGGACGCGCTGCCCAAAGTCTACGGTCGGGCCGAACTGTCACGCGATGTCGTCTCGGGTCTGATCGAGCTTTTCACAAACGACCTCACCCTCGACGGCACCAGCCATGACTTCGATCTGATCGGCCGCGTCTACGAATATTTCATCGGTGAATTCGCCTCGAACGAGGGCAAGCGCGGCGGCGAGTTCTACACGCCCAAATCCATCGTCTCGGTCCTGGTTGAGATGCTGGAGCCGGTTTCGGGCCGGGTCTACGACCCCTGCTGCGGCACCGGCGGCTTCTTCGTGCAGTCGGAAAAATTCATCCGCGCCCATCAGGGCCGGGTCGACGACATCGCGGTCTATGGTCAGGAAAGCAACCCGACCACCTACAAGCTCGCCCGCGTCAACCTCGCCATGCGGCGGATCTTCGGCAATATCGCCTGGAACCACGAAGGCACTCTGGTGCGCGATGCCTTCCCCGATGAGCGGTTTGAATTCATCCTCGCCAACCCGCCCTTCAACGTCTCGGAATGGGAAGGCGAGCGGCTGCGCGAGGATATCCGCTGGAAATTCGGCGCGCCGCCGGTGGGGAACGCGAACTTCGCCTGGCTCTCGCATATCCACCACCACCTCTCGGCCAATGGGATCGCGGGCGTGGTGCTGGCCAATGGCTCGATGTCGTCTATGCAATCGGGCGAAGGTGATATCCGCCGCGCGATGGTGCAGCAGGGCGCGGTTGATGCCATGGTTGCGCTGCCGACGCAGTTGTTCTTTGGCACGCAAATCCCGGCCTGCCTGTGGATTCTAGCCAAGGACAAATCGAACGGCCATGCGGCGGGCCACAAGCTGCGCGACCGGCGCGGCGAAGTGCTGTTCATCGACGCCCGCAAGATGGGCGCGCTGGTGCCCGGCTCGCGCAAGCAAAAGGAGCTGTCGCCAGACGAGATAGCCAAGATCGCCGATACCTACCACGCCTGGCGGGGCGAGCCTGTGTCGGCGCCCTATGCCGATGAACCCGGCTTCTGCGCCTCGGTCGATCTGGCCGAGATCGAGAAACACGGCTTTGTCCTGACCCCGGGCCGCTATGTCGGTGCTGGGGCTGCGGAGGAGGACGGCGAGCCCTTCGAGGAGAAGTTTGATCGCCTAATGAGCGAGCTGCGCGGGCATTTCGCCGAAGGGCGGCGACTGGAAGCCGAGATCGAGAAGCGGTTGGGGGCATTGGGATGAGCGTTTGGCCGACTGTTTCTATCGAAAGTATTGCCGAAAAGATCGCAATGGGTCCGTTCGGCTCCAATATCAAGGTCGAGACGTTTGTCCCGCAGGGCGTGCCAGTGATTAGCGGCCAACATCTCCACGGCACCCGGCTAAACGATGCGCCCGGCTTCAATTACGTAACAGCGGAACACGCTGAGCGACTAAGAAATTCTTGCGTCAAGACCGGGGATATAATTTTCACTCATGCCGGAACAATCGGCCAAGTGGCGCTGATTCCCGAAAGCGCAACCTATGCCCAGTATATCATCTCTCAACGGCAATTTTATCTCCGCGTGAATCGTGATCTGGCTGACCCCGCATTTATTACGAGATGGTTCCATGCGCCCTGCGGTCATCATCGCTTGATGGTTCACGCTTCGCAGGTTGGAGTGCCTTCTATTTCACGACCAGCTTCGAATCTGCGGCAGATCCAAATCGAACTTCCGCCGCTTGAAATTCAACGTGAAATCAGCACTGTTCTTGATGGGTTAGATGACAAGATCGAGGTGAACCGCAAGGCCTCGGCCACGCTGGAGGAGATGGCGCGGGCGCTCTATCGCTCATGGTTCGTGGATTTCGACCCGGTCTGGGCCAAGCTTGAAGGCGGCCAGCCCGCCCATATGGACGCCGCCACCGCCGCGCTGTTCCCCGACAGCTTCGATAATGACGGGCTGCCGCTGGGGTGGCGCTCGGGCAAGTTGTCTGACGTGGCGGTCAACCCGCGCAATGGCGTCAAACCGGAGCAAATCAGCCCCGAGACCGCCTATATCGGGCTTGAACATATGCCCCGGCGCTCGATCACGCTCCCCGACTGGGGCACGGCGGCGGATGTCGGCAGTCAGAAGTCCGGGATGTGCGCCGGGGACTTCCTGTTTGGCAAACTTCGGCCATATTTTCATAAGGTAGGCATCGCGCCGGTCGACGGGATATGTTCCACCGACATCATTGTCGTGCGTCCCAAAACACCCGAATGGGCGGGCTTCGTGCTTTCGATAATCTCGACCGATGAATTTGTAGAGCATACCAACGCCGGTTCCTCTGGCACGCGGATGCCGCGGACCAACTGGTCGGACATGGGAGCCTATGAGATCACGATGCCCCCGGGGATCGTCGCATCGGCGTATGACGCGACCACGAAGCCTTGGCGTGATCGTATCGTCGCTGGCGTCCATGAGAACAGAACCCTCGCAGCCCTGCGTGACACCCTCCTGCCGCGCCTCATGTCCGGCGAACTCCGCGTTGGCGAAGCCCGCGAACTGGTCGAGGAGGTCGCCTGATGTTCCGCGTTGATCGCTCACAAAACCGTCTTTCCCGCCTGACCCAGAAGCGGTTCTCCGACCTGAAACTGCGCGAACGCGGGCATTTGCAGGATTGGCTATCCACCCACATCCGCAAGCTTGAAGCCGCATTCAAGGAACCACTGGCCCGCCTGAACCGCCAGATTCTCACACACGACGAGGAGTTCGCCTGATGGCCTTTGCATCCGAAGCGGATCTGGAAAGCTGGGCGCTCGAAGAACTGCAATCTCTTGGTCACGTATTCATGTCCGGCGCGGCGACCGAGCCGGATGCGCCGCACGCCTTACGGCAGAGCTACCGGGACACGATCCTTTTGCCGCGCCTGGAAGCGGCGGTCCGCCGGCTCAATCCTGGCCTGCCGGACGATGCGGTCCGTGATACGGTCAATACGCTGCGCGACACGGCGTTTTCCGGGGATATGGTTCAGGAAAACCGCCGCATCCACGAGTCGCTTGTCAGCGGCGTTAAGGTTTCGTGGTTTGAAGGCGGCGAGCAGCGTCCCGATCTTGCCCGGCTTGTCGATTGGGAGAATCGGCAAAACGACTGGCTGGTTGTCAGCCAGTTTGAAATAGCAGGAAAATCCGTCCGTCGACCGGATATCGTTATCTTCCTCAACGGATTGCCGATTGTGGTGGTCGAACTGAAGGGCACCGAGAACGGAACCTTGCGCGGCGCCTGTAACCAGATCGAAACCTACAAGTCTCAGATCCCTGATCTGTTCCGAACGAACGCCTTCTCGGTCATCTCCGAGGGCGTTACGGCCCGATACGGCTCGATCTCTGCCGATTTCGACAGGTTCATGCGCTGGCGCACGGTCGACGGGGAAAACGTCGTCGATGACGTTTCAGCGTTGGCGTTGCAGACCCTGGTCCGCGGGCTTCTCGCCCCTGAGACAATACTGGAAATGCTGCGTTGGTTCACCGTCTATGAGGACGAGGGTAAAGGCCCGATCAAGAAAATAGCTGGATATCACCAGTTCCATGCCGTTCGAAAAGGCGTCGCCGCGGTTCTTGCCGCGCGTGGTCGTGACGGGCGCGGCGGGGTGATGTGGCACACGCAAGGCTCGGGCAAGTCGTTGCTGATGGCGTTCCTCGGCGGGCGGCTGATGCGTGACCCGCGGCTCGCCAACCCGACTCTGGTCGTCATCACCGACCGTAACGATCTGGATAACCAGCTTTTTGCGACATTTTCGCGCTGTTCGGCCCTGTTCGGCGAAAAGCCGGATCAGGCAGACGATATCGATGACCTCCGTCAGAGGCTTGACCGCAAGGTGGGCGGGGTGATCTTCGCCACGATCCAGAAGTTCCGCCCGAAAAAAGGCGAGACCGAATTCGGCCTGCTCACAGATCGGGACAACGTGATCGTATTCGCAGACGAGGCGCACAGGTCGCAATACGGCTTCGAGGCGAAACTTGACACCGCGACCGGAGAAACCAGATACGGCTTCGCTCATCACCTTCGACAGGCGCTTCCGAACGCCGTGCATGTCGGGTTCACCGGCACACCGGTTTCTCTCGTCGGCGCCAACACGCAAGCCGTGTTTGGCGATTACATAGACGTCTATGACGTGACCAGGGCCGTCCAGGACGGCGCTACCGTGCCCATCTACTATGAGGGACGTGTCGCTCGAATCAAACCTTCGGCGTCAGTCATGGCGGACATCGACGACGAGTTCGCTGACATTGTCGAGGAGGCGGAGGACGCGGGGGCGGATTTGGATGACCGTTCGGTCGCCGCGCTGAAATCCCGGTGGAGCAGGGTCGAGGCGCTGGTCGGAGCGGACGAACGGCTCGACAAAGTCGTTGAAGACATCTTGCGCCATTTCGACGCTCGGTTCGAAGCGATGGGCGGCGGCAAGGCCATGATCGTCTGCATGTCCAGAAGGATTTGCGTCGAGGTCTATGATCGGATCGTCAAGATTTTTCCAGACTGGCGTTCAGACGATGACGCTGACGGCCAGGTCAAGGTGATCATGACCGGCGCCGCACAGGACCCCGCAGAATTCCAGCCGCATATCAGATCCAAATCCAGGCAGGAAGCGCTGCGCAACCGGTATCGCAACCCCAACGACCCGCTCAAGCTGGTGATCGTTCGCGACATGTGGCTGACCGGGTTCGACGCGCCATGCATGCATACGCTCTATGTTGACAAGCCGATGAAAGGGCACGGGCTTATGCAGGCGATCGCCCGGGTGAACCGGGTATTTCGGGACAAGCCTTCCGGATTGGTCGTGGACTATATCGGTTTGGCAGCAGAACTGAAAAACGCGCTCGCGCATTATTCGGAATCGGATCAGAACCGAACCGGCGTGGATCAGCGCCAGGCGATCGATGCGTTGGAAACGGCGCTCGACGTAATGCGCTGCATGTTCAGCCCGATTGACTACCCTGCTGCGCTCAACGGTTCTGCGGCTGATCGTATCCGTATCCTCCCGGTGGCGATCGAGCACGCGCTGACGTTGCCGGTCGTGGACAAGGGCGGCAAGCCGGTTGAGGGCGAAAACCGCAAGCTCAGCAAAAAACGGTTCATGGACGCCGCGTCGCGGCTGATTACCGCCTTCCGGATCGCTTCAGGCACGATCGAAGCGGAGGAGGCGAAGGATGAGGTGAGTTTCTTTGCAGCGGTGCAAAGCGCGATCCGCAAGATGGACGCCGCCACCCCGGCGGGACGGGCGATTGAAGAGACGGAATTCGCAATCTCCCAACTGATAAACAGGGCCGTCGGATCGACGGAGGTCATCGATATCTTGCAAGCCTGCGGCGTCGACAGGCCCGACATTGGCGTTCTGGACGAGGCGTTCCTGCTCGGGATCAAAGGGGTGCGACAGAAGAACCTCGCGGTCGAGGCGCTGAGACGGCTTCTAAACGGAGAGATAGCTTCGCGCACCCGAACGAACTTGGCCAAGAAGGAAGCGTTCTCGGCAAAACTGAGCGACGCTATCGCACGCTACCACAATCGCAGCATCGATGCGCTACAAGTGATCCAGGAATTGCTGGACCTGGCGCGAGATCTTCGTGACCAGCCCGCAGACGGCTTGTCTCCGGAGGAGGCCGCGTTCTATGACGCGCTCGCTCGCAGCGAAAGCGCTCTGAACCTGATGGGTAACGAGGAGCTTCGGGTCATTGCCGCCGAGCTCGTGAATGCGGTGCGCGGCAGTGCGTCTGTGGACTGGTGGAGAAAGGATAACGTCCGCACAAAGATGCGAGTGACGGTGAAACGGATCCTGAAAAAACACGGGTTCCCGCCTGACCTTCAAGCTGAGGCAATCAAACATGTCGTGCAACAGGCGGAAGCCATGGCGAGAGAAATACAATAACTCGACGAGAAAGCCGAACCGGAACCTGCACGGATCCCGTCCGCCCCCATTCGGTTGCGAATAGCCAACGGTTACTTTCAAAGCCGAAGAAGCCGCGCACCGAACCGAAAAGGGGGCTCGGCTTTGCCCAAACTGAAAATCGGGAAAGCAGCCCGGTCAACAAGGTCAGATTCTCCGAATCGGCTCTGGGGGTGACCAAACCCGAAATGCGAAAATCCTGGAAGGAGGCATTAAACCGATTTCTTAGAAATCATTATGCCTATGAAATACATGATATTTATAGGATGCGCATACCATCGAATCACTTACCTGTTTTTGGAACACTTGATTCGAACGGGTGATTCGCTTATGTTGGCAGTCCTTCATAACAGCACATGGTCGACGCGATGCTCCACAAGAAACGCGCCCGATTATCATGCCGCCTCGTTTCGGGGCGGAAGGGCGTGTTGCACGCCAGACCTGCTCCTGACACAGGCCACGTCGTAGGCGCGTTCCGGGAGATATAAACCCCAGACAGGTGGCTTATCGTCCCGTTCCGGCTTCGGAACGGTCTTATTGCGCATGTCTCGGGGGTATTTCGCATGACTCAGTCTCATTTTACGGGCGGCACAATCGTGCCGCCCGCGCCGTCTCGGGCATCCCGCGGAGGGGTCGTCGGCAAGCATCATTTCACCGGGGAGCTTGTCGCAGACTTCGGCGGCGCCCGCGTCGTCTACTTCGAGAGCCATCTTGAGATGCAGGTGCTTGAGGTGCTTCGCGCCCGCCCTGACGTCGCGGACATTGCTGAACAACCGCCGCGGGTGGCCTGGCGGGACGGGTTCGGGCGGGTGCGGCACCACACGTTCGACTTCCTTGTCGCGTTCCGCTCCGGTGAGAGGGTCGCGGTGGCGGTGAAGCCGGCGGCGCGCGTCATCAGCAGCGGTGTCCGGGTGGCGCTGGCCGAGATCGCGGCGCAACTCGATCCCGCTTTCGCAACCCGTGTCGTTTTGGTGACTGATCGTGACCTTGACCCGGTCGTCGTGCGCAATGCGATCTTGCTCAACAGGATCGGCCCGGTCTGTCCTGACGCGCTGTCCGCGGTGTTTCGGGTCGCCCAGGGCATGGGCGGCGCGTCGTCCATCGGCGCCATCGCCAAAGTCTCGGGCGCGGGCGGTGCCGGGGCGCGGGCGGTCCTGCGTCTGGTTCGGGACGGCGCCCTCGTGCAGCGAGAACGCTCGTTGATCACGCCCGAAACCGTGGTGGAACTGAGGAGGGCGGCCGCATGAACACCATTTCGCGCACCGTCCCCGCGTGGCGGCTCTCCAGACATGACTGCGTGCTGATCGGCGGCGTCCCCCACGAGGTCGGACACGCGACGGAGGGCGGCTACGTCCTCGTTCGCCCCGGGCGGGACGGGCTGTCCGTCCAGATCTCGCACCACGATCTCGCCCGGCGACTTTCCTCGGACGTCGAGATCCGTCGCGACCATTACGCGCCTGCCGCCGCTGCGAATATCGACGCGGCCTGCCTGTCCCGGCTCGGCGGTCGACAGATGGACGTCATCAGGCGGCGCAACGCCTACGTCCAGGCCTTCCTCGACATGGAGGCGGCTGGCAAACTGTGCCGGACGGATACCGCTCTCTGCGCCGCGATGGGCCGGATCACCCGGGCGGCGAACGAGATCGTGCGCGGAGAAGCCGGATACACCGGGGACCGCAGGTGCCATGTCCCTCCCTCGCCCAGGACCCTACGGCGCTGGGTGCGCGATTTCGAACGCGGCGGCGGGCTGCCCGCGCTTATCGACGGCCGCAACCGGTCCGGCCGACACGGCTCGCACTTTCCGACAGAGGCGCGCGCCATCCTTGCGGCCGTTGCCGCAGAATACGGCGATCCGCTGCGGCCCAGCAAGGAGGAGATCCACCGCAGGATGGTCCGTGCGTTCGCGCGAAGAAACGATGAACTGCGCGCGGCGGGAGCCCCCGAGTTGCCGGTCCCGTCCCGCAAAGCCACCAGACTCGCAATCTCTCGGCTTGACCCTTTCGAAATCGACCTGAAGCGGATCGGACAGGCGGCGGCGCTTCGCAAGCATCGCGCCGTCTCCACCGGCCTTGCGCCGACCCGGCTACTCGAACGGGTTGAGATGGACGAGTGGCGGGTTGATCTTCTGACTTTGGTTTCCGAGATGGGACTTGACGATCTTCTGGATGAAACGGGGGGCGGTGAACGTGCGAAGAGCGAACGGCTCTGGCTCTCGGTGGCGATTGACGCGACGTCGCGCTGCATCGTTGCGATGAAGCTCGACAAGTCCCCCACCGCCGCGACGGCGTTGCGCACCCTGGAGCTGGTCACGCTCGATAAGGGTCCTTGGGCCGATGCGGTCGGCGCCCTCTCGCCCTGGGATATGCATGGCACGCCGGAGTTGGTCGTTACCGATTGCGGCGCGGCCTACAAGTCCGCCGAGTTCCGGGCCGCCTGCCATGATCTGCGGATCGCGGTGGAGCGGGCGCCGGCAGGCACCCCTTGGATGCGGCCCTATATCGAGCGGGTGTTTCGCAGCATCGGCACGGATCTGATGGCAAGGCTTACGGGCCGCACCTTCGGCAACGTTCTCGAACGCGGCGACGCGGATCGTGAGACCGCTGCCGCCCTGACGGCGGACGATCTCGGTCGCGCCCTGATCCGGTGGGTGGTCGATGTCTATCATAATCGCCCGCACGCGGGACTCGGGGGCCGCACCCCTCTTCAGGTCTGGCGCGCGCTGAGCGCCGACGACCAGTTCGGAGTGATCCCTCCGCCCGACGCGAGGCTGCGCCGTCTTGTCTTCGGCACGCGTCTCTCGCGCCTGCCGCAGAGTTCCGGTGTCACCGTGATGGGGGTCCGCTATCAGAGCAGCGATCTCGCAGCCTGGCGTGTCCGAAACCCGGGGCGCGCTCTCGATATCAGGTGGTCGCCTGAAAATATTGGCCAGATCGAGGTGGACTTCGGAACTGGCTGGGACGCGATCCCGGCGATCGATTCCCGGTTCCGGGGCGTATCCGCCGCCGCGTGGGAAATCCTGCTCGGGCGCATTCGTGCCTCCGGGCTCCGCAGCGCGGCCGCGGCCGGCGTAGCTGTCCATGAGGCGCTGGAAGACATTGAACGCGTCAACGACGACGCCTGCCGTGCCGCCGGGATCTCGTCGAGGAGATGGACGACGGAAACGGTGGCTCGCGCGGAGGCGCGCCTTTTCATCGGTTTCCCGTTGGCCGACCACGACGCCGACGATTCTCGGCCGAAAGATATTCTCGCCGGGGGCTTCGTGGCGGGCGGGCGGCGGGCACCGGTCTTGCGAGACGATCCTGGCAGAGCCGGCGCATGGCGTTTGCGGGAGAGCGAAGATGAGTGATGTTTCCCGTTCCCGCATTGACGGCCTAAGATCGCTTTACGTCGAGACGGATCGTGACGCTGAGTTCCGGCGGCACATGGATCTGTTGCTGACGTCAGGTGAGGATCCTGACCGGCCACTTCGCCCCAGGCTCTTTGGCGCCACGCGCGAGACGCGGGGGCTCGTAGTGACCGGCGCACCCGGGCAGGGCAAGACTTCTCTGGTTGCGCGCGGCCTTCGTGATCTGCTCGGATCGGGAAACGGGCCCAACGTGATGCCGGTTCTCGCCGCCGACGTGCCGAGCCCCGCGACGCTCAAAAGCCTCGGCGCGGAGATCATCCGTGTGACCGGGCTCGACTTGAATGGCGCCCGTGATCCTCAACACAAGATCTGGGGGCGTGTGAGGCACCGGATGGCCCTGCTGGAGGTCACCGTCCTTTGGATCGACGAGGCGCATGACGTGTTCCGGACCGGCACGCCGAAGGAGTGCCACGGCATCCTGAACACGATCAAGACCCTTATGAAAGGGGATCATGCTGTCGTCCCGGTGCTTTCGGGCCTTCCCATGCTTGAGAACGCTGTTCGTTCCGACGAGCAGGTGTCGCGCAGGATGGCCAAGCTCTCGCTCCGACCGGTGATCTGGGAGCGAGACGGGCGTGACCTGATGGATCTGGCGATGGGGTATTGCGACAGGGCGGGGCTCGCGTCCGACATGGTCGATGCTGATCTGCTGGCGCTGGCCCGGGCGGCCGATTACGGGTTCGGCCGCGTGATCGAGGGCGTTCTCGACGCGATCGAACTCGCCTGCCAGGAAAGAGCCGCCTCGGTCGACCGCCAGCACCTCGCCGAGTCCTGGGGGTTCCGGGAGGGGGTGTCGTTCGATGCCAACCCGTTTCTGGGGAGGTTTTAAGAATGACCGACCCCAAAAGGCTCTTCCCGACGCTGCCCAGACGGGCCGGCGAGTCCCCCATCTCATGGCTCTCGCGGCTGGCGAGCTTTCACATCGGGGCATCGACGCGAGATTTTTGCAGACTGGTCGGTCTTTCCCGCGCGGGCGTTTACCGCGGCGAAAAGACGGCGCTTGCCGTGCTCGCCGAGGCGGGCGGCGAGCCCGTCGAGACGCTTGCCCATGACGCGCTGATCCGCACGGCCCGATCAACATACCTGTTCCGCGGGCATTCCCTCTGCTCCCGCACCGTTGTCACGGGGCCTGCGCGCTTCTGTCCGGCCTGTCTGGAGGAGGACGCGTCGGACCATCCGCATCGCTTGGGCGCCCCTTGGGCTCACCGGACGCTATGGCAGATCAGGACATGTCGCGTCTGCTCGCGTCATGGTCTGGCGCTTGCCGAAATCGCTGCGCCAAGCGCACGTTCGGCCATGGCCGATTTTCACGCGCTAATCGGTCGGGATCCGGGCCTGATCTCACGGGCCCCGAGGCTGGTCACGGAGGGGGGGCCCCTCCAGACCTATGTTGAGGCTCGGCTGAATGGTGCCCGAGGCCAACCCTTCCTGGACGCCCACGGCCTCAGGGACGCGATCAACGTGACGGAACTGATCGGTCTGGTCGCGACGCGCGGCGTCAACGTCAATCACGTGGAGGCGGCTTCTGCGACGGCTGAACAAGCGCATGCCGGGTTCGAGATCATGACCGGAGGAGAAGAGGAACTTCTTGCGTTCCTTGGCCAGATCGCCAGTGACGCGAGAAGGCGGGGGATGAAGCGGTTCGCACCACGCGAAACCTTCGGCGCTTTGCACGATTTCTTCGCCAGGTCCGGGCCGGGTGCGGCGGCCGAACCCTCTCGGAGCGTCTTCCGGGACGCCGTGTTCAGGGTGTTCCCGTATGACGAGGGTGCCAACGTCGCCGGGGATCCCGCGCCCGCGCCGTCAGGAGTGACGCTTTATCGTGCGGCGCGGGCCTCGGCCGCGCACCCGAAACGGTTCCGGCGTGCGCTGGAAGCCGAGGGCCTGATCTCGGCCGGGGATGACCGCCCGCCGAACTTCATTCTCCTGGATTCGGCGGGCGCGGAAATATTGGCCAAGGATCTGCGCAGCGCGCTGCGCTTCATCGATCTGCCCTCCTACCTCGGATGCTCCCGCAGCGTGGCCATCTCGCTCCTGAAGGCCGGTGTCATAGCCCCGATCGGGAACGGTCGCGCGGGCCTGCGCCGCACCGGATATAGACGATCCGATATGGACATGCTCCTGCGAGACGTGGCAGTGCGTGCCACGGCGCAAGACGCGGAGGTCACCGGATGGGCAGATTTGTCGGCGGTATCTCGACAAACCAGCCTTTCCAGCGGGCGTATCATTGCGGCCGTTCTGAACGGCAGCCTTTCCGATATTCGGTCTGTAGCTGCGAACGTCTGTCGCCTCGACGTCTTACGGTTCCGCAGCGAGGCCGTGCGAGAGGCGCTGACATCGTATGAAGATCCTGATGAGATCTGCGTCAGTTCTGCCGCCGCGTTTCTGAGAACCTCCCCTGAGGTGGTGGTCAGGCTCGCCTCGTCTGAGATGGCTCCGGCCGGATTGACCTCTGCCCGACGTGTCCGCTGGAACGGCGGGGAACGCCCCGTTTTCCGGCGGCGAGATCTGGAAAACTTCGCCGAGGCATACGTCTTCCTTAGCAACGAGGTGCGAATCCTCAGGCTTTTCCCGTCCGAGGCCGTCCGGAGGCTCGATGCGGCCGACATCTCGCCGGCATTTCCCGCGAAGCGTGTTCGCGCAAGAGTTTACCGGCGCGAACCGCGCTTCTTCGAGGCGATACGTAACGCTTGACCCAAAGGTGTCGAAAAGGCTAAACCGCGCTTGAAAGAGCGCGGTTTTTTCTTGCGCAAGTCCAGATTGTGGACAAGCTTTCCGGGCAAGAATGGTCAACTATCCGGCGTGCAGCACGATAAGCGATTGTTTTCTGTGCCCAGAATGGTCAATTTCTGGGTGAATTTACAATACAGGCAAAACAGGCGCGTCCGGGCTGTCCCGGGCGCGCCTTTCCTTGTCCGGGATCAGAACTCGACCTGATCGGCGCCTTTCAGGGCCAGAATCTCGCGCGCTTCGTCGGGGGATGCGATCTCAAGCCCCAGCCCCTCGATGATCTGGCGGGCGCGGTTGACCTGCTCGGCATTGGATTTCGCCAGTTGGCCGGGACCGTTCCACAGCGAATCCTCAAGCCCCACGCGGACATGGCCGCCCATCGCTGCCGACATGGCCGCAATCGCCATCTGGTTCTTGCCGGCGCCCAGAACCGACCAGCGGTAATTGTCGCCAAACAGCCGGTCTGCGGTGCGCTTCATGTGCATGACGTCCTCGGGATGGGCGCCGATGCCGCCCATCAGCCCGAACACGGTCTGGATGAACAGCGGCCCCTTGACGATGCCCGCATCGAAAAAATGCTTGAGGTTGTAGAGATGCGCGGTGTCGTAGCATTCGAACTCGAACCGGGTGCCATTGGCGCCCAGCGTGGTCAGGATATGTTCGATATCGCCGAAGGTGTTGCGAAAGACGATGTCGCGATTCGAGAGGTAATCGCGTTCCCATTGATGTTTCAGGCTGTTTTCAAACCGCGCCAGCATGGGGAACAGGCCGAAATTCATCGTGCCCATGTTCAGCGAGGCGACCTCGGGCTTCCATGTCGCGGCGGGACGGATGCGTTCCTGAATGGTCATGGTCGGCGCGCCGCCGGTGGTGATGTTGACCACGCAATCCGAGCGCTGCTTGATCACGCGCAAAAAGGGCTCGAATGCCTCGGGGGTCTGGTCGGGGCGGCCGTCCTGCGGGTCGCGGGCATGCAGATGCACGATGGCCGCGCCGGCCTCGGCGGCGCCGATGGCGGCCTCGGCGATTTCCGAGGCGCTGACCGGCAGGTATTCCGACATCGAGGGCGTGTGGATGGCGCCGGTCACGGCGCAGGTGATGATCGTCTTGCGGGGTTTGGCCATCAGTCGGTCCTTTCGCTGCGGGCGCGCAGATGCGCGTCCAATGCTGACAATTCGCGGTCGCGCCAGTCCTGACGGGCGCGGATATCGGTCTGGGGGAAGGCCTCGGCCACGATCTGGCCGGCGGCTTCGGTGAAGGCTTCGCCGCGGGCAGCGCTGTCGGTCAGCCGCGCCAGCATCGGGCCATAGCGGCGGATATAGTCGGGCACGCCGCCCGGCGCATTCAGAAGGATCGTCTCCATCGGGCCCATGAAGGCCCAGCGGCGGCCAAGCCCGTGCCTGATCGTATCGTCGAGCCCCTGCACGCTGACCACGCCATCGGCGACCAGTTTCAGCGATTCCGCCAGCAGGACGGCTTGCAAGCGATTCAGCACGAAGCCGTCGATTTCGCGGGTCAGGCGCGCGGGCACCTGACCGACCTGCCGGAACAGCGCCTCGGCCCGGTCCATCGCCTCAGCCGATGTGGCGGGCGAGGGGCACAACTCGACAATCGGCACCAGATGCGGCGGGTTCACCGGATGGGCAACAAGGCAGCGCGCCGCCCCCGGCAGATCCTGCGACCAGACCGAGGGCATCAGCGCCGAACTGGACGAGGCAAGGATCGCCTCCGGCGCCGCCAGCCGGTCAAGATCGACGAAGAGCGCGCGCTTGATCCCGGCATTCTCGGGGCCGTTTTCCTGCACCCAATCGGCGCCCTCCAACGCCTCGGCCAGGGTCGGGAATGCGCTGATCCGCCCGGCAATGGCCGGATCACCCCCGGCATCGTGGATCATGGTGGCGATGTCGCTGGCCAGCCGGTCCAGAACGGCGGGATCGGCGTCCCAGACCCGGACCGGCAGCCCGGCGCGGGCAAAGACAAAGGCCCATGAGCGGCCGATCAGCCCGGCGCCGATGATTGCGATTGTGGTCATGTTGTCCCCTTCAAAGCCACAGCACCTGACGGCGCAGCTCCAGATCGGTCGCCAGCGCCCGCGACGGCCCGTCATGGAAGACGCGGCCCATTTCCAGCGCCACGGTACGGTCCGACAGCGCCAGCGCAAGGTCCAGATTGTGATCGACGATGACGATCGAGAGGTGATCGCGCAGCTTGTCGAAACTGTGGAAAAGCTGCTCGACCACCGCCGGGGCCAGCCCCTCGAAGGGCTCGTCCAGCAGCAACACGCGGGTGTCGCCCGAGAGAGCGCGCGCGACGGCGGCCATCTGCTGTTCGCCGCCGGACAGGCGGTCGGCCTCGGTCTCCATCCGCTCGCCAAGGCGGGGGAAGAATTCAAGGATCTGCTCATCGCTCCAATGGCTGCCGGCGCCGGTGCGGCGTTTCATGCGCCCCAGTTCAAGGTTCTCGCGCACGGTCATGCCGGCGAAAAGCCCGCGCCCCTGCGGCACATAGCCGATGCCGGCACGGGCGATGGTCGCCGGATCCAGCCCCGCCAGTTCCATCCCGTCAAGATTGATCGAGCCGGCGCTGACCGGGGCGATACCGATCACCGATTTCAGCAGCGTCGATTTCCCGGCGCCGTTGCGGCCCAGCAGGGCAAGGATCTCGCCCTTGCGGATGTCAAAGCCCACGTCATGCAGGATATGGCTTTTGCCGTAATGGACGTTCACGCCCTGCAAGGTGCAGATCGGTGCGCCGACCTCGCCGTGATGGGCGGAGGCCGCGACCTCGGCGGTGCCCGAGCCGATATAGATCTCGCGCACGGCATCCGAGTTGCGAGCGTCATCGACGGTGCCATCCAGCAGCACCTTGCCCTCGTTCATCACGGTGACATGGTCGGCGAGGCTGAAGACGCGGTCGATGTCATGTTCGACCAGCAGCACCGGAATATCGGCCGAGACCTGCTTGATCAGATTGCCGACCCGCTCGCGCTCGGCGACCGACAGCCCGGCCAGCGGCTCGTCCGCCAGCAGGACACGCGGGTGATTGGCCAGCGCAAGGCCAAGATCCAGAAGCCGCTGCCCGCCATAGGAGAGCGAGCCGGCCTTGGCCTCCTCCATCCCCGCCAGCCCGACCCAGGCGATGATCTCGGCCGCCTTGTCGTTGATGCGGGTGATGCCGGCGGCGCTGGTCCAGGGGTTCATGCGGGCGGGGTCGCCGGCCTGAATGGCAAGGCGGACGTTTTCCTGCACGCTGAGATCGGGGAACAGGCTGGTGATCTGGAAGGACCGGCCCATGCCCAGCCCGGCGATGCGGTCGGCGGAAAGGCCCGCGACCTCGGACCCCGACAAGGTGACCCGCCCGCTATCTGGGGTCAGCATGCCGCTGAGCAGGTTGAAGGCGGTGGTCTTGCCAGCCCCGTTCGGGCCGATCAGCGCATGCAGGCTGCGGTCCTGCACGTCGATGCTGACACCATCGACGGCGCGAAAGGCGCCAAAGCTTTTCACCATCTCCTGCGCCTTCAGGACCGATCCGGCGGCCTCACCCTTGGCGCGCAGCATCTGGGGCAGGGGCAGGGCCTCGACCCGGCGGTCGGACATGGCGGCGGTGGTATCGGGGCCGGGGAAAAGCCGCGCCGCGATCTGGCGGCCAATGCCGATCAGACCGTCGCGGGCGAAGAGCACGAAGCCCATGAAGACAAGGCCGAACCACAAGAGCCAGTTCTCGGTATAGATCGAGAGATATTCCCGGAAGAGGATATAGAACACCGCCCCCAGCGCCGGCCCCAGAAAGCCGCGCATGCCACCGATCACCGTCATCGCCAGCAATTCGCCGGAAAAGACGATGGACATCGGCTCGGCCGAGGTCAGGCGGTTCTTGTAAAGCAGCAACACGCCTGCCAGCGCGGTGATGCTGGCCGAAAGCACGAAAGCCGCCAGTTTATAGCGCTGGGTGTCATAGCCAAGCGCGGTGGCGCGGGTCTCGTTCTCGCGGATGGCCTCGAGCACGTGACCCAGCGGCGAGTTGACAAAGCGCCACATCAGCCCCGCCGCCAGCAGCGCGATCAACGCGACAAGGATGTAGAAGTGCAGGTTGTCGTTCAGGTCGATCCCCAGCAGCACCGGACGCTCGACCCCGCCAAGGCCGTTTTCGCCGCCGGTGACCGAAGTCCAGCGAAAGGCGATGGTGAAGCCAAGCGCCGACAGCGCCAGCGTCATCAGCGAGAAATAGACCCCGCGCCGGCGCAGCATCAGCCAGCCGAAACCGGCGGCGATCAGCGCGCTGGCCGCGACCGCGACCAGCAGCGGCACCAGCAGATGATCGCCCGGCAGCGCCAGCGCGACCAGCGCCGCGATATAGGCGCCAAGGCCGAACCACGCACCATGACCGAACGAGACGAGCCCGGTGTAGCCCGCCAGCAGGTTCAGCCCCATGCAGGCCAAGGCAAAGATGACGACCTCGGTCGCCGAGGTGGTGGTCAGGCCGACAACGCCCATCAGCCAGGGCAGAAGCAGGGCTGCGAATGCTGCGATCAGCAGCGGATGAAACAGCGGATTGGTTTTCATGGCCTCACTCAAAGCGCAGGATCCGCTCGCCCATCAGACCGCGCGGACGCAGCATCAGGACAAGGAACATCAGAAGATAGATCGCAGCCAGCGACCACGACGGCAGGCCGATGGCGATGACCAGCCCCTTGACCAGACCGACCAGCAGTGCGGCCAGAACCACGCCCCAGAAGCTGCCAAGCCCGCCGATGACGACGACGACAAAGGCGGCGGTCAGGACCTCGGCGCCCATGGCCGGGTGAACGGGCACGATTGGCGCCATCAAGACGCCCGCCAGCCCCGCCAGCCCGATGGCGATGCCGGCGACGGCCGACAGATAGGGTCGCAGCGAAATCCCCATCGCCGCCAGAATGTCGGGGTTCTGGATGCCCGCGCGCACAATCCGGCCAAAGGCGGTGCGGTTCAGCAAAAACCACAGGCCCGCCACCGCCGCGATGGCGACGACGATCAGAAAGATGCGGTAGCGCGAATAGATGAAATCGCCCAGAAATACCTGCCCGCGCAGCACGTCCGGGATGGAATATGCCAGAGGCGCCGAGCCGAAGGCCCATCGCAGGGACTGTTCGACCACCATCGCCAGACCAAAGGTCAGCAGCAGCGAATACAGCGGATCGGCGCGGTAAAAGCGGGTGAAAAGCAGCCGTTCCGTCACCATGCCAAGGCCCGCGACGATCAGCGGCACCAGAATGACCGCGCCGAAAAAGCCGGTATAGGGCGAGATGGCGATGGCCAGATAGGCGCCGATGGCGAAGAACGCGCCATGTGCCAGATTGACGATGCCACCCAGGGAAAAGATCAGCGACAGGCCGATGGCGATCAGAAGATAGTAAAACCCGTCCAGCAGACCGTTCAGAAGCTGCGACAGGAACAGGAACAGGCTCATCCGATGGCCCTCCTTGGCGGTCGGACATGCGGCGCCTTTGCGGGCGGCCGCATGGCCTGACCGGGTCACGAAAGAAGTGTCGAAATGTCAGCGCCGGGGATCAGGACCCGAAGCTGCAGGTGCCGCCGACCGCATCGGCGATCAGCGTCTCAAGCGGCTGATCGGCGGCGGGCAGGGGACCTGCGGTGGTAAAGATGTCCCATTCGTTCTTGGCCTCAGCCGGGGGCAGGGCGGTGATGGCGTAGATTTCCTGCAAGAGCTGATGCGTCTCGGGGTGGAAATAGCCCTGACGGGTCTTCATCATGTCGAATTTCGCATCCGCGCTTTCGAAATACTCGATGATCGCGGCGGTATCGGTGCCCTTGGTGGCGCGGATCGCCTGCGCCATGATCTGGATCGCCATGTAATCGCCCCAGGCCTGATTTTCCGGCGGCTTGCCGTATTTGTCCATGAAGGTCTTGGTGAAGGCCTGCGATTTTTCTGTCTGGATCAAGTGGTTCCAGACCGAAGGCCAGGTGCCCTTGAAATTCTCGACCCCGGCGGCCCATGCCATCGCGGTGTCGAAACCGAAGCCGCCCAGCGGGAAATCCAGCCCGAATTCGCCATATTGCTTGAAGAAGCTGGTGATCTGAGTGCCGGCAAGGTTCAGCGCCACCAGATCGGGCTTGGCCTCGCGGATCTTCAGCATGAAGGACGAGAAATCGGTGGCATCAGTGGGGATCAGGTCCTCGCCCGCCAGCTTGCCGCCATGGCGTTCAAGGAAGGCTTTCGCCCCGGCCGAAAGATCGTGGCCAAAGGCATAGTCGGCGGTCAGCAGATACCAGCTTTTGCCCTCGACCAGACCGCTTTGCAGCAGGTGCTGGCCCTCGGCATTCACATACATGACGTTCTGGGTCTCGACATGGAACATGTGGCGCTTGCAATCGGCGCCGCGCAGCGCATCCGAATTGGCGCCGGTATTGATGAACAGCTTTTTCGCGCGCTCGGCGGTCTGGGCGATGGTCAGCGCCGAGGCCGAGGAAATCTCGCCGATGATGGCGGCGACGCCGTCGCGCTCGATCATGCGCTCGGCCTTGGTCGAGGCGGTCTGCGGATTGACCGAATCCTCCTTGAGGACGCGCAGCTCGCGCCCGTCGATGCCGCCGGCGGCGTTGACCTCCTCGACCGCCAGATCGACGGCCATCACCGCATATTCGCCCAAGGGGCCCAGAAATCCGGTGCGCGGCGTCAGGTGGCCCAGCACGATGGGGCCGTCCTGCGCCCGCAGGATCGTCGGTGCGGCCAAGGCGCCGACGGCAAAGACGCCACTGCTGCGCAGAAAGCCGCGACGGTTGAATTTGGAAACAAGGCTCATCGAACGTTCCCTCCCGATTGTTCGCTGATGAATCGCTTGTGCGGCGCTCCCAGCCACTGCGATCTGAGATCACAGCTTATCGGAATGGAATTATTGTCAACATATCTTGTTGCAAACTGAGATCACAGAAGGCAGCATGACCCAAGATCGGAGATCACGCATGAAGCTTGCCGACCCATTGGAAACGCAGCCGGAGCGGCCGGATTCGCTGGCCCGGCAGGTGCATGACATCCTGTCCGAGATGCTCTTGTCAGGCCGCCTGCGTCCCGATGACCGCATGTCGATGCGCGAACTGGCCGAGCGGCTGGGGGTCTCGGTCATGCCGATCCGCGAGGCGGTCAGCCGGCTTGTCGCGGCGGGCGCGCTTGAGGTCCGGCCCAACCGCGCCGTGGCGGTGCCACTGCTGACCCGCGCCGGATTTCAGGACCTGACCGAGATCCGCATCCATAACGAGGCCCATGCCGCCCGGCTGGCGGCGACGCGCATGTCGGTTGCCGGACTTGACCGGCTGCGCCAGTTGGACCGGAATTTCCGCGACGTGCTGTCCAGCACGGATGGCCGCGACGCAGTGCGCGCCAACAAGGACCTGCATTTCCACGTCTATGAGGCTGCCGGCTCGCCCATGCTGCGCGAGTTGATCGTGACCATGTGGCTGAAAGCCGGCCCGGTGATCAATCTGGATCTGGGCGAAGCTTCGCGGCGCTCGCGCAGTGCGGCCTCGGTGCGCAATCACGCCGATCTGATCGCGGCCATCGCCGCCCGCGACCCCGAAGGCGCCGCCCGTGCGCTTGCGGAGGACATCCGCTCGGCCGCCGATTTCATCCTGTCGCGTGACGTGCTGCGCGACTGATCTGTTCAATTTTTGGGGGACTATATGGATCTGAACCTGAATGGCCACCGGGTCATCGTGACGGCGGGCGCGAACGGCATCGGCCGCGCCATCGTCGAGGCCTTTCTGGCCGAGGGCGCGCGCGTCGCCACCTGCGATATCGACGAGGAGGGGCTGGCCAGCCTGCCCGGCGAGGTCTTTCGCCAGCGGGTCGATGTCGGCGATACGGATGCCTTGCGCGGCTTTATCCGCGCATCCGTCGCCGAGCTGGGCGGGCTGGACTGTCTGGTCAACAATGCCGGGATCGCCGGGCCGACCGCGAAGGTCGAAGATATCGACCTGGCCGCATGGGACCAGTGCCTGAACATCTGCCTGACCAGCCAGTTCGTCACCTGCGCCGAGGCGGCGGCGCATCTGCGCAAAAGCGGCAATCCCTCGATCATCAACCTGTCCTCGGTCGCCGGGCGGTTCGGGTTCCGGCTGCGCACGCCCTATGCGGCGGCGAAATGGGGGGTGATCGGGCTGACCAAGTCGCTCGCGATCGAGCTTGGCCCCGACGATATCCGCGTCAATGCCATCCTGCCCGGTTTGGTCAGCGGCGACCGCCAGCGCCGCGTGCAGGAGGCGCGCGCCCAGTCGCAGGGCCGCCCCCTTGCCGAGATCGAGGCCGAGGCGTTCTCATATACCTCGATCCGGCACTATGTCAGCCCGGGCCAATTGGCCGACCAGATCCTGTATCTGGCCAGCGACCGCGCGCGCACCATCTCGGGTCAGGCGATCTCGGTCTGCGGCGACATGCAGATGCTGGCCTGAGCCACGGTCGGATCAGATCGGCTTTCCTTTTGACCAAGCGTCCCGCACCGCGACGGCCGGTGCGGACGAAACGAGGGGGCAGGGGCATGATGACCTTGCCCGGATACCTCGCGCTCTATTCGTGATGCACTTGGCGCAGATGATCTCGACGCGCAGCGCGCACATTCAGGGCTTCGCGCCGCAGGCGCGGCTGAAGCACCCGATGCCGCTGCGCGCGGCACTGCCATAGGCCCGCCGCCAGCATCCATTGCCGCAGGCTCTCGATCGGGATTGCCGTTTCGGATCAGGCGCAGCACTGCAACTCGCGTTCATTCATCAGCACAAGTCGACAGCGTCAATCACCAGGGCAGAGGCGACAAATCAACCTTGCCAGCTCGCGACAACTCGACTTCGCTTCCGTAGTAAAATACATGATAATCTGTCTTATGTAATATACACGCATTGCGCAGCGATGGCGAATGTGACAGATCCAAGCAGGATTGCGCGACGGCCGAATGACGTTGCAAGATGCCCGCGCCACGGAAAGGAAATGCGATGGCCGTTCGTCCGCCTGTCTGCGAATTTGGCGCCAAGGCGCCGGATTTCCGGTTGCCTGACCCTGACGGGCGTGTCTTTTCGCTGAAAGATGTCGCCGGGCCGCGCGGCACGCTGGTCATGTTCATCTGCAACCATTGCCCCTATGTGCAGGCGGTGATCGACCGCATCCAGCGCGACGCGGCCGAATTGCAGCGCCTTGGGATCGGCGTGGTCGCCATCTCGGCCAATGATGTCGCGACCTATCCGCAGGACGCGCCCGAGCTGATGAAGATCGAGGCAGAGCGTCACAGTTTCAGCTTTCCTTATCTTTACGACGAAACCCAGCAGGTCGCGCGCGCTTTTGGCGCCGAATGCACGCCGGATTTCTTTGGTTATAACGCGGCGCGCGAATTGCAGTATCGCGGCCGGCTGGATGCCTCGGGACGCGCGCCGGGCGCGCCGGATGCGCGGCGCGAACTGTTCGAGGCCATGGCGCTGATCGCCGAAACCGGGCAGGGTCCGCATGACCAGATCCCCTCGATGGGCTGCTCGATCAAATGGAAGGTGTGAATGAACGTCTGCTTTGCCCCCTGCCCCGTGGTCTTTGACCTTGACGGCACGCTGATCGACAGCGCGCCCGATATCCATGCCTGCGTCAATACGGTACTGCGCCTGCAGGGCGTGCGGCCGCTGACGCTGGATCAGGTGCGGGGCTTCGTGGGCGGCGGCGTCGATCTGCTGTGGCGGCGGGTGATCGGTGCGACCGACCTGCCGATCGAGGCGCATCGCGATCTCGTGGCGTCATTCATGACGCGCTATCACGATGCGACCGCGCTGACCCGGCTTTACCCCAATGTGACCGAGGCGCTTGGCGTGCTGGCCGACCGGGGTCACCCCTTGGGCATCTGCACCAACAAGCCGCTGGGGCCGACCCGCGCGGTGCTGGACCATTTCGGCATCGCCCAGCTGTTCGGGACGGTGATCGGCGGCGATTCCCTGCCGCAGAAAAAGCCCGATCCGGCGCCATTGCGCGCGGCCTTTGCCGCGCTTGGCTCTGCCCCTGACGCGCCGCAGGGCATTTTTGTCGGTGACAGCGAATTCGACGCCGAGACCGCCCGCAATGCCGGCGTGCCGATGCTGCTGTTCCTACGCGGCTATCGCAAGACCGCGGTTGAGGATCTGCCGCATCGCGCCGCATTCGACGATTTCGCGCAATTGCCGGCGCTGGTCGAAGGCGTGGCGGCGCTGGACTAGCCGCCCGCAGCGTATCGCGCTTGACAGGCCGCGAAAAGGAAACGATCCGTCTTGCCCGAGCCCGCCTGCCGGGCCAATGCCCAAGGAGCGACCATGGACCTGCGCCAACTGACCCCGGATCTTGCCGTGACCCCCCAGATCCAGCCCGAGGACCTGCCGGCGCTGGCCGAGGCCGGCTTTCGTGTCCTGATCAACAACCGCCCCGATGACGAGGTCGGCCCGCACGAAGACGACGCCGCCATGCGCGCCGCCGCCGAGGCCGCCGGCTTGGAATATCACTACAACCCCTTTACCCCCGGCCAGATCACGCCCGAGATGATCTCGGCCCAGGCAAGGGCGCTGGCTTCGCCCGGCCCCAAGGTCGCCTATTGCCGCTCGGGCAACCGCTCGACGGTGCTTTGGGCGCTGACCCGCGCCGGGCTTGAGCCGGCGGATGATCTGATCGCGACGGGCGCGCGTGCCGGCTATGACATCTCTGGCATCCGTCCGCTGATCGAATCCCTGGCCCATCGCGGACGCTGATCGCGGGAAATCCCGGAACCTCAGGCGCTTCCAGGCGTTTTCCCGGGGAACGCAACGCCGCTTGGGCAATCCCTGCCCGCGCGGCGGCACAGGAAGGAATTCGTCATGAACTCGATAATCTATATCGTCGGCCTTGTCGTCGTGGTGCTGTTCATCCTTGGGCTGCTGGGTCTGCGCTGAACGTCATCTGCGATTGATACTGGCCTTTCGCGCCCCTCTGCGGTACGGGGGCGCGACTTCTGATAAAGGCCGCCCCCATGGACATCCGCAATATCGCGATCATCGCCCACGTCGACCACGGCAAGACCACGCTGGTCGACCAGCTTCTCAAGCAGTCGGGCTCGTTCCGCGAAAATCAGGCCGTGGCCGAACGCGCGATGGACAGCAACGACATCGAGCGCGAGCGTGGCATCACCATCCTAGCCAAGGCGACCTCGGTCGAATGGAAAGGCACGCGCATCAATATCGTCGACACGCCCGGCCACGCCGATTTCGGCGGCGAGGTCGAGCGGATCCTGTCGATGGTGGACGGCGTCTGTCTGCTGGTCGATGCCGCCGAAGGCCCGATGCCGCAGACCAAGTTCGTGACCTCGAAGGCGCTGGCGCTGGGGCTGAAACCCATCGTCGTGCTGAACAAGGTCGACAAGCCCGCCGCTGACCCCGACAATGCGCTGAACGAGGTGTTCGATCTGTTCGCCAATCTGGGTGCCAGCGACGAACAGCTTGATTTCCCGCATCTTTACGCCTCTGGCATTGGCGGCTGGGCCGATGAGACGCTGGACGGGCCGCGCAAGGACATGTCGGCGCTGTTCGACATGGTGCTGCGCCATGTCGAGCCGCCGAAGCAGATCGCCCGTCAGGACCAGCCCTTCAGCATGCTGGCGACCACGCTGGGCAGCGACCCGTTCATCGGCCGCATCCTGACCGGCCGGGTCGAGACCGGCCGCGCGAAAGCCGGCGACACCATCAAGGCGCTGTCGCGCGACGGCGAGCGGATCGAACAGTTCCGCATCTCCAAGGTCCTGGCCTTCCGTGGCCTGACCCAGCAGCCCATCGACGAGGCCGTTGCCGGTGACATCGTCACCATCGCCGGCATGTCCAAGGCCACCGTGGCCGACACGCTTTGCGCGCTCGAGGTGGAAACCGCCCTGCCCGCCCAGCCCATCGACCCGCCGACGATCAGCGTGACCTTTGGCATCAATGACAGCCCGCTGGCGGGCCGCGACGGCAACAAGGTGCAGTCGCGCGTGATTCGCGAACGGCTGATGAAAGAGGCCGAATCGAACGTCGCCATCAAGGTCGAGGACACGCCCGGCGGCGACGCATTCGTCGTTTCGGGGCGCGGCGAACTTCAGATGGGCGTGCTGATCGAGAACATGCGCCGCGAAGGGTTCGAACTGTCGATCAGCCGCCCCCGCGTCATCTTCCGCGAGGAAAACGGCGATCGTCTGGAGCCGATCGAGGAAGTCATCATCGATGTCGATGACGACTATACCGGCGCCGTCATCGAAAAGCTGACCGGTGACCGCAAGGGCGAGATGGTCGACATGCGCCCGGCCGGCCATGGCAAGACCCGCATCATCGCCCATGTCCCCTCGCGTGGGCTGATCGGCTATCATGGCGAATTCATGACCGACACGCGCGGCAATGGCGTGCTGAACCGCATCTTCCACGGCTGGGCGCCCTATAAGGGTGCCATCCAGGGCCGCCGCCAGGGCGTGCTGATCTCGATGGAGGACGGCGTCTCCGTCGCCTATGCGCTGTGGAACCTCGAAGAGCGCGGCAAGATGTTCATCGGCGCGCAAGAGCAGGTCTATCAGGGCATGGTGATCGGCGAGCATTCGCGCGACAACGACCTTGAGGTGAACCCGCTCAAGGGCAAGAAGCTGACCAACGTGCGCGCCTCGGGCACGGATGAGGCCGTGCGCCTGACGCCTCCGGTGCGCATGAGCCTTGAAGAAGCCATCGCCTATATCGACGATGACGAGCTGGTCGAAGTCACGCCGAAGAGCATCCGTCTGCGCAAGCGCCACCTCGATCCGCATGAGCGCAAAAGGCAAGCTCGTGCCGATGCTTGATTTTTTCGATCTGCAGGCTTCCGAAATTCCGGAAGTCTGCTAGATTTGAAATCAGACGATCCTGAGGACCGGCAGATGCCACATCGGGGAAATGCGTATCAGTCGATCATCTTTGCCGCCCAGCAAGCGTTGGACGAGACTGGAGAATTGCCCAGAACAAATGCAGCGCTGGCCGCGCTGAGCGGGCTGGACGAGGCGCAGGTCAGCAACATCTTCAGGACCAAGGCCGATATCTATGAGGGCCTGCTCTATCAGGCGACCACCCTGCTGAACGACGCGCTGCGTCAGGGCGTGATCGATTCGGCGACGGACGATCCGGTCAAGCAGATGCTGTCGATCGGGCGCAGCTATCTCAGCTGGGCCGACCACAATCCGGTGCTGTTCCGGCTGATCGCGAATGGCCTGAATGGCGAAATCCGTCCCGACAGCACGCTGCACCGCTTCACCATCTCGATGCGCGACCTCTACCGCCGCAAGCTGACCGAGATGCAGCGGCTAGGCATCCTGTCACCCGATACGGATATCGAGCTGGCGATGCTGACCTTGCATTGCCTGGTGAAGGGCGGAAACATGATGTTCCTAACCCGCGCCACCGATCCCTGGTTCAGCGACGATTCCCGCCCGACGGCCGAAATTGCCGAGCGGATATTCATCGAGTTCCTCGACAGCCTGACGGGACGCCGGCTGTCGACCGCCGCCTGAGGTCGCTGCGCGGCCCCGCCTCAGATCTGGCGTTCCGGCAGATTGACCACCAGCCCGTCCAGTTCCGGCGTGACCTTGATCTGGCAGGTCAGCCGCGACCGCACGGGATCGGGCTCATAGGCGAAATCCAGCATGTCCTCCTCCATCGGGTCACGCGCCGGCAGCCGGTCCACCCAGGCCTCGGCGACATAGACATGGCAGGTCGAACAGGCGCAGGCGCCGCCGCAATCGGCATCGATGCCGGGCACGCCATTGTCGCGGGCGCCCTCCATCACGGTCATGCCGGGTTTGACGTCGATTTCGTGGACGGTGCCGTTGTGCTCGATATAGGTGATCTTGGCCATGGGTGCCTTCCTTACGCTTCATCACCGCAAATAAGTCATTGCGGCTGGCGTGAAAACCCCCGCCGGATCAGCGCCGCCTTTCAGCCCGCATCGCCTGCAGATTGGCGCCAAGAATGATCGCCGCGCCCAGGAACACCCAGACATCGATCACCTCGCCATAGATGGAATACCCGGCCAGCGCGGCCAGCGGAACGCGCAGGAAATCCACCGGCATCACCACCGAGGCATCCAGCCGCCGCAAGGCCTGCGCCATGCAGTAATGCGCGCTCAGCGCGCCAATGCCGGCCAGAAGCATCCAGGGCACAGAGGCGGCCTGGACCGGACGCCAATCCGTCAGCGCCGCGGCCAGGCCCAGCGGCAGCTGGATCAGGATCATCCATGCGACGATGGCGCCGGGCGAGTTCTGCCGCGTCAGCTGCTTGACCAGCACCAGCGACAGGCCATAGGCCATGGCCGCGACCAGAACCAGACCCGCAGCCGGATCGACAATGCCGATCCCCGGCCGGACAATCACCAGCACGCCGAAAAACCCGCCGACCGTCGCCAGCAACCGCGCCCGGGTCAGCCGCTCACCAAGGATCGCCCAGGCAAAGAACGCCACCCAGATCGGCATGGTGAATTCCAGCGCAAAGACCGAGGCCAGCGGCAGCAGCACCACGCCGATGGTCCAGAAATACTGACCTGTGAAATGCACGATATTGCGCAGCAGATGCAGACGGAACTGCCGCATCTGCCGCAATTCGGGCCAAAGCCCGCGGATGAAGACGGCGATGACGAAAAGCCCGACCAGCGCCCGAAAGAACAGCACCTGCCGGATCGAAAGCGTCGCCGCCATTTCGCGCGATCCGATCGACATGCCGATGAAGGACGCCATGCTCAGCGCCATCCAGCCAATGCCGATCCAGAAACTGCGGCGCGCCCCCGGCTCGGGAAGCAGACTCGAATGGGGCATGGCCGTCCTGCGTCAGAATAACTCGCCGCCCGTCCTATCCAGCCTGCCGACGAAAGGAAACCGGGATGCGCCCTTCTTTCATGCCCAAATATCCCGGGGGCGGCCCGGCACGGGCCGGGGGCAGAGCCCCCTATTCAGGCCTTGCTCAGGCCTTGCGCAGCGCCAGAACGGCGTTCAGACCGCCAAAGGCGAAGGCATTGGACAGCACCGCCCCGACCTTGGCCTCGCGCGCCTCGTTCGGAACCACGTCCAGCGCGCATTCCGGATCCGGCTCCTCATAGCCGATGGTGGGCGCGATCACCCCGTCTCGCAGCGCCATGATGCAGGCCAGCAGCTCGACGGCACCGGTGCCGCCGATCAGATGCCCGTGCATCGACTTGGTCGAGGAAATCATCAACCGGTCGGCGTGATGGCCAAAGGCATGGGCGACGGCGGCGCATTCGGTCTTGTCATTGGCGGCGGTGCCGGTGCCATGGGCGTTGATATAGCCGAATTCCTCGGGGCGCATATGCGCGTCCAGCATGGCGCCGGTGATGGTGCGCTGCGCGCCGATGGCCGAGGGCATGACGATGTCCTGCGCGTCGGCCGACATGGAAAAGCCCACAACCTCGGCCAGAATATCGGCGCCGCGCGCCGCCGCATGTTCCCAATCCTCGAAGACGAAGACGCCCGCCCCCTCGCCCTGGACCATGCCGTTGCGCGTGGCCGAGAACGGCCGGCAGGCATCCTTGGACATGACCCGCAGCCCTTCCCAGGCCTTGACGCCGCCAAAGCACAGCATCGCCTCCGAGCCGCCGGCCAGCATCACCGTCGCCGCCCCCGAGCGCACCATGTTGAAGGCCATGCCCATGGCATGGTTGGAACTGGCGCAGGCCGTGGCCACGGTGAAGCTCGGCCCCAGCAGCCCGTATTCCAGGCTGACATGCGAGGTCGCTGCATTGTTCATCAGCTTCGGCACGACAAAGGGATGAACCCGGTTCTTTCCCTCTTCATAGACCGTGCGGTAATTCTCGTCCCAGGTGTTCATGCCGCCGGCCGCCGTGCCCAGCACCACCCCCGAGCGCAGGCCCAGCTCGCCCTCGAAGACCAGACCCGACTGCTCGACCGCCTCGCGCGCCGCCAAGAGCGTGAACTGGGTGAACTTGTCATAAAGGACGATCTGCTGGCGATTGAAATAGACCTCTGGATCCCAGTCGCGGACCTGCCCGCCGATCCGGACCGCAAGCCGGTCCACGTCGCGAAAATCCAAAGGCCCGATGCCGCAGCGGCCCTCGCGCATCGCCTCAAGAGTCGAGGGCACGTCACGGCCAAGGGCGTTTACGGTTCCCATGCCGGTGATGGCCACGCGGCGCATGCCATCGGCATGCCGGCCCATGATGACCCGGCCCAGCATGGTGCGCGCGATCTTGGTCGCGTTCTTGACCTTGCCGGGCTTGCGTTGCGCCTTGGCTGGCCTGTCGTCCCTGTTCTTCTTTGCGCTCATACCTTTTCCGCGACCAGTTTTTCCACCGCGCCAATGATCGCGCCAAGGCTCGAGACGTCGAAATCCGACTTCTCCGGCTCATTGGCGTTGAAGGGCACCGAGATGTCGAACTCTTCCTCGATGGCAAAGATCGACTCGACCAGCCCGAGGCTGTCGATGCCGATATCCTGCGGCGACATGTCGAGCTTCAGCTCGCTGGGGTCCAGCATCGCCTGTTCTGCGATGATCTGGATGATGCGGTCGCGGACTTCTGTCATCTCGGCCTCCGTTCAGCCCCTTGGGCGTGGTGTCGGGACATCAGTCCCGACCGTCTTTTTCCATCAGTTTCTTAACAGTTTCGCGAAGCTCTGCCACCTGCGCATATAGGCGCGGCAGGCGGCGGATGTTCTTTGTCGCCTCGACATGGGTTTCCATCTTGACCGCCGGACTGCCCAGCAGCACCCGGCCGGCGGGGGCATTGGTAAAGATCTTGGTCGCGCCGCCGGCGATCACGTCGTCGCCCACGAAGATATTGTCCGAGACCCCGACCTGCCCGCCCAGCACGACGCGATTGCCGATCCGGGACGAGCCGGCGATGCCGACCAGACCGCAAAGCAGGCAATCCTCGCCCACCACGACATTGTGGCCGACCTGCACCTGGCTGTCGATCTTGGTGCCGCGGCCGATCCGGGTCGCACGGATCGTGCCGCGGTCGAGGGTCGAATTGGCGCCGACCTCGACATCGTCGCCCAGTTCGACGCCACCCAGCGAATGGATGCGGGTCCAGTGCTGCTGATGGATCTGCCGGCGCTCGCCCAGGGTCTCGCGGATTTCCTCGACACCGGATTTCTCGGGCGTGACAAAGGAGAATCCGTCACCGCCGATCACCGCACCCGAATGCAGGATCACGCGGTCGCCAATGGTCACGCCATGGGCGATGCGCGCCCCGGCATGGATCAGCGCGTCACGGCCGATCACCACGTCCGGCCCGATCGAGACATGCGAGGCGATGCGCGCCCCTGCCCCGATCCGCACCCGCGCCCCGATCACCACGAACGGGCCGATGGCGGCATCCGCGCCGATCTCGGCATCGGGTGCGATCACAGCGCTGGGATGGATGCCGGCCGCGATGCCCGGGCCGGGATCAAAGGCGCGGGTCAGACCGGCCATGGCCAGACGCGGGCGCCCGACAAGGATCGCGGCCTTCAGCCCCAGCGCCTCGGGGTCAGAGCCCTCGGCCAGCAGCGCCATGCCGCCGGGGGCGAGGCGCCCGGCATAGGCGGGCGTGGTCGCAAGCGCGATCTGGCCGTCGCCGGCCTGCCCGGCTTCGGCGGCGCCGGTCACGCTCAGGCTGCCATCGCCCCAAAGACGGCCATTCAATGCACGTGCCAGATCGGCAATCGTCGTTGTCATGCGTCACCCCCTTGCTTCGGGGTTCATCTATTCATCCGCGGCGGCAGAATCCAGAGCGGCCTTGCGCAGCGCGGTAAGAACCAGAGCGTCGCGGCCATAGATATCGGGGTGGCGCTGGATGCGCCCGGTCTCGTCGGGGAAGGCGGTGAAATAGACCAGATGCACCGGCACTGGCGGGCGCAGGTTCAGATAGGTCTCGCGCCCCGAGGAGAGGGCCTTGGAAAACATCGCCTCGGGATCCTCGGCCTGCGGGCGCAGCAGTTCATGGGCAAGATCGATCGGTTTGCCGATGCGGATGCAGCCATGCGAATAGGCGCGCGTCGACTGCTGAAACAGGTGCTTGGTCGGGGTGTCGTGCAGATAGATGTTCCAGGGGTTCGGGAACATGAATTTGACCACGCCAAGCGCATTGTCGTCGCTGGGCTTTTGCCGCATGCGATAGGGAAAGTTCGAGGCCGAATACTTGCGGAAATCGATCCGGTCGCGGCTGATGACATTGCCCTTGCCGTCGACCACGTCGAGATGGCTTACGGCATGGCGGTTCGCCTGCAGGCGCGGCAGGTATTCCTTGACGGTGATCGAGCGCGGGACGTTCCAGCGCGGGTTCACCACGATATATTTCATGGTCTCGCTGAATTCGGGCGTGTCGAATTCGCCATTGGCCTTGCCGATCACGGTGCGGGTCTCAAAGACCTGCTGGCCGCGCTCGAAGATGCGGGCGTTGAACTCGGTCAGGTTGACCCAGACATGGCGCGCGTTCAGATCGTGGCCATACATCCAGCGCATGCGCTCCAGCGCGACGAGGATGGCGTCGGCCTCGGGTCCGGTGCCGCGGTTCAGGCGGGCGACGGTGCGCGGCCCCGCGACCCCGTCCGACGGCAGTCCCGCCGCCTGCTGAAAGGCCGCGACCGCGCCGGTCAGTGGCGCATCATAGGTCAGCGGGCTGGCCTGGGGCGGCGCGGCAAAGCCGATGGCGGCCAGGCGCACCCGCAAAGCAGCAATCGCCGGGTCGCTGACGCCTTCGCGCCAAAGCCCCTCGGGGACCTCGGGCACATCGACAGATGCGACCAGTTTTGACTGCGCGGCCAGCGCCGCGCGCAGCGCCTCATAGCGGTGGTATTTCAGCGGCAGCTCGTCCAGCACCGCCGACGGATCCGGGCTTTGCGCGAAAAGGCGCAGCAGATCGCCGACGGCCGGGCGGTTGACCTCGCGCTTGATGCCCTTCTCGATCTTGCGCGGATCAAGAATGCCGCCGGTGATGTCATGCGACCAGCGTGCAAAGGTGCGGGCGAATTTCAACTCGTCCTCGACCGAGACCGGCGCGGCCGCGTCCAGCTGGCGCAAGCCGCTTTGCCGATAGCGCGCTGGCGGCAGCCCGTGTGAGGCCGCCTGCCCCACCGCCTCGATCAGCGCGGCGCGGCGGGCGGCGCCTTCCGCGCCCAGAAAGATCGGCCGCAAGCCATTGGTGCCATAGAAATCGGCCAGACCCGGATCGCCCGCAGCAGCCTCGGCCAGCTGCATTTCCTGGGCCGAAAAGACCAGGCGCGGGGCGGGAAGCGCGGCGATCTGCGCGGTTTCAAGCGCCTGCGCAAGGCCTGCCTGCGCGCCGCCAAGCAGGGCTGCGAATGCAACCATTGCGCGAATCAATCTTGAAACCTTCACCGGGCCGTCCCTTCCGTCATCATTCAAAAAGCATCGCATTTCAGCCATTTTTCCGCCAGAGTCCGTCAGATTTTTCTTGCCAAACTGATGCGCGGGCACCACGGCACCGCAGAAATCTTGGGTTGCACAGCGAATCATGCTGGGTTTCGGCGAAATTACGCCGATAATGGCGGAAACTCGCTATGCGCGAAATGAAATGCTTCCATCCACTTGCGGGCTGGTGACATATTCTTAATCAGTTCCGGGTAAACCGGGATATGTCGCATCAAAAAGGCGACACAACGAAAGCAGGACAGGCGATCTGACATGACGTTTGAATCTATCTCGCGTCGGGGCATCCTTGGTGTGTTCGCGGCGACGACGGTGGCGGCAGCGCCGGTTATGGCCAATGCCTTCGGGTTGATCCGCGGCGCCGGTGACGTCCGCCGCATCCGGATGTATTCCGGGCGCACGGGCGAAAGCATCGATACGGTCTACTGGATCGATGGCAAATACATTCGGGGTGCCCTGAATGAAATCAACATCTTCATGCGCGATTGGCGAACCGGTCAGGCGATCGGGATCGATCCACGCACGATCGACATTGCCGCAGCCTCGCACCGGCTGTTGCAAACCAAAGAGCCCTTCATGATGCTGTCGGGCTATCGCTCGCCCAAGACCAATGCCATGCTGCGGTCGCGATCCTCGGGCGTGGCGCGCAACTCGCTGCACATGGTGGGCAAGGCTGCGGACATGCGCCTGAAATCGCGCTCGGTGTCGCAGATGTACAAGGCGGCGGCGGCCTGCCAGGCCGGTGGCGTCGGCAAATATTCGCGTTCAAATTTCGTCCATATGGATTGCGGTCCGGTACGCCACTGGGGTGCCTGACAGACGACCCGGACGACAGGAAGATGCAAACGAAAACCCGCCCGAATGGGCGGGTTTTCGTTTGGGCCTAGCGCAATCTTGGTGGCGCCTTCGGATCGCGCCGGGGCGGCTGGGGTTCAGGGGGCGGCGGTGCGGGTTCCAGCATCAGCGCGCCCGCCGGCATCTCCCGTTCGGAAAAGCCGATATCGACGCCGCCGGGCAGTTGCGGAAGAAAGGCCAGCAATTCCGCGAAGGCCTTGGCCACGGCATCCTCATGCGTTGGGACGACGCCCCCCAGCATCAGCGCATGGCCCTGCCGGCCATCCGACCATTCGGCCTGCACCAGCGTCAACCGGCCGACCAGCCCGCTCATATCCGCCAGACGCTGGCCCAGCGGTTCGGAGAGCAGCCTGACCGCCTCGGGCGTCGGCGGCGACAGGCGGCGCGCGCTTTCGGCGCGGGCGATGCTGGGGCGCGCGGCCAGTGCCCCGGTCAGCCAGCGCAATGTCGCCGCATCCAGCATCATCTGCGACGGGTGGCCGGGATTGATCAGAACCCCCTGCCCCTCACCGGCAAGCGTCGCCGCCAGGACCCGACCCGGTATGGCGAGATAGGCCACCGGCCCGCCGACAAACCCGGCAAGCCGCTCCTCACTGTCGCAGGCCAATGCGAAATGCCCCTCGGGCAGATCGAAGCTCTGCAATTCGGCGGTATCCGTGGCGGGTTCGGCGACGAGTGCCGCGAAAAGCTCGGTATCCGCCAGACGCGACAGGGCGCGCGCGCGTCCCGGCGCATCGGCGAGGTGAAACGGAACCTGGCAAAGCTCATCCAGCGGGGTCATCGGTCTCTCTCAACAGTCCGGCGATGGTGGCGCGCAGTTCTGGCAGAAGTTCGGCCTCGAACCAGGGATTGCGCCGCAGCCAGCCGGTATTGCGCCAGGACGGATGTGGCAAGGGGAAGATGTGCGGCGCATGATCGCGCCAGGCGGCGACGGTTGCGGTGACGCCTCCCGTCGCGGCAGCGCCAAGGTGCCAGCGCTGCGCATGACCGCCGACCAGAAGGGTCAGCCGCGGCTGCAGCAGATCCATCACGCGCCGCCGCCAGGTACGCGCGCAGAGGGCGGGCGGCGGCAGGTCGGCACCCTTGCCGTCATAGCCCGGAAAACAAAAGGCCATCGGCGCGATCGCAATACGGCTGCGGTCGTAGAAGACAGTCTCGGACGTGCCCATCCAGGCGCGCAGGCGGTCGCCAGAACGGTCGTTGAACGGACGCCCGGTCAGGTGCACGCGCATGCCCGGGGCCTGCCCCACGATCAGGATCGGTGCGCCGGGAGTGAACCAGACCACCGGGCGCGGGCTGTGCTGCGTCGCCGTGGCGGCGAAGCGCGGCGCGCATAGCCGGCAGTCGGTGATGTCGCGGGTCAGGCTCATGCTCACCAGATAGGCGCGCATGGCCGGGCCGGAAAGTGCGGATATACACGAAATATAAAGCATTCTATGGCCATGGTGGACAGCGGGGCGGACTGGGCATAAGGTTCGCGCCTGTGCTGCGGTCATACGGATCGTGGGGTTCATGGTTATTCTTACGATCCCGGTGCTGGATCCAGAGCCGGGGGCGCGGAACGGGCAGATGATCGAATTCGACAATGTTTCCAAATCATTCTGGACCGGCACGCAACGCAAGGTGATCCTGGATCGCGCCTCGTTTCGGATCGATCTCGGGCGTTCGATCGGTATTCTCGCACCGAATGGCACCGGAAAGACCACCATCATCAACATGATGTGCGGGCTGGAAAAACCTGACGAGGGGGTCATCCGCACCGATTGCCGTGTCTCGTTTCCGCTGGGCTTCATGGGGGGCATCACGCCGACGCTGAGCGCCAACGAGAATGCGCGCTTCATCGCCCGGGTCTATGGGCTCGACCCCGACTATGTCGAGGCATTCTGCCGCTGGCTGACCGCAATCGACGAATATTTCGACATGCCGGTTGGCACCTACAGTGCCGGCATGCGGTCACGTTTCACATTCTCGTTGCTGCTGGCGCTGGAATTCGATGTCTATCTGATTGATGAGGGCATGCCCTCGACGACCGACGCCGAATTCAACCGCAAGGCGGGGGCGGTGCTTTACGACCGGCTCCGCTCGGCGACCGTCGTGGTGGTCTCGCACCAGGCCAAAACCATCGAAAAATTCTGCAATTCTGCTGCCGTTCTGCGCGACGGCAAACTATATCAGTTCGAAACCCTCGACGAGGCAAAGCAATATTATGACTATACCGCCTAAGGCGCGCCTCTATCGGACCAGCCGTGAGGAATCGGTCCTTGCGGTCAACCGTGCCGGCGACTCGGCCGAAACCGCGCGCAAGGTGCAGATTGAGTTGCGCAAGCGCACGACCAGCACCGCGGCCGCGCCGGCGCCCGACGACATGCCGTTCGCGGACAGCGCCAGTGACGATGGTTTCGGCGACATGCGCTTTCCCGGCGCGACCCCGACGCCGCCGGCACCCGGGCAGATGTCCATCGAGGAACGCATCTCGGCGGTCCGTGCCGAAAACCTGACCGACCGGCAGTTGCGTATGGCGCGTCGCATCGCGGCCATGCACGAAATCGACGTCGCCTCAGATCAGGAGGCGGTCATCGCCCTGCGCGATCGCGGCATCGATCCGTTCCATCGCGCCTCGGTCAGCAAGATCCTTTCGGCCGAAGGCGCGCGCGCCCAGGCACAGAACCAGGACGCCGCCCCGGCCCGCACCAACATGCCGGTTCCAACGCCGCGTCCCAATCCGCAACGCGGCCGCGGTACCGAGATCGTGCCCATTCCCCCGGGTTCGACCAAACTGCCCTCACGCGAGACGCTGACCGAGGATCGGCGCGCCGCCGAGATCATCCGCATCCAGCAGGACATCGCCCGCCGCCGTCGGCGCCGGCTGATGATGCTGGCGGCACGGCTGGTTGCCTTTGTCGGTATCCCCACCCTTGTCGCAGCCTATTATTACTTCGTTGTAGCGACCCCGCTTTATGCGACCTTCTCGCAGTTCCAGATCCAGCAGGCCGAGAAAAGCAGCGCGGGCGGGCTGGGTGGACTGTTCAGCGGCACGCAGCTGGCGACGAACCCCGATTCCGTATCGGTGCAAAGCTACCTGACCTCGCGCGATGCAATGCTGCGGCTGGACACCGACCTTGGCTTCAAACGGGTGTTCCAGGATCCGGCCATCGACCCGATCCTGCGGCTTTCCCCGGATGCCAGCAACGAGGAAACCTACAAGCTTTACAAGAACTCGGTGAAGATCGGCTATGATCCGACCGAGGGGCTGCTCAACATGGAGGTGATTGCCCCCGATCCGCGGCTGTCGCAGGAGTTCTCGCACGCCCTGATCGAATATGCCGAAGGTCAGGTCGACCAGATGACCGCGCGCCTGCGCGAGGACCAGATGAAGGGCGCGATCGAAAGCTATCAGGATGCCGAGGCCAAGGTGCTTGACGCGCAGCGCCGCGTCCAGACGCTGCAACAGCAACTGGGGGTACTGGACCCGGTGGCCGAAGGCACCGTCATCATGAACCAGATCGCCGAGCTTGAACGGCAATTGGCGACCAAGCGGCTTGAATTGGGTCAGCTCGAGGCCAATGCCCGCCCGAACCAAAGCCGCGTTGCCGGGGTCAAGGGGGATGTTTCGCGCCTGCAGGCCATGCTTGAAGAAACCAGAAGCCAGCTGACCGAGGGCAACAAGACCCGCGGCTCGCTTGCCACCATCTCGGGCGAGATCCGGATCGCCGAATCCGATCTGCTGACCCGGCAGGAGCTTCTGGCCGCCGCCGCCGCGCAGATGGAAACGGCCCGGATCGAAGCAAACAAGCAGGTCCGCTATCTTTCGCTGTCGGTCGCGCCCGTCGCGCCTGACGAGGCGACCTATCCCAAAGCTTTCCAGAACACGATCGTGGCTTTTCTGATTTTTTCGGGTATCTATCTGATGCTCTCGCTAACCGCCTCGATCTTGCGCGAACAGGTGTCGTCATGAAACATGTCCAAATCGGAAACACGACTTTTGGCAATGACCTTCCGCTGACGGTGATCGCCGGTCCGTGCCAGCTTGAAACACTGGATCACGCGCTGATGATCGCGCAGACCGTCGCCGACGCCTGCGAGCGCTCGGGCGCGGGCTATGTCTTCAAGGCCAGCTATGACAAGGCCAACCGCACCTCGCTGGGCGGTCGGCGCGGTGTCGGAATCGAGGAAGGCCTGCGCATGCTCGAAGAGGTGCGCAATCGCATCGGTTGCCCCGTCCTGACCGACGTCCATGATATCGAACAGACCCGCATGGCCGGCGCCGTCGTCGATGTGCTGCAGATCCCGGCCTTTCTGTCGCGCCAGACCGACCTGTTGCTGGCCGCCGGCGAAACCGGCGCCGCCGTCAACATCAAGAAGGGGCAGTTTCTGGCCCCATGGGACATGCCGAACGTCGCCGACAAGGTTGCCTCAACCGGCAATGACCGGATCATGCTGACCGAGCGCGGGGCGAGCTTTGGCTACAATACGCTGGTCACAGACATGCGCAGCCTGCCGATCATGGAGCGGACCGGCTGGCCGGTCATCATGGATGCAACGCATTCGGTTCAGCAGCCGGGCGGACAGGGCGGATCGTCAGGCGGACAACGTGAATTTGCGCCGGTGATGGCGCGCGCCGCCGTGGCCCTGGGCGTCGCCGGGGTCTTCATCGAGACCCATCAGGATCCGGACAACGCGCCCTCGGACGGGCCGAACATGATCTATCTTGACCAGATGCCGGGGCTGATCGCATCCCTCATGCGCTTCGACGCATTGGCAAAATCCGATCCGGTCATGGGTTGATATGGTCGCGGGCGGCCATCCTCGCATGGGGATGGCATCCTGCGGACATCGTCGACGGGGCATGGCAAAGCTGGGGCATGCGGTTCGTCCCCCATCCGATAATCACGCCGATCCGCTTTCGGCGGTTCGGGTGCGGGTCGATTGCCAGCAGGTCGACCAAGTCACCAATGGCCGGGTGATGCCCCGTCCACGTGAATGGATATGAAGCGTTTGGCAACGGGTCATGTCGCAGCGCGGCCGCGACCCGTCAAATCCGTAGTTGGACCGGTTCGCATATCAAAGGACCAGTCGCATCGCGGCGGGCCCGAATTGCAGACGGGATGCGGTCAGGGCCCAGTTTGCTCAGGATCGGTTCGTGCGCCCCTAAGGCGGTAACTGGTCCGCGACTTTCAGTTTGAAAACTCTGAAGGCGGCATCAGGGATATGCCGCCTTTTTCTTCATTCAGCGGCCTGGGATTCGGCGGCGTCGATTTCGGCGGCGCGTTTCTCGACCAGTTCGACGATATGGTCGACCATCTGTTCGTTGGTCATCTTGTGGTCCTGCTTGCCGGCCAGATAGACCATGCCAGCACCGGCGCCGCCGCCGGTGAAGCCGATATCGGTCATCAGCGCCTCGCCGGGGCCATTGACCACGCAGCCGATGATCGAAAGGCTCATCGGGGTCTTGATGTGTTCCAGCCGTTTTTCCAGCGTCTCGACGGTCTTGATGACGTCGAAACCCTGGCGCGCACAGCTGGGGCAGCTGATGATCTGCACGCCACGGGTGCGCAGGCCCAGGGATTTCAGGATCTCGAAGCCGACCTTGACCTCTTCGACCGGATCGGCGGACAGGCTGACGCGGATCGTGTCGCCGATGCCCATCCACAGCAGGTTGCCAAGGCCGATGGCGGATTTCACCGTGCCGCCGACAAAGCCGCCGGCCTCGGTGATGCCCAGGTGGATCGGGGCGTCGGTGGCATCCGCGAGCTGCTGATAGGCGGCGGCGGCAAGGAAGACGTCCGAGGCCTTCACGCTGATCTTGAATTCGTGGAAATCGTTGTCCTGCAGGATCTTGATATGGTCCAGACCGGATTCCACCATCGCATCCGGGCAGGGCTCGCCGTATTTTTCCAGCAGGTGCTTTTCAAGACTGCCGGCATTCACGCCGATGCGGATCGAGCAGCCATGATCGCGGGCGGCCTTGATCACCTCGCGCACGCGGGTGGCATCGCCGATATTGCCGGGATTGATGCGCAGGCAGGCGGCGCCGGCCTCGGCGGCCTCGATGGCGCGCTTGTAGTGGAAATGGATGTCGGCGACGATCGGAACCGGGCTTTCGCGACAGATCTCGCGCAGGGCGCGGGTCGAGGATTCGTCCGGCGTCGAGATGCGGACAATATCGGCCCCGGCATCGGCGGCGCGGATCACCTGATCCAGCGTCGCGCGCACGTCGCTGGTGTCGGTATTGGTCATGGTCTGGACACTGATCGGGGCATCCCCACCGACCGGAACACGGCCGACCATGATCTGGCGGGACTTGCGCCGGTCGATATTGCGCCAGGGACGGATCGGGTTATGCGACATGGTTGGACCCTATTCGCGGAATTGCCGCCAGAAATAGGCCCAAGCGCCGCGACGGGCAAGCCGTTGGCGACCGATTGGGCCCAGCGATGCCGCAGGCGTGACCGCGGGATCTAACGGGGCGTCACTCTGGCAGCTCTTGCGCGGTCGTCTCGCTGGTTGCCGCCGGCGCGACCGAGGCCAGCGCCACCATGCCGGCCAGCTCCGGATCCTTGGCCAGATCGGCAAAGACGTATTTCGTCGTCAGCGAGGTTGGCGAAAGCTCGACATTCTTGACCACATTCGCCCCGGGCGCGGCCGGACCATAGGTACGGCCGTTCACCGCAAAATAGACCGCACCGGAATTGCCGGCGCGCAGGATCGGCGGGGCCTCGAGCTTGGGCAGGGCGAAGCGCTCGCCGGCATCCATGGTCTTTTCCAGAAGCACGGTGCCATCGGCCGAGGTGACACGCACCCAGGCCGGACGGGCGGCGAGGATCTCGACCTCGGGCGCGTCGGGGGCCACGGTCCGGACCGTCATCTGCTCGGCCGGCAGGACGGGACCAAACACCTCCAGCGGCAGCGGCGATACAGCAGTGGCTGCGGCTGTCTGGATCGCCTGTTCCTGCGCCGCTGGCTGCATGGCCGGAGCATTCAGGCCGGGATCGATGGCCGCGATGGGGCCGTCTCGGGCCACCAGCACCGGCACCTCGAGCGCCTGCGGACGATAGGTGCGGTCCAGTCCCTCGGGGCGCGGCAGATTGACCTGCGCCGATTCGACGGTCTCGGGTGCGGCGGCATCCTGCACCGGATCAAGGCTGGCGATTACGCCGGGGGCCTGCTCACCAGGGGTCAGGTTGACCTTTTGCACTTCCTGCAGCACGGCCCAGCCGCCATAGCCCAGCCCGCAGGCAAGCGCGATCATCACGAAGACCGAACCGATGGCGCGCGGCTCGACCGAGGACCACATGCTTTCAGGCTTGGGCAGAAAGATCGGATGCGGATTGGCCAGCGCCTCGGCAGGATCCGAGGGGCGGCGCTGCGGCTTTGGCCCGGCCGCGGCCGGTGCCATGCCATGCGTGGGCTGAAAGCCCGATTCCTGACAGAACCGGCGGAAGGTCCAATCCGAATCCATGCCGAGATAGCGCGCATAGGACCGCACATAGCCCGCGATGAAGCTGGGCGTATCGAATGCGGAAATGTCGCAATTCTCGATCGCAGCGACATAGGAAGCGCGAATCCGCAATTCGCGCTGCACGTCCAGCAGCGACTTGCCGAGCGTGGCACGTTCGCCCCGCATCAGGTCGCCCAGACGGATATCCGGATCGTCGAAGCCGGGCAGCAATGCCGCCGACTCGTCATGGCTCTGCGACGGGGAATTCCCCCTCAGCCCGATCATCCTACCTGCCTCATTCTTCTTTGCCGTCCCCCGAATCAGGAGATTCTCACAAGTTGATTAAAGCAAGGTTATCACGGACGCGAGAGGCGATCACCCCGAAACCGGTTATGCCACTGCGACGGAGCGGTTAAGCTTGCATTGCGACCACAGGTTGTCCATGGCGCGCACCAGACTGTCGATCTGGCGGGCATCATGCACCGGCGAGGGCGTGAAACGCAGCCGCTCGGTCCCGCGCGGCACGGTCGGGAAGTTGATCGGTTGCACATAGATGCCGAACTGCGAAAGCAGCATGTCCGACAGCGCCTTGCAATGCACCGGATGGCCGACATGCACCGGCACGATATGGCTGCCATGATCCATGATCGGCATGCCAAGACCGCGCAGCCGCATCTTCAGGATGCGGGCATGCAGCTGCTGCTTGTCGCGCAGCTCTTGCCCGGCCGGGGTCTTGAGGAAAGCGATCGAGGCCGCAGCCCCCGCAGCCACCGCCGGCGGGATCGAGGTGGTGAAGATGAAGCCCGGCGCATAGGAGCGGATCGCGTCAACCATCTTGGCCGAGGCCGCGATATAGCCGCCAAAGACGCCAAAAGCCTTGCCCAGCGTGCCGTTGAAAATGTCGATACGGTCCGACAGGCCGTCGCGCTCCGCGACGCCGCCGCCGCGCGGGCCATACATGCCCACGGCGTGAACCTCGTCCAGATAGGTCAGCGCGTTGAACTCATCCGCCAGGTCGCAGATCTGCGCGATGGGGCCGAAATCGCCGTCCATCGAATAAATCGATTCAAATGCGATCAATTTGGGCGCAGCCGGATCGTCCGCGGCCAGCAATTCGCGCAAATGGGCCACGTCATTGTGGCGGAAGATGCGCTTGGCGCCGTCGAAACGCTTGATCCCCTCGATCATCGAGGCGTGGTTCAGCGCGTCCGAATAGATGATCAGGCCGGGGAACAGCTTGCGCAGCGTCGAAAGCGTGGCGTCATTGGCGATATAGGCGCTGGAGAACACCAGCGCGGCTTCTTTGCCATGCAGGTCGGCCAGCTCGGCCTCAAGTTCTTTGTGATAGACGGTCGTGCCGGAAATATTGCGCGTCCCGCCCGAGCCGGCGCCGGTCGCATCCAATGCCTCATGCATGGCCTTCAGCACCGCCGGGTGCTGGCCCATGCCCAGATAGTCATTGCCGCACCAGACGGTAATTTCAGTCTCGGTCCCGTCGGGACGGGTCCAGACCGCCTGAGGATAGGCCCCCTTGCGACGCTCAATGTCGATGAAGGTGCGATAGCGGCCTTCCTCGTGGAGCTTGCCAATGGCCTGGTCGAGGGCGGCAGAGTAGTCCATCTTGATCCCTTGCCTTGCTTTTACTTGCTTGCTTGGGGGATCATGCGCCGATCCCGCGGGTCTTTACTTGATAAGTATCAAACTTGGGAAAATACAGGGCCAAATTGTCGCAATATCCCCTCGGAAATGCTGAATTTTTTCCGATAAAATAAGTCAGGAATATGGAAATGCCGATGAGCGTCAAACTTGATGATATCCTATCCACGCTGGATTCGGAATTCCCGCAAGCGCAGGCGCGGCTGCTGGAATTCCTGCGCATCCCCTCGATCTCGACCGATCCGGCGCATCGGGGCGATGTGCGGGCCGCCGCCGAATGGCTGTGTGCGGAACTGGTCGGGCTGGGATTTGACGCCAGCATCCGCGACACGCCCGGCCATCCGATGGTGGTGGCACATTCGCCAAAGGGCACGCGCCGGCCGGTGCTGTTTTACGGCCATTATGACGTGCAGCCGGTCGATCCGCTGGAGCTGTGGACCAGCCCGCCCTTTGAGCCTGCCATCGAGAACACGCCCGCCGGCCCGGTCATTCGCGGCCGTGGCGCATCGGACGACAAGGGCCAGCTCATGACCTTTGTCGAGGCGTTCCGGGCCTGGAAGGCGGTCCATGGCGCCCTGCCCACCGATCTCGTGCTGCTGTTCGAGGGCGAAGAGGAATCAGGTTCGCCCAGCCTGCGCCCCTTCCTGCGCGAGAATGCCGATGAACTGCGCGCCGGCATCGCCATGATCTGCGACACCAGCATGTATGCCGATGGCCGCCCCGCGATCACCACACAGCTGCGCGGGCTGCTGGGTCAGGAAATCACCATCCGCGCCGCCGACCGCGACCTGCATTCGGGCAGTTTCGGCGGGCTGGCCGCGAACCCGATCCAGCTGCTGGTGAATGCGCTGGCCAGCATGAAGGACGCGACCGGCCGCATCACCCTGCCCGGCTTTTACGACGGTGTGCCGGAACTGACCGATGAGCTGCGCGCCGACTGGCAGGCGCTTGGCTTTGACGCGGCCGATTTCCTGTTGCGCGTCGGCCTGAAGCACCCCATCGGCGAAAAGGGCCGCACCGCGCTGGAAATGGTCTGGAACCGCCCGACATTCGAGATCAACGGCATCACCGGCGGCTATACCGGCGAAGGCTTCAAGACCGTGCTGCCCGCCGAGGCCCGCGCGAAAGTCAGCTTCCGCCTGACCGGGACGCAAGACCCCGAAACGATCCTGCAAGCCTTCCACGCCCATATCCGCGCCGCGATCCCCGCCGATTGCACGGTCGAGTTCCACGGCCACGGCGCCAGCCCGGCCAGCCGCATGAACATCTCGGACCCGGCCTTCGCGGCGGCAAAACAGGCGCTGAGCGAGGAATGGGGGCGCGAGGCCGCCTATATCGGCGCCGGCGGCTCGATCCCGATCGCGGGGGATTTCAAGGAAATCCTGGGCATGGATTCGATGCTGATCGGCTTTGCCCGCGACGACGACCGCATCCATTCCCCGAACGAGAAATACGACCTGCAAAGCTTTGCCAAGGGCGCGCGCAGCTGGGCGCGGATCCTGGCGGCCTTGACATAAGCCGCGTCCATGGGGCGCCTTGTCGGGCGCCCCATCTGCAACGCCCGGCAAGGCTGGCCAAAGACCGCTGGTCGGGGATTGATCCCTCAGCATTCCGACGCGGGCAGTGGCGGCCCATGTCGTCGCGGTCCTTGCGGGCCGTCAGTTCGTTTTCGGCAGCGCGAAGGCGATGACGTAATCGCCACGGTCGTTGGGATTGTCGCGCGCGCCGCCAGCCGTCAGGGCGATATATTGCCGCCCGTCCGCACCGACATAGGACATGGGCGTGGCCTGGCTGCCGGTGGGCAGCCGCCCCTTCCACAGTTCGTCGCCCGTCTCGACGTCATAGGCGCGCAGATAATAGTCTTGCGTCCCGGAATGAAACACAATGCCGCCCTTGGTCATCACCGGACCGCCCAGCGGCGGCATTCCGACGAAGAACGACAGATGCGGCTGGGCGCCGAGCACCGTCACATCCTCTGACGTACCCGCCGGGCGCTGCCAGATGATCTGCCGCGTGGCAAGGTCGATCCCGGTCACAGTACCCCATGGCGGTTCAAGGCAGGGAATGCCAATGGGCGAGAAGAAGTTCTGCAGCTTTTGCGCATAGGGCAGTCCGAATTGCGGCGAGATCTCGCCATGCGGGTCGCTCTTGAAATCGGCGGGAAACTCGCTGCGCGGGATCAGATTGGAATAGACCGGCATCCGCGAGTCGCTGACGACAAAGATATTGCGCTCTTCGTCAAAGCCGCCGCTGCCCCAGTTCGGGCCGCCGTTATTTCCGGGATAGACGATGGTCGGACGGGTCGATTGCGGGGTGAAATCACCCTTGTAATGCGCGCCCTTGAACAGGATACGGCACAGAAGCTGGTCGATGGGGGTGGCGCCCCACATCCGTGCCTCGGTCAGGGGCTCGGTCCCAACGCTGGCCATTACGACCGGATAGGGCTGCGTCGGCGCGTAATATTCGCCCTCGGCAGTGCCATCGCCCCCCGGAACCGGCTTTTCGATAGTCTCGACCAGCGGCACACCGGTACGGCGGTCGAGCACGAAGATCTGCCCGCGCTTGGTCAGTTGCAGCACCGCCGGCGCAGAGCCCCCCTTGCCATCGGGAAATTCGATCAGGGCCGGCTGCGCGGGAACGTCGTAATCCCAGATATCGTGGTGAACGGTGCGGAAATGCCAGCGTTCCTTGCCGGTCGCCAGTTCGACCGCCACGACCGAGGCGTTGTATTCATCGTCAAAGGGCCGCCGCTTGCCGCCGTAATAGTCGGGCGTGGCATTGCCGACCGGCAGATAGGCCAACCCCAGCTCCACATCGGCCGATATCGGCGCCCACACATTGGGGGTTCCGCGCGTGAACTCGCCGCCCGCAGGCGGCAGGCCCTGATTGCCCAGATTGCCGACATCGAAGGCCCAGGCGAAGGCCCCGGTCTTTGCGTCAAAGGCGCGCACGACCCCCGAGGGCTCATCGACCTTGACGTTATCCGCGACCCAGCCGCCGATCAGGATCTTGTCGCCCGCGACGATGGCACCGGTGGTCTGGGTCAGATAGCCGGCCTCGACATCGCCCATGCCCAGATGCAGATCGACCGTCCCCTGATTGCCGAAGCTTTCGCAGATCTGGCCATCGCTGGCCTTCAGCGCGATCATGCGCACGTCCACGGTGGCCAGAACGATGCGCGGACCGCAGGCATCGCCGGGTCCGGGATCGAAGTAGCCCAGCGTCCGGCAGCGCTTCCAAAAGGGGTTCTTGGCACCCGAATCGAACTGCCATTTGATCTCGCCGCTAACCCCGTCAATGGCGGTCACGGCGCTGTCGGCCGAGCACTGGAACACCGTCCCATCGGCATAAAGCGGGGTATTCTGATCCTCAAGATATTGTGTGTCGTCGGCGATATGGCCGGTGCGGGCAGTCCATGCGATCTCAAGCTGGCCGACATTCTCGGGGGTGATCTGGTCAAACGGGGCATAGCGCGTCCCCATGCCGGTGCGCCCATAGGCCGTCCAGTTGTCCCCCGCCGCCATCGTGTCGGGACTTGCCGCGCCCGGGGTCAGGGTGAAATCCTTCCGCACGATGTCGTGCGGATGAAACATCTGCCAGAAAGTGACAGCAAGCCCCGCAAAAACCACCAGCGCCGCCGTCAGAAAGCCGCGCCTTGCCCCGGCATCGCCGCGATAGGCCGGCATCAGGGGCGCCGCCAGAAGAATCAGGCACAGCGCGAAAGCGAATGAGAAAAGGCGCGGGATCAGCGGCCAGAACCAGCCCTCGAGCGGCCAGACCTCCCATGCGGACCAAAGGACGGTGATCAGGCAGACCAGCAGATAGATGGCAATGCCGCGCGGCTTGCCGGCGAAGACATGGATCCCCGCGAACACGGTCAGGAGCCCGGCGATGGCGTAATACCAGCTGCCCCCCAGAAAGATCAGATAGGCGCCGGGAAGCGCCAGCGACAGCCCGAAAACGACCCCGACAACGCCGAGGACTCTCAGGATCAGGCTGACATGGCTTCCGGCAGGACTTGTGGAAGTACTGGACATGTTTGCCCCCAAAATATGAAAAAACTGTAGCTTTTATCCTTGGGTGAGCGCGTTCCCTGCTTGCAGTCCCTGCCATGACAATCTCATATCCGCTACGGATTCAGAACAACTTAAATTCGGGCGAAACCCTGGCCGGCCAAAGATGACCCATGCCTGTCGCCACCGCTGTTTCAAAGGCATCGCTGCGATCACCCCCGGTCCCGACCTTGCGATGCGCATGGCCATGACCTAAATCTGGGTCAACAGCGAAAGGACGCGCCATGGCGATGGAAGCCCATGAAATCGAAGCAATGATCCGCGCCGCATTTCCCAATGCGCAGATCACGGTCAATGACCTTGCGGGCGACGGCAATCACTATGCCGCCGAGGTGATCGACGAAAGCTTCCGCGGCCAGAACCGCGTGCAGCAACAGCGCGCTGTCTATGCGGCGCTGCAAGGCAAGATGGATGGCCCCTCAGGCGCGCTGCACGCGCTGGCACTGACCACCAAGGCGCCCGACTGAAATCACCACAAGGGCGGCAGGAACGCCCTGCCCGCCAAATCAAGGAACCAAGCAGATGAGCGATACCCGCCAGCAGATTCAGGACACCATCGACGGCAATGACGTGGTCCTGTTCATGAAGGGCACCAAGGAAATGCCGCAATGCGGTTTCTCGAGCCGGGTCGCAGGCGTGCTGAACTACATGAATGTCGCATATCGCGACGTGAACGTGCTTGCCGATGAGGGCATCCGCCAGGGCATCAAGGACTTCTCGGACTGGCCGACGATTCCGCAGCTCTACATCAAGGGCGAGTTCGTCGGCGGCTGCGACATCGTCACCGAGATGACCCTTTCGGGCGAGCTGGACCAGCTGCTCGACAAGGCCGGCATCGCCTATGACAAGGACGCCGCCGCAAAGATCCGCGAAGCGAACGCCTGAGCCGAAAGTCAAAGCCCCGCACTGCGGGGCTTTTTGATTTCAAGACGTTGAAGCGAAAATCCGACCTGAATTCGAGGGCGCTACGCCCCATTGCCGGAATTGTCCCAATCGTCATCGCCGCGATGCCTGTTGCGCAGCCGCGACGCCAGGGTCAGGCCGATCGCGAAGGCCCCGATCAGCGGTGCGATGGCCGCGGTATTCGAATGCTTTACCCGCGCCGTGACATCCTCCAGCGTCTCGGACGCTACCTTCAATCCACTGTCGGATGCCTCGCGGATGCGCTGCGCGGCGGCTTGCGCCTGCGCCTCGGCCCGGTCGGCATAACGGTCGGCACCATAAACCACCCGATCCGAAAGCGTCTGCACGCGCTGCCCGGCCGCATCCATAAGCCGCGTCGCCTTTTGCGAAGCCTTGTCCAGCGCCGCATCCACCATCAGGTTCGCGCGCTCCTCGATCTCGGCGCGCAGCTCGTCCGTGCTGGGCGTCGGGTGTTTTTCCCGCGCGGCCATCAGCATCAGGACAAAGCCGATCGACACGAAACCCGCCCCGATCGCCAGCGAGGCCCAAAGCGGCCCCCATTCCAGATAGGTTGCAAGCCAGGTCCACAACGCGGCCAGCAGGAAGCCGAGGCCGACCAGCAGCACCGCCCCTGCCCCGGCCATCAGCCCGCCACGGCGCAGCTTGTCCGTCAGGGCAAGCTGCATCTTCCTGCCATAGATGAACATTGGCGGGACTCTCAGCGGCGCGCGATGATCAGGCCCAGCAGAAAGCCGACGCCGGCGGCGATGCCAAGCGCCCTGGCCGGGTGCCGGCGTACCGCGCGCGAAACCTCGACATAATAATCGTCGGCATGATCGGCGAGATCGGCGGCATAGCGTTCGCCCTCGCGATAGATGCGGCGGGCCTCGTCCCGGGCGCGCTCGGCATATTCATGGCTGTGCTTGCGGGCGCTTTCGGCGAATTCGGCACCTTTTTCGCGCAGCGATTCGGCGGCGTGCTGGGCCTCGTCGGCGACGCGGCGGGCCTGCTTGCCAACCTCATCCGCGGCCTCGCGGGCCTGGGCTTTCAGTTCCTCGGCACTGGCTTCGTATTTCGCCATGACATGTCCTTTCTCAAGGGTAGCTCTGTCTTCGCGAACAAAACCGCCAAGCGGCGCGATCGTTCCATCGGCGGGCCGATTTCGCGCGATGATGCCGCCGGATCGTCATGCTGTCTGGGGGAGGTGGTACCGCCTCCCCGGCTCGAACGGGGGACCTCTAGATCCACAATCTAGCGCTCTAACCAACTGAGCTAAGGCGGCACTGGCGGCTATCTAACGCCAGCCCCGCGCGGGTGCAAGCCCGACTTGCCGCTTTTTCCCAAGCGCGTTAAGGAAAGCCCTCAGATCGGAACGCCACAGGCCGGGAGAGCCAGCATGAGCATCAACAGCCAGAGCGATATTGCCGCAAACCTGCAGATCGGCCCCACCGATCAGGGCATGGTCAGGATTTATGTCGAGGCCGAGAACGTCGATCTGCCGCTGGATTTCGACCCCGAGGAAGCCGAGGAAATCGCCGAGGAACTGCTGGCCGCCGCCGAAGCCGCCCGCAGCATGGGCAAGGGCGGCGGTTCGGGAAAAGGCGCTAAGAAGCCGCGCCGCTGACCCCCATCGGATCGACAAGCGCCATCAGCCGCGTCGTCGAGACGCGCGCAATATCGCGCAGAAGCCGCGCGCGCCGGGCGCCGGGCAGCCGCGATTCGGGCGCCATCCGGACCAGCGCCGCATCCCAGGGATCGGCGCGGATCAGACCGGTTTCCTCCGGCAGCAGCTCATCGGGAAAATCGCTGTCCACCGCCCAGAAAAAGCGGTCGCAGAATTCCAGATAACCCTGCCATTTCCGGTCGCCGGCAAAGTCCGCCCGGCAGCTTTTGCACTCGACCACCCAGATTTCTCCCTTGGGCGTGATCGAGACGACATCGACCCGCAACCCGCCCGCCGGCACGAACTCGGCCAGCGGTGCGTGGCCAAGGCCATGCAGCATCCGCATCACCCCCCTTGCGAGACGTTGGCCGGGCTGGGCCGGCAGGATCTCGGCCGGGGTTTGGGACGGGTTCCCGGGTGGGGGCATGTCGGATCGGCGCATCGCCATATGATGAACGAAACGGAAACATCCTGCAAGCAGCCCGACCCGCCCCGCATGCCCCTTGCAGCACCGCCGGCTGCGTCCTATCTAACGGAACTGGCGGGCTTCTGCTCTTCTCGTGTGTGGCCTCTTTTTCCACTGGCCTATAATTTCACCGAGGGGGCTGGCTCTGACGGGGCCCTGGTTCCGTTACCCGGCTCCCACCTGGACATCCAGGCTTTCGGGGAAACTAGCGCTGCCACGGTCGCTGCGGTTCCCGCCACCCGATTTCCCATGATTTTCAAGACCCTGCCGCGACGCCCGCCCGAACAGCGCGCTGCCCCTGACGCCGCAGAGTCAGTCCTTGCGCGCGGCGGCGGAAACGCGGAGCGGCGTCGAAAAGCGCCAGATCCGCTGCCGCAGGCCCTGCGTCGGGCCGTCATCCTCGGCCATTAGCATGATACGGATGGCGAACTGGACACCCGAAAACAGGATGCCATGGAAAAAGACCATCATCAGCACGGCGATCCAGCCGCCATGCGTCGTGGTCATCAGATGCCGCAGCCCGGCCACATCCAGCGCCACCAGCAGGCCGGTAAATACCGCCGCCAGCGCGAACCCGATGGCAATGCTCAGAATGTAAAGCCTGACAAGCTTGGGCATGGGCTACCCCCCGGGACACTGGTCACGTCCCGGCAGTCTAGCAGCAAATCACCGGGGTCCGAATGAAAAACCGGCGCGCGCGTCAGAATGCCTCGGGGCGCGCCTCATGGGCCATGTGGTCCAGGACCGCATTGACGAATTTCGCCTCGCGGCCCTCGGCAAAAAAGGCCTGTGTGATGCGCACATATTCAGTGATCACCACCTTGGGCGGGGTCTTGGGGGTGACGAGTTCGGCCCCGGCGGCACGAAACAGCGCCCGCAGCACCGGATCGATGCGGTCGATAGGCCATTTCGCCACCAGCGCCCGGTCGGTCATCTGGTCGATCTTGCCCTGCCAGTTCACAGCGTCATCGACGATGCGGGCGAACAATTTGTCATCGGCGTCAACCGAGACCATATCGTCATCCTCGCCCTCACGGCCGATGCGCCAGTTCAGGAATTCGCGCTGGATACGGTCCGCCGACTGGCCCGAGGCCTCCATCTGGAACAGCGCCTGCACGGCATAAAGCCGGGCCGCGGCGGCGCGTGCCTGCCGAGCCTCGCGGTCGCCGCCCGAACGGCGGGATTTGTCGCCCTGCCCGCTCATGCGCCCCTCGGCCCGTCGATTTCGCCGGCCAGACGGGTCACGTCGCGCGGCACTGCGGCCGCTGCAACGCCCTGCCCGGCCCAGCCGCGTTTCAGCGCGATCAGGTGCAGCGCGGCGGCGGCGGCGCCACCGCCCTTGTTCTGGCCTTTGGGATCGGCGCGCACCACCGCCTGATCGGTGTTTTCCACCGTCAGGATGCCATTGCCGATGCAATGGCCCTGCAGCCCCAGCAGGGTGATCCCGCGCGAGCTGTCATTGCAGACCGTGTCGTAATGCGTCGTCTCGCCGCGAATGACGCAACCCAAGGCGACATAGCCGTCATAAAGGTTGCGGCTGGCGGCCAGCCCGATGGCGGTGGGGATTTCCAGCGCGCCGGGCACCTCGACCAGATCGACCGTCGCACCGGCGGCGGCGGCCACGGCCCGCGCGCCCTCGATCATGCCGTCCGCGATCTGCCGGTAATAGGGCGAGACCACGATCAGCAGGCGCACCGCGTCCCTGAAGGCGGGAAGCGGCAATTGGTAATGTTCGATGCTGGCGGCCATGGCTTATCCCTTGGGAATCGGACGCGTGGAATGGATGGAAAGTCCGTAGGCGTCAAGCCCGACCACCTTCACCGGCGCCGAATTCGTCAATACGATCAATTCGCACAAGCCCAGCGAGGACAGGATCTGCGCCCCCAGCCCGTATTGGCGCAGCACATGGGGCGAAACCTCGCCCTGCGCCGGCAGGGCTTTTTCCAGGTCGCGGAACAGCACCACGACCCCCCGGCCCTCTTCGGCGATCAGGCCCATTGCGGCCGACAGATCGCCCGCATCCTCGCGGCCGATGCCCAGCACGTCATGCAGCGGGTCCAGCGCATGCATGCGCACCATCACCGGACCCTCGGCGGTCAGGTCGCCCTTGGTCAGCACGATATGCTCGGCCCCCGAGGTCTCGTCGGCAAAGACCCGCATCATCCAGTCGCCGCCATGGATGGAATGGACGGCGCGCTGCGCACGCTCGGCGATCAGGTTGTCATGGCGGCGGCGATACGAGATCAGGTCGCTGATCGTGCCGATCTTGAGCCCGTGGCGTTGCGCGAAGGCGACCAGATCGGGCAGCCGCGCCATGGTGCCGTCCTCGTTCATGATCTCGCAGATCACCCCCGAGGCATTCAGCCCGGCAAGGCGCGAGACATCGACAGCGGCCTCGGTATGGCCGGCGCGCACCAGAACGCCGCCCTCGCGGGCGCGCAGCGGAAAGACATGGCCGGGCGTCGCGATATCGACCGCGCCCTTGGTCGGGTCGATGGCCACCGCGACGGTATGGGCGCGGTCATGGGCCGAGATGCCGGTGGTGACGCCTTCTCGCGCCTCGATGGACATGGTGAAGGCGGTCTCATGCCGGCTGGAGTTCTTGGGGCTCATCAGTTGCAGCCCCAGCGCGTCGATGCGCGATCCCGGCAGCGCCAGACAGATCAGCCCGCGGCCATGGGTGGCCATGAAGTTGATCGCATCGGGCGTGGCCATCTGCGCGGGGATGACCAGATCGCCCTCGTTCTCGCGGTCCTCGTGATCGACAAGGATATACATGCGGCCATTGCGAGCCTCGTTGATGATCTCCTCGGTCGAGGAGATTACGTCCGACCAGTCACGCTCGACCGGGCCCGGGGTTTCATATTGCATCCGCCACTCCTGCAAAGAACCGCTGGCCGGGGATGAATCCCGCAAGGCCGCCGGCCGTCATCATTTCCCGCTCATGCTCGGTTTCGCCGATCATCAGCACCGCATCGCCGGGCAGGCCCTGCGCCCTGAGCCAGCCCTTCATCTCGTCGCGCATCGCCGACCAGCTGGTGCCAAAGGGCGCAAGCGCGCGGGCCGAGACCGCTCCGATCTGCGCCCCCAGCGCATCCGGCGCAAGGCCCGGGCTGCATCCCAGATGCGGTGACGCGGCGACAAGGGCGATGCGGTCGCGCGTCGCGGCGTCGACGGGCTGCGTCATCCGAAAGACACCAAGCGCGTTCGAGGAATACAGAAACGCCACCAGATCGCGTCCGGTGGTGGCGCGCACGCCGGCATAGGTCTTGTATTCCAGCCCCAGCGCCTTGGCGCGATTCACCTGCAGCCGCACCACCTCGATGGGCAGGCGCGCGCCTAAAAGCTCGCGCCGGGCCACGCTCCAGCAATGGGCGCGAAAGCTGCTGCCCATGCCGGGACCGCGATTATGCCCGATCCCCGCCACGCTTCAGCCCGCTTCAGCCAGCCGCGCGACATAGCGCGCCAGCGTGTCGATTTCAAGGTTCACCCGGTCGCTGACCTTGACCGCGCCCCAGGTGGTGACCTGCTGGGTATGCGGGATCACGTTGACCCCGAACCGCTCGCCATCGACCTCGTTTACGGTCAGCGAGGTGCCGTTCAGCGCCACCGACCCCTTGGGCGCGATGAAGCGCGCCAACTCGCGCGGCGCGCGCAAGGTGATGCGGGTGCTGTCGCCCTCGTCATGCATTTCCTCGATGACTGCGGTGCCATCGACATGGCCGCTGACGATATGGCCGCCCAGTTCGTCGCCGACCTTCAATGCGCGTTCAAGGTTCAACGGCCGGCCCTCGTGCCAACCATGGGTGTCGATATTGGTCTTGCTGATCGTCTCGGCCGAGATATCGACATCGAACCAGTCGGGCCCCTTGTCGATCACCGTCAGGCAGACTCCGTCGCAGGCGATCGAGGCCCCCAGATCGACGCCCGCCATGTCATAGTGACAGGCGATCCGCGCCCGCATGTCGCCGCGCATCTGGACCTGCGCGACCTTGCCGATATCGGTGATGATGCCGGTGAACATCGATGCCCCCTTTGCGGTGTTGGCAGAGAACTAGGCGCTTGGCCCCCGATCTGCAAGCAAAGCTGCAACGGATGTTAACGCGCATTAGCCGGAATCGGGGAATTGCCGTGACAGTCAAGGGCTTTCATGCAATCACCACAATGGCGGCACCCCCGTTCTTGCTGCGCTTTTTGAGTAACCATCCCGTTGATTCCGCAACCCAGGAACATGCCAAAGCTACATCATATCCGCAGCTCTGCCGAGCCATCGCCGCTGCCGGACGCACCCGACATGCCTGATCCCTCCGGCGTGGCGGCAGACAGTCCGCGCGGCCCGGTCCCGGCGGCTGCGGCCCTGCCCGCCGAACGGCGGGTCTTCCTGATGCTGCAAGGCCCGCATGGCCCGTTCTTCCGCCGCGTCGGCGCGCTTTTGCGTGATGCCGGCGCGCAGGTGTGGCGCGTCGGGTTCAATGCGGGGGACGAGTTCTTCTGGTCGGACAAGGCGCATTTCATCCGCCATCAGGGCACGCCCGAGGAATGGCCCGCGCATCTGAGCCGCATCATCGCCGAAAAGGGCGTGACCGATATCGTGCTTTACGGCGATGTCCGCCCGATCCACGCCGCCGCGCGCGAGGCCGCACAGGATCACGGGCTGGTGCTGCATGTCTTCGAGGAGGGCTATCTGCGCCCGTTCTGGATCACCTATGAACGCAACGGCTCGAACGGTCATTCGGCGCTGATGCGGATCCCGCTACCCGAGATGAGCAACGCCCTGAGCGGCCGCCCCGGCGAGATGAACCGCCCGCCCGCGCATTGGGGCGACATGCGCCAGCACAAGTTCTATGGCGCGCTTTACCACTTCTTCGTCCTGCTGGCGAATGGCCGCTATCCGGGCTATCGCACCCATCGCCGGATCGGCGTGCTGCAGGAATTCCGGCTGAACCTGCGCCGGCTTCTGATGACGCCCGTCGACGCGCTGGCACGCATGGTCGAGGCCGCGCAGGTCCAGCGCGGCGGCTTTCCCTATATCCTCGTGCTCATGCAGCTTGAGCACGATTCCAACTTCGTCGCCCATTCCCCCTATGCGCGCATGGCCGATTTCACCGACGAGGTGCTGACCGAATTCGCCCGCTCGGCACCTCGCCATCACCGGCTGGTCTTCAAGGCGCATCCGCTTGAGGATGGGCGCGGCGGCATCCGGCCGGCGATCCGGGCCAAGGCGCAGGAACTGGGGATTGCGGACCGCGTGCATTTCGTGCGCGGCGGCAAGCTGGCGCGGCTGCTCAATCAGGCGCGGGCGACGGTCACGGTGAATTCGACCTCGGCGCAACAGGCGCTGTGGCGCGGGCTGCCGGTCAAGGCGATGGGCCGCGCCGTCTATGACAAGCCGGGCCTCGTTTCAGAGCAGAGCTTGGCCGAGTTCCTGCGGGAACCATTGCGCCCGGATCCCGCCATCTATCGCCGCTATCGCGATTTTCTGCTGGAAAGCAGCCAGGTGCCGGGGGGATATTACGCGAATCGCTCGCGGACGCATGCCTTGCGCATCGTGGTCGACATGATGCTCGCTCCGGAGGATCCCTATCAGGCGCTTTTCGCCGGACGTGGGAAATATCGGCAACAGATGGACAGTAAAGATGAATAATGCGGTCAATAATATGGAAAACCGTGGCATGCTGCGGTAGCTTGCCCGCAAAATATGACCGCGGACACGGGAATCGCGGCCGAGGACAGGAGATTAAGTTTGACCCAATATCATATTTCGCCCGATGGGACCGGCGCCGCAATGCTGCCGTCGCGTCCGATCGTCGCGCGTATGACGGCGGTGGTGCTGCTTGGCGCGGCGCTGCTTGTATCCGCATGTGGCCTTCCCCGCTCTGGTCCGACGAGGGGCGAGATCATGTCGGGCGCGGCCGCCAAGGGGGGCACCAGCCATATCGTCGATGTCGATGATCGCGTGAACCGCGCCGCGAACTATTCGCCCGCCTATGGCTTTGGCTCGGATTTCCGCAATGCCGGTCAGGTCGGCGCCGATGTCGTGCGTCCCGGCGACGTGCTGGGCCTGTCGATCTGGGAAAACGTCGATGACGGCCTTCTGGCCTCGATGGGCACCAGCTCGACCCAGCTGACCGAATTGCAGGTGGACAGCCAGGGCTACATCTTCGTGCCCTATGCCGGCCGCATCATGGCGGCGGGAAACAGCCCTGACGAGCTGCGCCGCATCATCACGGAAAAGCTGGAAACCCAGACCCCCGACCCGCAGGTCATGGTGACCCGCGTCGCCGGCGACGGTGCCACCGTCTCGGTCATGGGCAAGGTCAATGCGCAAGGCGTCTATCCGATCGAGCGTCCGACCCGCACCCTGTCGGCCATGCTGTCGAAATCGGGCGGCGTCACCATCGAGCCCGAGGTCGCGGTGGTCACCGTCAAACGCGGCGCCTCCAGCGGCAAGGTCTGGCTGCGCGATCTCTATTCGAACAACCGCAATGACATCGCGCTGCGCCCCGGCGACGTGATCCTGGTCGAGGAAGACCAGCGCAGCTTCACCGCGCTGGGTGCATTGGGCGGCCAGACCAAGGTGCCGCTGGGCAACGATCAGATCAACGCCATCGAGGCCGTGGCCATGGTCGGCGGGCTTTCGACGCTGCTGGCCGACCCCAAGGGCGTGTTCATCATGCGCACCGAGCCGCAGGCGATTGCCCGCGCCGTGCTGGGCCGCAACGACATCTATGGCGACCAGCGCATTGCCTATGTGCTGAACCTGGCCAAGCCTGACGGCATGTTCATCGCCCGTGATTTTGTCATCCGCGACGAGGACACGGTCTATGTGACCGAGGCGCCCTTCGTGCAATGGCAGAAGATCATGAACTCGATCCTCGGCACGGCGACGGATGTCGGCACGGCCGACAGCGCCTTCCGCTAAGCGATGGGCGAAAGGACAGAAGCCGCCGGGGGAACCCGGCGGCTTTTCATTTGCAACGGCGGCTTCCTGACCCGGCCTCGCCTGCGGCGCATCCTGACGCTGGCCGGATGGGTGCCGAGCATCGGTCTGCCGGGACCCGGGGACTGGATCGGCATCTGGGGCGCAAGTCCGACCGCGTGGCGCGGCACCGCGCTTGCCGCATGGCGTGGCGCACAGCTGCTGCGGGTCGAGGATGCCTTTCTGCGCTCGGTCCTGCCGGGGCGGGCGCAGGGGCGGGTGGCGCGGCGCGGCCCCATCGGCCTGATCGCCGACCCTTACGGGCTGCATTTCGACCCCGAACGGCCTTCGCTGATCGAAACCCTTGTCACCTCGCCCGAGGCGCAGGCGCGCCACGATGATGCGCGTGCGGCCATGGCCCGGCTGATCGCGGCGGATCTGTCGAAATACAATGCCCACCTGCCGGGTGTCGAACCGCCCCCGCCGGGATATGTGCTGGTGATCGACCAGACGCGCGGCGATGCCTCGCTGCTGGGCGCAGGGCGCGCCGAATTTCTTGAGATGCTGACGGTGGCGCGGGAGGAAAACCCCGGCCAACGCCTTGTCATCCGCACGCACCCCGAGACTGCCGCAAATCTGCGCCCCGGCCATTACGCGCCCGAGGACCTGCGGCCCGGCGAGGAATTCTGCACCAACCCCACCTCGCCCTGGGCGCTGCTCAAGGGGGCGGCGCGGGTCTATGTCATGTCCTCGCAGCTGGGTTACGAGGCGATGCTGGCCGGCCACCGCCCGCGCATCTTTGGCCGCCCCTTCTATGCCGGCTGGGGCCTCAGCAACGATCAGCACAGCCTGCCCCGCCGCCGATCCGCGCCCATCGAGGCGCTGTTTGCCGCCAGCCACCTGATCGCTCCCATCTGGTATGATCCCTGCCGCGACTGCCTGACCGATTTCGAGGGCGCCCTGCGCCAGCTTGAGGCCGAAACCCGCGCCTGGCGCGAGGATCATGCCGGTCATCTCGCCTATGGCATGCGGCTGTGGAAACGTCCTTTTGTCGCGCGCTTTTTCGGCAATGGCACCGGGGTGCGCTTTACCGACCGTCCCCAAGCCGGTGTCACGCTGGCCTGGGCCAATCGCGCCGCCGAGGTGCCGGGCGCCAGGCGGGTCGAGGATGGCTTCATCCGCTCGCGCGGGCTGGGCGCGGCGCTGGTGCCGCCGCTGTCGCTGGTCGCCGACGATCTGGGCATCTATTACGATCCAAGCCGCGAAAGCCGGTTCGAGAGGCTGATGGCCGCACCGCTGCCGCCGGGCGGCGAGGCGCGCGCGCTGGCCCTTGCAGAGGCTTTGACCAAGGCCGGCGTCACCAAATACAACCTCGGCGGCCCGCTGCCCGAACTGCCCTCGGGCCGCCGCATCCTCGTGCCGGGTCAGGTCGAGGATGACGCCTCGATCCGTCTTGGCGCAGGGGCCGAACACAGCAATCTGGCGCTGCTGACACGCGCGCGGGCCGAGTTTCCAGATGCGGTGCTGATCTACAAGCCGCATCCCGATGTCGAGGCCGGCCTGCGTCCCGGCCTGATCCCCAAGGCTCAGTTGACCGCGCTGGCCGATGTGGTCGCGCGCGATGCCAGCGCCGCGGCGCTGATGGCCCGGGTGGATGGCATCATCACCATCACCTCTACCATGGGCTTTGAGGCCATGCTGCGCGGGTTGCCGGTCACGACGCTGGGCGCGCCCTTTTATGCCGGCTGGGGGCTGACGCAGGATCTGGGGCCGGTGCCGGAACGGCGGCTGACGCAGGCCAGCCTTGCGCAGTTGATCCATGCCGCGCTGATCGCCTATCCGCGCTATTTCGATCCGGTAAGCCGCCTGCCCTGCCCGCCCGAGGTGGCGCTGGCACGGCTGGCCGATCCCGGCTTTGCGCCGGGTGGCGCGCCCTTGCGGTTGTTGGCCAAGACGCAGGGGATTTTCAGCAGCTATGCCTGGATCTGGCGGCGCTAGGCGCGCAGCCAGCGATGCATCAGATCGAGACCGATCCGCCGGGTCTCGACGAGCCGAAAGCGCGGGGCATCGGCCAGATATTCAAGCCCCAGTGCGCCGATGGCCGGGCGCCCCTCGGCCCCCAGCGCCAGACCCGCCGTATAGCCGACCAGCTGATCGACCAGACCGGCGCGCAAAAGACTGGCGGCCAGTTCCCCGCCGCCCTCGCACAAGACCCGCGTCAGGCCCCGGGCGGCAAGTTCAGCCATGAAGGCCGCAGGCGTGCCCGAAACCTGCCAGAGCGGGCCGTGATCGGCGTCCTCGACGGGCAGATCTGGCAGCGCTCCGCCAGAAACCACGATGCGGACGGGCTGGCGAACCGCGCCAAAGCCGCGCACGTTCAGGGCCGGACGGTCGGCGCGGGCGGTGCCGCCGCCGACCATCACCGCGTCATGGGTCAGGCGCAGCGCATGGACATGGCGGCGCGCCTCGGGGCCGGTGATCCACTGGCTTTCGCCCGATTGGGTGGCGATCCGGCCGTCGAAGCTGCTGGCCAGCTTCAGCGTCAGCATCGGCCGCCCCTGCACCACCCGCGTCAGAAAGCCGCGCTGCAATTCCCGCGCCTCGGCCTCGCAGACGCCTTCGGTCACCTCGATGCCGGCAGCGCGCAGAATCGCATGGCCGCGCCCGGTGACGCGCGGATCGGGATCGGTCAAGGCGCTGACGACGCGGGCAATTCCGGCGCGCGCCAGCGCCTCGGCGCAGGGGGGCGTCTTGCCATGATGGGCGCAGGGCTCAAGCGTGACATAGGCGGTGGCGCCCTGCGCGGCGGGCCCCGCCTGCGTCAGCGCCATGACCTCGGCGTGGGGGCGCCCGCCCGGCTGGGTCCAGCCGCGTCCGACCACCACGCCGCCGCGCAGGATCACGCAGCCGACCGCCGGATTGGGCCAGGTATTGCCCAGACCCCGGCGCGCCAGCGCCAAGGCGTGGCGCATGTGGCGGGCGTCGCTCACTCTTCGGGCGCGGTCGGGCGCAGTTCCGAGACGAATTTATCGAAATCGTCCGCCGCCTGGAAGTTCTTGTAAACGCTGGCAAAACGCACATAGCCCACGGTGTCGATGCGGGCCAGCGTCTCCATCACGATCTCACCGATGACCTTCGAGGGGATGTCCGTCTCGCCCATGCTTTCCAGCCGGCGCACGATGCCCGAGATCATCTGGTCGATGCGCTCGGGCTCGACCGGGCGTTTCTGCATGGCGATGCGGATCGAGCGTTCCAGCTTGGTGCGGTCGAAATCCTCGCGCCGGCCGCTGGATTTGACCACGACCAGATCGCGCAGCTGCACGCGTTCATAGGTGGTGAAGCGCCCGCCGCAGGCCGGGCAAAAGCGCCGGCGCCGGATGGCCACATTGTCCTCGGCCGGACGCGAATCCTTGACCTGGGTATCGACATTTCCACAGAACGGGCAGCGCATCCCTTGTTCCCTCAAAGCCCCAAACCGCACTCAGTATAGGCGGCCCCAAAGCACTTGGGTAGTGCGTTGCGTTAACCACAAGATCGGCCATGCCGCTTTCAACGCCAAGTTGACGTATGGGCAACACCGATCCGACGCCGATCAGGGTGAAATTGCTGCGCTTGCATCTCGACAGACCGGAAAACGCGTGCAAACATCTGCCGCAATCGGCCGCATGAAAAAGGTCGATCAAAGCGGAGGAACTTATGAAGAAGACCAACAAGCTTGACCGGCGCGCGTTTCTGACCCGTGCCACGGTCGGCGGTGCGACCGCCGCTGCCGGTGCCGCACTGGCCGCGCCCGCGATCGCGCAGGAAATGCCCGAGGTGAAATGGCGCCTGACCTCGTCCTTCCCCAAGTCGCTCGACACGATCTATGGCGGCGCGGAAGTGCTGTCCAAGCACATCTCGGAAGCGACCGGCGGCAAGTTTCAGATTCAGGTCTTCCCTGCTGGCGAAATCGTTGGCGGCCTGCAGGCACAGGAAACTGTGACCCAGGGCACGGTCGAGGCCTGCCACACCGTCGCTTATTACAGCTGGGGCAAGGACCCGGCCTTCGCGCTTGGTTCGGCCGTGCCCTTCGCGCTGTCGGCGCGGGCGATGAACGCCTGGCAATATCATGGCGGCGGCATCGGCCTGTTCAACGAGTTCCTCGCCACCCACAACCTCTACGGCTTGCCGGGCGGCAATACCGGCGCCCAGATGGGCGGCTGGTTCCGCAAGGAAATCAACACGCTTGAAGACCTGAAGGGGCTCAAGATCCGCGTCGGCGGCTTTGCCGGCAAGGTGCTCGAGCGTCTGGGCGCAGTGCCCCAGCAGATCCCCGGCGGCGACATCTATCCGGCGCTGGAAAAGGGCACGATCGACGCGTCCGAATGGGTCGGTCCCTATGACGACCAGAAGCTCGGCTTCTACAAGGTCGCGCCCTACTATTACTATCCCGGCTGGTGGGAAGGTGGCCCGACGGTCCACTTCCTGTTCAACAAGGAAAAATACGAAGCGCTGCCCGAGAACTACAAGTCGCTGCTGCACACCGCCGCCCAGGCCGCGGATGCGAACATGCTGCAGATGTATGACCACCTGAACCCGATCGCGCTGAAAGAGCTGGTGGCTGCTGGCGCGCAGCTGCGCCCCTTCAGCCCCGAGATCCTGGACGGCTGCTTCAAGGCCGCGAATGAGGTCTATGCCGAGATGGAAGCCGCGAACCCGGCCTTCAAGAAGATCTGGGATTCGCTGAAAACGGCGCGTGCGGACTGGTATCTCTACAACCAGACCGCCGAATACACCTATGACACCTTCATGATGATCCAGCAGCGCAACGGCACGCTGTAAGCATCTGACGGAACCGGAAAAGCCGCCGCATCTTGCGGCGGCTTTTTCATGTCCTCCGGGATGCGTTCCATCGGGTGGTGAACGAATGAAGAAAGGCGGCCCGAAGGCCGCCTTTCTTCATTTTCGTTTCGCGTCTCAGTTCGAGGGCTGCGGGGCCGGTTGTTGGGCCGGTTCCTGGGCCGGTTGTTGGGCCGGTGCGCCAAGCCCCGGGGGCGGGCCTGCCAGCGGGTCGAGCCCGCCTGCCGCAGGTGCCGGGGTCGCCGGCGCCGTACCGGCCGGGGCTGCCGGAGCGCCGAAATTCGGCGCGCCGCCCAGACCGCCCGGAGCCGGAAGGCCCGGAGCAGCCGCGCCCGGAGCAGCCGGAGCGCCCGGCGGTGCAAAGGGATTGCCGCCAAGCCCACCCAGGCCGCCATCCAGACCGCCGCCAAGGCCGCCCAGACCGCCACCCGCAGGGATCTCGATCTTGACGTTCGAGGTGTCGATCGGCGCGCCCTTGTAGTGCATGACCATGCCCGGGAAGAACATCACGATGGCGATCATCGCGATCTGGATGCAGACAAAGGGAACCGCGCCCCAATAGATCTGCCCGGTCGTGACCGGCGCCATGGTCAGGCCGGTCACCTTGTCCTGATAAGGCGCCTTGGGCGCCACCGAACGCAGGTAGAACAGCGAGAAGCCAAAGGGCGGATGCATGAAGCTGGTCTGCATGTTCACGCCCAGAAGGACGCCGAACCAGATCAGGTCGATCCCCATCGCCTCGGCTGCCGGTGCCAGCAGCGGGACGATGATGAAGGCCAGCTCGAAGAAGTCGAGGAAGAAGGCCAGAAGGAAGACCAGCACCGACACCGCGATCAGGAAGCCATATTCGCCCCCCGGCAGCGTGGTCAGCAGATGCTCGACCCAGATATGCCCGTTCACGCCATAGAAGGTCAGCGAGAAGACCCGCGCCCCGATCAGGATGAACATGACAAAGGCCGAAAGCCGCGTCGTCGCCAGCAGCGCCTGACGCACCACGTCATAGTTCAGGCGTCCCTTGACCAGTGCCAGAAGCAGCGCGCCGACGGCCCCCATGGCGCCGCCCTCGGTCGGGGTGGCGATCCCCAGGAAGATCGTGCCCAGCACCAGAAAGATCAGCGCCAGCGGCGGGATCAGCACGATGATGACCTGCTGCGCAAGACGCGACATCAGGTTCAGCTTCAGGCTCTTGTCCAGCACGGCGAAGACATAGATCACGATCACGCCAAGCGCGGGGGCCAGAATGTCGGCATCCTTGCCCTGCGTCGGGTGCAGCCACAGGAAGGCCAGATAGGACAGGCCCACCGTCGCCACGATCGCGACCAGCAGCGAGGTCACGCCCGAGCCCAGCGTCCGCGCCTCGGCCGGCAGGGCCGGCAGGCGGTTCGGATGGATGATCGACATCACGAAGATGTAGAGCATGTAAAGGCCGGTCAGCACCAGGCCCGGGATCAGCGCCCCGGTATACATGTCGCCGACCGAACGGCCCAGCTGGTCGGCCAGAACGATCAGCACCAGCGAGGGCGGAATGATCTGCGCCAGCGTCCCCGAGGCGGCGATGACGCCGGTGGCGATACGCCGGTCATAGCCATAGCGCAGCATGATCGGCAGCGAGATCAGGCCCATCGCGATCACCGAGGCCGCGACAACGCCCGTGGTCGCCGCCAGCAGCGCGCCCACGATCACCACCGCATAGGCCAGACCGCCGCGGATCGGGCCGAAAAGCTGGCCGACCGTATCCAGAAGGTCCTCGGCCATGCCCGATTTCTCAAGCACGATGCCCATGAAGGTAAAGAATGGAATCGCAAGCAAGGTGTCATTTGACATGACCCCCCACAAGCGTTCCGGCATGGCGTTCAGAAGCGGCCAGCTGAGGTTGATCGCCCCCCCCGACAAGGGCGCCAGTTCGACGCCGATGACGAAGAACAACAGCCCGTTTGCCGCCAGCGCGAAGGCCACCGGATAGCCGAACAGCAAGAACAGCACGAGCGAGGCGAACATGATCGGTGCCATGTTCAGCGCAATGAATTCCATCATTTACGGCTCTCCTCGCGGCTGTCGCCGGTGTGCAATCCAGCCTCCATCTCGCGGACCATCGCCGCGCCTTCAAGCTCGGCTGCCTCGTGATGCGAGATGAAGGGGTTGGGGTCGTCGATCACGCCGTTCATGATCGCGATCTTCTTGATGATTTCGGAAATGCCCTGCCAGAACAGCATGACAAAGGCGATCAGCAGCATCGCCTTGGCCGGCCACAGGATCAGGCCGCCCGAGTTGGTCGAAACCTCGCCGCTGACATACGAGCGTATGACCCAGGGGTAGAGGAAGTAGACCATCAGCGTGACGAAGGGCATCAGGAAGAGCACGTGCCCGATCAGGTCGATCCAGTGCTGGGTGCGCCGCGACCACATCCCGTAGATGATGTCGATGCGGATATGCTCGTTCTCTTTCAGCGTATAGGCGGCGGCGCCAAGAAAGGCCGCGCCGAAAAGATACCATTGCAGTTCCAGCCAGGAATTCGACGAGATGTTGAACACCTTGCGAATGACCGCGTTGGCGGCGCTGACCAGCACCGCCACCAGGATCAGCCAGCTGACATTCCTGCCTATGAATGTATTGACGCGGTCGATTCCGCGCGAAAGCCCCAACAGGGCGCCCATATGTCAACCTCCCCTTGTTTCCCGCCGGTTTTTGCAGCGGGCGGCCGTTGATCCGGCCTCTTCATATAGTCCTTTCGTATGGAGGATCGGCCATATCTGGTCAAGGAAAAGCACCGTTGGAGCGGGGTTCCCAAGCAGATTCTAGCGCCCTCCGAAAACTGTGAGCGCAACCAGCCCGGCGGCCTCGCCCAGCTGCTGCATCGCGCCCAGAACATCGCCAGTCTGGCCGCCGATCGTGCGCATGGCGCGGGCGGCCAGCCAAAGCTGCGCGCCCGCGATCGCCAGCCCCGCCACAAGCCATGATTGCACGGGAAACCCGCTGCACAGCGCCGCCAGCGCAAGCCCCCCCAGCGCCAGCGCGATCAGCATGCCGGCGCGCGAGGGCCGTCCGGCCTGCCGCCCCAGCCCGTCCATGCGCGCGGGCGGCATCAGCCCCAGCCCCAGGGCCATTCCCGTGCGCGAGGCCCCGGCCACCCCGATCAGCGCAGCCGCCGCCACCCAGGCGCCCTGCCCGGCCAGCGCCGCCAGCGCCGCAACCCGCAGCCCCAGCACACAGCCAAGCGCCAGCACGCCGTAACTGCCGATGCGCGAATCGCGCATGATCTCAAGCCTACGTTCGCGCGTGGTGGCGCCGGCGGAATCGGCGAAATCGGCCAGCCCGTCCTCATGCAGCCCGCCGGTGGTCAGGATGGCCGCACCGATGCCCAAAAGCGCCGCGACACTGGCGGGCATCCCCAGAGAAAGCCCCGCGACCAGCGGCAATGCCGCGACCAGCCCCACCACCATGCCGACCAGCGGAAAGGCCCAGGCCGATTGCGCCAATGGCGCCAGATCACGTGGAAGAAGCCGCGCGACCGGCAGCCGCGTCAGCCAGATCAGCGCCGTGGCCAGTTCGTGAACCGGATTAACCAATCCCCGCCTCGGCAAAGGTCGCCATGCCATTATGGCATTCCAGCGCCGCGCGCAGGATCAGCAGCGCCACCGCCGCGCCCGAGCCCTCGCCCAGCCGCATGTCCAGCGTCACCACCGGCTCCTTGCCCATGGCGGCCAGCAGGCGGCGATGGCCCGGCTCGGCGCTTTCATGGCCGATCAGGCAATGGTCCAGCGCATTGCGGTCATTGACCATCAAAACGCCCGCGGCCGCCGTGCAGATGAAGCCGTCAAGGATCACCGGGATGCCCAGCTCGCGCGCGCGGATCACCGCGCCGCAGATCGCCGCCTGCTCGCGCCCGCCATAGGAGCCGAGGATCGAGGCCGCCGTGGCCGCGCCCTTGTGCCGTTTCAGCCCCGCCTCGACGGCGCGCAGCTTGTTGGCCATGATCTCCTCGTCGGCGCCGGTGCCGGGGCCGACCCAATCGGCGGCCTTGCCGCCAAAAGTCGCCGCCGCCAGCGCCGCCGCGACCGTGGAATTGCCGATACCCATTTCACCCAGAATGATGACATCGGCCTTGGGGTCCACGGCATCCTTGCCGGTCTGGATCGAGGCGACCAGATCGGGCACCTCCAGCGCCATGCCGCGGGTAAAATCGGCGGTGGGGCGGTCCAGATCCAGCGCCACGACCCTGAGTTCCGCGCCCGCCAGACGGCACAGCTGGTTGATCGCCGCGCCGCCATTCTCGAAATTCGCCACCATCTGCGCGGTGACCTCGACGGGATAGGGGTTCACGCCCTGCGCGGTGACGCCGTGATTGCCGGCAAAGACCAGCGCCTGCGCGCGTTCGATCCGGGGCTGGGCGCGGCCCTGCCATCCGGCCATGAAGATCGCCAGCTCTTCCAGCCGGCCAAGGGATCCGGGCGGCTTGGTCAACTCGTCCTGACGGTCGCGGGCGGCTTCGGCGGCAGCTTCGTCGTAATTCTTCACGGGCTCTCTCTTTCCGGTTTCAGCCGCAGCGGCAGACCGCTGACGGACATCCAGACCTGATCAGAGGCAGCAGCCACGGCCTGGTTCATCAAGCCATGCGCATCGCGAAAGCGCCGCGCAAGGGAATTCTCGGGCACGATGCCAAGGCCCAGCTCATTGGTGACCAGCACGACCGGGCTGTTCTGCGCCGCCAGCGCGGCGCAAAGCCGCGCGGTTTCCGTGTCCGGGTCATGCGCCTCGAACAGATTCGCCAGCCAGAGCGTCAGGCAGTCGACCAGCCGCACCCCCTGCCCGTCCGTCGCGGCCAGCGCCGCACCCAGATCGCGCGATTCTTCGACCGTCTGCCAGCCCGTCCCGCGCATTTCGCGGTGCCGGGCGATGCGTCGCGACATTTCTTCGTCACCCGCCGTCGCGGTGGCAATATAGATGCGCGGCATGTCAAATTGACCGGCGATCCGCTCGGCCAGGACAGATTTGCCCGAACGGGCACCACCTGTGACAAGAATGATGCGTGAATTGCTGATCATGGCGGATGTTCTTTCACAGCCATGTCGTCGGGGAAAGCGTTAATCACGCTTGCCCAAGCTGCATATCCACGGCAATTTTGGCCATTCTTGCGCGATCTCCGCGCATCCAGAGATTGAGAGAGGTGTCCATGACTCGTCTGTTCCTCACCACCGCCCTTGTTATGGGTCTTGCCGTTCCCGCCTTTGCCGCCAAGCCCGCCGAGGGCGAGAAACTCGCCGACAAGCAAGAGATGAACTACTGGATTCTCGACGCGCTGAAGTCGCTGGATCCGCACAAGAATACCGACCGCGAGGGCTCGGACGCGCTGCGCCAGCTGTTCGAGGGGCTGATGAACGAAGACATCAACGGCGCCATGGTGCCGGGTGTCGCCGAAAGCTATGAGGTCAGCGACGACAAGCTGGTCTATACCTTCCATCTGCGCGACGCAAAATGGTCGAATGGCGATCCGGTGACGGCCGGCGATTTCGTCTATGGCTGGCGCCGCATCGCCGATCCGGCCACGGCCAGCGAATATGCCTGGTTCATGGAGCTGATGAATGTCGAGAACGCCCCCGCCGTGGTCAAGGGCGAGAAAAAGCCCGAGGAGCTGGGCATCAAGGCCATCGACGACAAGACGCTCGAGGTCAGGCTGACCGCGCCGACGCCCTATCTGCTGAAGACGCTGGCCCATCCCTCGACCTTCCCGGCCCCGCAAAAGGTCATCGAGGCCGAAGGCGACAACTGGACCGAAGCCGGCAAGCTGGTCGGCAATGGCGCCTACAAGCTGGATCAGCATGATCTGGGCGTGCAGGCGGTGCTCAGCAAGAACGACAATTACTGGGATGCCGCCAATACCATCCTGACCACGGTGCGCTTTGTCACCGTGAACGACCAGAATATCGGCCTGACCCGCCTTCTGGCGGGCGAGCTGGACTGGATGGACCGCACCCCGGCCGGCCAGTTCCCGCGCCTGCAACAGGAATATCCCGATCAGGCAGTCTCGGTGCCGGATGCCTGTTCCTATGCCTATCTGTTCAACCTCTCGGACAAGGGTCCCGAGGCGCTGAAGGATCTGCGCGTGCGGCAGGCGCTGTCCTATGCGGTGGACCGCGACATCATCGTCGACAAGGTGCTGCAGGGCGGCCAGAAGCCGGCCTATTGGTGGACGCATTGGGCGACCGAGGGCTTCCAGGCGCCCGATATCGAAATGTCCAAATGGACCCAGGCCGAGCGCGTCGAAAAGGCCAAGGCCCTGCTGGCCGAGGCGGGTTACGGCCCCGACAAGCCGCTGAAGCTGTCGATCCAGTACAATACCTCGGACGACCACAAGAAGCTGGCGGTCGCCGTGCAGCAGTTCTGGAAACAGATCGGCGTGCAGGTCGAGCTGGCGAATTACGAATGGAAGGTCCATACCGACCGCCTGCAGAACCAGGATTTCGAGGTCGCGCGCTATGCATGGTGCGCGGATTATAACGAGCCCTCGACCTTCGTGGATTACTTCCGCACCGATGGCTACAATAACGGCAAGTTCTCGAATGCCGATTATGACAAGCTGCTCAACGACGCCAAGACCGCAGCCGACCCCGCGCCGATCTACAAGGCGGCCGAGGAGTTGCTGATCAAGGAAATGGCGCTGGTCCCGGTCTATCACTATGCCAAGCCGATGATGGTCAAGGCCGATCTGCGCGGCTGGCCCAAGGCCAATGTGATGAATGACTGGTACGCCAAGGACATGTACCGCGTGGCCGAGTAAGCCCGGCTGATGTAAGCTCTGGGGACGGTCCCGCTTTTCGGGGCCGTCCGCTCAGATGCGCTTATGCTTTACGGCAATTTTTGCCGAAACTGATTGTCCGGCACCTAATCGGGACCTTGTACATGTTCGGTTTCATCCTGCGACGGTTGGCCGTCGCCATTCCGACCCTGTTGTTGTTGATCGTTCTGTCATTTCTGCTGATGTATGCCGCCCCCGGTGGCCCCTTCACGCAAGAGCGCGCCCTGCCGCCGCAGGTGCTGGCCAATCTGAACGCGAAATACGGGCTGGACGATCCCTTGTGGCGCCAGATCGTCAATTACGTCTGGGGCATCGTCGCGCATTTCGATTTCGGCCCCAGTTTCATCTATCCCGACCGCTCGGTGAACCAGATCATTGCCGCCGGTTTCCCGATCACGCTGACCTATGGCGGCATCGCCTTTGTGGTCGCGGTCGCGGTCGGCGTCTCGCTGGGGGTCACCGCTGCGATCCGGCAAAACACCTGGCTGGATTATTGCGCCGTCGGCCTGTCGATCGGGGCGCAGGTGCTGCCGAATTTCGTCATGGCGCCGATCCTTGTGCTGGTCTTTACACTGTGGCTGGGCTGGCTGCCGGGCGGCGGCTGGGGCGGCCCGATCTTCTGGATCATGCCGGTGATCGCGCTTTCGACCAGCTTCATGGCTTCGATTGCGCGCATCACCCGCTCGTCCATGCTTGAGGTGCTGAGCTCAAACCACATCCGCACGGCACGGGCGAAGGGCTTGCCCGAACGCGCGGTGATCCTGCGCCACGCACTGAAACCGGCGATGTTGCCGGTGATCTCATATCTTGGACCGGCGTTTGTCACCATGATCACCGGCTCGGTCGTGGTGGACATGTATTTCTCGACCGGGGGGATCGGGCGCAGCTTCGTCGATTCGGCGCTGAACCGCGATTACGCGGTGATGATGGGGATCACCATCCTTGTCGGCGCGCTGACCATTCTTTTCAGTCTGGTGGTGGACCTGCTTTACGCATGGATCGACCCCAAGATCAGGTATTGAGCCATGATCGACAGCCAACAGATGCAATCGCTTGCCGCGCGCATGTCCGAGACCGAGGTCAAGGGCCGCAGCCCATGGGCCGATGCCCGCCGCCGCTTTCGCCGCAACAAGGCCGCCATGGTCAGCCTGTGCGTGCTGGCGCTGGTGGCGCTTTTCGCCATTTTCGGCAACACCCTTGCTGTCTGGTCGAACGAAGAGATGGACTTCAACGTCATCGGTCAGGCCGCGCAACTGGGCGCGCCCAGCCTTGAGAATGGCCATTACTTCGGCACCGACGATCTGGGCCGCGACCTCTTCTCGCGCACCGTGCAGGGCACGCAGGTCAGCCTGATGGTCGGACTGATCGGCGCGGCCATCGCCGTGATCGTGGGCACGCTTTACGGCGCCACCGCCGGTTATGTCGGCGGGCGGACGGACGCGATCATGATGCGCACCGTCGATATCCTGCTGGCCATCCCCTATATGTTCGTGCTGATCCTGCTTTTGGTGGTCTTTGGCCGCTCGCTCTCGATGCTGTTTCTGGGCATCGGCCTGATCTCATGGCTGGAAATGTCCAGAATCGTGCGCGGTCAGACCCTTAGCCTCAAGAACCGGGAATTTATCGAGGCCGCCCGCGCCACCGGCGTCCCGGCATGGAAGATCATCCTGCGCCATATCGTGCCGAATCTGCTGGGCGTCGTTGCGGTCTATGCCACGCTTCTGGTGCCGCTGATGATCCTGTCGGAAAGCTTCATCAGCTTTCTGGGCCTTGGCGTTCAGGAGCCTCTGACCTCATGGGGGGCGCTGATTTCCGAGGGGGCCGGGACAATGAACTACGGCACGCTGTGGCAACTGGCCTTTCCGCTGTTTTTCTTCTGCATCACGCTGTTTGCCTTTTTCTTCGTCGGCGACGGCTTGCGCGATGCCCTTGACCCGAAGGATCGCTGAGATGAGCCTGTTGGAAATCCGCGATCTGAACGTGCGTTTCGCCACCACCGATGGCGAGGTCTCGGCCGTCAACGGCATCAATCTGGACCTTGAACGGGGCGCGACGCTGGGCATCGTCGGCGAAAGCGGCTCGGGCAAAAGCCAGCTTTCCTTTGCGCTGATGGGGCTTTTGGCCAGGAACGGTCGCGCGACCGGCTCGGTCCGTTTCGACGGGACCGAGATCCTGAACGCGCCGCCTGCGGTTCTGAACAAGATCCGCGCCCGGCGCATCGCCATGGTCTTTCAGGACCCGATGACCAGCCTGAACCCCTATATGCGGGTCTCGGACCAGATGGCCGAGGTCCTGATGCTGCACAAGGGCATGGGCAAGGCGCAGGCGGTGGCGGAATCCGCCACCATGCTGGACGCGGTGAAAATCCCCGACGCGAAAGGCCGCATCCGGCTTTATCCGCACGAGTTTTCGGGCGGCATGCGGCAGCGGGTGATGATCGCCATGGCGCTGCTCTGCCGGCCCGACCTGCTGATCGCGGATGAGCCGACAACCGCGCTGGACGTCACCGTGCAGGCGCAGATCATGGAGCTTCTGGCCGATCTGCAGCGCGATTTCGGCATGGCGATGGTGCTGATCACCCATGATCTGGGCGTCATCGCCGGCTCGGCCGAACGCGTCATGGTCATGTATGGCGGCCGGGTGATGGAGCGGGCGTCCGTCGATCCGCTGTTCGCCGACCCCGCCCATCCCTATACGCAGGGCCTCTTGGCGGCGATCCCTCGCGTCGATCAAAAGGGCGACAAGCTTTCCGCCATTCCCGGCAGCCCGCCCAATATGACGCATCCGCCCGCCGGTTGCCCCTTTGCCCCGCGCTGCGCCTATCCGCTGGCGATCTGCCAGCAGGTCATGCCGCCCCTGCAAGGCTTTGCGCCGGGCCGCGAACGCGCCTGCCATGTCGAAATCGAGGTCGTGCGGGCCGGCCATGCGCCCCTGCCCGACCTGCCCGAACCCGCCGCCGCCGATCTGGACGAGGCGCAGCAGCTATCCGACCTCATCCCCGAGGAGAGCGCACATGACCGCTAAGCCGCTTTTGACCGCGCGCGATCTGCGCGTGACATTCGATCTGCCGGCGCCCGGAGGCATGCCCTGGACGAAGCCGCGCCAGCTTCACGCCGTGGGCGGCGTCGATTTCACCCTGATGCCGGGCGAGACGCTGGGCGTGGTGGGCGAATCCGGTTCCGGCAAATCGACGCTGGCGCGGGCGCTGATCGGGCTGGTGCCGGCGACGGGTCAGGCGGTCTGGCAGGACGGCACCGACCTGATCGGCCTGTCGCCCGGCAAGATGCTGAAATACCGCAGCGAAATCCAGATGGTGTTCCAGGACCCCTTGGCCAGCCTGAACCCGCGCATGACGGTGGGCCAGATCATCGCCGAACCCCTGACCACCCATCACAAGGGATTAAGCCGGACCGAGGTGAAAACCCGCGTCAAGGACATGATGGACCGCGTCGGCCTGTTGCCCAACCAGATCAACCGCTATCCGCACGAATTCTCCGGCGGCCAGTGCCAGCGCATCGGCATCGCCCGCGCCCTGATCGTCGAACCCAAGCTGGTGATCTGCGACGAGCCGGTCTCGGCGCTGGACGTATCCATTCAGGCGCAGGTCATCAACCTGCTGGCGGAACTTCAGCGCGATCTTGGGCTGGCCTTGATCTTCATCGCGCATGACCTGTCGGTGGTGAAGCATATCAGCAACCGGGTGCTGGTCATGTATCTGGGCCGAGTGATGGAGCTGGCCGAGGCGGAATCGCTTTATGCCAATCCCTGCCATCCCTATACGCAGGCGCTTTTGTCCGCTGTCCCGATCCCTGATCCGCAGTTGGAGCGCAAAAAGCGGATTATCCCGCTGAAGGGCGAGCTGCCTTCACCGATGAACCCGCCTTCGGGCTGCGTCTTCCGCACCCGCTGCCCGCGCGCGCAGGCGATCTGCGCCAGCGAACGCCCGGCATTGCGGGGCCGTGCGCATCTGACCGCCTGCCATTTCCCCGGCCCGCTGCCACCCGAGGAACTGACGTCCTTTGCACAAAGCGCCTAGCGCGGGATATTGTTGGCATCCGCGATCAGGCGCCGGTGCCGCCGGGCCTCGTCGCGGACCCGGTCCAGATCGCCCAGGCCCTTGGCGGCCAGAGCCGGGATCAGCCGCAGGAATATCTCGGCTGTCGCCTCGGCATCGCCCATGGCGGTGTGGCGCCGGTCGGGCGGAATGACGACGCCCAGCCGCTCGGCCAGCGCATCCAGCGCGTGCGGTGCCGATTGCCCCCAAAGCATCGCCGAAAGCAGCACCGTATCGAGCACCCGATTGGGAAACTCGATCCCGGTTTCGCGCGCGGCCGACCGCAGCAAGCCCATGTCGAAGGGGGCGTTATGGGCGACCAGCACGGCATCCTCGGCGAAATGGTGGAAGGCGCGCAGGGCCTCGGTCATCTCCGGGGCGCCAGCGACCATGGCATCGGTGATGCCGTGAATTTTGGTCGAGCCGGGCGGGATCGGACGCCCCGGATTGACCAGCGTCTCGAAGCGTTCGCCGGTCAGGCGCCCGGCCATGATCCGCAGCCCGGCGATCTGGACGATGCGGTCATTCGGGCTAAGCCCGGTGGCCTCGGTGTCAAAGACCACGCAGGTCAGGCCCGCCAGCGTTTCGTCGCCCGTGGCCATGAGCGTCTGATAGGTCAGCTCGGGCGCGATCTCGCAGATATCGGCGCGGGCTGGCAGCGGCATGACGATGCGCCCGCCGCCGCGCTGCGCCTCGGTCCAGAGGCCGGTGCCCAGCTCGGCGGCGATCGCGGTACCGCTTTCGCCGGGCCGGTCCGGGTCGGGCGCCCAGGCCAGCCATTGATCCAGCTGCGCCATCGACAGCGCCGGCCCCTGCCAGACCAACGAGACCAGCGCCTCGCCCGAGGACTCGCCCCCCGCCAGCCCCTCGCCGGCGGCGATCTCCAGCGAGGCCAGCCGGCCGCTGGTGCGCAGCCGCGCCGCCAGATCGCTGAGCAGCGCCGCCAGCGCCCCGCCATCGGCCTTGAGACACAGATCGGCGATCTCGCCCAGCAGCACCCCCTCGACCGAGGCGGCCAGCGCGCGGGCATCGACCTGTGCGGCGCCATGGTCGGGGCCAAGCGCGCGCAGGGCGGCAATCAGCGCCGCCCCCTCGGCCCGGATCGCGGCGCGGACCTCGGGCGGCAGGGCGTCCTGCGCGGCATCCAGCATCGGCACCAGCGTCGCGGCATGGCGGCGCAGGCTTTCCAGCGCCTCGGCCCGACGCGGCGCGGCGGGCGGGCGCAGGATCAGGACCCGGCCCGAACCCGCCGCGCGCATCCGCCCGGTCAGCCGCCGGCCATCGCGGGTCAGCACGGTCAGATCGGTGGCCATATGGGTGCTGGATTCCAGCCGGCGTTCGGCCGCGTTCAGCGCGGCGGGGCGCAAATGGCGCATCAGCTGACGCCCCAGGACCAGACCCGGCAGTTCCTGCCGCGCGGCGGCGTTGAAAAACACCACCCGCCCGTCGGCATCCGACATCAGCGCCGCCGCCCCGATATCCGAGAGGACGCTTTCCAGCATCGCCTTGTCGCGGGCAAGCTCATCGACATGGACCTGAACCGCCTCAGCCAAGGCCTCGGCGGAACGGGCGCGGGCCTCGGCCGCCTCGCGCGCGGCGGGGGCCAGATCGGCCAGATAGCGCCCCTCGGCGGCATCGGGGGCGGCGCCGGTGCGCAACCCGCCGGCCAGGGTTTCGATCGGCCGGGCGACGTTCTGGTCGAACAGGAACCAGACCCAGACTACCAGCGCCAGCGTGCCAAAAATGCTGATGGCCGCCGCGGCCATCAGCGCTCCGGTGGCACCGGGTGTGGCATCGCTCATGAAATTGACGCCCGCCCCGGCCAGCCGCCGCCACGCGACCAGCAGCGCCCCCGCCAGGACCACAAGCAGCCCCGCAGCCAACGCGGCAAAGATCAGAAATACCCGCAACCGCAGGGACAGCCGGTTCAGCATGGCAGAGCAAGCAGCCGGGCGATCTCGCTGCGCAATTCGGACAGCTCAAAGGGTTTGGCCAGGAAGCCATCGGCGCCAAGCGCCAGCCCCTTCTTGCGTTCGATGACCGAGCCGCGCGCCGTCATCATCAGCACCCGCACATCGCGCAGGCTGGGATCGGCGCGCATCTCTTCGACGATCTGATAGCCCGAAACATCGGGCAGCATGATGTCCAGAAGCACCAGATCGGGGCGGTCCTGCCGAATCGCCGCCAGCACGTTGCGGCCCGAGGCAAGGCGGCTGTGGCTATGGCCATCGCGCGTCATCAGAAATTCCAGTGCGACGGCGATATTGTCCTCGTCCTCGACGATCAGGATGCGCGCCATCACCCCTCCTTGCCGCAGATCGCGGCGAATGCCGGATCGCCCGTGCCGGGGCGCCAGTCGCTGGCACGGTCCTCGGCCACGGCGCGCAGCCGGGCCCCCGCGCAATCGAAATCCAGCGTCACATAGCGCGTCGGCTGCCAGCGCTCGACAAAGAGCACCTGCCCGCGCCTGAGACCTTCTGTCTCACCGCTGAGGCCGGCGCGGTCGATGGCGGCAAAGCGGTTCACCACCGGCACCACGAATGCCCAGGGCCGCCAGGCCTTGCCGCCACTGCCGGTTTCCAGAACCTCGACCGTGTCGGGCAGCTGGCCGGTGACGCGGCCATACCAGCTGTATTCGTTCCAGATGGTAAAGCTGAGCATGCCCAGCCCGACCGCCGCCGGCAGGATCCAGCGCGGCAGCTCCAGCCCCAGCTTGCGCAGCGCATGCATGCCCGCAAAGGCCAGCGCCGCGACGCCCACCCCGACGGCGAACATGCCGATGATATCCCAGGCCATTCCGCTCATCATCCGAGAGCTCCTTTTCCATGGCCCACGGCCGATTGCATGGTGCGCAGGACGACAAAGGCGTCGCGCAGGTGGCTGCGTTCGAAATCCGGCAGGTCAGATGGCGCCAGAAAATTGTCCGGCCTCAAGCCGGCGCGGATGCGGCGGGCCTGATGCTCCAGCCGGTGCGACTGGATCAGGTCATAGGCCGCGATCAGGTCCCGCGCGCCTGAGGCCGAGATCGCCCCCGCCTCGCCCGCCGCGACCAGCCGGGCGCGGGTATTGACCGGCGCAAGCCCCGCCTGCAGGGCATAGACCCGGCCCAGATCGGTGACCGGCACGACCCCGTTCATCTTCATGTCAATCTGGTTGCGATGCTCGCCCGAGCGGATGGTGGCAAAGCCGCCGATCAGGCCCAGAGGCGGGCGGTGCTTCAGGGAATTGGCGATCATATGGGCAACAAAGATCGAATTGCGTCCCGCCGCCGCCAGCGTCTCGGCCTGCAAGGCACGCAAAAGGCTGGTGTCGCCGGCGATGCCGCGCAGATCGAACATGACCGAGGCCAGCATCTGCGCCTCGGGGCTGGGGCGGTCGATCCAGCCGCGGAAATAGCCCTGCCAGACCTCAAGCGGCTGACGCCAGCGCGGGTTGGTGGCCATCATCTCGCCGGGGCAATAGACATAGCCCGCCGTGTTCAGCCCGTCGCAGACAAAGCGCGCGAGACCTGTAAACCACGGATGGTCGGGGTCCATGCCGGGGCCAAGGATCAGGCAATTGTCCTGATCGGAAATGCCGGTCTGCTCCTGCCGCCCCTGACTGCCGCAGGCCGCCCAGAGCCAGGGGCCGGGCGCCGGGCCCAGTTCCGCCTCGGCCAAGACCAGCAGACGGCGGGTGACGGCATCGGCGATATCGGTGATCTGGCGGGTGATGATCTCGTGACGCTGGCTGGCGGCGACCAGCGCCAGCAGCAGCTCGGGGATGCGGGCGGTCGCCTCGGCCAGAGCCTTGCTGTCGGGCGCAGCGGCGATCTCGCGCATCAGGACCGAGCCCGAGACCGCCTGCACCCGCGTCAGGTCGGTCTGGGTGATCATGCCGACCAGCCGCCCGCCCTCGGTGATCGGCAGATGGCCGATGCGGCGCTCGGCCATGATGCCCAGCACATCGGCACCAAGCGCCTGCGGGGCCAGCGTCAGCGGGTCCGCCGTCATGATCGCCCGCACCGGATCGGTGCCGGGGCGGCCCTCGGCCACGACCTTGTTCGACATGTCGCGCAGGGTGACGATGCCCAGAAGCGCGCCGTCGCCATCGGTCACCCCCAGAGACGAGACATGCGCCGCGCGCATGATCCGCGCGGCCTCGGCAATCGGGGTCTCGGGGGGGCAGGTCACCGGCCTGCGCCCCGCCAGCAGGTCGGCGACGCTGAGATCGGCGAATTGCGCGCCCGCGCTCTGCGCCTCGCGCCCGGTGCCACGATTGAAAAAGCGCGAAAAGGCCGCGTTCGCGCCCAGCAGGCGGCGGAATTCGCGCGCCTCAAGCATCAGGATCGGACCGCCGCGCGAGACGCGGGCATTGGTCGCGGCATGGCCGTCGCGCATCAGCCCGCGCTCGCCGAAGCTGTTGCCGCGGCCAAGGGTCGAGACCGGGGCGCCGGCGCGGTCGGTCACCTCGACCCCGGCATCCTCGATCAGGAAGATGCCCTCCAGCGCCTCGCCATGGCGATAGACGGTTTCGCCCGCCTGCCAGTCCCTGCGGCTGAAAAAGCTGGCGACGCGCGCCAGCTCGTCCCGCGACAGGGCGTCGTAAGGGTGAATGGTGGACAGGAATTTGACGATCTGGGACATGTTCGCCTTCGGGTCAAAGGTGGCCGCGCCCCGAAAGGCGCGGCCTTTTGACTTAGTGATGGGTGGCCGCGCCGGCGCCTTTCGGCACGCGGATCGATTCCACCAGTTCCTGCACATGCGCGGGCGGCTCTTCGGTCGCGCCCGAGACGATATAGGCCACGGCAAAGTTGATCGCCGCGCCCACCACGCCGAAGGATGCCGGCGCGATGCCGAAGATCCAGTTGGCGGCGGTGTCTTCCAGCATGTTGGTGCCGGCGATGAAGAACCAGCCCTTGTAGGTGAAGATATAGACCAGCGTCGAGATCATGCCCGCGATCATTCCCCAGATCGCGCCCTGCTTGTTCACGCGCTTGGAGAAGATGCCCATCATCAGCACCGGGAAGATCGAGCTGGCGGCAAGGCCAAAGGCCAGCGCCACTGTCTGCGCGGCAAAGCCCGGCGGGTTCAGACCCAGAAGCGTTGCCACAAGGATCGACACCCCCATCGAGATCCGCGCCGCCAGCAGCTCGGATTTCTCGGAGATGCCGGGGTTGATCGCGCCCTTGATCAGGTCGTGGCTGACCGCGCCCGAGATTGCCAGCAACAGGCCCGCCGCCGTGGACAGCGCCGCCGCCAGACCGCCTGCGGCGACGATGGCGATGACCCAGCCGGGAAGGTTGGCGATTTCGGGATTGGCCAGAACCATGATGTCATTGCTGACCGTCGGCAGTTCATTGCCCTTGAGCCCCTGCGCGGCGGCCATTTCGGCGGCCGGCCCCTCGGTGGCCTTGTCGTTGTAATACTGGATCAACCCGTCGCCGTTCAGGTCCTCCCATTTCAAAAGGCCGGTCTTGGCCCAGGTCCGCATCCAGTTCAGTTCGGGTTTCGTCTCGATATCGGCCAGCGACACGGCCGGCTGCGAATAGGTTTCGCCGGTCGCGGCACCGGGCCACATGGTGGTCGAAAGGTTCAGACGCGCCATCGAGCCGACCGCTGGGGCGACCGTATAAAGCAGCGCGATAAAGACCAGCGCCCAGCCCGCCGAGGACCGCGCATCCGACACCTTCGGCACGGTGAAGAAGCGGATGATAACATGGGGCAGGCCCGCCGTGCCGATCATCAGCGCCAGCGTGAACAGCACCATGTTCAGGGTCGAGCCGTTATGCTCGGTATAGGCCTTGAAGCCCAGATCGGTCACGACCTGATCGAGCTTGGTCAGGAACTCCATCCCCGAGCCGTCATGGCTGCCAAAGAGGCCCAGCTGCGGCAGGAAATTGCTGGTCAGAGCCAGCGAGATAAAGACCGCCGGGATCGTATAGGCGATGATCAGCACGATATATTGCGCGACCTGCGTATAGGTCACGCCCTTCATGCCGCCCAGAACCGCATAGGCGAACACGACCGCCGCGCCGATCCACAACCCGGTTTCCTTGCTGACCTCGAGATAGCGGGCGAAGGTGATGCCGACGCCCTCCATCTGGCCGATCACATAGGTGATCGAGATGATCAGCAGGCAGATCACGCCGATGATTCGCGCGGTCTTGGAATAGAAGCGGTCGCCGATGAATTCCGGCACGGTGAACTTGCCGAACTTGCGCAGATAAGGCGCGAGCAGCATCGCCAGCAGCACATAGCCCCCGGTCCAGCCCATAAGGTAGGTCGAGTTGTCATAGCCGGTAAAGGCGATCAGCCCGGCCATCGAGATGAAGCTGGCGGCCGACATCCAGTCGGCGGCGGTGGCCATGCCGTTCATCACCGGATGCACGCCCCGGTTCGCCGCATAGAATTCCGCGGTCGAGCCGGCGCGGGCCCAGATCGCGATGCCGAAATAAAGCGCGAAGGACGCGCCGATGAAGATCAGGTTAAGCGTGAACTGGTCCATGGCCTATTCCTCGACGCCATGGTCGCGGTCCAGCTTGTTCATCCATGCCGCATAGACGAAAATCAGCACGATGAAGACCAGGATCGAACCCTGTTGCGCGAACCAGAAGCCCAGATCCGAGCCTCCGACCTTGATGCCCGACACCAGCGGACGCAGCAGAATGCCAAATCCGTAGGATACCAGTGCCCAGATGGCCATGCAGATCCAGATGATCCGCACATTGGCCCGCCAATAGGCGTTTGCGGCCTGTTTGTCGTTCATGTCCTTCGTCCTCCTCATTCAGTTGCAGGCGCCGCCATTTTGGTTCGCCGCGCCCGGTCCCGGCGGCGGGGACGGGCAAGCCCAAAAGGCCCCGGCACTTTCGCGCCGGGGCCTTGTGTTTCGATCACCAGCCCTTCGAGTCCGGTGCGTCCTTGTAGCCCGATTGGTGGACCTGATGCTCAGGATCGTCACCGAACAGGCTGCGGCGGTGGCCGTTGTTCGACACGAAGATCAGCCCGATCACCACCGTCATCACCGCGACCACGATCGCATACCACAGGCCAGCGTAGATATTGCCGGACTGGGCCGAGATCGCGAAGGCGGTCGCCGGAAGCAGACCCCCGAACCAGCCGTTGCCGATGTGATAGGGCAGCGACATGCCGGAATAGCGGATCCGAGTCGGGAACATTTCGACGAGTGCTGCGGCCATCGGGCCATAGACCATCGTGACCAGCACGATCAGATAGGTCATCAGCAGCACCAGCTTCATGTTCTGGGCCTTGAAGATGTCGAAGAAATGGTCCGCCTTGGCGACCGTGGTATTGGTCTTGGGATCGATCGGATAGCCGGCCGTGGTCAGGGCGGCGTTCACCGTTTTCTCATAGGCGGATTTCGCGGCCTTCAGCTCGTCACCGGTCAGCGTCCCGTCATAGACCGGGATCGCGGTTCCGGCGATGGTGACGGTCGTCGGCGTGCCCGCCGGCGCGTCCACCGAAGTATAGTTCACCGACGACTTGGCCAGCATCGCCTTGGCGATGTCGCAGGGCGAGGTGAACTTGGCGGTTCCGGTCGGGTTGAACTGGAACGAGCAGGTCTCGGGATCGGCGCTGACGCTGATCTCGGTATTGGCCTGCGCATTGGCCAGCGCCGGGTTGGCGGTTTCGGTGATCGCCTTGAAGACCGGGAAGTAGGTCAGCGCGGCCAGCGCGCAACCTGCCAGGATGATCGGCTTGCGCCCGATCCTGTCCGAAAGCGAGCCGAAGAACACGAAGCCCGCAGTGCCCAGGATCAGCGACCATGCCACCAGCACGTTCGAGGTGAACTGGTCCAGCTTGACGACGTTGTTGATGAAGAACAGCGCGTAGAACTGGCCCGAATACCAGACCACCGCCTGCCCCGCGACCAGACCGAACAGCGCGATCAGGGCGATCTTGGCGTTTTTCCACTGGCCGAAGGCTTCCTTCAGCGGTGCCTTGGACTGGGTGCCCTCTTCCTTCATGTGCTTGAAGGCCGGGCTTTCTTCCATTTGCAGCCGGATATAAAGCGAGATCAGCAAGAGGAAGATCGAGCCCAGGAACGGAATGCGCCAGCCCCAGGCCTTGAAGGGCTCAAGCATGACCTGCGCGCCATCCGGACCCAGAAGCGGCTCGCCATTCGAGAATTGCGGCACGGGTTCGTAATTGCCGTTCACATAGGATTGCACCAGCAGGATGATGACCAGCGACAGGAGCAGACCCATGGTCGCCGTGGTCTGGATCCAGCTGGTGTAATAGCCGCGGCGGTTCATCGGCGCGTGTTCGGCCACATAGGTCGCCGCACCGCCATATTCGCCGCCAAGCGCCAGGCCCTGCAGCATGCGCAGCACGATCAGGATGATCGGCGCGGCCATGCCCCAGCTTTCATAACCGGGCAACAGACCGACGATGAAGGTCGACAGGCCCATGATCATGATGGTCATGAGGAAGGTGTATTTGCGCCCGACCAGATCGCCGAGCGAGCCGAAGACCAGCGCGCCAAAGGGGCGCACGATGAAGCCGGCAGCGAATGCCAGCAGCGCGAACACGTTCCGGGTCGCTTCCGGGAACGAGGTGAAGAACTGGGCGCCGATGATCGCCGCCAGCGATCCGTAGAGGTAGAAATCATACCACTCGAAAACAGTGCCCAGCGAAGACGCGAGGATGACTTTCTTTTCCTCGCGCGTCATCGGCCGCGAGCGGTCGATATCATGTGCTTCGGTAACTGCCATTTATGTTCTTTGGCTCCTGTTGGAACGCGCGGGCGGGATGCCCACGCGAGGGTGTCGACGGACCGGGGTTCAGCCCCGGTTCATGCGGTTGGCAATCAGGTCGTCGACGACGCCGGGATCGGCCAGCGTCGAGATGTCCCCTAGGGCGCCGAAATCGTCTTCGGCGATCTTGCGCAGGATGCGGCGCATGATCTTGCCCGAGCGGGTCTTGGGCAATCCGGGTGCCCACTGGATCAGGTCTGGCTTGGCGATGGGGCCAATCTCGGTCCGGACCCAGGTTTCCAATTCCTTGCGCAGCTCGTCGCTGGGCTCGACCCCGTTCATCAGCGTGACATAGGCATAGATGCCCTGCCCCTTGAGCGGGTGCGGATAGCCCACGACGGCGGATTCGGCGACTTTCGGATGGGCGACCAGCGCCGATTCCACCTCGGCCGTGCCCATGCGGTGGCCGCTGACGTTGATGACGTCATCGACGCGGCCGGTGATCCAGTAATAGCCGTCCTGGTCGCGGCGGCAGCCGTCGCCGGTAAAGTAATAGCCGGGATATTGCTGGAAATAGGTCTCCATGAAGCGTTCATGATCACCCCAGACGGTGCGCATCTGCCCCGGCCAGCTGTCGCCGATGCACAGCACCCCCTCGACGCCGTTGCCCTGCTGGATCTCGCCGCTGGCGGCATCCAGCACCACCGGCTTGACGCCAAAGAAAGGCAGCGTGGCCGAGCCGGGCTTGGTCTCGATGGCGCCGGGCAGCGCGGTGATCATGTGGCCGCCGGTCTCGGTCTGCCACCAGGTGTCGACGATCGGGCAACGGCCCTTGCCGACATATTTGTCGTACCAGTTCCAGGCCTCGGGGTTGATCGGCTCGCCGACCGAGCCCAGGACGCGCAGGCTGGAAAGGTCGTATTTCTCGACCCATTCCGGGCCCTGCCCCATCAGCGCGCGGATGGCGGTGGGGGCGGTGTAGAACTGATTGACCTGATGCTTGTCGCAGACTGCCCAGAAGCGGCCGGCATCGGGATAGCTGGGCACGCCCTCGAACATCAGGGTGGTGGCGCCATTGGCCAGCGGGCCATAGACGATATAGCTGTGCCCGGTGACCCAGCCCACATCGGCTGTGCACCAGAAGATGTCGCCGTCCTTGTAGTCAAAGACATATTCATGGGTCATCGCGGCAAAGGCCAGATAGCCGCCGGTGGTATGCACCACCCCCTTGGGCTTGCCGGTCGATCCCGAGGTGTAAAGGATGAACAGCGGGTCCTCGGCATTCATCGGGCGCGGCGGGCAGTCGGGGCTGACCTGCTCCATCATCGCCAGCACTTCGACGTCGCGGCCGTCGACCCAGGTGGTCTGATCGCCCGTATGCTTGACGACAAGACAGCGCACCCGGTCCGAGCAATGCAAGAGCGCCGCGTCGGTATTCGACTTCAGCCCGGTGCGGCGGCCGCCGCGCGGCGCGGTATCGGCGGTGATGACCAGTTTCGCGCCGGAATCGTTGATGCGGTTCGCCAGCGCGTCCGGCGAGAAGCCGGCAAAGACGATGGAATGGATCGCCCCGATCCGCGCGCAGGCCAGCATCGCATAGGCCGCCTCGGGGATCATCGGCAGATAGATCACCACCCGGTCGCCGCGCATCACGCCCTGCGACAGCAGCACATTGGCCATGCGGTTCACCTTGTCCGACAGCTCGGCATAGGTGATGTGGCGGGCGGGCGCGTTCGGGTCATCGGGCTCGAAGATGATCGCGGTCTGGTTGGCGCGGGTCGGCAGATGCCGGTCGACGCAGTTCACGCTGGCATTCAGCACACCGTCCTCGAACCACTTGATCGAGACCTTGCCCAGGCTGAAATCGGTGTTCTTGACCTTGGTATAGGGCTCGATCCAGTCCAGCCGCTTGCCCTCGCGCCCCCAGAACCCCACCGGGTCCGAGATCGATTCGGCATAGAGGCGGTCATAATCCGCCGGCTGGACACGGGCATTCCCGAAACCGGGCGGTATCGGATGTTTGGCAAGGTTTTCAACGGACATGGCTGGCCTCCTCTATTCGCGACAGGGTTTCACCGGGGGCGCCCGCACTCGTCTTGAAGTGCCCGCGACGGCTTGCGAAACCATCTTGCGCGGAAAGTTAATACAATTTCATAATTCTCGTAAACTGTTTTTTTACAACGAGAATTCTGTAAATTTATTGACCTTCCACAGGTGGTTTTTGTAAATCGTTCACAGGAATGTCAGCGCGCCCCTATAAGGACGATACCGAATGAACCCGTTGGCGCCATGAGAAATCCACCATGAAACCAGACCCGATCCGACCGACCGACGACGAGGCACGCACGCTGGCGCGGCGCCTGCTTGCCACGATGCGCCACGCAAGCCTTGGCACGCTCGACGCCGAAAACGGTCTGCCGCTGGTGACGCGCATCGCGGTCCAGACCGACACGGATGGCACGCCGCTGGCGCTGCTGTCGGGGCTGGCCGCGCATAGCCGGGCGCTGGCCCGCGATCCGCGCGCCGGGCTGCTGGTCGCGGATGAGCCGGGCCGGGGCGATGCCATGACCCATGCACGGCTGTCGGTGATGGGGCGCGCGGTGTCGGCGGCGGCGGATGCCGAACGCAAGGCGCGCTGGCTGGCCCATGACCCCAAGGCCAGGATCTATATCGACCTGCCCGATTTCAGCTTCTGGCGGATCGAGCCGGTCTCGGGGCTTTTGAATGCCGGGTTTGGACAGGCCTACCGCCTGACACCCGCGGACATGCTGAAGCCCCCGGCGGAATGACCGCCGGGGGCTTTTCTGCATCGATCCGGGTCAGGATCAGTCGGGGTTGTCGACCCGGACCCTGAAGCTCAGGCTGCCCTTGGTGGGCGTGGTCCAGTTGAAGGCGACCTGGCGCCCGGTCGTACCCAGCTGCGTCTGCACCCAGGGCATTTCCGAGATCCGGGCGCCGGCGCTGTTGGTGATCGGACTGCGCGCGATGACCGATTCGATGTTGCGCGCCTGGCCGTTGAACGGCAGTTGCGCATTGATCGTCAGCACCCAGCGGCTGGCGGCCGTGGCCTGGGTATGGCTGATGTCCACGGGGTTCGCGACATAGGTGTTCACGCCATTGAAGGTATTGCCCTGGAACTGGATATTGCGCATGCGCTGGTAGTTCAGGTCGGCAAAGGTCGTATCCACCTTTTCGATGCGCTGGATCTTGTTGTTCAGCGACTTGAACACGTTGCCCATGACCGACATGCCATGGACGAAATGCCCGGTGCCGTAGGGTTTGACCACCAGCCAGCTGAAGCCCAGCGTGGTGTTGGACACAAGGAAGGTATTGCCGGTAATCGTCAGACCGCCAAAGGAATATTCGTTCTCGCCGAAATCCGGATAGGGGTTGTGCTCGTTGGTCCACTCGATCGAGCAGTTGTCGATGTAGTTCCCGGTGATGTTGCACTGGACATTGGGCTGGGTCAGGACCAGACCGCCGAAACGCACGCCGTTCTGGGCTCTGTCGCCCTGGAACCAGTGATTGCCCTCGATGATATGCCCGCCGCCGGCCGCCACCATGAAATGCGCGAAGCGGACAAAGCGGTTGTGGTGGATCTTGGCGTCGTTGTTGTTGATGTTCAGCGCGATCGTGGTGCGGTGCTGGGCCAGATCCTCCATCTCGTCCGAAAGGAAGTCGCAGCGCGCCAGCAGCAGGCCCTGGCAGGCCGAGCCGATCGAGGTGATGCCGCGATCCTTTGGCCGGGTGAAATAGCAGTCGCGGAAGCAGTTCATGTTGCCGGTCTTGGCCAGCATGACGCCGCTGGCCTTGCCGTCCAGCACGAATTCGACATCGTCGAAATTGAACCGGCTGAGATGCTCCATGTCCGAGAAGTCGAAGGCGTAGCGATAGCGCTGGAAGGTGTAGCTGCGCGTTCCGGCGCCACCGTAAAGCGCCTGCGACAGGGTCAGCGTGCGCGCGGCGACGTTCTTGCCCAGCACATAGACCTCGCGCCCGACGCCATTGCCGCTGATGCGGGCGCCGATCTCGATATTGGCGACATTGGCGACATTGCTCAGGGTCAGGGCCTGCGCCGGATCATAGGTGCCGCTCGAGGTGACGGTGGTCGTATTCCAGGCCGGACCGGGCACGGCAGAGATCTGGCCGTTGGTGATGACGCGGCGGTTGGCGAATGCGGTCAGGCCCGGTGCCGATCCGGGAATGGTGATCGGCTCGCTCAGATGCACGCAGCGCCCGCCCAGATCCAGAACGCTATGGTCGGTATAGCCGAACAGTGCCTGTATCGCGCGCTTCATCGCCTCGGTCTCGTCGCCGAAGGCCGCGGCATAGGTCGGGAAATCGAAGCTGCGCATCAGTGCCAGCCGGGCGGTGCGCGGCATCCGAAGCGTGCCGACGAAACGGACCGAGGCGCCAATGCTGAGGCTGGAGCCGATGTAATACTGGCCCTCGGGCACCAGAACCGTGCTGTTGCCGGCCGCCCGGTCGGCGGCGAGGAATGCCGCGTGGTTGTCCGTCACGCCGTCGCCGACCGCGCCGAAATCGCGGACATCGACCCAGTCCAGCATGCTGGGCAGGAAGGCGGCGGTGACATCCTCGATCACCATGTTCTCGATGCGGATCGAACCGCCGTTATCGCCGATCAGGTCCAGCCCGAAATGCCCGAAGGTGGCGTCGCGGCCCCAGGGCATGTCGACGCCTTCGCGCCGCCCCGAGCCGACAATGGCCGTGACCTCGACGACCTGGCCATAGCCCGGCAAGGTCACGACGGGACCCAGCTGGTTCACCCGGGTGATGTTTTCGCCGCTGGCATCGCCCGCAAAGGCGGCGATGCGCACCTGCGGCAGGTTTCCGGCGATGGCCTTGACGCGGGCCGAGATGCGCAGGTAGTTGCCCGGGTTCATCGGCGTGCGCCGCATGTAGCGGATCGAGGTCGTGGTCTCGAGCTTGAGGATTTCCAGGCAGGTGCTGAAATCCTCGTCCGCCGGAACGATGGCCGCATTTGCCGCGCCCGACCAGGTCGGCGATCCGGCCCTGCCGTCGGTCCGCGACCACAAGTTCAGCCCCGCCTGAAACGGACGCGGCATCAATGCCTGATTGCCGATAATCGCTATGGTCATGCCAAATTTCCCCTATCCAGATCCGCGGGGCAGAACTCCACGCGCTCCGTTAGGAATTTGGCAATCTCTTGTTAATCAGCGGTTAACCATGCGTGCGGCGCAACGGCTCCGCACGCAACGCAGTTTTTTATTGCGATATCAATCAGCTGCGGCGCCGACCAGCTCACCCGCCAGGGCCCGCTCGATCAGGGCGCGAGTCTCGGTCACGCCGTATAGCGCGATGAAGCCGCCAAAGCGGGGTCCCTGATCGGCGCCCAGCAGCACCTGATACAGCGCCTGGAACCAGTCCTTCATCGGCTCGAACCCGTGCTCGCGGCCAATGGCGAACACCATGGTCTGCAACGCCTCGGCATCCGCAGGCTGGTCCCATGCGGCCAGACGGCCAGCCAGATCCTCGAGCGCGCGACGCTCGATCTCGGTGGGGGCGCGGAAGACCCGCGTCGGCGCCACGAAATCGTTGAAGTAGCGCACCGCGAATTCGGCGGCCTGATCCAGCGTCGGATGGGTCTCGGGGCTGGCTTCGGGCGCATAGCGGCGGATAAAGCCCCAAAGCCCGGTCTTGTCCTTGGCCCCCGCCACCGAGGCAAGGTTCAACAGCATCTGGAACGGCACCACCATGTCCGAGGCGGGAACGTCGCCGCCATGGATATGCCAGACCGGGTTGGCAAGCTGCTGGTCCGGCGTCTGCTCGGGATAGGCGCGCAGCTGCTGGTGATATTCGTCGACCGCCTTGGGGATGACATCGAAATACATCCGCTTCGCGGTCTTCGGCTTTTGATACATGAAATAGCTGAGGCTCTCGGTCGCCGCATAGGTCAGCCATTCGTCGATGGAAAGCCCGTTACCCTTTGATTTGCTGATCTTTTGCCCGTGCTGATCAAGGAACAGCTCATAGCTGAAATGCTCGGGCTTGCGGCCGCCCAGAACCTCGCAGATGCCGTCATAGATCGGCGTATTGGTGCTGTGATCCTTGCCATACATCTCAAAGTCCACATCCAGCGCCGCCCAGCGGGCGCCAAAATCGGGCTTCCATTGCAGCTTCACATGGCCGCCGGTGACCGGCAGCGTGGTTTCCACGCCGTCCTCGTCGAAGGTGATGGTGCCGGCCTTTGCATCGACATGCTTGATCGGGACGTAAAGCACGCGCCCGGTTTTCGGGCTGATCGGCAGGAAACAGGAATAGGTCTGCTGGCGCTCCTCGCGCAGACTGGCCAGCATGATCTCCATGATCGCATCATAGCGTTCGGCGGCCAGCAGCAGGGTGGCGTCGAACTGGCCGGATTTGTAGAATTCGGTCGCGCTGATGAATTCGTATTCAAACCCGAACGTGTCCAGAAAGCGGCGCAGCATGGCGTTGTTATGGGCGCCAAAGCTGGGATATTCGCCGAACGGGTCGGGCACCGTGGTCAGCGGTTCCTGCAGATGCTCGCGCAGCATCTCGGTTTGCGGCACGTTCTCGGGCACCTTGCGCATCCCGTCCAGATCGTCCGAGAAACAGAAAAGCCGCGTTGGAATATCCGAGATCATCTCGAAGGCGCGGCGGATCATCGTCGTGCGCGCCACCTCGCCGAAGGTGCCGATATGGGGCAGACCCGAAGGACCATAGCCCGTCTCGAACAGGACATAGCCCTTGTCGGGGTCCTTTTTCTCATAGCGTTTCAGCACGCGGCGGGCCTCTTCAAAGGGCCAGGCTTTCGATTTCATCGCGGCATCACGCAGGGCGGTCATTTCGGGTCTCCGTTATTCAGAACTTCCCCGTATTGAAACCCTGAGGCATGGTCAATAATTACCCTGAAACCCAAGGAGAGACGCCATGTCCGAAGACCTTCCTTCATTCACCCCCTGCGACGCGCTGATCGCGGTGATGGTGGCGGTTTCGGCCTCGGACCAGAACCTGCGCACGGCCGAGCTGGTCGCCATCGAACGCGCGGTCAATCACACGCCGGTATTTGCCAATTACGACATCGATCGCATCCGCCCGGTGTCGCAGACGGTGATCTCGCTGTTCGAGGAAGAGGACGGGCTGGACGCGCTGTTCGGCCTCGTGCGCGAGGCGCTGCCCGAAAAGCTGTTCAACACCGCCTATGTGCTGGCCTGCGATGTCGCGGCCTCGGACGGGCGTGCCGGCGGCGTCGAGACCGAGATGCTGGCCGAGATCCGCGACCAGCTTGAAATCGACCGCCTGCATGCCGGCGCGATCGAGTTCACCGCCCGCGCACGTCACCGGGTGCTCTAGGACCTAGCGAAAGATCCCCGTCCCCGGAATGACCGAGGGGCTGAACTGCATGACCTGCGGCACGGATTTTTGGGCCGGGTCCGGCATGCTCAGCGGCAAGGGCGCGTCAATGAGCAGCGGTTCCGGCATGACGGGCCGCGCCAGACCGGCGGCGAACCAGCCCTCGATCAGCCCCTGCTGGGCGGCTTTCACGCGTTTGGTCCAGCCCATCACACCCTCGGGCAGTTCCTTGCCCTGACTGGCGCTGTGGCGCGCCTCATCCGTCGCCATGATCGCAAAGACCAGATGGCGCTGATCCTCTTGCGCATATCCCGCCAGGTTCGAGACGAAATTCAGCGTCCCGGTCTTGGCCTGAATGTGGATCGGGCTGTCGATGCGCTTGCCCCTGGCGTCGCGCAGCGGAATCTCCTTCATCGCGCCCCGCAGGTCCCGGGCGCCGCCCGGCCCGGCAATGGTCTGCGCCATGGCCAGCGCGCTCATCCGGCTTGCGGGTGAAAGCCCGGAGTGGTCGTGGAACGCATAGCTGCCGGCGATGCCCTGCCCGCGCAGCCACTCCTCCATCATCCGCGCCGAGGCCGGGATATCGCCCGCGCCGCTGGCGGCCAGCCCCAGAATCTCGGCGGTGATATTGGTCGAATATTCCATCATCCCTGCCACGATTTCGCGCAGGGGCGGGCTGTCATGGCGGGCGATCTCGGTGCCCTCGGGCAGGATCTCGATCACCGCCGGGTTGGGCAGGACCAGCCCGCGCGCCCGGCACAGCGTCTGGAACACGTCGCCCGCATAAAGCTCGGGGCGGCGCACCGGCAGCCAGCGGCTGCCCGCCCGCCCCAGCGAGGGGCGCGCCACCGTCCAGCTTTCACGCTTGCCGCTGCCGTCATAGGCAAAAAGCGGCAGGTTGCGGCTGACCGGCTCGATCGCGATCGTATAGGCGCGCGGCGACAGCCGTGTCCCGCGGGCCTGCAAGGACAGCTCATGGCCCTGCTTGCCGCGCCGCCAGTCCAGATGCACGCGGTTGAAGTTCAGGATCATCCCCGAGATCGTCGGGTTATAGGGCAGATGCTCGTCCTGCGCCGCATCCAGCCGCTCGATCCGGGGCAGCGCGCCGCCCCAGACCATGAAGGCCGTGGGTGCGGGCTGGCCGCTGGCCTTTTCCGCCTCGGCCACGCGCGCGGCCAGTTCCCCCAGCGCATCCGTATCCAGAACCGGATCGCCGCCCCCGGCAAGGATTAGCATGTTGCCGGCGCGAATGACACGGGTGGCAAAGCGATGCCCCTCGCCCAGCCGGTCCAGCGCATAAAGCGCGGTGACCGATTTCAGCGTGCTGGCCGGGGGCAGCGCCAGATCGGCGGCGCGCTGCGCCAGAACCTCGCCCGTCGCCGGGTCGAGAGCCGCATAGGCAAGGACGCCCTCAACGGCCGGGTCGGCCAGTGGCGCAGTCTGGGCGCGCAGCACTTGCGGGGTCAGGGCCAGAAGTCCAAGCCCCGTCAGGAAACCTCGGCGGGAAAGCCTGTTCATGTCTTTGTCCTTTGCAGGCGTTTTCGGATCGCGCTGGAACTTTGCTTGTTCAGCGGCACGTTGATCAGCGCCCATGCGGGGGGCACCATGTCGGCCAGTTGCCCGGCCTGCGTCTCGGGCTGGCGGTCGCGCCAGAGCATGCGCGCGGCGCGCGAAAACCGCGCCGGCATCCGCCAGCCCGGCCTTGCGATCACGCCGATGGGGACACGCGCGGCGATTTCACGCCAGCTGTCCCAGCGGTCGAACTGGACCATGTTGTCGGCCCCCATCAGCCAGACAAAGCGCACGCGCGGATAAAGCCCCTGCAGGGCGGCAAGGGTGTCGCGGGTCATGCGCGTGCCAAGCTGCGCCTCGATGCCGGTGATCTCGACATGCGGGTCATGGACGATGCGCCGCGCCTGCGCGATGCGCTCGGCCAAGGGTGCCGGGCCATGCGCCTTGAGGGGGTTGCCGGGCGTCACCAGCCACCAGACCCGGTCCAGCCGGAACCGCCGCAGCGCCATTTCGGTGATATGGACATGGCCTTCATGCGCGGGATCAAAGGACCCGCCCAAAAGGCCCACCCGCATCCCGGGCAGCGCGATGGGAAGCCCGGCGCGCATTCAGAACAGCCCCTGCACCTGCCCCTGCCCGTCCAGCCCGATGCGCAGGGCGGCGGGTTCGCGCGGCAGGCCCGGCATGGTCATGATCTCGCCGCAGATGGCGACGACGAAGCCCGCGCCGGCGGCAAGCCGCACCTCGCGCAGCGGGATCATGAAACCCTCGGGGGCGCCAAGCGCCTTCGGGTCGGCGGAAAAGGAATATTGGGTCTTGGCCATGCAGACCGGCAGATGGCCATAACCGGCCTTTTGCCAGGCCGCGAGCCGCTCGCAGACGCCCGGCGCCGCCTCGACATGGTCGGCGCGATAGATGCGCTTGCAGATCGTCTCGATCTTGTCCCAAAGCGGCATCTCATCGGGATAAAGCGGGGCGAAATTCGTATGCGTGGCGCTCATTTCGACGACGGCGCGGGCCAGATCCTCGGCCCCGGCGCCACCCTCGGCCCAATGCCGGCACAGCACCGCCCGGACACCATGCGTCCGGCAATAATCCTGCAGCGCCGCGATCTCGGCCTCGGTATCGGTGGTGAAATGGTTGATCGCCACCACGACCGGCAGGCCAAAGCCGCGCATGTTCTCGATATGGCGGCCCAGATTGGCACAGCCGGCCTGCAGGGCGGCGACGTTCTCGGCCCCCAGATCAGCGCGGGCGACGCCGCCGTTCATCTTGAGCGCGCGCACGGTCGCGACCAGCACCACCGCATCGGGCGACAGGCCGGCAAGCCGGCACTTGATGTCCAGAAACTTCTCGGCCCCCAGATCGGCACCGAAACCGGCCTCGGTCACGACGTAATCCGACAGCGCCAGCGCGGTGCGCGTGGCGGTTACCGAATTGCAGCCATGGGCGATATTGGCGAAAGGCCCGCCATGGACCAGCGCCGGGTTGTTTTCCAGCGTCTGCACAAGGTTCGGCTGCAAGGCGTCGCGCAAGAGCACCGTCATCGCACCATCCGCGCCGATATCCCCGGCCGTCACCGGGGTCTTGTCAAAGGTCTCGGCAATGACGATGCGGCCCAGCCGCGCCTGCAGATCGGCCAGATCCGAGGCCAGACACAGGATCGCCATCACTTCGGAGGCGACGGTAATGTCAAAGCCGCTTTCGCGCGGATGGCCGTTCGCCGGCCCGCCAAGGCCGATCACCGCCTGCCGCAGCGCGCGGTCGTTCATGTCCATCACCCGCCGCCAGGTGATGCGGCGCGGGTCGATCCGCAGCGCGTTGCCCCAGTGGATATGGTTGTCGATCATCGCCGACAGCAGGTTATGGGCGCTGGTCACGGCGTGGAAATCGCCGGTGAAATGCAGGTTCATGTCCTCCATCGGCACGATCTGCGCCATGCCGCCACCGGCCGCGCCCCCCTTCATGCCGAAATTCGGCCCCAGCGAGGCCTCGCGGATGCAGACGGTGGCGCGCTGGCCGATGCGGTTGAGCGCATCGCCAAGCCCGACGGTGGTGGTGGTCTTGCCCTCGCCCGCCGGGGTCGGGTTGATCGCGGTGACCAGCACCAGCTTGCCCTGCGGGCGCCCCGCCAGACCGGCGATGACCTCATGGGCGATCTTGGCCTTGTCATGGCCATAGGGCAGGATATCGGCATCGCTCAGGCCAAGGCGCGCGGCCACCTGGGCGATGGGCAGCTTTCTGGCCTCGCGCGCGATCTCGATATCCGGTTTCATGTCCACTCCGTCATTTCCGGGCGCAGAATGACCGGCCCGGCGCCTCAGCGCCAGCCCAGTCGCTTGCGCAAAGCCCCGATCCAGATCTCGCGCCGCATCCAGGTCGCCGCCGCCGCCCAAAGCGCCACCATGACCCAGATGTCGATGCCGATGCGCACGAACAGGCCCGCCATGCCCTGCGGCGCGGTCATCTGCACCGCATCGCCCCAGATCGACAAAAGCACGCAGACCACGAATGAGAACAGCCCGCCGCGCCCGATCTCGGCCAGCGCCTCGCCCAGACGGGTCGCGGCCATCCAGGCAAAGGGCCGCGCCAGCGGCACCGCCACCATCCAGCTTGCGGCCAGAATGGCGATCAGCCGCAGCCCGTCCAGCGGCCATTTGTCGATGGGACCGTGGATAAGCTTGAGAAAATCGCTGACCTCTTTCGCCGGGGCGCCGATCCGCCAGGCCAGCACAATGGCAAGGCTGAACAGCAGGATGCCGACCGAGGCCAGCGTGATCAGCCCGCGCCAGCGCAGCAGGACCGGCATGATCCGGCTGCGGAAAGCGCCCATGGCGACACCGACAAAGAACAGAAGCTGCCAGCCAAAGGGATTGAACAACAGACCCGGCCCCGGGCGCTGGTTCGGCACCAGCGCGTTCAGCGGCTCGGCAAAGAACCAGATCGTGACCGAGACCGTCAGCGCCAGCAGCGGATAACGCAGAAGGAACGGCACGGTGACCGGCGCGGTGGCGATCAGCAGGACGTAAAGCGCCAGCACATCCATCAGGTTCGGCTGCATCCACATCAGCCCGACCGTGGCGAGATAGCCCAGCGGATGCTCGAAGATCCACTGCGAATACTGGAACCAGACGGCGGTGTGGTTCATGTGCAGCGCAAACAGCAGCGCCGAAAACAGCGCGAGGATGACCGCGCCGATGACCAGCGCCAGCCAGACCTGGACCGCCCGCTTCAGAAAGCGCTTCTGCGCGGCAAAGCGGCCCTCCTTGGCCTCGACCTTGACCCAGACCATGCCGACCAGAAAGCCCGACAGCAGCACGAACAGCTCGGCCGCGTCAAAGACCGCGAAATTCGACAGCGTCACGTTGCGCAGCACCCCGATCGGCATATGGTCCAGCATGATGCAGACCAGCGCGTATCCGCGCAGCATATCGAGCGCCGCGATGCGGTTCATCGCGTCAGCTTCGCAAAGCTGTCGATCAGCGCGCGGCTTTCGACCAGCGCCAGCTTCTCGGGTGCCGACAGAAAGTCCAGCGCCTCGGCCTGGGTGGTGGCGCAGGCAAGTTTGGCCTCGGCGGCAATCGCATCCAGCCGCTTGGCTGCCGGCTCGGGCGAGGCTTCGGGCAACAGCGCCATGACGCGGGCGCGCAGGATCTCATCCCGGCCAAGCGCCGCGATCCCGTCCGCCGGCAGGTTCCCGGCGATGCGGAAGCCAAGCGCGTTGGCGGCGGTCAGGATTTCCGGCGGGTTGCGTTCCTCGGGGGTGACAAGCAGGCCCTGACGGCGCGCCCAGCGGCCAAAGACCGGGCTGGCCGACCAGCGCGAGGTCAGCGGCGACAGGATCAGCCCGGCCAGGATCGGCGACAGCCACACCAGCTGCCAGGGCGACAGCACCGCCAGCACCAGAAGCGTGGCCAGACCGGTGATGACATGGATCGCATGGCGGCGCAGCACCACGCCCCAAGGCGGCATCTGCCCGGCGCGGACCTGCGCCTCCCAGCCGGAATCGCGACCGCCGAGGATCTCGAAGATCTGCCGGGTCTGGATCAGCATCTGCACCGGCGCGATCAGCGTCGACAGCACGATCTCGAAGAGCGACGAGGTCAGAACCCGCACATTGCCGCCCGAATCCTTGGCCAGCGGCCGCAGCCAGGCCCGGAAAGTGGCGATGAATTTCGGCACCAGCAGGAAGGCCATGGCGGCGATGAACAGCCACAGCATCCGCACCGGATCAAAGGTCGGCCAGTCCGGGAACAGCTGATAGGTCTGCGGGAAGTAATCCGGCCGCGACAGCAGCACATTGGCCGAAAGCGTCAACCCCACCAGGATCATCGCCAGCCAGATCGGCGACATCAGGAAGCCCAGGATACCGACGATGAAATGCACCCGGCTGATCCAGGTGAAACCGCGCGAAAAGATCAGCCGCGCATGCTGCAGGTTGCCCTGCGCCCAGCGGCGTTCGCGCACGGCCATGTCCAGAAGCGAGGGCGGGCTGCCCTCGAAGCTCTGGCGCAGGTCGTGATCCAGCCGCACCTTCCAGCCGGCACGGCGCAAAAGCGCGGCCTCGACGAAATCATGGCTGAGAATGGCGCCGCCAAAGGGCGGCTTTCCGGGCAGTTCCGGCAGGCCGCAGCATTGCGCGAAGGCGCTGACCCGGATGATGGCGTTATGGCCCCAGAAGTTGCCGCTGTCGCCCGACCAGGCAGCAACGCCACGGGCAATGGCCGGGCCATAGATGCGGCCGGCGAATTGCGTCAGCCGGGCAAAGATGGTCTGGCCGCCGACCAGCATCGGCATGGTCTGGATCAGTCCGATCGCCGGATCGGCATTCATCCGCGCCGACAGCGCCTTGATGGTGGCGGCGCCGACCATGCTGTCGGCATCCAGCACCACCATCTGGTCATAGCGCCCGCCCCAGCGGCGCACGAAATCGGCGACGTTGCCGGCCTTGCGGCCGCGATTGTCGCGCCGGCGGCGATACCAGACCGGCACCGGCGAAATATCCCGCAAGCGGCTCAGCGCCGCCATCTCGCGCAGCACCGCATCTGGCTTGCGGCTGTCCGAGATGACGAAGATCTCGGCCCGCTCGCCCAGCCCCACGCGGTAAAGGTCGCGCGCCAGCGCCGCCAGGAGGCCCGCCGTGACCGCCGAATCCTCGTTATAGACCGGCATGACCACGGCGATGCGCGCCGCGTTCGCCCCTGTCGGCGTGATCAGCCGCCGCGCAAACAGCCCGGCGATCATCGAGCAGAACGAAAATCCGACCCAGGTGAAGGTCAGCGCGAACAGCACCAGCAGCACCATCTGCAGGAAGGTCATCCGCGCACCGAAGGCAAGCACCATCTGGCTCCAGCCGATCCAGCCGATCAGACCGGCGCCGCCAAAGGCCAGGACCCGCGCGGCGATGGTGCTCAGCCGCGGCAGGCCGGCATCAGGCCCATGGGGCGGACGGCCGCGCAACTCCTGCACGGGCATCTCCAGCGGCGCCTCGGGGGGCGTTCCGGCGCTTTCGGCGGAAAGCGGCACAGTATCGTCCCAGCCCTCATCGGCCGAAAGCGGCAAATCCACGGCGACCATGACGGCATCCGGATTGTTTTCGATCGCACTCACCTCGGTCACTCACGGGTCCAGCGGGCAATCCAGGTCTCGCTCAGCGGACCGTCGGGTCCGTTCAGCACCGCCGAGATATCGGCAAGCTGGGCGCCCTCGGGCAGGTATTCGATCGCCAGCCGCATGCGGCGCTGCTCGGGCAGGCGCAGCAGATAGCTGTGGCCGATGCGTCCGGCCGAGGCCCAGATATGGGGCACCGGATCCTCGGCGCCGAACAGGCCCAGATCGAAATCGACGATGAAGGTGCGCGAGGCCGGGTTGTTGATCGCCATGCCCGACATGGTTTCAACCACGCGGGAAATCGGAGCACTGTCAGGGATTTCAGCCGAGAAGCTCATGACATAGTTGAAGTCGTAACGCTCACCCGCCAGCAGCGTGTCGGCGGGCAGCCAATACGAGACGATATTGTCGTTGAACTCGTTCTCGACCGGGATCTCGATCAGGTTGACGGTGCCCTTGCCCCAATTACCCTGCGGCGCGATCCAGACCGAGGGCCGCATCTCATAGCGCGCCTCGGCATCCTTGTAGCTTTCAAAGTCGCGGGCGCGCTGCGCCAGACCGAACCCCAGCGGGTTCTCGTCCACAAAGGCCGAGGTCTGCAGCGTCGAATGCCCCGACAGCACCCGCCACAGCCGTTCCTCCTTGCCGGTCAGCATCTGCAAGCCGTCGCTGTCATGCACCGCCGGGCGGTAATCATCGACGCGCGAGCGGTCGGTCGGCCCGAACCAGTACATCGAGGTCAGCGGCGCAACGCCCGCATTCTTCATGTCATTGCGCGGGAACAGCGCGACGCGGGTGTCAAAGACCGTCTCGGCGCCCGCTGTGATGCGGAATTCGAACGCGCCCGAGACCGAGCGGCTGTCCAGCAGCGCATAGATCAGCACCGAGCGTTCGCGCGGTCCCGGCTTGGTGATCCAGAAGTCCCGGAACATCGGGAATTCCTCGCCCTCGGGGCTGCCGGTGCCGATGGCCAGACCGCGCGCCGAAAGCCCGTAAAGCGTGCCGCGCGCGACGGCGCGGAAATAGCTCGCGCCCTGAAACACCGCGACCTCGTCCATGACATCGGGACGGTTCAGCGGCGCGCGGATGCGGAAACCCGACCAGCCCATGTCGCCCAGCGTCTCGTAATCGACGCCATCGGGATATTGCGCCGGGTCGAAATCGAACATGCGCGGATCGAACTTGATCGGGATGACGACGCCATTCTCGACCAGGTTGATGCCCACCGGCTCATGGAAGATCGAGCCGGGCGGCAGCAGGTCCAGCGCGAAATCGCCCCCAGCCCAGGGGTCGCGGTCGCGGCGGAAACGGATGCCGCGATACTGGTCATAGGTCAGATTGCCAAAGGTGCCGATCAGTTCGGCATCGCGATACTTGAACGGATTTGCCGCCATTTCACGGGCGATCTCGGCGACATCCTCGAATCCGAAGGGTTTCGGGGCTACGGGCTCGGAGGTGTCGACACCGGCTTCGGGCGCAGCGGTCGCAGGGGTTTCCTGCGCCAGGGCGCTGCCCAGCGAGGCCGAAAGAGCACTGACGGCCGTCATGGCGGCCCCGGCTGAAATGACAAAATCACGACGATGCATCGGCCCACCTATTAGCAGGGGTCTGAAGACCCCGGTTTTCCGTGGGATTTCGCATTGCAGGACGTCTCAGGCAAGCCTTTTCGCCACAAAAGGGCAGTCTCTTGCCGAGAGCTGTGGACAAGTCGGCACGGTTTGGCCGCGCGAATGCGGATTTCGCGCGGCCAGACGGGGTTTTGTTGAGCAATCAGCGATTGATTTCGCGCAGCACTTCGCCTTGCGGATCCAGCTCGACCGCGACCGGCTCACCCTCGGGGTTGGTGGCCATGGCCAGAACGCGCGGGCCGTTCTGGGTGATTTCACCGATTCCGCTATAGCCGGCCTCGGTCAAGGCCATGCGCATCTCGCCCGGATCGACACTCAGCGGCGTGGCCGCGCCCTGACGCATCTCGCCGTCAACCGGCGGCATCGGCGCGGCGCCCTGCTGGTCAGGCGCGGGCGGCGGCGGAGGCATGTCGCCGGGCGGAGGCATGTCCGGCGGCGGCATGTCGCCCGGAGGCGGTCCCCGGCGCCCCTCGCGTTTCCCGTCATGGTCATCGTGATCTTCCCAGTCACGGTTGCCGTCATGCGTTGCGCCATGCCTGTCATGCCTGCCGTGATCGTCGTCATGGCCGCCCTTGTGCCAGCGATGACCATGCTTGCCATCCCGACCCCGGCCACGATCCTTGCCCAGTTCCATCTCGCCATCGCCGCGGCCAAAGCGGATCAGCGTGCCGTCCTGTGCGAAGGCCGCGCGCACTTCGCTGCCCTGCGCGTCCGTGCCGGCCAGCATCACCCCGCGCTCATCGGTAAAGACGGCACCCAGCTTGTCGATCTGGGCATAGACGCCATTGTCGCGCACCGCCTGCGGCACCAGTTTGTCGACCAGCGATTGCGGCAGCACGGCCGCATCGTCTTGCATGCGCAGGCCGCGCAGGGTGCCGTCCTCGGCCAGCATGGCGCCGATCTTCGCGCCATCGGGCAGCGTGGCCTGGATGCGGGTGCCGCCGCGCCACAATTCGTCTCGGCTTACATCGGTCAGGCCGGCATCCTGCAAGATCTGCGGCAGCGCCACGGTTGGCGCGGGCGTCGAGGCCGCCGGAGGGGGAACCGGCGCGCCATCCTGCGCCATAGCCCTTGCGCCCATCACCGCCAGCAATGCCGTCAGTGCGATCGAGGTGGTCAGTTTTCTGCTCATTTCTGGTTCCTTCCAAACTCGGGGACTGGTTCGGTGCCCCTTCCGAATCGGGAAATACCCCGGCCTCTACCAACCAAAGGCCAACAGTCCGTTTGGCATTCGTTTGGATTTGCCGCATTAGATAGGCACGATGACCCGTCTCTGCACGCCCCTGATCGCGCTTTGCGCAGCACTGGCCCTGCCGGCAGCCCTGCCGGCGGCGGCAGGGCCGCGCGATGGCGGGGCAGAGTTCCCGGACGATCCCGGGCATGGCTGGGCGCCCGAATTCGACAGGCTTGACGACAACGAATATCGCCTGATCCCGCTGCGGCGCGCGATCGAGATCGCCAGCGCCCGCTTTGAGGGCCGCATCATCGCCGCCCGCCTGACCGGCCCCACCCCGCATGAGCGAGATCGCGGCGTGGCGCTGGTCCATGAGCTGCGGATGCTGACGCCCGCGCGCGACGTGCTGCGCATCCGCATCGACGCGCGCAGCGGCGCTTTTCTCGAGGTTGCCGGTGCCGGGCTGACCAAGGCGCGGCGGAAAGGACATGACCGATGAAATGCCTGATCGTCGAGGATGACCCCGCGCTGGCCGGGCAACTGGCCGGCGCCATGCGCGACGGCGGCTTTGCCTGCGATATCGCCCATGATGGCACCGAAGGCGAGTTTCTGGGCGCGACCGAAAGCTATGATCTGGCGGTGCTGGATCTGGGCCTGCCCGGTCTGCCCGGCATCGAGGTGCTGACCCGCTGGCGGCAGGGCGGCGTGACCATGCCGGTCCTGATCCTGACCGCGCGCGGCGACTGGACCGACAAGGTGGCAGGGTTCCGCGCCGGGGCCGACGATTATGCGGTCAAACCCTTCCGGCTCGAGGAGGTGGTGATCCGCGCCCAGACGCTGGTGCGCCGCGCCGCCGGTCACGCGCAGGCCGTCATCAAGGCCGGGCCGCTGCAGCTGGACAGCCAGCTGGGCGTCATCACCCGCAACGGTCTGGCGCTGAAGCTGACCAGCTTCGAGACCCGGATCCTGTCATACCTGATTCACCACCAGAACCGCATCGTCAGCCGCACGGAACTGTCCGAGCATCTTTACGACGCCGCCGCCGACCGCGATTTCAAATCGATCGAGGTGGTGATCGGCCGCCTGCGCAAGAAGATCGGCGAGGGTCTGATCGAGACCCGCCGCGGCGAGGGTTACGTCCTGCGGAGCGCGTCTTGATCCTGCCGCGCGATTCGATCCGGGGGCGGCTGATCGGCCTTGCGATGGTGCTGACGGGCGTGGCGCTGGTCGCGGGCTATCTGGCCATCGCCGCCATCCTTGAGGATTTCATCGCCGGCCGCTTCGATGCCGAGACCTCGGCCGTGGCCGATACGCTGATCGCCGGCGCCACCATCGACGATGCCGGGCGGCTGAATGCCGGCCCCGCCCCCAGCGATCCGCGCTTTCAGATCCCGTTTTCGGGCTGGTTCTGGCAATTGGCACAGGATGGCCGGGTGGTGGCCAAGTCGCCCTCACTGTTTGACAATGTGCTGAACCCGCCGGACGCGGATTTTTCCGGCGGGGCGGGGATCGGCCCGGACGGCGCGGCGCTGCGCGTCACCCGTTATCGCTTTACGCTGCCCGACAGCAGCGGCGCGCTGGCGGTGACCGTCACTGCCCCGCAGGCCGAGATCGACGACAGCATGGCGCGGCTGCGCCGTCCCTTGGCAATCTCGTTGACGGTGCTGGGGCTGGCGCTGGCGCTGGCGAGCTTCTTTCAGGTCGCGGCGGGACTGCGCAGTCTGGACCGGTTGGGCCGCGACATCCGCGAGATCGGCGCCGGCAGATCCGAGGCGCTGCCCCTGCCCCGCGTCGCCGAGCTGCGCCCCGTCGCGCATGAGATCAACGCCCTGATCGAGCAGAACCGCAAGGTGCTGGCGCGGACCCGCGAGCATGTCGGCAATCTGGCGCATTCGCTGAAAACGCCGCTGGCGGCGCTGGATAACAGCCTGCCCCCGGATCATCCCGGCCACGCGCTGGTCGCGCGCATGGACCGCCAGATCGGCTGGCACCTGCGGCGCGCGCGCAGCTCGGGCGCGGCGCGGCTTCTGGGCAGCCATACGCCGGTCGCGCCGGTGGTCGAGGATATCCTGCTGGTCCTGCGCCGCCCGATCACGGATTCGGGGCTGACGGTGCAGGTCGAACTGCCGCCCTCCCTCGCCTTTGCCGGGGAGCGTCAGGACCTTGAAGAGATGATCGGCAATCTGGTCGAGAACGCAGTGAAATGGGCAACGGGGCGGATCCGCATCTCGGGCCGGGCGCAGGGCACGGACCGGCTGCTCATCGCCATCGAGGATGACGGGCCGGGCATGTCCGAAGAGGACTATGCGCAGGCCCTGTCGCGCGGCACCCGGCTGGACGAAAACGGCCCGCCCGGCACCGGGCTGGGACTGGCGATCGTCAGCGATCTGGCCGCGCTGCATGGCGGGCGGCTGGGGCTGGAGCGCGCATCTGGTCTGGGCGGGCTGCGGGCCAGTCTGGACCTGCCGGGCTGAACCTATCCCGGCGCACCTTCGCGCGCGAAACCGGCGCTGGCGGCCAGAAGCGCACGCGCATAATCCGAGGCGGGATCCCCGGCGCGCAGGCGTGCGGCCTCCATCACCTCGACGATTTCGCCGCCGCGCATGACGGCAAGACGGTCGCACATATGCGCCACCACCGCGAGGTCATGGCTGACCATGACATAGGTGAGGCCGCGTTCCCGCCGCAGATCGGTGAGCAGGTTCAGGATCTCGGCCTGCACCGAGACATCCAGCGCGCTTGTCGGCTCGTCCAGCAGCAAAAGCCGCGGCTCGGCCGCCAATGCGCGCGCGATCGCCACGCGCTGGCGCTGACCGCCCGAAAGCTGGTGCGGATAGCGAAAACGAAACCCCTTGCCGAGGCCCACCGAGTCAAGCAGCCGGGTGATGCGGGCGTCGATCTGGTCCATGCCCTGCAGATGCAGGGTCTCGGACAGCACGCGGTCCACGGAGTGGCGCGGATGCAGGCTTGCATAGGGGTCCTGAAACACCATCTGCACGGTCTTGTGGAATGCGCGCGAACGGTGCTGGCCGCTGACCTTTTCACCATCGACCTCGATCAGGCCCGACCATGTGCCGATCAGCCCGGTGATCGCGCGCAGGATCGTCGATTTGCCCGAGCCGGATTCGCCGACAAGGCCGAAGCTTTCGCCCTGTGCGACGGTGAAGCCTGCCGATTTCACCGCGTCCACGCGTTCGGGCGGGTCGCCGAACCAGACGTCGAGATGGTCGATGTTCAGCATGGGATCGGCCCTGGCGCCGGGGGTTTTCCACCCCCGGACCCCCGGAGGATATTTGGGCATGAAAGATGCATCAGAGGCCTCCGGGGAATGGGGTGGCGATTTCCTCGTCGCGCCAGCTGTCCTGACGTTGCAGGACCGACAGGCGTTCGACCGGATGGTCGAGGCGCGGCAGGCTGTTCAGAAGGCCCTGCGTATAGGGGTGGCGGGCGTTTTTCAGGTCATGGGCGGGCAGTTCCTCGACCACGCGGCCGGCATACATGATCAGCACCCGGTCGCAGAATTCGGCGACGAGGTTGAGGTCATGGCTGATGAAGATCAGGCCCATGCCGCGGTCGCGCACCAGTTTGTCCATGATGCGCAGGACCTCGTTCCTGACCGAGACGTCGAGGGCCGAAGTGGGTTCGTCGGCGATCAGGATTTCGGGGTCGGGGGCCAGCATCATGGCGATCATGATGCGCTGGCCCATGCCACCCGAAACCTCGTGCGGATAGGCGTCAAAGACCCGTTCGGGGTCGCGGATCTGAACCGCCCGCAGCATTTCAAGCGCCTTGTCGCGCGCGGCCTGCGGGGTGGTGCGGGTGTGCAGGCGATAGCCCTCGGTGATCTGGCGGCCGATGGTCATGACCGGATTGAGGCTGAACTTGGGGTCCTGCATGACCATCGAGATGCGCGCGCCGCGCAGGGCCCGCATCTGGCGTTCGGGCAGATTCAGGATCGGCTGGCCGTCAAGCTCCATCCGGTCCGCCGTCACCCGTCCGGGCGGGCGCACAAGGCCAAGGATGGCGCGGCCGGTCATCGACTTGCCGGAACCGGATTCGCCCACGACCCCCAGCCTTTCGCGGCCAAGATCGAAGCTGACGCCGCGCACGGCGTCGAACGTGCCCGAACGGGTCGGGAAGCTCACGCGCAGGTTGCGGACCGACAGAAGCGGGCTCATTCCTTGGCCCCTTTCGGATCGAGGACGTCGCGCAACCCGTCGCCCAAGAGGTTGAAGGCCAGGCTGACGATAAAGATCGCCATGCCGGGCATGGCCGCGACCCACCAGAAATCAAGGATATAGGTCCGCCCGTCCGAGATCATTGCCCCCCATTCCGGCATCGGCGGTTGCGCGCCAAGGCCAAGGAAGCCGAGACCCGCCGCCGAGAGGATGATCCCCGCCATGTCCAGCGCCACCCGCACGATCATCGACGAGATGCAGAGCGGCCAGACATGGCCGATCAGCAGCCGCAAGGGGCCCGCCCCCTGCAGCCGCGCGGCGGCGATGTAATCGGCATTGCGGATGGTCAGCGTCTCGGCCCGGGCAAGCCGCGCATAGGGCGGCCATGAGGTGATGGCCAGCGCCAGCACCGCATTGCCGATCCCCGGCCCAAGTGCCGCGACAAAGGCCAGCGCGAGGATCAGCTTGGGAAAGGCCAGAAAGATGTCGGTGATGCGCATCAGCACCTGATCGACCCAGCCCCCGGCAAAGCCCGCGACCGTGCCCACGAATAGTCCGATCACCGGCGCGACCAGCGCCACGGTGCCGACGATGAACAGCGTGATCCGCGAGCCATAGATCAGCCGCGACAGGATATCGCGCCCCAGCGCGTCCGTGCCCAGCCAGTTCGCCGCCGATGGTGGCTTGAGCCGCCCGGCAAGATCCTGCGCGAACGGGTCCTTCGGCGCGAGCCATGGCGCGAAGATCGCCATCAGCAGCAGCAGGACCAGAATGATCAGCCCGAACATCGCCAGCTTGTTGGCGCGAAATGTCAGCCAGCCCTGATAGATCGCGCCCAGCCGCGCCTGTGCGCGGGTCTGGGGCGCGTCGGAAAGCAGCCATTCGCGGGTCGGGATATCGGTCATGATGCCCTCGGATCCAGAACGCGGTAAAGAAGGTCCGAAATCAGGTTCAGGCCGACGAAACAGGCGCCGACCAGCACCGTACCGCCCAGAACCGCGTTCATGTCGCCCGCCAGCAGCGCCTTGGTGATGTATTGGCCGATGCCGGGCCAGCTGAAGACGATCTCGGTCAGGACCGAACCTTCGAGCAGCCCGCCAAAGCTGAGCGCGATCACCGTGATCAGCGGCACGAGGATATTGCGGAAGGCATGGCCCCAGACCACGCGCGCTTCCGACAGGCCCTTGACGCGGGCGGTGGTGACATATTCGGAGGAAAGCTGTTCCAGCATGAAGCTGCGGGTCATGCGGCTGATATAGGCAAGGCTGAAATAGCCCAAGAGGCTCGCGGGCAGCACGATATGGCTGAAGGCGTCGCGGAACGCCCCCCAGTCGCCAGCGATCAGGCTGTCGATCAGGATCATGCCGGTCACCGTCGGCACCATGCCGTCATAGATGATGCCCTGCCGTCCCGGCCCGCCGATCCAGCCAAGGATGCCGTAAAACAGCAGAAGCCCCATCAGCCCCAGCCAAAAGATCGGCATGGAATAGCCGACCAGCGCCAGCACGCGGGCGATCTGGTCGATCCAGCCACCGCGCCGCGCCGCCGCGATCACGCCCAGGGGCACGCCCACGCAGACCCCGATCAGCGTGCCCAGCGTGGCCAGTTCGACCGTTGCCGGAAACACCCGCTTAAGGTCCTCAGACACCGGATGCCCGGTCGAGATCGAGCGCCCGAAATCACCCCGCAGCACCTCGGAGACATAGCGCAGGAATTGCTGCCAGATCGGCTTGTCGAGGCCCATCGCCTGATAGGCCGCGTCATATTGCGCCTGCGTCGCGCGCTCGCCCACCACCTTCAGCACCGGGTCGATCGGCATGACGCGGCCAATGATGAAGGTGATCAGCAAGAGCCCCAGCAGCGTCAGCGCCAGCGACAGCACCAGCCCGCCAAGGCTGCGCGCGCGCCTGCGCAGCCGCGCGCCCCGATGCGACGGCGCCTCGGCCTTGGGCGGCGTGTTGGCGGGAGGCGTGTTGGCGGGGGGCAGACCCTGCCCCCCGCCGCTGGCTGTGTCGGTCTGGCTCACCCGTTACCCTTTCGTGACCTGACGATACATGGCCGAGCTGACCGCGCCGCCGCTCGTCCAGTGCTGGACGTTCTTCTGCATCCCGACCTGTTCGATCTTCTGGAACAGCGGGATGATCGGCGCGATCTCGCGATACTCCTTCTGGATATCCAGATACATCTGCACACGCTTGTCGGTATTGCCCTCCAGCGTGGCGTCAATGGTGGCCTTGTTCATCGCATCCGGCACCGCCCAGGAATTGCGCCACGCGAGCTGCGAGATGCCGGCATCGTCGGCATTGTTCGGGTTATAGGCAAAGGTCGAGGCATTGGTGTTCGGGTCGGCATAGTCCGGCCCCCATTCGCCAAGGAAGATCGGCACCTGCCGTGCGCGGTAAGCGTCCAGCACCTGCGCCCCGGTCATCTGCTGGATTTCCAGCGTCAGCCCGGCCTGCGCCATGGCGTTCTGCAGCGTCTGCGCGACATTGACATATTCGGGGATGTCGCGAACGACGGTCTTGACGGTGCCCGAGCTGACGCCGGCATCGGCGAGGATCTTTTTCGCCTTCTCGACGTCATAGCTCCAGGGATTTTCGTCCGAGGCGCCCAGATAGCCTTCGGGCAGGAAGTTCTGATGCGTCTTCCATTTCCCCTTGAGGAAGCTCTGCTCTATCCCCTTGTAATCGGCGAGGTATTTCAGCGCCTCAACCACTGCCGGATTTTGCAGCAAGGGGTCCTTCTGGCTCAGGCCCATGTAAAGGATGCGGCCCTTGGGCTCATTGCCGGTGGCAAGCTTGTCATTGCCGGCGATGCCATCGACATCGGTGGGGGTCAGGTTCCACGCCACGTCGATATCACCCTGCTCCAGCAACAGCCGCTGGGCGCTGCTTTCCTGTACATGGCGCACGATCACCCGCGCCATGGCCGGCGCGCCCTGAAAATATTCGGCATTGCCGGCCAGCTGCACCATCTCGTTGGGACGCCAGCCGCCCAGCGAGAACGGGCCGGAGCCTGCGGAATTGGTAGAAAGCCAGGCATTGCCGAAATCCTCGCCCTCGGCATGGCTCAGCACGGTTTCCTTGTCGACGACCGAGGCGGCCTCGGCCAAAAGGCAGTTCAGCACATAGGATTGCGCATAGGGCTGGTCCAGCTTCAGGGTCAGGCGGTTGCCCTCGAACGTCACCATCTTCTCGGCATTTTCCGGCGTCAGGCCGAATTGCGTCAGGATGAAGGCGGAGGATTTGTTCAGCTTGACCGCGTGTTGCATGACCAAGCCGCATCCTCGGCGCGGACCGGGTTGCCGGACTGGACCTTGACGCCGTCGCGAATGGTGAAGGTGATGGTCTTGCCGTCCTCGCCGACCTCCCAGCCCTAGGCGATGGAGGGCTTGATGCCGGCCTGCATGTCCATCGGGTCGAAATCGACAAGCTGGTCGTAAAGGTTGTTGATGACGTGCTGGCCCGAGAATTCAAAGCTCTGCGCCGGGTCCATGCTGATGATATCGTCGATCTACGCCGCGACGACCAGCGTGTCGGCCGGGGTCCCGGCATAAGCGGCGGACACAGGTGCCGTCATGGACACGGCCGATGCCATAAGCAGCGCGCGAAGCGGGAATCGATTCTGCATGATGGGTCTTCCCTGTTGTTACCCCGGTTTTCCGAGACTGGAATTACAAGAGCTGGGCGCGAACTATTCTTTGTCGCAACCCCTTGCTACATGGCCCCGGCGGGATCAAATTTTGCTAGCCGGGCTTGCACGCGGGTCCTGCGTCCTTCATGTCGGAATGAAGGAGTGACCATGGACAAGATCGACCTGCCCGAGCGCGCCGGCTGGCGCGACGAAGCCGAAAAACTGGGCTTTACCTTCGCCGACATGGAGGGCGAGCCCTATTGGGACGAAACCAGCGCCTATCGCTTTACCCTGCGCGAGATCGAACAGGATATCGAGGACCCTTCGACCGAGTTGCATGCCATGTGCCGCGAAGCCGTGGCCAAGGTGATCGGGAACGAGGTCTGGCTGACGCGCCTGGGCATTCCGCGCGCCCATTGGGATCTGCTCGCCCAAAGCTGGGCCCATAACGAGCCGGAACTTTATGGCCGCATGGATCTGGCCTATGACGGCAGCGGCCCGGCGAAACTGCTGGAATATAATGCCGACACGCCGACCGCGCTTTACGAATCCGCCTCATTCCAGTGGCTGTGGTTCGAACAGCAGCAAGAGGCGGGCGTGCTCGGCCCCGAGACCGACCAGTTCAACGGCATCCACGAGGCGCTGGTCGAACGCTGGGCCGAGATCTGCCAGCCCGGCGAGACCGTGCATTTCGCCGGCGACCCCGACAATCCCGAGGATTACGCCACCGTCGAGACCCTGGCCTGGGCCGCGCGCGAGGCGGATCTGGGCGCGCAGTTCACGCCGCTGGCGCAGATCGGCCTGACCGAAGACGGGCAGTTCGCCGACGACCAGTCCCGCGTCATCGGCACGCTGTTCAAGCTTTATCCGTGGGAGGACATGCTGCGCGACGAGTTCGCGCCGCATCTGCAAAGCAGCCAGACCCGTTTCATCGAACCGCCATGGAAGGCGATCCTGTCGAACAAGGGCCTGCTGCCGCTTTTGTGGCAGATGTTCCCCGGCCACCCGAACCTGTTACCGGCGTTTTTCCTTGAAGACATCGCCGAGGCGCTGAAAGGCGGCGCCCCTGCCCCCGCTGTCGCCGCGGCCTTTGACGCGGCGCGGGACGAGCTGGCGCGCGGCCATGTGCTGAAGCCGATCTTTTCGCGCGAGGGCGCCGGCGTCAGCATCTGGGAAAACGGCCGCGAGATCGCCCAGACCCAGGATGACAGTTATTCGCATCATCCGATGATCGTGCAGGGGCTGGCGCGGCTGCCCGATTTCGGCGGCTTCCACCCGATTCTGGGGGCATGGATCATCGGCCGCTCCTGCCGGGGCCTTGGCCTGCGCGAGGATCACTCGCGCATCACCCACAACCTGTCGCGCTTCAAGCCGCATTTCATCGAGGGCTGAGTCATGACCAAGATCCATTCCATCCGCAAACGCTCGCGCCATGTGGCGCTGGTTCTGGCCGGAACCGCCACGCTGGCCCTGGCCGCCTGCGAGGACGACCGCGTAGATGCGCAGAGCTTTCCCGATCTGGAAAGCTGCGTCGCCGCCAGCAAGGAAAACGGCCTGTGGTTCACCGAGGAAGACTGCCGCAAGAACTTCGCCGCCGCCGAACAGGAGCATCTGGAAACCGCCCCGCGCTACGAATCCAAGGAACTTTGCGAAAAGGAACACGGCGCCGGCCAATGCGAAGGCGATCCGGCAGCGCAGAATTCGGGCGGCGGGTTTTCCTTCATGCCGCTGCTGGTGGGTTACATGATGGGTTCGATGCTGTCGCGCGGCGGCGGCATCTTCTCGCAGCCGATGGTCAGGACGGCATCGGGCGGCTATTCGACGCCCAAGGGAGACCAGACCTTCGCCAGCAATCGCGGCACCGGCAAGGTCGCGGCCTCGACCTTCCAGCGCGCGCCCTCGACCATCGGCAAGCCGCCGATGACGGCCTCACAGGTCAGTCAGCGCGGCGGTTTCGGCGCGGGCGCCACCGCGCGTTCGGGCAGCCGCAGCAGCTTTGGCGGCTAGGCGAAACCCGGCGCAAGACGCGCGCGCAGGCGTTTGACCCGGCTTGCGTTAGCGCCCCAAATTTCGCAATCTGCGGGGCGAAATCGCCCCCCTTTCCCCATCACGAAGGTGTTGCCATGACCCCCGAGATTCAATCGCAGAAATCCCGCGCGCTGTGCGAGCTTGCCCCGGTGATCCCGGTTCTGGTCGTGGCCGATGCCAGCAAGGCCGAGGGGCTGGCGACGGCGCTGGTCGCGGGCGGCCTGCCGGTGCTTGAAGTGACCCTGCGCACCCAAGCCGCGCTGGATGTCATCCGCGAGATGGCGAAGGTTCCGGGCGGCCATGTCGGCGCCGGCACCGTCCTGACCCCCGATGACGTCAAGCGCGCCAAGGATGCGGGGGCAAGCTTTGCCGTCTCGCCCGGTGCGACCGAACGTCTGGTCAGGGCCTGCGAAGAGGCCGAGTTGCCCTTGCTGCCCGGCTCGGCCACCGCCTCCGAGGTGATGCGGGCGATGGAATGGGGCTATTCGATGCTGAAATTCTTCCCGGCCGAGGCCGCAGGTGGCGCCAAGATGCTGAAATCGCTGGGCGGCCCGCTGCCGCAGGTCAGCTTTTGCCCGACCGGAGGCGTCTCGCCCACGAATGCGCGGGACTATCTGTCGCTCTCGAACGTGATCTGCGTCGGCGGCAGCTGGATCAGCCCCGATGCCGAGGTTGCCGCCGGAAGCTGGGCCGCGATCGAAGCCCGCGCCCGCGAAGCCCGCGCTCTGAAATGATGCCGTGAGAGCCCAGTCCGACATGACCGCGCCCGAAGAGGACCCAATGCGCCGGGCGCGGCGCAATGTCGTCGTCCTGCTGTTGGCGCAGGCGATCCTGGGCGCGCAGATGTCGATGATCTTCATCGTCGGCGGGCTGGCTGGCCAGATGCTCAGCCCGAACCCCTGTATCGCCACCCTGCCCCTGTCGATGATCATCCTTGGCTCGGCGCTGTCGGCGCGGCCGCTATCGGCCTTCATGCGCCGGCACGGTCGGCGGGCGGGGTTCGTTCTGGCCTGCGGCGCGGGGGCGCTGGGGGCGGCAAGCGCCGCCTATGCGCTGATGGTCGGCAATTTCTGGATTTTCATGGCAAGTGGGTTGCTGACCGGAATCTATATGGCGGCGCAGGGTTTCTACCGCTTTGCCGCGACCGATTGTGCGCCGCCGGAATTCCAGTCCCGCGCCATTTCCTGGGTGCTGGCCGGCGGGCTTGCGGCCGCGATCACCGGGCCGGCACTGGTCAGGATGACCTCGGATCTGACGGCGATCCCGTTTCTGCCCACCTATGCCGCGATCATCGGGCTGAATCTGCTGGGGCCGGTCCTGTTCGCCTTCCTCGACATTCCGCGCCCGCCCGCGCCCGTCGCCGGAGGGCCGCAGGGCCGCTCGGTCGGGACGCTGATCCGGGTGCCGCAGATCGCGGTGGCGATGATCTGCGGAATGGTGTCCTATGCGCTGATGAACCTGGTGATGACCTCGGCGCCGCTGGCGGTGGTCGGATGCGGGTTCCAGACCTCGGACGCGGCCAATATCGTCTCGGGCCATGTGCTGGCGATGTTCGCGCCCTCATTCTTTACCGGACACCTGATCGCGCGTTTCGGCGCGGCGCGGATCGTCATGCTGGGACTGGCCATTCTGGCCGGTGCCGGCGCGGTGGCGCTGGCGGGCGTTGAGCTTTCGCATTTCTTCATCGCCATGGCGATGCTGGGGCTGGGCTGGAATTTCGGCTATATCGGCGCGACCTCGATGCTGACCCGCGCCTATCGCCCCGAAGAGCGCGAGACCGTGCAGGGGCTGAACGACGCCGTGGTCTTTGCCGGGGTGTTTCTGGCCTCGCTGTCCTCGGGCGGGCTGATGAACTGTATGGGCGGGTCGCCGCAAGAGGGCTGGAACGCGGTCAACCTGGCCATGCTGCCGTTTCTGGTGCTGGCGGGTGGCGCGCTGCTGTGGCTGATGCTGCGGCCGCGCGATCTGGCGCGGTAGGGACCGGGGGCTGATTGGCCGGGATCATTCCAGTCGATCGCGTTCCGCGTTCTGGAATATTCGGCTCCCGTCCAGCAGACAGCCCCCGCTTTATTCATTCGACAAAGAACGCGAAGCGGATGACGAACAGCCCCGCCACGATCCAGGTCGCCAGATGCACCTCGCGCGCGCGTCCAGTCAGCAGCTTGATCAGCGCATAGCTGACAAAGCCAAAGGCCAGACCATTGGCGATGGAATAGGTGAAGGGCATCATCAGCGCCGTCAGCACCGCGGGCGCGCTTTCTGTCACGTCGCTCCAGGAAATCTCCTCGAACTCGCGCAGCATCAGGCAGGCGACATACAAAAGCGCCGGCGCCGTGGCATAGGCCGGAACCGAGCCGGCCAGCGGCGCAAAGAACATCGCCAGCAGGAACAGCCCGGCGACGACCAGCGCCGTCAACCCGGTGCGCCCGCCCGCCTGCACGCCCGAGGCGCTTTCGACATAGGCGGTGGTTGAACTCGTGCCCAGAACCGACCCCGCAAGGATCGCCGTCGAATCCGCCATCAGCGCCCGGCCCAGGTTCTTGTTGGTATGGGCCGGCCCCTCGGTCAAAAGACCTGCGCGCTTGGCGACGCCAATCAGCGTGCCGGTGGCGTCAAAGACCTCGACCAGCACCATGACCAGAATGACGTGAAAGATCCCGACCGTCAGCGCGCCGGCGATATCCAGCTGCAGAAAGGTCGGCCCGATCGAGGGCGGCATCGAGATCACGCCACCGAACGCACTCGCCCCCAGCATGATCGACAGCACCGTCACCACCAGAATCCCGATCAGGATCGCGCCGCGCACCTGCAGCGCGTCCAGCGCCGCGATGATGAAGAACCCCGCGATGGCCAAGAGCGTGCCGATCTGGGTCAGATCGCCCAGCCCCACCAGCGTGGCCGGATGATCGACAACGATGCCCGCATTCTTCAGCGCGATCAGCCCCAGAAACATGCCGATCCCCGCCGCGATGGCGCTGCGCATCGAGGTCGGGATCCCCGCGATCAGCCAGCGCCGGATGCCGGTCACCGACAGAAACAGGAACACCAGACCCGAGATGAACACCGCCCCCAGCGCCTGCTGCCAGGTGAACCCCAGCGCCCCCACCACGGTAAAGGCGAAAAAGGCGTTCAGCCCCATGCCCGGCGCCATGCCGATGGGCCAGTTCGCCCAGAGCGCCATGATCGCCGATCCCAGCGCCGCCGCCAGACAGGTGGCCACAAAGACCGCATCCCGGTCCATTCCCGTCGAGGACAGGATGTCCGGATTCACGAAGATGATATAGGCCATGGTCAGAAAGGTGGTGATCCCGGCGATCACCTCGGTCCTGACGCTCGTGCCATGGGCCGCTAGCCCGAATTGCTTTTCCAGCATTATTCCTCCCCTTGGGCGACGACAGCGCCGCAGCGGACAGAGTAGAGGCATCGATCTTCAACGCAAATCCCGGGTCTGGCGACAGAGTTTCAATTGAAATTTGAAGATCATGATTTTCAATGAATTTCGTGTTCTGTATATAGAATTTCGCCATTGCCTATAACCCCCGCATGATGATGTGTGAAAGCAGGGCCAGATTGGGGAAAGGGACGCAAGGATGCGATACAGCCGCGACATGATCGGTTACGGGGAAAACACCCCTGACCCGCAATGGCCCGGCAATGCCCGGATCGCCGTCCAGATCGTGATGAATTACGAGGAAGGCGGCGAAAACAGCATCGAGCATGGCGACGCCGCCTCCGAGGCGTTCCTGTCCGAAATCATCGGCGCCCAGCCCTGGCCCGGCAAGCGGCACTGGAACATGGAATCCATCTATGACTATGGCGCGCGGGCCGGGTTCTGGCGGCTGCACCGGCTCTTGAAGGACATTCCGATCACCGTCTACGGCGTCGCGACCGCCTTGGAGCGCGCGCCCGAACAGGTCGCCGCCATGCAGGCCGCGGGCTGGGAAATCGCCACCCACGGGCTGAAATGGATCGACTATCGCGACATCCCCCGCGAGGTCGAGGCCGAACATATCGCCCGTGCCGTCGATCTGCATACCCGCGTCACCGGCGAGCGCCCGCGCGGCTTTTATCAGGGCCGCACCTCGATGAACACGGTCGCGCTTGGCTGCGAGGAAGGCGGCTTTGAATATCTGGCCGACACCATCGCCGACGACCTGCCCTATTGGCATGTCCATCAGGGCCGGGCGCAGCTGATGGTGCCCTATACGATGGATGCCAATGACATGCGCTTTTCCAGCGGTCAGGGCTTTGGCACCGGGGTCGAGTTCTTTGACTATCTGCGCGACAGCTTCGATGTGCTTTACGCCGAAGGCGCGGCCGGCGCGCCCAAGATGATGTCGATCGGGCTGCATTGCCGGCTGGTGGGCCGTCCCGGCCGCGCCATCGCGGTGCAGAAATTCATCGAACATGCCCGCGCCCATCAGGGCGTCTGGTTCGCGACCCGTCTGGATATCGCCCGGCACTGGGCCAAGACCCATCCTTGGCAGTCGCGCGAGCGGCCCTCGCAGATGGAGCGCGACGCCTTCGTCCAGAAATTCGGCAGCATCTATGAGCATTCGCCCTGGATCGCCGAGCGGGTCTGGGACGCCGAAATGGGCGCCATCCACGACACCGCGGGCGGGCTTGCGGCGCGCATGGCGCAGATCTTCCGCGCGGCCAGCGATCAGGAGCGGCTGGGCGTGCTGCTGGCGCACCCCGATCTGGCCGGCAAGCTTGCCGCCGCCAAGCGCCTGACCGCAGACAGCACCTCGGAACAGGCCAGCGCCGGGCTCGACAGCCTGACCGATGGCGAACGGGCCGAATTCGACCGCCTGAACACCGCCTATGTCGCCAAGCACGGCTTTCCCTTCATCATCGCCGTGCGCGACCATGACAAGCCGGGGATCATGGCCGCCATGCGCGCCCGCATCGACAATGACACCCGGACCGAACGCGCCGAGGCCGAGCGTCAGGTGGCCCGCATCGGCACCCTGCGCCTGCAGCAGCTTCTGGGCACGAACTGAACCGCCATGGAGAAGCCCATGACCAGAACCTATGCCGGACCCTTCGCTGGCCTGCCGCCGCAAACGGACCTGTCGACCGACACCGCCATCTTTACCGAGGCCTATGCCGTCATCCCCGCCAGCACGATGCGCGACATCGTTACCAGCTTCCTGCCGGGTTGGACGGGCATGCGCATGTGGATCATCGCGCGGCCCCTGTCGGGTTTTGCCGAAACCTTCAGCCAGTATATCGTCGAGCTTGCCCCCGGCGGCGGCTCAGCCCGCCCCGAGGATGACGCGGGCGTGCAGGCGGCGATCTTTGTCACCGACGGCGCCATCACCCTGACCATCGACGGCCGCGACCATGAGCTGACGCCGGGCGGCTTCGCCTATATCCCGGCGGGCATGGCATGGTCGGTGAAAAACGGTGCCGAGACCTCGCGCTTTCACTGGTGGCGCAAGCGCTGGCAAGTGGTCGAGGGGCTGGATAAGCCCGATGTCATCATCACCAGCGACCGCGAGATCGCGCCGATACCGATGCCCGACACCAATGGCAGCTGGGCCACGACGCGCTTCATGGACCCCACGGATATGCGCCATGACATGCATATCACGGTCGTGACCTTCACCCCCGGCGGCTCGATCCCATTCGCCGAAACCCATGTCATGGAACACGGGCTGTTCGTGATCGAAGGGAAGGCCGTCTATCGCCTGAACCGCGACTGGGTCGAGGTCGGCCCCGGCGATTTCATGTGGCTGCGCGCATTCTGCCCGCAATGCTGCTATGCCGGGGGGCCGGGAAATTTCCGCTATCTGCTTTACAAGGACGTGAACCGGCACGCGCCGATCTGGAAATGATCCCTGCGGCGGGGCGCGCCTCATGCGCCCTTTCCGCCACCCGGGGCACGGAAATATCATGCGCTGGCGCTTGACCATCGGGACCTGTGATGGCTTTCAATGGGGGCCACAGGAAAGGAAGCCGCATGCGCAGCACAATCGCCGCCGTTGCCACCTCGCTTTTTTATGCCGTTTTTCCGGCGCCGGTCGCGGCGCAGGATCGCAGCGACGAGGAAATCGCCGCCGTCCGCAATGCGGTCTTCAATGACCCCGATGCCCCGGTCATGGGCAATCCCCGGGGCAAGACGGTGCTGGTCGAGTTCTCGGATTACAATTGCGGCTTTTGCCGCAAATCCATGCCCGAGGTCGCCGCATTGCTGAAATCCGACCCCAAGCTGAAGCTGGTCGTCCATGAGATCCCGATCTTTGGCGAGGGCTCGCGCTATGCCGCGATGGCGGCGCTGGCCGCCAAGGAACAGGGCAAATATCCCCAGTTCCATCAGGCGCTGATGTCGATGAAGGGCAAGGCCGAAGAGGCATCCGTCCTGCGCGTCGCGCGCGAGGTCGGGCTGGATGTCGAGCGTCTGCAGCGTGACATGACATCGCGCCGGATCACCGCGCAGATCGACCGCTCATTGTCCTTGGCCGATGAGATCGGGCTGGTCGGCACGCCCAGCTTCGTCATCGGTGAGCGCGCCGTCTTTGGCTATCTCAGCACCGCCGATCTGGCGGAACTGGTGGCCGAGGCACGCGCCGCAGAATAAGCGAAAACAGAATAGGCGAAAGCGGGGGCGATCACGCCCCCGCCTCTGCTCAGCCCTGGATGTCGTGGCCCAGATGCTTGGCCACGGTGAAGATGTCCTTGTCGCCCCGGCCCGACAGGTTCACCACCATGATATGGTCGCGCGGCAGGTCGGGGGCGATCTTGATGACATGCGCGAGCGCATGGCTGGGTTCCAGCGCCGGAATGATTCCTTCCAGCCGGCACAGCGTCTGGAAGGCGGCCAGCGCCTCGTCATCTGTGACGCTGACATATTCGGCCCGGCCCTGTTCCTTGAGCCAGGCATGTTCGGGGCCGATGCCGGGATAATCGAGACCGGCGCTGATCGAATGGCCCTCAAGGATCTGGCCCTCGCCGTCTTGCAGCAGATAGGTGCGGTTCCCGTGCAAGACGCCCGGACGGCCGCCGGTCAGGCTGGCGCAATGCTGCATGCGCGCGTCAACGCCCTTGCCGCCGGCTTCGACCCCGATGATGCGCACCGACCGATCGTCAAGGAAGGGATGGAACAGGCCCATGGCGTTCGAGCCGCCGCCGATCGCGGCGATGACGCTGTCGGGCAGGCGCCCCTCGCCCTCTTGCGCGGCAAGCTGGGCGCGGGTTTCGCGGCCGATGATCGACTGGAAATCGCGCACCATCGCCGGATAGGGATGCGGGCCGGCCACGGTGCCGATGCAATAGAAGGTGTCGCGCACATTGGTCACCCAATCGCGCAGCGCGTCGTTCATCGCGTCCTTGAGCGTGCCGCGGCCCGAGGTCACCGGCACCACCTCGGCCCCCAGAAGCCTCATGCGGAAGACGTTGGGCGATTGCCGCTCGACGTCATGGGCGCCCATATAGACCACGCATTTCAGCCCGAAGCGGGCGCAGACCGTCGCGGTCGCGACGCCGTGCTGGCCGGCGCCGGTCTCGGCGATGATGCGGCTTTTGCCCATGCGCCGCGCCAGCAGGATCTGGCCCAGCACGTTGTTGATCTTGTGGCTGCCGGTATGGTTCAGCTCTTCGCGCTTCAGATAGATCTTTGCGCCGCCCAGCTCCTCGGTCAGGCGGGGGGCGAAGTAAAGCGGGCTGGGGCGGCCGACATAGTGTTCCCACAGGTCGTCCATCTCGGCCCAGAAGCTGGGATCGGTCTTGGCGCGCTCATATTCCGCCTCGAGCGAAAGGATCAGCGGCATCAGCGTCTCGCTGACAAAGCGGCCGCCGAAAATGCCGAAGCGGCCCTGTTCGTCCGGACCGGTCATGAAGCTGTTGATGAGATCTTCGGCCATGGCTCTCCCCGGGCGCGGTCCTATGGATATTTGGGCATGAAAGAAGCCCGTCAGAGGGATTTCTTATATCCGATATGCGAGGCGGTAAAGCCGAGCCGGTCATAGAAGCGATGTGCGTCGCTGCGGCTGCGATTGGTGGTGAACTGCAAAAGCGTGCAGCCGGCGGCGCGGGCGCGGGTCTCGGCGTCATGGACCAGCGCCTCGCCGATGTTTTGGCCGCGACGATCCGAGGCGACGCGCACGCCTTCGATCTGGGCGCGACGGGCGGCGGAAAGCGACAGGCCCGAGATGAAGGTGATCTGGTAGCAGGCGACGATTTCCGCGCCGATCACGCCGAGGATCAACTGGTTCGCACCCTCGGCCTGCATGGCATCAAAAGCGGCGAGATAGGGGGCAAGATCGGCGGTTTCGCGGCCCTGCCCCAGCATGTCATCGGCCAGAAGCGCGATGACGGCGGGGACATCGGCGCGCGTGGCCGGGCGAAAACCCAGCGCTGACGCGGTCACAGCAGCGGCGCCGTGGCGCGGGCGATGAAATCGCGGATGCGCTCGGGGTCCTTGACGCCCGGCGCGCTTTCGACACCCGAGGACACATCGACCCCCGGCGCCCGGGTCAGGCGCAGCGCCTGGGTGACGTTTTCCGGGGTCAGGCCACCGGCCAGCAGCCAGGGCTTGAGGATCTGGCGCCCGGCCAGCAGCCGCCAGTCAAAGGCCAGCCCGTTGCCGCCCGGCAGTTCCGCATCTTTCGGTGGCTTGGCGTCGATCAGCAGCATGTCGGCGACCAGACCGTAATCCCAAAGCGCATCAAGGTCGCGCGGCTCGGCCACGCCCACGGCCTTTATTACCGGCAGGCCGGTCAGCGCCCGCACCTCGGTGACGCGGGCCGGGCTTTCGCTGCCGTGAAGCTGGATCATGTCCAGCGGCACCTGCGCCAGCACGGTCTGCAACAGCGCGTCATCGGGGTTCACGAAGAGCCCGACCTTGGCGATGCCCAAAGGCACCTCGGCCGCCAGGGCCGCCGCCTGTTCGGGCGTGACATGGCGCGGGGATCTGGCAAAAAAGACAAAGCCCAGATAGCGGGCGCCGGCCGACACAGCGGCGGCAACCCCCTCGGGCGAGGTCAGCCCGCAGATCTTGACGGTAGTGGACATGGTTCAGCGCGGCGCGGGCAGCGTATTGCCCGAGGCCGGGGCAGGCTTGCGCGCCCCCGCCTCGTCGAGAATCGCCAGAACCTCGTCCTTGGGGGCGGCATGGGTGCGGCGCAGGTCGCCCACCTCACGCTGCAACCGCGCCAGATCATGGGCGCGGGTCTTTGATTCGGCGCGCAGATGCGCCTCGCGCAGCCATTCCCAGACCAACCCGACTAGGACACCAAAGACCATGGCCAGAAACAGCGCAAGAAAGGCGGGCAAGGTCACGGTCCATGCCCGGCCGGTGAAGGCCGCGATATTTTCCGGCAACAGGCTGACCGTCACCGGGGCGCGGTTCGCCGTTGCCACCAAAATCAGCACGATCGCCAGAGTGACGACGAAAAAGATCCGGATCGTGCGCATGGTTCAACCCCGTAAAAGCCGCTTTGGCCAATCTGGCCTATTCGGCCTCGCCGTTCAACCGCTCACGCAGAAGCTTGCCGGTCTTGAAGAAGGGCACGTGCTTTTCCTCGACGCTGACGGATTCGCCGGTGCGGGGGTTGCGGCCCTGACGCGAGTCGCGCTTCTTGACGGAAAACGCCCCGAAGCCGCGCAGTTCGACCCGGTCGCCGCGCGCCATGGCATCGATGATTTCCTCGAACACCGTATTCACGATGCGCTCAACATCGCGCTGGAACAGGTGAGGGTTCTCCTCAGAGATTTTCTGGATCAATTCGGATCGGATCATTGTGGTTCCTGAATCTTGGCTGTTCCAACAATCATTCTGCCACGCCGATTGTAATGAGGGGCGCGCAGCAATCAATCACAGAACGCTGGCCTTCTGAAATGGTTGCGTTATTTTTTCAAACCGGGCAGTTCGCCCATTAGAAAACAAAAGCGCCCCCGGGACAAGCCGGAGGCGCAAAGTCTTCGTGTCCCGGGATCAGCCCTTGCTTTTCAGCGCGGCGCCCAGGATGTCGCCCAGCGAGGCGCCCGAATCCGAGCTGCCATACTGGTCGATGGCTTCTTTTTCCTCGGCGATCTCGCGGGCCTTGATCGACAGGCCCAGACGGCGGGTCTTGGTGTCGATGTTGGTGACGCGGACATCGACGTGGTCGCCGGTCTGGAAGCGCTCGGGGCGCTGGTCCTGACGGTCGCGGGCCAGATCGGAACGGCGGATGAAGGATTTCATGCCGTTATATTCGACCTCGATGCCGCCTTCCTCGATCGCCGTCACGGTGACGGTGATGACCGAGCCACGCTTCACGCCTTCGACGGCTTCGGCCATCTGATCGTTTTCAAGCGCCTTGATCGACAGCGAGATGCGCTCCTTGTCGATATCGACCTCTTGCACGACGGCTTTCACCACATCGCCCTTGCGGAAGTCCTGGATGGCGTCCTCGCCACGGGCATCCCACGAGATGTCCGACAGGTGGACCATGCCGTCGATATCGCCTTCAAGGCCGATGAACAAACCGAATTCGGTGATGTTCTTGACTTCGCCCTCGATGACGGTGCCGACCGGATGGGTCTCGGCGAAGACTTCCCACGGGTTGCGCATGGTCTGCTTGAGACCCAGCGACACGCGGCGCTTGGCTTCGTCGATTTCCAGCACCATGACGTCAACCTCCTGCGAGGTCGAGACGATCTTGCCGGGGTGGACGTTCTTCTTGGTCCAGCTCATTTCCGAGACGTGGACCAGACCTTCGACACCGGCTTCCAGTTCGACGAAGGCGCCGTAATCGGTGATGTTGGTCACGCGGCCGGAATGAACCGAGCCGATCGGGAACTTGCTGGCGACCGTATCCCACGGATCGGCCTGAAGCTGCTTCATGCCCAGGCTGATGCGGTGGGTGTCCTTGTTGATCTTGACGACCTGAACCTTGACGGTTTCGCCGATCGACAGGATCTCGGACGGGTGGTTGACGCGGCGCCATGCCATGTCGGTGACGTGCAGCAGGCCGTCAACGCCGCCAAGGTCAACGAAGGCACCGTATTCGGTGATGTTCTTGACCACGCCCTCGACCGTCTGACCTTCGGTCAGGTTGGCGATGACTTCGGCGCGCTGCTCGGCGCGGCTTTCTTCCAGGATGGCGCGGCGCGACACGACGATGTTGCCACGGCGGCGGTCCATTTTCAGGATCTGGAAGGGCTGCTTCAGACCCATCAGCGGGCCGGCGTCGCGCACGGGGCGCACGTCAACCTGCGAACCCGGCAGGAACGCAACAGCGCCGCCCAGATCGACGGTGAAGCCACCCTTGACGCGGCCAAAGATGGCGCCTTCGACGCGCTCTTCGGCGGCATAGGCTTTTTCCAGACGATCCCAGGCTTCTTCGCGGCGGGCTTTCTCGCGCGAGATCGAGGCTTCGCCACGGGCGTTCTCGACGCGGTCAAGATAGACCTCGACTTCATCGCCGACAGCCAGCTTGGCGTCTTCGCCGGGATTTGCGAATTCTTTCAGATCGACGCGGCCTTCCATCTTGTAGCCGACATCGATGATGGCCTGCCCCGCTTCGATGGCGATGACACGGCCTTTGACAACCGAACCTTCGTCCGGGGTGTCAATGGCGAGGCTTTCGTTCAGGAGGGCCTCGAACTCCTCCATGGTCGCTTTAGCGCACATATATATCCAGTTTCCTTTACATGGTTTTCCGGCCTGGCGGTTGTCTCCGCCGGTCTTTTTGTAGACGCCGGGTCAAGCGCGAAAGGGTCGCGGCTTGGGCCCGACCCTGTCTGAAGCGGCCTGTTCTGGCCCCATCTCTTGTTCCGACCGGCGCCGTATAGCGGTGATCGCGGGGATTTGCAAGGCTTTCACCCCCGTTTTACCCCAAGCCGCGTGTGCTCACCGCAGCTAAAGGACCGGGCCGCGCCTGCCGCCGCGATGGCGCCGCCTCAGCATCAGGAAACGGCGCTCGAACAGGCGAAAGCTCAGTTCGGCCATGACCAGCGTGATCGGCAGATAAATCAACGTTGTCAGCACATTGGCACCGTTCCCTTGCGGCAGCAGCCGGGCGACCAGCTCATTGGCGACATGCAGGCCGATCAGGTGATAGAGATAGATCCCATAGCTGATTTCGCCGATGCGGCGGATCGGGGCAAAGCGCAGCAGCGGGCTCAGCGCATTGTCCTCGCGCATCACCAGCGACACCAGAAACAGCGCCATGAGCAGGCACATCACCGCCCCCGGCCAGCTTTTGAGGTTTTCAGGCGAGACGTGAAGCCAGAGCAGCAGCAGCGCCAGAAAAACCGCCGACGCGGCGCGATGGCCGCAGACCGCCCATAAGAGCCGGAAGCCCGCCCTTTGATCCAGCAGCACCGCCGCCAGGGCGCCGCTCAGCAAGGCGGCAAAGGACATGACCGGCAGCACAAAGACCGCGTGCTGGGTCTGGAGCCGCGGCAGTCCTCCCGCGCCCGCGCCAAGGGCGAATGCCAGCAAAACCGCGATCACCCCCAAAAGCAGCAAGATCCGCCGCCATGCCAGCAGCGGCAGCAGCACCATGGTCAGCGGCCAGAGCAGATAGAATTGCTCCTCGACCGACAGCGACCATGTGACCGACATCAGCGGGATCTGCTCGCGCAGGAAATTCGCCAGGAAAAGCAGGTAGTAAGGCACCAGTGGCAGCAATTCGTGCCGATCCTTGACGCCGATCCAGTAGACCGACATCGCGGTCAGCAGCAGCAGATAGGCCGGCAGGATGCGCAGCGCCCGCCGCCAGTAAAAGGCCGAAAGCGAGATCGTGCCGCTGTCGCGTTCCTCGCGCAGCAAAAGCGTGGTGATCAGGAAACCGCTGAGGACAAAGAACATGTCCACGCCGACAAAGCCGCGCGTCAGCAGTTGCACGGATGACGCCGGATCCATCAGCGGGCTGTGGTGCCAGATCACCGCCAGAATGCACAGGCAGCGCAACCCGTCGAGCGATCCGAAATGCCGCCGCCCCAGATAGCGGGCATAGGCATCGTCATGCGCCGCGACAGCCGCCGCGCCCGGCGACCCCGGCAAGGCGCCCTGCCCCGCCTGCCTGCTCAAGCAAGCACCTGCCGCACCGTCTCGACGGCGCGGGCCACGGCGGCCTCGATGCTCATCTCGCTGGTGTCGAGCAGGATCGCGTCATCCGCCGGGCGCATCGGCGCCACGTCGCGCGCCGCGTCTCGGGCGTCGCGTTCGCGCAGTTCGACCAGCATCCGCGCCTCGTCCGCGCCCAGTTCCAGCGCGCGGCGGCGGGCGCGGATCTGATCGCTGGCGGTGACGTAAAGCTTCACTTCGGCCATGGGACAGATCACCGTGCCGATATCGCGCCCGTCCAGCACCGCGCCGGGTTCCTGCCGCGCGAATGCGCGCTGGAACGCGACCAGCGCCGCGCGCACCTCGGGGATGGCTGCGACACGGCTGGCGGCCTGCCCGGCCTCGGCGCTGCGCAGATCGCCGCGCGCCAGATCCTCGGGCGAAAGGCTGTTGGCGGCGGCAATCGGATCGCCGCCGCGCGCGCCCACGGCGCGGTAAAGCAACCCCGTATCCAGATGATGAAAGCTGAAACGCAGGGCCAGCGCCCGCGCGATGGTTCCCTTGCCCGAGGCGGCGGGTCCGTCGATGGCAATGGTAAAGGGCATGGATTCCTCGTCTGTGCGGACAGCCCTATCCATTGCATCCTGCGGGGTCAAAGGTCCAGCACCCGCGCGCCGCGCGATGCCGGGACATCCGCAGCGAAACCGCATGGTGCGAAAACGGGCAGAACGCGCGCCACATGGCCGCCGCTTCGTCGTTTCGTCGCGTCACTTGGGCAAATCTGCCTATCCCAATGGCAGAAGGCTTGACCTTTAGCGTGGATTGGTTTGCATCTTTGCACAGAGAATAAATCTAGACATGGGAGGCAATATGTCGATCTTCTCAACCCGGTTCCTTGCAGCTTCCGCGCTGGCCCTGATGGCCGCCGCACCCCTGCATGCGAAAACCTTCGTCTACTGCTCGGAAGGCTCGCCCGAGGGCTTCGACCCCGCGCCCTATACCTCCGGCACGACCTTCGACGCCTCGGGCCATGCGGTCTATAACCGCCTTGTCCAGTTCAAGCCCGGCACCACCGAAATCGAACCCGCGCTGGCCGAAAGCTGGGAAGTCTCGGAAGACGGGCTGGAATACACCTTCCATCTGCGCAAGGGCGTCAAGTTCCACTCGAACGAGAAATTCACCCCGAGCCGCGATTTCAACGCCGATGACGTGATCTTCACCTTCAATCGTCAGGCCAATGCCGACGATCCGTGGCACCAGTATATCGCCGGCATCACCTATGAATATTATTCGTCGATGGAAATGGACAAGCTGATCAAGTCCATCGAAAAGGTCGACGACAACACCGTCAAATTCGTGCTGAACCACCCCGAAGCGCCCTTCCTGGCCAATATCGCCATGCCCTTCGTCGCGGTGGTGTCCAAGGAATATGCCGATGCGCTGGACAAGGCCGGCACCAAGGAAGACCTGAACAACGCCCCCATCGGCACCGGCCCGTTCAAGTTCGTGGCCTATCAGAAGGACGCGGTGATCCGTTACCAGAAGAACGCCGACTATTGGGGGACCGCGCCCAAGATCGACGATCTGGTCTTTGCCATCACCCCCGATGCCTCGGTGCGTCTGCAAAAGCTCAAGGCCGGCGAATGCCACCTGATGCCCTATCCGGCGCCCGCCGATCTGGCCGACATCAAGGCCGATCCGAACCTGAAAGTCGATGAACAGCCCGGCCTGAACGTGGGCTATCTGGCCTATAACACCACCGTCGCCCCCTTCGACAAGCCCGAGGTCCGCAAGGCGCTGAACATGGCGCTGGACAAGAAGGCGCTGATCGAGGCCGTCTATCAGGGCAATGCCGAGGTCGCCAAGAACCCGATCCCGCCGACCATGTGGTCCTATAACAGCGCCATCGAGGACGACGCCTTCGACCCGGAGGCCGCCAAGAAGATGCTGGAGGAAGCCGGCGTCAAGGACCTGAGCATGGAAATCTGGGCGATGCCGGTGCAGCGTCCCTACATGCCCAACGCCCGCCGCGCCGCCGAGCTGATGCAAAGCGATCTGGCCAAGGTCGGCGTCAAGGTCGAGATCGTCAGCTATGAATGGGGCGAATACCTCAAGAAATCCATGGAAGCGGGCCGCAAGGGCGCCGTCATCCTGGGCTGGACCGGCGACAATGGCGACCCGGACAACTTCCTGTCGGTGCTGCTGAGCTGCGCCTCGGCCGAGCCGGGCGGTGCCAACCGCGCCTTCTGGTGCAACAAGGAGTTTTCGGATATCATCGCCAAGGCCAAGGCGACCTCGAACCATGACGAGCGCGTCAAGCTTTACGAAGAGGCACAGGTCATCTTCAAGAAAGAGGCACCCTGGGCCACGCTTGCGCATTCGACCCAATACGTGCCGATGGCCAAGAACGTGACCGGCTTCGTGCAGTCGCCGCTGGGTGATTATACCTTCGATACCGTCGACCTGACCGAATAAGGCCAAAGCGACATCAACTCTTGCGGCCGTGCGGGGCACTTCCCCCGCACGGCCCTTAGGTTAGGGCTCGATGCTAAAATTCATCCTCTCGAAACTTCTCTATCTGATCCCGACCGTCTTCGGGATCACGCTGGTGGCCTTTGGCTTCATCCGCCTGCTGCCGGGCGATCCCGTGCTGCTGATGGCCGGCGAACGCGGCGTCTCGCCCGAGCGTTACGCCGAGATCACCGCCCAGCTTGGCTATGACAAGCCGATCTGGCAGCAATATCTGCAATATCTGAACCAGCTCGCGCATGGCGATCTGGGCAATTCGCTGGTCACCAAGAAGCCCGTTCTGGCCGAGTTCCTGACGCTGTTTCCGGCGACGGTCGAGCTGGGGCTGGTCGCCATCCTGATCGCCACGCTGATCGGCGTGCCGGTGGGCGTGCTGGCCGCGATCAAGCGCGGCTCGTGGTTCGACCAGATCTCGATGACCGGGGCGCTGGTCGGGTTTTCCATGCCGATCTTCTGGTGGGGACTGCTGCTGATCATCCTGTTTTCCGGCATCCTTGGCTGGACGCCGGTCTCGGGGCGCATCTCGCTGATGTATTTCTTTCCGCCCGTCACCGGCTTCATGCTGATCGACAGCCTGTTGTCGGGGCAGGACGGCGCGTTCATGTCGGCGCTCAGCCATCTGATCCTGCCCTCGATCGTGCTGGCGACGATCCCGCTGGCGGTCATCGCCCGCCAGACCCGCTCCGCCATGCTTGAGGTCATGGGCGAGGATTACGTCCGCACCGCCCGCGCCAAGGGTCTGTCGCCCTCGCGCGTCATTGGCGTCCATGCGCTGCGCAATGCCATGATCCCGGTCATCACCACCATCGGCCTGCAGGTCGGCGTGCTGCTGGCCGGCGCCATCCTGACCGAGACGATCTTCTCATGGCCGGGCATCGGCAAATGGATGATCGATTCGATCTCGCGCCGCGACTATCCGGTGGTGCAAAGCGGGCTGCTGTTGATCGCCGGCATCGTGATGATCGTGAACCTGCTTGTGGACCTGACCTATGGTCTCATCAACCCGAGGATCCGCCACAAATGACCGATACAACCGTCAAAATCTCGGACGCGGCCATTCGCCGGCAGATGCTCAAGGACTTCTGGTTCTATTTCAGCCAGAACCGGGGCGCCGTCATCGGCCTTGCCGTCTTTGTGCTGCTGGTGCTGACCGCCATTTTCGCGCCGCTGATCGCGCCGCATGACCCGAACCAGCAGTATCGCGACGCCCTGCTGGTCCCGCCGGTCTGGCAAGAGGGAGGCCGCGCCGGCTTTCTGCTGGGCACCGACGCGGTCGGCCGGGACATGCTGTCGCGGCTGATCTATGGCGCGCAATATTCGCTGTTCATCGGCATCGTCGTCGTCGCCATCGCCCTGATCGGCGGCGTCATCATCGGGCTGGTCGCCGGTTTCTATGGCGGCTGGGTGGACAGCGTCATCATGCGCGTCATGGATGTGGTGCTGGCATTCCCATCCCTGCTGCTGGCGCTGGTGCTGGTGGCCATTCTGGGGCCGGGCCTGACCAATGCGATGATCGCCATCGCCATCGTCTATCAGCCGCATTTCGCCCGCCTGACCCGCGCCGCGGTGATGGGCGAAAAGGCCCGCGAATATGTGACCGCCGCCCGTGTTGCGGGCGCAAGCAACCTGCGCCTGATGTTCAAAACCATCCTGCCGAACTGCCTTGCGCCGCTGATCGTTCAGGCGACGCTGAGCTTTTCCAGCGCCGTTCTGGACAGCGCCGCGCTGGGTTTTCTGGGCATGGGCGCACAGCCCCCGGCCTCGGAATGGGGCACGATGCTGGCCGAAGCGCGCGAATTCATCCTGCGCGCATGGTGGGTCGTGACCTTCCCGGGCCTCGCCATCCTGATCTCGGTGCTGGCAATCAACCTGATGGGCGACGGTCTGCGCGACGCGCTTGACCCGAAACTGAAGCGGAGCTGAGCCATGTCGATTCTGACCATCCGCAATCTGACCGTGCGCTTTGCCACCTCGACCGGCAGCTTTACCGCCGTGGACGGCATCGACGTCCGCGTCGACAAGGGCGAGGTTCTGGCCATCGTGGGCGAATCCGGCTCGGGCAAGTCGGTCTCGATGCTGGCGGCGATGGGGCTTTTGCCCGACACCGCCATCGTCACCGCCGATGAGATGACCTTTGACGGCCAGAACCTGCTGGCCATGACCCCGCGAGAACGCCGCCGGATCATCGGGCGCGAGATCACGATGATCTTTCAGGAACCCATCGCCTCGCTGAACCCGTCTTTCACGGCCGGCTACCAGATCGAGGAGGTCCTGCGCTTCAACGCCGGGCTTTCGCGCAAAGCGGCCCGCGCCCGCGCCATCGAGCTGTTCAATCAGGTCGGCCTGCCCGACCCCGAGGGCAAGCTGAAATCCTATCCGCACCAGATGTCGGGCGGGCAGTCGCAGCGGGTGATGATCGCCATGGCGATTGCCACCAATCCGCGCCTGCTGATCGCCGATGAGCCGACAACGGCGTTGGACGTGACCATCCAGAAGCAGATCCTCGACCTGCTGATACGGTTGCAAGAGGAAACTGGCATGGCGCTGATCCTGATCACCCATGACATGGGCGTGGTGGCCGAAACCGCCGACCGCGTGCAGGTCCAGTACAAGGGCAAGAAGATGGAAGAGGCCGACGTGCTGAGCCTGTTCGAGAACCCGAAGAACCCCTATACCCGCGCGCTGCTTTCGGCCCTGCCCGAAAACGCCACCGGCGACCGGCTGCCCACCGTGGCCAGCTTTCTGGACAGCGAGGTATCGGCATGAGCGTGGTCGTCGAAGGCCGGAACATCCTGCGCGATTACCATATCGCGGGTTCGCTGACGCGGCCGGCAAAGACCGTTCATGCGGTCAAGGGCATCAGCTTTACGGTGGAACGCGGCAAGACGCTGGCCATCGTGGGCGAAAGCGGCTCGGGCAAGTCGACGCTGGCGCGGATCGTGGCACTGATCGATCAGGCCAGCGGCGGTGAATTGCTGATCGAAGGCAAGCCCATCGATATCGGCAAGGAAAAGCTGACCCGCGAGATGCGCTCCAAGGTGCAGATGGTGTTCCAGAACCCTTACGGTTCGCTGAACCCGCGCCAGAAGATCGGCGACGTGCTGATGGAGCCATTGCTTCTGAACACCGACACGCCCGCCAGCGAACGCCGCGACCGGGCGCGCGAGATGCTGGTCAAGGTCGGGTTGCCGGCCGAGCATTTCAACCGCTATCCGCATATGTTCTCGGGCGGGCAGCGCCAGCGCATCGCCATCGCCCGCGCCCTGATGCTGAACCCGACGCTGCTGGTTCTGGACGAGCCGGTCTCGGCGCTGGATCTGTCGGTGCAGGCACAGGTGCTGAACCTGCTGGCGGATCTGCAGGAAGAGTTCAATCTGGCCTATGTCTTCATCAGCCATGACCTGTCGGTGGTGCGCTATATCGCCGATGACGTGTTGGTGATGAACCGGGGCGAGGCAGTCGAACAGGGCACGCGCGAGGCGGTCTTTGCCGACCCCAAGCACCCCTATACGCGCGAACTTTTCGCCGCGACCCCGATCACCGATGTCGAGGCGATCCGCGCGCGCGTTGCCCGCCGCGCGGCGATGCGCGCCGCCGCCCGCGCCTGAGAAAACTTGCAAGGGCGGGCCGTCTTGCGTTAGACGCCCGCCTTTGCACCCCAACGAGGCCGCCGTGCCCCAGCGTCCCCCAATGCGTCCCCTGACCAGTGTTTCCGCCATGATCGAGGCGGGCCTTGCCCCCGGCGATGACTCCGCAGTGCTGGAAGAGGTCGCCTCGGAATTCCGCATCCGCATGACGCCGGCGATGCAGGCCGCCGCCCGGCCCGGCACCGCCGCTGATCCCATCGCCGCGCAATTCGTCCCCGATGCGCGCGAGCTGGACACCCGCCCCGAGGAACTGCTGGACCCGATCGGCGACGACATCCACAGCCCCGTCCCCGGCCTGACGCATCGCTATCCCGACCGGGTGATCCTGCACATCACCAAGACCTGCGAGGTCTATTGCCGCTTCTGCTTCCGCCGCGAGGTGGTGGGCGAGGACGGCACCCTGCCCGAAGACGACCTGACCGCGGCGCTGGACTATATCGCCCGCACCCCCGCCATCCATGAAGTGATCCTGACCGGCGGCGACCCCTTGGTGCTGTCGCCCCGCCGCATCGCCGCCGTGATGGCCCGGCTGACAAAAATCCCGCATCTGGATGTGGTGCGCATCCATACCCGCATTCCGGTGGTCGCCCCCGACCGCATCGACGCGGCCATGGTCGCGGCACTGCGCACTGAAAGGCTGGCGGTCTGGCTGGTCCTGCACACGAACCACGCCAATGAACTGACGCCCGATGCCTGCGCCGCCTTGGCGCGGTTGGCCGATGCGGGCATTCCCCTGCTGTCCCAAAGCGTGCTGTTGCGCGGCGTCAATGCCGATGCCGACACATTGGCCGACCTGTTCCGCGCGCTGATCCGCAACCGCGTCAAACCCTATTACCTGCATCATTGCGATCTGGCGCGCGGCACCAGCCATTTCCGCACCTCGATCGCCGAGGGGCAGGCGATCATGGCCGCCCTGCGCGGGCGCATTTCGGGCACCTGCCTGCCGCAATATGTCCTTGATCTGCCGGGCGGCCATGGCAAGGTGCCCTTGGGGCCGGGTTATCTGGATGAAACCGCGCCGGGGCGCTGGCTGATCCGCGACTGGCAGGGCACTCCCCACGAATACCGCGATCCCGGGGCCTGAGCAGGCCGCCCCTTCCCTGCGGGAATGCCTGCCGATGCGGGTGATCGCGGCTTGCACGGCGGGAACAGAGAGATTAGCACTCTCCCGTCCCGAGCAGCGAGAAATACATTGGCCACAAAACGTTCCAGAGCCCCGAAAAAGGTGAAAACCACCCGTCAGTGCCTGCTGGTTCTGGGGATGCATCGTTCAGGAACCAGTGTGGTGACACAGCTTCTCAGCATTGCCGGCGCCAAGCTTCCGAGCGAGCTGCTGGGTGCGAATCCGGGCAATGAATTCGGCCATTTCGAATCGACATGGATGATTGATCGCGACGACAGGCTGCTGCGCGATCTGGGCAAGGCCTGGGACGAATGGTCGCGGATCGACCTTGAGGCCGCGCCGGGCGATGTGATCGCCACCTATGTCTCGGATCTGCGGCGCTTCGTGCAGAAGGAACTGGGCGACGAGGCGCTGCTGGTCCTGAAAGAACCGCGCACCTGCCGCCTGCTGCCGCCGATCCTGCGCGCGCTGCGCGCCGATGATATCGAGCCGCTGATCGTCGTTCCCTATCGCAACCCGCTTGAGGTCGCCGGCTCGCTTCTGGCCCGCGACGGCATCAGCCTGCGCGAGGGGGTGCTGCTGTGGTTGCGCCACAGCATCGATGCCGAACGCGACAGCCGCGGCTGCAAGCGCAGCTTCATCGCCTATGAGGCGCTGTTTGACGACTGGCGCGGGAACTTCCAGCGCATGTCCAAGGATCTGGGCATCGACTGGCCGCGCAATCTGGACCGGATCGCCCCCGAGGCGGACAAGGCCATCGTCCGCGGCGCGCGCCACAACAAATGGACCTCCGAGGACCTTGAGAAGACCGCATATGCGCGCGGTCTGGCGCTGCGCGTGCTGGAGGCCTGCGAGAGCTTCGCCATAGATCCCGCCGATGCCGGGGCCATGGCCACGATGGATGCCGTCTCGGCGCAGTTCGAGGAGCTGGTCGAACTGACCCAGCCCGCGATCCGCGACACCCGCGCCGCGCTCGCCGCCGCCAGCACCGAGGCCGAGACGCAAAAGCAGGAAAATGCCCGCCTGATCGACCGCAACACCGATCTGCAGCACAACCTTCAGGGCATCTGGGAGCTGCATAACATCGTTTCTGAGCTAAACCAGAAGAACGATCTGTTCATCAGCGATCTCAGATCGCAGGTCGCCGAGCGCCAGAACATGCTTGTCGCCGCGAATGAGGCGCGCAGCGGGCTTGAGCTTCGCGTGGCAAGCAGCGAAACCGCCCGCAGCGCGGCCGAGGCCGAGGCCACGCGGCTTGGCGAGACGCTCACCGAACTGGGCCGCGATTTCGAGGCGGCCACGGCAAAGCTGACCCGGACCGAGCAGGACCTGCTGGAGCTTCGCACCGACGCCGCCGATCTTGCCACGGTCGCGGCGGATCGCCAGGCCGAGGCCGAGCGACTGCGCGAAGCCCTGCGCGCCAAGCAGATCGAGTCGGGCCATTACGCCCAGGGCGTCAAGGACCGTCTGGCCGAAATCGACAATCTGACCAACATGCTGCGCGAGGTCTATGGCAGCAGTTCGTGGCGGATCACCCGGCCGCTGCGCTTCTTCGGGCGCGCGGTCCGCAAGGTGCTGCGCCTGCTTCGCGGCATCGCCCGCGGCATCGCGCTGGCCATCTGGCGCCTGCTGCCGATCTCGACCAGCAAACGCGTCCAGTGGAAGAACCGGCTCTTTTCCTCGTCGCTGGGGCGCCGGATGTTCGGCTCGACCGCGCTTTACCAGCAATGGCAGGCCGTTCAGGTCGTGCGCTTCGAAATGCCCGCGCCGGCGCAGGCCAAGAGCGCCAGGCCCGCGCAATCAGCCGACCGTTTCCGCTCGGCCACGCAATCCGCGACCGAAAGCCGCGCCTCGGCGGCCGGCAACCGGGTCGAGGTGGACACGGCCAATCATTTCGTGCCCCGCCGGATCCAGACCGATCTGACCGATCCGATGGCGCGGCTGATCGCCTTTTACCTGCCGCAGTTCCACGCCATTCCCGAAAACGACGCATGGTGGGGCAAGGGCTTTACCGAATGGACCAATGTGCGGCCCGCCAAGCCGATGTTTCCCGGGCATTACCAGCCGCATGAACCGCTGGACCTGGGCTATTACGACCTGACCGACATCGAGGCGCAAAAGCGCCAGATCGAGCTGGCCAAGCTTTATGGCCTCGGCGGCTTCTGTTTTTACTGGTACTGGTTCGGCGGCAAGCGGCTGCTGGAAAAGCCGGTCGAGAACTGGCTGAACAACCCGGAACTGGATTTCCCCTTCTGTGTCTGCTGGGCCAATGAGAACTGGACCCGGCGCTGGGACGGCAAGGATTCCGAAATCATCATGGGCCAGAAACATTCGCCCGCGGATGATCTGGCCTTCATCGCCGAGCTGGGCCCCTATCTGCGCGACCCGCGCTATATCCGCATCAATGGCAAGCCCCTGGTGCTGGTCTATCGCCCGAGCGCCCTGCCCGATGCGGCCGCGACCGCCGGGCGCTGGCGCAACTGGTGCCGGCAGAACGGCATCGGCGAGATCTATCTGGCCTATACCCAGTCCTTCGAACTGGCCGATCCCAGGGTCTATGGTTTCGACGCCGCGATCGAGTTTCCGCCGAACAACGCCTCGCCCACGGTGCTGACCGACCGGATCGAGGGGCTGGACCCGGAATTCAACGGCATCGTCTATGACTGGAATTTCTATGTCGATCGCAGCCGCGACTATCCGCAGCCAGATTACCGGCTGATCCGCTCGGTCTGCCCGGCCTGGGACAATACCGCGCGGCGCAAGAAGGGCGGCGCGATCTTTCTCAACAACACGCCCGGCGAATATGCGACCTGGCTTGGCAATGCGATCACCCGGACGCTGGCCGACGCGCCGACCCCGGATGAGCGCATCATCTTCTGCAACGCCTGGAACGAATGGGCCGAGGGCGCGCATCTCGAGCCCGACACCCGTTTTGGCTATGCGTGGCTCGAAACCACCCGCGATGCGCTGGACCCGCATGCCACGCCCAGGCATGTCACGCTGATCGGCCATGACGCGCATCCGCATGGCGCGCAGCTTTTGCTGCTGAATCTGGCGCGCAGCTACCGGCAGGCCGGGCTGACGGTCAAGATCGTGCTGCTGGATGGCGGCTCGCTGGTCAAGGACTATGCCGAAGTGGCGCAGGTCGCGCAGCTGCCCGATCTGGCCAGCAAGCGCGACGAGGCGCTGCGGCTGCTGCGCGGACTACGCTCGGAACATGGCGAGGTCGCGGTGGTCAACACCACCGTTTCGGGCAGCGTCGCGCCCTTGCTGCAAGAAGCCGGCTACAGCCCGGTGGCGCTGATCCACGAGATGCGCTCGGTCTATGCGCAGATGGACCTCAAGCGGCAGATGCAGGCCCTGGCGGTGGCTGACGCGCCGCTGGTCTTTCCGGCCCGCATCGTGCAGGCGCAGTTTGAAGAGGCGCTGGGACAGGCCGTGACCCGTCCCGCGCTGCGCCCGCAGGGTCTTTATCTGCGCCCGGCGCCCCGCGACCCGGTCGCCCGCGACGCGCTACGCGCCGAATATGCGATCCCGGCCGGCGCGCCGCTGGTTCTGGGCGTGGGCTATATCGATCACCGCAAGGGCGCCGATCTGTTCGTGCAGGCCCTGGCCGAAATGCGCAAGGCCGGCATCCCCGCCGAGGCGATCTGGATCGGCCATGCCGACCGTGACGAGCTGCCGCGTGTCGCGGCGCTGGCGAAACAGCTGGGCGTCGCGGATCACGTCCGCTTCCCCGGCCGCCAGCCCGATCCGGCGCGCTTCTATGCGGCCGCCGATCTCTTCCTGCTGACCTCGCGCGAGGACCCCTATCCTTCGGTCGTGCTGGAGGCGATGGCGGCAGAGCTGCCAGTGGTCATGTTCGCGGGCGTCACCGGCTCCGAGGATCTGGCCGCGCGCGGTCTGGCGGTGGCCGTCACCGCCGAAAATCCGCAGGCCATGGCCGAGGCCGCCGCAAATCTGCTTGTCGATGCCCCCGCGCGCGAGGCGATGGTAGCTGCCGCCGCCCGCCATATCGCCGACGAGACCAGCTTTACCGAATATGCCTTTGACCTTCTGAAGCTGGGCGGCAAGCCGGTGCCGCGGATCTCGGTCATCGTTCCCAGCTACAACTATCAGGACTATATCCGCGACCGCATCGAAAGCGTCGCGGCACAGGACATGCCGATCCTGGAGATCATCGTTCTGGACGATTGCTCGACCGACCGCAGCCCCGAGATCATCGCCGAGATCGCCGCATCCAGCCCGGCACCGATCCGCTTCGTGCCGGGACGGGCCAATTCCGGCAATGTCTTCAAGCAATGGCAAAAGGGGCTGGAGCTGGCGCGCGGCGATTACATCTGGATCGCCGAGGCCGACGATCTGGCCGCGCCGGACTTCCTGTCCACGGTCATGCGCGGCTTCGAGGCGCCGGGCGTGGTGCTGTCCTATTGTGAATCGGCGCAGATCGACGGCAAGGGCAACCCGCTGGCCGCCGATTACCGCTATTACACCAATGGCGTCGCACCCGGAAAATGGGATCGCAATTACCTCGCCTCGGGCCAGGCCGAGATCGAACAGGCGCTGTTCCTGAAAAACACCATCCTGAACGCTTCGGCGGTGGTGATGCGGACGGACGCGCTGCGCGCGGTCTTTGCCGCGCATCGCGAGGAAATCGAGGGGCTGCGCTTTGCCGGCGACTGGGCGGTTTATCTGAACCTTCTGGCCAAGGGCGACATCGCCTATTCGGCGCTGTCGAAGAACTATCACCGCCGCCATCAGTCCAGCGTCACCATCTCGAATTTCAATGCCCTCCAACTGGACGAGATCATCGCCATGCAGCGCAAGGCGCGCGCGCTGATCGGGGCGGACCCGCAGCGCGACCACCGCAGCGCCGCCTATATCGCCGAGCTCGAGCAGCAATTCGGCGTACAGCGCGAAACCGCGCCCGAAACCGAGAGCCGGAAAGGAAAGGCGACCCCCATGACGGAAACCACGCCCGTGAACCGGCCCGATATCTTCATCGTCGGCACGATGAAGGGCGGGACCACGGTCCTGCATGAATTCATGGCCTTGCACCCGGAAATTCATGCCGGGACCAAGAAGGAAATCCATTACTTCACATTGTTCGAGACCAAGGGGCTTGACTGGTATCACGACCATTTCAAGGACCTGCCCGCCGGCCAGCATTATCTTGATGCCAGCCCCACCTATTTCGACATGGCCACCAGCATGGGCCTGCCGGCCCGGATCGAGAGCTACAACCCCGACGCGCGGGTCATCATGCTGGCCCGCGATCCGGTCGAGCGCGCGGTCTCGCATTTCAACCATTTCCGCAAGGTCAACAAAATCCCGGCGCTGCAGGAAATGTCCGCCGACGAATTCTTCTCGCGGGATCTGGAACTGGCGCTTGGCCAGATCAACCCCATCGATTTCTATCTGATGCAATGCATCGATTTCAGCCTCTATTTCCGCAAGGCCCACAACTACAGGAAGGTTTTCGGCGACCGCTTCATGGTCGTGGACAATGACGACCTGTCGCAGCAGCCGCAGGAAACCATGGAGCGGGTCTTCCGGCATGTCGGCGTCGATCCGATCCGCAGCGAAGGGTTCAACCAGCGCAAATACAGCCATCAGGGCGACAAGAGCGGCCTGCCGCTTGAGCCGGCAACGATCGCCAGGCTGAACAAGATCTTCGGCGCCAATTACAATTCCTTCTGCAACCTGACCGGGCTGCGGAACCGCAATGCCGATCTGGTCAAGGCGGCTGCGGCAGCCAAACCCGCCCCGGTCGCCATGCCCACCGGCAGCTCCGACCATGGCGGCGGCGCAAGGATGCAAGAGCTCGCCGCCAAAAGCGCCCCGGACACCAGCGTCCGGACCGAGAATGGCGTGCTGGTCGGCAAGGATGACTGGCTGTTTCTCTGGGACGGCTCGAACGAGGTACATCGCTATTACACCGAGCCGGATTACTTCACCGACAAGGACGTGCAGGACTGGGTCGATCTGCTGACCGCGCGCCGGGACCGGATCGAGGCGCTTGGCGCGACCTACCGGCATATGACGGTGCCCGACAAGCTGTCGCTGCTGCCCGACATGGCGGGCGTGCCGCTGCCGAATTTCGACCGCCATCCGGCAAGCCTCATCGCCGCGCGCCTGCCGGGCGACGGGCTGAATATCGACATCCTTTCTGATCTGCGCGAGGCCGGGAAAGAGGCGCCGGTCTTCTACCGGACCGACAGCCACTGGAATTCGTTTGGCTGCCAGGTGGCCTATCGCCGGCTCTGCGCCATCCTGGGGGCCACGCCCCGCGACTTCTCGGACCGCAAGAGCGGCGGCAAGCTGATGTCCATGGATCTGGGCCAGAAGCTTGCGCCGCCGCTTCAGGAAGAGGCGCGCTTCACCATCGTCAAGCGCGATGCCCAACGCGTCTCCGAAAACGAGCCGGTGCGCTATAACGAGCAGACCGGCTTTCGCGAGGGCAAGCCGCGTTTCGTCGGCTGCCATGTCCATCTGCGCAATGACAGCCCCGACGCGCGCCCCGAGACCCTGCTGCTCTTTGGCGATTCCTACAGCGAGTTCCGTCCGCATCTGCTGACGGCCATGCTGGCCGAAACCTATCGCGATGTGCATTTCGTCTGGTCCGCCAATCTGGATTTCGACCTGATCGAGCGGCTCCGTCCGCAGATCGTCATCTCACAGATCGCCGAGCGCTTCATGCGCACCCTGCCCACGGACGAGTTCCAGGTCTCGCTCGACTGAGCGGGCCGGCATGATCGGTATGAATTGCGGGATGCGCGGCTGAGGCTGCGCATCCCGTCACATTTCGGAAGTGCCGCCGCTGCCGGCCGGTCCTTCGCGGGCCATCATCCTTTCGTAAGATCGCGGCCGTCCCGCAAATCGGACATATGGCTCTGATTGACAATCTGCGCCGCCGAGAATAAGAACAAATAAAGAACATTCAGGCTGATCCATGTCCGCTCGCCCTTTCCTGTCGGGGGTGGCGCCTTTCGGACGGGCGCCGGTCCCTGCCGCGCCGCAACTGGCGGCACCGATCCTGTCCGAAGCCTTTGGCACCCGGCCTCTGGACGGGGCGGCGCCCGGATTCGTGCGTGCCGCCCTGCCGCCGGGGCGCATCCTCTGGGCGCAGGACCGGCTGAGCCGGATCGAGACCGGCGCCCCCTTCCTGCCCGGCATGGGCCGCGAGATGCTGCGGCTGGACCTTGTGCGCGCGGCGGACGTGCTGAGCGCGCTCGAGGACGGGCTGGCCAGTCCTGCCCTGGCCGCCGTGGTCGGCGAGATCCATGGCAGCCCCCGCGCGCTGGATTTCACCGCCAGCCGCCGCCTTGCCCTGCGCGCCGAGACGGCGGGCATTCCCTGCTGGCTGATCCGCCATGCTGCCCGCCCGGATGCCAGCGCGGCGCGGATGCGCTGGCGGCTGACCGCCCTGTCCTCGGCCCCCGATCCGGACGATCCGCAGGCGCCGGGGGATCCGCGCTGGCGAGCCGAGCTGTTCCGGGCCCGCGACGTGCGCCCCGCCATCTGGGAGGCACGCCATGACCGGGCGGCGGATCGTCTCGATCTGGTTGCCGCATCTGGCGATCGAGAGCTGGCAGCGCCGCGCCGCCGCGCGGGGTGATCCCTGGCCCGAAGAGGCACCGCTGGCCCTGGCCACGCCCGGCCCGCATGGCCCGGTGATCCATGCCGCGAACCGCGCCGCCCTTGCAGCCGGGGCGCGGCTTCGGGCACGCGTCACCGATATCCGCGCCATCTGCCCCGATCTGCGAGTCACGGATGCCGAGCCGGCGGGCGATGCGGCATTGCTGTCGCGGCTGGCCTTCTGGGCGCGGCGCTGGGGGCCTTACAGCGCGCCGGATGGCGATGACGGCATCGTGCTGGACACGACCGGGGCCGCGCATCTTTTCGGCGGCGAAGCCGGGATGCTTGCCGATATCCAGACCCGCCTGGCGCTTGCCGGCCATGCCGCGCGGCTGGCGCTGGCGCCGACGCGTGGCGCGGCATGGGCCATGGCGCGGCTGGGGCCGGAACGCGCGATCTGCTCCGGCGCGCCCTTGCCCGCGCTGGCGCCCCTGCCGGTCGCGGGGCTGCGGCTTTCGGACGAGACCCTGCTGCTGCTGCGCCGGCTGGGGCTGAAGACCATCGGCGATCTGGCGGCGATCCCGCGCCTGTCGCTGATGCGCCGCTTTGCCCGCATGATCCCGGCCGACAACCCGCTTCTGCGGCTGGATCAGGCGCTGGGGCATCTGGCCGAACCGCTGGACGCACCCGAACCCGAACCCGAATTTCTGGCCGAGGCGCGGCTGGCCGAGCCGGTGATGGACCCGACGGACTGGCTGCCCGGGCTGATCGGCGATCTTTGCGCCCGGATGGCGGCGGCAGATCGCGGCTGCCGGCGGCTTTGTCTTTCGGTCTTCCGCGTCGATGGCGAGCGGCGCGACATCCGCGCCGCCATGGCCGCCCCCTCGCGCGAGGCCGGGCATCTTCTGCGGCTTTTCGACGGCAAGCTCGAGCGGCTGGACCCCGGCTATGGCTTTGACCTGATCCGGCTGAGCGCCGAGGCGGTCGAGCCGCTGGCACAGGCCCAGCCCGGTCTTGACGGCAGCCGCGCCGAGGCACTGGAGCTGGCGCGGCTGGTAGACCGGCTGACGGCGCGGTTCGGCGCCCATGCCCTCAGCCGTCCCGAGCCGCAGGAAAGCCATGTCCCCGAACGCGCCGAGACCCCCGCCCCGCCGCTGGCCACCCGGCCCGCGCCGCCGCCACGCCCCGACCGCCCCCTGCGCCTGCTGACCCCACCCGAGGAAATCCGTGTCCTTTACGCCATCCCCGAGGGGCCGCCGGCGCAGTTCATCTGGCGCCGCCAGACCCTGCGCGTCGCCCGCCATGCCGGGCCGGAACGCATCGCGCCCGAATGGTGGCGCGACCGGCCCGGCACCCGGCTGCGCGATTATTTCCGCGTCGAGGACCCCAGCGGGCTGCGGCTCTGGATCTATCGCGAGGGGCTGGTCCATGACGGCCGCGGCGGCGCCCCGCGCTGGTTCCTGCACGGGATCTTTGCCTGATGCCCGACCATCATCCCCGCACCCCCCTGACCCTGCCCGAGCATCCGGCGCCAAACCCGCGCGCGGAATATGTCGAACTGGCGGTGACCAGCGCCTTCAGCTTTCTGCATGGTGCCTCGCATCCGCATGAGCTGGCGCTGGCGGCGCAGGCGCTTGGCTATGACGCGCTGGGAATTGCCGACCTGAACAGCCTGGCCGGGGTGGTGCGGCTGCATGCGGCGGCCAGAAAGCTGGGCCTGCGCCCGCTGATCGGGGCGCGGATCGTGCTCAAGGATGGCACGGCATTTCTGGCCTATCCAACCGATCGCGCGGCTTACGGACGGCTTACGGCGCTGATCTCAAAAGGGCGACGGCAGGATCTGGATGGCGGTTGGCAGAAAAAGGGCATCTGCGACCTTGGGCTTGATGACCTTGCTGCCCATGCAGAAGGCTTGCGGCTGATCTGGCTGCCGGGCGAAAATCTGGCGCCCCTGCCCGAGCTTGCCGCCCGCCTGCCCCAGTTGAGCCATGTCGCGGCAAGCTGGCTTTACCGAGGTGACGACCGGGCACGGATCAACCGTCTGGACCGGGCGGCACGGGCCGCGGGCCTGTCGATTATCGCCATCAATGACGTGCATTACCACACCCCCGAACGCCGCCCGCTGCAGGACGTGATGACCTGCATTCGCGAAGGCACGACCATCGCGCGGGCCGGCCTGCGCCTGGCCGCCAATGCCGAGCGGCACCTGAAGCCGCCCGCCGAAATGCTGCGCCTCTTTGCCGACTGGCCCCATGCCATCCGCGCCACGCGCCAGATCGCCGATGACTGCCGCTTTTCGCTGGACGAACTCAGCTATGAATATCCCCGCGAAAGCGTGCCCAGGGGCAGCACGCCCCAGCGCCATCTGACCAGGCTCAGCTGGGAAGGGGCGGCATGGCGCTATCCGCAAGGCGTGCCCGACAAGGTTGCGGCCACGATCCGGCGAGAGCTCGCGCTGATCCGCCGCAAGAAGATCGCGCAATATTTCCTGACCATCCACCAGATCGTGCGCTTTGCCGAGGCTCAGGGCATCCTGTATCAGGGGCGCGGCTCGGCGGCGAATTCGGCGGTCTGCTATGTGCTGGGCATCACCCCGGTCGATCCCAACACCCATGAGCTGCTGTTCGAGCGCTTCATCAGCGAGGACCGCGACGAGCCCCCCGATATCGATGTCGATTTCGAGCATGAGCGCCGCGAGGAGGTCATCCAGCACATCTATGACCGCTATGGCCGCCACCGCGCCGGGCTTTGCGCGACGGTGATCCATTACCGTCCCCGCAGCGCCATCCGCGAGGTGGGCAAGGTCATGGGCCTGTCCGAGGATGTCACCTCGGCGCTGGCCGATACCGTCTGGGGCAGCTGGGGCGACAGCATGAAGGCCGCCGATACCGGACAGGCGGGGCTGGACATGAGCGATCCGCATCTGGCGCGCACGATCCGGCTGGCGCAGGAAATGATCGGCATGCCGCGGCACCTGTCGCAGCATGTCGGCGGCTTCATCCTGACCGAGGGGGCGCTGACCCGGACCGTGCCCATCGGCAATGGCGCCATGGCCGATCGCAGCTTCATCGAATGGGACAAGGACGATATCGACGAGCTGAAGATCCTCAAGGTCGATGTGCTGGCGCTGGGGATGCTGACCTGCATCCGCAAATGCTTTGAGCTGATCCGCAGCCATTACGGTCCGGCCCTGACGTTGGCCGATATCCCGGCCGATTGCCCGGCGACCTATGCCATGCTGCAAAAGGGCGACAGCATCGGCACGTTTCAGGTCGAAAGCCGGGCGCAGATGAACATGCTGCCACGGCTGCGGCCCAAGGTGTTTTACGATCTGGTCATTCAGGTCGCCATCGTCCGCCCCGGCCCGATCCAGGGCGACATGGTCCATCCCTATCTGCGCCGCCGCGCGGGCATCGAGACGGTCGATTACCCCTCGCCCCGCGACGGCGATCCCGATGAGCTGAAAAACATCCTGAACCGCACCCTGGGCGTGCCGATCTTTCAGGAACAGGCGATGAAGATCGCCATGGTCGCCGCGCGCTTTTCCTCGGCCGAGGCGAACATGCTGCGCAAGGCCATGGCCACCTTCCGGTCGCGCGGAACCATCGGCCAGCTGGAAAGCCTGATGGTCGGACGCATGGTCGAGCGCGGCTACGAGCCGGAATTCGCGCAGCGCTGCTTTGACCAGATCAAGGGCTTTGGCGAATACGGCTTTCCCGAAAGCCATGCGGCGGCATTCGCGCATCTGGCCTATGTCTCGGCCTGGCTGAAATGCCATTATCCGGCCGCCTTCGCAGCGGCGCTGCTGAACAGCCAGCCGATGGGCTTTTACGCTCCGGCCCAGATCGTGCGGGACGCGCGCGAACATGGCGTGACCGTGCTGCCGGTCGATGTCGGCATCAGCCAGCGCGACAATACGCTTGAGCCCTGCGACGGCACCTTTGCCCTGCGGCTGGGCCTGCGCCAGATCGAGGGCCTGTCCGGCGCCGCGTCAGCGCGGCTGACGGATGCGCGCGATGCGCCCTTTGCCGATCTGGCCGATCTGAAATCCCGCGCGCGGCTGGATGCGCGAAGCATCCGGCTGATCGCGGCGGCGGATGCGCTGCGCTCGCTGGGGCTGGACCGGCGGGCGGGGCTGTGGCAGGCGCGCGCATTGCGCGATGCCCCCGACCTGCCGCTCTTTGGTGCCCGCGACGAAGGCGGCGAGCCGGCCGTCCCCCTGCCCGCCATGCCGCTTTGCGAACATGTCGCCGCCGATTACCAGACCCTGCGCCTGTCCCTGAAAGCCCATCCCATGCGCTTTCTTCGCGCCAGCATGAGCGCACAGGGCTATGTCGCGGCGACGGACCTGGCCCGCCTGCCCCAGGCTGCGGCCCTGCGCATGGCCGGGATCGTCCTGATCCGCCAACGCCCCGGCAGCGCCAAGGGCGTCTGCTTCGTCACGCTGGAGGATGAGACCGGCGTCGCCAATCTGGTGATCTGGGAAAAGACCTTCCGCGCCTTCCGCAAGGAGGTCATGTCGGCCCGCCTGCTTGAGGTCAGGGGCCATCTGCAGCGCGCCGAGGGCGTGACCCATATCGTCGCGACCTGGCTTGGCGACCGTTCGGAGGCGCTGCTGCGCCTTTCGGGCGAGGTGCCCGCGACGCTGCCCGAAGGGAACCGCGCCGCCGGCCTGCCCGCGCCCCGGCGCACGCATCCGCGCCAGGTCCGCATCCTGCCAAAATCGCGCGACTTCCACTGATACCGGGGGCGGCTCGCCAGGCGCGGCCCGATGCCCGATCAGCCCAAGCCTTTGTACGGCTTGCGAAAGGCCCGCCAAGGGTGCAAGCTTTCCCAAGGGCAGGAGGGGAGCCGATGGACAGGCCGGCGACAGAGCGCAAGCAGCTCGATTCAGCCGAGTTGGGCGTGATGGCGCATCTTTACCGGGGCGAGGTCTATCGCTCGACCATCTGGCGCACGCGGCTCGACACCACCACCAACTGGTCGGTGGTGACGCTGGGCGTGGCGCTGTCGATCACCTATTCCTCGCCGCAGGCCTCGCCTCTGCCGCTGGTGCTGGTCGGCATCCTGATCATCTTCTTCCTGATGCTCGAGGCGCGCCGCTATCGTTACTTCAACGTCTGGCGTGCCCGCTGCCGCTGGATCGAGCTGCATTTCGTGGCGCCCCTGCTGCGCGACGGCGACCTGCATCTGGACCAGCACTGGCAGGATCGGCTGGCCGACGACTATCTGCATCCGCGTTATCACGTCAGCATGTGGACGGCGGTCGGGCGCCGGATCCGGCGCAACTATTTCTGGATCCTGCTGATCCAGACCGCCGCCTATATGGGCAAGCTGATGGTGCATCCGACCTCGGTCTCCTCGGTCGGCGAGCTGCTCGAGCGCGCGGCCATCGGGCCGATTCCGGGCTGGTTCGTGCTGCTGGCCGGCGGCAGCTATTGCCTGAGCTGGGGACTGATCGCCATCGCCAGCGCGCGCATCGACGCCAATCGCGCCCGAAAGCGGCAGGACCCGCTGGGCATGGGCTGAGACCGCCCCCGAAACGGGGCCAGGAGCCGGGAACCGCAAGGGCCATCTTGCGCGGCCCCTCGCCTCGCCCGCCGCTGATGCCGTGTTCCGGCAGTCAGCCGGAAAGCTCGACCACGCCCTTGCGGATGATGAAATTGCCGTAAAGCCGGGTTTCGGTCGTGTGCAGGATCACGAAGGCGGCGCCGGCCAGACGATAGAATTCGAACCGCTCGACGCCGGTGGTGCCGTGACCTTCGGCGGCGAAAAGCGGGCGGGCCTCGGCCACGACCTCGGGGATGGCCTCGGCATCGCCCACCACCTGCATGCTCACGACCGAATCCGGCTCAAACCCGTCGATGGGCATCAGGGACAGCACCGCCTGCACGGCGCGCGGCACGCTGCAATCGATGCGCAGCGGCTGGCCATGGACCGTGCGGCTGCCGACCGAGGCCGCAGGAAAGTTCGCATCGACAATGGCGATCGTGTCGCCATGCCCCATGCGCGCCAGAACCTGCAGCAGGTCCGGGCTGATCAGCGGGTCGATTCCCTTCAGCATGTTTTAGCCCCCATGGTGTTCCGGATGGATGATAGCGCGATCGAGATGGGTATAGCCACCATCGGGAAACAGCCATTGGCCGGTCATGTGGCTGGCGCGGTCCGACAGCAGGAATGCGCAGCAATCGGCGATCTCGCGCGCGGTGGTCATGCGCTGGCCCAGGGGAATGCGGGCGGTGATGCGCGCCAGCGCGGCCTCGGGGTTTTCCATCGTGTCCAGCCAACGGCGATACAGCGGCGTCATCACCTCGGCCACGACGATGGCGTTGACGCGGATGCCGTCGGGCAGGAATTCGGCCGCCCATTCGCGGGTCAGGCCCAGCTGCGCCGCCTTGGCCGCCACATAGGCCGAGGTGCCCCCCTGCCCGGTCAGCGCGGTTTTCGAGCTGATATTGACGATGGCGCCGCGGGTCCGGCGCAGATCGTCGCGCAGCAGGTGCACCATGGTGTAATAATGGACGAGGTTCTGGTTCAGGCTGGCGCGAAAGGCCTCTGGCCCCTTGTCGAGCCCGACCCCGTCATTGGCGCCCGCATTGTTGACCAGCCCGTGAATGGCGCCGTGCCGGGCGCGGATCTGCGCCACCGCCTCGGTGCAGGCCCGGTCATCCGACAGCTCCGCCATGACGAAATCGGCGCCATGCCGCGTCAGCCAGTCCGGGTCGGGCGCACGGCGCGCGATCACCACCGGGCGCGCGCCCTCTTCGGCCAAAAGCTCGGTGATGCCCGCCCCGATCCCCGAGGCGCCGCCGGTCACGATCACCACCTTGCCTTGCAGATGCAGGTCCATCAGGCACCCCGAAAGCGATAGGTTTCCAGGCTTTCCGGCCGCATCTCGATGGAAAAGCCGGGCATTTCGGGCGGCATATAGGCGGCATCGCGGATCGTGCAGGGGTCAAGGAAATGCTCGTGCAGGTGATCGACATATTCGATCACCCGGCCCTCGCGCGTGCCGGCGATACACAGATAGTCGATCATCGACATGTGCTGGACATATTCGCAAAGACCCACGCCCCCGGCATGCGGACAGACTTTCAGGTCATGTTTCGCCGCCATCAGCATCACCGCCAGGACCTCGTTCAGGCCGCCCAGACGGCAGGCGTCGATCTGCACGACATCGATGGCGCTTTCCATGATGAACTGTTTGAACATGATCCGGTTCTGGCACATCTCGCCGGTCGCGACCTGCACCGGGGCGACGCCGGCGCGTATCTTGCGATGGCCGGCGATGTCGTCGGGGCTGGTCGGCTCTTCGATGAACCACGGCTTCACAAAGGAAAGCCTGCGGACCCAGTCGATGGCCTGATCCACCTCCCAGACCTGGTTGGCGTCGATCATCAGCTTGACGTCCGGTCCGACCTCGTCGCGGGCGATGGTCAGGCGGCGGATATCGTCATCCAGATCGCGGCCGACCTTCATCTTGATGTGGCGGAAACCCGCATCGACCGCCTCGCGGGACAGGCGGCGCAGCTTGGCATCGTCATAGCCCAGCCAGCCCGCCGAGGTGGTATAGCAGGGATAGCCCTCGGCCTTCAGTGTGGCGATGCGCGCGGGTTTGTCCTGCGCCTGCCGGGTCAGGAAATCCAGCGCCCATTCGGGGGTGATGCAATCGGTCAGATAGCGGAAGTCGATGCAACGCACGAGCTCCTCGGGCGACATGTCGGCGACCAGCTGCCAGACCGGCTTGCCCGCCGCCTTGGCCCACAGATCCCATGCCGCATTGACCACGGCGCCGGTGGCCAGATGGATCGCGCCCTTGTCGGGGCCGATCCAGCGCAGCTGGCTGTCGCTGGTCACATGCCGCCAGAACCGGCCCATATCGGCGGCGATCCAGTCCAGCGTCAGCCCGACGACCAGCGGCCGCAGCGCCTGAATGGCCGCAATGCAGATTTCATTGCCGCGCCCGATGGTAAAGGTCAGGCCGTGCCCTTCAAGCCCGCCATCGGTTTCCAGCACCAGATAGGCGGCCGAATAATCCGGGTCCGGGTTCATTGCATCCGAGCCGTCCAGATGCTGGCTGGTCGGAAAGCGCACATCGACCGTGCGCAGCCCGGTGATGGTCAGCCCGTTCAGTGTCATGCGCGCCCCTTTTCTGCTTTCTGCTTGATCGGCGGTCAGGTCCGGGGGCCACAGGACGCGGCCCCCGGCAGTGATATCGGTCACTCGTAGAGGACGGCGGCGATTTCCGGCGCGTCGATATTCGACTTGTCATACCAGTAGAAACCGGTGTCGATATTGGCGCTGACGGCTTCGCCCTTGGCGGCGGCGACAGCGGCCTTGACGGTCTCATAGCCGATGCCGACCGGGTTCTGGGTGATCGCGCCAGCCATCAGCCCTTCGCGGATCGCGTCGGTCTGGGCCTTGCCGGAATCATAGCCGACGATGGTGATGCCCTTGCTGCCCAGCTCGCGCACCCCGTTCACCACGCCGATGGCCGAGCCCTCATTGGTGCCGAAGATGCCCTTCAGATCGGGATGGGCGGCCAGCAGCGCCTTGGTGATCTCGGTCGATTTCAGGTGGTCGCCGCCGCCATATTCGATGGCCACGACCTCGATGCCGGAATGGGCCTCTTTCATGCGGTTGACGAAGCCGTCGCGGCGGTCGACCCCGGTGCGCGAGGTCTGGTCGTGGGCCACGACCGCGACCTTGCCCGCATCGCCGATCAGTTCCGCCATCTTGTCGGCGGCAAGGGCGGCTGCGGCGACGTTGTCGGTCGAGGCCAGCGCCACCGGAATGTCGCTGTCCACGCCCGAGTCAAAGGCGATGACCGGGATCTTGGCCTCTTGCGCCTGACGCAGCAGCGGGATCGCCGCCTGGCTGTCCAGCGCGGCAAAGCCGATGGCGACGGGCTTGTTGGCCAGAGCCGCCGCCAGCATGTCCATCTGCTTGTCGACCTGGGTTTCGTTATCCGGCCCCTCGAAGGTGACGGTGACGCCCAGTTCCGCGCCGGCCTTGTCGGCCCCGGCCTTCACCGCCTGCCAGAACTGGTGCTGGAAGCCCTTGGAGATCAGCGGCACAAGCATCTTGTCCTGCGCAAACGCCCCCGAACCGGGACCGATCAGCGCCAGCGCGGCAACCGCGCCAAACAGGGTTCTTCTGGTGAACATGATTTTCCTCCCTTTATGTTCACGTCTTTTCAGTCTGTCGTCCCGTCGTCCCCCGCTCAGCCCGCCCTTCCCCGGCGCAGCTGGTCGGCATAGACGGCGGCCACGATGATGGCGCCGGTCACCACGGTCTGCCATTCCGGCGCGACCGACATGACCCGCAGCCCGTTGGTCAGCACCGACATGATCAGTGCCCCGATCAGCGTGCCCAGAATGGTGCCGCGCCCGCCGGCAAGGCTGGTGCCGCCGATCACCACCGCGGCGATCGCCTCAAGCTCATAGCCAAGGCCAAGCGCCGGCTGGGCCGAGTTCAGGCGGCTGGCGATCAGCAGGCCGGCGATGCCGCAGATCCCGCCCGCCAGCGCATAGATCGCCATTTTCCAGGCGTCGGTATTGACGCCCGACAGCCGCACGGCCTCTTCGTTCGAGCCAAGGGCAAAGGTATAGCGCCCCAGCACCGTGCGCCCCAGGATCCACGCCACCGCAGCCGAGACGATGAACAGGATCAGCACCCCGTTCGGGACCGGGAATGCCGGCACGATCCGGCCGATCAGCGAGCCTTGGGCGATTTCCGAAAACCCGGGCGTGTCGTTGAAATAGATCGGCTTGGTGCCGGTCACGATCAGCGACAGGCCCTTCAGCATCAGCATCATGCCCAGCGTGGCGATAAAGGGCGGGATCTTCATCTTGGCAACGAAGGTCCCCGAGATCAGCCCGCAAAGCGCCCCGGTCGCGATCGAGGTCAGGACCCCCAGCAACAGCGGCATCCCGGCCCAGGTCAGCACCACCCCGGTCATCACCGCGCAGAATGTCATCAGCGTGCCGATGGACAGGTCGATCCCCCCGGTGATGATGATCAGCGTCACTCCCACCGCCAGCACGCCGTTGACCGAGGTGGCCTGCAGGATCGCCATGATATTCGAGACCTGAAAGAAATTCGGGCTGGCCAGCGAGAACCCCGCGACCAGCACGATCAGGCTGGCGAATGCCCAGAGCTTTTGCTGCGCCCCGCCGCGACGGGTTTCCTTGATGCTCATCACTTTTCCCCGCTCGCTCATTCGACGGTCATGCCCTCGCGTGCCGTGGCCAAGGCCATGATCTGTTCCTGACTGGCGCCGCCCGGCAGGATGCCGGTCAGTCGCCCCTCGCACATGACCGCGATGCGATGCGACAGGCGCACCACCTCGGGCAACTCGCTGGAGATCACGATGATCGCCTTGCCCGCGGCGGCCAGATCGTTCAGCAGCCGATAGATTTCCGCCTTGGCGCCCACGTCGATGCCGCGCGTCGGCTCGTCAAAGATCAGGATGTCGCAATCGCGCAAAAGCCATTTCGCGATCACCACCTTTTGCTGGTTGCCGCCCGACAGCAGCCGCACCTCTTGCCGGTCGTCGGGGGTGCGGATGCTGAGCCTGGCGATATAGTCGCGGGCGATCCCGGCCAGTTGCGGCTCGTCGATGCGGCCCAGCCGGTCGGCATATCGCGGCAGGCTGGCCAGCGCGATATTGGCGCGCACATCCATCCCCAGCGCCAGCCCGTAATGCTTGCGATCCTCGGACAGATAGCCGATCCCCGCGCGCACCGCGTCCGAGGGCGTGCGGATCGTGACCGGCTTGCCATGGACGCGGATCTCGCCCCGCTCGGGCGGCTCGGCGCCAAAGATCGCCCGCGCCAGTTCCGTCCGCCCTGCCCCCATCAGCCCGGCAAAGCCCAGGATCTCGCCTTTTTTCAGGCTGAAGCTGATCTCCTTCAATTCGCGGCCCCGGCTGAGGGCGCGCACCTCAAGCGCGGTTTCGGCTCCGGACAGGTCGGGGATGCGCACGGCCTCGTCGCTCAGTTCGCGCCCGACCATCATCGAGATGATCGCGGAAATCGGCGTATCCGCCGCCTCGACGGTGCCGACATAGGCGCCGTCGCGCATCACCGTCACCCGGTCCGAGATCTGGCGGATCTCGTCCATCTTGTGGCTGATATAGATGATGCCGACGCCCTCGGCACGCAGCTTGCGGATGATGGTGAACAGCTCGGCGATCTCGCTGTCGTTCAGCGCGGCGGTGGGCTCGTCCATGATCAGCACGCGCGAGCGATAGGACAGCGCCTTGGCGATCTCGACCATCTGCTGGCGGGCGATGGTCAGGCCCGAGACCGGCGCGCGCGGGTCCATCGCCACGTTCATCGCCTGAAAGATCGCGGCCGCATCGGCATTCTGGCGCGCCTCGTCGATGCGGCCAAAGGACAGGCGCGGCTCGCGCCCGATCCAGATGTTCTGCGCCACGGTCAGGTCGCGCATCAGGGCCAGTTCCTGATGGATGATGCCGATGCCCAGATCCTTCGCAGCCTTGGGCGTGGGCAGGGCCACCTCGGCCCCGTCGATCAGGATACGGCCGCCATCGGGCTGATAGACGCCCGAAAGGCATTTCATCAGCGTCGATTTCCCGGCGCCGTTTTCGCCCATCAACGCGTGAACCTCGCCGGGGCGCAGATCGAAATCCACCGCCTTCAGCGCGTGAACGCCGGGGAAGCGCTTGTCGACAGACTGCATCCGGACCAGTTCGCTCATGCCGCAACCCCGTAAAAGCGCGCGGCATTCCCGTGCAGGATCGCCGCGCGTTCGCCCGCGCCAAGATATTCCAGCAGCGATTCGCTCAGCTCAAGCCAGTCCTCATACGAGGCGGCCAGCGTCAGTACCGGCCAGTCGCTGCCCCAGATCAGCCTCTCCGCCCCGAACCAGTCCAGAAGCTGGCCCATGATGTCCTGCAGGACCGGCAAGGGATCGCGCAGATCCTCAACGGCAAGCTCGGTCATCAGCCCCGACAGCTTGCAATGGACATGCGGGATCGCGGCCAGCGCCCGCATCCCTGCCGCCCATTCCGCCTGCGCCCCCGGCTGGGGCTTCGCCGCGTGATCGATCACCAGCGGCAGATCGGGATGGGCCGCCGCAAAGCCCGCCAGCATCGGCAGGTGGCGCGCCGTCACCAGCGCATCCAGCCGCAGCCCCAGATCCTGCAAGGCCGCCAGCGCGTCGGGCCGGGCCTCACGCGCCAGCCAGTCGGTGTCGGCCATGTCCTGCAGCATCGGGCGGACGCCCTTGAAATGCGGATTGGCGGCGCGCTGGCACAGCTGCGCGACCGCATCCGGCGCCGCCAGATCAACCCAGCCCACCACGCCCGCGATACGCGGCTGGCGGCTGGCCAAAGCCAGCAGGAAATCGGTCTCGGCCAAGGTCGGGGCGGCCTGCACGACGATCAGCCGCGCATCGCCGGGATAGTCCGCCGGCAGGAAATCGCGCCGGATCGGGGCCAGCGATGCGCCATCGCCCGTCAGCCAGCCATAATCCCCCCGCGACAGCCGCCAGAAATGGCAATGCGCATCGATCAGCCGCATCGGAACCCTCCCCCGGTTCGTTGCGTCAGTCCTTATATGAATATACTATCCATATATGAACTCTTGACGCAAGAAATTTCTTGCGCTGCATTTGCAGGCAGGACGCCCAGCCAACGGACGGAGGCAAGGAGATGGCGCGCAAGCCGACCGAGACAGCCGAGGATATCCCCGAGGATCCTCCAAGCGCCGCCGACCGCTATCGCGCCCCGGCGCTGGACAAGGGGCTGGACATCCTTGAGGTGCTGGCGTCGCAGGCGCGCGGCCTGACCCGGGCCGAGATCGTCAAGGAAATGGGCCTTGGCCCCTCGCAGATCTATCGCATGCTGGAACGGCTGGTGGCGCGCGGCTATGTCACCCGGCTTGAAGGCGGCGACCGCTATGCGCTGACGATGAAACTGTTCCTGCTTGGCACGGGCCACCCGCCCCTGCGCCGGCTGATCGCGCAGGCCCAGCCGATGATGGACGACTTTTCGCGCGAACTGCGCCAATCCTGCCATCTGGTCGTTCCCGAACATGGCTGCGGCATCATCATCGCGCAAGCCAGCCCGCCGGCACATTGGGAATTCCGTGCCCGTGTCGGGGCACAGCTGGACCTGTTCACAACCGGCTCGGGCATGACGCTTCTGGCCTTTCAGCACCCCCGTCAGCTGGCCGAGACCCTGGGGCGCTGGGGGATCGCCGACGCCGCCAGCCGCCTGCGGCACGCCGAACCCGAGCTGACCGAGATCCGCAGGCAGGGTTTCCGGCTTGCGCCCTCGGCTCAGGCCGTCGGCGTCACCGACCTGAGCGTTCCGGTCCGCGGTCCCGCGGGCGATGCAATGGCCGTCATCACCTGCGCCTATATCGAGCATCCCGACGATCCGCGCGCCGACATGCGCAGCGCAACGCTGACCAGCCTGATCGCGCTGGCGCAAAGCCTGTCGCTGGATCACGACCGACCGGGCACCGACCTCCACCCCGGCTGAGCCCGGGCTGAAAACCGGGCACCGTCGCCCAAACGGAAAAGGGCGCTGCATTCCTGCAACACCCTGCCCTTGCGGCGACGGCTTGCGCAGCCATCCGCATCATTTTACCGCCCGGTCCCGCCGCCTCCCGACTGGATGCAGTCAGAGAGGTTACCGGCCCAAGGCTGCTAGATCCTTACTTGATCTTGCCTTCCTTGTACTCGACATGCTTGCGCACAACCGGGTCATACTTGTTGACCGTCATCTTTTCGGTCATCGTGCGGGCATTCTTCTTGGTGACATAGAAATGCCCGGTCCCGGCCGTCGAGTTCAGACGGATCTTGATCGTCGTCGGCTTCGCCATCTTGCTTGCTCCTGCTGCGGCGGCACCGGACGGTCCACCGTGGAAACTCTTGAAGCCCGCCTTTTAGCGACCCGGCGCCGGGTGTCAACCGGAAAACATGGCATGAAACTGCCTTTCCCCTTCGGGCGAAAAGCGAATGACGCGGCTGTCGGACTGGCGGCGCGCCCAGCCCAGATCGGTCATCCGCCCCAGCATCGCCCGCCCCATCTGCCCGGCCAGATGCGAGCGCCGCTCGCTCCAATCCAGGCATTCGCGGCACAGCGGCGCGCGCGACTTGCCCCCCGGTTCGGCCTGCAGAAAGGCGCGGGCGAAGTCCCGACCGGCATCGGTCAGCACGATCGTCTCATCCGCGCGGACGAGATGCCCCCGCGCCAGCATGGATTCAAACATGATCGTCCCCATCTCGCCGGCCAGATGGTCGTAGCAGACCCGCGCGCGCCGCATCGCCGGGTCGCGCGGGCCGGGGCGGCGGCGCAGATGCCCGGCCCCGGCCGCAAAGCCCATCAGCGCCTCAAGCAGCGCCGCGACCTCGGCCGAGGCCAGCTGATGATAGCGGTGGCGGCCCTGCCGGCGCTGTCCGATCAGCCCGCCCTCGGCCAGCCGCGCCAGATGCGAGCTGGCGGTCTGCGCGGTGATTCCCGCCTCTTGCGCCAGTTCGGATGCGGTCAGCGCACGGCCGCCCATCAGCGCCGTCAGCATATTGGCGCGGGCGGGATCGCCGATCAGCGCAGCGATGCGGGCAATGTCAGGGCCGTCTTTCATGCTTCGATCATAACCGAAGCATCCATGGCACTCAACGATCTATGATGGCCGGGGACAAGAAAGGAAATCACCATGCTGACCTGCATCATCCGCTATCAGATCGACCCCACGAAAAAGGCCCAGTTCCAGCAATATGCCCGCAATTGGGGGCAGGCCATCCCGCGTTGCGGGGCCGATCTGGTCGGGTATTTCGCCCCGCATGAAGGGTCCTCCACGCTGGCCTATGGCATCTATCATATCCCCAGCCTTGCCGCATATGAGGCTTACCGCGCGCGCCTGGCTGCCGATCCGCTGGGCCGCGAGAATTATGAGTTCGCGCAGCGCGAGAAATTCCTGCTCCGCGAGGACCGGACCTTTCTGAAACTGGTCTCGCTGCCGCATGGGGAACCGGCGTGATCGCCGTCATCTTCGAGTTTCAGCACGATCATGCTGAGCGGCATCCCGATCCGATCGGGTCGCTGGCGGCAGAACTGGCGCGCATTCCCGGCCATCTGTCGCTTGAACGCTTCGAAAGCGCCTCGACGCCGGGAAAGCAACTGTCACTGGCCTTTTTCACCGATGAGGATGCCGTGGCGCAATGGCGCAATCTGTGGGGGCATCGCGCCGCCGAGACCGAGGCCCGCGCCGGTCATTTGGGCCCCTACCGGCTGCGCATGGCCTGGGTCAGCCATGATTACGGGCCGCCTGCGGACATCCTCGCGGGCGGAAAGGATCCTGAATGAGAAAACGCGCGGATGGCCTGTAAGCCGGATTTTGTTCCGGGGTCGCCCCCTTCGATGACCATTCCTCTGGCCCCGCCATTGCTGACGGGATCTAGCTGCCAACCCGGACCTTCTGGGGCGAAAGCAGCCCTGCCTTGCGGCGCGAGGTCCCTATTCGGCATTGCTCCCGGTGGGGCTTGCCTTGCCGGGCCTGTTACCAGCCCCGCGGTGGGCTCTTACCCCACCGTTTCACCCTTACCCATGCACGCATGGGCGGTCTCTTCTCTGTGGCGCTTTCCCTGGGGTTGCCCCCGCCGGGCGTTACCCGGCACCGTGCCTTCATGGAGTCCGGACTTTCCTCGACGATTGCTCGCCGCGGTCATCCGGCCATCCGCGCGAGGGCGCTGATACGCCGCCGTCCGGGGCCGGTCAAGCACCCAGTCTAACCCGCCTGTGCCCAGCCGCGCGCGATCTGCGGCAGCGCGGCCTCGATCCAGTCCAGCAGCGCATCGACGCGGCGCGCGGCCTCATGGCCCATCGGGGTCAGCTCATATTCGACATGCGGCGGCACGGTCTGGAAATCGCGGCGCAGCAGCAGCCCGTCCGATTCCAGCCCCTGCAGGGTCTGCGCCAGCATCCGCTCGCTGACCCCGCCGATCTGGCGGCGCAGCCCGCTGAATCGCTGCGGCCCGCCGGACAGCACCCGCAGCACCAGCATGCCCCAGCGCCCGGTCAGCCGCCGCAGCACATCGCGCGAGGGGCAGGCCGCCGCCATCAGATCGCCGCGCTCGGGGTCATCAGAAACTTTTTCCATACTTACATTTCCGTCAGTACTTACGATTCGTAAGTTAATCGCGTATCTGCCCTGACACAAGGTTCTTGAACGAGGAAATGACCATGACCATCGCCATTACCGGCGCCACCGGCGCTTTGGGCCGCCTGACCATCGCCGCGCTGAAATCGCGCCTGTCCGCCGATCAGATCGTCGCGCTGGCCCGCAGCCCGGAGAAGGCCGCCGATCTGGGCGTGACCGCACGCGCCTTTGACTATGACCGCCCGGAAACGCTGGAACCGGCACTGGCCGGCGTCGACAAGCTCTTGCTGATTTCCGGCAATGAGGTCGGAAGCCGCGCCGCCCAGCATCGTGCGGTCATCGCCGCCGCCAAAGCCGCCGGCGTCAAGGAGATCGTCTATACGAGCCTGCTTCATGCCGACAAAACCCCGCTGTCGCTGGCCGGCGAACATGTCGAGACCGAGGCGATGCTGGCCGCATCCGGCATCCCGCACACGATCCTGCGCAATGGCTGGTATGCCGAGAACTATGCCGGCGCCATCCCCTCGGCGCTGGAGCATGGCGCGCTGATCGGCGCGGCGGGCGAAGGCCGCATCTCGGGCGCGGCGCGGGCAGATTACGCCGAGGCGGCGGCGGTGGTGCTGGCTGGCACGGGCCATACGGGCAAGACCTATGAGCTGGCGGCGGACGACGCCTGGACGCTGGCTGATCTGGCGGCAGAACTCTCGGCCCAGACCGGCCGCGACATCCCATATCGCAACCTGCCGGTGGCCGATTATGCCGCGATCCTTGCCGGCGCCGGCCTGCCGCAGGCGCTGTCCGAGGCGATTGCCGGCTGGGATGCCGACGCCGCGCAAGGCGCGCTGTTTGACGACGGGCGCGTGTTGTCGCGGCTGATCGGGCGCCCGACCACGCCGCTGGCCGAGGTCGTCAAGGCCGCGCTGTAAGTCAAATCAGAAGGGCCGAACTCAGAAAGGCACGTCGTCCAGACTGCCCCCGGCCTCCGAGGCGGGCTGCACATAGCCCGCCTTGATCGTCTTGAAGCCGGTGGTGAATTCGACGGTCAGCGTGTCCTCGGCAATGCCCATGATCGTGCCATTGCCGAATTTCTGGTGGAACACCCGATCCCCGACCGAGAAGCTTGCCGCAGGCTCGGCGTCGATGGTCACCGGCACCCGGCGCACGGGCTGCGGCCGCTGGCTGCTGCGTTCCTGCATCCGCTTCCAGCCGGGCGAGTTATAGACATCGGCCTTGGCGGCGCGGTCATGCATCCCCGATTGTGCGAAAGACGGGGCAAAGGACTGCGCCGCCGCGCCATAGCCGCCGCCGTAAAGCCCGGGCGGGGTCAGCACGTCGACATGGCCCTCGGGCAGCTCGTCGATAAAGCGCGAGGGCAAGGACGACTGCCACTGCCTATACATGCGGCGGTTGCCGGCAAAGCTGATGGTAACCAGCTCCTCGCCCCGGGTGATGCCGACATAGGCCAGCCGGCGTTCCTCCTCGAGGCCCTTCATGCCCGACTCGTCCATGCTGCGCTGGCTGGGGAACAGCCCGTCCTCCCAACCCGGCAGGAAGACGATGGGATATTCCAGCCCCTTGGCCGCATGCAGGGTCATGATGCTGACCTGATCAGTCTGCTCGGCCGAATCCCGGTCCATGACCAGCGCCACATGCTCCAGAAAACCCTGAAGGTTTTCAAATTCTTCCAGCGCCTTTATCAATTCTTTCAAGTTGTCCAGCCGCCCCGGCGCATCGGGCGACTTGTCGTTCTGCCACATGGCGGTATAGCCGGATTCGTCCAGGATCCGCTCGGCCAGTTCGACATGGTTGATGCGCGTATCGATGGCATCGGCATGCCAGCGGCCCATGCTTTCGGTAAATTGCCGCAGCGCCCCGGCAGCCTTGCCGCCAAGCCCGCCCGTCGCCACGACGGAAGCCGCGCCCTCCAGCAGCGACAGGCCGCGGCCCCGCGCCTCGTGCTGGATGGTCTGGATGGCCTTGTCGCCCAAGCCACGCTTGGGGGTATTCACGATCCGCTCAAAGGCCAGATCGTCCACGGGGCTGACCGCCAGCCGGAAATAGGCCATGGCGTCGCGGATTTCCTGCCGCTCGTAAAAGCGCGGGCCGCCGATGACGCGGTAAGGCAGGCCGATGGTCAGGAACCGGTCCTCAAAGGCGCGCATCTGGTGGCTGGCCCGCACGAGGATGGCAATGTCGTTCAGGTTGCGGCGGCCGATCGAATGACGGTGGCCACCCTGAAACGCCTCGATTTCCTCGCCGATCCAGCGCGCTTCGGCCTCGCTGTCCCAATGACCGATCAGACGGACCGCCTCGCCCTCCTCGGTCTCGGTCCACAGCGTCTTGCCCAGCCGCCCGGCATTCGCGGCGATCAGCCCCGAGGCAGCGGCCAGGATATGCGGGGTCGAGCGGTAGTTCTGTTCCAGCCGGATCACCTTCGCGCCGGGGAAATCGCTTTCAAACCGCAGGATGTTGCCAACCTCGGCCCCGCGCCAGCCATAGATCGACTGGTCGTCATCGCCCACGCAGCAGATGTTGCGATGCGCCTGCGCCAGCAGCCGCAGCCACATATACTGCGCGGTATTGGTGTCCTGATATTCGTCGACAAGGATATAGCGAAAGCGGTCCTGCCACTGCCGCAGCACATCGGGATGGGCCTGAAAGATGCTGACGCAATGCATCAGAAGATCGCCGAAATCGACGGCGTTCAGTTCCAGCAGGCGGCGCTGATAGGCCGCGTAAAGCCGCCCGCCCCAGCCATCAAAGGCGCGATCATCGCCCTTGGGCAGGCGCGCGGGCGTCAGGCAGCGGTTCTTCCAGCCGTCGATCAGATGCGCAAGCTGGCGCGCAGGCCAGCGCTTTTCGTCCAGATTTTCAGCCAGAATCAATTGCTTCATCAGCCGGATCTGGTCGTCCGTGTCCAGAATGGTAAAGCTGGGTTTCAGATGCAGATCCCCGTCGCCCACCAGTTCGGCATGGCGGCGCAGGATCTTGACGCTGATCGAATGGAAGGTGCCAAGCCATGGCATCCCCTCGACCGCCTCGCCCATCAGGCGGCCGATACGCTCTTTCATCTCGCGCGCGGCCTTGTTGGTAAAGGTCACCGCCAGAATCTGCCCCGGCCACGCGCGACCAAGCGAGATCAGATGCGCGATCCGCGTTGTCAGCGCCCGGGTCTTGCCGGTGCCCGCCCCCGCCAGCAGCAGGACAGGACCGTCCAGCACCTCGACCGCCTCGCGCTGCGCGGCGTTCAGCCCGTCCAGATAGGGCGTGGCCCGCGCCCCCATGGCGCGCTGCGACAGGGGCACGGGGGCGGCTGCGGCCTGAAAGGCGTCGGAATCGTCGAAATCGCTCATGGCAGGACCATAGCCGCAGACGGCGCGTCGGAAAAGCCCATGTTCACGCCTTGTTCGCCCTAGGCCCGCAGCCCGGCGAAAATCGCGGGGTCCAGACTGGCCTGCGCGAAGGTCGGGCCATCGGTCAGCACGCTGACGGCATCATGCGAATGCAGCGATTCCTGATGGCTGGCGATGACGCGGAAATCACCGATGCGCGGCTCGGCCATCAGTTCGGCGGCGAATGCGCGCACGGCGTCCTCGACAAAGATCGGGTTCGCGGCGTTCAGTTCGGCAAAGGCCTGTTCGTCCTCGCGCTTGACCATGACCTGGGTTTCGGTGGGCACGGCGCGGCGGCACAGCGCGATCACCTCCTCGAACCACAGCGTATCGCCCTGGGTCACCATGGAGATCCGCGCGATCGAGCGCTGCGAATGCGGCGTCGCCAATTGCCCGCGCATCTGGCGGGCATGTTCAGAGAGTTCCAGCGAACAGGGGCAGGTCGAGCTGTAGACATAGTCCACATGCATGATCCGCAGCCGCTGTCCGGCCTGTTCGACCAGTTCCAGCGCGATGTCGTAATATTGCCAGCCGCTCAGCCCCGAGCGCAGCGAGTCCACCCGCATCGGATAGGACAGCCGCATCTGGATGCGCGCATCCAGACTGTCGAGGTCGGATTTATAGTCGTCCAGCGCCGCCTCAAGCACGCCCATGGAAAAGCGCTTTTCGGCATGGGCGTAAAAGCTGCGCATGATGCGGCTCATGTTGATGCCCTTGCGGTCAGCCTCAAGGCTGACGGTGCCGGTGACGCCGGTTTCCAGCGTCATCTCGCCGCCTTCGCGGGTCTGATAGCGGATCGGCAGCCGGAAATTCGAGATACCGACATGCTGGATCGGGGCGCGGGCGCCGACGATCAGGCTGGCCGGGCCGTTCTGCAGATCGGGCAGACCGGCCTTGTAGGCGTCATCGACCCGGAAATCACTGGGATATTCGCGCGACAGCGCCGGATAGGCGCGCTGGGTGGCGATGGGACGGGACTCGGTCATGGGCGTCCTCCTTGGCGGGTCGGACCTTTTATCTGGGGACCGGCACGCGGAAAGGAAAGGGGCGCCCGCCGGATTGCGGACCTGCCCCTAGACTGGGTCAGGCCATCGCCTGACGGAAATCGGCGATCAGGTCATCGGCATGTTCGATGCCGATCGACAGCCGCAACAGGCCCGGCGTGATGCCCAGCCCGGCGCGCACCTCATCGGACAGGCGCTGATGGGTGGTCGTCGCGGGATGGGTGACGATGGATTTCGCATCGCCCAGATTGTTCGAGATCTGGAAGATCTCCATCCGGTTCATCGCCCGGAAAGCCGCATCCTTGCTGCCCAGATCGACCGCGACCATGGTGCCGCCGGCGCCGTCCATCTGGCGCATGGCCAGATCATATTGCGGATGGCTGGCAAGGCCCGGATAGATGACGCGGCTGAGCCGGTTATCGCCTTCCAGCGCCGTCGCCAGCGCCAGCGCGCCTTCGGTCTGGGCGCGCACGCGCAGGTCCAGCGTATTCAGCCCGCCCAGCATCAGCCAGGCGTTGAAAGGGCTGATCGCGCCGCCGGTATGTTTCAGATAGGGTTCGGCCACCTCGCGCACGAACTGGCGGGTGCCGCAGATCACGCCCCCCAGACAACGCCCCGAGCCGTCGATATGCTTGGTCGCGGAATAGACCACGACATCGGCGCCCTGTTCGATGGCGCGGGAATAGACCGGGGTGGTAAAGACATTGTCCACCACGACCAGCGCGCCGACGGCATGGGCCAGCTTCGCCACGGCCTCGATATCGACGATTTCCAGCGTCGGGTTCGACATGGTTTCAAAGAACACGGCCTTGGTGTCAGGGCGGATCGCCGCCTGCCACTGGGCCAGATCGGTGCCGTCGACATAGCTGACCTCGACGCCGAAGCGCGCCAGCACCTCAAGGACATAAAGGCAGGACCCGAAAAGTGCCTTGGCCGAGACGATATGATCGCCCGGCTTCAGAAAGCACATCAGCGCGCCATTCACCGCCGCCATACCGCTGGCGGTGGCAAAGGCGTCCTCGGCCCCCTCCAGACTGGCAATGCGATCCTCGAACATGCGACTGGTCGGGTTGCCATAGCGCGCATAGATGAATTCATCGGGGCCGGACTTGATGAAGCGGGCCTCGGCCTGTTCGGCGCTGTCATAGGAAAAGCCCTGCGTCATGAACAGCGCCTCGGCCATCTCGCCATACTGGCTGCGGCGGATGCCGTGATGGACGGCGCGGGTGCGCGGATGCAGGTTTTTTTCGGACATGGGCGGGCCTCCTAGCGTCAGAAGGTCCGGTTACTCTGGCCCGGACCGTGACGCAAGCTTTACGCCCCTATTCGCCGTCGCGCGGCTGGGCGTAGCGTTCGAAAAGCTTCGAGTTGGCGATGAAGAATGCCACCATGATCGCCGGCAGGCCAAAGGTCTTGAAATTGACCCAGGCGGTTTCGGACATGCTGCGCCAGACGATTTCATTGGCGATGGCAAGGCCAAGGAACAGCAGGACCATGCGGATGGTCAGGATGCGCCAGCCCTCGGCCCGCATGGGCAGGGCCTCGGACATGACCAGTTCCAGCCAGTTGCGGCGGCGGATCAGGCTGAAACCCAGAAGTGCGGCGAAGATCAGATAGATGATCGTCGGCTTCATCTTGAAGAATTTCGGGTCATTGAGCCAGACCGACAGCCCGCCAAAGACCACGACCAGAACCAGCGTGGCGATCTGCATGGGGGCCAGCTTGCCCGTCAGCCGCCACAAGGCCAGCGTGCTTGCGACCAGCACCGGGATGAAAACCAGCGTGGCGACGATAAAGCCGGAATATTCGGTGCCGGCGATGGTCAGGGTCTTGTCGCGCAGCCGCATGAACACGACGAAGAACAGGATCAGCGGCCCGAATTCCAGCCCGGCCTTGAGCCAGGGATTGATCTTGCGGGTCTCGGTCATGGAGCCTCCGGCAGGTCACGGGCTTGAGGCGCGCGGGCAAGGTCTTGCGCGGCTGCCGCCTTTTCGCGCAAGCGGGTGGGCACGGCAAGGGCAAGGGCGCCCTGTCATCGGTGAAAATTCTGTGTGAAGGACACGCCCTGCCCGTCCCAATCCGCCCCCCTAGTCCAGACGGATCGCGGCCAGGATCGGGCCGCTGGCGCGCTTGCCGCGGCTGTCCATTTCCTGCGCCAGAATGGCGTGGCGCGTGTCCGAGGGAAAGCTGCTAGCCCCCTTTTCGACCGTAGCGCCGGGCCGGATGGTCATGCGCAGCGGCACCCGCCCGTCCCATTCGGCGATGCGTTCGACCGCCAGCACGACATTGCGGTATTCGACCGATGTGCCGCGATTCTCGCCTGCCAGGATCTCGACCTTGCGGCTGGGTACATAGCGCACAAGGATGATCGCCACCCGCGACGGGATCGCCGCGCGCGGCGTCAGCTCGACGCGGTAGCTGTCATCCTGCCGGCTTGAGGTGACCATGACCTCGGTCGGGCGGGCGATCTGGGCCTGCAACAGCGCCATCAGCTCGGCCGGGCGCAGCGCAATCAGCGTGTCGGTGCCGCCGACGATGATCTGCGGCGTATAGATCGCGCGCTCGCCCGAGGCATGGGCATAGGCCTGTTGGCGTCGGGTGAATTCGGGCCGGGCGAACTCATCGGCCCAGCCCAGATAATCCCAGTAATCGACGTGCCAGGACAGGGCCAGGACGTCCTCGCGCGCCGCAAGATCGCCCAGCATGTCGTCAGCGGGCGGACAGGACGAACAGCCCTGCGAGGTGAACAGCTCGACCACCACCGGCGGATGGCCGACCGGGCCGGGCATCATCTGGCGGCCCTGCGGCTGCGCCTCGGCAAAGGCTGCGACGCCGGCGCCAGCCGGATCCTCGGGCGGATAGGTTTCCGCCGCGACCGCGTCGCCGGCAACGCCCGGTGCGCCCTCGGGGGCCTCGATCAGGCCGACCGTGCCGTCATCCTCGACGCTCACGGCGGCTTCGGCGATCGAGGGGCTGGGCGCGACGCCGGGCAGGACGCCGGAAAGCGCGCCCGCACCTTTTTGCGAGCGCAGCAGGAACTCGGACAGGATGTCATCGACCGTCTCGACGACGGGTCCGGGGCGCCCGGCTTGCGGAGGGGCACGCCCGTCGACGACCGCGCCGCCGCCGCCGACCGTCGTGCCGAAGTTGCCTTCAGGCGCACCCGGACCACCCGGTCCGTCCGGACCACCCGGCCCGCCCCCCGGCGCTTCCTGCGCGACCGCGGCACCGCCGGCGGCCAGCGCAGCCACCCAGACGGCCAGCACGACACGTCGCAAGACAGACGCCAGGGGAATCCGACTCGCCTCGTTCATCGTGATCTGCATTGCCGTCATGTCGTCCCGGGTCCCCGCGCCTTTCGATGCCCCCCAGCTAAACCGTCGGCAGGGGGCACGACAAATCAATGCTTTGTTAGCAGCTATGCCCTATAAGGCGACCGTGACGGAAAACCCACATCTTGCACCTGCAGAAAAATTTTTGCATACCATTGCATACAACCCCTGCCAGACCCCTTGATCCAATGTCGGAAAAGGGGCACATGGCAGGCGACATCTCCATTCAGCCACCTTAGTCAAGGATAGGGAGCCGAGCATGCCCATCGAAACAGGAACCGATACCGCCAAGACGCGCCGCGAGCTGAAGGTCGGGGGACAATCCTACGCCTATTATTCGATCGACGCCGCCACTCAGGCCGGCCTGGGCGATTTCTCGAAGCTGCCCGCCTCGCTCAAGGTCGTGCTGGAAAACCTGCTGCGCTTTGAGGATGGCGGCCGCACGGTCAGCGTGGACGACATCAAGGCCTTTGCCGAATGGGCGGAAAAAGGCGGTCAGAACCCGCGCGAGATCGCCTATCGCCCGGCCCGCGTGCTGATGCAGGACTTTACCGGCGTTCCCGCCGTGGTGGACCTTGCCGCGATGCGCGACGGCATCAAGGCGCTTGGCGGCAACGCCCAGAAAATCAACCCGCTGAACCCGGTCGATCTGGTCATCGACCATTCGGTCATGATCGACGAATTCGGCACCCCCCGCGCCTTCCAGAAGAACGTCGAGCTGGAATATGAACGCAACATGGAGCGTTACACCTTCCTGAAATGGGGTCAGAACGCCTTCAACAACTTCCGCGTGGTGCCGCCCGGCACCGGCATCTGCCATCAGGTGAACCTGGAATATCTGGCGCAGACCGTCTGGACCGACAAGGACCAGAACGGCACCGAGGTCGCCTATCCCGACACGCTGGTCGGCACCGACAGCCACACCACCATGGTCAACGGCCTTGCCGTTCTGGGCTGGGGTGTCGGCGGCATCGAGGCCGAGGCCGCGATGCTGGGCCAGCCGATTTCCATGCTGATCCCCGAGGTCGTCGGCTTCAAGATCACCGGCGCGCTGCGCGAGGGCGTCACCGCCACCGACCTGGTGCTGAAGGTCGTGCAGATGCTGCGCAAGCACGGCGTCGTCGGCAAGTTCGTCGAGTTCTACGGCGAGGGCCTAGACCACATGCCGCTGGCCGACCGCGCCACCATCGCCAACATGGCCCCCGAATACGGCGCCACCTGCGGCTTCTTCCCGGTGGACGGCGAAACCCTGCGCTATCTGCGCCAGACCGGCCGCGAGGAATCGCGCATCGCCCTGGTCGAATCCTATGCCAAAGAGAACGGCTTCTGGCGCGGCGCCGATTACGCGCCGGTCTATTCCTCGACGCTGGAACTGGATCAGGGTGATGTCGTCCCGGCGATCTCGGGTCCGAAACGCCCGCAGGACCATGTTGCGCTGACCGACTCGGCCTATGAGTTCCGCAAGTATATCTGCGACACCCGCAAGCTGCCCACGCCCGAGCGCAATGACACCCGCGCCTGGAACACCGATGGCGGCGCCCCTGCCCCCACCGACCTGCCCGGCCATCACGAAGGCTACAAATCCGGCGCCGTCGCGGGCGAGGATTACCAGCTGCATGACGGCTCGGTGGTGATCGCCTCGATCACCTCGTGCACCAACACCTCGAACCCCTATGTGCTGATGGCGGCGGGCCTTGTTGCCCGCAAGGCGCGCGCGCTTGGCCTGACCCGCAAGCCCTGGGTCAAGACCTCGCTGGCCCCCGGCTCGCAGGTGGTCGAGGAATATCTGAAGGCCGCGAACCTTCAGGAGGATCTGGACGCGCTCGGCTTCAACCTCGTCGGTTTCGGCTGCACCACCTGCATCGGGAACTCCGGTCCCCTGCAGCCGGAAATCTCGAAATCGATCAACGAGAACGATCTGGTCGCGGTCTCGGTCCTGTCGGGCAACCGCAACTTCGAGGGCCGGATCTCGCCCGATGTGCGCGCCAACTATCTGGCTTCGCCGCCGCTGGTCGTGGCCTATGCCATCGCCGGCGACATGAATATCGACCTGACCAGCGAACCCATTGGCACCGACAAGGACGGCAAGCCGGTCTTCCTGAAAGACATCTGGCCGACCTCTAAGGAAGTCGCCGATCTCGTGGACACCATCGTCACGCGGGAAATGTTCCAGGCCAAATATGCCGACGTGTTCAAGGGCGACGAGCGCTGGCAGGCCGTCGAGGTCACCGACAGCGAAACCTATGACTGGCCGGCCAGCTCGACCTATATCCAGAACCCGCCCTATTTCCGGGGCATGGGCAAGGACAAGGGCGCGATCCACAACATCCACGGCGCCCGCGTGCTGGCGCTTCTGGGTGACATGATCACCACCGACCACATCTCGCCGGCCGGCTCGTTCAAACCGACCACCCCCGCCGGCGTCTACCTGACCGAACGTCAGGTCGCGCCCAAGGACTTCAACAGCTACGGCTCGCGCCGCGGCAACCACGAAGTGATGATGCGCGGCACCTTCGCCAATATCCGCATCAAGAACGAGATGCTGGACGGCGTCGAGGGCGGCTATACCACCGGCCCGGACGGCAAGCAGACCTCGATCTACGACGCGGCCATGGCCTATCAGGAGGCGGGCGTGCCGCTGATCGTGGTGGGCGGCATCGAATACGGCGCCGGCTCCTCGCGCGACTGGGCGGCCAAGGGCACCAACCTTCTGGGCGTCAAGGCGGTGATCGCCGAGTCCTTCGAGCGTATCCACCGCTCGAACCTCGTCGGCATGGGCGTGATCCCGTTCGAGTTCACCGGCGGCGACAACCGCAAGACGCTGGGCCTGAAAGGCACCGAGGTGATCTCGATCGACGGGCTCGAAGGCGACTTCAAGCCGCTGTCGCTGGTTCCGGCAACGATCAAATATGCCGATGGCTCGGAAAAGACGATCCAGCTCAAGGCCCGCGTCGATACCGAGGTCGAGATCGAATATCTCGAAAACGGCGGCGTGCTGCATTACGTGCTGCGCAATCTGGCAAAAGCCTGATCCGCAGCAGCGAAACGACCAAGGCCCCGGAGCGATCCGGGGCCTTTTTCATGACCGCACCTGCAAGCGTTATTCCTCGGCGCAATACCACATGGTCCCGCCCGCCGCCGCGGTGCCGATGACCAGCGCCCCCACGGCCACGGGCGAGGCCGCAACCCCCGCCGCAGCCGTGCCCGCCACCTCCAGCGTGCCGACCATCTGCCCCGAGGTCGCCGCCAGAATCGCCGCCCCCGGCCGCTGCGTCACCGCGTCATAGCCGGCAATCGCCAGCGAATTGGCGCTGCGGAAGGTGGCAGCGCGGGCACCGTTCACCCGCTCGCAAAAGGTCTTGCGGCACAGCGCATTGCCTTTGCGCGCCCCGATCCGGGCACCGATATAGGTGTCATTGGCCTTGTCCCAGAGCAGACAATAGCTGCCGTCATCCGTCATCTCGTTGCGGCGCAGGATCTCGCGCAAGGTGACATAACCCGGGCAGCTGATCCGCCCCCAGCCCGAAAAATTCTTCTCAAGCCGCCCGACATTCTCGCGAAATTCGGCATCGCGGACATAGTTGATCTCGGTCGGCTCACCGGCAATCGAGGTGCCGCAGGTCCAGAGCCGCTCGTCCTTCGCGGGCGCCGCCTCATCGGCCAGCACCGCGCCAGACGCCAACATCATCACCATCACCGCCAGACCAATCCGCATGCCATTCCTCGCAAGTCCAGAATCGCCGCCATGAATCCGCGAAGGCCGCCGCGCTTGCAACCTGGCCGCGCGCAAGCTCCGCCCATTGTGACCGGCGGGGCACGGCCCGGCCCTTCTTCTTCATCCAAATATCCATAAAGACCGCGCCAGAACGACAAAGGCCGCCCCCGAAGGAGCGGCCCCGCAATCCGTACGATCCGAAAGGATCAGTTCTTGGCGTAGAATTCGACGACCAGGTTCGGCTCCATCTGCACGGCATAGGGAACATCGCCCAGGGCCGGGGTGCGCACGAAGGTCGCGGTCATCTTGTTGTGGTCGACTTCCAGGTAGTCCGGGACGTCACGCTCGGCCAGGCCCACCGATTCCAGCACGATGGCCAGCTGGCGCGAACGCTCGCGGATCGAGATGACGTCGCCTTCCTTGACGCGATACGAGGCGATGTTCACGCGCTTGCCGTTCACTTCGACATGGCCGTGGTTCACGAACTGGCGCGCGGCAAAAATGGTCGGAACGAACTTGGCGCGATAGATAACGGCGTCCAGGCGGCGCTCAAGCAGACCAACCAGGTTCTCACCGGTATCGCCCTTGACGCGCTCGGCCTCGGCATAGATGCGGCGGAACTGTTTTTCGGTCAGGTCGCCATAATAGCCCTTGAGCTTCTGCTTGGCGCGCAGCTGGGTGCCGAAATCCGACAGCTTGTTCTTGCGGCGCTGGCCGTGCTGGCCGGGGCCGTATTCGCGGCGGTTCACCGGGGATTTGGCGCGGCCCCAGATGTTCTCGCCCATGCGGCGGTCGATTTTGTACTTGGCAGCGGTGCGTTTGGTCATCGCTGATCTCCTTCTTGTGTTATCGTCTCGAAGGGCGTTGTCCTTTGGCAAAAGCCCGACAGGATTCCCCTTGCGGGGTCCACCAACACCAATGAAGCGGCGCTTATAGCCGCGATCGGGGCAGAGTCAAGCACCCGCAGGGCTTGAGCATGACCCGGCATCTTCCTATGTGAAGGACAGCGAACAGGAAAGACCCCGATGTTTTCGATCCCCGGCAAATCCCCCGTGACCATCACCCCCTCGGCCGAGCGCCAGATCGCCCGGCTGATGGCGGCGAAATCCGCGCAAGGGCTGCGCATCGGCCTGAAAAAGGGCGGCTGTGCGGGCATGGAATACACGATGGAACTGGCGGACAGCGCCCAGCCCGGCGACGAGGTCGTCGAACAGGGCGAGGCGCGGGTGCTGATCGCCCCCACCGCGCAGATGTTCATCTTTGGGACCGAGATCGACTATGAAACCGGCGTTCTGGAATCCGGCTTCAAGTTCCGCAATCCGAATGTGACCGACAGCTGCGGCTGCGGCGAATCCGTCAGCTTCGCCCCCCTTGAGGGCGCGCGCACCGCGCAAAGCTAAAGGCTTTTTCGCGCGGGCCGCCACAGCGGCCTTGATCGCCCCCGCCCCACGTCCTAAGCCATCCCCGACCAAACCAATGGGAGGGACAGATGGCCCCGCGCAAGCTTGCCGCCGGCAATTGGAAGATGAACGGAACCCAGGCCGCGCTGGCGGAAATCGACCAGCTTCTGGCCGCGCTGCCCGCGCCGGGCTGCGACGTGCTGATCTGCCCGCCCGCGACGCTGATCCATAGCATGGCCGCGCGCGCAAAAACCGCCATCGCGGTCGGCGGCCAGGACTGCCATGCCAAACCCTCGGGCGCGCATACCGGCGACATCGCCGCCGCACAGCTTAAAGATGCGGGCGCCAGCCACGTCATCCTCGGCCATTCCGAACGCCGCACCGACCACCATGAGACCGACGCCCAGGTTCAAGCGAAGGCGCAGGCCGCGCATGCGGCCGGCCTGATCGCCGTCATCTGCATCGGCGAGACCGAGGCGCAGCGCGATGCCGGCCAGACGCTGGACCTGATCGCCAGCCAGCTTGCCGGTTCGGTCCCCGAGGGCGCGACGGCCCAGAACACCGTCATCGCCTATGAGCCGGTCTGGGCCATCGGCACCGGCCGCACCCCCACCAATGACCAGATCGCCGAGGTCCACGCCCTAATGCGCGACCGCCTCGCCGCCCGCTTTGGCGACGGCGCAGATATGGCACTGCTGTATGGCGGCTCGGTCAAGCCGGGCAATGCGGCGGAAATCTTTGCCATCCCGCATGTGAACGGCGCGCTGGTCGGCGGCGCCAGCCTCAAGGCCGCCGATTTCGGCCCCATCGTCGCGGCGCTTTCCGCCGCCTGAGGCAAAAATCGCGATCAAAAAGAACGTCATTCCATCCGGCGCCCGCAGGATGGAATGACATCGTGGATCTGCGTCCTTCGCGCCCCTTGCAAAGCCCGGGGCAGCCGCGCATAGCTCGCGCGAAATTTCAGGACGGGACCATGGCAGAGCCGGCAATCTCATTTCAGGACGTGACACGCCGCTATCCGCAAAAGGCGGCGGCAGGCGATGTGGTCGCGTTGCAGGACATCTGGCTGGACGTGCCGCAAGGCGCGGTGACCGGCATCATCGGCCGTTCCGGCGCTGGCAAATCGACGCTTCTGCGCATGGTGAACGGGCTTGAGCGCCCCTCCTCGGGCAAGGTCATCGTGAACGGCCATGACGTCGGCGCGGCATCGGATGCGAGCCTGCGCGCCATCCGGCGCGAGGTCGGGATGATTTTCCAGCATTTCAACCTGCTCGCCTCGCGCACCGTGGCCGAAAACATCGCCCTGCCGCTGGAAATCGCCAGCGAGGACCCTGCCCGCATCCCCGCCCGCGTGGGCGAATTGATCGAGCGGGTCGGCCTGACCGCGCAGGCAAGCCGCTATCCGGCGGAACTCTCGGGCGGGCAGAAACAGCGCGTGGGCATCGCTCGGGCCCTGGCGACCGCACCGCGCGTCCTCTTGTCGGACGAGGCCACCTCGGCCCTTGACCCCGACACCACCCGGCAGGTCCTTGAGCTATTGCAAAGCATCAACCGCGAACTTGGCCTGACCATCCTGCTGATCACCCATGAAATGGGCGTGGTGCGCGACATCTGCAGCCATGTCGCGGTGATCGAGGCCGGCCGCATCGTCGAGGCGGGCGAAACCTATTCGGTCTTTTCCCGCCCCGGCCACGCCACCACCCGCTCGTTCCTGCAAGGCGTCACCGGCGTCGCGGTGCCGCATTTCGTCGCAGGCCAGCTGCGCGACACCCCGCAGGACGCATCGGCCGAGGCGGTCGTGCAGGTCACCTTCACCGGCCGTCACGCCACCGACCCGATGCTGGCGCGCCTGACCGCCGAACGCGGCGTCAGCGTCAACATCCTTGCCGGCGCCATCGAGGAAATCGGTGACAAACCCTTTGGCAGCCTGATCGTCGGCCTGCCCTCGGGCCGGCTGGACGAGTCGCGCCGTTTCCTTGAAGAACACGGGCTTATGACCGAGGTGCTTGGCTATGTCGGCTAACCTGATCCCGATCCTGTGGGAATCGACCCTGCAGACGCTTTACATGGTGGCGCTCTCGACGCTTCTGGGCACGCTGATCGGCGCGCCGCTGGGCATCTTTCTGGCCACCTCGCGCCGGGGTGAATTGCTCTCCTCCCCGGTCCTGAACACCGTGCTGGGCCTTGCGGTCAATGCCGCGCGCTCGACCCCCTTCATCATTCTCGTGGTGGCGATCATTCCGCTGACGCGGCTGATCGCCGGCACCTCGATCGGCACCACCGCCGCCATCGTGCCCCTGACCATCGCCTCGGCCCCCTTCATCGCCCGCCTGATCGAAACCGCCATCCGCGAGGTCGATGCCGGCCTGATCGAGGCCGCCCGCGCCATGGGTGCCGCCCCGTTCCAGATCGTGCGCAAGGTCCTGATCCCCGAGGCCATGCCCGGCATCATCCTTGGCCTGACGCTCGCCGTGGTCAGCCTGATCGGCTATTCGGCCATGGTCGGTGCGGTCGGCGGCGGCGGCCTGGGCGATCTTGGCATCCGCTACGGCTATCAGCGCTTCATGCCCGAGGTGATGCTGGCCGTGGTCGTCATCCTGATCCTGCTGGTGCAGGCGGTCCAAAGCTGCGGCGAATGGATTGCCTCCCGCTTTGACAAACGCGCGCCCCGCAACCGGGGCCGGTAAGTAAGCATGAAAGGACAAAACATGCGCAAACTCCGTATCACCGCACTGGCCTCGACGCTGGCGCTGATCGCCGGCATGGCCTCGGCCGAGGACATCAAGGTCGGCGTCTCGGTCGGCGAACATGCAGAGATCATGGAACAGGTCGCCGAGGTCGCAAAGACCAAGGGCCTGAACATCGACATCATCGAATTCACCGATTACGTCGTGCCCAATCAGGCGCTGAACGATGGCGACCTGAACGCGAACAGCTTCCAGCACCAGCCCTATCTGGACAACCAGATCAAGGATCGCGGCTTTGAGCTGGTCTCGATCGCCAAGACCATCACCACCCCGATGGGCGTTTATTCCGAAAAGCTGAAATCGCTGGACGAACTGCCCGAAGGCGCCAAGGTCGCGATCCCGAACGACCCGACCAATGGTGGCCGCGCGCTTCTGCTGCTCGCCGACAAGGGCGTGATCACGCTGGCCGATGGCGTCGGCCTTTCGCCCACGCCGCTCGACGTGACCGCGAACGCCAGGAATGTCGAATTCCTCGAACTCGACGCGGCCCAACTGCCCCGCGCGCTGGCCGATGCCGACATCGCGATCATCAACACCAATTACGCGCTGGAAGCCGGCCTGAACCCGGAAAAGGACGCCATCGCCATCGAGAATGCCGACAGCCCCTATGCCAATATCATCGTCGTGCGCAAAGGCGACGAGGGTGCAGGCTGGGCCAAGACGCTGGTCGAATCCTACAACTCGCCCGAGGTCAAGAAATACATCGAGGACAAATACACCGGCGCTGTCATCCCCGCCTGGTGATCTTCTTCTTCACTCAAATATCCATGCGGCCCTGCCGCAAGCGAACGCCCCGCAAATCCTGCGGGGCGTTTCCACATCCGGTCAGGCAGCTCTAGCGCCGACGCCCCAGCGAATAGGCCCCGTCCCCCAGCAGGGCCAGCGCCAGCATGGTGATCGCCCAAAGCACCGGATATTCCCAGCCGCCGCCCGGATTGCTGAAGGTAAAGCCGTTGCCGCCATGGCCAAAGACCGCCGCGCCCAACAAGACGCCAATCATCGCCAGCGAAACATAGCGCGTGGCAATCCCCAGGATCAGCGCCAGACCGCCACCGATTTCCAGCGCGATGGTCAGGTAACCCAGCGCGCCCGGCAGGCCGATCGACTGGAAATAGCCCGCCGTCCCCGCCGGGGTGAAAACGAACAGCTTGATCAGGCCGTGGACAAGGAAAAACGCCCCGGTCGCAAGGCGCAGGATGAAGGCGGCAATATCGGCGTTACGCTCGGCATCGGTCAGGAAGGTCATCTCGGGTCATCCCCATTGGTTTATCTTGATAGAACCAAGATAGGGCTTTGCCATTGACGCCGGTATGGTGATATTTTTGGAAACATTGTCGCCTATGCGGGGAATATCATGGACAGGATCGACGGACTTCGCGCCTTTGTGGCGGTGGTGGATGCGGGGTCCTTCACGCGGGCGGGCGAAAGGCTGGGCATCTCGAACAAGCTGGTCAGCAAATATGTCGCGGCGCTTGAGGGCCAGCAGGGCATCACCCTGTTGAACCGCACCACCCGCGCCCTGTCACTGACACTTGCGGGCGAGCGCTATCTTGCCGCGGCGCGCCGGGTGCTCTCCAGCATCGAGGAACTGGACGCGCAGGCCCGCGCCGATGAGGGCGCGCTAAGCGGACGCCTGCGCGTCACCGCCCCGGTTTCCTTTGGCGAGATCTTCGTCGCGCCTCTGACCGTCGATTTTCTGGCCGCCAATCCGGGGATCGAGATCGACCTCAACCTCAGCGACCGCTATGTCGATCTGGCCGGCGAAGGCTTCGACCTTGCGTTGCGCATCGGCATTCTGGCCGATTCCAGCCTGATCGCCCGCCGCATCGGCCGGACCGAGACCTGGGCGGTCGCCAGCCCCGATTATCTGGCCCGGCGCGGGCAGCCGCTGCATCCCGACGATCTGCGCGCGCATGACAATATTCGCGACAGCAATGCATCAGCCCCGCATCGCGCCACCTTCGTGATCGAGGGCAAACCCATCGGCGTCCCCCTGCCCGGCCGCATCACCGTGAACAATGCGCAGGCCGTGCGGCGGCTGGCCCTGGCGGGCGAAGGCATCGGGTTGATCCCGCGCTTTACCATCGCCGAGGATGTCGCCCAAGGCCGGCTCACGCGGCTGCTGACCGGCTTTCCCGGCCCGCAACTGGACATTCAGGCGCTTTACCTGCCGCAGCCCTTTGTCGCCCCGCGCATCACCGCCTATCTGGATCATCTGCGCCGCAATCTTGGCCCGCGGCTGGAAACTAGCCCCGCGCCGGCGCCAGAACCGCCCCCGGATTCATGATCCCCAAGGGGTCCAGCGTGGCCTTGATCGCGCGCATGGCCGCCAGCCGCGCGGGATCGGCCCAGCGTTCCAGATCGCCCAGCTTCAACCGGCCGACGCCATGCTCGGCCGAGAACGAACCGCCTCGCGCCATCACCATCTCATGGATCATCTCCGACAGCGCCTTGCGCTCGGCGTCGTAATCCGCGCGGTTGCGGCCCGGCGCCGGGAACAGGTTGTAATGCAGATTGCCGTCGCCCAGATGGCCAAAGCAGTTGAGCCGCGCATCCGTCCGCGCCGTGATCGCCGCCCCCGCCGCCTGAATGAAGCCCGGAATTTCCGACAGGGGCAGGCTGATATCATGGCTGGCAATGGCGCCGATGCGGCGGTTGGCCTCGGGGATATGTTCGCGCAGATGCCAGAAATCGGCGGCCTGCTGGCCGGACTGGGCGATGACGCCGTCAAGGACAAGGCCGCGTGCCATCGCCTCGGTCAAAAACCCCTCAAGCGCCTGATCGGCGGGCAGGCCCTCGGGCAGGCCGACCTCGATCAGCACCGACCACGGCACGCCCGGCAAGGGCTGGCGGATCTCGGGCAGGGTCTCGGTCAGAAAGGCCAGCCCCTGCCCGCTGATCAGCTCGAATGCGGTGACGCCGCCGGCCATGTGCCGCTCGGCCAGAGCAAGCAGGGTCAGCGCGGCAGCGGGATCGGGCACCTGCAGCATGGCGACGCCGGTCTGGGGCGGCGGCACCACAAGGCGCAGGCTGGCGGCGGTGACGATCCCCAGCGAGCCCTCGGCCCCGATCAGAAGATCGCGGATGTCATAGCCCGTATTGTCCTTGCGCAGCCGTTTCAGGTCATGGACCACGCGCCCGTCAGGCAGCACCGCCTCGATCCCCAGACAAAGCGCGCGGGCGGTGCCATAGCGCAGCGCGGTGACGCCGCCCGCATTGGTCGAAAGACAGCCCCCGATCATCGCCGTGCCCTGACTGGCCAGAGACAGCGGGAACAGCCGCCCCCGCGCCTCGGCCGCGTCGCGCACGGCCTGCAGGGTCATCCCCGCCTCGGCGATCAGGACGTTTTCCTCGGGCCAGATGCCGCGCAGGGCGGTCATCCGTTCCATGGACAGGATCAGCGGCGCCGGGCCGCCGGGTGGGATATCGGGCAGAACCTGCCCCAGCACCAGCCCGGTGCCGCCGCCGCGCGGCACGATACCGACGCGGGCCTCGGCGCAGGCGCGGACGACGGCCGCGACCTCATCGACATTGCGGGGCGCGGCGACCAGCCCGGCGCGGCCCTGAACGCGGCGGCGGGGTTCCTCCAGATAGGCGGGGGTCAGCGGGCGCAACACGCCCTCGGGCAAGCGCGCGACCAGTGTCTCATCTGCGGGGTTCAGCATCAGACAGGCCCTTTCAACGCACCTCGGTCTTGCCGCGCCGGTCATGGCGCAGGTTCGAATAAAGCACATGGTTGCGCCAGCGGCCATTGATCTGAAGATAGCTTTGCGCCACGCCCTCGTATTTGAAACCCGAGCGTTCCAGAACCCCGCGCGAGGCGGTGTTTTCGGGCAGGCAGGCGGCCTCGATCCGGCTCAGGTCCAGCTGGGTGAAGGCGTGATGGGTCAGCGCGCCGATGGCCTCGCGCATATAGCCCTGCCGGGCAAAGCGCTGGCCGATCCAATAGCCGATGGTCGCCGATTGCGCCGGGCCACGGCGGATATTGTCCAGCGTGATCGCCCCCAGAAGCTCGCCATCGCGGCGGATCAGGAACAAAGGCAGCGCGGTGCCGTTGCGGCTGGCGCGCTGCGCCCAATAGACGCGGTTGGTAAAGCTTTTGCGCGACAGATGGTCGGCGGCCCAGACCGGTTCCCACGGGGTCAGAAAGGCGCGGCTGTCGACGCGCAATTCAACCCATGGGGCGAAATCGGTATGGATCGGCAGGCGCAGGACCATCCGCTCGGTATCGAGTCGCAGCGGACGGCGGCGGCCGAACATCAGGCGGCAAGCCTTTCTGCCAGCCGCGCCCGCGACGGCGCGGACTTGACTGGCCCATAAAGCGCCAGCGCCGGACGGGCGTTCCGGATCAGCGCCTCGGCATGGGCACGCACATCGGCGACGGTCACGGCGTCGATACGCTCGGCCACCTCGGCGGGATCGGCGACGCGGCCCCAGATCGCCAGCGAGCGTGCCATGCGCTCGGCCTGCCCGGTCGGGCTTTCCAGCCCCATCAGCAGCCCGGCTTTCAACTGGGCGCGGGCGCGGGCGATCTCGGTCTCGGTCATGTCCTCAGCGGCGCGCTTCAGCTCGTCCACGGTCAGATTGGCCAGATCGGCGATCTGGTCGCCCGAGGTGCCGGCATAGATCGTCACCATGCCGGTATCGTCATGAAAGCCCGATTGCGCAAAGATCGAATAGCACAGGCCCCGTTCCTCGCGGATTTTCTGAAACAGGCGCGAGGACATGCCGCCCCCCAGGGCCGAGGTCCAGATCTGCGCGGCATAGAAATCCGGCGCCATGTAGCCCGGCCCCTCGAAGGCCAGCGCGAAATGCGCCTGTTCCAGCTTCTTGACGCGGCGGGTTTCGGCGCCCTGCCAGCGGGCCGGCTCGCGCGCGGTAAGGGCGCGCGGGGCGAGATGGGAAAAGATCGCCTCGACCTGACGCAGGATGCTGTCATGATCGACCGCGCCCGAGGCGGCGACGATCATCCGCTCGGGGCCGTAATGTTCGGCGGTGAAACCCGACAGATCCTCGCGGGTGAAATGGCTCACGCGCTCGGCCGGGCCAAGGATGGTGCGGCCGATGGGCTGGTCGGGATAGGCGGCCTCTTGCAGCCAGTCGAAGATCACGTCGTCGGGCGTATCCAGCGACTGCCCGATTTCCTGCAGGATCACGCCGCGCTCGACCTCGATCTCGCGCTCGTCAAAGATCGGGTTCAGCACGATGTCCGAGATCACGTCCAGCGCCATCGAGACATCGCCCGCCAGCACCCGGACGTAATAGCTGGTCACGTCGCGCGAGGTATAGGCGTTGATATAGCCGCCGACATTCTCGATCGCCTCGGCGATCTGCAAGGCGCTGCGCGTGGGCGTGCCCTTGAAGGCCATATGCTCAAGGAAATGGGCGATGCCGTTCTGGTCGGCGCGCTCATCGCGGCCGCCGGCGCTGACCCAGATGCCGATGGCGGCGGAATGCAGGCCGGGCATGTCGCGGGTGACGACGCGCAGGCCATTGGGCAGGGTGCTGATGCGGATCTGGTTCAAGCTGTTCTCCGTGCAAGAATCAGCGATTTAATGCTCTCTGCATCGTTTGCAACCCGGGTGATGCGCTCGTCGCGCTCAAACAGATCGGCCATATGCGGCGGCAACGGCGGGCGGATGCCGACAGCGCCCTCAACCGCATCGGGAAACTTGGCCGGATGCGCGGTCGAAAGCGAGATCATCGGCACGCCCGGACGAAGATGTTCGCGCGCGACCTTTACCGCGACGGCGGTATGGGGGCAGATCACCTGCCCGGTTTCCGCGCGGATGGTGGCGATCATGGCCGTGGTTTCCTCCTCAGAAGCGCGGCCCGAGACATAGATCTCGCGCAGCTGTTCCAGCGCGCCCTGGCTGATCGGGAAGCCGCCGGATTTCAGCTCGTCCATCAGCGCAGAGATGGCGGCGCCGTCGCGCCCGTAGGCCAGCCACAAGGCGCGCTCGAAATTCGAACTGACCTGAATGTCCATCGACGGGCTGATCGAGGGGCGCGCCGTGCCGGTGCGGTATTCGCCGGTCGTCAGCGCGCGGTGCAGGATGTCGTTCTGGTTGGTGGCGATGACCAGCTGGCCGATGGGCAGGCCCATCGCCTTGGCGAAATACCCGGCAAGGATGTCGCCGAAATTGCCGGTGGGGACGGTGAAGTCGATCACACGCCCCGGCGCGCCAAGGCTGACGGCGGCGGTGAAGTAATAGACGATCTGCGCCATCACCCGCGCCCAGTTGATCGAATTGACGCCCGCAAGCCCCACCCCGTCGCGGAAATCATGGTCGTTGAACAGATCCTTGAGCCGCGCCTGACAGTCGTCAAAGGTGCCGTCGACGGCCAGCGCGTGGACATTGGCATCAGCCGGCGTCGACATCTGCCGGCGCTGGACATCGCTGACCCGGCCATGCGGATACATGATGAAGACATCCACATTCGTCAGGCCCCGGAACGCCTCGATCGCGGCCGAGCCGGTATCGCCCGAGGTTGCGCCCAGAATCGTCACCCGGTCGCCCGAGCGCGCCAGCGCAAGCTGGAACAGCTGGCCGATCAACTGCATGGCAAAATCCTTGAAGGCCAGCGTCGGCCCGTGGAACAGCTCAAGCAGGTGATGGCCGGGGGCAAGCTCGATCAGCGGGGCGCGCGACACATGGTCAAAGCCCGCATAGGCGCGAGCGATGGCGCCTTTCAGTTCATCCTGCGTGAAGCTGTCGCCGACAAAGGGCGTCAGCACGCGCAGTGCAACCTCTTCATAGGGCAGTCCGGCCAATGCGGCGATCTGATCCGGGGTCAGGGTCGGAATGGTCTCGGGCAGGTACAACCCGCCATCGCGCGCCAGTCCCGTCATCATGGCCTGTTCGAAGTTCAGGACCGGAGCCCGCCCCCGGGTCGAAACGTAACGCATCGCGTCCCCCTTAGAATTGACGTTGCCTGATACGCCAGATCAGCGCCACTGTCATCCCTGCCCAGGCAACTGCGATCATGAACCATTGCGCCGCATAGCTGAGGTGATTGTTCGGAATGCCTTCGACCGCGACCGGCATGGGCGCAACCCCTTGCAGATCGCCCCGCGCCTCGGCGACGACGACCAGAACCGGCTCGGTTCCCAGCGCCTTGGCCATGGCGGGAACGTCGCGGGCGAACCAGATGTTCTCGGTCAGGTTCGGCTCGGGCGTGGCGCTGCCTTTTTCATTTGGCCAGTGCAGGTTGCCTGCGACCTCAAGCCGGGTTGCGGGGCGCGGATCGCGCTTGTGGTCCTGATCGACGAAACCGCGGTCCAGCAGGATGCGCCGCCCGTCATCGGTGACAAAGCCCGAGACGACCTGATAGCCGCCGCCCTGCTCGCGGGTGCCCGACAGAACGTCGATCTCCTGCCCCGTGGTCTGGCCGCTGACCAGAACCGGCAGGTATTTCATCGACGGGTCAAGGTTTGCGGGCAGGGCCACCGGCGCGCCGCCGATCCGGCTCTGGATCTGGGCGATCATGTCCTCTTTCCAGTCCATGCGGCGCAATTGCCACAAGCCCAGCGACACAAGGATGGCGCAGCCAAGGATGCCGATGATCAGCGGAAAGAGATAGCGGCGCATGGCCTGCCTCCATAGAAAACGGCGCGGGAGCCCTGCCCCCGCGCCGGTCGGAATGTCGGTGGGGATCAGCGGCCCCAGATATAGACCACGACGAACAGGAACAGCCAGACCACGTCGACGAAGTGCCAGTACCAGGCGGCGGCCTCGAAGCCGACATGCTGCTGCTGGGTCATCTGGCCCTTGATCATGCGGATCAGGCAGACGAACAGGAAGATGGTGCCGATGATGACGTGCAGCCCGTGGAAGCCGGTCGCCATGTAGAAGGTACCGGCATAGACGGTGTCGGCCAGACCAAAGGCGGCGTGGCTGTATTCGTAAGCCTGCAGCGCAGTGAAGCACAGGCCCAAGATCACGGCGACGATCAGCCCGTTGATGGTGGTCTTGCGGTCGCCGTCATGGACAAAGGCGTGGTGCGCCCAAGTCACGGCAACGCCCGACAGCAGCAGGATCAGCGTGTTGATCAGCGGCAGGTGCCAGGGGTCAAAGGTGACGATGCCTTCCGGCGGCCAGACGCCGTCCTTGATCGGGCTGTCCGGCCCCATCGGATACATGGCGTTCTTGATGAAGGCCCAGAACCAGGCGACGAAGAACATCACCTCGGACATGATGAACAGGATGAAGCCATATTGCAGGCCGATGCGCACGACCGGGGTATGCTCGCCCTCTTCGCCTTCCTGAATGACGTCAGCCCACCAGCCGAACATGACGTAAAGCACGGCGACAAAGCCGATCAGGAACATCCACGGCCCTTCGACCGGGGCGCCGAGGATGGTGATCCCCTTCATCCAGGCCACCGCGCCGGTCAGCATGACAAAGGCGGAAACCGCGCCGAGGAAGGGCCAGATCGATGGCGGCAGGATCTGATAGTCGTGGTTCTTTACATGGGCCATGGCTGCGTTCCCGGCTGTTGCTGGTTCTTGTTGCTCAATTTACGGTCGGTTTCGGCCCGGCGTCCAGCGCCGCCTGTTTCGGCGCGGGCGGATCGGTCCGATGGAAGGTATAGGACAGGGTCAGGTCGCGGATGCGCCCGGCGTCGCGGTCTTTGACCAGTTCGGCATCGACAAAGAAGCTGACCGGCATCTCGACCCGCTCACCGGGTTTCAGCACCTGCTCGGTAAAGCAGAAGCATTCGACCTTGTTGAAGTAATAGCCGGCGATCTCGGGCGCGACATTATAGCTGGCGGTGCCGGTGATCGTCTCATCGGTATTGTTCACCGCCTCATAGAAGGCGATGGCGTTCTCGCCGATCTTCAGCTTCATCTCGCGCTGCATCGGGCGGAAGGTCCAGCCAAGGTTCTCATCCACATTGGCGTCGAAACGCACGCGGATGGTTTCCTCAAGCACGGTATCCGAGGCGACCTCGGACACATTGGTCGTGCCGCCATAGCCGGTGACCTTGCAAAACCAGTTGTAGAACGGCACCGCCGCCCAGGACAGCGCGCCCATCAGCACCACGACACCCGCAAGCATCGCGACGGTGCGGCTGTTCGAGCGGGCTTGCGGCTGGCCGGTCATTGCCCGCCCTCCACCGCCGCGCCCTCTGCGGTCGCGGCGGCGGGGGCCGTCACCGTGCCATCGACCAGCGCGCCGGGCGTGCCGGGGGCCGCCACGGGCGCGGCGTCGCGCGCGGGCGCATTCGGGTCCTGCGGCAGGACCGAGGCGCGGGGCCGGTGGTCATAGCCCTCCATCATGTCGCCCTGGGTGATCTTGACCACGGAAAGGCCAAAGACCAGCGCGACAAAGGCCAAGAGCACCGCCAGAAGCCCAAGATTGCGGCTGCGGCGGCGCTGATGCAGTTCATGCTCGACCTGCTGCATCACCATCCTCCCATCCAGTGCTGCACCAGCAGCGCCAGGAAATGCAGGAAAGTGTAATAGAGCGACAGGCGGAAATAACGTTTCTCGACCTTGTAGCCATCGGCCTGCGCCGCGTCTTCCGAGCGGTTCAGGATGCGCCAGCCGCCGGCGATGAACAGCGCGTTCAGCACCACCGAGACGGCCAGATACAGCGGCCCGCCGACCGAGGTGAAGCCCAGCCAGATCGCGAAGGGCGCCAGCACCAGCGTATAGGCAAAGATGTGGCGGCGCGCGACCTTGCGGCCATGGGTCACCGTCAGCATCGGCACGCCGGCCTTGGAGTAGTCATCCTTCATGAACAGCGCCAGCGCCCAGAAATGCGGCGGCGTCCAGAAGAAGATCAGCGCGAACATCAACAGCGATTCAAGGCTGATGCCGCCAGTGGCGCAGGCCCAGCCGATCATGGGCGGGAAGGCCCCCGCCGCGCCGCCGATGACGATGTTCTGCGGGGTCGAGCGTTTCAGCCAGACCGTATAGACCACGGCATAAAAGAAGATGGTAAAGGCCAGAAAGCCTGCCGCGAACCAGTTCGCCGCCAGCCCCAGCATCATCACCGACAGGCCCGACAGCGCCAGCCCCACCCCCAGCGCCTCGGTAGCCGGGACGCGGCCTGCGGGCACGGGACGGTTGGCGGTGCGCTTCATCACCGCGTCGATATCGGCGTCATACCACATGTTCAGCGCGCCCGAGGCACCGCCGCCAAGGGCGATGAACAGCACGCAGCAGAACGCGACAAAGGGATTCATCGCCACGGGCGCGATCCACAGCCCGACAAAGGCCGTGAACACCACCAGCGACATGACGCGCGGTTTCAGCAGTGCGACATAATCGCCAAAGCCCGCCTCGAACCCGTGGTCCGGGGCGGTGCTTTCATATGCATTGGTATCGGCCACGGTCAGCCCTTATTCCGCCAGCGCCAGATGAACGGGCTTGGCCGGCAGGTAATCCGAGGCGTCAGCCGCGAATTCCTCTTTCGCGCCGGCGAGCCAGGCGTCGTATTTCTCCTGGCTGACGGCTTTGACCACGATGGGCATATAGGCGTGGTTGATGCCGCACAGTTCCGAGCACTGGCCGAAATAGACACCTTCCTGATCGACCGAGAACCAGAGCTGCGCAATGCGGCCCGGAACGGCGTCCTGCTTGACCGCGAATGCGGGAATGGTCCAGCTGTGGATCACGTCGGTCGCGGTGACCTGCACCAGCACCTTCTTGCCCACCGGCACCACGACCGGATTGTCGGCGGCCAGCAGATATTCGTTCTCGGCATAGCCGGCCGCGGCCAGCGCATCCTTTTCCAGCATCAGCGCGTCAAAGGCGATGCCGTCATTGGGATATTCATAGGACCAGTACCACTGATGGCCGATGGCCTTGACCACCAGATCGGGGTCATTGGGCATTTCCTGGCTGCGGAACAGGATCGGCAGCGAGAAGGCACCGATCGCGACCAGGATCAGCACTGGAACCAGGGTCCAGATCACCTCGATCGGGGTGTTGTGGGTAAAGCGTGCCGGCACCGGATTGGCACGGCGGTTATAGCGCACGATGCAGATCAGCAGCAGCAGGCAGACAAAGATCGTCACCGCGGTGATGATGATCAGCACGAAATGATCCAGCCATTGCTGGTCATGCGCCAAGGGGCTCGAGGCCGGCTGAAAGCCGATGCCGCCATCGACCGGCTTGCCGATCACGGGCAGCTCGCCCAGCACGTCCTGCGCCATGGCCGGAATGGCCGTCATTGCCGCAAACCCAAGGCCAGTTACTGCCGCCAGCCCGCGGCGCTGTGTCGCAATTGCCATCATTCCATCCCGTTGCCTACATTACACCGGCGGGTTGTGGTTCCCGTGCGGTATCGGTCCTGCACCAGAACCATATCTTGTTCGTCCGGGCAAGCCTATAGCTATCGACTTTCGAGCAAAAAAGCCCTAGGCGGGCCTCTCACGCAAGGACAGGTCCGCATGACTGACGCTTCGTTTTCCCCGTTCCAGACCCATCTTGATCAAGGCAACGCGCTGAAAATCCTGCGCGCCGCGCTGGATGGGGCCGAGGATGGCGAGCTGTTTCTGGAACGCTCGCGCGGCGAGGCGCTGGTCTTTGACGATGGCCGGCTGCGCAACGCAAGCTATGACGCCGAGCAGGGCTTCGGCCTGCGCGCCGTGCGGGGCGAGGTCACCGGCTATGCCCATTCGACCGAAATCAACGAGGCGGCGCTGAAAAAGGCCGCCGAGACCGTGCGTCTGGCCGTGGGCGATGGCGGCGGCACGCTGGCCCTGCCCCCGGCAAGCGGCCCCTTCACGCCGCTTTACGCCGCCATCGACCCGGCCGAGCATGTCAGCTTTGCCACCCGCGTGGCGCTGCTTCGCGAAATCGACGCCTTTGCCCGCGATCTGGACCCGCGCGTGGTGCAGGTTTCGGCCAGCATTTCCACCTCGGTGCAGGAAATCGCCATCCTGCGCCCCGAGGGCGGTCTGGCCACCGATATCCGGCCGATGGCGCGCATCAATGTCTCGGTCATCGTGGAATCGAACAGCCGCCGGGAATCGGGCAATGCCGGCGGCGGCGGCCGCATCGCGCTGGACGGGCTGATCGCGCCCGAACACTGGCAGGGGCTGGTGCGCGAGGCGTTGCGCATCGCGCTGGTCAACCTGCGCTCGGTCCCCGCGCCCGCGGGCGTCATGGATGTGGTGCTTGGCCCCGGCTGGCCCGGCATCCTGCTGCATGAGGCCGTGGGCCACGGCCTTGAGGGCGATTTCAACCGCAAGGGGCATTCGGCCTTTGCCGGCTTGCTGGGCCAGCAGGTCGCGGCGCGCGGCGTCACCGTCATCGATGACGGCACCATCCCCGACCGTCGCGGCTCGATCACCGTCGATGACGAGGGCACCGCCCCCGGTCGCAACGTGCTGATCGAGGACGGCGTGCTGGTCGGCTATATGCAGGACCGCCAGAACGCCCGCCTGATGGGCGTCGAGCCGACCGGCAACGGCCGCCGGCAAAGCTATGCCCATGCGCCGATGCCGCGCATGACCAATACCTTCATGCTGGCGGGAAGCGAGGATCCGGCCTCGATCCTTTCGGGGCTCGAGGATGGCATCTACGCGGTCGGCTTCGGCGGCGGTCAGGTCGACATCACCAATGGCAAGTTCGTCTTTTCCTGCACCGAGGCTTACCGGGTGAAGAATGGTCAGGTCGGCGATCCCATTCAGGGCGCGACGCTGATCGGCGACGGCGCCACCGCGCTGCGCGAGATCCGCGCCATCGGCAATGACCTGTCGCTGGACCCCGGCATCGGCAATTGCGGCAAGCAGGGACAATGGGTGCCGGTGGGCGTCGGCCTGCCCAGCCTGCGAATCGGCGGGCTGACCATTGGCGGCTCGGCCTCGTGATTCCGCGCCGTTTTGGGCGGCGGCCTCATATTTTCAACCGATTGCCTGAATAACGCATTCTTAACCATTGCTGTGCGATGACTCTGTTGCGGATGAGGCAGAGGCACCGGACATGATGGCAGGACCGCTTTCTTTCGACCCCCACCACAGCCAACGCATCCTTACCGAGGATGCGCTTGCCACGCTTCGCCTCATCCGTTCGCGCAAGGTGGGGCCGGCGACCTTTCACCGCCTTTTGGCCGAACATGGCAGCGCGCAGGCTGCGCTGGCCGCCCTGCCCGAAATGGCCCGCGCCGCCGGGATTGCCGATTACGCCCCCTGCCCCATATCCGTGGCTGAGGCCGAGATGGCGGCTGGCCAGCGCGCTGGCGCCAGGCTGCTGACCTGGGACGACCCCGCCTATCCCGCCCGCCTGCGCGAGATCGCCGAGGCACCCCCGGTCCTGTGGGTGCGCGGCGATATCTCGGTGCTGGAACGCCTGCCGGTGGCGGTGATCGGGGCGCGCAATGCCTCGTCGCTGGGGCTGCGCATGGCGCGGGGCATGGCCTCGGGCCTGTCGCAAACCGGTGCCGTGGTGATTGCGGGACTGGCGCGCGGCATCGACACCATCGCGCATGAGGCCGCCCTGGCCAATGGCACCATCGCTGTCATGGCCGGCGGCATCGACATGATCTATCCCAGCGAGAATGCGGCGCTGGCCGAATCCATCTGCGAGACCGGCCTGCTGATCACCGAACAGCCGCCGGGGACCGAACCCGTGGCCCGGCATTTCCCGGCCCGCAACCGCATCATCTCGGGCCTGTCGCGGGCGGTGGTGGTGATCGAGGCGGCAATGCGTTCGGGCAGCCTGATCACCGCACGCTGCGCTCTGGATCAGGGGCGCGAGGTCATGGCCGTACCCGGCCATCCCATGGATGCCCGCGCAAGCGGCTGCAACGCGCTGATCCGCGATGGCGCGATTCTGGTCAGGAACTCGGCCGATGTCCTCAACGCGCTGCAATCGAACGGGGCGCCCGAGGGAATTCAGGCGGAACTGGCCCTGCCGCCGCCAGCGCGCCCCGCCCCGTCGCCCCGGGCGGGTTCCGGTCTGGCTCGGGCGCTGCAACCCGCCGCTGTCGCCCGCCGCCTGGCCGAGCTGGGCCATGCCGCCGTTCATGGCATGCCGACACCCCAGCAGCGCCAACCCTGTCAGGGCGGCCCGGCCAATCTTGAGGGGCGGATCCTGTCGCGTCTTGGCCCCAGCCCGACCGAGGAAAACATCCTGATCCGCGACCTTGGTGTTCCCGCCGCCGTGCTGGCGCCAGCCATTCTGGCGCTGGAACTTTCGGGCCGGGTGCAGCGCCTGTCCGGCGGGCGGCTGGCGCTGATTTCGGACTGAACCGGCAGCTCGATCACGCGCCGGTCACGGGGACGTGCCGGAACCCTCAGCCCGGCCGCTGGTTCTTTCTGCAATCCAGCGACCATCGGAAAGAGGACCGACATGCGCCGCATCTACAAGACAACCACCGCCATCGTGGCCTGCATGGCCCTTGTCACCCCGCAATTCGCGGTGGCGCAGGAACAGACTGCGCCCGAAAAACTGATCCTGCCCCAGGGCCAACCGGAACAGCCGGCGGCCGAGCAGCCGACATCGATTGAGCCAGAGGTCGCAGCAGAGCCTGAGGCGCCCGCCGCCGCGCAGGACCCCGCCTCGGAAGAACCCACGGCAGAAGCCCAAGTCGAGCAGCAGGAACAGACCCCGCCCGAGATGCAGCAGCCTGCCGCAGAACCGGCCGAGCCGCAGCCCGAGGCCGCAGCCAAAGCAGCACCCGAAACAGCCGCCGAGACCGCCCCCCAGCCTCAGGCCGAGGCGCAGCCGAAAGAACAGCCCGCCCCCGTGGCCGAAGCCCCGGTTGAACCCGCTCCGGAACAAAAGCCGGCGGTGACGCAGGCCGATGAGCCCAAGGAAAAGCCCGCCATCGTGCAGGCCGACACCCCTGCCGCGAAACCCGAAAACGCCGCAGAGGCGGCCGGGCGGGTCGAGACGCTGGAAACCGGGGCGCAAAAGACCCCACAACCGAAACCCGATTCCGCCAAGGCCGTGACCCAGACCGATCCGGCCCCCTCGGCCAAGCCCAAGACACCTAGGGGTGAACCGGCCCAGCCCGGCGCCGCGACCGCGGAGCCGATCGGCGCGGACGCCCTGCGCAAGAAACTTGAGGCCGAGACAGGCCAAGGCAGCACTGAGACAGCAAAACCCACCGAGCCGGCCCTGAAGCCGGCAGCGAAGCCCGCGCCGCAGGCCGATGCCGGCCAGCCCACAGAACTGCCCGCCGAACTGCCCGCCCCCGAGGTGCAGGCCGAACCGAACGCCGTCGCGCAGCGTGCCGCCGAGCAGGTCGCGCCCCCCACGGCGGCCGCGCTGGCAGCCACCAGCGGCGAGGCGCAGGGCCAGCTGAATGAAATCGCCATCACGCAGGAAAACGCCCGCAGTTCGGCCGAGGACTTCGCCACGACCGTCGCGCAGGGCCTGCAGCCGGGCGCGACCGCACAAGCCCGCGACAAGGACGACGATGACGACAACAAGCGCGACATCGCCAAGCTGTTGCTGGCCGGTGCTGCGGGCTTTGCGGTCGGCAAGATGCTGTCCAATGACCGCGAGGTGGCGCTGAACACCGGCGACCGCGTGGTGGTCACCCTGCCCGATGGCAGCCAGCAGGTGATCAAGGATGACAACGCCCTGCTTTACCGCCCCGGCTCGAACGTGCAGACCGAGACCTTTCAGGACGGCTCGACCCGCACCACCGTTTTGCGCGAGGATGGCAGCCGCGTCGTCACCATCCGCGACGCCAATATGAACACGCTGCGCCGCACGCTGATCCGCGCCGATGGCAGCGAGACGCAGCTGATCGACGATACCACCGCCGAGCCGGTACGCATCTCGACTCTGCCCGCGCCGCCGCCGGTCAAGGTCATCAGCCGCCCGCTGGACGAGGATGCGCTGCGCGAGGCGCTGCGCCGCGAAACGGCGGTGGATCGCCGCTTCAGCCTGGGTCAGGTGCGCGACATCCCCGAGGTGCGCGCGCTGGTCGCCCCCGTCAATGTCCCCGAGGTCACCTTTGACACCGGATCGTCCGCGATCACGCCCGATCAGGCACAGCAACTGGCAACACTGGGCAAGGTCATCCGCGACAGCATCGACCAGAACCCGCGCGAGATCTACATGATCGAGGGCTATACCGACGCCGTCGGCTCGAACGCCGCCAACCTTGCCCTGTCGGACCGGCGCGCGGAATCGATCGCGCTGGCGCTGACCGAATATTTCCAGGTGCCACCGGAAAACATGGTGGTCCAGGGCTATGGCGAACAATTCCTGCTGATCCCGACCGACGGGCCCGAGCGCCAGAACCGCCGCGTGGCCGTGCGCCGGATCACCCAGCTGCTGGCCGCGAACTAGGCCAGCCCGAAATGCAGGAAAGCCGCGGGTCTCCCCGCGGCTTTTTTTCATTCCCCGCAAGCGCAGGGTTTCAGCCCAGCGAATAGCCGGTGCCGCGCACGGTGCGCACGGGATTGTCGCCGCCATGGGCCATCAGCGCCTTGCGCAGCCGCCCGACATGGACGTCGATGGTGCGGCTGTCGACATAGATGTCGCGCCCCCAGACGCGGTCCAGCAACTGCTCGCGCGTCCAGACCCGGCCCGGCTTTTCCATCAGCGTGGACAGCAGCCGGAACTCGGTCGGACCCAGATGCAGGGACTGACCGGCGCGAAAGACCCGGTGTTCGGCCGCATCCAGAATGATGTCGCCAAAGCTGAGCCTTTCACCCATGGTCGCGGGCCGGGTGCGGCGCAATTGCGTGCGCAGACGCGCCATCAACTCGACCACCGAATAGGGTTTGACCACATAATCGTCGGCGCCGGTTTCCAGCCCGCGCACGCGGTCGACCTCTTCGGAGCGCGCGGACAGCATGACGATGGGGATCTGGCGGGTCTGCGGATCTGCCTTGACGCGGCGGCAGATCTCGATGCCGCTGACATTCGGCAGCATCCAGTCCAGCACGATCAGATCGGGCTGTTCCTCGGCCACGAGCAGCATCGCCTCGTCGCCATTCTCGGCCATGACAACCTCGAAGCCCTCGGCCTCGAGGTTGTATTTCAGCACCTCGCGCTGCGCGCCCTCATCTTCAACCACCAGCACACAGGGTTGCGATTGCGCCATGGGTCAGGCCCCTTCCGTGGTCATGCGCGGGACGCTTTCGCCCTTGGGGCGGGTGTCCTCGGGCAGGCCGCCCGTGGCCAGATAGATCACCTGCTCGGCAATGCCGGTGGCATGATCGCCCATGCGCTCGATGTTCTTGGCGATGAAATGCAGATGCATGCAGGCGGTGATATTGCGCGCATCCTCCATCATATGGGTCAGGAACTCGCGAAACAGCGCGTTATACATCTGGTCCACCTCAAGGTCGCGCTGGCGCACGTCCTCGGCCAGGGCCACGTCGCGCTGGATATAGCTGTCCAGCGCGTCCTTCATCATCGTCTCGACCGCCGCCGACATGCGCCGCAGCGCCATGCCCGAACCGGGAATGGCCGGCAGGTCGCCCAGAACATGGCTGCGCTTGGCGATGTTCTTGGCGTAATCCCCCACCCGCTCCAGGCTGGCCGAGATCTTGATGATCGAGAGCACCATCCGCAGATCGGTGGCACGCGGCGCGCGCAGCGCGATCAGCCGCGCGGCCTCATCATTTATCTGATGCTCCAGCGCGTCGATGGCCTTGTCGCGGCGGCGCACCGCCTCGGCCAGTTCGTCGTCGCGGGCGTCAAGGGCGCTGGCGGCATCATGGATCGCGCTTTCGACCATGCCGCCCATCTTGACGACCATGGCCTGAACCGCCTCAAGATCGCGGTCAAAGGCCGAAAGGATATGGCGTTCATTGTTCATGTCGTTCCCTTTCCAGCCTCAGCCGATCCGGCCGCTGATATAGCTTTCCGTGCGCGGATCGCGCGGATTGGTAAAGATATCCTCGGTCGAGCCATATTCCACCAGATTGCCCAGATGGAAAAAGGCCGTCTTCTGGCTGACCCGCGCCGCCTGCTGCATCGAATGGGTCACGATCACCAGCGAAAATTCGGTGCGAAGCTGGTCGATCAGCTCCTCGATCTGGCCGGTGGCGATGGGGTCCAGCGCGCTGCAGGGCTCGTCCATCAGCAGGACTTCGGGCTGGGTCGCCACCGCGCGGGCGATGCAAAGCCGCTGCTGCTGGCCGCCCGAAAGCCCGGTGCCGGGATCGTTCAGCCGGTCCTTGACCTCGTTCCACAGCGCCGCGCCGCGCAGGCTTTTCTCGACGATTTCGTCCAGCTCGGCGCGGTTGCGGGCCAGCCCGTGGATGCGGGGGCCATAAGCCACGTTGTCATAGATCGATTTCGGAAAGGGGTTCGGCTTCTGGAACACCATGCCGACGCGGGCGCGCAGCTGCACGGGATCGACGCGGCGGTCATAGATATCCTCGCCGTCCAGCGCGATGCGCCCCGCGACGCGGCAGATGTCGATGGTGTCGTTCATGCGGTTGATGCAGCGCAGAAAGGTCGATTTCCCGCAGCCCGACGGCCCGATAAAGGCGGTCACGGTCTTGTCGAGGATATCGACATTGACGTCCTTTAGCGCGTGCTTGTCGCCATAATGGACCTGCACACCCCTGGCCGAGATCTTGGTGTCGGTTTGCTGCTGCATGCGCGCCTCGGCAACTCTCATGTCGTTCATATCGGATCTCCTAGCCAGATTACCACCGGCGCTCGAATTTGCGGCGCAGGAAGATGGCGAAAAGGTTCATGCAAAGCAGGAAGGCCAAAAGGACGATGATCGCCCCCGAGGCCCGCTCGACAAAGGCCGGGTCGGCACGCTGGGTCCAGTTATAGACCTGAACCGGCAGCGCCGAGGCCGGATCGAAAAGCCCCTCGGGCGGAGCGGCCGGGAAGTTCTTCACGAATGCCACCATGCCGATCAGCAACAGCGGCGCGGTTTCGCCCAGAGCCTGCGCCATCCCCAGGATCACCCCGGTCAGGATGCCGGGCGTGGCCAGCGGCAGGACATGATGGAACACCGACTGCATGCGCGAAGCCCCCACCCCCAGCGCCGCATCGCGGATCGAGGGCGGCACCGCCTTCAGCGCCGCGCGCGCCGGGATGATGATGCGCGGCAGCGTCATCAGGACCAGCACGAGGCCGCCGACGATGGGCGCCGATTGCGGCAGGCCGGCAAAGTTGATGAAGGCCGCAAGCCCGAGGATGCCGAAGACGATCGAGGGCACCGCCGCAAGATTCGAGATGTTCACCTCGATAATGTCGGTCCAGCGGTTCCTGGGGGCGAATTCCTCAAGATAGATGGCGGCGGCGACGCCGATCGGCACCGCCAGCGCCAGCACCACCAGCATCATGTAAAGCGAGCCAAGGATGGCCACGCCCACGCCCGCCGCCTCGGGGCGCTGGTCCGAGGCATCGGGGCTGGTCAGAAACGACCAGTTCCATGCCGTGGCCAGCATCCCCTGCGCTTTCAGCGCATCGGCCAGTTCAAGCTGCGCGGGCGAGGTATTGGCGTCGCGCGCCGCGCTTTCCATGCTGACACGGCCCTTGTAATAGCCGTCCACGCGCCCGTTCACCAACACGCGGGCCTCGATGGTCTGGCCGATCAGGCCGGGATCGGCCAGCACGCGGTCGCGCAGATCGGCCGAGGCCTCTTTCGAGATCAGGCCCGACAGATCCTTGTCTGAAAGACCGGCGACCTGAATACCCTTGTCGGCAATGGCCGCATCCAGCGCCTTGTCGAGGATCTTGCCATAGGTCAGCGTCAGGACCTTCTTGATGTCCTCGGGGTTACGGTTACCTTTCTTGTCCAGCTGCGCCGCATCCAGCGTCACCGGGATAGTCAGGTAGGTCTGGCGGAATGCGCCAATGCCGCCGGAAAAGATCGTCACCAGCAGCACCACCAGCATGACCAGCGCCACGGCGATGGCGGCAAGGCCATAGGCGCGGAAACGTGCCTCGGCGGCGTTGCGTTTGCGGGTCCGGGGATCCGCGGCCAGCAGCGACGTTCTGGGGGTCTTGGCGGCGGTCGGGAAGGATGCGTCGCTCATTCGTACTGCTCCCGGTATTTGCGCACGACATAAAGGGCGACGATGTTCAGCCCCAGCGTCACCGTGAAAAGCGTCAGGCCAAGGGCAAAGGCGACCAGCGTTTCGGGGGCGGCGAAATCGGTGTCGCCGGTCAGCTGGCTGACGATCTTGACAGTGATGGTGGTCATCGCCTCAAAGGGGTTCAGCCCCATGCGGGCCGAAGCCCCCGCCCCCAGCACCACGATCATCGTCTCGCCGATGGCGCGGGACGCGGCCAGAAGCACGGCGCCGACGATGCCCGGCAGGGCAGCGGGCAGCACCACCTTGCGGATGGTCTCGGACGGGGTTGAGCCCAGCCCCAGCGCGCCGTCGCGCAGGCTTTGCGGCACGGCGTTGATGATGTCATCGGAAAGCGAGCTGACAAAGGGGATCAGCATCACCCCCATGACCAGCCCCGCCGTCATCACCGAGGATGCCGATGCGCCCAGCCCCAGCGGCTGCGAGAACCAGTCGCGCAGCAAGGGGCCAACGGTAATCATAGCGAAAAGCCCATAGACGATGGTCGGGATCCCGGCCAGCACCTCGATCAGCGGCTTGACCACGCCGCGCATCCGCATCGATGCGTATTCCGACATGTAGATCGCCGCGAACAGCCCGATCGGCACCGCGACCAGCAGCGCGATCAGCGAGATGTAAAGCGTGCCCCAGAGCAGCGGCAGCATGCCCAGCTGCGAGCCGCCACCGAATTTCGGCGACCAGGTGGTGCCAAAGAAGAACTCGGTCCAGGGGTATTGGCGAAAGAACTGCCCGGTCTCGAACAGCATCGACAGCACGATCCCGGCGGTGGTGATGATGGCAATCGAGGCGCAGGCGATCAGCAGGCCCTTGACCATGCCCTCGACCGCGTTTCGGGCGCGGAAGCTGGGCGAGGTGCGGATCAGCGCAAAGGCAAGCCCTGCTGCGGCCAGAGCCAGCGCCACCATCGAGATCAGCGCCGTGCCCGCCGCCGGTTGCACGAAACGCCAGACCGCGATCAGCAGGATCGCCGGCAGCGCCGTCAGAAGCGCCGCGTTCCAGCCGTAATGGCCGGGCCGCGAATGCAGCTTGCGCGTGTCGCCGCCAGCCATGGCGACGGCCCGCATGCGGGTCAGCAGATAGCCCGCCCCGGCAAGGGCAAGGACGATCAGCAATGTCCAGGAGACAGGCATTCAGAGCCTCGGAAACTGGGGAACGGAAAGGGGCGCGGGGACGTTCTGCCGCCCGCGCCCGTCAGGTCACTGGGCGATGGTCGCTTCGTCGGCCACGGCGGTCTGGGTCGCGGCCAGTTCCGGATCGGCGACCAGACCATAGGCGGCCAGCGGGCCCTCGGGGCCGGCCAGTTCGTCCGAGACGAAGAATTCAGCGAATTCCTTCAGCCCCTGAATGGTGCCGATATGCTGTTTCTTGACATAGAAGAACAGCGGCCGGGACACCGGATACTCACCCGAAGCGATGCTTTCGGTCGAGGGCGTCACGCCGCCGATGGTCGCGACCTTCAGCTTGTCGGTGTTGTTTTCGTAAAACGACAGGCCAAAGACACCGATGCCGTTCGGGGCCGACTGGATGCGAGCCAGCGTCTCGGTATAGTCGCCGTCGATGTCGACCGACTTGCCATCGGTGCGCAGGGCAGAGCAGGCTTCCTTGGCCTTGTCTTCGTCACCTTTTTCCTTGGCGAAGACCTCGGTGGCGCCAGCCTCCTTGCAGCCCGCCGCGATCACCTTTTCCTCAAAGACTTCGCGGGTGCCGTGCTTGGTGCCGGGCACAAAGGCCAGGATGTCCTGATCGGGCAGATCGGCGCGGATCTCGCTCCATTTGGTATAGGGGTTGGCGACGACCTTGCCGTCCTTGACCACCTCGGCGGCCAGCGCGTTGAACCAGTCGGCGGCGGTAAAGGCGAAATCCTTGCCGTTGATATCGCTGGCAAAGACGATGCCGTCATAGCCGATGCGGACCTCGATGACCTCGGTCACGCCGGCGGCCTTGCAGGCGGCCTTCTCGCTGTCCTTCATCGGGCGCGAGGCATTGGCGATGTCGATCGTGTTCTCGCCCACGCCTTCGCAGAATTTCTTCAGGCCGGCGGACGAGCCGCCCGATTCCACCACCGGGGTCGGGAAATCGGTGTTTTCGCCAAAGGCTTCGGCGACGATGGTGGCATAGGGCAACACCGTGGACGAGCCGGCGACCTGGATCTGGTCGCGGGCCGAGGCCACGCCTGCCGAGGCGGCAATCACGGCCAGCGCCGACACGGTGAGTTTCGCGGATTTCATAGGATCACTCCTGACATTTCCATCTTGGCCAGCTTTGGCCTGCGCGTCGTTTAGAACGGCGATGCGACGGTTATGCGAAAGGAATGTGACAGTTGCGCGACAATCGCCGCCCTGCCCGAAAACCCTGCGATCTCTAGCCGATACGGCCCCGGACGCCGCCGGTCTGCGCGCGGTCCAGCAGCAGATGATCGAGAATCACACAGGCCGCCATGGCCTCGGCGATGGGCACGGCGCGAATCCCGACGCAAGGATCGTGGCGGCCCTTGGTGATCAGCTCGATTTCCTCGCCCCTTTGGTTGATGGTGCGGCGCGGGGTCAGGATCGAGCTGGTCGGCTTGACCGAGAACCGCACGACGATGTCCTGTCCGGTGGAAATCCCGCCCAGGATCCCGCCGGCATGGTTCGACAGGAATTCGGGTCCGTCCGGGGTCATACGGATCTCGTCGGCATTTTCGGTGCCGGTCAGGGCGGCGGCAGCCATGCCCTCGCCGATCTCGACGCCCTTGACGGCATTGATCGACATCATCGCGGCGGCAAGGTCGGTATCCAGCTTCGCATAGACCGGCGCGCCAAGGCCGGGCGGACAGTTCTGGATCAGCACCTCGATGGCGGCGCCGACGCTGTTCTGGTCCTTGCGGATGGCGTTCAGATAGTCCTCCCACGCGGGGACGGCGCTGGCATCGGGCAGGAAGAACGGGTTCTGGCCGATCTGACTTGCGTCGAAATTTGCCGGATCCAGATGCAGATTTCCCATCTGACACATGTAGCCGGTGATCCGCAGATCGGGCACCAGATCGCGCAACACCGCCTGCGCCACGCCCCCCGCGGCAACCCGCGCCGCGGTTTCCCGCGCGCTGGAGCGCCCGCCGCCGCGATAGTCGCGAATGCCGTATTTCAGGTGATAGGCAATGTCGGCATGGCCGGGACGGAAAGCCTGCGCGATCTCGCCGTAATCCTTGCTGCGCTGGTCGGTATTCTCGATCATCAGCTGGATCGGCGTGCCGGTGGTGCGCCCCTCGAAGGTGCCGGACAGGATGCGGACCTGATCGGGTTCCTGCCGCTGGGTGGTGAATTTCGAGGTGCCGGGGCGGCGACGGTCCAGGAATTGCTGGATGAAGGCTTCGTCCAGCGCCACGCCCGGCGGGCAGCCATCCACCGTCGCGCCAAGCGCCGGCCCGTGGCTTTCGCCCCAGGTGGTGAAGGTGAAGATACGGCCGAATGTATTGAAGCTCATGGTTCCCGCCCTTTCCGCTTCCCTGCGATAGCCGCGCCGGTCCGGGGGGGCAATCCCCGGCGTGAAAATCCGGGCCGGAGGGCGCCGCGCAACCCGCACGGACAGGGGGGCGGGCCGGCGATTTCGCCGTGATTTCCTTATCCATCAAGCCCCTGATGCCATTCACAACCGGTTCACGCCCCGGGGTCTATGGTCGGGGCGCGAGGCTGCCTGCTCATTCAACGGAATCATCACATCAGGAGGAAGTGATGCCTACAGGAACCAACGGCAATGACTTGATGCTCGGAACATTGGCGAGCGAAACCTTCTCTGCCCTTGCGGGCAATGACACGGTCATTGCGAGCGGCGGCAATGACGAGGTCTATGGCGCTGCTGGAAACGACTCGCTTTATGGTGGAACCGGCAATGACTGGCTTGACGCCGGAACCGGCACGGACACGCTGTATGGCGGCAACGACAATGACACGCTGATATCCAGCGGCTATGGCCAGTATTACGGCGAAAGCGGCAACGACTATGTCTATGCCGGCGATGGCGGCGGCGAGACGCTGGATGGCGGCACCGGCACGGACTGGCTGAACACGGCAAGCTTCTCGGGCAACTATCGCGTGAACCTCGCCACCGGCCAGACCAATTTCTTCCTCGAAAGCTTCGTCAACTTCGAGAATATCTATTCGGGGTCTGGAAACGACACGCTTGACGGGACCACGGGCGCCAACACCATGTATGGCAATGCCGGCAATGACCTGATCTACGGTAATGCCGGCAATGACACGCTTAATGGCGGAATCGGAAACGACTACCTGTCGGGCGGAGACGGCAATGACCGGCTTGACGCCGACACCGGCACCGACACGCTGCATGGCTGGGACGACAATGATACGCTGACATCCAGCGGCTATGGCCAGTATTACGGCGACAGCGGCAACGACTATGTCTATGCCGGCAATGGCGGCGGCGAGACGCTGGATGGCGGCACCGGCACGGACTGGCTGAACACGGCAAGCTTCTCCGGCGACTATCGCGTGAACCTTGCCACCGGTGCCACGAACTGGCTCGGCGAAAGCTTCGTCAATTTCGAAAACATCTACACCGGCTCAGGGAACGATACAGTCTATGGCACGGGTGGGAGCAACTACATCTGGACCCAGAGCGGCAATGACTACATCAGCTCCGATCTGGGCAATGACACCGTCTATGGTGCCGATGGCGACGACACTGTCTATGGCGGCTTTGGAGACGACTACATCGCGGGCGGCAACGGCAATGACTCGCTGCATGCCGGCAGCGGCATCGACACGGTCTGGGGTGAAGGCGGCAACGACACAATCGCTTCGAGCGCCTTCGGGTACTACAACGGCGGAACCGGTGACGACTATGTCTATGCCGCTAACGGCAGTGGCGAAACACTGATCGGCGGGCTTGGCAGCGACTGGCTGAACACGACCAGCTTCTCGGGCGATTATCTCGTCAATCTGGGCAACGGCAACACGAACTGGACCGGCGAAAGCTTTACCCAGTTCGAGCATCTCCTCACCGGGTCGGGAAACGACACCCTGATCGGAACGGCTGACGCGAACTATTTCGCGAGCGGAGCAGGCGACGACTGGCTCTATGGTCTGGCCGGCGACGACACGCTGCGCGGCGGGACTGGCAACGACTTCATCGTCAGCGGCTCGGGCAGCGATCTTGTCTATTGCGATGAAGGCAACGACACCGTTCAGCCGATTTTCGGGACCGACACCGTCTGGGGCGGCGCTGGCAATGACAGCATCGCCTCCAGCGGTTCGGGCTATTACGACGGCGAGGACGGCAACGACACGCTGCTGCCGGTGATCGGCGACAGCGAGACGATGATCGGCGGCAATGGCGAGGATCTGCTGGATACACGCACCTACAAGACCAACTATGTCGTCAACCTGGCCACCGGCCAGACCAGCATCGTCGGCGAACTGTTCCAGGGGTTCGAACATGTCATGACCGCGGACGGCAACGACCGCGTCTATGGCACGATCGGCGCGAACCGGATCTATACCGGTGAAGGCAACGACCTCGCTGTTGGCGATGCCGGAAATGACATGATCTTCGGACAGGGCGGCACGGATGCGCTGCTCGGCGGTACTGGCAATGACGTGCTGTATGGCGGCGATGGCAATGACCTTCTGCGGGGCGGCACCGGGGCCGACCTGCTTTTGGGGCAGCTCGGGAACGACGTGTTCCAGTTCATCGATATCACCGATTCCACGATCGGTTTGGGTTTGGGCATCGACATCATCAATGGTTTTGATGGTGTTGGCGCTGCGGCGGGTGACCGGATCCAGCTTACTTCGATCGACGCGAATACCGTGCAGGGCGGCAATCAGGCCTTTGTTTTCAATGGTACAACGCCGGGCGGGATCGGCACGGTCTGGGTCGGCGCCAGCGGCACGCAGACGATGGTCTATGTCAACAACGATATCGATGCGGCGGCCGACATGTTCATCCGCATCAACGACGGCGGGGTACTGCCCGGCCAATATGTCGCGGGAGATTTCCTGCTGTAACCCTTGCATCCGTTGCGCGAAGTATTGGCGCAACCCGCGACATGAGAGGCGCGGCCCTACCCGGGGCCGCGTCTTTTTCGCATCCCCGCCCTGGGGGTGAGGTCGGCACGTCCCGGCCCCGCGCAACCATCCTGGAACGCGCCCCGACCTGACTGCCGCGAACCTCCACAGAACACGGGAATTGATGAATGCCGCTGTCCCGGACCGTCTGGTGACGGGCATTGAGGCGCACATATCGGGGATCACGCCGCCAGATGAGGAGGATCTCCGCAATCATCGGCCCCTCCGTAACGGGACCGAAAAATGCTCCGCCGGCAAGCAAGGTGCGTGCAAAGCACGCACCCTACGCGTTTCAATGGCCGCCCGAGAACACCAGCGTGCGGAAGGGCATCAGGGCCACCTGAATGCGCATCAGCATGGCATGGACCAGACCCAGCGCATCGACGCCATGCAGCGCAAGGCCGCGACCGAAGGAGGTGTTCGGATCGGCGATCTCGTCATGGTGGTTCGAATACAGGTTCGCCATGCACTGGCTGCCCGGCACGATGTCCTTGAACCCGCCGGGGTAAAGCGGCTCCATATAGACCAGCACCGTGCCGTCGCGGCGCATATCGCTGATCTCGAGCAGCCGTTCGCCGCCGCCGAACTGGCCCGAGGCGATGTAATCCTGCTTGTCGCTGACCACGACCGGGATCACCTGCCAGGGCGTGGTATTGCACGAGATCTCGCCGATCATGCCCTTCTTGATGACCGGCGACGCGATCTGGCCGAAACCGGCCTGGATCGAGGCGCGGCCCGCCTCTTGCGGGATCAGCACCCCGGCCGAGCGCAGGACAGAGCTGACGACATCGCCGGGGCGCAGGGTGAACTGCTCGACCCGGCCATCGACGCCGGCGCGGATCGTGGCCTTTTCGATCTCGATTTCGGCCTGGTGCAGCGCGGCCTCGGCGGTGGCCTTCTGCGCCGGCAAAAGCGTGTCAAGCCGCTGCTGGGCGGAATCGCGCGCGGATTCGGCAGCGTCCAGCGAGCCAATGGCGGCGGCTTCGCTGACCTCAAGGGTTTCCAGATCACGCCGCGCGACGGCGCTGGAACCGCTTTTGACCAGATCGCGCTTGGTTTTCAGGTCATCCCGAACCTGGCGCAACGTGGCCTGCGCCTCGGAAACCTTGCCACTCGCGGCAGCTACGTCGGTCGCGGCCACGACCATCGCGGCCTCGGCCTCGGCGATCCGGCGGCGCTGGGTCTCGACGGCGGCTTCCTGACGCGTGGTTTCAAGGCGGAACAACGGATCGCCCGCTTTGACGTCGTCGCTGACCTGCAGATAGACCTCTTCCACGCGGCCATTGGCATCGGCAATGATCGGGATGGTGCGGAAATGCACCGCCACGGCGGTCGTGGACGGGTGATAGAAGAAGACCACGGTGATCAGCGCGATGGTCAGGATGAAGCAGCCGGTAATGCCGTAGCGCAGCTCATACCAGACCGAGAAGAAGGTGATTTCCTTGCCGAAACGCTTTCCCTGCGCATAGCGGCGGAAGAGGTAATCGGGCAGAATCGTGACCAGCGAGCAAAGGATGACTTCAAGCATGGTTCAGTGCCCCTTTGCGGTGGTCGTGTCGCCGGCCGTGGGCGCGGGTGTCTGGCTGTCCTGCGGCGCCTCGACCGCCGGATCAAGCGGACCGGCAGCGGAAACCGGCTGGCGGCCCCCTCCGACCAGACGTTCCAGCGTGTCCGAAATGCGGCGCAAGGGCGTCGCCAGATCGGGCAAGTCGATGAAGGCAAGGATCAGCGCCGCGCCCCACAGCACATTGTTATGCGTGAACAGCGCCAGCAGGCACAGGATCGCCACCACCTCGAATTGCAGCTTCTGGCCCTTATGCGCGACGCGCTCGGGCAGGCTGTGCAGCCACAGGAAGGCGATGCCCAGCAAAAACACCACCACGATCAGGAACAGGCCGATCCCGACCAGAAGGCCATCGGTCTGCCCCGGCGCGGTGATGAATGGCGGCAGGTGATGCGTCGCCAGAGGGTTTATTTGATCAGTCATGGAAGGGCAGCCCTTTCGAACCGGCTGGAAAATCGGGAAAACTGGTTGTGCAGATCGCTCTGCGTAGCAGACCGCCCAAGGGCGATGTGCCGAGATCAGTGCAGGATCACGGCGCCGTCAAGCGGGGAAATCCGCTTCGCGGCGGGCGCCGCGCAACGATCCGCGCAGCGCCCTTCAGGTCAGGCCTGAAGCGAACGGACGACCAACTCCCCCTCGCCGCGCGAGCGGATCGCCGCCACGGCGGCGATGCTGCCGGCGGCGGTGGTGAAATAGGGGATCTTGTCGTTCAGGGCCACGGCGCGGATATCACGCGAATCCGCGATGGCCTGCGCGCCCTCGGTGGTGTTCAGCACCATCACGATCTCGCCGTTCTTGAGGCGGTCGACAATGTTCGGGCGGCCCTCATAGACCTTGTTCACGGTCTCGGTCGCGACGCCCGCGGCCTTGAGGAACTCGGCCGTGCCGCGCGTCGCAACCAGCGTGAAACCCATCGCGGTCAGATCGCGCGCGGCCTGCGCCATGGCGTCCGACTTGTCGGCATCCCGGACCGAGACAAAGACCAGCCCCGCATCGGGCAGTTGCGTCCCCGCCCCCATCTGCGCCTTGAGGAAGGCGCGCGGGAAGTTGCGGTCCCAGCCCATCACCTCGCCGGTCGAACGCATTTCCGGGCCCAGCAGCGTATCGACACCGGGGAAGCGGGCAAAGGGCAGCACCGCCTCCTTGACCGAGAACCAGGGCGTGATCGGGTCGGCCACCGTCAGCGGATCGGCAAAGGGCAGCGGGTCCTCGGGTCCGGCGCCGGCCGGATAGGGCGCGCGGGCGGGGAAGTTCGACATCGGCTCGCCGGCCATCAGCCGCGCGGCAATCGAGGCGATGGCGCTGTCGGTGGCCTTGGCGACAAAGGGCACGGTGCGGCTGGCACGCGGGTTCACCTCAAGCACATAGATCGCGCCGTCCTTCAGCGCGAATTGCACGTTCATGAGGCCGACGACGTTCAGCGCCCGGGCCATGGCCTCGGTCTGGCGTTTCAGCTCGGCGATGGTTTCGGCGTCCAGCGTATGCGGCGGCAGCGAACAGGCCGAGTCGCCGGAATGGACGCCGGCTTCCTCGATATGTTCCATGATGCCCGCGACATGGACGGTGCGCCCGTCGCAAAGCGCGTCCACGTCAACCTCGATCGCGCCGGAAAGATAGCTGTCCAAGAGCACCGGGCTATCACCCGAAACCTGCACCGCCTCGCGGATATAGCGGTTCAGCTGGTCCATATCGCGCACGATTTCCATGGCGCGGCCGCCAAGCACATAGGACGGGCGGATGACCAGCGGGAAACCGATGCGCTTTGCGATCTCGATGGCCTCTTCGCCGGAGCGGGCGATGCCGTTGATCGGCTGCTTGAGGTTCAGGTCATTGAGCAGTTTCTGGAACCGCTCGCGGTCCTCGGCCAGGTCGATGGCGTCGGGGCTGGTGCCCAGGATCGGGATGCCCTCGGCCTCAAGCGCATTGGCCAGTTTCAAGGGCGTCTGGCCGCCGAACTGGACGATGACGCCATGCAGCGTACCGTTTTCCTGTTCGATGCGCAGGATCTCCAGCACATGTTCCAGGGTCAGCGGCTCAAAATACAGCCGGTCCGAGGTGTCGTAATCGGTCGAAACTGTCTCGGGGTTGCAGTTGATCATGATGGTTTCATAGCCGGCCTTGGTCAGCGAGAAACAGGCATGGCAGCAGCAATAGTCGAACTCGATCCCCTGCCCGATGCGGTTCGGACCGCCGCCCAGAATGACCACCTTCTTGCGGTCGCTGGGCCGGGCCTCGTTCTCGACATCGCCCATCGCCGGGGCCTCATAGGTCGAATACATATAGGGGGTCTGCGCCTCGAATTCGGCGGCGCAGGTGTCGATGCGCTTGAAGACCGGGTGCAGGTCCAGCGCACGGCGAGCCTGACGGATGGCGGTTTCGGTCTTTCCGGTCAGCGCGGCCAGACGCGCATCGGTAAAGCCCATCATCTTCAGATGCCGCAGGCCCTCCAGATCCTTGGGCAGGCCATTGGCGCGGATGGCAGCCTCGGCATCGATGATCTCGCGGATGCGGGTCAGGAACCACGGATCAAAAGCGGTTGCGTGCTGGATCTCGTCATTGCTCAGCCCCTCGCGCATGGCCTGCGCGATCAGGCGCAGCCGGTCGGGGGTCTGGGCGCTGATCGCCTTGATGATCGCGGCCTTGTCGGGGGCGCCGGGGATCTCGATATCGTCAAGCCCGGTCAGCCCGTTCTCCATCGAGGTCAGGGCCTTTTGCAGGCTTTCATGGAAGGTGCGGCCAATCGCCATCACCTCGCCCACGGATTTCATCGCCGTGGTCAGCTCGGGCTTCGAGCCGGGGAATTTCTCGAACGCAAAGCGCGGGATCTTGGTCACGACATAGTCGATGCTGGGCTCGAACGAGGCGGGCGTAACCTTGGTGATGTCGTTGTCCAGCTCGTCCAGCGTATAGCCGACGGCCAGTTTTGCGGCGATCTTGGCAATCGGGAAACCCGTGGCCTTGGAGGCCAGGGCCGAGGACCGCGACACGCGCGGGTTCATCTCGATCACCACCATGCGGCCATCGGCGGGGTTGATCGCCCATTGCACATTCGAGCCGCCGGTCTCGACGCCGATCTCGCGCAGGACGGCAATCGAGCCATTGCGCATGCGCTGGTATTCGCGGTCGGTCAGGGTCAGCGCCGGCGCGACGGTGATCGAGTCGCCGGTATGGACGCCCATCGGATCGACGTTTTCGATGGAGCAGACGATGATGGCATTGTCGGCGCGGTCGCGCACGACTTCCATCTCGTATTCCTTCCAGCCCAGAAGCGACTCGTCGACCAGCACCTGCGCCACCGGCGATGCCTCAAGCCCCGAGCGCAGGATGCGTTCGTAATCGTCGCGGTTATAGGCGACGCCGCCGCCGGTGCCGCCAAGGGTAAAGGCGGGGCGGATGATGGCGGGCAGGCCGATATCGTCCAGCGCCTCCATGCCGATGGCGATGCCGGCCGCGACGTCATATTTGCCGTTCGGGTGCTTCGGGGCGGCGACAATGGTGGCGCGGGGGTTTTCCAGCCCGATGCGGTCCATGGCCTCGCGAAACAGCTTGCGGTCCTCGGCCATCTCGATGGCGGCGCGCTGCGCGCCGATCAGCTCGACCCCATAGCGGTTCAGGACACCCATATCGGCCAGGGCCAGCGCGGTGTTCAGCCCGGTCTGCCCGCCCATGGTCGGCAGCAGCGCGTCGGGGCGTTCCTTGGCGATGATCTTTTCGACGATTTCGGGAGTGATCGGCTCGATATAGGTGGCATCGGCCATTTCCGGGTCGGTCATGATCGTCGCGGGGTTCGAGTTGACCAGAATGACCCGGTAACCTTCCTCGCGCAGCGCCTTGCAGGCCTGGGCGCCGGAATAGTCGAATTCGCAGGCCTGCCCGATGACGATGGGACCGGCACCGATGATCAGGATGGATTTGATATCGGTTCTTTTCGGCATGGCGGGTCCCTCGGGCTGGCGGCGGATAAATCGTCCGGGGTTATAGCCGCGACGGGCCAAGGCGCAAGGGCAAGCGAAGGGAGGGCGGGAAAAATCGCTCCGTCCTCACGACAGCCGTGCCGGGGACCGGCCAGATCGGAAAAGTCCAGATGACGCGCCCCACCCCGACGGTATGACACGCACAGGCCCAAAGACCCTTTCTTCTTCACTCAAATATCCAAAGAACCGCGCCGCTGGCGATCACTCGGCCAGTTGATCCTCGGCCTTCTGCGCCAAGGCTTCGGCCCGCGCCGCCAGTTCGGCCATGGCCTCGGACAGGCTTGCGGGCACCACCGGCACCTCGACCCGCTGCGGATTGGCCTTCAGCCGCGCCAGTTCCCGCTCGGCCGAGATGGCGCGATCCTCCAGGGCCGAGGTGCGGTCCGCCAGCATCAGCCCCGCCAGCAGCAAAAGCCGCGGCTCGGGGATGCGGCCGGCCTGACCCAGAATGGCCTGCGCCTCGGTGTCCAGAAGGCCGGCGGCGCGTTTCAGATGCCGCTCCTCGCCCTCCTGGCAGCTCAGCGTATAGGATTTGTGTCCGATGGAAAAATCGACTTCTGCCATGATCAGCCCCTCTCCTCAGCCGGCCCGGAGGCGTCCCCGGCATCCGCGGATGCCGCATCATGGGATGCCCCGGCGAATTCGGTGACCTGCTCGGGCATCGGCATTTCCAGCACCGGCGCCACCGCAGGCGCGACAGCGGGCGCAGCCGCAGCGGCCCGCACGGGCGCGCGCGGCGCTTCGGCGGTTTCGGGTGCGGGCGTGTCGATCATGCGGTCGAGTACCGCCAGCAGATCGCCCATCTGCGCCGTCTCGGCCGCGCGCACGGCGCGCAGCGATTCGATTTCCGCCTCAAGCGCAAGGCGCGCCTCGTCGGCGGGCGCACCCGAGGCCGCGATCAGGGCGCGGTTCGCCTCGGCCAGAACCTCATTGGCGGCGGCAAGGCGCGCGGCCTCAAGCCCGGCGCCGGAAAGCCGTTCATGGGCCTCGGTCAGCCGGGTCTCGCAATTGGCCAGCAGCGCCGCCTGACGCTCATGCAGCAGCACCAGCTCGCCCGAGAGGCGCCGGTTCTCGCCCTGGGCGGCATGCAGCCGGGCCTCGATCTCGGCCAGCCCGCCCCCGGCGGCAACCGGGGCCGGCGCAATCGCGCGCGCGCCGGTGGCGCGGTCGATGAAGTGGTCGATGCGGTCCAGCGCCGCGATCAGCCGCTTTTCGCTGGCAGTCAGGTCGTCTCTCATCGGCCAGGATCCTTTCGGGTCGCTTGTCCTTGCGCATGCTCTTGCGCGTCGTTCAGACACTTTTTGGCATTGCAGGGACAATATGACAAGAACGGGCGGAATGTCCCGCCCGTTCAAGGCGCAGATCAGCCGGTGGCGATCTCGCGCCGTTCGTCCATCAGGCCGCGGATGATGGCCCAGACCGCGCCCAGAAGCACGATGGTAAAGGGCAGCCCGGTCGAGACCGCCATGGCCTGCAACGCGGTCAGCCCTCCCCCCAGAAGCAGGGCGATGGCGACCAGCCCCTCGAAGCCGCACCAGAAGATGCGCTGCGGCACCGGTGCATGCACCTTGCCCCCGGCCGAGATGGTGTCGATCACCAGCGAGCCGGAATCCGACGAGGTGACGAAGAACACGATCACCAGAATGATGCCGATGAAGCTGGAGATCTGGTGCAGCGGCAGCTGGCCAAGCATCTGGAACAGTTGCAACTCCAGCGCGGCATCGGCCACACCCCGGAAACCGGCGGTATATTCCGAAATCGCCGTGCCACCCATCGCCGTCATCCACAGGACCGAGATCAGCGAGGGCACGATCAGCACCGCCGTCAGGAACTGCCGCACCGTGCGCCCGCGCGAGACCCGCGCGATGAACATGCCGACAAAGGGCGACCAGCTGATCCACCACGCCCAGTAGAACGCCGTCCAGCCCTGCCGGAAATTATCATCCGTGCGCCCGAAGGGATTGGACAGCGGGATCAGATCGCGGGCATAGGCCCCGAGATTGCTGAAAAACCCGGTCAGGATCGCCAAGGTCGGCCCGGTCAGGATCACGAACAGCAACAGCCCGAAAGCCAGCAACATATTGGCCTCGGAGAGGAGTTTCACGCCCTTGTCGACCCCCGCCACAACGCTGATCGTGGCGACGCCGGTGATGATCAGGATCAGCACGATCTTGGTGGTCATGCCGTCGCTGATCCCGAACAGGAAATTCAGCCCGGCCGTCGCCTGCTCGGCGCCAAAGCCCAGCGAGGTGGCGAGCCCGAAGATGGTGGCAAAGACTGCAAGGATGTCGATGACATGCCCCGGCCAGCCCCAGACGCCCTCGCCGAAGATCGGGTAAAACACCGAACGCATGGTCAGCGGCAGGCCCTTGTTATAGGAAAACAGCGCCAGGGCCAGCGCGACCACGGCATAGATCGCCCAAGGATGCAGACCCCAGTGAAAGATGGTCGCGGCCATGGCCAGACGCCGCGCGCCCAGCTCATCGCCCGCCGCGCCGTCCAAAGGCGCCCAATCGGTGCGGATGCCGTTTTCGACCGTGGGTCCACCAAGCGCGGCCTGAAAATGCCCCATCGGCTCGGCCACGCCGTAAAACATCAGCCCGATGCCCATGCCGGCGGCAAACAGCATCGCGAACCATCCGGTCAGCGAGAAATCGGGCGTGGCCTCGGGGCCGCCCAGACGCACGCGGCCAAGCGGCGACAGGATCAGCGCAAGGCAAAGCAGCACGAAGACATTGCCGGCCAGCATGAAGAACCAGTCGAGATTGCCGGTCAGCCAGCCGCGCATGCCGGTGAAAAAGGTCTCGACGCCGCTGGGCTGGGCCACGCCGTCGATTGGGGGCACGGCCGTCAGATATTGCAGCGCGACGGTGCCAAGGGTGAAGATCACGATGGCCACCGCCGAAATGGCGAAAACCGGGTTATGAACGTCGAAGGGGATGCGACCGGCGCCCTGGACATTGTCCTGACCGATCTCATAGGGGGTTTCGATGACCGCTGTCGGGCCTTCGGGGGCGGGAACGGCCTCGACTTCGGCCTCCCCGTCTTCGGTTGCGATTGCAGCGGTCAAGCCGCTGGACGTGGGATCGCTCATAGGCGCTCCTTTCCTGGTTGTTCGTCTCCATCACGGTACGGCGTGACGCCGCGGAAAGACGCGACCATATATCACCGACCCGTGAATTCCCACCCCTACCCCGGATTTTCGGCCCGCGGCTTTTCACCCCCGCGCCCGCGTCCTATAAGGCGCAAGGCCCGCAAGGGGCCGGCATGAGGAGAGACGCCAGATGCGCCGCGCAACCATCACCCGCAAGACCGCCGAGACCCAGATCGAGGTCACGCTGAACCTTGACGGGACCGGGGTTTATGACAACCAGACCGGCGTCGGGTTCTTCGACCACATGCTGGACCAGCTGTCGCGGCATTCGCTGATCGACATGACCATCCGCGCCACGGGCGATCTGCATATCGACGACCACCACACGGTCGAGGATACCGGCATCGCCATCGGTCAGGCGCTGACCGCCGCGCTTGGCGACAAGAAGGGCATCCGCCGCTATGGCAGCTTTCACCTTGCCATGGACGACGCGCTGATCCGCGCCGCGCTGGACCTGTCGGCGCGGCCCTATCTGGTCTGGAATGTCGATTTCCCGACGCAGAAGATCGGCACCTTCGACGTGGAACTGGTGCGCGAGTTTTTTCAGGCGCTGGCGACCCATGGCGGCATCACGCTGCATGTGGACCGCATCCACGGGCTGAATTCGCATCACATCGCCGAAGCCGCCTTCAAGGCCGTGGCCCGCGCGCTGCGCGAGGCGGTCGAGCCCGATCCGCGCATGGCGGGCGTGCTGCCCTCGACCAAGGGGGCACTTTGATGCGGGTGGCGCTGGTCGATTACGACAGCGGCAACCTGCATTCGGCGGAAAAGGCCTTCGCGCTGATGGGCCGCGAGACCGGGGCCGAGGTGATCGTCACCTCGGATCCCGAAACGGTGCGCGCGGCCGACCGGATCGTCCTGCCCGGAGACGGCGCATTCCCGGCCTGCCGGGCGGCGCTGGACGCGGTGCCCGGAATGGTCGAGGTGCTGCGCGAGGCGGTTCTGGACCGGGGCGTGCCCTTCATGGGCATCTGCGTCGGCATGCAGATGCTGGCTGATCTGGGCCATGAATATCGCGAAACCGAAGGCCTGGGCTGGATCGGCGGCGAGATCGACGCCATCCGCGCGCCGGATCTGAAGGTGCCGCATATGGGCTGGAACGACCTCGCGGTCCTGAACCCGCATCCGGTGCTGGAGGGGATCGCCTCGGGCGATCACGCCTATTTCGTCCATAGCTGGCAGTTTCGCGTCACGGACCCCGCGCATCTCTTGGCCAGTGCCGATTACGGCGGGCCGGTGACGGCGGTGGTGGGGCGCGACAATATCGTCGGGACCCAGTTCCATCCCGAGAAATCGCAGGATGTGGGCTTGCGCATCATCGCGAACTTTCTGCGCTGGAAGCCCTGAAGGCGCGGTCGGACCGGGGGATTTCCGCCCCCGGACCCCCGAGGATACTTGCGTGAAGAAGAAGCCGGGACTTATTTCACGCGGGTCCAGGTCTGGGTCTTGCAGAAGACAGTGACGCAGCCCGAGACGCTGAGCGTCTTGCCGTCGAGCTGCATCTTGGACTTGTAGGTCTTGTCGGCGCCCGGATCCCAGATCGTGCCGCCCGAGAACTTGCCATTGCCGTCCTCACTCATGTTGGCGACGATGTTCTTGCCGGTGTTCGGGCTGCTGATTTCCTTGCCGGCCTTGTCAAAGCTGCGGATCAGCTTGCCGCAGAACTTGCCGCCGCAATCATAGAATTCCACGAAGCCGACATTGCCGTCGTCATTCGCCTGGGTCTGGAAGATGCCGGAAATACCGTCGGCATGGGATGCCGTGGCAGTCAGCGCCAGAATGGCGGCAAGCGTCAGTTTTTTCATGGTGATTCCCCCTCCCCGGGGATTGTGTGATCCGGGGCAGAATGGGGGCGGCGATTTCCCGCGATCAAGTCTGACGTGGGGGCATATTGTGGGGCATTGCGGGGGATTGCCGGGCCGGCCGGGGGTTTCGGATCGCGGCGGGCTGTGGCAAAGGGGGCGCAAGCTCAAGGGAGAGACGCGATGATCCTTTACCCCGCCATCGACCTCAAGGACGGCAATTGCGTGCGGCTGCTGCGCGGCGACATGGAGGCAGCGACCGTCTTCGGCAGCGATCCGGCAGCGCAGGCACGTGCCTTTCAGGATGCGGGCGCCGAATGGCTGCATCTGGTCGATCTGAACGGCGCCTTCGCCGGCAAGCCGGTGAACGCGGCCGCCGTCGAGGCGATCCTGGCCACCATTACCGTGCCCGCGCAGCTGGGCGGCGGCATCCGCGACATGGCCACCATCGAAACCTGGCTGGAGCGCGGGCTGTCGCGGGTCATTCTGGGCACCGTCGCGGTCGAGAACCCGGCCTTGGTGCGCGAGGCAGCGATGGCCTTTCCCGGCAAGATCGCCGTGGGGATCGACGCCCGCAATGGCCGCGTCGCGACGCGCGGCTGGGCCGAAGAGACCAATATCATGGTCACCGATCTGGCGCGGCAGTTTCAGGACGCGGGCGTCGCCGCGATCATCTATACCGATATCGAACGCGACGGCGCCATGCAGGGGCCGAATGTCGGCGCGACCGAGGCTTTGGCGCGGGCGGTGAACATTCCGGTCATCGCCTCGGGCGGGGTCAGTTCGATGACCGATCTGGAGGCCCTGCGCGACACCGGCGTCATTGCCGGGGCGATCTCGGGCCGGGCGCTTTACGATGGCGCGCTGGACCTGCGCACGGCGCTGAAGGCGCTGGCCTGACGGCGCGCGGCAAGGTAGAACGGCAGCATGCTGAAAACCCGTGTCATTCCCTGTCTGGATGTCGCCGATGGCCGCGTGGTCAAGGGCGTGAACTTTGTCGATCTGGTGGACGCAGGCGACCCGGTCGAGGCCGCACGCGCCTATGACGCCGCCGGTGCCGACGAGATCTGCTTTCTGGACATCCATGCCACGCATGAAAACCGCAGCACCATGTTCGATCTGGTCACCCGCACTGCCGAGGCCTGCTTCGTGCCGCTGACCGTCGGCGGCGGCGTACGCAGCCATCACGACGTGCGTGCGCTGCTGCTGGCGGGCGCGGACAAGGTCAGCTTCAACTCGGCCGCCGTGGCGAACCCGGATGTGATCGCCGAGGCAGCCGACCGGTTCGGCAGCCAGTGCATCGTCTGCGCCATCGACGCCAAGACCGTGGCGCCGGGCAAATGGGAAATCTTTACCCATGGCGGCAGAAAGCCCACCGGCATCGACGCGGTCGAATTCGCGCGCCTTGTCGCCGCCAAGGGCGCGGGCGAGATCCTGCTGACCAGCATGGACCGGGACGGAACCAAATCGGGCTTCAACCTGCCTTTGACCCGCGCGGTCGCGGATGCGGTCAACATTCCGGTCATCGCCTCGGGCGGGGTGGGCGCGCTGGAACATCTGGCCGAAGGCGTGCTGGAGGGCCATGCCTCGGCGGTGCTGGCCGCCTCGATCTTTCACTTCGGCACGTTCTCGGTGCGCGAGGCCAAGGAACACATGGCCGCAGCAGGCATCCCGGTGAGGCTGACATGAGCGCATTGGAACGGCTGGCCGCGACCATCGCCGAACGCAAGGGCGCGGACCCGGACACAAGCTGGACCGCGAAGCTGCTGTCCAAAGGCCCGGAGAAATGCGCCGAGAAATTCGGCGAGGAAGCCGTCGAGGCGATCATCGAGGCGGTCAAGGGCGACCGCGACAAGTTGGTCAGCGAGGCGGCGGATGCGCTTTACCACCTGCTGGTGATGCTGGCCGCGCGCGACCTGACGCTGGCCGATGTCGAGGCAGAGCTGGACCGGCGCGAAGGCCGCTCGGGGATCGCGGAAAAGGCCGCGCGAGGGTAACTGATCTGGCTCGGACGGACGTCGAAATCCTGCGTCAACTCGATCAGCGTCTTCTCGCCCCTGAATACCGCCACAGCCACTTTCGCCTTGAATGCACGGCTGTGGTTCCGGTACCGGCCTCTAGCCATGGCCTTTTCCTCGCCTGCAATATCGCGCTGGCGCTGCAAGGAACGTCCACTCATCCCGGCTGTTCAGATTTTCCCGTTCGCATCTGTCAGGCGTCATCGCATCAGAAGTGAGTGGCTCGGTTGCGAGTCCTGACCGGACCGTCGGTCTAGAACCAATATCGATTCATCTGTTTCAAGAACTCAGGCCTTGTCACCTGACAGCCCGAAGCATCACCGATGACTGAATCTATGCCACAGCGCGGACATAGTGCGGTTCTTCCTTCGTCGCACCAGTCTTCGATCTCAGCGGAAAAAACACCGAGCAGCAGTAGAAGCAGCCGCATTGCAGGCTGGTTTCAAGCTCGGATCGATGATTGGCACAATGTGCATGAGCAGCTTTGACGTCATTCTCCATGACCGAACTAGCCTTGCACTCTTTTGCCTTTGCCAGCGGCATCTATGTCCGCCAAGCACGCGCCCCATCGGCCCGCGCCGCCCCTAGCGCGGGACCTCGACCACCTTAACCGCACCGTCCTGTGCCGAAAGCGCAATCTCGCCCGCAGCAAGGCGCAGGGCGTCATTGCCGAAAACCTCGGCCCGCCAGCCATGCAGGGCCGGCATGTCGCGCCCGCCCGAGGCAAGGGCATCCAGATCGGCAGCCGAGGCGATCAGCCGCGCGGCCACGCCCGCCGCATCGGCCTTGGCCTTCAAGAGCACGCGCAGGAGTTCCGCCAGCGCCGCATTGCCGGGGCGGCCCGGCTCATCCGGGGCGGGCTTGGGCAGATCGCGCGTCTCAAGCCCAGCCTTGACGGCGGCCAGGATTCCGGCGGCGATATCGCCGCGCCGCCCCTCGCGCAGAAGCAGGCGCGACTTGGCCAGATCGGCCTCGGTCACAGGCTTGGTCGAGGCCAGCTCGATCAGCGCGTCATCCTTGTAGACGCGCGAGCGGGGAACGTCGCGTTCCTGGGCATAGGTCTCGCGAAAGCGGGCCAGCTCGCGCACCACCGCCAGAAAGCGCGGTGAGCCGGAACGGGTGCGGATCCGCTCCCATGCCTCGTCGGGGCGGGTGATATAGGTCTCGGGGTTCAGCAGCACGGCGGCCTCTTCCTCAAGCCATGGCGCGCGGCCGGTCTTTTCGAGCTGGGCGGCCAGATATTCGTAGATGGCGCGCAGATGCGTCACATCGGCCAGCGCATAGGTGGCCTGCGCCTCGGAAAGCGGGCGATGCGACCAGTCGGTAAAGCGCGAGGATTTGTCCAGGGGCTGGCGGGCGATCTTTTTCACCAGCGTCTCATAGCCGACCTGTTCGCCAAAGCCGCAGACCATGGCGGCGATCTGGGTGTCGAACAGCGGATCGGGAAAGACGCCGGCATCGTGGAAGAAAATCTCCAGATCCTGCCGCGCGGCATGAAAGACCTTGACCGTCGGCTGGTGCCGGAACAGGTCGTAAAGCGGCTCAAGCGACAGGCCCTCGGCCAGAGGGTCGATCAGCACCGCCGGCCCGCCCGCCGATTTCGGCCCCGAGGCCGGGGGCAGCGCCGCCTGAATCAGACACAGCCTGGAATAATAGGTCCGTTCACGCAGGAATTCGGTGTCGAGCGTGACATAGGGCTGCGCCTTGGCCAGCTCGCAGAACTCGGCCAGTTCGGCGGTGGTGGTGAGGGTGCGGATCTCGGACTTGCGGCCGGTGGGGGCGTCTGCGGGCATTGCTTGCTTTCAAGGGCGGCGGGTTGTCCGCCATCGATTCCGTCCCGGGCTTAGCGAAGGTAGACAGAAATTCAAGACATTCCCGTGTCACGGGCACAGCTTATCCCGGACCCTGTGCCCGCACTGCCGCGAATCGGGGGCTGTGGTGTCATGGTCAAAACCCCAACGAAGGGAGCACACGATGACTAGCCGACTGACCACGATGCTGATCGCCTGCCTTCTGCTGCCGCTGCCGGCCCTGGGCTGGGATCTGCACAAGCAGCGCGATTCCGTCACCACCTCGCAGTTTTCAGGCCAGTATATCCTGACCATGCATTGCCGGCGGGGCAGCAACCAACTGGAGTTCAACCTGCATGATCAGACGTTGCGCGGCGATCTGTTCCGAGGCGTCCGGACGGTGATGATGTGGATCGAGGCCCCGGACGGGCGGATGGACAAATGGTCCTCGGCTGTAAGCCCCGAAGGGCCATCGCTCAGCGGCCTGTTCGTGGTTTCGTCGTATACGCTCGACTTTTTCGGCAATGCCAAGTCCATGTCGATCGTGGAAAATTCGGGCAGCCGCAGGGTGCTGTTTGAATCGGACATGAAGGGCACCGGCGCCGCCCGCATCGCCTTTCGCGAACGCTGCGGGGTCTGAGCGCCGGGCATCCGGCGTTTACAGCGGCGCGATATCGCCCCCGGCGCGCTGCGCGTGGAAATCGGCAACGAAGGCATCCAGCCGCCCGCCGGCGATGGCATCGCGCATCCCCTGCATAAGCTCTTGGAAATAATGCAGGTTGTGCCAGGTCAGCAGCATCCCCGAAATCATCTCGCCCGAGCGGAAGACATGATGCAGATAGGCGCGGGAATAGCCGGTGCAGGCCGGGCAGGTGCATTCGGCATCCAGCGGGCGCGGGTCGTCGGCATGGCGGGCGTTCTTGATATTGACCTGACCGCGGCGCGTCCACGCCTGCCCCGTCCGCCCCGAGCGCGAGGGCAGCACGCAATCCATCATGTCAACGCCGCGCTGGACCGCGCCGACGATATCGTCGGGCTTGCCCACGCCCATCAGATAGCGCGGCTTGTCCTGCGGCAGGAAGCCCGGCGCATAGTCGAGAACGCCGAACATCGCCTCTTGCCCCTCGCCCACGGCAAGGCCGCCGATGGCATAGCCCTCAAAGCCGATGGCTTTCAGCGCCTCGGCGGATTCCTCGCGCAGTTCGCGGGTGACGCCGCCCTGCATGATGCCGAACAGCGCGTGGCCGGGACGGTCGCCAAAGGCGTCGCGCGAACGCTGTGCCCAACGCATCGACATGCGCATGGATTTCGCGACTTCCTCCTCGGTCGCGGGCAGCGCCGGGCATTCGTCAAAGGCCATGACGATATCCGAGCCAAGCTGGCGCTGGATTTCCATGCTGGTTTCGGGCGACAGGAAATGTTTCGAGCCATCGACATGGCTGGCGAAGGTCACCCCCTCTTCGGTCAGCTTGCGCAACCCGGCCAGGCTCATCACCTGAAAGCCGCCCGAATCGGTCAGGATCGGGCGCTGCCAGTTCATAAAGCGGTGCAGCCCGCCCAACCGGGAGACGCGCTCGGCGCCCGGACGCAGCATCAGGTGATAGGTATTGCCCAGAAGGATATCGGCGCCGGTGGCGGCGACCGATTCGGGCAGCATGGCCTTGACCGTGGCGGCGGTGCCCACGGGCATGAAGGCGGGGGTGCGGATATCGCCGCGCGGCGTCTGGATGGTGCCGGTGCGGGCGCGGCCATCGGTGGCCGCAACGGAGAAGGAGAATCTGTCGCTCATGGCCCGGCACATAGGGGTTTTGGCGGCCGGATGCAAAGCCGCGTTACGCCGCCGCCGCGCGCAAGAGTTTCGCCCGGGCCGGGGGAATGGCGCGGATTTCCAGCCCGGTAAAGACATGCAGCGTATCGAGCTGGCGATCCACCACCGCATGGTCGCTGACCCAGCCCCCCATCGCCAGATAAGAGCGCAGCAAGGGCGGCATCCCGGCCATGGCGGCGCGCGGATCAGGCGTCTTCAACCGCAATGCACGGGCAAAGCGAAACACCTGCGGCGCCTTGACCCGGGGCAGCCAGTGCCTGGGCGCCAGATGGCGCTCGCGCAGCATGGCAAAGGCGTCCTCATAGCCCCGAACATCAGTGCCCATGAAGCTTGAGCAGCCAAACAGCATCTCGATATCCTGATCGTCGACATGCCGTGCCAAGGCCGCCCAGGCCAGACGCAGGATATCGGGGTCGGACCATTCGGGATGGATGCAGAAGCGGCCGATCTCGACCATCCTGCCGCTGAACCCGCGAAGCCGGGACAGATTGTAATGGCGCGCGGCATAGCTGTCGCCGATCTCGGCCCCGCCAGCCAGCGTCAGCATGCGGAAACAGGCGACCAGCTGCCCGAAGGCGCGGTCGCGAATCAGCACGTGCCAGCAGCGGTCGTCATAATCATCGGCATCCAGCTGGCCGCCCTCGGCCGTCCCGCCCTGCCGCGCGCCGATGAAACACAGCCAGCGCAGGCGCTGCGCCTCGCGGATTTCGCTGTCGTCAGCGGCGATGCTGACCTCGTATCGCCCCCTGGCCCATGCCATGATGGTCCCCTGCCTGACCGATTGGCGGCCCGGAAATGGCGCGCCTGACTTGTTCACATACGTCTTGCGCCTATCTTGTAACAGCAGCGCAACAGGAAAGAAGGCCGAAGATGTCTGAGCGTATCACCAAGACCGATGCCGAGTGGCGCACCGAGCTGGATCCCGAGACCTTTCGCGTGACGCGGCAGGCGGGAACCGAGCGGCCCTTCTCGCATCCCGGCTTTCCCAACGGGCCGGGCCATTACGACTGCGTCTGCTGTGGCGCGCGGTTGTTCGACGGGGATGCCAAGTTCGAAAGCCATTGCGGCTGGCCCAGCTTTTCGCGCGCCGGCGGCAAGATCGACGAGCATCGCGATACCAGCCACGCGATGATCCGCACCGAGGTGCGCTGCCATGTCTGCGATGCGCATCTGGGCCATGTCTTTCCCGACGGCCCACCACCCACGGGGCTGCGCTATTGCATCAACGGCGTGGCGCTGCGCTTCGTCCCCGAGATCTAGGCGGATACCGGGGCGGCGGCAGGTCCTGCCGCCGCCCTGCCCCGAAAACCCGGCCAGAAACTCCGTTCCGGATCAGTCGGTCAGAAGATCGCCCGCCTGAACGCGGCCGACATTGCCCATCAGCTGGCGGATCAGGCCAAGGCTGGTGACACCGGTATCGGTCACCCGGCGCGACAGCACCACGACCTGACCGCGCTCAAGCCCGAAGCGCTCGACATTGGTCACCGTGCTGGATTCGTCGAAGCTGACCGCGACAACCTGACGGTTCACCTCGCGCGGTTGGCGCGGGCCATAGAACTCCCAACGCGAGCCGACGTAATACCAGCCAGAGCCGGCCAGCAGGCCCTGCGCCGAGGGTTTGCCGATCAGCCCCTCAAGGTCGCCCTGTGTGGTCTGGCCCACGACGACCTGGGCCAGATCCTCCTCGGGGGGGATATAGCCGTGATTGCGATAGGTCGCCGTACAGGCAGCAAGGGCAAGAGGCGCAGCCAGTGCAAGGGCCACGATCCGCCGCCGGGAAATCTTCATCGTCACTTTGTCCCTCTATGCGCCTGTTGACGCCGCCCGAACGGCTTAGCAAACTCGCGGCCCGCGCTCAAGAATATCCAGACCAAGGGCGGATTTGCCCGCGAAAGGCTCCAGATGACCGAATCGAAACCATCGCAGACCCGCTTTCGCGTGGCGCATCTGAACCCGCGCCAGCCGACCGAGTTCACCCTGAGCCCCGATGCGCCCGCCCGTGCGGCCCTAGCCAACGAGCTGGGGATCAGCGCCCTGCACAAGCTGCGTTTTTCCGGTCGCATCCGCGCCATCGACGGCGATGCCTGGGCTGTCGAAGGCCGGCTCGAGGCGCGCGTGACCCAGCCCTGCGTGGTCACGCTGGCCCCGGTCACCACCGATCTGGCCGAGGATGTCGCGCGCATCTTCTCGCCCCATGTCGCGACACCCGAGGGCGACGAGGTCGAGATGCCCGACGATGAAATCGAGCCCTTGGGCCAGTTCATCGACCTTGCCGCGATCATGGCCGAAGAGCTTTCGCTGGCGCTGCCGCTATACCCCCGCGCCAAGGGTGCGGCGCTGGACGCAGCCCCCGAACCCGGCGAAGATGCGGAAACCCGCAAGCCCTTCGCCAATCTCGCCGAGCTAATGAAGAACGGCAAGAAACCCTCGTAAGTCACGCGGAACGCTGGCTTTCCTGCCAGTCCGCCGGCATCTCCGGCCCCAAATTCAATGGTGCCAGCATGCCCTTGCCAAGGATGTGATCGGCGGCCTTTTCGCCGGTCATGATCGAGGGTGCGTTCAGGTTGCCATTGGTCACGCGCGGAAAGACCGAACTGTCGGCAACGCGCAACCCCTCGACCCCGATCACCCGCAATTCGGGATCGACCACGGCCAGCGGATCGCCCGCCCGCCCCATCCGCGCCGTTCCGCAGGGATGAAAGGCCGATTCCGCATGTTCGCGAATAAAGTCATCAATCTGGGAATCGCTGACAACCCCTTCGCCAGGCTGGATTTCATGCCCCTTGAAATCCGCAAAGGCGGTCTGGGCAAAGATCTCGCGGGTCAGGCGCACGCAGGCGCGGAACTCGGCCCAATCATCGGCATGGGACATGTAGTTGAAGCGGATCTCGGGCGCTTCACTCGGATCAGCGGATTTCAGCCGCACCGTGCCCCGCGATTTCGAGCGCATCGGCCCGACATGGACCTGAAAGCCATGACCCTCGGCCGCGGCCTTGCCGTCATAGCGCACCGCCAGCGGCAGGAAATGATATTGAATATCAGGATATTCCACCCCGGCGGCCGAACGGATGAAGCCGCAGCTTTCGAACTGGTTCGAGGCGCCAAGCCCGGTCCCCGTCGCCATCCATTGCGCTCCGATCGAGCCTTTCCCCCACAGGTTCCAGTGCTTGTAAAGCGTGATCGGCTTGGTGGCGGTATATTGCATATAGACCTCAAGATGGTCCTGCAGATTGCCGCCAACGCCGGGCCGGTCAGCCAGAACCTCGATCCCATGCGCGCGCAGATGCTCGGCCGGGCCGATCCCCGACAGCATCAGAAGCTTGGGCGTATTGATCGAGCTGGTGGCAAGGATCACCTCAATACCCGCTCGGAAAATATTGATACCACGCGCATTTCTGACCTCGACTCCAACGGCGCGCCCATCCTCGAAAACGACGCGCTGCGCCAGCCCGCGCCGCAGCCGCAGCAGCTTCGTTTCCAGCGCCGGACGCAGATAGGCATTGGCCGCCGACCAGCGCCGCCCCTCCCAGATCGTCGCCTCCATGGCGCCGAATCCCTCCTGCCGGGCGCCGTTATAATCCTCGACCGTCGGATAGCCGGCCTCGCGCCCCGCCCGGATAAAGGCGTTGAACAGCGGATTCTTGCGCGAGCCGCGCGTCACATGCAGCGGACCTTCGGTGCCACGATAATCGCTGACCGCGCCATGCGAGGTCTCCATGCGCTTGAAATAGGGCAGAACATCGGCGTAAGCCCAACCATCCGCGCCAGATTCCGCCCAGAAATCAAAGTCCTTGGCGTGGCCTCTGACAAAGACCATGCCATTGATCGAACTTGAGCCGCCCAGCACCTTGCCGCGCGGCGTGACCAGCCGGCGCCCGCCCAGATGCGGCTCGGGCTCGGATGAAAACCCCCAGTCATAGCGGCGCATGTTCATCGGATAGCTCAGCGCCGCCGGCATCTGGATGAAGGGCCCGATATCCGAGCCGCCATATTCGATCAGATCGACGCGCTTTCCGGCCATGACCAGCCGATAGGCCAGCGCACAACCGGCCGAACCCGCCCCCACAATGACATAATCCGGCGTCATGCCCGCCCCCATGCGCGGCAGGCCGCGGATTTCTTCTTCATCCAAATATCCATGCCACCCGTGCCACGGGCGCGGCGCTGCCCATCAGTAAGGCGCATCGACGCCTCCCATCCCGACATAGACGGATTTCAGCTGCGAATAATGCTCGATGGCGGCGGCCGAGTTCTCGCGCCCGATCCCCGACAGCTTCACCCCGCCAAAGGGCGCCTCGACCGGGGTCAGGTTATAGGCGTTGATCCAGGTGGTCCCAGCCTGCAACGCAGCGGCCACACGATGCCCGCGCGCCAGATCGCGGGTAAAGACCCCCGCCGCCAACCCGTAATCGGTGGCATTGGCGCGCGCCACAGCCTCGGCTTCGGTGGCGAAGCTCAGGACCGACATCACCGGGCCAAAGATTTCCTCGCGCACGATGGCCATCTCGTCCGTGGTGTCGGCAAAGACCGTGGGCGGCACGAAGGCGCCCTCGCCCGGGCCGCCACAGACCAGCCGCGCGCCCTCGGCCAGCCCGCTCTGGACGGCGGCGCGGATTTTCGCGGCCTGCGCCGGGCTGACGATGGGGCCGTGCTGGGTCGCCTCATCCAGAGGATCGCCGACACGGATGCCGGCCACCCGCGCGGCCAGCCGCTCGAGAAAAGCGGGCAGGATCCCTTCCTGCACGAAAACCCGCGTTCCGTTCGAACAGATCTGCCCCGAGGAATAAAAGTTCGCCAGCATCGCCGCACCCACCGCATCCTCAAGGCTGGCATCGTCAAAGACGATCAGCGGCGACTTGCCGCCCAGCTCCATCGTCACATGGCGCATGCCAGCCGCCGCCGCCGCATAGACCTTTTGCCCCGTCGGCACCGAGCCGGTCAGCGAGACCTTGGCCACGCGCGGATCGGTGACCAGAGCCGCCCCCACCGCGCCGCGCCCCTGCACCACATTGAAGATACCCGCAGGCAGCCCGGCCTCGGTAAAAATATCGGCCAGTTTCAAGGCCCCTAGCGGCGTTTCCTCACTTGGTTTAAAAACCATCGCATTACCCATGGCCAAGGCCGGCGCGGCCTTCCAGCAGGCGATTTGGCTGGGATAGTTCCAGGCGCCGATGCCGGCGCATACCCCCAAGGCCTCGCGGATCGTATAGACGAAATCGCCGCCCAGCGGGATGGTCTGGCCGGTCACCGTGGGCGCCAGCCCGCCGAAATATTCCAGCGCATCCGCCCCCGAGGGCCAGTCGGCGACGCGGGTTTCCTGAATGGGCTTGCCGGTATCCAGCGTCTCCAGCCGCGCCAGTTCCTCGGCGCGCTCGCGGATGATCTGGGCGGCGCGGATCAGCACCCGGCCACGCTCGACCGGGCGCAGCGCCGCCCAGACGGGCTGGGCCGCCTCGGCCGCCATGGTCGCCTGCGCGACCTGCGCGGCGCTTGCCTCATGCAGGGTGGCGATCACCTCGCCGGTATAGGGGTAATGGACCGGCAGCGCCGCCCCCTCGCCCTCGACAGGGGCGCCATTGATGTAAAGGCTGGCCTTGGGCTGGGCGGAAAGCGGGGAGGATTGGCTCATGGCAGCACCTTTTGCAGATAGTCCAGAATAAGGCCCTCGGCAGTCGGGCCATCGAGTTCGGTTGACAGCACGCCGCGCAGGTAAAGCCCGTCGATCAGCGCCCCCAGCGTCAGTGCTGTGGCCGGGGCATCGGCCCCGACCAGCGGCCGCAGGCACAGCACCAGATTCGAGCGGAGCCGGCGGTGATAGACCCGCAAAAGCCGCGCGGCATCCGCGTCAACCAGCGCCAGCGCATAGAAGTTCAGCCATGCGGCAGCCGTCTCACGCTCAAAGTTCATGCCGCCAAAGCTGACATGGATGATGGCGAAAAGCCGCTCGCGGGGCGTATCCGCGCCCTTCAGCGCCTCACGCGAGGCATTGCCGTATTGCGTCAGGATATGGCGCATCGCCGCCAGAAAGATGCGTTCCTTGGACCCGAAATAGTGATGCGCCAGAGCGGTGGACATGCCCGCCTCGCGCGCGATCTGCGCCACGGTGACGTCCAGAGAGCCCTTGCGACCCACTGTCACGATCGCGGCTTTGATTAATGCCGCCTTTCGGATAGGTTCAGCGCCAAGTTTGGGCATGAAAGTACACCGTTTTTTGCCGAGTGCGCCGTTTTCGGGCAGGAAGTCCGCAGCTAGCTGATCTTTGATTGACTCGTCAATCAAAGAAAGCCTTAATCGACTGACCCGTCAAGACAACAGGGAGAACAAGATGACATTTCGCCGCAGCACCGCCCTTCTTGCCGCCGGCCTCGGCGCCGCAATCGCGACCGCAGGTGCCACCCATGCGCAGGAACCGATCGAGTGCCGCAAGGTCGTCTTCTCGGATGTGGGCTGGACCGATATCAGCGCGACCACCGCGCTGGCCTCGACCGTATTGCAGGCGCTTGGCTACCAGACCGAGACCAAGATCCTGTCGCTGCCGGTGACCTATACCGCCATGGCCAAGGACGATGTGGACGTGTTTCTGGGCAACTGGATGCCGAGCCAGGAAAACGACATCAAGCCCTACCGCGATTCGGGCACGGTCGAGGTGCTGCGCACCAACCTGACCGGCGCGAAATACACGCTGGCCACCAACAAGGCCGGCGCCGATCTGGGCATCGACGATTACGCCAAGATCGCTGCGCAAAAGGACGCGCTGGAAGGCAAGATCTACGGGATCGAGCCGGGCAATGACGGCAACCGACTGCTTCTGGACATGGTGGCGCAGAACAAGTTCGACCTTGGCACCTTCGAGATCGTCGAAAGCAGCGAACAGGGGATGCTGGCGCAGGTCGCCCGCGCCGACAGCGCCGGCAAGCCGGTGGTGTTTCTGGGCTGGGAGCCGCATCCGATGAACAGCCAGTTCAAGCTGACCTATCTGGCCGGCGGCGACGAGATCTTTGGCCCCGATCTGGGCGGCGCGCGCGTCGATACCAATGTGCGTGCGGGCCTTGCCACCGATTGTCCCAATCTGGGCAAGTTCCTGCAGAACCTCGAATTCACCCTGCCGATGGAAAACGAGGTCATGGGCCTGATCCTGAACGATGGCGAACAGCCCGCGGATGCGGCCAAGAAATGGCTGAAAGCCAATCCCGACGCGGCGACGCCCTGGCTTGCGGGCGTGACCACCACCGAGGGTGGCGATGCCGCCGCCGCGCTGACCGAAGCGCTGGATCAGTGATCTTTTGGCGGGGGCAAGAAGCCCCCGCCCTCATTCGCTGGCCAGAGCGGCCGCGACCCGCGCCAACTGACGCCCATCGGAACGACAGGCAGAAAGACAATGACGCATGGACCAACTGACTGAGCTTTTGACCGGGACCAAGATCCCGGTCGGCAAGACCGCAAAAGCCCTGTTCGACTGGCTGAACCTGCACGCAGCCGCCTTTTTCAACTTCATCTCGGGGCTTCTGGACGGGCTGATCGGCGCCATCCTGAAGGTTCTGGAATTCCCGCATCCGCTGGTGTTTACCGCGCTGGCCGTGGCGCTAACCTGGGCCCTGCAGCGCAGCTGGCAGACCTGCCTGCTGGTGGCGTTGGGGTTCCTGTTCATCCTCAATCAGGGCTATTGGGAAGAAACCATGCAATCGCTGACGCTGGTCCTGTCGGCCTGCGTGGTCTGCATGGTGATCGGCGTGCCCATCGGCATCGCCGCCGCCCACCGGCCCCGGCTTTACGCCTGGATGCGGCCGGTTCTGGACCTGATGCAGACCCTGCCCACCTTTGTCTATCTGATCCCGGCCATCGTGTTTTTCGGCATCGGCATGGTGCCGGGGCTGATCGCGACGGTGATCTTTGTGCTGCCGGCGCCGATCCGGCTGACGCATCTGGGGATCAGCTCGACCCCGACCGCGCTGGTCGAGGCCGCCACCGCCTTTGGCGCCACGCCCCGCCAACTTCTGTGGAAGGTCGAGTTGCCAAGCGCGCTGCCGCAGATCATGGCCGGGCTGAACCAGACCATCATGCTGTCCTTGTCCATGGTCGTCATCGCGGCGCTGGTCGGGGCCTCGGGGCTGGGCGTGCCGGTGGTGCGGGCCCTGAACAGCGTCAACACCGCGCTGGGTTTCGAAAGCGGTATCATCATCGTCGTGGTCGCCATCATGCTGGACCGGATGCTGCGCGTAAGGGGTCGCAATGACTGAGCGGAACGCCGTCGAATTCGACAATGTCAACATCGTCTTTGGCGAGGACCCCCATGCCGCCCTGCCGCTGATGGATCAGGGTCTGGCGCGCGGCCCGATCAAGGCGGAAACCGGGCAGGTGCTGGGCGTCCACAACTGTTCGCTTTCCGTGCGCGAGGGCGAGATTCTGGTTCTGATGGGGCTTTCCGGCTCGGGCAAGTCCACGCTTTTGCGCGCCGTAAACGGCCTCAACGCGGTCTGCCGGGGCGAGGTCAGGATCTGGGACGGCAATGGCATGGTCTCGGTCACCAATGCATCCAGCACCGAGTTGCGCCGCATCCGGCGCGAACGCATCGCCATGGTCTTCCAGCAATTCGGCCTGCTGCCCTGGCGCTCGGTGCGCGAGAATGTCGGGTTGGGGCTGGAACTGGCCAATGTCCCCCCGGCCGAGCGCCGCAGCCGCGTCGATGCGCAACTGGCGACGGTCGGGCTGACCGACTGGGCGGATCGCAAGGTCGGCGACCTGTCGGGCGGCATGCAGCAGCGCGTGGGTCTGGCGCGCGCCTTTGCGACCGAGGCGCCGGTCTTGCTGATGGACGAGCCCTTCTCGGCCCTTGACCCGCTGATCCGCACCCGCCTGCAGGACGAATTGCTTGAGCTGCAAAAGCAGGCGCAGCGCACCATCGTCTTTGTCAGCCACGATCTGGACGAGGCGTTCCGCATCGGCAACCGCATCGCCCTGATGGAGGGCGGCCGCATCGTGCAGGTCGGCACCGCGCGCCAGATCATCGCCAACCCGGTCAATGCCTATGTCGAGGATTTCGTGGCCCATATGAACCCGCTGGCGGTGCTGACCGCCGAGGATGTGGCCGAACCGGCGGCCGCCGGGGACATCCCCGCCGATCATGCCCTTGTCGACCGCGAAACCCCGGTGCGCGAGCTGATCCGGCTGATGACCGAAACCGGCGCCGAGGCGCTGGCCCTGCAGGGCGGTGGCCGGGTGACGCGGCTAAGCCTGATGACGCGGCTGGTCAGCACGCCCGCTGGCGGTGGCGCGAGCGAGCATTAGGGACAACGCGGGCCTGCGGATATGCGCCGCAGGCCGCGCATTTGCCATGTCACGGCGCGGGGTCCTCGCCCGGACATCCGCCGGATGGGCAATCGTCGCCCCTTGATCGGCCTATTTCAGACGCTGGCGGGCGCGGATCGCCTTTGGTGCCGACAACCGCCCCTCCGGGGATGGGTTATCCCCAAAGCCCCTCGAATTCGCGCCATTCGCCCTTGCTCATGCCGCTGTTTTCCTCGGTGACGGTTTCGCCGGCCAGACGGCGTTTCAGAACCTCGACGCCTTTGCCCGAGAGCTGCACCCCGCCCAGACGGTAATCCTCGAAGGCGGCATAGGCGAAGGGCACCCAGTCGCGCACGATGTCGCACATCGCATTGGCATAGGCGCGGATCTCGTATTGGGCGTGGCTGTCGGCGCGCAGGCGCAGGAAATGGAACAGGTTGTGCAGGTCCACCTTCCAGTACCATTGCGTATAGACATTCGCCGGCAGGTTCATCCGCGCCAGCTCGCGCGCAAGGCCCTTCTGGCCGTCCTGGCTCAGCATCGATTCGTAATGGTCATAGCTGCGCATCGCGTCCTCGCGCAGCAGGTCAAGGACACGCGCGGCTTCCTCTCCCTCCAGCAGCTCGCCGCGGCCCTGACGGTTGACGGCCGATTGCGCCGAAAGATGCTCGGGCGCGGGGATGTAGAATTCGCGGTCAAGGATCGAATAGCGCGCCGAATATTCGTTCACATTCGCGGTGCGGTGGCGGATCCATTGCCGGGCGACAAAGACCGGCAGCTTGACGTGGAATTTCACCTCGCACATCTCGAACGGGGTCGAGTGCCAATGCCGCATGAGATAGCGGATCAGCCCCTCGTCGGTACTGACCGATTTCGTGCCGCGCCCATAGCTGACCCGGGCGGCCTGAGTGATCGCGGCATCATCGCCCATATAGTCGACGACGCGGATCAGCCCGTGATCCAGCACCGGATGCGCCAGATACAGGTGTTTTTCCATCCCCTCGGACACGGCGCGCAGGGTGGGGCGCGGATTGGCGCGCTGCTCGTCGATTTCGGCCTGTTGTTCGGGGGTAAGCGGCATGGCGGAATCCTTGGCTTGTATGGGCATATCTTGTGGCACTTGTGCGCGCGCCAATCAACCGGCTGTATCGTCGCGGGCGGCCGGCGCTGCACCGGTTGCGGGGGCGGCCAAGGGATGCCAAGCTGCACCCAGACCATTGCAAGGGGAACAGGAATGACGATCCGCTATCTGCACACCATGGTCCGCGTGCTGGATCTTGAAAAGAGCATGGAGTTCTATCGCCTTCTGGGGCTTGAGGAAATCCGCCGCATGGACAGCGAACAGGGCCGCTTCACGCTGGTCTTCATGGCGCCGCCCGGCCAGCCGGAATGCCCGGTCGAGCTGACCTACAACTGGGACGGAGATGCGGGCCTGCCCTCGGACAGCCGGCATTTCGGCCATCTCGCCTATCGGGTCGCCAATATCTATGAGACCTGCCAGAAGCTGATGGATGCGGGCGTGACCATCAACCGGCCGCCGCGCGACGGGCACATGGCCTTTGTGCGCAGCCCCGACAATGTCTCGATCGAGATCCTGCAAGAGGGCGCGCATCTGCCCCCGCAAGAGCCCTGGGCCGGCATGGCGAATACCGGCCATTGGTAATACCGCCGCCCCCCTGCCCGGCACACGATGGACAAGGTGGCGCGGTCCGGCAGATAGCCCCGGGCCGGCCGGTTTCGACCGCTGACCGGGCAAGGACATGATCGGGCCGCCCGACCGGCGGGTCCGATGCCCTGCCCGATCTCAGTTCTGGCTGATCGTGCTGCCCTTGATGGTGACATCGCTTGAGGCGTTGATGCCGATCTTGCCAGAACCCTTGATCGACAGGTCCTTGCCCTCGATCACGATGGTCCCGTCCTTTTTCAGCTGCAGTTTCGCCTTGCCGCAGGTCAGCGTGATGCTGTCGCCGGCCTTGATCACGATGTTCTTGCCGGCATCCGAGCTGATATTCTCGCCGATGGTCTCGGTCTTGGACTTGCCGACCTGCAGCGACTGGTCGCCGTCGATCTCGGTCGACTGATTGCCGCCGATGCTCCAGCTGTCATCGCTGCCAATCGCATGGACCTGCGCGGCGCCGACGCTTACCGCCCGTCCCGCGCCGACGGTAAGCGCCTGTGCCGCGCCGATGGTGCGGGTTTCGGCGGCGCCGACCGTGTCGGTGCGCGCCAAGCCGACGCTGATGGTCTGGTTCGCGCCGACGGTCTGGCTGTGGTTCGCGCCGATCGTCTCGGTCGAGTTCGACCCGACCGAGATCGTCTCGTTAATGCCTACGGTCAGCGAGCGGTCCTTGCCGACGGTCTCGGTATCGTTGTCACCGATATTGACGGTGCGGTCCACGCTGACGCTGGTCGACTTGTTGTTGCCGACCGACTCGGTCCGGTCATGGCCGATCGATTGCGTCGCGTCATGGCCCACATCCTCGAACCAGTCATTGCCGATCTGGCGCGATTCGTTGTTCTTGACCAGCTCGTTATGGTCCTTCTCGGCCTGGAAATAGACCTCTTCGCTGCCCTTCTTGTCCTCGAAACGCAGCTCGTTCCAGCCGCCGCCGCCCGGCGACGAGTTCGATTTCCAGCCCGATTGGGTGGCGTTGCCCGGCAGCTCGTAGGGTGGCATCTGCTCGGCATTATAGACCCGGCCGGTGATGATCGGCTGGTCGGGATCGCCCTCGAGAAAGTCGACGATGACCTCCTGACCGATCCGCGGCACGTGGATGAAGCCCCAGCCGGAACCCGCCCAGGCGCTGCTGACGCGGACAAAGCAGGTTGAGTGTTCGTTGGACCGGCCGAGCCGGTCCCAGTGGAACTGGACCTTCACCCGGCTGTACTTGTCGGTGTAGATCTCTTCGCCCGCCGGCCCGACCACCACCGCCGTCTGCGGCCCCTTCATCGACGGCCGGGGCGTCACCCGCGGCGGCCGGTAGGTGATGGACCGGGGCAGCAGCGTGTAGAGGGCGGCGAAACCCGCGCTTTCGGCCTCGCGCGTGAAGCCCTCGTGCAGGGACTGGCCCGGACGTTGCGCGGCGCCTTTCTCGGCCCGCGGGCTGCGATAGCCTTCACCGCGGATGTCGTAGGCCGCCCGCTCGATCACATAGGTGATGTTCTCCTGCTGTCGGGGAAACTCGATCAGGTCGAAGATATTGCCCGCCGCCGGCGCCGAGGCCGTCGACAGGGCCGTGATGACATGGGCATGGACCTGGTCTTCCTGATTGCGGATATCGGCCAGGTCGCCGCCACGGCCATGTTCGACATACCGGCCCGGATAGCTGTAGCGCGCGCCGTCTGCCCCGGCGTGGTCGCCGGGATTGTCGGTCTTGGTCAGCAGGTCGGCCGAGGGTTTTTCGAAATCGTAATCGGTCAGACTGTGGCTGCCCGGGACGATCCCGTCCACGCGGCTGAACCGCGAGATCACCCCGCCGCCGCCATAGCGGTCGGCCGCCTTTTCGCGAAAAGCCAGTTTCTCGCCGCCATCGGCAGCTTGCAGCAGCTCCAGGTCGTCGCAGAGCACCAGCGTGTGCTTGCCGTCGGTGAAACGGAAGAAATAGAAGATGCCCTCGTGCTCCAGCAGTCGCTGGACGAAATCGAGATCGCTCTCGCCATACTGGACGCAGTAGCTGCGCGGCGCTGGCGTGCCGCGCAGGTCCCATTCGTAGTCAGAGCAACCGTGCTGGTCCAGCACCTCGCTGACGATGTCCTTGACCGATTTCTCCTGGAAGATCCGGTTGTCGGTGGTCTTGCTCAGCAGCCACATCCGCGGCCGCACGACCAGGCGGTAAAGCCAGTGCCCCTCCTCGTCGGTGCCGGCAAAGTGGAAGCGGTCGACGATGCCGTGGAAATACCGCTTGCAGTCCGGTTTCTCGCGATCCGTCACCACGCATAGCCCGACCTCGGCGCCCAGCAGCGCGTCCGCCTTGACATCCGGCGTGCCGCTGATCGCGCTGATCTCATATTCGAAGCAGCGGCTGATCCCGTCGTCGCCGCGCATCCGCTGAAAGGCCAGCCCGGTGAAATCCGTCATCGGTGTCGAGGCAAGCATCTCGTCCCCCGGCAAGGGCGTCGTCAACTTGGCAAAACGATCGGTCGGCATGGCTGCTCCCTTGAACAGGCGGGAAAAGGTCGGATCGCGACATGATCCCGGCCAGTATATAGGCAAATCCCGCTGACGGGAAATGCGTTGGCTTACAGGTTCGGGGGGCAGTCGAACCCCCGCATCGCACCGCGCACCGAAACCGGGTTGAGGCTGTCGGCAAAACCCATCTCGAGAAACACCCGGCCGGTATTGCTGCGCAGGTCCAGCAGCACGCGGGCGCCGTCATCGCGCAGCCGCAGCCGCAGCCCGTCCATCAGATGGATGAGCCCCCAGGTCCCGGGATGGACAAGCCGCCCGGCATCCGTGCCTTCGCGAAAGCTGATCTCGACCCCGGCATCGGGCGAGGGGCCGGGCCAGCTCAACTGCGTCGTCTCGCCACCGGCTGGCAGGGGCCGGGCGACACCGCCGATCGCGAACAGGGTCTGGCCGCGCTCGGCCAGGGCGGCAAGGCTCAGCGAATGCTCGAATGTGTGGCCGGCACCGAACAGCCCTTTCGAGATCTGCGCCGCGCGTTCGAAGAATTGCGCGCTTTCGGGGCTGAGCCCCTCGAAGCGGGCCTCGGGCTTCCAGCGCCAGGGTGTCTCGGCGGTTTCAAGAAACGGCAAGGCGCTTTGCTGCATAAACACGCTGAGAAGCCCCTGCGGGCCAAACAGCGCGGCCAGTTCGGCAGCCCCCGCATCGGGGCCGTCGGCAAAGGGATAGCGGCCCTGCACGGTCTGCTGGCAAAGCGGAAACACCTGCTGCTGCCATTGCCGGGTCAGAGGGTTGCCGCCATCGGCCATGTCGGTCTGCGGGGCGGCGGATTGGGCCAGAACATCCTCGGCGATCTGCACGACGATCCGCGGCGCGCTTTTCAGCGCCACGATGGAGCGCGCCTTGTCCTGAATGCTCATCAGCCGCTCCATGCCCCGACGCTGCTGCAGGTCGACCGCGCTCAGCGCGACATTCAGCGAGGCGAACAGGGCCGAGATCTCGGCCATGCGACCCTGTTCGACATATTGGATCATCGGGCCGAATTCGCGCGCCAGACGCAGCTGCTGTTCATGGCTACGCCGCCGGTCGCTGCCTCCGGCCTGCAGCCAGACCTCGCGCAGCAGCCGGGTCAGCGGGTTGTCGGGCTGGGCGAGCTGGCCCGAGACGACGATGGCCGTATCGCGCTGGCTGAAGGGCCGCACCCGCAGATCGGCCAGCCATTCGTTCCAGGTCGCGACCGTCTCGGCCAACAGCCGGTCCATCAGCAGGTCGGGAGAGCGGTTTTCCGGCGCCAGCGTCTGTCCGGTGACCACCGGCGCGATGGCCCGCGCCTTCTGCACCGCGACGCCGACGCCATAATCGCGGGCATAGTCCCAGCCGGCCTGCGTGAACAGTCCCGGCAGCGGGGATTCGACCGGCAACCCCGAGCGACGCAGCAGCACCTGCGACAGGCCGGGAACCTGCGTTTCCGGTTTCCATTCCGGCAGGGCGCGCATCTGCCCGGATCGCAGCAGTTCCAGCCAGGCGCGATCAGGCTCGGCGACCTCGGCGGCGAATCCCTGCGCCTGAGCCCGCAATTCCGGGTCACGGGGCTGGATGTCGGGGCTGGGTCCGGCCAGCCGGTCGACATGCGCGGCAAGCCCGGCAATGCCCATGGCGGCGCCATTGTCCTCGAGCCAGCCGGCCAGATAGCCGGGCGCCCAGTCGTCATCGCCGGTCAGCACCGACCAGGCGCGCAGGGCGTCGTAAAGGACCAGCCCCTCGCCCTCGGTCGCCAGCACCGTTTCCAGCCCGCCGGCGATGGCGCCCGGCACATGCCGGCGCACGGCCTCGGCATAGGCGGCCTCGGCCCGGGCCTCGCTGTCATAGACCGGCAACCGGACGCTGCGCTTCAGGGGGGCATGGGCGGCGGCGGCGCTGACGCGCGCAACCGCCGCCCGCAGATCCGCCAGCCGCCGGGTCAGATCGGCGCCCTCATGCGGCCGGTCCAGCCCGATGGTCAGCGCCTCGGCATCGAAACTGGCGCTGATGCGCTGGTGAAAGCGGTATTCCAGAAAGGCCGCATATCCGGCAAGGCCCAGCACGAGCGCCAGCACGAAGCCCGCAACCTTCCAGCCCCAGCCTCCGCCGCCATGGCGGCGATGGGCGTGGCGCCCGGCCTCGGCCCGCGCGATCAGCCCGGCAAGAAAGCGATCTAGCGCGGCAAAGCTGTCGCCCTCGGCCGCGGCTTTGGCGCGAAATTCGCGGATCCGGGCAAGCGACATGTCGCGCCCGTCGAAAAGCTGCCGACGCACCAGAACCGACCATGTGCCGGGTTCGATCTGCGGCAGCGTGCGCGCCCGGTGATCCAACAGCACCGCCAGCCCGTAGCGCGCCGGCTTGATCGCCGGCTTGGGCGCGCCGCCGCGCAGCGCATCGGCCTCGAATCGGTCCAGCAGCGCCTGCGCCTCGTCGATCAGCCGGCGCGCCCCGCGCCTGGCGCGCAGATCGAGATCGTCGATCATCTGCAGCATCGGTTCGGCGGCGCGGTCAAATGGGGAAGGTTGTGCCGCGCTGCCTGCCATCGCTCAAATCTTGCCTTCGGCCTGCCACTTGCGCAGTGTCTCGACCCCGACCTCGAAATGCATCGAGTCCTCGCGGCTGTAGGTCGCGCCCCAGAACCAGCCCTCCTCGTTGAAAAGCTCGGCCAGAAGCAGCAGCCCGAACTGCGTGCCGCCATCGGCAAAACCGTCCAGCTGGCCCTCAAGCTTCAGGTCGATCGCGGTGCCCCAGGAATGGTTCGAGACCGAACTGCTGGAGCCGCGGATCAGCCGCGCGCAAAGCGCGCCAGCGGTTCCCAGCGCGGTGTAGATTTCCGGCTCGGTCTTTTGCAGCTTGGCCAGAATCCGTTCGACGCTATCCAGCGCCGGGCGGATCATGGTGACGGTGATCGGCCCCATCTGGCGGGTTTCCAGAAGCGATTTCAGGCGCGGTTGGGTGACCGGCTGACAATCGGCGGAATAGCTGTCGCGCGGATGGCCCAGCAGGTCCAGCATGACCCGGTTGCCGGGCTGGGTGACGCCCTTGTTGAACCGCGCCTTGGCCAGCCGCATTACCTCGGTCATCGCATCGACGCCGCCGTGATCCTCGACCCCGTCATCGCCGGTGACATCGGGGGCGGCAACCGTCACCTCAGAGGCGGCCGGCACCGGCATCGCCTGCGGCCGCGCGGCCTGCATCGCCATTTCCTCGGACAGCCGGTCGATCTCGACCTGGGCGTCGCGCAGATCGGTGCGCAGGGTGTCGATCTCGCCGCGCTGGCGGGCAAGCTCGGCCTCGTTGCGGTTCAGCCGCAGCTCGGCGCTGCCATCGGCGGTCTGAAGCAGGGCCCCGACCACGGCAAACGCGATCGCCGCAATCACAAGGCCGATGGCGATGATGATCGGTCCGATCAGCGCGCCCTGCCTCATGCCGCCTGCCCCTGCGCAAAGATGCAGACCACCGAGACATTGTCGGGGGCGCCGTTCACCAGCGCCTCGGTGACCAGCGCCCGGCACAGGTCGACGGGCTCGCCGGCGCCGCCGACGATCCGGGCAATGTCGGCATCGTGCAGGCAGACGGTCAGCCCGTCCGAACACAGCAACAGCCGGTCGCCCGCGACCAGCGGCAGCGTCAGCGTATCGACCTCGACCGAGGGCTCGGCCCCGACGGCGCGGGTGACAACGTGACGCTCGGGATGGGCCTCGCGGGCCTCGTCGCGCAACAGGCCCTGATCGACCATTTCCTGCACGACGGTGTGATCGCGGGTCAGCAGCCGCAACCCGGCCCGCCGCCACAGATAGGCACGGCAATCGCCGACCCAGGCGATCGTCGCGACCCCGTTCTGGATCATCGCCGCCACCACGGTCGCCCCCATGGCATTCATGCCCGGCTCGGCCGCCTTGGCCAGAATCGCGCGGTTCGCCTCTTCGATCTGCATGCGCAGGCCGGGCGCGGCCAGCGCGCTGTCGGACAGCACCGCGATCCGGTCGATCACCATGTCCGAGGCCATGTCGCCATGGCCATAACCGCCCATGCCATCGGCCACCGCCCAAAGCAGCCCGGCGGGATCGGTCAGGATCGCGTCCTCGTTGCGTTCGCGCACCTGCCCGGCATGGGTCACGCCGCTGCCGCGGAATACCGGCGGCGCGGCGACCGAGTGAAGCGGCGGCGGCCGGGTTATCGGTTCGGACATTGGCGGCACATATTGCGCGGCAAAGGCGTCAGTATCATCCGTGCCTCGGAAATTGGCTGAACTGCATCGCAATTGATGATAACCTAGCCGAGGGTTGCCACAAAACTTTTTCCCGCTGGGGTTTCGTCATGCGCGCCAGATTCATCTTTTCTGCCCTTGCCACGACGCTGATCGGGACCGCTCCGGCTCTGGCGCAGGATGACCTGTCGGTCGATCAGGTGCTGGGCGCCTGGCAAAAGCAGAAGCAGATCTTTCACGAGGCCCAATCAAGCGGGCTTGGCCAGACCCGCGGGTTGAAGCTGATCGCGGTCGAGGGCGTCGATGCCGCCGAAACCGCGCCGCAGCAGGGCGTGTCGGTCACCGCAAGCACGGATGCCCCGACCAGCACCGACACGACGCCGATGGACCCGAACAAGCCGCTGGTCGCGGCGACCGCAACCACGACCACGACCACGGCACCGCTGGTCTTTGGCCAACTGGACCCCGAATTGCAGGTCAATCTGCAGATCAAGTTCGGCTTTGACAGCGCGGCGCTGGCGGACGATCAGAAACCCCGGCTCGACAAGATCTGTCAGGCGATGAAACTCAGCGACGTGCAGCTGTTCCGGATCGTCGGCCATACCGACACTGCCGGCACGGATACCTATAATGAACGCCTGTCCGTCCTGCGCGCCAAGGAAGTCGCACGTTATCTGGTCGAGGATTGCAATATAACCGCCTCGCGGCTGGAGACCCTTGGACTGGGCGAGCGTTTCCCGCTGAATCAGGACGACCCGCGCGCCGACGAAAACCGCCGGGTCGAGTTCCAGGCCCTCAGCTGAGACGACGGAATACCCCCTGCCCCGCAGACCGCGCGGTCGGGGAATTGTACACGGCGACCGAAATTTTCTGGCGCAGTATCAAAATACCGAATCAGTAAACCAAAGAAGTCCGCAGCTTATACGACACCCCCGAACAGGAGACGTTTGCGCCGCGCCCATTGCCCTGCCACCCGAGGCGCCAATGAATATGCAGGGCGGCGATATCCGGGATTTCCTAGATCTGGCCGGGCCAAAGATCGCCGGGACAGAACAATGCAGTATTCTTGAAACCCGTGCCCGGTCGAATCCGATATTTCACCATATTCGCAATTCGTCACCACGTTGCGCGGGCGCATATCGGACCGCCTGCCGCAATGACCATATCCACGAATTCGGAAATCCCGCCACAGCATCACGCATTTTGAAATATCGCGCTAGACATCGAACAATATCACGATACTCTGAATAAGATTTTATTCCTCTGAGCTTATACCGTGGGAGGAAAGAGTATGCCCGACGCCGAGGCGAACGGTTTTAATCGCGCTGCATTCTGGCGACGCGCCGCGATTGTTTCGGCGGTCACGCTGGGGCTGGTCTCGCCCTCGGCCCAGGCGCAGACCGCCAGCTCGGTGACGCCCGAATCCTTCCAGCCGCCGCTGCGCAACCTGTCGGGCTCGGTGGTTTTTACCGGTCAGACCGGCACCCAGGCCCCGCCCGGCTCCGAGCAGATCGGCATTACCCTGTCGGGTGTAAGCATCGACGGTGCCTTTCCGCAGATGGCAGCCGCCAATTCCGCCTTCGAGGCGCGGCTGACGCGCGGGCGGATCCCGGTTTCGGAGCTCTTTGACGCCACCGCCGATCTAGAGGCCTCATATGCCAAGGCCGGCTTTGCCCTGACGCGGGTGGTGCTGCCGCAGCAGACGCTGCGCGATGGCGGCAGGCTCAGGGTCGAGGTGGTCGACGGCTTTGTCGAGACGGTCGACACCTCGCGTGTCCCGCCCGAGGTCCGCCGGCGGATCGAAAGCCTGACCGGGCCGCTGGTCGGGCAGAAGGGTCTGACCATGACCGAGCTGGAGCGGCAATTGCTGCTGGCGGGCGATGTCTCGGGCGTGGCCCTTGGCTCGGCGCTTGCGGCCGGCCAGCGGCCCGGCGGCACGGTCATCGCGCTGGATCCGCAATTCCGTAAGGTGACGGGCTTCATCGGCTTCGACAATTTCGCGCCGTCCGATCTGGGCAGCATCGCGCCAGACGATCTGAACGGCCTCGTGCTGAATTCCGGCTTCGAGCTGAACAGCCCGCTGGGCTATGGCGAAACCTTTTACGGCCGGTTCTCCGCCTCGCCCGAGCGGGTCTTTTCCGAGGATCCGCGCTACCGCATTCTGGCACTGGGCGCGATGGTCCCGACCGGCCCCTCGGGGCTTGCCTTCAATCTCGAAGTGACCTCCAGCGACACCACGCCCGACAATGACGATGTGCCGACGCGGTCGGATTTCGACCGCCAGTCGCTGCGGGTCATCTATCCCTGGATCCGGTCGCGGGCCATGAACCTGACCAGCCAGTTCATCATCGACCGGCAGCGCGACCGGCAAAAGCTGCGCGGGTTCGACCTGCCGATCTTCGAGGACCGGCTGACCATTTTGCGGGCGGCGACGACGCTGTCCTATAACCATGCCGATGGCAACCTGTCGGAGGCCGGACTGATCCTGTCGCACGGGGTGGACGCGCTTGGCGCCCGCACCGCCGACGAGGCCCGGGGCGGCACCCCGTTGTCGCGGCAGGGGGCGGATGCGGTCTTCACCAAGCTCTCGGGCTCGGTCATGCATCAGCGGGCGATCCGCGAGCGCTTCGCGCTTGGCCTGACCGGTCGGTTTCAGACCTCGTTCGGCGATCCGCTGCTGACATCGGAACAGTTCAGCATCGCCGGGCCGGGGGAGCTGTCGGCCTTTGACACCGGGGCGCTGCGCGGCGACAGCGGCTGGGTCGTGCGCGCCGAACTTTCCTATCCGCACAGCGTCGCGATCAGCGGCATGCCACTGATGCTGAGCCCCTATGTCTTCGCCGGCGCGGGATCGGTGTCGATCGAGCGGCCGACCGTCGTGGAATCGTCAAGCGAGAATGCCCATGCCTATGGCATCGGCCTCGATCTGCTGTCGCAGAGCGGTTCACGGTATCGGTCAAGTTCCTTGAGAATCGAATATGGCAGGGGAGAGCGGGACGATGGCCCGGACAATACACGCTTCAGCCTTTCGGGAAATTTCCGGTTCTGACCGTGGCAGACGCCTGAAGGCGGCGCTGCTTTGTTGCACGCTGATCGTCGCCGTACCGGCCATCGGTCTGGCCGATCCCCTGCCCACCGGCGCCAATGTCGTCAGCGGCAGCGTCGGAATCGCCACGCCCGGAACCCAGACCATGGTGATCACGCAGGGTTCGGATCGCGCGGTGGTCAACTGGAACAGCTTCTCGATTGGCACGGGGGCCTCGGTCGATATCCGGCAGCCCTCCAGCGACAGCGCCATCCTGAACCGCGTCACCGGCGATACCGGCAGCAATATCTATGGCCGGCTGACCGCGAATGGCCAGGTCCATATCGTCAACCCGAACGGCATCTTCATCGGACGCAATGGCCGGGTCGAGACCGGGGGCGGCTTTGTCGCTTCGACGCTGGATATCTCGGACCAGGATTTCAACGCGGGGCGGCTGAACTATGGCGGCCAGGGCCGATCGGCCGGGGTGACGAACCGCGGGGTGATTTCGGTCGGCCGCGGCGGCTATGCCGCGCTGATCGGCGGGCGGGTCGACAATTCCGGGACCATCAGCGCACCGCTGGGCCGGATCGGACTGGGCGCAGGCGAGCGCGCGACGCTGGATCTGTCGGGCGACGGCTTCCTGCAGGTGACGCTGCCCTCGGGCGATGATGGCGATCAGCGCGCGCTGGTCACGAATTCCGGCCGGCTGTCGGCCGATGGCGGCCGGATCGAGCTGAAGGCCGCGACCGCGCGCAACGCGGCGCGCCAGGCGATCAACCTGTCGGGCGTCGCCGAAGCGCGCTCGGTTTCGCTGCGCAACGGCGCCATTGTGCTGGGCGGTGGCGCGGGCGGCACGGTGCGGGTCAGCGGCAGGGTCTCGACACGCGCGGCCCCGCCATCGCTCGATCTGTCGCCGGACAGTTCGGCCCGGCCGCCGCAGCCCTCGGGCGGCCGCATCGACATCACCGGCGCACGCATCGCGCTGGCGGGCGCAACGCTGGATGCCAGCGGCAACGCAGGCGGCGGGGTGATCCGCGTCGGCGGGGATTTCGGCGGCGATGGCGACATGCAGCGCGCCGGCACCCTGACCGTCGATGCCGACACCCGGATCCGGGCCGACGGGCTGACCCGCGGCGATGGCGGTCGCATCGTACTGTGGTCAGATCAGCGCACGCTATTCAACGGCGGCATCTCGGCCCGCGGCGGCAGCGAATCCGGCGATGGCGGCTTTGTCGAGGTCTCAAGCCACGGCGACCTTCGCTATAACGGCCTGGCGGATCTGCGGGCGCGCAGCGGCGACTGGGGCCAGTTGCTGCTGGATCCGGAGAACCTGTCCATCCCGGGCACAATGAGCGAGGCCACGGCCGAGGCCCAGCTTGCGCTTGTTGCAGGTCTGACGCTTGACACGAATGCTGTCTGTCCCTCTTGCCCAGATGAGGGAAACATCACGATCTCTGCGGATATCGACTGGACGGCCGCCACGACGTTCACCATGCGGGCAGCCAACGATATCATCATCAGCGGCGACATCACCGGTCTGAATGGACGCCTGGACCTGACGGCAGATGGAGATATCTCGGCAACCGGCGCGATCGATGTCGACAGGTTCCAACTGAACGCCGGAAGCTGGTCACAGCTCAGCGCCGTGTTGCCCGCATTTCACGCAAACGATTTCCGGGTCGAGCAAGCCAGCGCGACCTTCCTGCGCGCCACGGGCGGAGCCGGGACCGCGGCCAATCCCTATATCCTGACCGATGTTTACGGACTGCAAGGCATGGCGGCGCTCGGCCATGCCAGTATGCACTTCGCCCTTGGCGCCGATATCGACGCCACCGGCACCTCGGGATGGAACGATTTCGGCGAGGAAATTGCCGGGTTTGAGCCGATCGGTGGCATTGATGGCGTATTCACCGGCTCGCTGGACGGGCGCGGACATACGATTGACGGACTCTATGTGAATCGGGTCGGCGCAGCACTGTTTTATAACACCCTTGAAGCGGAAATCCGCGATCTGGACCTGACGGCGCTTTCCGTGACCGGCGAAACTATCGCCGCTGGCGTGGTGGCCTACGCAAGCGATACGGTGCTGGAGAACGTGTCGGCCGCAGGCTTGGTCAGCACAGCGCGCTCGACCTTTTCTTCCACCAGATCCCTGGGCGGGCTGGTCGGCGAGTTGCAGGGAGGCAGCATCACCGATTCCCGCTTTGATGGCACGGTGCGCGACTCCACCACCATGGATTCGCTGGCTGGCGGGGATTACGCAGCCCGGATTGGCGGCATCGTCGGCTATAGCGAGGACGGTTTGATCACCGGGGTCACCAGCACCGGCAATGTGCTGGCATTGGGTGAGGGGCAGACCGCAGCCGGCGGCATCGCCGGATTGACCGAGGGCGCGACCATTTCCGAGGCAAGATCGTCGGCGAATATTCGCGGCGATCTCACCGATAGCGCGCGCTTTGTAGCCGGCGGGCTGGTCGGCGACAGTTCTGGCGCCATCTCGTCCTCCAGCGCTTCGGGCTATGTCGTCAGCGCCGCAGCCAGTGGCGCGATGACCAGCAATGAGGCAACCCTTGGCGGGCTGGTGGGCATCGCCCAAAGCGCGATCAGCGATTCCTTTGCCACCGGCAATGTCCGTATCGAATATAACGGCGGCGAAGGCCGTTCCTTTGAGGCGCCGATGATCGCCGGCGGCCTTGTCGGGACCAATGCCGAGGGCAACACGATCGATCGTGCCTACGCAACCGGCAATGTCAGGGTAACCGCCACCGGCCTTGGCAGTGCCCATGTCGGCGGCTTCGTCGGCGAGAATGGCGGCAGCATCACCGACGCCTATAGCCGCGGCAACGTCTTTTTCTCTCACAGCGCAGCCACAGGGTCGAACGTCTCGGATACGTCGATCGGCGGCTTCGCTGGCCTGAACACGGTTATGGGCGACGCAGTCCCCGAGATGACCCGAACCGCCGCGCATGGGACGGTGACGGCCGTCACCCAGGAGCAGTGGCTTTATGCCGGCGGTCATACCGGACGGAACAATGGCGGCGGGGTCATCATCGACAGCTACGCAAACGGCGACGTCGACGCGACCTCGGGCTTCATGCAGGACGTTGGCGGACTGGTCGGTGCCACTTTCGGCGGCGCGATCAGGAACACCTATTCCGTCGGCGCGGTCGAGGCGGGCGCGCCTGCGGGGGGAAACATTCGAACACGCGTCGGCGGCCTGATCGGACACAACGACAACTCGCTTACGGGCGGGGGGGGGCCGGCAACCACGGTGAGCGCATCCTTCTGGGACCGTGGCCGGTCCGGGCAGGCACCGGGCACGCTTCCCGGCTATGGCACCGCCCTCAGCACCGCCACCTTCCACAACACCGCCGCCTTCATGGCGGTGGCCGGGGCGCAGGGCTGGAATTTCGCCACGACCTGGGCACCCGGCGACACCGGCGCCGATCCGGCGCTATATTCCATCGACCGCGTGGTCTTTGCCCGGCCGAATGCCCTTACCGTGCAATACGGGCTGACGGGCAGCGCCTCGACCGATGGCACGGTCTCGGGCGGGCCCCTGGCCTATGTCTTCGCCCCCGAAGGCGATACGCTGGATACCGATGCGGTCTTTGACAGCATCGCCTTCCCCGACATCAATGTCGGCACCGGCCGGTTCACGCTGGCCACGGCCGCGCTGACCAGCCTGCTTGGCCAGCGCTACCGGGTCGTCGATCTGTCGGCAAGCTACCGCATCACCCCGGCGCCGCTGACCATCACCGCCAGCGACCGCACCAAGACCTATGGCGAGGCGGTCGGGTTTGCCGGCACCGAGTTCACGACCTCGGGGCTGTTCTTCGACGACACGGTGGATCAGGTCGCACTGACCAGCGCGGGCGCCGTTGCCACGGCCGATGTGGCGGGCGGGCCCTATGCCATCAATGCCGGCAACGCCTCGGGGGACGGACTTTCGAACTATACCATCACCTATGTCGGCGGCGAGATGACCGTGAACCGCGCGGCATTGACCATCACCGCCAGCGATATCACCAAGACCTATGGCGAGGGTGTGTCCTTTGCCGGCACCGAGTTCACGACCACCGGCCTGTTGTTTGACGATGCGGTCAGCCGTGTCGCGCTGACCAGCGACGGCGCCGCCGCCACCGCAGATGTGGCGGGCGGACCCTATGCCATCAATGCCGGCAGCGCCTCGGGCGAGGGGCTGTCGAACTACAACATCACCTATCTGGACGGCCAGATGACGGTCGATCGCGCCGCGCTGACCATCACCGCGAATGACCTCTCCAAGACCTATGGCCAGACTGTTTCCTTCGCGGGCACCGAGTTCACGACCTCGGGGCTGTTGTTCGACGATGCGGTCAGCCGTGTCGCGCTGACCAGCACCGGCGCCGTTGCCACGGCCGGCGTGGCCGGCGGACCCTATGTGATCAATGCCGGCAGCGCCTCGGGCGAGGGGCTGTCGAATTACAACATCACCTATCTGGACGGCCAGATGACGGTTGATCGCGCCGCGCTGACCATCACCGCGAATGACCTTTCCAAGCGGTTCGGCGAGAGCCTGACCTTCAACGGAACCGAGTTTTCCACCTCCGGGCTGCTTCTGTCGGATCGGGTCGACCGGGTCGAGCTGGCCAGCCTTGGTGCGCTTCCCGGCGCCTCGCTGGCCGACAGCCCCTATGCGATCACCGCCGGAGGGGCGACGGGCAGCGGGCTGGAAAACTACACCATCACCTATACTGCCGGCTCGCTGAGCGTGCTTCCCGGCGCCAGTCCCAACGTCATTCCCGACGTCTTCCCGCGCCCGCCGATGGAGACGGTCCCCGGCCTTCCGAACCCACCCGACGTCCTCCCCGACCCGGACGGCAACAGACCTGGCCCGAACACCCCGCCCTGGGACCCCGGCGGCACCATCTCGGATCCGCGCGGCAGCGTCGCGAATCCCGTTGTCGTGGTCGAGACACCCAACAGCACCCCGCCGGACCCGGGCGGCACCACGGTGGACGTGACAGACAGGGCCGCCGAAACGCTTGAAGCGGTGGACGACATCTCGACGATCTTGGAGATCGCCGCCGATTCCTGCTCGCAGAACGACACCGATGTCAGCCGCTATCTTGCCTGCCTGTCGGACGCGCTGAACGAATTCGCCAACAAGCTGGACCAGATCTCGACCGATCTGCCGCCCGGCATGGAGAATGTCGCCCAGATCGTGCGCGATGCCCGCCGCAATGTCGACGCGGCCCGCCTCCGCGCCGAGCGGCGCCTGGCCAGCGCCTCAAGCGATGTCGAACGCGCCGCCATCCGCCGCGACGCCATCAACGAGGCACGCGGCGCCGTCGCCACCGCCTCGAACGAAATCCGCAAGGCGATCACGCTGGTTCGGGCCGAGGACCCGGAGCTTGCCCGCATCCAGACTGCAACCGCCGCGCGCGTCGTCAAGGCCGTCGACAGCGTCAATATCGAACTGTCGCGGGCCATCGGACTTTGATGTGGCGGGGCGGTCCGGCGGTCCTTGTCCTGCTTGTGGCGCTGTGGCTTGGCGCCGGGACAGCCCTGGCCGAAGGGCGTGTCGCGCTGGTCATCGGCAATTCGGACTATCAGGCGGTCGGCGCGCTCGAGAACCCCAGGAACGACGCGCTGGATATCTCGGTGGCGCTCGAGGGGCTGGGCTTTGACGTCATCCTTGGCCGCGACCTCACGCGCGAGGGCATGCTGCGGACCACCGGCGAATTCGCCGAGGCCGCGCGCGATGCCGATGTGGCGCTGTTCTACTATGCGGGGCACGGCTTTCAGGTCGGCGGCCAGAATTATCTGATCCCGACCGATGCCGCGATCACCCGCGCCACCGAGGCCGTGACCGAGACCGTCGCCATCACCGACATCCTGCGGGCGATGGGCCAGGCAAAGGGGCTGAAGCTGGTCATTCTGGACGCCTGCCGCGACAATCCTTTTGGCGCGACGCTGGCGGGCGATCCGGCGCTTGGCAGCGGTCTGGCGCGGATCGGGACCGAAGCGGATTTCCTGTTCGTCTATGCCACCCAGCCCGGCAACGTCGCCTATGACGGCACCGGGCGGAACAGCTTTTTCACCGGGGCGCTGCTCAATCATCTTTACACGCCGGGCCAGCAGATATCCGAGTTGATGATCGCCGTGCGGCGCGACGTGATGACCGCGACCGGCGGCCAGCAGGTCCCGTGGGAAAACTCGTCGCTGACCCGGCAATTCGCCTTTGACACCAGCCCGCCCGGCCTGTCCGAGGAATCGCTGTTCTATCAGGTCGCCTCCAGCCTGCGGGACGAGGCGCTGATGTCGCTTTACCTTGACCGCTATCCGCAGGGCGCGCATGTCGGCGACGCGCTGGCCTATCTGGAAACCGGCACCCGGACCCGGTCGCTCGACATGACGAACCCCGAGGCCGAGGCGGAAAAGCTGTGGACATTGGCGCAGCGCAGCCGCATCCGGCCGCTGCTGCAGGTCTATCTGGACCGCTATCCCAAGGGCAGCCATGCCGATGAGGCCCGGCAATTGCTGGCGCTGCTGCCCGATCTGGATGACACCACCCCCGGGGCGCTATGCGACCGGCTGGCCACGCATCCGCGCGACGCCACCGCCGGCAATTCCGGCGTGCCCTATGAGCGCTTGCAGCAAAATGCCGTGGCCGCGATCCGGGCCTGTTCGGCGGCGGTCACGCAATCGCCGAACCTGCCGCATTACATCGCGCTGCTGGCGCGGGCCACGGCGGCCTCGGGCGATCTGTCCCGCGCCATCGATCTGTATCAGACCGCCGCCGCGCGGGGCGATCTGCGGGCGATGGTCAGCCTGGCGCAGTTGAAGGAAAGCGGCAACGGCATGGCGCAGGACATTCCCGGCGCGATGGCGCTTTACGAACAGGCGGCGGCCGGCGGCAGCTCGGATGCGATGATCAACCTGGCCGTCACGCTGTTCGAGGGCAAGGACCTGCCCAAGGATGCCGACCGCGCCATCGCGCTGCTGCGCCGCGCCTCGGATGAGGGTTCGGCCAAGGCCACCTTCAATCTGGGCGTGCTGGCGCAGGACGGTGCGGTCGGCAAGCCCGGGGACGCGCTGGACTATTTCCGCCGCGCGGCGCGGGACGGCGAATATGACAGCTATCGCGCGGCGGCGATCCTGCTGGACGAGGGGCGCGGCGTCGCGCGCGATCCGGGCGAGGCGGCGAACCTGCTGCTGCGCGGCGCGGCCGAGGATGGCGGCGCGGTGCTGGCGGACCTGACCCGGAATGCGGCCGAGTGGTCAAAGGACACCATCGCGCAGGTGCAGTTGCGGCTGGCGGCGGCGGGGCTTTATGCCAGCGATGTGGATGGACAGCCGGGACCGGCCTTCAATGCGGCGCTGGAGCAGTGGCGGGGGGGCGGGTTTGATGCGGAAATCCTCACAGATCGGGACCAATGATCATCCCAAACTGTAACTCAGCTTCTGAGTGTTCATTTGCACCCGCTTTTCTTCCTTATTGTACTCACAAGTTTGATACCAGATATGCCAAGCTTTGCCTGACCTGAAACCAAATACGTTGCACCATGAGATATCACCGCCATATCCGACCTGCCGATACGGCCCTTCCTGGCCGGGTTCTATCGACATGGACAGGGCGCGCGATCGACCCCATGCTTTTTTGTCGTTGAGTTCTTCCTGTGCTGCGGTGTTGCGCGTTTCGGTTGTCGTGCCAATTCCCGTACGGTCTCCGGCGACATGCATCATCTTGACAGTCTTGCCGTCCAGGGCTGCCGCGCGGAACTGGCAACCGTCCAGACGGCTTGTGAAGAAGAACTTTGCGTCTTTGGCCACATCTATCGAAACGACCCTTCCCGGTTCCCAAGGCAGCCAATAGGCCTCAATGCCACCGCTGCCTTCAGCGCGCTCGACAATTTCCAGACAACCCTTGAAGCTTGCCGAATCCTGAATACTGAACCTGAAAATACCGCTTTGGGTTGGAAGCACGTCTGGTCGGACAGCCCCGACAAACACGTGTTCCATGACGAAAGCCTCCTTCTTCGTGACGAATTTTTTGTTGTACCCCCCGCTCATGTCACAAGCCTTTCCCCAAAGCCCATCATCGGTTTACTCAAATTCATAGCCAAAACCCCCTTCCCCCCCATTCACCGTGACCTTCCGCAACTCCTTACCCTCCAGCCGATAGTTCAGGATATGTCGGCTCAGTTCCGGCATCAGCGTATTGGTCAGGATCGCGTCGATCATCCGCCCGCCCGACTCGATCTCGGAGCAGCGGTCCTTGATGACCTGCATCGCGCCCTCGCCGATCACCAGTTCCGCGCCGTAACCCTCGGCCAATCGCTTGCCGATGCCGCGCAGCTTGTGTCCGGCGATGGCCTCGATCATCACGTCCGACAGCGGGTAATAGGGAATCGTCACCACCCGGCCCAAAAGCGCGGCCGGAAACTCTTTCAGCAGCGGCGCGCGCAGTGCCGCGTTCAACTCGTCAGGATCGGCGGCGCTGGTTCCGTCCACCGTCATCGCCATAATCTCCTCGGACCCGACATTCGAGGTCAGCAGGATCAGCGTATTCTTGAAATCGATTCGTCGGCCTTCGCTGTCATCCATCATACCTTTGTCAAAGACCTGAAAAAAGATTTCATGCACATCGGGATGGGCCTTTTCGACCTCGTCCAGCAGCACCACGGAATAGGGGCGGCGGCGCACCGCCTCGGTCAGGATGCCGCCCTTGCCATAGCCGACATAGCCGGGCGGCGCGCCTTTCAGCGTGCTGACGGTATGGGCTTCCTGGAATTCGGACATGTTGATCGAGATCATGTTGTCCTCGCCGCCGTACATCAGCTCGGCCAGGGCCAGCGCGGTTTCGGTCTTGCCGACGCCCGAAGGGCCGCACAGCATGAACACGCCCACCGGCTTTTCCGGCGATTTCAGCCCGGCGGCCGAGGTCTGGATGCGGTTCGCGATCATCTCCATTGCGTGATCCTGCCCGACCACGCGCTGCGCCAGGTTGACCGCCAGCGCCAGCGCCTTTTCGGTCTGGCTGGCCAGCATCCGGCCCATGGGAATGCCGGTCCAGTCCTGCACCACCGAGGCCACCGCCGCCTTGTCGACCGAAGGCAGGATCAGCGGCGATTCGCCCTGCGCCTGCACCAGCTCGGCCATCTTCTGTTTCAGCGTCACCAGCGTCGCCGCGCGGTCAAAAGCCGGGGCCGCGTCCGGGGCGTCATCGGCTGGCGCGTCGGGGGCTGACACATCGGGGGCTGGCGCGTCGGGGTGCGGCGCCCCTGCCCCCTCGGCCAGCACCTCGCCCGCATCGCCCAGATCGCCGGTATCGTCCAGCCGCGCGCCCGCCCGGCGCAGCAACGCCCGCAGATCAAGGATCTCGCCCACCAGCGCCTTTTCGGCCTCCCATCGGGCATTCGCCGCCTCCAGCGCGGCCTGCGCCTTGGCCAGTTCGGCCTCGACCTCGGCCCGGCGCTCTGCCACCTCGATGCCGATCGCCTCCTCGCGATCGATGATGCCCTGCTCGATCTCAAGTGCCATCAGCCGGCGCTGCAGGTCCTCGACCTCGGCCGGGGTGGCGTGCTGCGAGACGGCGACCCGCGCGCAGGCGGTGTCCAGCAGGCTGATCGCCTTGTCGGGCAGCTGCCGGGCGGGGATATAGCGATGCGACAGCTTCACCGCCGCCTCGATGCTTTCGTCCAGCAGCTCGACCTTGTGGTGTTTTTCCAGCACCCCGGCGATGCCACGGCACATCAGCACGGCCTTGGTTTCGTCAGGCTCGTCGATCTTGACGGTCTGGAAGCGGCGGGTCAGCGCCGGGTCAGGTTCGATATGCTGCTTGTATTCGGCCCAGGTGGTGGCGGCGATGGTGCGCAATTCGCCACGCGCCAGGGCGGGTTTCAGCAGATTGGCCGCATCGCCCGTGCCGGCCGCGCCGCCCGCGCCGATCAGGGTATGCGCCTCGTCGATGAACAGGATGATCGGCACGTCCGAGGACTGCACCTCGTCGATCACCGATTTCAGGCGCTTCTCGAACTCGCCCTTGACGCTGGCGCCGGCCTGCATCAACCCGATATCCAGCATGTGCAGTTCGACATTGCGCAATTGCGGCGGCACGTCGCCACGCGCCAGCCTCTGGGCAAAACCCTCGACCACGGCGGTCTTGCCGACGCCGGCCTCGCCGGTCAGGATCGGGTTGTTCTGCTTGCGCCGCAGCAGTATATCCACGATCTGCCGGATTTCCGCATCACGGCCGACGACCGGGTCCATCTTGCCGTCGCGGGCCCGCGCGGTCAGGTTGGTGGCGAACTGGTCCAGCGCCGATTTGCCGCCGGGTTTCGGCCGGCCCGGCTTGGCCTCGGCCGGTTCGGCCGTGCTGGTCCGCTCGATCGACTGGACCAGCAGATCGTCCAGCTGCCCCGACATCGCCGCCGGGTCGATCTTGTCAAATTCAAGGCTGATCTTGAACAGCAGCCCCTCGAGCACCGGCACCTGCAGCGCCCCGAGCAGCACATAGGCCGAGCGCACGGTGTCGTCGCCGAATTCCAGCGAGCCATAGCTCCAGGCTTCCTGAATGGCGCGGAAGATGTGGTCCGAAAACTCCTCGACCGATCCGGCGCCATGCGGCAGCGCGTCGGTGGCGCGCAAGACATCACCGTCGAAACGATGCCGGTCGATGCCCGCCGCCTCCAGCAGGATCGCCATGTCCGAACGCTCGGTATCGGCCAGCGCGGTGATGAAATGCACCAGTTCGACATAGGGATTGCCGCGCCGCTTTGCCGCCTGCGCGGCCTCGGAAAACGCTTTCAGACAAACCGGGTTCAGCTTGCCGACAAGTTCTTTTCTCTTGATGGTTTCTTGGGACCCGCGTGCAGCCATGGAAGTCATCTCCGAATATGACAGGCGGTTGTTGACGGTGCCGTCAGATTTATAGACGGCAATGCGCCCCATTATGATAAGTTGAATCCCATCTTGAAGCGACAGTTTTGGCAAGAAAACTTCTGACGGAGCCGATGTGATGAAAGACCCCTTGCCATCAGACATCTTCAAGCCCGGCCAGATCCTGAATAACACCTATGAAATCATAGGGATACTTGGCCGCGGCGGCACCGGAGAGGTCTATCTCGCCCATAACCAGGTCGTCGAGCGGGATGTCGCGATCAAGGCGCTGAATCAGCAATTTTCAGCAAATGCCGATTATCTTGATCTGATGAAACGCGAAGAACAGATGCGCAACATCATCCATGATGCCGTTGTGCGTTATTCGGAATGTTCGCGATCGGATTCCGGTCAGGTTTTCCTGGTGATGGATCATATCGAGGGGCCATCCCTCAATCAGGTGATGCTGGAACGCCGTCTCGATGATCGGGCGCTGATGATCGTCGCGCACCGGGTTCTGGAAGGGCTGGCCGCGACCCATGGCCGGGGCATCGTGCATCGCGACCTGTCCCCCGACAACATCATCCTGCGCGACGGCAGGCCGGAGCGTGCGACGATCATCGATTTCGGCATCGCGAAGGATACCGCTGCCGGCGCGCGCACCATTGTCGGCAACGAGTTTGCCGGAAAATACGAATATGCCGCGCCCGAGCAGCTGGATGGCAAGGCGGATTACCGGTCGGATTTCTACGGGCTTGGTGCCCTGCTGCTGGCCGCCGCCCGCGAAGAGGTGCCGCGGGTCGGCACAAGCCCCGGCGAGGTGGTCCGCTTCAAGCGTCGGGCGCTCGACACTTCCGGGCTCGCCGCGCCGCTCAAGGACCTGATCGACTGGTTGACCGACCCCGACCCGGCGCGGCGCCCGCAAAGCGCGGCCGAGGCGCTGGAGCGGCTGGAGCGCTGGCTTAAACCCGACACGCAGCGTGACAAACCTGCGGAATCGGGCAGGAAAAAGCGGCGCCTGCTGCTGCCGGCCGCTCTTGCGGCGGCGCTGGCGGTCGCGGGTGGGCTGTGGGCGACGGGCTATTTCACCCCAGCCCTGCCCGAGGCCAACCCTTATCTTCTGACGGCAAGCCTTGTTCCCGGCGCGGGTGGAACGCTGACCGGCAATGCGCCCGATGGCGAAACCGCCGCCGCCCTGCGCAACGCATTCCGCGACGCCTCGGGCAGCCCCCCGCCCGAGAACGCATTGACCCTTGCGACCGGCATGCCCGACAAGACCTGGCCCGGGGATGTGGCAAAGCTGCTCGCGCTGGCCGCGCCGCTGTCCCGCTGGGAGATATCCGTGACCGGCAACACCGCCAGACTGGCCGGCATCGCACCCGATACCGCGACGCGCGATGCGATGCAGGCCGGGCTGGCGGAATGGCCTTCACCCGGGGGGATGACGCTGCAGGCCGAGCTGGTCGCCGGGCCGGAGACGCTGGGCTGGGCGGCGTTGCAGCCATATCTCGACCGTCTGGCCACCTGCGGCGCGCTGACCGCCCCGGCCGATCAGCCCGGCGAATTCGCGCTGCTCGACACCATCACCCTGACGGGATCCCTTGCCCGGCCGCAGGACGCCGAAACGATCAGGTCCACCCTCGCCCCGGTGATCGGCGACCGCAGCCTCGAGATTCAGGCGCAGGTCCTGAACGAGGATCTGTGCCGGATCCGGTCGGTCCTGCCGCCCGTCCCTGCTGGCGCGATGTCGATCTGGCTGGGGCGCGGCGCGACCGGCGAGGCCGCGCTGACCGGCGTCTTCCAGACCGGCGACAACCCGGTCGTCGATATCCAGTTTCCCGCCAATATCACCGGCGCATCGCTATGGGTGATGGTCGTGGACAATACCGGCAAGGTCTTTCACGTCCTGCCAAACATCAACCAGACCGACGCGATGGTGGACGATCTGGGCCAGGTCGATAACGGCATCCGGCGGGTGCGGGTGCTGTGGTCGCTCGAGCAGCTGAAAGAAGATGCCAGCCGCCTTGCCGTCCAGGTCTCCGAGGGCGATTACGGCAAGTCCGAGGTCATCGCGATCCTGTCGAAAACGCCGCTGTTCGACCTGCGCCGGCCGCGCGACGAAAGCGTCAATTCGGTCGCCGAGGCGCTGGCCGAGACATTGAAGGGCCGCGAGGACCAGATCATCGGCGTCGCCTCGCGCATCATCGATGCGCGGCAGTGACAGCCCTCCAGCCGTCATTCCGGCAATGGCGCGGCATCTCCCGGATGAGATCACGAGGAGTTGCGGCCCCGCGTCAGGACATGAGGCCCGGGCGCCGCGCGCCGCCGCAGCCGCGCCTCGCGCAAGGTGATATAACAGATGGCGCCGATCATGATGGCGCCTCCCAGCATGACCCAGATATCGACCGGCTCGCCAAAGACCAGCGCCCCCAGAAGCGCCGCCCATAGAAGTTGCAGCAGCACCACCGGCTGCGTCACGGTCAGGGGTGCCGAGGCAAAGGCCCGCGTCATCGCATAATGGCCGGCGGTCGCGAAAAGCGCCGTTCCCGCCAGCACCGCGCATTGTTCCAGGTTGGGCGGCACCCAGTTCAGCGCCGCCAGGGGCGCCAGCCCGATACAGACAGTCAGCGACATCATCGCCACCACCACCGTCGCGGGCAGCGCTTCGGACAGGCGTTTCGCGACCAGATACGAGCTGCCAAAGGCCAAAGCCGCGCCCAGCTGCGCCAGATGCCCGGCCTGCAATTCGCGGATGCCGGGACGCAGCACGATCATCGCCCCGGTCAACGCCACCAGAATGGCCAGCGCTCGCCGCCAAGAGATCCGCTCACCCATCAGCAGCGCCGCACCCAGCGTGACGACAATCGGATTGAGAAAACCGATGGCCGTCACCTCGGCCACGGTGATCCGGGCCATGGCATAAAACCACAGGACCACCGCCAGCACATGCAGGCCCCCGCGCAGGATCAACAGCCGCCAGATCCGCGGCGAGAACCCCTGCCGCAGCGCCGGCACCAGCACCGGGATCAGGAAGATCAGGCCAAAGGCAAAGCGGATGAAGGCGCCCTCGGCCGCGGGCAGCGCCACGCCCAGCCAGCGCACGGTGCCATTCACGGCAACAAAGCACAGGCCCGTGGCCAGCATCCACAGGATACCGGCCAGATCACTGCGGGACGCGGAAGCGGGCATGTCGGTCATCCGACCGGCATGCCCGCTATCGCGCCCCGATACAAGCTCAGCCGTGCAGGATCAGCCCCAGCGCGATGGACCACATCACCAGCCCGACCAGCACATCCAGCACCTGCCAGGCGATGGGTTTGGCAAAGACCGGCGCCAGCAGCCTTGCCCCGTAACCCAGCGCAAAGAAGAAGATGATCGACCCCGAAACCGCCCCGATCAGAAAGCCGGTCTTGTCCGGCCAGCCCGAGGAAATCGAGCCGAGCAGCACCACCGTATCCAGCCAGACATGCGGGTTCAGCCAGGTCAGCGCGGCAATGACCGCCAACGTCGCGCCAAGGCTCGCCGCCCCCTGTCCGGCCTTCAGCGCCGCGCCGCCCCGCCACGCGGCCAGAAACGCCTTGGCGCCATAGGCCAGCAGAAAGATCACGCCCCCCCAGCGCATCACCTCCAGAAACCATGGCGCGCTTGAGGCGATCGCCCCCGCCCCCATCACTCCGGCCGTGATCAGCAGCGCATCCGACAGCGCGCAAAAGGCGCAGGTGGCAAAGACATGGTGCCGCAACAGGCCCTGTTTCAGCACAAAGGCGTTCTGCGCCCCGATGGCGACGATCAGCGACAGGCTGGTTCCGAAACCGGCAAGATAGGCACTCATGGCACGCTCCGTTATGCGATCTTTCTGTTGCCCCTCTCTTGCCCGAAGGCGCGTATTCAGACAAACTAAAATAAATTACCCAGATTAAGTGAAACTTAATGCTCGACTATGCCGCCCTTGCCGCCCTTGCCGAAATCATCCGCCGCGGCTCGTTCGAGGCGGCGGCGGCGGCACTTGGCGTGACGCCCTCGGCGATCTCGCAACGCATCAAGGGGCTTGAGGAACGCATGGGCGAGGTGCTGATCCATCGCGGTCCGCCAGCGCGCGGCACGGCCATGGGGTTGCGGCTGATGCAGCATCTCGATCAGGTGCGGGTGCTGGAACAGGCGCTGGGGACGGATCCCGGCGCCGCCCCGGCCACGCTGCGGCTGGCAGTCAATGCCGACAGCCTGGCCACATGGTTCCCGCGGGTGATGACGGCGCTTGACGTGATCTATGACCTGGTGGTGGACGATCAGGACCATGCCCGCGACTGGCTGCGCAAGGGCGAGGTCTCGGCCGCGATCAGCTCCGACCCCGAGCCGGTGCCGGGCTGCGACGCCTATGCGCTGGGGCACATGCGCTATCACGCGCTGGCAACGCCCGCATTCATCGCCCGGCATTTCCCGGATGGCGTGACCGAAGCCGCGCTGCGCCGGGCGCCGTCGGTCATCTTCAACATGAAGGACGCCGCCCAAAGCCGCTGGGCAGAATCGCTCACCGGCACGAAACTGCACCTGAGCGGCCATCAGGTCCCCGCCTCCGAGGCCTTTGCCCGCGTCGTCGAACTGGGCCTTGGCTGGGGCATGATCCCCGACAGCATGGCCGCCCCTGCCCTCGCCGCAAACCGCCTTGCGCATCTGGCCCCCGACCTGCCGCTCGATATCGCGCTTTACTGGCACGTCCAGCGCGCCATCCGCCCCGCACTGGCCTCCCTGACCGGCGCGATACGAAAAAGGGCCGCAGAAGACCTGCGACCCTGATTTCTTCTTCACTCAAATATCCCCGCCGGAGGCACCGGCCTCAAAGCTGGGCGGCCACGTCATCCGACAGGTCGAAATTGCCGGTCACGTTCTGAACGTCGTCATCTTCATCGAACGCATCCAGAAGCTTCATCAGCTTCTGCGCGGTTTCCAGATCGGTGATCTCGGTCGGGGCCTGCGGCTTCCAGATCAGCTTGGCGGTCTCGGATTCGCCCAAGGCCCCCTCAAGCGCGGCCGAAACCTCGCCCAGATCGGTGTCCGAGGTATAGATCCAGTGGCCTTCCTCGTCGCTTTCGACATCCTCGGCCCCGGCCTCGATCGCGGCCATCATCACCGTATCCGCGTCACCGGCGCTGGCGGGATACATGATCTCGCCCTTGCGGTCGAACATGAAGCTGACCGAGCCGGTCTGCCCCATATCGCCGCCATATTTGGTGAAATAGCTGCGCACATTCGAGGCAGTGCGGTTGCGGTTGTCGGTCATTGCCTCGACGATGATGGCGATCCCGTTCGGGCCGTAGCCCTCGTAACGGATCTCGTCATAGTTTTCCGCGTCACCGCCCTGCGACTTCTTGATGGCGCGGTCGATCACGTCCTTGGGGACGGAATTCGACTTGGCTTCCTTGACCGCCAGACGCAGACGCGGGTTCTTGTCGGGGTCGGGGTCGCCCATCTTGGCGGCGACGGTGATCTCTTTGGCCAGTTTCGAGAACAGCTTGGAACGAAGCTTGTCCTGCTTCCCTTTCCGATGCTGGATATTGGCCCATTTGGAATGGCCTGCCATGGTGCTTTCCAGATCCTTTGAAATGTATCGCTGGCGCTTTTAGTCAGCCGGGTCCGGGGCTGCAAGCATTTGCCTCAACTCGGACAGCACATAAAGCCGCAAGGCGGTCGCCAGCCCGACATCGGCGGGGCGGCGGTGGTCGATCTGGGCGATCAGCGTGGCGGTGGTTTCGCCGCGTCGGCGCGCGATCAGCTTCAGCTCGCGCCAAAAGGGCTCCTCAAGGCTGACCGAGGTGCGATGCCCGCCAATGGTCACCGACCGCTTGACCGGGGCCGACATGGCCGGCAGGACAAATGCCTCAGTCATCGCCGTGCTCCTTGCTCTTGTCGCGACGATGCCCGTCCAGATGCCGGGCGGCGCGGTCGGCATCGGCCTTTTCAACCCGCTTTTGCGCCTTGCTGCGGCCGAATTTCGCCGCATTCGCATCGCCTGCCGCACGGGCGGCGTCGCGGGCGGCGGATTTCCGCGCCGCCCGCAAGTTGATGACTTTGCCCGATCCGGCGCCGGTCACGATGCTCAGTCCTCGGGACCGACCATCAGCTCCGGACGCACGACACGATCAAAGGTCTCGCCATCGACAAAACCAAGCGCAATCGCCTCTTCGCGCAGGGTGGTGCCGTTCTTGTGGGCGGTCTTGGCGACCTTGGTGGCGTTGTCATAGCCGATGGTCGGCGCCAAGGCCGTGACCAGCATCAGCGATTCCTTCATCAGCTTGTCGATGCGCGGAATATTCGCCTGCGTGCCCACGACCATGTTGTCGGTGAATGACGATGCCGCATCGCCCAGAAGCTGCATGGATTGCAGCACGTTATAGGACATCATCGGGTTATAGACGTTCAGCTCGAAATGGCCCTGGCTGCCGGCAAAACCGATGGCCGCGTCATTGCCCATGACATGGGCGCAGACCATGGTCAGCGCCTCGGCCTGGGTCGGGTTCACCTTGCCCGGCATGATCGACGAGCCGGGTTCGTTTTCCGGCAGGATCAGTTCGCCCAGACCCGAACGCGGCCCCGAACCCAGCAGACGCATGTCATTGGCGATCTTGAACAGCGATCCCGCGACCGTCTTCAGCGCGCCCGAAAAGAACACCATCGCATCATGCGCGGCCAGCGCCTCGAACTTGTTCGGCGCGGTGACAAAAGGCAGGCCGGTGATCTTGGCGATCTCGGCGGCAATCGCTGTGTCCCAGCCCTTCTTGGTGTTCAGCCCGGTGCCGACGGCGGTGCCACCCTGCGCCAGCTCATAGATGTCGCCAAGCGCCAGCTTGACCCGCTCGATGCCCTTTTCGACCTGATGGGCATAGCCGCCGAATTCCTGGCCCAAGGTCAGGGGCGTTGCGTCCTGCGTATGAGTGCGGCCGATCTTGATGATATCCTTGAATTCCTCGGCCTTGGCGACCAGCGCCTTGTGCAGCTTTTCCAAACCGGGGATCAGCACGTCGCGCGCCTGCATGGCGATGGCGACATGCATCGCGGTCGGGAAGGTGTCGTTCGAGGACTGCCCCATATTCACATGGTCATTGGGGTGGACGGGCTTTTTCGAGCCCATCTCGCCGCCCATGATCTCGATGGCGCGGTTCGAGACCACCTCGTTGGCGTTCATGTTCGACTGCGTGCCCGAACCCGTCTGCCAGACCACCAGCGGGAAGTTGTCGTCGAACTTGCCCGCGACAACCTCGGAGGCCGCCTGCACCATCGCACGCCCGCGTTCCGCATCCAGATTGCCGGTCGCCATGTTCACCTGCGCCGCCGCCTGCTTGATCACGCCAAGCGCGCGCACGATGGCCACGGGCTGCTTTTCCCAGCCGATGGGAAAGTTGATGATCGAGCGCTGGGTCTGCGCGCCCCAGTATTTGTCGGCGGGAACCTCGAGCGGGCCGAAGCTGTCGGTCTCGGTGCGGGTCTTGGTCATGTGAAATATCCCTCACGGTTTCGCGGCGTTTTTAGCCGTGACGTGGCGGATTCGCAATCAGTATACGAATGTATGCAGTTAGCGCTCACGGTCGAGAGGTTGAAATGCCGGGGCGCGGAACGAAAAAGCGGCCCCGCGCCTTTCGCGCCGGGACCGCCTTGTCTCATGCCGTGAAAGGGCGGCCGGGCGGCCTACTTGCGCCACTTGTCCAGGCTGACGACCTCGGCCCCGCCCTTGGGGCCTTCGCCGGGCTCGTCGTCCAGCTCAAGATCGCCGTCGTCCTCGTCCTCGTCCTCGTCGCTGTCGTCGTCATCGTCGTGATTTTCAAAGCGCAGGCCGAACTCCACCGAAGGATCAACAAAGGTGCGCAGCGCGTCGAAGGGGACGTAAAGCGGCTCGGGCGAATTGCCGAAATTCAGGGTAATGCGGAAGCCTTCGGGCGTGACCTCGAGGTTCTCGAACCAATGCTGGATGACGATGGTCATTTCCTCGGGATAGCGCTCGCGTAGCCAGTCCGCCATCTCGACATCCGAATCGCGGGTATCGAAGGTGATGAAGAAATGATGGTCGCCCGGCAGGCCCTCGGTCGCGACCGCCTGCAGGACCTCGGCGATCAGCCGTTGCATGGCGCGGTGCATCATTCCGCCGTAATCGATTCCGCGTGCCATGACATCCTCCGTCGTACTTGCTGGTCAGCATAGGGAATTGAATCGGGTTGAAAAGCCCCTGCCGAACCCAAGTTGCCCCAGCGTAAACATAAAAGGCGCCACAAGGGCGCCTGATCACTTCAAGGCTGGAAAATGGCGCGGTTGACGGGGCTCGAACCCGCGACCCCCGGCGTGACAGGCCGGTACTCTAACCGACTGAGCTACAACCGCGCATCGTTTCCGGCGATGTTCATGGTTCTGGCGCGGTTGACGGGGCTCGAACCCGCGACCCCCGGCGTGACAGGCCGGTACTCTAACCGACTGAGCTACAACCGCGCAGACCATGTGCCCGGATCGCCGTCCGGGGTGCGAGGGGGTTTACGCATGGGGGCGGTGCCCGTCAAGACCGATATTGGGAAAAAATGCGGGGCGCCCCAATAGGGACGCCCCAGACCATGACAAGCGCTGCAGGCAGACGTTACTTGCGCACGGTCTTTTCGTCGAAATCGGGCAGCGCCTCGAGTTCTTCCTTGGTGTAGTTGGTGGCGAAGAACGTCTCGTCGCCAATGGTCAGCAGGTGGATCGCATCCGGCCCCAACAGGACCTTTTTCGCGCCGATGCCCAGAAAGCCGCCGATATCGGCGATATAGCCGACGACCTGCTCGCCCGAATCGCCCAGCACGATGTCGTTGATCTTGGCGATGTTCTGCCATTCCGCCGGGCGCTGATCGAGCGCGGGATCGACCCAGACTGTGGTCGAGGGCTGGTTGGTCGTCCAGATATTGCGGCTGGTGACCCAGCTGCCCAGCACGCCCGGATCGGCCTCGGAGATCGCCGGGGCATTCACGTCGGGGGCAATGACGGGGGGCGCGACGGGTTCACCCTCGGCCATTTCGCCGGTCGCCTGATCGGCTGCGCCCTCGACCGCGTCCTCGGCCTCTGTCGCGCCCTTGGCTGCCTCATCTGCGGCGGCATCGGCCGCCTTGCTGGCCGAGGCGGCGGCCTTGTCGGCAGCCGCGGCAGCCTCTTCGGCCGCCTGCTTTGCCGCATCGGTCGCTTCGATTGCCACGGCCTCGCTTGCCCCTTTGGCAGCCTGCGCCGCCGCATCACCGGCCCGGGCCGCTGCATCCGCTGCCTCATCCGCCGCCTTCTCGGCTGCGGCCCCTGCCTCGGACACCGCAGTCTCGGCTGCCGCCGCAGCCGTATCGGCCGCCTGATCCGCCGCCTTCGCCGCATCCTGAACCTGCTGTTCGGTCGAGGGAACGGGCGCCTTCGGCAGTTCGGTCTGCGCGATGGCAGTCCCCGCAAGCGCCAGAGCCGTCACGGCGATGACAAGAGATTTCATGGGCAAGGTCCTTTTCGGCAGTCCGGTCTTTTATGGCCGCATCCTTTGGGGATCGGTCTTCGCATAAAGGGCAAACGTCGCCATGCGCCGCATCGTTCCCGAGCTTTTGCATGGCATGCGTTCACATCGCCGAAATCACCCGCGCAGGGGGCGCTCAGCACCCGCGCGGATGGCTGATGCGCCCGCCGCAAACCGGCCCCGGTGCCGCCGTCGTCCCGGGACCCGAGGTCGGCAGCCCGCGCAAGACCCGCACCGCCAGCCAGCCAAAGGCCTGTGCCTCCAGCATGTCGCCATCCAGCCCCGCCTCTTCGACGGGAGCCACGCGGGCATCGAGCCGCCCGGCCAGCGCCGCCATCATCGCCGCATTGTGCCGCCCGCCCCCACAGACCAGCACCAGTTCGGGCGGGCGCGGCAACAGCGCCACCCCCGCCGCCACCGCCGCCGCCGCCGCATGGGTCAGGGTCGCTGCGGCATCTGCGTCAGAAAGATCCCGGACATCGTGCCCAAGCCCCGGGAAGGCATCCCGGTCCAGCGATTTCGGCAAGGACCGGGCAAAATGCGGATGCTCAAGAAAACGCGCAATGATCCCCTCATCGGGTTGCCCCGCGGCAGCCAGCCGGCCGCCCTCGTCACGCGCGGCCTGTCGGCGGGCGCGCATCAGGTCGTTCAGCGGTGCATTTGCCGGGCCGGTATCAAAGGCGATGCAGGCGCCCGGCGACTCGGGTGCCGGGGCGGCGGGATCGACCCATGTCAGGTTCCCGACCCCGCCAAGGTTCAAGAAGGCCACCGGTGCGCAAGGCAGCAGCCCCTGCCCCATCGCCCATTCGGCGCAGGCCCAGTGAAAGAAGGGCGCAAGCGGCGCGCCCTCGCCGCCCCGACGCACATCCTCGCTGCGGAAATCCCAGACCACCGGACGGCCCAGCCGCCGCGCCAGCGCCGCACCATCGCCCGCCTGATGGGTGCCCCGCCCGCCCGGATCATGGGCCAGCGTCTGGCCGTGATAGCCGACCAGCTCGGCCTCGGGGAAATCCTCGGCCAGCGCGGCATGGGCGGCGACAGAGAGGTTGGCCGCGTCGGGCACGACAGGGCCGCCCGGCCATTGCCCAAGGGCTGCGTGCAGAACCGCGGTCTCGTTATCCGAATAGGCGCGATAGGCGCTGCGCCCGAATGCTGCGATACGTGCGCCGTCGGTCTCAATGATCGCCGCATCCACCCCGTCCAGCGAGGTGCCCGACATCATCCCCAATGCGCGCAGCATTCCCTGTCTCATGGCTTTCCCTTTGCCCTTTCCCCCGGTATATCCGCGCCATTCGAAAGGAACAGCCCATGACCTACCGTGCCAAATCCGAATTCCTCCATGTCATGACGGAGCGCGGCTATCTGGCGGACTGCACCGATCTGCAGGCGCTGGATGACGCCCTGATCAACGGTCCGGTCACGGCTTATATCGGCTATGACGCCACGGCGGCCAGCCTGCATGTCGGGCATCTGCTGAACATCATGATGCTGCGCTGGTTTCAAAAGACCGGCAACCGCCCGATCACGCTGATGGGCGGCGGCACCACCAAGGTGGGCGACCCCAGCTTCCGCAGCGAGGAACGCCCGCTGCTGACCCCCGACGCCATCCAGTCCAATATCGACGGCATGCAGCAGGTCTTTGCCCGCTATCTGGATTACGGCAATGGCCGGGCGATGATGCTGAACAATGCCGAATGGCTGGACAGCCTGAACTATCTGGATTTCCTGCGCGATATCGGCCGGCATTTCAGCGTCAACCGGATGCTGTCGTTTGAATCGGTCAAGTCGCGTCTGGATCGCGAACAGTCGCTGAGCTTTCTTGAATTCAACTACATGATCCTGCAGGCCTATGACTTCCTTGAGCTTTACCGGCGCTATGACTGCCGGTTGCAGATGGGCGGCAGCGACCAATGGGGCAATATCGTCAACGGCATCGACCTGACCCGCCGCGTGCTTGAGGGCGAGATCTGGGGTCTGACCTCGCCTTTGCTGACCACCTCGGACGGGCGCAAGATGGGCAAGTCGCAGGGCGGCGCGGTCTGGCTGAACGGCGCCATGCTGTCGCCCTATGAGTTCTGGCAGTTCTGGCGCAATACCACGGACGCAGATGTTGGCCGCTTCCTCAAGCTTTATACCGAGCTGCCGGTGGCGGAATGCGACCGTCTTGGCGCGCTTTCCGGCTCCGAGATCAACGCCGCCAAGATCATCCTCGCCAATGAGGTGACGACGCTTCTGCACGGGGCCGAGGCCGCCGCATCGGCCGAAGCCACCGCGCGCGAGGTCTTTGAGCAAGGCGGCGCCGGCGGCGATCTTGAGATTGCGCTGATCGGCGCCGATGCGCTGCCGCTGGCGGTGGTGCAATTGCTGACCCAGACCGGCATCACCGCATCGGGCAAGGAAGCCAAGCGCCTGATCGCCGAGGGCGGGCTGCGGCTGAACAACGAGCCGGTCAGCGACCCGCAATTCGCCGTGGATGCGGCGCTGATCGGGGACGGGCTGAAGGTCTCGGTCGGAAAGAAAAAGCACCGCATGGTGCAGGTGGGATAAGCGAAAGGCCGGGGGAAACCCCGGCCCTTTTCAACTGCGGTCCAGGCGCTGTGCTGCCGTCATCACCCGGTCCAGCGATTGCAGGAAATACGACCTGTCCGCCTTGGAAAATGCCGCGCCGCCGCCCTGCATGAACGGGTTCGACGCACGCAGATCCTGCATCAGGTCGCGCGTCGCCAGCCGCGGGCCGATATTGGCCTGGGTCAGCACCTCGCCATTGTGCTGGATGACCTGCGCACCGGCCTTGATGCAGCGATCGGCCAAAGGCAGGTCCGAGGTCACCACCACATCCCCCGGTCCGCAATGCTCAGCGATCCATTGGTCAGCGACATCCGGCCCCTCGGGCACGATGACCAGCGACACAAGCGGATTGGCCGAGGGCCGCAAGCCGCCATTGCAGACCAGCACCATCGGCAGGCGCAGGCGGGTCGCCACCCGCTCGGCCTCGGCTTTGACCGGGCAGGCATCGGCGTCGATATAAAGCGTGGTCATCCCTGCCCCCATTCCTAGCGCGGCAGCGCCGCCTGCCAGTCGCGGACCGCATCCAGCGGCGAGATAAGCATCAGCACGTTCAGCGCCAGCCCGTCGCGGATCAGATACATGGTCAGCGCCTCAAAGCCAATGACCAGCGCAACCGAGGCCCAGACCGGCAGCCTTGAGGCCAGGAAAAAGCCCAGCATCATCGCCAGAATATCGGCAACCGAGTTCAGAACGCTGTCGCCGTAATAATCCAGCGAGATGGTGACGGCGCGATAGCGCTCGATCACCGCATCCGAATTCTCGACGATCTCCCATGCCGCCTCGATCAGCGTGGCGATGGCCAGCCGCCCGCCAAGGGACAGTCGCCGCGCCACCAGCCACAGTCCGGCATAGAACAGCAGCCCGTGGATGACATGCGAGGGCGTGTACCAGTCGGCCAGATGCTGCGAATTCTCGGAACTCATGGTCTCGCCGTGCCAGAGCTTGACATAGCCGCATTTGCAGATCGGCTCGCGCCCGATCCACAAAAGCCAAAACGCGGCAAGGGCGACGATCAGCGCCGTGATCCAGTATGGAAGGGATTTGCGTGTCAACATATGCGGGCGAGTAAGCACAGCGCAGGCCGCTGTCCATGGCCTGCGGAATTTTGGCGCGGGAATGCGGCAAATTCGCATGTGCGGCATCAGCATGCAGGCATGAAAAAGCCCCGCGCGGCTGCACGGGGCCAATTCGCGCGGCGATGCCGCTTATTCCTCGACCGTGACTTTCAGCATGTGATCGGGGTCGACCACGGCGCCATTGGCGGCTGGATCGCCCTTTTTCACCGCGTTCAGCACGTCCCAGCCGTCGACCAACTGACCGACCACGGTATATTGCCCGTCAAGGAAGGTCGCCGGGGCCAGGTCGATGAAGAACTGGCTGTTGGCGCTGTTGGGGTCCTGCGAACGCGCCATGCCGACGGTGCCGGCCTGAAAGCTCACATCGTTGAACTCGGCCGGCAGGTCCGGCATGGACGAGCCGCCCATGCCCGCACGCGCGGTATCGCTGCCATGCTTGCCAAATTCCACGTCGCCGGTCTGGGCCATGAAGCCGTCGATCACGCGATGGAACACCACCCCGTCATAGGCGCCCGATTTCGCCAGCGTCAGCAGACGCTCGACATGCTTGGGGGCCTTGTCGTTGTAGAGGTCCAGCACGATCTTGCCCTTGGACTGACCGGCGCTGTCGGCAACCTCGATCACCAGATTCGGGCCGGGGCCGTCCGAGACGCCCGGCAGACCCTCGGCCTGCGCGGCACCCGCAGCCAGAACCATGGCGGGGATCAGGAACTTATTCAGCATCGGCAGCCACCTTGACCGAGATCATGCGGTCCGGATTCGCCGGCGGCTCGCCGCGAACGATCTTGTCCACATGCTCCATGCCGTCGATGACGCGGCCATAGACCGTGTACTGCCCGTTCAGGAAATGGTTATCCTTGAAGTTGATGAAGAACTGGCTGTTGGCCGAGTTCGGGTTCATCGAGCGCGCAGCGCCCAGCGTGCCACGGTCATGGGGCAGGCGCGAGAACTCGGCCGGCAGGTCCGGCAGGTCCGAGCCACCCGTGCCCGCACGGCCCGGATTGTAGTTGTTTTCCATATTGGCATGTTCCACATCGCCGGTCTGGGCCATGAAGCCGTCGATCACGCGGTGAAAGGCCACATTGTCGTATTTCCCGGCGCGGGCCAGTTCCTTCATCCGCTCGGCATGTTTGGGGGCCACGTCGGGCAGCAGTTCGATCACCACCGGGCCGTCCTTCAGCTCGATGATGACGGTGTTTTCGGGATCCTTGATCTCGGCCATGGGGTTCTCCTTGGTGAAAGCCTCGGCGCAGACTTAAGCCTTTCGGACCGATCAGACAACGCCGGGCGCGATGCGCAGCTTGCCGCCGGGCACGGTTCTCGTGCCGGTTGACGAGAATGTCATGATGCGGGAAAACCGCGCAGGGCCGCGATCAGCGGGAAAACCGCGCAAGGGGCGACGGCCGATCACGAAAGGATGTGACATGGCGGATTTCAACACGATCGACGACCTCGACCTTGACGGCAAGGTCGTGCTCGTACGCGTGGACGTGAACGTTCCGGTCGAAAACGGACAGGTGACCGACGCGACCCGGATCGAAAAGATCGTGCCGACCATCAAGGATATTCAGGCCAAGGGCGGCATTCCGGTGCTGATGGCGCATTTCGACCGTCCCAAGGGCAAACGAGTCGATGCCATGAGCCTGAAAATCGTCCTGCCGGCACTGGAGGCCGCGCTTGGCCAGCCGGTGAAATTCTCGGACGAGGCCGTGGGCGGCCCCGCCAAGCGCGCCGTCGCCGATCTGAAACCCGGCGATGTGCTGCTGCTGGAAAACACCCGCTTCTATCCGGGCGAGGAAACTAACGATCCGACTTGTGCTGCCTCGCTGGCGGCCTTGGGCCAGATCTATGTCAATGACGCCTTTTCCGCCGCGCATCGCGCTCATGCCTCAACCGAGGGCGTGGCGCATCTGCTGCCCGCCGCCGCCGGCCGGCTGATGGAGGCCGAGCTGACGGCGCTGGACGCGGCCCTTGGCAATCCGCAGCGCCCGGTCGTCGCCGTGGTCGGCGGCGCCAAGGTCTCAACCAAGCTCGACCTGCTGTCCAACCTCATCGAAAAGGTCGATCATCTGGTGATCGGCGGCGGCATGGCCAATACCTTCATGGTCGCCAAGGGCGCCGAGGTCGGCAAGTCGCTGGCCGAACGCGACATGGCCGACACCGCCCGCGAGATCCTCGAAAAGGCCGCCAGGACCGGCTGCGAGATCCATCTGCCCGTCGATGTGGTGGTGGCGCGCGAGTTCAAGGCCGGCGCCGCCCATGAGATCCTGCCCGACGAGGAATGCCCCGCCGATGCGATGATCCTTGATGCCGGGCCGCAGACCGTGGACGCGATCACCGAAGTCTTCGAGGGCTGCCGCACGCTGATCTGGAACGGCCCTCTGGGTGCCTTTGAAATCCCGCCCTTTGACGCCGCGACCAATGCCGCGGCGCAGGCCGCGGCAAGGCTGACGCGCGAGGGCAAGCTGATCTCGGTCGCCGGGGGCGGCGATACGGTGGCGGCGCTGAACAAGGCCGGGGTCGCCGATGATTTCACCTATATCTCGACCGCCGGCGGCGCCTTCCTCGAATGGATGGAGGGCAAGACCCTGCCCGGCGTCGCGGCGCTGAAAAAGCGCTGAGGCGTCTTTCGCATCGAAACCGAAAGGGGGCCGCGCGGCCCCCTTTTGCATCTTCCGCTCAGTTCGTCGCCGGCGCGGCTGGCGCTGGCGCGGATGTGCCTGTCGCGGGCGGCATGTTGCGCCCGACATCGCTTTCCTCGGCATCCGAGAACAGGACGTAAAGGAAGGCGCCGACCGCGATCACGATCGCCAGAGCGAAAACCATGAAGAACGGCCGGTTCTGGCGGAATTGTTCCGGAATGCTGTCAGGATCTTCATTGGCCATGACATTTCCCCCATACTGGTCTTTTTTCAACTCTGGCGCGGCTCTGGGGTTCCCGTTAGCGCAACCCTGATTGCCCTTGCCCGCCGGTCTGCTAAGCAGCCAGCAAACAAAATGGAGCCTCCGATGCCGATGACCGACACCGTCCGCAAGATCCTGGCCAATTACGAGGGGGAAACCCCCGGCGTGAAGGCGCAGCTCGCGCGCATGCTGATGACCGGCAAGCTGGCCGGCACCGGCAAGATGATCATCCTGCCGGTCGATCAGGGTTTCGAGCATGGCCCGGCGCGCAGCTTTGCGCCGAACCCGGCCGGCTATGACCCCCATTACCATTATCAACTGGCCATCGATGCCGGGCTGAACGCCTATGCCGCGCCCCTGGGCATGATCGAGGCCGGCGCCGACACCTTTGCCGGCCAGATCCCGACCATCCTGAAAGTGAACTCCGCGAATTCGCTGATGTCGAACACGGCGGGCAAGAATCAGGCCATCACCGCCTCGGTCGATGACGCGCTGCGTCTGGGCTGCGCGGCCATCGGCTTCACCATCTATCCGGGCTCGGACATGGCGCTGGACATGTTCGAAGAGATCGTCGAGATGCGCAAGGAAGCCGCCGCCAAGGGCGTGGCGACCGTCATCTGGTCCTATCCGCGCGGCGAGGCGATCACCAAGGACGGCGAGACCGCCATCGATGTCGCGGCCTATGCCGCCCAGATCGCCGCGCTGATCGGCGCCCATATCATCAAGATCAAGCTTTCCACGGATCACCTGATGCTGCCCGAAGCGAAAAAGGTCTATGAGGACAAGAAGATCGACGTCGCGACCCAGGCAAAGCGCGTGGCGCATTGCATGGAAGCCTCGTTCAACGGCCGCCGCATCGTCGTCTTCTCGGGCGGCGCCGCCAAGGGTGCGGACGCGGTCTTTGACGATGCGCGTGCCATCCGCGACGGCGGCGGCAACGGCTCGATCATCGGGCGCAACAGCTTCCAGCGTTCGCGCGAGGATGCGCTGGAGATGCTGCAGAAGCTGGTCGACATCTATCTGGGCAAGGCCTGAATTCGAGGCTTGAGTTCTGGCGTCGTGGGGCTCTGCCCCACACCCCGGGATATTTCGGCATGAAAGAATGGGGCGTCCGATGGGCGCCCTTTTCCTTTCCGGCGAGACTGCTTAGGTTCTGCGCGAAAGACAAAAAGGATTGGGTGCATGTCGTTTTTCTCGAAGCTGCGCGACCGGCTGACGCGGTCCTCGTCGAAGATCGGGGCGGGACTGGACGATATCGTTGCCGAAGGCGCTGTCGAGGATGTGGCGGTGCCCGAGGCGCCGGTTGCAGCGCCCGCCCCTGCCTCGGTTCCTGACGCGGCTGCGGCGCGTCCGGGCATGCTGGGGCGCATCTTTGGCCGCACGACCGAGGCCGAGCCCCGGCGCGAGCTGGACGATGCGATGCTGGAAGAGCTCGAAGAGATGCTGATCCAGGCCGATATGGGCGTCGAGACTGCCTTGCGCGTCACCGCCAATATCGCCGAGGGGCGCATCGGCCGCCGCATCTCAGCCACCGAGCTCAAGGAACTTCTGGCGGGCGAGATCACGCGGATCATGACCCCGGTCGCCAAGCCGCTGCCGGTTTATCCCAAGCGGCCGCAGGTGGTGCTGGTGGTGGGCGTGAACGGCTCAGGCAAAACCACGACCATCGGCAAGCTTGCCAGCCAGTTCAAGGCAGCGGGCAAGAATGTGGTGATCGCGGCCGGCGATACGTTCCGCGCGGCGGCGGTCGAGCAGTTGCAGGTCTGGGGCAAGCGCGCCGGAGTGCCAGTGATGACCGCGCCCGAAGGCTCGGACCCCGCAAGCCTTGCCTTTGACGCGATGAACCGGGCCGAGGCCGAGGGCGCGGATCTTTTGATGATCGACACCGCCGGACGCCTGCAGAACCGTCAGGACCTGATGGAGGAACTGGCCAAGATCGTTCGCGTCATCCGCAAGAAGGACCCTTCGGCCCCGCACAACACCCTGTTGGTGCTGGACGCAACGACCGGCCAGAACGCGCTGAGCCAGGTCGAGACCTTCCAGAAACTTGCCGATGTTTCGGGGCTTGTGATGACCAAGCTGGACGGCACCGCGCGCGGCGGCGTGCTGGTCGCCTTGGCCGACCGCTTTGGCCTGCCGATCCATGCCATCGGTGTCGGCGAACAGATCGACGATCTGGATGCCTTTGACGCGCGCGATTTCGCCCGCGCATTGGTCGGGCTGGGGGACTGACGCCCCCCTTTTCTTCTTCATCCAAATATCCAGCCGGCCTTGCGGCGGGACGCGATGCTTGACGCCTTAAAGCCCGAGCTGCCGGGCGAAGGCACGCACCTCGCCCTCATCCCCCGCCGCGACCGAGCGCAGCAGCATCGCCTGCGAGCGCAGGATCGGCTCGGAGCCGATGATCTTCAGGTGATTGGCGCGAAGTGTCTCGCCCGATGAGGTGATATCGGCAATGGCCTCGGCGGTCAGGTTCGCGACCGTGCCCTCGGTCGCGCCCTGACTGTCGACCAGCTGGTAATCCGCGACCTCTTCCTCCGACAGCCACGCCCTTACCAGACGGTGGTATTTCGTCGCGATGCGCAGACGAAAGCCATGCTCGGCGCGGAAATCGCGGGCGATGGTGGCGAAATCGTCCAGCGTCTCGCAATCGCTCCAACAGGCGGGGACGGCCAGGATCAGGTCGGCATGGCCGAAGCCCATCGGGGCCAGTTCCTCGACATGGCTGCGCCAGCCGGCCAGCTTTTCGCGGATCAGGTCGGTCCCGGTCACGCCCAGATGGATGCGGCCCGCCTGCAATTCGCGCGGGATTTCACCCGCGGACAGCAGGATCAGCGAGACATTTTCGGCCCCTTCGACCCGGCCGGCATATTCCCGGTCCGAGCCCGCGCGCGAAAGCCGCACACCACGGGCGGCGAACCAGTCGAAGCACTGTTCCATCAGCCGCCCCTTGGACGGCACGCCAAGGCGGATCATCTCAGGCCCCCAAGTTCATGGACAAGGCCGGGGCGGATGATGCCGCCGACCGCCGGGATGGCACGGCCCTGCGCCTGTCCCAGCACCGCCGCCAGCGCGTCATAGCGCCCGCCCGAGGCCACCGGCGGCCAGTCGGCCCGGCCCGGCGCGGTAAAGCTGAAAGTCATGCCGTCGTAATATTCCATCGTGTGGCGGCCGTGGCTGGCGTCGAAATGGATCGCGCCCACATCCACGCCGCGATCCGACAGAAGCGCAAGGTTGCGGTCCAGCCGCTCCACGGCCTCGGCGATATCGGGGATCTCGGCGGTCATGGCGCGCAACTGCCGCAGTGCCTCGGGCGCGGGGGCCTGAATGGCGAAAAGCCGCTCAAGCCGCGCGACCCATTCCGGCGCCAGCGGCGCCTCCAGCGCGTCGGCCTGCAGGCGGTCGATGCGGGCCTGCATCTCTTGCGGGCTGCGCAGTCCGGTCCAGAGCGCCGACGTCTCGGCAAAGTTGCGCGGTGCGGGCGCGGCGGCAAATCGCGCGAGCAGTCGGGCAAAGCGCCTGGGCCGCCAGACATGATGCAAAAGCGCCGCGCGGCGTGCATCGGATACCGGCAGCGCGCGCACCGCATCCATCACCAGATCCATGTCGCCCATCGTGGCCTGCAGGCCCAGCGGCGCAAGGATGCTGTGAAACAGCGCGAACACCTCGGCATCGGCGCCGCTGTCGCGGGCGAAAAGCTCGAACCCCGCCTGCAGATATTCGTTGTCGCGGGGATGTTCGGGTTGCGTCTCGCCGTGATCCTGCTTGCGGAAGATCTCGCCCAGATAGCAATAGCGCGCCGGTTCGGCCCCATTCGCCATATGCATCTGCACGACCGGCACGGTGAAATCGGGACGCAGCATCACCTCGCCCCGGATCGGGTCCTGGGTGACATAGGCGCGGGCGCGGATATCCTCGCCGTAAAGGTCCAGAAGAGTTTCGGCGGGCAACAGGATATCGGGCGCGACCTCGATCGCACCGGCGGCGCGAAAGGCGGCAAGGATCTGCTGGCCGATGGCCTGTTTCGCGGGCTTGCTCATCCCAGGATACGCCGCACTTCCGCCACAATATCCGCGCGGGCGACCTCGGTCTGCGCGGGCTGGGCCTTCCATTCCTCGTGGCTGGCCTCGGCGGCGATCCGGGCGCCAAGGATCAGGTCCTTGACCTGCACGACGCCGCGCGCGGCCTCGTCACCGCCCTGGATGATGGCGACGGGGGCGCTGCGCTTATCGGCATATTTCAACTGGTTGCCGAAGTTCTTGGGGTTGCCCAGATAGACCTCGGCGCGGATGCCGGCGGTGCGCAGCTCGGCCGCCATGGCCTGATATTCGCCCATGCGGTCGCGATCCATGACGGTGACGATGACGGGGCCGGGATCCGTGCCGCCCATCAGCCCCTTGGCGCGCAGCGCTGCCAGAAGCCGGTCGACACCGATGGAGACGCCGGTCGCCGGCACCTTCTGGCCGGTGAAGCGCTCGACCAGACCGTCATAGCGTCCGCCCCCGGCGACCGAGCCGAACTGGCGCTTGCGGCCTTTCTCGTCGAGGATTTCAAAGGTCAGCTCGGCCTCGAAGACCGGGCCGGTGTAATAGCCAAGGCCGCGCACGATCGAGGGGTCGATCACGGCGCGATCCTCGCCCACGCCCATGGCGGCCAGCATGTCCGCGATCTGGGCGAGTTCCTCGACCCCCTCGGCGCCGGTCTCTGATCCGCCGACTGCGGCGCGCAGGTTCATCAGCGTCGCGGCATTGTCCGCGCCTTTCGAGGTCAGGAAGGCGATGACCGGATCGGCCTGTTCGGGACGCAGTCCCACACCCTCGATCATGGCGCCGGATTCGTCCTTGCGGCCCACGGTCAGAAGCTGGCGCACGCCCGCCTCGCCGACCTTGTCGAACTTGTCGATGGTGCGCAGGACGTCATCGGCGGGCTTGCCCTCGGCCACGCCCATGGCGTCAAGGATGCCGTTCAGGACCTTGCGGTTGTTGATGCGAATGAGGTAGTCGCCGCGCTGGATGCCGGCATGCTCCAGCGCCGCCGCCAGCATGGCGCAGATTTCCGCATCCGCCGCCACCGAGGCGCTGCCCACAGTATCGGCATCGCATTGATAGAATTGCCGGAAACGTCCCGGCCCCGGCTTTTCATTGCGCCAGACCGGGCCCATCGCATAACGGCGATAGGGCGCCGGCAGGTCGTTGCGAAACTGCGCCGCGACACGGGCCAAAGGCGCGGTCAGGTCATAGCGCAGGGCCAGCCAGTCGCCTGCGCCGCCCCCCGGCACTTCGGCCTCTTGCCAGGCGAAGACGCCGGCATTCGGGCGGTCCACATCGGGCAGGAATTTCCCCAGTGCCTCGACCGTCTCGACAGCGCTGGTTTCCAGGGGATCGAAGCCATGGCGGTGATAGATCTCGGCGATGCGGTCGAGCATCTGCTTGCGTTCGGTCACATCCGCGCCGAAATAGTCACGAAACCCCTTGGGCGTCTCGGCCTTGGGTCGGAGCTGTTTTTTCTGATCTTTCGCCATGGTCTGCCTCGGGCTGGTCCATGCGGGGGTCTAACGGATGGAGGATGCATGGACAAGCAGGGGAACCGAGAGGCCGAGCGGATCCTGCGGCTGGAAGAGGCGGTCGCGCATCTGACGCGGGTCACGGATGATCTGTCGGCCATCGTCGCGCGGCAGGAAGGCGAGATCCTACGGCTGGCGCGGCGCGTGGGTGCGCTGATGGAGCGTGAGGCCGAGCGCGAGGTCGAGGGCGGCACGATTCCGCTGGCGGATCAGCGGCCGCCGCATTGGTAAGGATATTGACAGGGTGAGGGGCGCTGCCCCTCGCCCCTGCGGGGCTCACCCCGGGATATTTTCACATGAAAGATGAGGTCAGCGGCTGGCGGGGCCGAGGCGCGGACCGCTGGGGATCGCGGGTTCGGGTGCGGTCAGGGTAGGCTCGACGCTGCGGGGGCGGATGGCGGTTTCCTCGGGCCTCGAGGTTGCGCGCATGGGGGCGCTGAAGGGGCTTTTTGCAGCCGCTTCCGGGGCTTCGGGCTGGGTTGCGGGCATCGGCTCGGTCCGGGCGGGGGCCGCGTTCACCGGCTCGGATTTCGCGGTGGCGAGGGCGCGGCGGAAAACCAGAACGTTGTGATAGACAGTCGTGCGGCTGGTCAGGCCCGAGCGTTCCTCGGCGGGGAGGGTTTCGGCGCGGACATAATCCCAGCCGTCACGGGCCATCTCGTTCAGCGTATCGGTGAGGGTCGCGGCAAAGCGCTCGATCCCGGTCTTGGCGCCCTTGGTCTTTTCGCCGCGCGCCGGGGCGGGAATGACGGTATATTCGTAGCTGCTCATGCGTCTGCCTTTCGTTTGGCGCAGAGGTTAGGCGAGATGCCGGGGCAAGGAAAGTGGCGCGAAACGGCTGCGCGCCTCGCAAGGGTGCACAAGTTCGGGAGCCATGCGCAGAAAACGCGGAAAATGCGGGGCGCATCCATAGAGCCGGATCAGCGCCGGGTGATGCCCTCAAGCGGCGGCGGCGGGACCGGCCGGGTCACGAGATGGCTTTTGCGCTTTTCGTAAAAGGCGTTGCCCCCCGCCGTCAGGACGTAATGCATGTTGTCATAGGAAAAGCGATGCCCGGCGGCGTGGAAGAACTGCGCATTGCCAATCATGGGATGGCGTTCTCCGCGCAGGACGGCGCGGGCAGCCTCGCGCACCTCGGGCATGGCCTTGGAGTTCATCTTGCGGGTCATGATGCCGGGCGCGAATTGCCGTTTCTGGGCGACCACGCCGCAGACGGTGTTCGGAAACTGGTCGGAGGCCACGCGGTTCATCACCACGCTGCCCACGGCGATCATGCCATCGCGGCTGGAACGGTGGGATTCGAAGAACATCGCCCGCTCCATGCATTCCTGCGGTGAATGCCGGCCCGAAAATCCGCAGCCAGCAAGGGTGGCGAGCAGCAGGCCAAGCGCGGCGATCATGGGCAAACGTGGGATCGGAGGGATCATGCTTGGTCCTTTCTGTCTGGGAGTGGTGCGTGCGAGCACGCACCCTACGCTTGGGGGTGCGCGCACGCGCCTTCAGGTCAAAGGCCCAGCTTCTTGCCGACCAGATCCTGCACGGCGGCGGGGTTCGCTTTGCCGCCGGTAGCCTTCAGCACCTGACCGACGAACCAGCCCGCAAGCTTGGGGTTGGCCTTGGCCTTTTCTACCTGCGCGGGGTTCGCGGCGATGATCTCGTCCACGGCGGCCTCGATGGCGCCAAGGTCGGTGACCTGTTTCATGCCGCGCGCCTCGACGATCTGGGCCGGGTCGCCGCCCTCGGTCCAGAGGATCTCGAACAGGTCCTTGGCGATCTTGCCCGAGATCGCGCCCGAGGCGATCAGGTCGATCACGCCGCCCAGTTGGGCTGCGGAAATCGGCGAGGTCTCGATGGTCAGGCCCTCTTTGTTCAGGCGGCCGAACAGCTCGTTGATGACCCAGTTCGCGGCCTGCTTGCCGTCGCGGCCCTGTGCCACGGCCTCGAAATAGTCGGCATTCTCGACCTCGGCGGTCAGCACGCCCGCGTCATACTCCGACAGGCCCAAGGCCTCGACAAAGCGGGCTTTCTTGGCATCCGGCAGTTCGGGCATGTCGGCGGCGATACCGTCCACCCAAGCCTGTTCGATTTCCAGGGGCAGCAGGTCGGGATCGGGGAAGTAGCGGTAGTCGTGGGCTTCTTCTTTCGAGCGCATCGAACGGGTTTCGCCGCGATCCGGATCGTAAAGGCGGGTTTCCTGCACGACCTTGCCGCCATCCTCGACGATGGCGATCTGGCGGCGGGCCTCATAGTCGATGGCGGCTTGGATGAAGCGCAGCGAGTTCATGTTCTTGATCTCGCAACGGGTGCCGAGATGGCTGAAATCGCCGGTTTCCTGATAACGCTCATAGGCGCCGGGCGGGCAGATCGAGACGTTGACGTCGGCGCGCAGGTTGCCGTTCTGCATATTGCCGTCGCAGGTGCCCAGATAGCGCATGATCTGGCGCAGTTTCGCGACATAGGCGGCGGCTTCCTCGGGGCCGCGGATGTCGGGGCGGCTGACGATCTCCATCAGCGCGACGCCGGTGCGGTTCAGGTCCACAAAGGACATGTTGGGGTCCATGTCATGGATCGACTTTCCCGCGTCCTGCTCCAGATGGATGCGTTCGATGCGCACGCGGCGGGCGATGCCGGGGCCCATGTCCACGATCACCTCGCCCTCGCCCACGATGGGGTGGTAAAGCTGGCTGATCTGATAGCCCTGCGGCAGGTCGGGATAGAAATAGTTCTTGCGGTCAAAGGCCGAGCGCAGGTTGATCGCAGCCTTGATCCCAAGGCCGGTCTTGACCGCCTGCGCCACGCAGAATTCGTTGATCACCGGCAGCATACCCGGCATGGCGGCATCAACGAAGGCCACATGGCTGTTGGGTTCCGCGCCGAAACCGGTCGAGGCGCCGGAAAACAGCTTGGCGTTCGAGGCGACCTGGGCATGAACCTCCAGCCCGATGACCAGTTCCCAGTCCTGCTTCGCACCCTGAATGACTTTGGGTTCGGGGGCGGTATAGGTCAGATGGTCAAGCATGGCATTTCCCTTGGCAAGATTGCCTGTCTTTTAGGGGCTACGCGCCGGGCGGGCAAGGGTCGCGCACAGGGAGCGCCGCGAGGCTACAGCTTCATGCCCCGGCTGATTTCCTCAAGCGCGTCGCGCTGGCGCGGGCTTAACCCGCCGCCAGCCTGCCCGACATCGTTCAGGACCGCCAGCAGCGGCTGAAAGCCCGCCTTGTCAAGCTGGTACAGGCGTTTGGTCAGGCGCGGAATGGCGGTCTGCGCTCCCTTGCATTCGCTGACCAGCCAGCGACCGACGATCATCAGCTCTTCGGCACGGGTCTGGGTTTCATGGCAATTGCGCGCGATGGAATCGGTCAGCACGCGCTGCTGCTCGGCCGTTGGCAGCGAGGACAGCTCAAGAAAGGCAATGCCAAGGCCGGCAATGGCCAATGCGGGTTCATCGACGCTTTCGACCGGATGCAGGTTCAGGCGGCGATTGAAGCCAAGGCGGCGCGCGGCGGCAACGACATCGCCCGCCATCTCGGCCAGATCGCGCGACACCTGCGCCGCCGCGCGGATGCGCCAGGCCCAGACCCCGGCAGCCATGACCAGTCCCAGAAACGCGATAATGAACGGCATGACTTTTCTTTCCTCGTGAACAATTCCGCGATCAACGCCACGAAAGCTAGCGGTCACGCGGGATCAGGTCAATCGGACCAGCCGCGCCCGCCGGGGCGTCCCGGCCGTTCCTGGCGGGTCGGCTGGGTCAGCCCGTGTTCGGGGGCCTCGTCATCATCGTCACCCGGGTCGTCGACGACTGGCCCGGCGCTGGGACCATGCGAAAAGCGCTCGACCAGCGCGGCCTCGAGCTGACTGTTGAGATTGCGGCTGAGCTGGACGTAATCGGGGTTTTCGTCCAGCGGCACGCCGGGCTTCCAGACCTCGGCCAGTTGCCGCAGATGGGCGCGGTCCATGCGGTAATAGATACGCTCAAGCTCCGAGGCCTCATAGGGCGACAGGCCCGCCTGTTCCAGCACATAGCGCCCGGCGCGCAGCGAGCTGTCAAAGGCCTCGCGCACGATGTGATCGGCACCGGCATCGTAAAGCTGGAACACGTTCACCCGGTCACGGGCGCGGGAAATGACGATGATGTCGGGGCGCTTTTCCTTGGCATAGCGCACAAGGCGCAGGTTCGCCTCGGGGTCGTCAAGGGCCGCGACCAGCACCTGCGCCTTGTCGAGGCCGGCGGCGGCCAGAATCTCGGGGCGGGTGGGGTCGCCGAAATAGCCCTTGAAGCCGAAACGGCGCATGAGCTGGATCACCTCAAGGTCGTAATCCAGAACCGTGGTCTGAAAGCCCGACATGGTGACAAGGCGGTTCACCACCTGCCCGAAGCGCCCGACGCCGGCGATGATGATGGGCTGCTGTTCCTCGATCACGTCGGGGATGTCGGCGGCGCGTTCCTCGGCCAGACGGCGCGAGATGTAATCCGACAGGATGAAAAGCAAGGGCGTGGCCAGCATCGACAGCGCGATGACCAGCAAAAAGCCCTGCGCCAGGGCGCGCGGCAGGATCGCCAGCGACACCGCATAGGACAAAAGGACAAAGCCGAATTCGCCCGCCTGCGCCAGGGACAGCGTGAACAGCGTCCTGTCCCTGCCCTGCAATCCGGTGACGCGGGCGATGCCATGCAGGATCGCGGCCTTGATGGCGATCAGGACGATGGTGATGCCCATCACCGTCACCGGCCGCTCGAACAGGATCTGGAAATTCATCCCGGCGCCGACGGTGATGAAGAACAGCCCCAGAAGCAGGCCCTTGAAGGGGGCGATCTGACCTTCGAGATTGTGGCGGAACTCGGACCCGGCCAGCATGACGCCGGCCAGGAAGGTGCCAAGCGCGGGCGAGAGGCCAACCGATTCCATCAGCGAGGCGATGCCCACCACGATCAGCAGCGCCAGCGCGGTGTCCAGCTCATTCAGGCGCGCGGCATGGACATAGCGAAACAGCGGCCGGATCAGGTATTGGCCGATCAGGATGACGGCGGCGACCGCGCCCAGCGTCACCAGCGCCGCCCCCCAGCCGGGCAGGCTGTGCATGAAATCGGCGCCGCCATGGGCGTCGCCCTCGGCCCCCGGAACGACGCGCGTGGCCAGAAGCGGCATCAGCGCGATCATCGGGATCACCGCGATATCCTGCGTCAGCAGCACCGCGAATGCGCTGCGCCCGCCCGCCGTCTGCATCAGCTGCTTTTCCGACAGGGTCTGCAGGACGATGGCGGTCGAGCTCAAGGACAGGATCATTCCCAGCGTGATCGCGATCTGCCAGCTTTGGTTCAGCGCCACGCAAACCAGCGTCAGTGCCGCCACCGTGCCCAGGATCTGCATCCCGGCCAGCCCGATCAGGCGCTTGCGCATCTGCCACAGCGTCCTCGGCTCAAGCTCAAGCCCGATCAGGAACAGCATCATCACCACGCCGAATTCGGCGAAATGCTGCAGGTCCGCCATCTCGCCTTCGCTGCCCGCCAGCCCCAGGACCGGACCGATCAGGATGCCGGCGACCAGATAGCCCAGCACCGATCCCAGCCCCATCCGTGCCGATAGCGGCACCGCGATGATCATGGTCGTCAGGTAGATGGTGGCGACCAGCAGGAAGGATTCCATCAGCGCCCGTCCAGCATCCGCAATTCATGCACGCGACCGGACTTCACATAGGTGATGCGCCCGTCGCCGATCGAGTTGATGGTGCCGCCATCGATGCGGTCGCCCAGGCGCACGGTCACGATCTTGCCATTGCGCAGCCGGATCAGCGCCCGGCTGGCCTTACCGGCGCCGATGATGCCGATGACCGTGGTGCGGCCCGGGTTCATGCCGCGCCTCTGGGTCGCGGATTTCGCCACCGAGGCCGAGGTCACGCCCTTGGACAGCGCCGCCGCCTCGACCTCGGGTTCGTCGTCGACCTCTGGCGGCTTGTATTTCTGGCGGCTGGCCAGCGCGGCGCGTTCCTCGGCCTCGGCCTGGGCACGGGCGCGGGCCTCGGCCTGGGCGCGGGCCTGCGCCTCGGCCTGGGCATCGGCCTGGGCGCGGGCGCGGACGCGCGCCTCGGCCTGGGCCTGCAACTGTTCGTCCAGCCGGCGCCGCTCGGCCAGTTCGGCCTCGCTGGGGCCGTCCGGCTCTGCGGCCGCAGGTGCCGCATCCGGCGCGGTCACCGGCTCTGCCGCCGCCGCGGGCGCGTCGCCACGCCGGGGTGGCAAGGGCGAAGTCGCCAGCGCCGAAAGCTGCACGCCGCCCGGCGTCGCGGGCGACGCATCGACAGCGGCGGCAATGGCGGCATTGACCGCCGCGTCCGACATCCCTGTGGCGGATCCGCCGCCCGAACCGGGGCGCGCCCTCGGCCGGTCGGAGCTACGCAAAAGCCCGCCCGAATCCCGGGCGGGCGCAGCAACGGTTCCGGCACGCTGCGGCTTGTCAGGTGGCGAGTTCGTCGCGGATCGCAGTGCCGCGTCGATGGCCGAAGCGCTGGCAGCATCATTGGCCGAGGCAGGCGCATCGCCGGCATGGCCGGGTGGCTTGCGGACGGGTCTGGCCTGCGCCAGCCGGTTGTCTGAGGCAAGCTGCCCCGGCAGCGCCTGCGCGGCGCTCACCTCTGGCTGGCCCAGGGCGCGCCGAAGCTGGCGCAGCTGCTGCTGTTCGGCGGGGGTCAAGGCCGCGCCTTCATCCTCGATCAGCTCCGGCGTTGAGCCCTCGGGACGGCCCGGCGGGCGGGCCGAGCCACGCAGGCGCGGGCCGTTGCTGGCCGTGGCCGCAGAAGCCGGGGTGGCTTCGGCCGCTGGCGCGGTGGCACTGACGGTGCTGGACGCGGGGGCCGCAGCGGCCGAGGGACGCGCGCGGGCGCGTTCCGGCGGGCGGGCACTGGCCTTGGGTTGGGCACGACGCTGGGTCGCCTCGAAAGGCAACGGATTCTCCGGCACCTTGGGCGCCGCGTCCTTGCTGGGCGTACTGGTTTGCGGCGTGCTGCGGCGGGGTGCAAGCTGCGGCCGGGCCGAGCTTTTCAACCGTGCCGGCGCGGCGGATTCGACAGCCGCACGCAGGGCCTGCTCGACCGCAGCCTGCTGGCTGGTCGCCACGGGCGCGGCGGGTGCCGTCCGGGCCGGGCGGGCCGCCGGCGCCGGCGCGGCGGCAATAGCCTGCGTCCCGGCGGGCTGGGTCTCAGGTAGCGTCTCGGGGGATGTCGTCGGTGCCGTGGCGGTTTCGGCAGCAACCTCGCCTGCGGGTTCAGACTGCACCGCCGCTCCGGCCGAAGGCGGCACCACGGCGGCGGCAACGGCGGCAGCAGCGACCATGACCCGCCGGCGCTCCTCCTCGGTCAGGGCCGAGACCAGATTGCCGGGCGGGACCGCTTGCACCGCCGTTGCGGTCGGCGCAGCGATCACGGCCGGCGCGGCCTCTGCAGGGGCGGCAGGTTCGGACATGGCAGGAGCAGCCGTCTCGACCGGCGCGGCAGCCACTTCTGGCGTGGTCGCAGGCGCGGCCTCGGGGACGATGGCCTCCGCGCTGTCTTGCGGCGCCGCGACCCCGGCCGGGTCATTCACCGCATTTCCGGGCACCGCGGCGGCGGGTTCGGTCTGGGTCGCGACCGGGGGGGCGGTCCCCTCGGCAACCTCGTGATCCGGGACCAGGAAGGCCCAGATCAGGATCAGGCCGACGACCAGCGCGCCGAGCATGGCGACCAGCTCCAGCAACCCGCCGCGTTCGCCGGGGCGGCGTTGCATCGGGGCCTGAGCCTCGTCGGCCAGGCGGGCCTGACGGGCTTCTGCGGCGCGTTCATGCACGGCCTGCGCGCGCGGGTTCATCGCGGCGCGCGAGATTGCCGGTTCAGGCTTGCCGTGGGTCGCGCGGACCGGGGCATGGCGCACGACCGGCGGCACCTTGGCCGTGGTCTCGGCTTCAGCCGTGGCGGCTTTGCCGACCATGTCGGCCGGCTGCGCCTTGGCGGAGCGATCCGCCTCTATCGGCGCGGCAAGGTCCGAAGCCTCGGCCTCGGTGACGCCTTGCGGTTCGGCCGATGGCGTATCGGTTGCGGCAGCGGTCTCGGTGGTGGCGGTTTCGGTGGCGGCGACGTCGGCGCTTGCCGACAGAGCGGCCTTTGCCCCGTCATCCGCCTGCATATCGGCTGCGGTCGGAATCGCCGGTTTGGCCTCGGGGGTCGCCGCGACGGCCGGTTCGGCCGGCAGCTCGGCGGGGGTATCGCTGCGGCGAGCGGTTTCCGAGGGCTGGGCATCGGCGCCCAGATCAAGATCCAGAGCGCCCTGCGCGTCCTCCTGCTGCGGCTCGGGATCTTGCGGGGTGTCCTCGGACGGGTCCGGCTCGATCATCAGTGCGGCAGCGGTGACGCCCGCGCGCGCCGGATCCATCGCCGGGCGCGGGCGCGACGGCGCCTGCAAGGCAAAGACCGGCTCGCCGGAAAAGCTGTCATCGCCGGGCGCGGCGCGGAAGATGCGGCCGTCAAAACCGTATTGGCGGGCAAAATCGCCGGCCTCGCGCAGGGTCTGGCGCGCGACGGCGGCAACGCGCACGCTGTCGCCATCCCCCTCCCAGTCGAAGGCCAGATCCTCGATCGCATAGGGGGTCAGCCCGTCCAGCGCGCGGGCCACCGCCTTTTCGCGGTCGGCGCCGGGGGCGACGGTCAGCGTGGTGTAAAGGATCTGGTCGTCGGGGATCAGCAGCGTGACCGGCAGCGCGCTGTCGGCAAGCCCGCCCTCGGCCTGCGCCATGCCGCGCAGCCGGGTGAACTCGTCATGGAAGGCCGCCGAATCAAATTCGACCGAGCCCAGATGCCGCCATGCGCCGGGCACCTGGGCATCCGCGGCAGGTCTTTCGCGCCGTTGCAGATGCACGGCATCCTCGCTGAACGAGAGGGCATATTCGGGGGCGGACTCGAGCGACATCTATAGGCTTGGCCTTGCAATTCCGGGCGCCGGGGCGCGTCTTCACGATGAATAGTGACGGACTACCCCAGAATGCGTTCCGTGAAAAGCCAAACACCATATTGTGAGGCATCCAAAGCCAACATTCACACGTTATAGCGCCACGGAAGACATTCCCCGGCGACGACACCCGTCCCGGGCCAAGGAGTAAAGAGCAGCATGCCCCCCATTCGCCCCCTTCTGGCCGCCGCAACGCTGATCGCGCTGGGTGCCGCACCCCTTGCCGCACAGACGCCCGCGCCCGACGCCCCGCAGCCCCCGACGATGATGGAGCATCACGGCATGAAACATCACGGCAAGCATCATGGCCCCATGGCGCGGCTGACCGTCGGCGGTCAGGGCCAGGCCACGACCCAGCCGGATCTGGCCACCATCAACCTGGGCGTCAGCACCCGCGCCGCCACCGCCGCCGAAGCCATGGCCAAGAATGCCGAGGCCCAGGCCAAGGTGATCGAGACGCTGAAGGCCGAAGGGATCGAGGCGCGCGACATCCAGACCGCCGGGCTGAACCTCGCGCCGATGATGGATTACAGCGACGATGGACAGCCGCCGAAGCTGACCGGCTATGCGGCGCAAAACAGCGTCACCGTGCGGGTGCGCGACATTGCCGGGCTGGGCACGGTTCTGGACAAGCTGATCGCCTCGGGCGCCAATGAGGTCAGCGGTATCACCTTCTCGCGCGAGGACATGACCGCGACCGAGGACGAGGCCCGCACGAAGGCCGTTGCCGATGCCCGACGCCGCGCCGAGACCATGGCCGAGGCCGCCGGCATGAAGCTGGGGCCGCTGATGGCGCTGTCGGACGTGCCCATGGACAGCGGCCCGATGCCGATGCCGCGCATGGCCATGGCCGCCGAGGCCAAGATGGGCGGCGCCCCGATCGAGGCGGGCGAGCTGGCCGTCACCACCAGCGTGACCGCCATCTATGCGCTGCACCCGGCCGACGCGCCCGAGGGTGAGGGCGAGGCTGAAGCCGGGGACATGCCCGAGGGCGAAGCCCCCGCGAACTGAAGTTCGAGGTTTGTAGCGTAACGAGTACCCGATTTCCCAGTGGAACGAGTAGCAAAGGCGGCAAGACTTTTCCTGCCGCCTTTTTTGTGCGCGCTCCTTTTGCCGCGACCTGCCCCGTCAAGCCGTGGCGGCGGCCAGCGCCTGATCCAGATCGGCGATGATGTCGGCGGCGTCCTCGATCCCGATCGAGAGGCGCACCACATCCGGCCCGGCCCCCGCCGCAACCTTTTGCGCATCCGTCAGCTGGCTATGCGTGGTCGAGGCGGAATGAATGACCAGCGAGCGCGCATCGCCCAGATTGGCGACATGGCTGAAAAGCTTGAGATTATCGACCAGCTTCACCGCCGCGTCATAGCCGCCCTTGATCGAAAAGGTGAACAGCGCCCCCGCGCCCTTGGGATAGACCCGCCGCGCGGTCGCGTTCCAGGGCGACGAGGCCAGCCCCGCATAGGTGACCGAGGTCACGCGCGGGTCGCGTTCCAGCCATTCGGCGACCTTCTCGGCATTTTCGACATGGCGCGGCATGCGCAGGCCCAGGGTCTCGATCCCCATCAGCGTGTAATGGGCGGCCTGCGGGTTCATGGTCATGCCCAGATCGCGCAGCCCGATGGCGATGCCGTGAAAGGTAAAGGCCATCGGCCCCAGCGCCTCGTGGAACTTCAGCCCGTGATAGGCGGGTTCGGGCGCCGACAGGCTGGGGAACTTGCCGGATGCCGACCAGTCGAACTTGCCGCTGTCGACCACGACGCCGCCTGTTACGGTGCCATTCCCGGTCATGTATTTGGTCAGGCTGTGGACGACCAGCGTCGCGCCCATCTCGATGGGCTTGCACAGATAGGGCGTCGCCAGCGTGTTGTCGACGATCAGCGGCAGCCCCGCCGCATCGGCGACCTGCGCCACCGCCGGAATGTCGGTGACATAGCCGCCGGGATTGCTGATCGATTCGCAAAAGATCGCCCGGGTATCGTCGTCGACGGCGGCCCGCAGCGCCTCGAGATCGTCGAAATCGACGAATTTGCACGACCAGCCAAAGCGGCGGATGGTCTGGCTGAACTGGGTGATGGTGCCGCCGTAAAGCCGGGTCGAGGCGATAATATTGCAGCCCGGCCCCATCAGCGGAAACAGCGCCATGATCTGCGCCGCGTGCCCCGATGAGCAACAGACCGCGCCCGCGCCCCCCTCCATCGCGGCGATGCGCGCCTGCAGGGCGGCGACCGTCGGATTGGTCAGGCGCGAATAGATATAGCCGACCTCTTGCAGGCCGAACAGCCGCGCCGCATGGGCCGCGTCTTTGAACACATAGGCCGTGGTCTGATAGATCGGCACCTGACGCGCCCCGGTCGCGGGATCGGGTGCGGCGCCGGCATGGATGGCGGTGGTGTCGAAACCCCAGTTCTCGGACATGGAAAGCTCTCCCCGTTGATTTGGCGGCAGGTTAGGCGCAAGCGGCGCCGAAAGGGAACAGCTTTCCTGAGGGATGCGGCGAAAGGACAGGGGCGTGAACCGGGGCCCGGACTTGACCCCGCACCCGAACCGGGGCCAGATCGCGGCCATGATACCGGCATTCCCGGCATGAGGCATCGACCCGATGGCACTGGAACTGTTCTACTCGCAACCCTCGCCCTATGTGCGCAAGGTCCGCGCCGCCGCCATCGAGATCGGCACCGAACTGACACTGATCCCCGCCAGCGCCAGCCCGGTCGCGCGCTCGCCCGATCTGGTGGCGGCAAACCCGCTGGGCAAGGTGCCCTGCCTGCGGCTGGCGGATGGCGAGTTGCTCTATGACAGCCGGGTAATCTGCCGCTATCTCGGGGCGGAGAGCCGGCTTTACCCGCGGGGCGCCGGCGAATGGCGCACCCTGCGCCGCGAAGCCTTGGCCGATGGTGTGCTGGATGCCGCGCTGCTCGCCCGCTACGAGACCTTCCTGCGCCCCGAGCCCCTGCGCTGGCAGGACTGGCTGGAGGGCCAGCTGGCCAAGGTCAGCGCAGCGCTTGACGTGATGGAGGCAGACGCGCCGAATGCCGATGCCCCCGATATCGGCGACATCGCCACGGCCTGCGCGCTCTTCTATCTCGATTTCCGCTTTCCGCAGCTGAACTGGCGCGAGCGCCATCCCGCCCTTGCCGATTTCGCCGCCGTGATCGAGGCGCGCCCGTCATTTCAGCAGACGCGCCCGGAATGATCCGGCTCAGACGGCGTCGCGGCGCATGATCTCCTCGACCTCGGGCGCGGGGATGAAGCGCCAGTTCCGGCGCGGCCCGGCCATGACGTTCAGATAGTAAAGCTCGAACCCGTAAGGCGCGCCGCAGGGATGATGGCCGCGCGGGACGCAGACCACGTCGCCGTCGCGCACCGCCATCACCTCGTCCAGACTGCCATCGTCAGTATAGACGCGCTGCACGGCCCAGCCATCGGCGGGATTCAGGCGGTGATAATAAGTCTCTTCCAGATAGGTGATGCGCGGAAAGTCGTCCTCGTCATGGCGGTGGCTCGGATAGGACGACCAGTTGCCAGCGGGGGTAAAGACCTCGGTCACCAGCAGGCTGTCGCAGTAATCCTCGGCCTCCATGGCGATATTGTTGATCCAGCGGGTATTGGCGCCCTTGCCGCGTTGGGTCAGGGTGATACCCTCCGGCCCGATGCGGCGCGCCTCGTGCCCGCCCCTGCCCGGCGCTGCACAGACGGCGATCACGCAATCGGTCTCAGCCACGGCCCGCCAATCCTGCCCGTTCGGAACATAAAGACAATGCGGCGGGGTCTTTTCGAACACATCCATGCGCTCGCCCAGAACACCCCAATCCCGGCCAGCAGCTTCGATGTGCGCCTTGCCCTCGACCATGACCAGAATGACCTCATTCGCGCCGGTCGCCTCGGCGGCATCCTCACCCGCCCGCAGCCGGTAAAGCGAAAAGCCGACATGGCGCCAGCCGACAGATTGCGGGGTGATCTCATGCACCTTGCCATGCGTGCCAAAGGGTCTGCGAAGAAGTGTGCTCATCACCCTGCCTCATCTTTCATGTTCAAATATCCTCGGGGGGTCCGGGGGGCCGAGGCCCCCCGTGCCGACAGCGCATTCAGGCGGCGACAGTTCGGTCCAGCCCCGCCTCGCGCGCCGCGGCCTTCAGCGATTTCAGCCCCAGCGACTGGTATTGCAGCGGATTGCGCAGCTCGGGATCCTGCTCGGCCTCGATCACCAGCCAGCCGTCATAGCCGGCACCGGCCAGGATCTTCAGCAGCGGCACGAAATCGATCGCCCCCTCGGCATCGCCGGGCACGGTAAAGGCCCCGGCCAGCACGCCATTCAGGAATGACATATTCTCGGCCCGGACCCGCTCGGTCACCGGGCGGCGGATGTTCTTGGCATGGAAATGCGCCACGCGCCCGACATGGCGCGCGAGCACTTCCTCGGGATTGCCGCCACCAAAGGTGCAATGCCCGGCATCAAACAGCAGATGCGCGGCCGGCCCGGTCGCGGCCATGAAGGCGTCGATCTCCTCGGGGCTTTCGACCACCGTGCCCATGTGATGGTGATAGGCAAGCGTGATCCCCTGGCTTGCCAGATAGGCGGCGAATTCCTCGATCTTCGCCCCAAACTCCGCCATTTCCCCGGCCGACAGCCGCGGGCGGTCATTCACCGCCACATCGGGCTTGCCATGCACGGTGTTCGAGCATTCGCAAACGATGCAGACCTTGCAGCCATTGGCCTTGAGCTTGGCCAGATGCCCCTGCACGGCCTCGATCTCCTCGGCGACCGAGCGCGTCAGCAGCTCGGTCGAATACCAGCCCGAGATGAACTTCAAGCCATAACGCCCAAGAAGCTCCTTCAGCGCCTGCGGATCGTCGGGCCAGCGATGGCCGTTCTCGATGCCGTCAAAGCCGATGACCTGCCCGGCCTCATGCAGGATCTGCTCGGTCGGGATGTTCGCGCCGATGGACTGGTCGTCGTCATTGGCCCAGGCGATGGGATTGGTGCCATATAGGATCATGCTCTTCTTCCTCAGTTCACAAGGCTCTGATGCGCGGCGTTTTCCAGATAGCGCGCATAGGCCTGTTTCAGTTTCTCGGTATCGCCGACGGCGGGCACGGCGACGTCCCACCAATGGCCGGCGGCTTTCAGCCCGTCGCCCGGACCCGGCGCGGCGGTGGTGTCGATGACGATCACGGTCGGAATGTCGCGCGAGCGCGCCGCCTTGATCTGCGCCTCCAGATCGGCAATCCCCGAGGCCTTGACCGCATGCGCCCCCATGCTCGCGGCATGGGCGACGAAATCGATCTGCGGCTGGGTCTCGATATTGCTGTCGACATACATGTTGTTGAAGGCCGCGCCGCCGCAATTCTGCTGCAACCGGTTGATGCAGCCATAGCCGCGATTGTCGGTCAGGATGACGGTAAAGGGCACCCGCCGCATTACCGCCGTCGCCAGTTCCGAATTGGCCATCATGTAGCTGCCATCGCCGACAAAGCAGAAGACCTCGCGATCCGGCCGCGCCAGCTTCAGCCCCAAGGCGCCCGCGACCTCATAGCCCATGCAGCTATAGCCGTATTCCATGTGATAGCCGCCCTGGGACGGCTGCCACAGCAGCTTCAGCGCCCCGGGCATGGTGCCTGCCGCGCACATGGCGATGCTCTCGGGCGTCGAGGCCCGCTGCACCGCACCGATCACCTGCGCGTCGGTCGGCAGCTGATTGCCCTCAGTTGGGGCGGCGCAATGCGCGTCGACCGCCGCCAGCCACTCGGCCCGCGCCGCCGGATCGGCACCCCCGGCACGATAGCCGCCCAGGGCCGCGCCCAGCTTCTCCAGCGCCACGCGCGCATCCGCGACAAGGCTGACCCCGCCATGCTTGGCGGCGTCATAGGGCTGGACGTTGATCGACACCAGCTTCGCCTGCGGAAACAGCGTGCGTGAGCCGGTGGTGAAATCCTGCAGCCGCGTGCCGATCCCAAGGATCAAGTCCGCCTTGCCCGCCTGCGCATTCGCCGCCGCCGAGCCATCGACGCCCGCGGCGCCGTAATTCAGCGGATGCGCCTGCGCCAGCGAGGACTTGCCGGCCTGGGTCTCGATCACCGGGATATCGTGGCGGCTGGCGAACTCCCCCAGCGCCGCCTCGGCCCCGGAATAGATCACACCGCCCCCGGCCACGATGACAGGGGCCTTGGCGGCGCGGATCAGCGCCACCACCTCGGCCAGCTCCGCCGCATCCGGCTCGGGCCGGCGGATGCGCCAGACGCGGGGGACAAAGAACGCCTCGGGCCAGTCGTGGGCCTCGGCCTGAACATCCTGACAGAAGGCCAGACAGACCGGCCCGCAATTCGCCGGATCGGTCATCACCCGCAAGGCGCGCGGCAGCGCGGTCAGCAATTGCTCGGGCCGGGTGATGCGGTCGAAATAGCGCACCACGGGGCGGAAGCAGTCATTGGCGCTGACCGTGCCATCGTCGAAGTCCTCGACCTGCTGCAAGACCGGATCCGGACGGCGATTGGCAAAGACGTCGCCGGCAATGAACAGGACCGGCAACCGGTTCACATGCGCCAGCGCCGCCGCCGTCACCATGTTCGTGGCCCCCGGCCCGATCGAGCTGGTCACCGCCTGCGCCCGCCTGCGCCCCTGCCCCTTGGCATAGGCAATGGCGGCATGGGCCATGGTCTGTTCGTTCTGGCCGCGCCAGGTCGGCAGAGCCGCGCCGATCCCGTGCAGGGCCTCGCCCAGCCCGGCCACGTTGCCATGGCCAAAGATCGCCCAGACGCCCTCGATAAAGCGCTCACCCTCTTCGGTCATCTGCACCGACAGCCAGCGCACCATGGCCTGCGCCGCGGTCAACCTGATCGTCCCGCTCATCTCGTCACCTCAACGCCCATTCTTTCATGTCCAAATATCCCGGGGGAATCCGGCGCCAGCCGGATGGGGGCAGCGCCCCCGTCCTTCCCCGCGCTCATGCCGCCGCTGCCCGCGCCTGATCCCAGATCGCGCAAAGCCGGGCATAACGCTCGGCCATCCGCGCCACCGCCTCGTCGTCGCCGATGCGCCCGGCCAGCCAGTCCCGCGCCACCTCGCCAAAGATGGTGCGCCCGACCGCAAAGCCCCGGACCAGCGGGAATGCCGCCGCGACCTTGAAGCTGGCCGCAAGCTCGGCCTCGGGCGCATCCAGCCCCAGAACCACGATGCCACGGGTGTGACGGTCGTGATCCTCGATGGCCGCGATGGCGTTCTGCCAGGCGGCTTCGGTCGTCATCGGCTCCAGCTTCCACCAGTCGGGATAAACGCCGATGGCATAGAATTGCCGGATCAGCGTCGCCGTGGTCATGTCATCCACCGGCGCCACCTTCGAGGGGATGATCTCCAGCAGGAATTCCAGCCCGTTGCGGCGCGAGGCCTGAAACAGGCGCTTGACCGTCGCCTCCTGCGCCGCGCGCGTCGCGGCATCGTCGTCGGGATGGCAGAAGCACAGCACCTTGACCACGTTCTCGCGCGCCCAGGCCTCAAGCCCGCCGCAATCGGCGCCCAGTTCCGGTTCCAGCTCCAGCGGGCGCGAGCTCGGCCATTCGCAAGGCCGCCCGATCCACAGCCCCGTCCCCGAGGCCGCATGCAGCGCCCGCTTGCCGATGCGGTTGTCGCACAGGATGCCATGGCCGCCCTGCCCGTCCGCGACCTGCAACGCCGCCTTCAGGCACAGTTCCTTGAAGGCGCCGCCCTTTTCCAGCGTATAGCCCGGCATGTCCTCAAGCTGCTTGCGATGATCAAAGGCAAAGACCCGCATCGTGGTCCAGTCGCCGCCCATCCGGCCCTGCCGGTTCGTCGCCCAATGGATCTGTTCCAGCTCGGCATCGTTGCGCAGATCGGGACGGATCACGCCACGTTCCAGAAAGAACTCCAGTTCCGTCAGCGAGGGATAGGCCGGGGTGCAGCCATGGCGGCTAACGGCAAAGGCGCCGCAGGCATTGGCGTATTTCAGCGCCGTCGGCCAATCGGCCCCGTCAAGCCACCCCTTCATCAGCCCCGAGAAGAACCCGTCGCCCGCACCCAGAACGTTGAAGACCTCGATCGGAAAGCCCGGTCCGGTCTGGCCGTCATCCAGACTGTCGGGGATCGCGCCGGTGAATGCCACCGCACCCCTGGCGCCGCGCTTGCAGACCAGCACCGCGCCCGAGACCGCGCGCACATTGCGCAGCGCCTCTACCGTATCGGTGGAGCCGCCGGCGATGTGGAACTCTTCCTCGGTGCCGACGATCAGGTCGAACAGATGCAGCGTTGCCTGAAGTTTGGCGGTGACGGCGGCACTTTCGACAAAGCGGCTTTCGCCGTCGCCATGCCCCGCCACACCCCAGAGGTTCGGGCGATAGTCGATATCCAGCGCCGTCTGCGCACCGTGCTTGCGGGCCAGCTCCAGCGCTTTCAGCACTGCGGCAGCGGTGCGGGGGTTCGACAGATGCGTGCCGGTGGCCAGCACCGAGCGCGTCTGCGCAATGAAACCCTCGTCGATATCCTCTTCGCTCAGCGCCATGTCAGCGCAGTTCTCGCGATAGAAGATCAGCGGGAACTGTTCCTCGTCACGGATACCCAGAATGACCAGCGCGGTCAGCCGCTCGGGGTCGGTGGCGACGCCGCGCGTAACGACGCCCTCGCGCGCCAACTGCTCGCGGATGAAGCGGCCCATATGCTCGTCGCCGACGCGGGTGATCACCGCCGATTTCAGCCCCAGCCGCGCCGTCCCGCAGGCGATATTCGTGGGTGAGCCGCCGATATACTTGGCGAACGACCCCATATCCTCAAGACGGCCCCCAATCTGCGACCCGTAAAGGTCAACCGACGAACGCCCAATCGTGATCACATCCAACGTCTTCATCATACCCTCTCAATCGGACCGGCGCGTCAAACGCTGGCCCGGATATAATCCATGCTGGCGCGCAGCGCCGCTTCGGGATCGGCCAGTTCATGCACCTCGGCCGCGAAGGGCTCAAAGCTGAACGGCCCCTCATAGCCCGCCGCCAGAAGCGCCCGGATCTGTTCGATATTTTCCAGCCGGTCGGCGTCATCGACCAGCACCCGATGCGCGTCGAGCATGTCGGCCACCGCCACCGCAGTATCCCTGACACCCGAGATATGCACCAGCCCGGTGCGGCGCGGATAGAACTGGGTCTCGCCGGCCAGATGGTGGTGGAAGGTGTCGTGCATCAGCCGGTAGGTGCCGTCATCGCCGGCCTCGGTGATCGCCGCGATGGCCTCGGCCTTGGTCCTGAGCGAGCTGATCGGGAAGCCCAGCGGCTCGACCAGCCCGGTCAGCCCGCGCTGGGTCAGGATCGGCTTCATCGCGTCCAGCGCCTCGACCACGCGCGAATGCGCGACCTTGTTGCCGTCGTTCAGCGGGCACATGACCAGCGCCTGCGCGCCGCATTCGGCGGCGTAATCGGCCATTTTCTGCGCCCGGCCGGGCAGATCGCCCGACCAGACATTGAAGGGGTAAAGCGCATTGATCGACAGGATGGTGATCCCCTGCGCGGCGGCCTCGGCCCGGACGTCACGGGCAGACATGCTGCCCATGACATCGGGGATGTCGTTGCGGATCTCGACATCCGAGACGCCAAGCCGCCGGCACACGGCGAAGAACTCGGCCAAAGGCAGCTTCGGGGCCGAAATGTGGTTGATGGCGAAACGCATGACGTCCCTCAGTTGTAAAGCGCCGGACGCGCGGGCAGCGAGATGGCGACGGCCTCGCCATCGGCCTCCTGCGCGGCCACGCAGGCATCCGAGGTGATGGCGGCGACATAGCCGTCCCAGCTGGACGGGCCGGCCGCCGTGCCCTGCGCCGCCGCCTTGATGAAGTCGTTCAGTTCGACATCGTAGCTGTCGACGAAACGGTCCTTCCAGTCGGTCAGGATCGGGTTTTGCAGTTTCGCGTCCAGACGCATCTGGATGGCCATGGGTTCGGGAAGTTTCGCGATGCCGTCCTCGCCCACGATCTCGCACTGGATGTCATAGCCGTAATGGCAGTTCACGAAGATCTCGACATCGATCAGCACACCCTTGGCGGTTTCCAGCACCACGACCTGCGGATCGCGCAGCTTGCCATGCGAACGCGCGGCCTTGCGCGGGAACAGCACGCGGGCCGAGACGTAATCGTCATTCAAGAGCCAGCGCAGCACGTCGATTTCATGGATCAAGGTGTCGTGGATCGCCATCGGGGTCAGGTAATGCTCGGGCACGGTCGGGTTGCGATGCGCGGCATGGACCATGATCGGGGCGCCGATCTGGCTGTCCACGGCGGCCTTCAGCGCCACATAACCGGCGTCATAGCGGCGCATGAAGCCGACCTGCACCAGCCGGCGGCCAAAGGCGGCCTCGGCATCGACGATGCGCTTCGCGCCGTCAGCGGTCGTGGCCAGCGGCTTTTCGCAAAAGACCGGCTTGCCGGCGGCGATGGCGGCCAGCACATAGGGTTCATGCGTGGCGCCGGTCGAGCAGACCAGGATCGCATCCACCTCGGGGGCGGCGATCAGGTCCTCGCCCTTTTCATAGACCTGAGCGGCCGGGGCCAGATCGGCCTGCACAGCGCGCGCCGCGTCGGGGTTATAGTCGCTGAGCGCGACCACCTCGGCCCCGGCCAGCACCTGCTGGATGCGCCGGGTGTGGTCGCGGCCGATCATGCCTGTGCCGATGACACCAATTCTGACGGTCATTTTCTGTTGCCTCACTTGAAGTATTTGTCAACGTAACGCTGCATTTCGCTGCGCATGAACTTGCCCGACGCATCGGCCCGGTCCTCCCACGCGAAGACGCAGGCGGTCATGATGCCGTCGAAACCGATCTCGGCCAGAGTGCCGAAGAAATCTTCCCACGGAACCTCGCCCTGCCCGATATCCAGATGCTGGTGGATGCGGGCATTGGTGCCGGGCGGGTTCAGGATATAGCGCAGGCCCGAGCTGGCCTTGTGGTTGAAGGTGTCGCCGACATGGACATGGGCCAGCACGTCGGCGGATTCGCGCAGCATCGCCTTGGTGTCGTCGCCGAAATAATAGGTATGCGGCGCGCAATAAAGGAACTTCACCCGCTTGCTGTTGACGGTGCGGATGATGTCCAGCGCGGGTTGCAGGGTCTCGCACCAGTCTTCGGGATGGGGCTCGACATGCAGGTTGATGCCTTCACGTTCAAAGATCGGGACCAGCTCCTCCATGCTGCGCCACCAGGCGTCCTCGCAGGCCTCGATCATTGAGCCGGTATGGCAGCAATAGCAGGACCCCTTGTCGGGATGCGGGCCACGGCCGAATTCGCTGTTCATCGTATCGACGCCCAGTTCCACGGCGATCTCGATGGCGCGCTTCCAGTGCTTGACGGCGGCCTGACGCTCGACCTCGTCATTGCTGGCCCAGCGATACATGGGCAGCAGGCTGGCGATGCCGACATTGGCGTCCCTGAGCGCACGCTTGAAGCTTTTCACCCGGTCGGGAAAGACGCGCGGCGCCTTGAACCATTCCAGAAAATCGGCGCGGGGGGACATTTCGATCCATTCATAGCCCAGTTCCGCCACTTTCGAGGGCAGTTCCTCAAGCGACAGATGGCGGTGCATGAAGGGATCAAGAGCGATCTTCATTGGTCATTCCTTTCGCAAGACGGACCCAGGGGGCTGCTTACTTGTAATCTTGCATGTTGGCGGCGGTGACCGGCTCGAACGGGATCCAGATATTGCCCTCGGCCTTTTCGCCCGCAGCCATCGACAGTGCCGTGGCCAGCGCCACCTCGCCCTGTTTGGTGGCGTTCTGGAAGACGGTGACGTCCAGCTCACCCGCCTCCATCACCGCCAGCCCGTCGGGGGTCGCGTCGATCCCGGCGACGACCACCTTGCCCATGTCCACGCCCGCGCCCTTCAGCGCCTGAATGGCGCCGATGGCCATTTCGTCATTGTTCGAGATGATGGCGTCGAATTCCACGCCCGAGGTCAGCCAGTTCGTGGTCAGGTCCGCGCCCTGCGTGCGGTTCCAGTTGCCGACCTGCTTGTCGATGATCTCCATCCCGGTGCAGGGCTCAGTTGCGATCACGTCCTCGATATCCTTGGTGCGGATGATCGAGGCCTCGTTTTCCAACGGCCCCATCAGCACCAGAACCTTGCCCTTGCCGCCCAGCATCTCGCAGACGGCCTTGGTCTGCATGGTGCCCGAGTCGATCTCGTTCGAGCCGACAAAGCTGGTGCCCGCGGGCATGGCGGCATGTTCGGCGGGCGGGTGGTTGACATAGACCAGCGGGATGCCGGCCTCGACCGCCAGCGCGGTCATGGCAGGCGTCGCCGCGCCATCGACCGGGTTCACCACGATGGCGTCAACGCCATTCGCGACCATGTTCTGCACCTGATTGAGCTGCTTGGCGACGTCCAGTTGCGCATCCTCGACCACCAGTTCCAGATCGGAATGCTTGGCGCCCTCGGCCCGGATGCCGTTCAGCAGGATGGTCAGGAACGGGTTGTCAAAGCTGGTCATCGACACGCCGACACGGGTTTCGGCCTGCGCGGCCCCGGCACCTAACGCAAGGGCCGCAGCACAGACGGTCAGTTTCAAAAGCTCTCTCATCGCCATGGTCCTTGATATGCGATCAGTGTTCTAGGGAATTTTCGGGGCGCGGCGTCAGGGAGGAGAACCGCCGCGCCCCAGCATCGGCATCAGGATTTCTTGCCGCGCTTTTGCTGTCTGTAGGTGTCGACGATCACGGCGACGACGATGATCACGCCCTTGATCATCTCCTGGTAATAGGCGTCCAGCCGCAGGAAGGTGAAACCCGAGATGATGACGCCAAAGATCACCATGCCGATCGAGGTGCCGATGATCGAGCCGCGCCCGCCGGTCAGCGAGGTGCCGCCGATCACCGCCATGGCGATGGCGTCCAGTTCATACATGGTGCCCATGCCGGCCTGCGCGGTCTGGCCGCGTGCAGCGACCACGATCCCGGCCAGCGCCGCCAGCGTCGCCGCAACGATGTAAAGCTTGACCAGATGCTTTTCGACATTGATGCCCGAGACGCGGGCGGCCTGCGCATTGGCGCCGATGGCATAGGTGAACTTGCCATAGCGGGTGTATTTCATCGCGACGTGAAAGATCGCCGCCACGATCAGGAAGATAAAGACCGGCATCATGCCCTGACCCAGCGCCGCATAGCTTTCGGTCGGGAAGCTGATCGGCTGGCCCTTGGTGTACCATTTCGCGAAGCCGCGCGCCGTCACCATCATGCCCAGCGTGGCGATGAAGGGCGGGATCTTGGTATAGGCAATCAGCCAGCCGTTCACGAAACCCGCCGCCGCGCCGCAGAGCAGCCCGATGGCCACCGGCACGATGACCGGCATGTCGGTGAGCGAGGGATAGACCGCGCGGGCATATTCGGACGATTGCGCGAAACTCATCGACACCATGGCGACGGCGCCCACGACCGAGCCCGAGCTCAGGTCGATCCCGCCCGAGATGATGACCTGCGTCACCCCCACGGCGATGATCCCGATGACCGAGACCTGCAGGATCATGATCTTCAGCCGGCCGAAATTGCCCAGGAACGACTGGCCCTGAAAGATCCAGCCCAGCACCTCGAAGACCAGCGCGATGCCCAGCAGCACCAGCAGGATATTGACCTCGGCCGGCATCTTGCGATGCGCCTTGGGCGCGGCCCGTTCGAAATTTGCGTCTTGCGATGTCATGTTATCTCCTCCGAATTACTTCGCCGCGAGTTCCATGACCCGCACCTGATCGGCCTCGGCACGATCCAGAAATCCGCTCACATGGCCTTCATGCATGACCATGATGCGGTCCGACATGCCCAGCACCTCGGGTAGCTCCGAGGAAATCATCAGGACGGCGACGCCCTGCCCGGCCAACTGGGTGATCAGCCGGTGAATTTCGGATTTCGCGCCGACATCGATGCCGCGCGTCGGCTCGTCCAGGATCAGGATGCGCGGCTCGGTCAAGAGCCAGCGCGCGATCAGCAGCTTTTGCTGATTGCCGCCCGACAGGTTCGCCACCGTCTCGGCAAGGTTCGGGGTCTTGACCCGCAGCTTGGCCGAATATTCCTCGGCCAGACGGTTCACCTCGCGCTGGTTGACGAAGCCGCGATTGTCGACCCGTCCGCTGGAGAGCAGCGCCACCTGAATGTTCTCGATGCAGTCGAGGTTCAGGAAACAGCCGGTTTCCTTGCGGTCCTCGGTCAGAAAGCCCATGCCAAGCGACATGGCGACGCTGGGCGCGGTGACCTGAACGGACTTGCCATCGACAAGGATCTGGCCCGAGCTCGCCGGCACCACGCCAAAGATCGCCTCGGCCACATTCGAGCGCCCCGAGCCGACCAGCCCCGCCACGCCCAGGATCTCGCCCCGGCGCAGGGTGAAGCTGACATCCTCGAAGACGCCGTCCAGCGTCAGGTTCTTGACCTCAAGGATGGTCTCGCCGATCGGGCAGTCCACCTTGGGAAACATGTCGGTGATCTCGCGCCCGACCATCATCTTGATGATGTCGTCGCGGGTCACGTCCTTGGCGTCCACCGTGGCGATGTATTTGCCGTCCCGGAATACCGTCAGCTCGTCGGCGATCTCGAACAGCTCGTTCATCTTGTGGGTGATGTAGACGATACCGACGCCCTTGGCGCGCAGGTCGCGGATGATGCGGAACAGATGCTCGACCTCGGTTTCGGTGATGGCCGAAGTCGGCTCGTCCATGATCAGCACGTCGGAATGAAAGCTGACCGCCTTGGCGATCTCGACCATCTGCTTTTGCGCCACCGTCAGGTCGCCCACCATGCCCGCCGGGTCCAGACGGATGTTCAGATCGTCAAACAGCGCCTGCGTCATGCGCGCCATCTCGCCGTGATTGATCAGACCAAGCCCGTTCTTGGGTTCGCGTCCGATCCAGATGTTTTCGGCCACCGTCATCGTGTTCATCAGGTTCAGTTCCTGATGGATCATGGCGATGCCGGAATTCAGCGCATCCAGCGGCGTGCGGATATCCAGCTTGCGCCCGGCGAAACGCACCTCGCCCCGGTCGGGGTTATAGACGCCGGCGATGATCTTCATCAGCGTGGACTTGCCCGCGCCGTTCTCGCCCATCAGGGCATGAACTGAGCCGGGGCGGATCTTCAGCTGCACGTCGTCAAGCGCGACAACGCCGGGGAATTCCTTGCGGACATTGTCCACTTCCAGGATGAATTCGCCCTCGAACACGCCGCGCGCATTCGCACCTTGGCCGTCAAGCATGGTCCTCTCCCTCCCATTTTGCCGGGGTCGGCGGGTATCCGGGGCCGCGCGCGGCCCCGGATGCCGTGATTTTGCGTCTTACTTCTTGTAATCCGCGAGGTTCGCCGGGGTGACCAGCTCGAAGGGCACGAAGACCTTCTGTTCGGTCGCCTCGCCACGGGCGAGCTTCAGCGCGGTATCGACCGCGCCGCCGCCCTGACCGGCGGCGTTCTGGAACACGGTCACGTCCAGATCGCCCGCCTCCATCGCGGCCAGCGCGTCGGCGGTGGCATCAACGCCGCCCACGATCATATCGTCCATCGAGATGCCGGCGGTCTTCAGCGCCTGAATGGCGCCGATGGCCATCTCGTCATTGTTCGAGACCACGGCGTCAAATTGCAGCCCGGCCGACAGCCAGTTGGTCATCAGGTCGGCGCCTTTGGTGCGCGACCATTCGGCGGTCTGCTCTTCGACCACCTTCATGAACTTGCAGTCGTCGGTCGCGATCACGTCATGCACGTCCTGGGTGCGCATCCGCGCGGCCTGGTTCGACAATTCGCCCATCATGATGACGATATTGGCGCCCTCGCCCTTGCCCTTTTCCTTGAGCAGGCGGCAGACTTCCTGCGCTTCCAGCGTGCCGGATTCCTTTTCGTCCGAGGCCACGAAGGCCTGCTTCTCGGGCAGGCTGTCGAGGTTCACCGGCTGGCGGTTGACATAGACCAGCGGGATGCCGGCATCGGCGGCGGCCTGCGACATGGCGACGGTGGCGTCGGTATCGACCGGGTTCACGATGATCGCATCCACGCCCGAGGCGACAAAGTTCTGGATCTGGTTCAGCTGCTTGCCGACATCGTTCTGGGCGTCCTCGATCTGGAGCGTCACGCCCTCGAGGCCGTTGGCATGGTCCTGCATGCCGTTGCGCAGCACGGTCAGGAAGTTGTCGTCGAACAGCGCCATCGAAACGCCGATATTCTCGGCCGAGGCCGTTCCGGCGATGCCCACGGCCAGAGCGGTCGTGATCATGAATTTTTTCATTCTGGGTCTCCTCCTCTGTCGGCGTCCGGCGGCGCCATTATGTGCCGGAACCTGCTGCGGGACAGACCTCTGCTGTCCGCCGGCAGCGGTTGTCGTGATCCTGTAGGTTCGCGCAATTTGGCGTCGGCTCCTCGTCCGGACGCAACGTCACGATTCCCGATCTGCGGCCTTGGGTCAATCGTTTCGCGCGCCGGATTCCATCATCCATGATGGGTTCTGACCGAAGCAATGATGTAATCACCTCATGAACTCGCTTTCCGGGGTCCAGACCTCGCTGGGGAAGAAACGCTGGCCCGGCGTTTCGGCCATGCCCTTTTCGGAAGTGGCGATCATCAGCGCGATCAGATCGGCGGCAAGCTGGCGCACGGGCGTGCCCAGCACCACGCTGATGGTCTGGTCCTGCAGGCCCGATTGCGATTCCGGGGTCAGCTCATTGACGATCAGCACCACGCGCGACGCGGCCTGCGCCTCGCGCACGGCCTGAATGGCCCCCTCCATGCCGCCGCCGGCGACATAAAGCCCGACCAGATCGGGATGGCGCGCCAGAAGGTTGCTGGTCGCCTCATAGGTCAGTTGCCGGGTTTCCAGATTGATCTGCGTGTCCAGCAGCCGGAAATCCGGCGCGGCGTCGCGGAAAAAGCTGCGAAAGCCGGTTTCGCGAAGTTCGTGCCCGTGAAAGCGCGGCCCGCCCACGAACAGCCCGACCTTGCCGGGCTGGCGCGCCAGTTTCGAGATGAACCAGCCCGCGATCCGCCCGACTTTCAGGTTGTTGGTGCCGAAATAGCTTTCCCGCACCCCTTGGGCGAAATCCGACAGCAGCGCATAGACCGGCATGCCGCCGCCGCGCAGGGTCTGCACCGCCTGCGTGACCAGGTGATGGTCAAGCCCGGTCGCCGCCACCGCATCGACGCGGCCCTTGAAGGACAAAAGGATCTCGGCCAGTTCCTCGGGGCGGGCGGTTTCGGCGAAACGCGCGGTGATCTGGACGCGGCGCAGCATGCAGGCGCGGGCCTGCGCCTCGAAGATGCGCAGGACATCCTGATAAAAGGCGTGGCGCGGCTTTTGCAGCACCAGCCCCAGCCGGAATTCGGGCTTGTCGGCCAGAAGCCGGTAACGGATGATATTGGCGCCGTGATAGCCGATGGCCTCGGCGGCATCATGGACGCGGCGCACGGTTTCCTCGCGCACGTTCTGGCGCCCGTTCAGGACACGGTCGACGGTCGCGGTGCTGACGCCCGCGGCTTTGGCAAGATCGATGATGGTCGGGCGGCTCATGGGCGGATTCGCATTATGGGAATGATGCAAACCTATCATTCCCATGATGTGCCGCGACATGTTTTCCGCACCGATCTGCATGGTCAGCTATAATCCACCCAGACGCCGCCCTGATCGGCCGAGCGCACGCAGTTCTCGACCCAGCGCACGCCCTCGATCCCGGCCTCGATGCCGGGATAGCGCAGATCCGCCACGCGATCCGGCGCGCCCTCGTCCAGCGCCTCGATGACAAGGGCGAAGCGGTAGTAGAGATTGGCCCAGGCCTCGAAGAGCCCCTCGGGATGGCCGCCACTGATGCGGTCATCGCCCGAGGTTTCGGGGTGCAGATAACCCATGCCGCGATCGAGCAGCCGGGGCGGCTCGCCCTGAATTTCAAGGCTCAGCTGGTTCGGATGCTCGTCCCACCATTCGATCGAGGCCTTTGATCCGACGATCCGCACCTTCTGGCTGTGCATGGCGCCGGCATTCACCGCCGAGGTCCAGAGCGTGCCGAAGGCCCCGCCCTCATATTCCATCAGCGTGACGGCATTGTCCTCAAGCGGCGCGCGCGAGGCGATGAAGCTTTGCCGCGCGCACATCAGGCGGCGGATCTTCAGCTCTGGGCAAATCACCTCGGCCAGATACAGCGGATGCGTGGCCAGATCGCCCAGCACATAGGAGGGGCCGGCGAACTTCGGATCGACGCGCCAGCGGATCGCGGGATTGGCGTCCTCGACCGCCTCGTTGTGGAAGCCATGGGCGAATTGCAGGTTGACCAGCCGGATCTCGCCCAGCGTGCCGTCGGCGACCAGCCGGGCGGCCTCTTCGATCATCTGATAGCCGGAATAGCCATAGGTCACGCCGACGAGCAGGTTCCGTTCCTCGGCGATGCGCTGCAAATCCAGCGCTTCGGCGGTGGTGAAGGTCAGGGGCTTTTCGCAGATGACATGGATGCCAGCCTCAAGCGCGGCTTTGGAGATTTCGTAATGGGTGTTATTGGGCGTGGCGATGGACACGGCGCGGATGCCGTCGGGGCGCGCGGATTCGGCCGCGAATATCGCCTTGTAATCGGCATAGCAGCGGTCGGGGTCCAGCCCCAGCTCGACCCCGAAGGCGCGGCCACGCGCCGCGTCCAGATCGAAGGCCCCGGCGACCAGCTGGAAATAGCGGTCGCGTTCGGCGGCCGAGCGGTGGATATAGCCGATCTGGCTGCCCTTGCCGCCGCCGACCATGGCCCAGCGGATGGCCGCTTTCGTCTGACGTTCGCCGTTGATCATGCTGCTGTTTCCGTGCTTGCGTGGACAAAGCCCACTGATTTCAGATAGTCGCGCGAGGCTTTGACATCAGCCAGCGAGCCGCTCGCATTGCGGGGGTCGCGTTCCTGCTCGACCGTGATGAAGCCGCCATAGCCGCGTTCGGTCAGAAAGGCGTGGATGGCGGGATAGTCGATCACACCGCGCCCGATGGGGCACATGACGCCAAGGGCGCAGGCCTCGAAAAAGCGGATGCGGCGGGACATGACATCGGCATAGGTTGCCGCGTCGATATCCTTGAAATGGATATAGTCGATGCGGTCCCACCATTGGCTGAGCACCGTCAGCGGGTCCATGCCGGCGTAAAGGCTGTGACCGGTATCGATGCAGAACCCGGCTTCGCCCGCAGGCACGTCGGCAGCAATGCGGGCGATCTCGTCGGCAAATTCGATATGGCCGCCAGCATGGGGATGAATGACGGCGCGCACGCCATATCCGTCGCGCGCCAAGGTGGCGATGGCGCGGATATTGGCGACCATGCCGGCCCATGCGGCAGCGTCCAGACGCGGCGCGCGGTCGGAATGGCCGGCGGCATAGTCACGCTCGTCGTGCCCCCAGTCCATGACCGTCAGATAAGGCGCGGCAAATCGCTGGCCGGGGGCACGCGGGGGCTTGGGCAATCGGGTGATCAGCGCGCAGATCTCGTGCGTCTGGCGCAGAAGATTGTCGCGGTTTTTAGGGTTCACAAGGTCGTCGAAGATGGTGCCCGCGACGATGTAAAGGCCGCGTGTCCGCAGCGCCTCCGAGACCGTCGCGACCTCAAGCGGCATATAGCCATAGGGGCCCAGCTCCAGCCCGGCATAGCCGGCGGCGGCCACCTCATCCAACACCAGCCGCCAGTCAGGCAGATGCGGATTGGCAATATCATCCACGCCCCAGCAACAGGGCGCGGTGGTCACCACCATAGACATGTGAGCTTTCTCCCCCGGGGGCCTGTGCGCGCCCCGCTGACCAAGCGATAGCGCCGGGTCTGGGAGGATGCCATCGAAGTTTTGATGGAATTCCATCAAATCGGGATGCGGCCCGGCCCCGCCCATGCTAGGCTGGTCTGGCACAGGGACGGCACGGCAGGAGAGCGATGGGCAGGAAACCGACCTTGGCCGATGTCGCGCGGCATGCGGGCCTGTCTCCGGCGACCGTGGACCGGGTCATCAACCATCGCGGCGGAGTCAATGCCGCCAAGGAAGAGCGCGTCTTGCGCGCCGCGCGCGAGCTGGGGCTGGACCGGCGGCTGGACCATACCCATCGCCAGATCCGCCGCATCACGGTGATGATCCAGCCCCCCGAGAACCCCTTTCACGCCGAGTTGCGCAAGGGCATCGACGCCGCCCGCAAGCTGGTCGCGGCGCTGAATATCCAGATCGCCGTGGTCCAGACCCGCATCGACCAGCCGCAGGACACCGCGCGCCGCATCCTTGCCCTGCCCGGCCAGACCGATGGGCTGATCATCGCGGCGCAGGACCGCCCCGAGATCGCCTCGGCGCTGATGGCAATCCGGGCCGAGGTGCCCGTCATCACCATCGTCACCGATATCGAGGCCTCGGGCCGGTTGGCCTATATCGGCCCCGATGACGAGCGCTCGGGCCGGATCGCCGCCGATCTGATGGGGCTGTTTCTGGGCGAGCAGGGCGGCGAGATCCTGATCGTCGCCGGGCATTTCGATCTGGCCGGACAACGGGCGCGGGCACGGGGCTTTGAAAGCCTGCTTTCCGCCCGCCACTCCGCCTGCCGCATCGCGCGCGTGGTCGAGACCGGCGAGGATTTCGACATCACCGCCGCCCGCGTTCACGAGGCGCTGTCGGAAAACCCGGGTATCCGCGGCATCTATCACCTGTCGGTGGGCACGGTCGGCATCGTCGATGCCATCGACCGGCTGGGCCGTCAGGGCAAAGTCCATGTCATCACCCATGAGCTGACCCCGAACCGCCGCCGGCTGCTGCGCCAGCGCCGGTTGCATGCGATACTGGATCAGGACCCGCAACTGGGCACGCGCCTGGCGGTCGAGGCCTTGGCGCGCCATTTCGGCCGGCTTGAAGGGGCGGTCAGCTCGATCCAGACCGCCGTGCAGATTTTCATGCCGGAGAGTCTGTAAGTGTGGACGCCCGATCCAAAGCGCACTACAAATTATGCAAAATCTAAAATATCAAAACACACCCAACGCCTCTTTCAGACTGCCCATCAGACACACCTTCATCCTCGGCACCGTGCGATACGCACAGCAAAGCCCCACATCACTGATAAAATTAAGTAAAATATAAATACTCACCCCGTCACAAAACCCTTACTCCCACAGGAGAGCGCAGCAGCTGATATCCATACACCTCGAATCTTTTCATTTACCACTTCCGCAGCCAATAGAGTTACGAAAGCCAAGAATGACCAAGCATAGCGAAATTCACATACTAGGTGGTGTTGACAAAAGGGATTCACAGGGTGGCCTGATCGTGATTCAAGCTGGTACCTGCAATGGAGACCAGATTGGCACGAGACCTGATGTC
>NZ_QPJL01000002.1 GCF_003337565.1 Paracoccus lutimaris
ATCGCAGCCGTCAGCGTCGTCTTGCCGTGGTCAACGTGACCAATCGTCCCGATGTTGACGTGCGGTTTCGTACGTTCAAACTTTGCCTTTGCCATGATTGGCTCCTTTTATCTTCAAGACGGTGCGTGCAGGCACGCACCCTACGGGGGTGGTAGGGTGCGTGGTTTCCCACGCACCGCCGTTTATGCGTATTTCTTCTGGATCTCGTCCGAGATGTTCTGCGGCACGGCCTCGTAATGGTCGAACTGCATCGTGAACACCGCGCGGCCCGAGGACATCGAACGCAGGTTGTTGATGTAGCCGAACATGTTGGCCAGCGGCACCATCGCGTCGATGACGTTGGCGTTGCCGCGGCTGTCCTGACCACGGACCATGCCACGACGGCTGGTCAGGTCGCCGATGATCGAACCGGTATATTCTTCCGGCGTCACAACTTCGACTTTCATGATCGGTTCCAGCAGCTTGGCGCCGGCCTTTTTCAGACCTTCACGCATGCCGGCACGGGCGGCGATCTCGAAGGCCAGAACCGACGAGTCGACGTCGTGGAACGCACCGTCGATCAGCGCGACCTTGAAGTCGATCACCGGGAAGCCGGCCAGCGGGCCCGAATCCATCACCGACTTGATGCCTTTTTCGACGCCGGGGATGTATTCCTTCGGCACCGCACCGCCCACGATTTTCGATTCGAACGAATAACCTTCGCCCGGCTCGGTCGGGGTGATGACCAGCTTGATACGCGCGAACTGGCCGGTGCCACCGGTCTGTTTCTTGTGCGTATAGTCGATTTCGGCCTGGGTCGAGATGGTCTCGCGGTAAGCCACCTGCGGGGCGCCGATATTCGCCTCGACCTTGAACTCGCGCTTCATGCGGTCGACCAGAATGTCGAGGTGAAGTTCGCCCATGCCCTTCATGATGGTCTGGCCCGATTCGATATCGGTCTCGACGCGGAAGGACGGGTCTTCGGCCGACAGGCGCTGAAGGGCGAGGCCCATCTTTTCCTGGTCAGCTTTCGACTTCGGCTCGACGGCGATCTCGATCACCGGCTCGGGGAAGGTCATGGTTTCCAGAACCACCGGCTTGGCGGGATCGCACAGCGTGTCACCCGTGGTGGTGTCCTTCAGACCCGCCAGCGCGATGATGTCGCCGGCGAAAGCTTCCTCGATTTCCTCGCGGTTGATGGCGTGCATGATCATCATGCGGCCAACGCGCTCGCGCTTGCCCTTGGTCGAGTTCAGCATCTGGTCGCCCTTCTTCAGGCCGCCCGAATAGATGCGGGTGAAGGTCAGCGAACCGACGAAGGGGTCGTTCATGATCTTGAACGCCAGCGCCGAGAAGGGGTCCGCGTCATTCGCCGTCCGGGAAATGTTGCGGGTCTCGGTCTCGTCGCCCGGCTCGAAGCCCATATAGGCGGGCACGTCCAGCGGCGAGGGCAGGAAGTCGACAACGGCGTTCAGCAGCGGCTGCACGCCCTTGTTCTTGAACGACGAGCCAGCCATGACCGGGAAGAAGGTCAGCGACAGCGTGCCCTTGCGGATCAGCGCGCGCAGGGTCGCCTCGTCGGGCTCATTGCCCTCCAGATAGGCTTCCATGGCGTCGTCGTCCATTTCGACGGCGAGCTCGATCATCTTGCCGCGCCATTCGTCGGCCAGATCCTGAAGCTCTTCGCGGATCGGCTGACGGATCCAGCTTGCGCCGAGATCTTCGCCCTTCCAGACCCACTCTTCCATCTTGATCAGGTCGATGATGCCTTCCAGCTTGTCCTCGGCGCCGATCGGCAGGGCGATCGGGCAGGGGGTGCCGCCGGTGCGGTCCTTGATCATGCGCACGCAGTTGAAGTAGTCGGCGCCGATCTTGTCCATCTTGTTGACGAAGACGATGCGCGGAACCTTGTAGCGGTCAGCCTGACGCCACACGGTTTCGGTCTGCGGCTCGACGCCGGCATTGGCGTCCAGAAGGCAGATCGCACCATCCAGAACCGCCAGCGAACGCTCGACTTCGATGGTGAAGTCGACGTGGCCGGGGGTGTCGATGATGTTGAAGCGGTTACGCTGCGACTGGTCCTCGACGTATTCGGTGTCCTCATGGCGCTGCCAGAAGGTCGTGGTCGCCGCGGAGGTGATGGTGATGCCGCGCTCGGCCTCTTGCTCCATCCAGTCCATGGTGGCGGCGCCATCATGGACTTCGCCGATCTTGTGCGACTTGCCGGTGTAGAAAAGGATACGCTCGGTCGTCGTCGTCTTGCCGGCATCGATGTGGGCCATGATGCCGAAGTTACGGTAACGCTGAAGCGGATATTCGCGTGCCATAATGGGCCTTCCTTCCGGTTACCAGCGGTAGTGGCTGAACGCTTTGTTGGCGTCGGCCATCTTGTGGGTGTCTTCGCGCTTTTTCACGGCGGTGCCGCGGCCGTTGACGGCATCGGCCAGTTCGCCGGCAAGGCGCTCTTCCATCGTGTGTTCGTTGCGGTTTTTCGCAGCGGTGATCAGCCAGCGGATGGCCAGAGCCTCGCGGCGGGTCGGGCGAACCTCGACCGGAACCTGATAGGTGGCACCGCCGACGCGGCGCGAACGCACCTCGACCGAGGGTTTCACGTTGTCGAGGGCTTCATGGAAGACTTCGATCGGCTCGCGCTTGAGCTTGCCCTGAACGCGGTCGAGCGCGCTGTAGACGATGCGCTCGGCAACCGATTTCTTGCCATCAACCATCAGGTTGTTCATGAATTTGGTCAGCACGCGATCGCCAAATTTGGCGTCGGGCAGAACTTCGCGCTTTTCAGCGGCGTGACGACGAGACATGTGCTGATCTCCTTACTTCGGACGCTTCGCGCCGTATTTCGAACGGCGTTGACGACGGTCTTTGACGCCTTGGGTATCCAGCACACCGCGCAGGATGTGGTAACGGACACCCGGAAGGTCTTTCACACGGCCGCCACGGATCAGCACGACGCTGTGCTCCTGGAGGTTGTGCTTTTCGCCGGGAATGTAGGAGATGACCTCGAAGCCATTCGTCAGGCGCACCTTGGCGACCTTACGCATAGCGGAGTTCGGTTTTTTCGGCGTCGTGGTATAGACGCGCGTGCAGACACCACGCTTTTGCGGGCATCCTTGAAGGTGCTGCGACTTCGAGCGCTGCACTTTGGGCTGCCGCGGTTTGCGGATCAGCTGTTGGATCGTCGGCATTCGGTTCCCCGTCTTGCTTTCGTCAATACTCGCAGCGATGTGCTGCGCCACTTCTCGACGGCATCCCACGCGAATCGTGAAATGCCACGACCCCTCCTGTCCCCGAAGGGAAAGGACGGGTAAATTTCCAGAGGATCAAAGGCTTGGCAGCCCGGATCATGACCATGAAGGTTCTGGGCCCCGGCAGAGCTCTACCGGGTGTGCGGCGTATATGGGGAATTGCGGGGTGAGTCAACAACCGCCCCCTGCCCTTTCGGGCGCGGTTCAGCGTCCCCAGTTCGGCCGCCGCGCGCCGGGCAGGCTGAAATTCCGCGCCGCCCGATCCAGATCGGGCAGGTCGATGCGAAAGCGCGTGGCCAGGGTCTCGGTCCAGTCGGCGGGGGTGTTGGGCAATCCATAGCCCGCGCCGATCGCCCCCGAGTCATTGTCGTGGTTCAGAAAGCGCACGTACATCATCTTGCCCGGAAGCGTCACCCCCGGCATGTAAAGACCCATCTTCCAATGCGGGAAATTCATGATGCTGCGCCTGGCATCGGGTGGCAGATAGACGGTCAGCGCGGCGACGGCGTTGTAGATCATGCGCGGCTCGACCGAAATGCCGGTCTCGGTGGCCTTCAGCACCAGCCCGCGCGAATAATCGCAAGACAGCCGGCGCCTGATCGCCCACAGATCGCGCATCTGGGCGAAATCGCTGCGGGCACATTGGATATAGTCGATCGCCACCGCATCGTCATCGTCCTGACGGAAATGGCCGACGACATCGGCGCCCGGCTCGATATGGGGGGAAATAGCGGCCATGCAGGCCTCGAGGTGAAACTCCATCGGCGGAACCAGCGCCAGCTTGAACTGCGGCATGATCTCGGTCAGCTCGCGCAGGCGCGACAGATAGGGTTCGGGCAGATCGGGGCCGGTCATCAGGACCAGCGTGAAATCGGGATCGGTCTGCGCGACCAGCCCCGGCAGGGTCACGGTCTCGAACCAGAACCAGCGGCGCTCCAGCCGGTCGGGATCATAGAGGAAGGCCCGGCGCTCTTCGACGGTTTCATGCAGCACCTGAAAGCCGCGCCCACCCAGATAGGAGAACCGGCACAGCCCCAGCATTTGCACCCGCATCAGCCCTGCCCTCCAAGCTTGCCTTCACGCAGGATCGTATAGATCCCCGCGCCGACCACCAGCGCCGAACCGGTCCAGGTCCACATGTCCGGCCATTCGCCAAAAACCAGAAGGCCCAGCACGATCGCCCAGACCAGCGAGGTATAGCGAAACGGCGCCACAAACGAAACCTCGCCGACACGCATGGTGGCGACGGCGGTGATATAGCCCACGGTCAGAAATACCGCGGCCAGCATCAACAGCGCAAATTCACGGATGCTGGGCTGGCGCCAGTCCTCGCCCGCGCCCAGAACGACGCCTGACAGCATCACCGTCAGCGCCGCATAAAACGCGATGGTCGAGGAGCCGGTGCCGACCGAGAACTGCCGCGTCGCAATATCGCGCACCACGATCAGCCCCATTGCCGCCAGCGCCACCGCAGACCAGATGTCGAAGGCCCCGGTCCCCGGACGCAGGATCAGGATCACGCCAGCAAAGCCGACGCCGATGGCCGAAAGCCGACGCCAGCCCAGCCTTTCGCGAAAGACCAGCGCCGCAGCCAGCGTCACCGCCAAAGGCAGCGCCTGCATGATCGCCGACAGATCCGCCAGCGCCATCTTGCGCAGCGCCAGCAGGTAAAGCACGGTCGAGACGATATCGGCCACGGTCCGCAGGATCAGCGGACCGAGATCGGCGCGCGCCACGGCCAGCCGCACCCCGCCCTGCTGGACCTGCGCCACCACCATCATCATCACCAGCACCGCCGCCCCCCGGATCGCCACCGATTCATATAGCGGCAGGGTCTGGGTCACCGCCTTGATCAGCGCATCGTTGCAGGTGAATGTCGCCATGCTCAGCACCATCAGCACGGTGCCACGCAGATTGTCGGACATGCTCGGGTCGCGCACCGGCGCGATCGAGAGCGGCCGCACGCGGCGGTTCGGCGACAGAAACGGCGTGCGCATGGGCTCCCTCGGCAGCGGTCGCGCCTAGGGTTAGGCAAGCCAAAGGGAAAAGGCCAGTACCTATCCGGGCGCTTGCGGGGCCTAACCCAGCCGGTTGCCGATCTGCCCCATGCGCTGCGCCATCAGCACATAGGCCGCGGCATAGATGCCGACCACAACCAGCCCGACCCACTGGATCTGGAAGGGGGTGAAAACATAGGCGATCACCAGCAGGAACTGCAGCACGAAATGCAGCGGGTAATAGGTGGCCGAGCCCAGATCCTCGCGCGACCAGCCCAGATTGGCCGAGTAAAGCCGGATCAGGCTGTCGAGCGAGTTCACCACGAAAACGACGCCCACGAAGATCATGAACAGGTTCAGCCAGCCGGGAATGACGATCCTGTTCTGGTGATAGACGAAGAGGACACAGAACCACAGGCCCAGCGGGATCGCCGGCAGGATCACCATCGCCCCCGCCAGCTGCCATGTCCGCAGGCCACCCACATAGCGGGCGACGAACTGGCCGATCATCAGGCTCCAGGCGAACCACCAGAACAGGTAGAATTCGTGATAGGCGGCGATCGGCACGGCAAAGCGCGGCAGGTGCAGGAAATAGTCCATCAGCAGGCCGATATTGGCAAAGAACGCGCCGATGCCGATGCCCGCATAGGCAAAGGCCACCACGGCGAGCGCGGTAAAGGCCAGCATCCCGAAGCCATAGGTCGAGACGATGGCCAGCCATTTCATGATGGCGAAATTGCCGCTTGAGACCACCGAAAAGGCGATCACCGCCACCACCAGCGCCCAGATCCCCCAGCGCGGCAGGTCTGGCGCATAGGTCGGCAGGTTCACCATGAACAGGTAGCAGGTGAAGGAACAGGTGGCGATGACGGTCAGGTTATAGACCCATTTCACCGCCGGGATCTCGAAGATGCGCAGGCGCGGCTCAAGCGCGACGAAATAGAAGGTGGTGACGAAATACATCAGCCAGACCAGCGGCCCCCACATGCCGAACTCGATGGCGAGCGCATTGGTAAAGCCAAAGGCGGCGTCACTTTCATAGACCGGGAATTCGTTCAGGGGCAGCATCACCAGCCCCATGTCCAGCCCGGCGGTGAACAAAAGCGCGACCAGCGTCAGCACGCCCACCGGCTGCGCACCGGTGCAGCGCAGCATGGGCCAGCGGATCAGGACGAACAGCGCACAGGCCAGAACGCTGAGATAGGCCACGGTGATGATAAGCGTCATCGAAAACCTCGTACCGGTTGTCACAGGCAGTCGCAGGCAGATGTCGGATATTGAACGGGGTTGGTGCGCGAAAATCGGCGCGGGGCCAACCTGGCTATGCGGCAGGAAATTCAGCCCAGCCTGCCCGATCCGGGAATAAATGCAAGGCCCGCGACGGGACCAGCGACAAGGGACGGCGGAGCTTTGCGCGAAATCTGCTGCAAAGCATGGTTCCGGATACCGCCCGTCTATGATTTCATGGAAAGCTCGGCCCGCAGCCAGTCCAGATAGTCGCTGATCGCGGCCTCGTCGCGCTTGCAATAGGACCATTTTAGGTGCTTTCGCACGGTGATGAAGCCCGCTTGCCTAAGGATGTCCAGATGCCGGCTGGCCGTCGGTTGCGCAACCGCCAGCGCCTCGGCAATCAGTGTCATGCAAACCCCAAGCTCAGCCGGATCGGCGGACCACTGCTGACCGAAGTGCTTTTGCGGTGCGGCCAGCAATCGCAGGATCAGCAGACGCGGCTGGCTGGCCATGGCCTTGATTTGTGTTGATCTGTCCATGCGGGCCATCATATCGTCACTTAGCTAAATAACAATATGGATTGGGCCAATGCTGGAACTGCCGCACAGGACAATCATCGAGGGCAATGCCGTCCGCTGGGGCAGGATCGGGAATGGCCCGCCGCTTGTCGCCATTCACGGGACGCCCTTTTCATCGCAGGTCTGGCGCAGGATCGTGCCGCATCTGGCCCACCGCCGGACCGTCTATTACTTCGATCTGGTCGGCTATGGCCTGTCCGAAATGCGCGAGGGGCAGGATGTCTCGCTGGCGGCGCAGAACCGGGTTCTTGCCGCATTGTTCGCAGAATGGGGTCTTCGGCGCCCCGATGTTCTGGCACATGATTTTGGTGGCGCGACGGCGCTGCGGGCCTATTACCTCAACGACCTGAGCTATCGCACACTGACGATCTTTGATGCCGTTGCCCTTGCCCCTTGGGGATCGCCGCTGGTGCAGCATGTGCGCCAACACGAGGCAGCATTTTCGGGCATGCCGGATTACATGCATCGAGCCTTGCTGCGAGCCTATCTGCAGACAGCGGCGCATAACCCCTTATCCGAGCAGGCCTTGGAGATTTACAGCGCACCATGGCTTGGCCCGGTCGGCCAGCCCGCATTCTATCGGCAAATCGCGCAGATGGATCAGGCCTTCACGGACGAGATCGAGGGCCGATATGCCCGGATGGACTGTCCGGTGACCGTTCTGTGGGGGCAAAAGGACGAATGGATCCCCTATGAAAAAGGGCAGATCCTGGCGGATTTGATCTCGGATCGCGACTGCATCCCGATCCGGGATGCGGGGCATCTGGTGCAAGAAGATCGCCCCGAGGCGATTGTGGCGGCCGTGCTGAACTCTCTCGACCACGGCGACGAGCAATAGATCAGGCGGGGCGATCCGGCGGGCTTCGCATCATACCCATGAAAAAGGCCCGGCATTCCGCCGGGCCTTTCTGGTTCATGTCGGGGGCGCCGGGATCACTCCTCGGTGCTGGCCTCGACCACGACTTCCTCGGGCGCGATCAGCGCGGCGGCAGCGGCGGCCTCGGCACGGCGCGCCTCGATCACCTCATTGTCGCGCTCGGCGGCAATGCGGCGCACGCGGGCGGTGGCGCCACCGGTCCCGGCCGGGATCAGCCGGCCGACGATGACGTTTTCCTTGAGGCCCACCAGTTTGTCGCGCTTGCCCTGAACGGCGGCCTCGGTCAGCACGCGGGTCGTTTCCTGGAACGAGGCGGCCGAGATGAAGCTGCGGGTCTGCAGCGATGCCTTGGTGATGCCCAGAAGCACCGGCTCGCCCGAGGCCGGACGGCCCCCCTTGGCTTCGATCTTGGCGTTCTCTTCCTCGAACTCGTCGCGGTCGACATGCTCGCCCTTCAGCAGCGTGGTGTCGCCGCTGTCGAGGATCTCGATCTTCTGCAGCATCTGGCGAACGATCACCTCGATGTGCTTGTCGTTGATCTTCACGCCCTGCAGTCGATAGACGTCCTGCACCTCATCGATGAGATAGTCGGCCAGAGCCTCGATCCCCATGATGCGCAGGATGTCATGCGGCGCCGGGTTGCCGTCCATGATGTAGTCACCCTTCTGCACGAAGTCGCCTTCCTGCACCGGGATGTGCTTGCCTTTCGGCACCATGTATTCAACGGCCTCCAGCGTGTCGTCGGCAGGCTCGATGGTGATGCGGCGCTTGTTCTTGTAGTCCTTGCCAAAGCGCACATAGCCATCCAGTTCGGCGATGATCGCGTGATCCTTGGGACGACGGGCCTCGAACAGTTCCGCCACGCGGGGAAGACCCCCGGTGATGTCCTTGGTCTTGGCGCCTTCGCGCGGGATACGGGCCACAACGTCGCCGGCCTTGATCTCCTGCCCGTCCTCGACCGACAGAATGGCGTCGACCGACATCGGATAGGTGACAGGGTTGCCCTGTTCGTTGCGGACCGGCTCACCATCCTGATCGACGATGATGATTTCCGGCTTCAGCTCGTTGCCTTTCGGCGCCGAACGCCAGTCGGTCACGATCTTCTGCGTCATGCCCGTCGCGTCGTCGGTCTCGTCGCGGACCGAAAGGCCCGAGAGCAGGTCGACATAGCGCGCGATACCGGCCTTTTCGGCGATGATCGGCAGGGTATAGGGGTCCCATTCGAACATCTTCTGGCCACGCGCCACCGCATCGCCATCGCGGACGAACAGCTTCGAGCCGTAGAACAGCTTGTGGCTGGCCAGCGTCTCGCCCTGCGCGTTCTTGATGTGCAACTGCATGTTGCGGCTCATCACGATCAGTTCGCCCTGCGCGTTTTCCAGCGTGCTTTCGTTCTGGAACTCGACCACGCCTTCCTGCGCCGCAGCGATGAAGGACTGCTGACCACCCTGGGCGATGCCGCCGATGTGGAAGGTCCGCATGGTCAGCTGGGTGCCCGGCTCACCGATGGACTGGGCGGCGATGATGCCGACCGCCTCACCGATGTTGACCAGCGTGCCACGGGCCAGATCGCGGCCATAGCACAGCGCGCAAACGCCATCGTCCGACTCGCAGGTCAGGGCCGAGCGGATGCGCACGGTCTGAACGCCCGCCGCCTCGATCTCGTCTGCCTTGCGCTCGTCGATGATCTCGTTCTTGCGAACGATCACCACGTCCTCGCCCGGAACCAGCACGTCCTCAGCCGCGGTCCGGCCCAGAACACGCTCGCTCAGCGGGCTGACCACCTCACCGTCGTTGACCGCCGCCGAGGCGGTGATCGCACGTTCGGTGCCGCAGTCATGCTCGCGGATGATGCAGTCCTGCGCCACGTCCACCAGACGGCGGGTCAGGTAACCCGAGTTCGCCGTCTTGAGCGCGGTATCGGACAGACCCTTGCGGGCGCCGTGGGTCGAGTTGAAGTATTCAAGAACGGTCAGACCTTCCTTGAAGTTCGAGATGATCGGCGTCTCGATGATCTCGCCGTTCGGTTTGGCCATCAGGCCACGCATGCCGCCCAGCTGCTTCATCTGGCTGACCGAGCCCCGCGCACCGGAATGCGCCATCATGTAGACCGAGTTCGGCTCAAGCTCCGCGCCCTTCTCGTCCTTTTTGGTGGACGAGATGGTCTTCATCATGGCGTCGGTGACGCGGTCGTTACATTTCGACCAGGCATCGACAACCTTGTTGTACTTTTCGCCCTGGGTGATCAGGCCGTCCAGATACTGCTGTTCGAACTGCTTGACCTGATCCTGAGTTTCCTCGACCAGTTCCCATTTCGTCGGCGGCACGACCATGTCGTCCTTGCCGAAGGAAATCCCGGCGCGGAACGCCTCGCGGAAGCCAAGGCCCATGATCTTGTCCGAGAAGATCACCGCCTCTTTCTGACCGCAATAGCGATAGACCGTGTCGATGACGTTCTGGATGTCCTTTTTGCGCAGCAGGCGGTTGACCAGCTCGAAGGGCGCTTTCGCGTTCTTCGGCAGCAGGGCGCCCAGACGGATCCGGCCCGGAGTCGTCTCGAAACGCTTGATGATCTCGTTGCCGTTGTCGTCGATCTGCGGCAGGCGCGCGGTGATGCGGGCATGCAGATGCACCTCGCCGGCGGCAAGGGCGTGCTCGACCTCATCGGTATTGGCAAAGGCCATGCCTTCGCCCTTCATGCCCTCGCGTTCCATGGTCGTGTAGTAAAGACCCAGAACCATGTCCTGCGACGGAACGATGATCGGTGCGCCGTTGGCGGGTGACAGAACGTTGTTCGTCGACATCATCAGGACGCGCGCTTCCAGCTGGGCCTCAAGGCTCAGCGGCACGTGCACGGCCATCTGGTCGCCGTCGAAGTCGGCGTTGAAGGCCGAGCAAACCAGCGGGTGAAGCTGGATCGCCTTGCCCTCGATCAGGATCGGCTCGAAGGCCTGAATGCCCAGACGGTGCAGCGTCGGCGCGCGGTTCAGAAGAACCGGATGCTCGCGGATCACCTCGTCCAGGATATCCCAGACCTCGGGACGCTCTTTTTCGACCAGTTTCTTCGCCTGCTTGACGGTCGAGGACAGCCCCTTCGCCTCAAGCCGCGAATAGATGAACGGCTTGAACAGTTCGAGCGCCATCTTCTTGGGCAGGCCGCACTGATGCAGCTTCAGCTCGGGGCCGGTCACGATGACCGAACGGCCCGAGAAGTCGACCCGTTTCCCCAGAAGGTTCTGGCGGAAACGGCCCTGCTTGCCCTTCAGCATGTCCGACAGCGACTTCAGCGGGCGCTTGTTGTTCCCGGTGATGACGCGGCCGCGGCGGCCGTTGTCAAACAGCGCATCGACCGACTCTTGCAGCATCCGCTTTTCGTTGCGGACGATGATGTCGGGGGCACGCAGTTCGATCAGGCGCTTCAGACGGTTGTTGCGGTTGATGACCCGGCGATAGAGATCGTTCAGATCCGAAGTCGCAAAACGGCCGCCATCCAGCGGAACCAGCGGACGCAGTTCCGGCGGGATGACCGGGATCACGGTCAGCACCATCCATTCGGGGCGGTTGCCCGATTCCAGGAAGCTTTCGACGATCTTCAGGCGCTTGATGATCTTTTTCGGCTTCAGCTCGCCCGTCGCTTCCTTCAGTTCCTCGCGGAGCTGTTCGGCAGTGGCGGCCAGATCGATATTGGCCAGCATCTCGCGGATCGCCTCGGCGCCGATATTGGCGGTGAAGGCGTCGGCACCATACTGGTCCTGCGCATCCATGAACTCTTCTTCGGTCAGAAGCTGGCCATAGCTCAGGTCGGTCAGACCCGGCTCGATGACCACGTAGTTCTCGAAATACAGGATCCGCTCAAGATCGCGCAGCGTCATGTCCAGCATCAGGCCGATGCGCGAGGGCAGCGACTTCAGGAACCAGATATGCGCGACAGGCGCGGCCAGCTCGATATGGCCCATGCGCTCGCGCCGGACCTTTTGCAGCGTGACTTCCACGCCGCATTTTTCGCAGACGAGGCCGCGATACTTCATGCGCTTGTATTTGCCGCACAGGCATTCGTAATCCTTGATCGGACCAAAGATACGCGCACAGAACAGACCGTCACGCTCGGGCTTGAACGTGCGGTAGTTGATGGTTTCAGGCTTTTTCACCTCGCCATAGGACCAGGCCAGAATTTCTTCGGGCGAGGCCAGCGAGATCTTGATTTCGTCGAACTGCCGAGGCTGGGCCATCGGGTTCAGGGGGTTGTTGGCAAGTTCCTGGTTCATTTTCAATTCCTAATGAGGGGCGCGGTGAGGAGACGGTGCGTGGGGACCACGCACCCTACGGACATGCCGCGGGGTGCGTGACCGGACGCGCCGTTACTCGTCCTCCTCCGCATCCAGGAGTTCCATGTTGAGGCCCAGACCCCGGACCTCCTTGACCAGCACGTTGAACGATTCCGGGACGCCTGCCTCGAAATTGTCCTCGCCCTTGACGATCGACTCGTAGACCTTGGTCCGGCCGGCGACGTCGTCCGACTTCACGGTCAGCATCTCTTGCAGGGTATAGGCGGCGCCGTAAGCCTCCAGAGCCCAGACCTCCATCTCACCCAGACGCTGACCACCGAACTGCGCCTTACCACCCAGCGGCTGCTGCGTGACCAGCGAATACGGACCGGTTGAGCGGGCATGCATCTTGTCGTCGACAAGGTGATGCAGCTTCAGGACGTATTTCATGCCCACGGTGACCGGACGTGCGAACTGCTCGCCCGAGCGGCCGTCGAAGACCACCGACTGACCCGAGGTGTCGAAACCGGCGCGCTTCAGCGCATCGTTCACATCCACCTCTTTTGCGCCGTCAAAGACGGGCGTGGAGATCGGAACGCCGCTGCGCACTGCGTCGGCGTGTTCGATCAGTTGCGCGTCTTCCATGCCTTCGAAGGTCTCGGCGTAGAAGTCGTCGCCGTAACCGTTCTTCATCGCCTCGCGCACCGGGGACATGTCGCCATTGCGGCGATAGTCCTGCAACGCCTCGTCGATCTTGATGCCCAGACCGCGCGATGCCCAGCCCATATGGGTTTCAAGGATCTGACCAACGTTCATCCGCGACGGCACGCCCAGCGGGTTCAGAACCAGGTCAACCGGGGTGCCATCAGCCAGGAAGGGCATATCCTCGATCGGAACGACCTTGGAAACGACACCCTTGTTGCCGTGACGACCGGCCATCTTGTCGCCCGCCTGCAGCTTGCGCTTCACGGCAACAAAGACCTTGACCATCTTCATCACGCCCGGAGGCAGATCGTCGCCCTGACGGACCTTTTCGACCTTGTCGTCGAAACGGTTGTCCAGCGCGCGTTTTTGCGCGTCGAATTGCTGGTTCAGCGCCTCGACTTCCTTGGCGGTGTCCTCGTCAGTGACAGCAAGCTGCCACCACTGGCCGCGCGACAGCTGGCCAAGCAAATCGTCATCGACATGGCCGCCAGCCTTGATGCCTTTCGGCCCTTTGACGACTTCCTTGCCCATGATCAGCGACTTCAGGCGCGCATAGATGTTGCGCTCAAGGATCGCCAGCTCGTCGTCCCGGTCGCGGGCCAGACGCTCGACCTCCTCGCGCTCGATCTGCAGCGCACGTTCGTCCTTGTCGACGCCGTGACGGTTGAACACCCGCACCTCGACGATGGTGCCATAGGCACCCGGCGGCAGACGCAGCGAGGTATCGCGCACGTCGGACGCCTTTTCACCGAAGATGGCGCGCAGCAGCTTTTCTTCCGGCGTCATCGGGCTTTCGCCCTTGGGGGTGATCTTGCCGACCAGAATGTCGCCCGGTCCGACCTCGGCGCCGATATAGACGATGCCAGCCTCGTCGAGGTTGCGCAGCGCCTCTTCACCGACATTGGGGATGTCGCGGGTGATTTCTTCCGGCCCCAGCTTGGTATCGCGCGCCGCCACTTCGTATTCGTCGATATGGATCGAGGTGAACACGTCGTCGCGGTGGATCCGCTCGGAAATCAGGATCGAGTCTTCGTAGTTGTAGCCGTTCCACGGCATGAACGCGACGACCACGTTCCGGCCAATGGCCAGCTCGCCCTGATCGGTCGAGGGACCGTCAGCAACCACCTGCCCCTTGACGACCCGTTCGCCCACCTTGACCAGCGGACGCTGGTTGATGGTCGACGACTGGTTCGAACGCTTGAACTTGCGCAGACGATAGATGTCCACGCCGGCATCGCCCGCACCCAGATCCTCGGTCGCCCGGATAACGATACGCTGCGCGTCGACCTGGTCGATGATGCCGCCCCGACGGGCCATGATCGCGGCACCGGAATCGCGGGCCACGGTCGCCTCCATGCCGGTGCCCACAAACGGGGCCTCGGCACGCAGCAGCGGAACCGCCTGACGTTGCATGTTCGAGCCCATCAGAGCGCGGTTGGCGTCGTCGTTTTCAAGGAAGGGGATCAGCGCCGCAGCAACCGAAACCAACTGCTTGGGCGACACGTCGATCAGATCCACCGCATCAACCGGATTCAGCATGAAGTCGCCCGCTTGGCGGGTCGAGATCAGCTCGTCCACGAACTTGCCGTCCGTGTCCAGCGTCGCGTTCGCCTGGGCGATGGTATGGCGCATCTCTTCGGTCGCCGACATGTAGACGACGTCATCAGTCACCGCACCCTCGACCACCTTGCGGTAGGGGGTTTCGATAAAGCCATACTTGTTCACGCGGGCAAACGTGGCCAGCGAGTTGATCAGACCGATGTTCTGACCTTCCGGCGTCTCGATCGGGCACATCCGGCCGTAATGGGTCGGGTGAACGTCGCGGACCTCAAAGCCGGCACGCTCGCGGGTCAGACCGCCCGGCCCAAGGGCCGAAAGACGCCGCTTGTGGGTGACTTCCGACAGCGGGTTGGTCTGGTCCATGAACTGCGAAAGCTGGGACGAGCCAAAGAACTCGCGCACGGCTGCGGCAGCGGGTTTCGCGTTGATCAGATCCTGCGGCATGACGGTGTCGATTTCGACGCCGGACATACGTTCGCGGATCGCGCGCTCCATACGCAGCAGACCGATGCGGTACTGGTTTTCCATCAGCTCGCCGACCGAGCGCACCCGGCGGTTGCCGAGGTGGTCGATATCGTCGATCTCACCCTTGCCGTCGCGCAGTTCCACGAGGCCGCGGATACAGGCGATGATGTCTTCCTTGCGCAGGGTCCGCTGGGTGTCCGGCGCATCCAGATCAAGGCGCATGTTCATCTTGACGCGGCCCACGGCCGAAAGGTCGTAGCGCTCGCTGTCGAAGAACAGGCTGTCAAACAGCGCCGAGGCAGCCTCGACGGTCGGCGGCTCACCCGGGCGCATGACCCGGTAGATGTCCATCAGCGCGCCATCGCGGCCCATGTTCTTGTCGGCCGCCATGGTGTTGCGGATATAGGGACCGACGTTGACATGGTCGATGTCCAGCACCGGGATATCGGTGATGTCATTGTCCAGCAGGACCTTCAGCAGGCCTCCCGACAGCTCGCCATCACGGTCATATTCGGCGGTGATCTCGTCCCCGGCCTCGGCATAGATGAAGCCGGTGGCGTCGTTGACGATATCCTTGGCGACGAAACGGCCGATGATCTTCTCGAACGGCAGCAGCAGCTTGATCTCGCCCTGCTCGGCCAGTTGCTTGACCAGACGCGGGGTGACCTTGTCGCCGGCCTTGGTGATGATCTCGCCGGTGGCGGCGTTCACCAGATCATAGGTCGGACGGGTGCCGCGCACGCGCTCGGGGAAGAAGCGCGTGACCCAGCCCGCGTCCTTGCCCTTGCCGGCACGTTGCAGCTTGTAATCGACGGTGTCGTAGAAGGCATCCATGATGCCTTCCTGATCCATGCCAAGCGCATAAAGCAGCGTCGTCACCGGCAGCTTGCGGCGACGGTCGATGCGCGCGAACACCAGATCCTTGGCGTCGAATTCGAAATCCAGCCACGAGCCGCGATAGGGAATGATGCGGCAGGCGAACAGCAGCTTGCCCGAGCTGTGCGTCTTGCCGCGGTCATGGTCAAAGAACACGCCGGGGCTGCGGTGCATCTGGCTGACGACGACACGCTCGGTCCCGTTCACGATGAACGTACCGTTCTGGGTCATCAGGGGCATGTCGCCCATGTAGACGTCCTGTTCCTTGATGTCCTTGACCGACTTGGCACCGGTGTTTTCATCGACATCGAACACGATCAGACGCAGGGTGACCTTCAGCGGCGCGGCATAGGTCATGTCGCGCTGCTGGCATTCCTCGACGTCGTATTTCGGCTTTTCCAGCTCGTATTTGACGAATTCCAGCGTCGCGGTCTCGTTGAAGTCCTTGATCGGGAATACAGACTGGAACACGCCCTGGATGCCGTCGCCATCCTGATGCCCCTCACCCTCGCCCGAGCGCAGGAACAGGTCATAGGACGACTTTTGAACCTCGATGAGGTTCGGCATTTCAAGGACTTCGCGGATATTGCCATAGTAACGCCGGATGCGTTTCTGGCCGACATAAGCTTGCGCCATAGAGGGTCTTACCTTTCGTCTTTCGCTTGCATCGGTCGTCGGGGCCCGACCGGCGCAAGGCGGCGAATGTGGGGCGGGGTCCCATTCGTGCCGCGCGTCCCACCGCGTGGCTCCCGAACCCCGAACATGCCCTGAAGGAAGGTCTATGGTGAAAAACCGTCCTTCAAGACAGGTTCGGCAGGGACCGGGGAAGCCCCGGACCCTGCCAATTTCTTGCAATCACTTGCCGAGCACCATGCGGTGCACGCCCGATTACTTCAGCTCGACCTTGGCGCCAGCCGCTTCGAGCTTTTTCTTCATGTCTTCGGCGTCGGCTTTCGAAGCGCCTTCTTTGACTTTGCCACCGGCTTCGACCAGGTCTTTGGCTTCTTTCAGGCCCAGACCGGTGATGCCGCGCACTTCCTTGATCACGTTGATCTTGTTGGCGCCGGCGTCGACCAGGACGACGTCGAATTCGGTCTTTTCTTCGACGGCTTCAGCCGCACCAGCGGCCGGGCCGGCAACCATGACCGCGCCGCCAGCGGCGGGCTCGATGCCGTATTCGTCTTTCAGGATGGTTTTCAGTTCCTGGGCTTCCAGCAGGGTCAGGCCCACGATTTCTTCGGCGAGTTTTTTCAGGTCAGCCATTTTTCCGTTCTTTCCATTAAGTGTTCCAACGTCAGGGTTTCAAGCCTGCGAGGGAATTTCAGGTTTGCCTCAGGCAGCCGCACGCTCTTCCAGAGTCGTGAGAATGCCCGCGATGTTGGAAGCAGGTGCGCCAATCGCGCCAGCGATGTTCGAGGCAGGGGCGCCGATGCAGGACACGATCTGAGCGATAAGCTCTTCACGCGACGGCATCTGGGCCACGGCTTTCACACCGGCTTGGTCAAGCGCCGTGTCGCCCATCGCACCGCCAAGGATCACGAACTTGTCGTTGGCCTTGGCGTATTTGTCCGCGACCTTGGCCGCAGCCACAGGGTCCTCGGAATAAGCGAGCACGGTCATCCCCGTCAGATAGTCGGCGATGCTTGCGCAAGGCTTTCCATCCAGGGCGATCTTGGCGAGCCTGTTCTTGGCAACGCGTACGGACCCGCCAGCTTCGCGCATCTGCGCGCGCAGGTCCTGCATCTGGGCAACCGTCATCCCCTCGTAGTGGGCAACCACCACGACGCCAGAGGCTTCAAAGATCTGGCCGAGTTCCTCGACCAACTGCTCTTTCTGCGCTCTATCCACGGTTTCACTCCAAGTATGGGGGTTTCCCCCCCGGCTCTCACTTTCCTGTCGCCAGAACAGCGGCAGGAATGGGTCCGTGACGGACCAAGATCACCCGGACTAAAGCCCGGAAAACGGTCTTGATCCCATCTCAGGAAGGAAATTAAGCAAGGTCGCCCCCGCACCCTCCGTCTCGGACAGGACGGGGCGTTTCCGCCCCGCCATCCGCCGGGAAACCCGGCGAAATTCTTGCGCTTACTGCGCGGTCGCGGTCGAAGCCAGATCCAGCGACACGCCCGGACCCATGGTCGAGCTGATCGAGACCTTCTTCAGGTAGGTGCCCTTGGCGCCCGAGGGCTTGGCACGGTTCACCGCATCCACGAAAGCGCGGATGTTCTCGGCCAGCTTGGCGGCGTCGAACGAGGCCTTGCCAACGCCGGCATGCACGACACCGGCCTTTTCGGCCTTGAACTGGACTTCACCGCCCTTGGCAGCTTCGACGGCCGCTTTCACGTCCATCGTCACCGTGCCGACCTTGGGGTTCGGCATCAGGTTGCGCGGGCCCAGGATCTTGCCCAGACGGCCGACCAGCGGCATCATGTCCGGGGTGGCGATGCAGCGATCGAATTCGATCTTGCCCGACTGGATGGTTTCCAGCAGGTCCTCGGCACCGACGATTTCCGCACCGGCGGCCTTGGCTTCGTCAGCCTTGGGACCACGGGCGAAAACGGCGACGCGCACATGCTTGCCGGTGCCGTTGGGCAGGGTGACGACGCCGCGGACCATCTGGTCGGCATGGCGCGGGTCAACGCCCAGATTCATCGCGATTTCGACGGTCTCGTCGAATTTCGCTTTGACATTGGCTTTCACCAGGGCGACGGCATCCTCGACCGAGAGGTTCGACTTGCCTTCGAAGGCGGCGCGGGCAGCGGCCTTGTTTTTCGCAATTTTCGCCATGACTTAGCCTTTCACCTCGATACCGATCGAACGGGCCGAGCCAAGGATGATCTGCATCGCGGCTTCGATGTCGTTCGCGGACAGGTCCTTCATTTTCGCTTCGGCGATCTCGCGGACCTGCTTGACGGTCACGGTGCCGGCGACCGTGCGGCCGGGCTTCTCCGAGCCCTTGGCGCGGTTGCGCTTGCCGACCGGCTTCAGCCCAGCGGCCTTTTTCAGCAGGAACGAGGCCGGCGAGGTCTTGGTCTCGAAGGTGAAGGATTTGTCGGCGTAATAGGTGATCACGACCGGAACGGGCGAACCCTGTTCCATTTCCTGCGTCTTGGCGTTGAACGCCTTGCAGAATTCCATAATGTTGATGCCGCGCTGACCCAGAGCGGGACCAACCGGCGGGGACGGGTTCGCTTGGCCCGCCTTGATTTGCAGCTTGAGGCTGCCGACAACTTTCTTGGCCATCTGGCCTTCTCCTTATCATCACGCCCCTGCCCTTGATTGGGCTGCCGGGGCCGACTTAGCGGTACGGCGTCACGCCTCCCGCGACAGATCACGCGGTCTTGGAGACCTGCGTGAATTCCAACTCTACCGGCGTCGGCCGGCCAAAGATCGAGACGGTGACCTTGATCCGCGACGAGATCTCGTCCACTTCCTCGACCATGCCCGAGAAGCCCTCGAAGGGCCCGTCGGTCACATTCACCTTTTCGCCCACGTCGAAGCGGATCAGGTTGCGCGGCGCAACCTCGACCCCACCCTCGCCGGTGCGGTGCAGGATGGCGTTCACCTCGTCGTCGCGCATCGGCATCGGCTTGCCCTGGGCACCCAGAAAGCCGGTGACGCGGTTGATCGAGTTCACCAGATGATAGGTCTTGTCCGACAGCTCCATGCGCACCAGCACATAGCCGGGCATGAAACGGCGCTCGGACGTGACCTTCTTGCCGCGGCGGATCTCGATCACTTCCTCGGTAGGGACCAGAACCTCATCGATCTGATCCTCAAGGCCCTTTTCGACCACAGCCTGACGAATCGCCTCGGCGACCTTTTTTTCAAAGTTCGACAGGACGCTGACCGAATACCAACGCTTTGCCATGTCTCGATCGACCCCTGCTTTATTCCGGGTCGGCCAAGCCAACCCCTTGAATTCCCTTACCGCCCCGGCCCAAACAGCGAACAGTTCGTTCACGCTTCGGCCAAATTGAAATCGGCGCGCACGACCGAATCGATGCACGCCGCTTCACGGGCAGGTCGGGCGGACATACCGCCCCCCGACGCCTATTGCAAGCCCTCAGCCGACGAAGCCCAGCAGCGCCGCCAGTCCCGACTTGATCGCCAGATCGACCAGAAAGAAAAAGATCGAGGCCAATGTCGCCATGATCAGCACCATGATCGTGGTGGTGATCACCTCGCGACGGGTGGGCCAGGTGATCTTGCCGACTTCGGCGCGGACCTGGCTGATGAACTTGGCGGGGTTTTCCATGAGATTCCCTTTGGTCTTGCAGCGCGTCAAATAGCCCGCATGCCCCGGCATTTCAAGCCGCGATCTGGGCCGGGGTCACGGCGCCAGCAGTTCGACCCCCGGCAGGTGGCGCAATTGCCGGATCTGCCGGGCATAGCCGGCGGCCGAGCGCGCGTAATCCTCGTCGGGCAAAAGCCGCAGCGGCGCATGGCCATCGGCGGCCGGGAACCGCATCCGCGCCCGACGCGCCAGCACCCGCAGGCCGACCTTGCTGTCGGCCAAGGCGCGGGCCACGAACCAGTCATAGCCGGGCTGGGTCAGCCCCTCATTCGCGGGCGGGGCATCAGGCACCTGCGCCACGAGGGCCGGCGGCAGCATCCGGGCCAGGATGCGCGGGCGCAGGGCCGGGTAGTCCTCATAGCGCCAGACGACGATGCGGGCGATACCGGGAAGCGCCGAAAGCCGCCGGACCAGCCCCACCCAATCGGCCCGCGCCGGATCACGGCGGCGCAGAAACTGATCCAGCGCGATTTCCTCGCCCCGGATTACCAGATGCGCAAAGGCCGACAGGTTGAAGCGGATCGGATCGCGCACCGCAAGGCACAGCGTCGCCGGCCCGCCCCCGGCCAGCGCGATGGTTTCCGCGACCCGGCGCGGCGCATCGGGGTAAAGCAACCCCGAGCCGCCAAACAGGTTGTAGCGATTGATCCCGCCCAGCAGGTTTTCGTCCGAAAGCAGGACCTCGGGGCAGATGTCGCGCGCCTCGGACAGGACGCGGACAAGATGCGGGCGGTACCAGTCCGGACATTCGGGGCGCAGCAGAACCGGGATCAGCGGCAGATAGGGCGAGCGCAGGACAACGGGGGCCGCATAAAAGACCCCGGCGGCGCGCAACTGCCCCTGCGCCATGCGCAACGAGTTCTGCAGATGGGTCGAGGCGGTCTTGTGCGCCCCCAGGTGAATGGTCAGCGCCATGGGCCGGACAGTTCTGGAAAACGGGTGCGGGACCGCTGATGAGGGTTCCCGATCAAAGGCGACTGGCAGGGGTTGGGGGACTCGAACCCACGACCCTCGGTTTTGGAGACCGATGCTCTACCAACTGAGCTAAACCCCTAAGCCGCGCGCCTGATTACGGCAGGAACGCGGCCGGTTCAAGAGGGAAGTCGCATCGCGGCGATCATTCCGCCTCGATAAAGCCGCCCGACTGCCGCGCCCACAGCCCCGCATAGATGCCGCCACGCGCCAGCAGTTCGTCATGGGTGCCCTGTTCGACGATGCGGCCCTGTTCCATCACCACCAGCCGGTCCATGCGGGCGATGGTGGAAAGCCGATGTGCAATCGCGATCACGGTCTTGCCCTGCATCAGCAGGTCCAGCTGGCTCTGGATCGCGGCCTCGACCTCGCTGTCCAGCGCACTTGTCGCCTCGTCCAAGACAAGGATCGGCGCGTCCTTCAGCAGCACCCGCGCGATGGCGATGCGCTGGCGCTGGCCGCCCGACAGCTTGACGCCGCGCTCGCCGACATGGGCCTCAAGCCCGCGCCGACCCTGCGAATCGGTCAGCCCGGCGATGAACCCCGCCTCGGCCAGTTCCGCCGCGCGCAGGATCTGCGCCTCGGAGGCATCGGGGCGGCCATAGGCAATATTGTCGCGGATCGAGCGGTGCAACAGCGAGGTGTCCTGCGTCACCACCCCGATCGCCGCGCGCAGGGATTCCTGCGTGACCTGCGAAATATCCTGCCCGTCGATCAGGATGCGCCCCGATTCCAGATCGTGAAAGCGCAGCATCAGGTTGACCAGCGTCGATTTCCCCGCGCCCGAGCGGCCAACCAGACCGATCTTTTCGCCCGGCGCGATGGTCAGGCTCAGATCGTCCAGCACGGCGCCGCGACCGGGCCGCGCCACCTCGCCATAGCGGAAAGTCACATGGTCGAAATCGACGCCCCCCAGCTGCGTTACCAGCTTTTCCGCGCCCCGGGCATCGGTGACCATGCGCGGCAGCGCCAGCGAGCCGATGCCGTCGCGCACCGTGCCGATATTCTCGAACAGCCCGGCGAATTCCCACATGATCCAATGCGACATGTTGCCCAGCCGCAAGGCCAGCGGCACCGCGACGGCGACGGCGCCGACCTCGACCTGCCCCCGGCTCCATAGCAGCAGCCCCAGCAGCGTTACCGAGAATGTCAGCAGCGAATTCAGCGTCGACAGCAGGATATTCTGCACCGAGGCAAGCCGCATCTGGCCATGCACCGTGACCAGAAACCCCTCCATGCTTTCGCGCACGTAAGCTTCCTCGCGCGAGGAATGCGAGAAGAGCTTCACCGTCGAGATATTGGTATAGCTGTCCACGACGCGGCCGGTCATCACCGCGCGGGCATCGGCCTGCGCCTCGCTGATGCGGCTGATGCGCGGAATGATCCACCACAGCAGCAGCCCATAAAGGACACCCCAGCTCAAGAACGGCAGCGCCAGCCAGCCATCGGTCGAAGCCGCGAGGATCAGCGCGCCGATGAAATAGACGCTGACATAGACCAGCACGTCCATGAACTTCATCGCCACCTCGCGCACGGCCAATGCGGTCTGCATCAGCTTGGTGGCGATCCGGCCGGCGAATTCGTCCTGAAAATAGCTCATCGACTGGCGCAGCAGATAGCGATGCGCCTGCCAGCGGATGCGCTGGGGCATGTTGCCCATCAGCGTCTGGTGCATGATCAGCGAAAACAGCACCTGCAACAGCGGCAGGCCGATGACAAGGATCGCGCCCATCAGCAGCAGGCGCCCGCCCTCATCGGCCCAGAAGCTGGCGCGGTCCGCCCCCGCCAGCCGGTCCACCAGCTGGCCCAGATAGCCAAAGAGCACCACCTCGGCCACGGCAATCAGCGCCGAGCACGCCGCCATGGCCAGCATGTAGCCCTTGGCCCCCTGCGAGAAATGCAGGATGAACCGCCACAGGCCCTGCGGGGGCATTTGCGGCGGATCGGCGGGATAGGGATCAAGCCTCTGCTCGAACCAGCGAAACATCGAGAAACCTCGGAACATCAGTGAAAGCCGGATCGCAGAAACTGGCCCTGCACCCCGCAACTGTCAAGGCGGCGTGCGGCGCCCCTTGACGCTGGTGCTATAGATAGCGCGTTTCGGGTGCCGGGTGCATCCAGTTGTCATGCGCACCGTCGGCGTAAAAAATCGGTGCCGCGACCAGATCCGCCTCGGGAATATCGTCCAGTGCGCCGACGCAGACCATGACAAAGCGCCCGCCCAGTTCAGCTACGCTGCCCTCGGTCCAGAGCCGGGTGCCGCAGCGGCCGCAGAAACGGTGATGCATGTCCATGCCGTCATCCTGGCTGCGCGGGGTCTCGGCCAGAAACTCGGCGCCCTTGATCAGGCGCAGGCCGTCGGGGTCGGGCAGGCGCATCTCCCAATAGCGCATCTTGCGGCAAAATCTGCAATTGCAGCGCATCGTGCCCTGCGACAGGTCGCCATCCGCCTCAAAGGCGACGACGCCGCAGAAACACGAGCCATGATAGGTGGTCATGTCGGTTCTCCGTGATGGACGGCCTCGATGTTATTGCCATCGGGATCCAGGATAAAGGCACCGTAATAGCTGGCGTGATAATGCGGGCGCAGGCCCGGCGCGCCATTGTCCCGCCCGCCCGCGGCCAGCGCCGCCTTGTGAAAGGCATCGACCGTCGCGTGGTCGGGCGCAGCAAAGGCGACATGGCAGGTGCCGCCGGCGGGGCCGCCGCCCGAACTGATCCAGAAGAACGGGTTCCCGTCCCGCCCATAGCCCAGATGCGCGCCATGTCCGCCGGTCATTTCCTCGGTCACCTCCATCATCAGGCTGATGCCCAAAGACGCCAGCGCCCTGTCATAAAAGGACCGCGCCGCGGCAAGATCCGAGACCGGAAAGCCAATATGATCGATCATCACCCATCTCCTTGTTATACAGAAGACAGATTGACCGCCCCCTGCTGACAGATCGCGTCAGCAGGCGGCCATGCCGCTAGAAGGCCTTGAAGGTCATCGTGGTCAGCGTGCGCGAGATGCCGGGAATGTCGAACAGGTTCTGCGACAGGTAATGGCCGACGTCCTGATCCTCGGGGATATAGACCTTGGCCATCAGGTCATATTCGCCCGAGGTCGAGTAAAGCTCGCTGACGATTTCGCGGTCATAGATGGCGTCGGCGACCTCATAGGTCTTGCCGGGCGTGCAACGGAACTGAACAAATACCGGGCGCATGGCGTGCCTCTCTCCTGACCTGAATTTCGGGCCGAGCCTAGCCCGGCTGCGCCGCGCGGGTCCAGTCCCCGCGCGCGAAGCCGCGCCAGAAGCGGCGCATCAGCAGGATCGCGGCGACCGTCAGCCCGGCGACCAGACCCAGCCACAGCCCGCCCGGCCCCATGCCAAGGCCAAAGGCAAGGCCGTAGGCGATGGGCATGCCGATCAGCCAATAGCTGACGGCGGCGATGATCATCGGCACCCGCGTGTCCTGCACGCCGCGCAAAAGGCCCAGCCCGATCACCTGCATGGCATCGGTCAGCTGGAACAGCGCCGCATAGAACATCAGCCCGGTGGCAATGCCGATCAGCACCGGCGTCTCGGGGTCGCTTGCGTCCAGATACAGCCCGACAAGCTGGCGCGGGAACAGCACGAAGATCGCCACCGCCAGCACCGCGACGGCAAAGGACACCGCCGTCACCGTGATCGCCCCGTCGCGCATCCATGGCGCATCGCCCCGCCCCTTGGCCTGACCGGCGCGGATGGTCGCCGCGTTCGACATGCCCAGATGCACCATGAAGGTGATCGAGGCCAGTTGCAGCGCGATCCCATGCGCCGCCAGCTCGCGCGTGCCGATCCAGCCCATCATCACGTTCGAGGCGACAAACAGCCCGCCCTCGGCCACCATGGTCAGCCCGATGGGCAGGCCCAGCAGAAAGACGGCCTTCAGCTCGGCCCGGTCGGCGCGCCAGAAACGCTGGAACAGCCGGTACTTCCGCGCCGAGGGCAGCCATGCCGCATAGGCGAGCAGCAGCACCAGCTGAAAGCTCTGAACCGAGACCGAGGCAATCGCCGCCCCGCGCACACCCAGTTCCGGCGCGCCCAGATTGCCAAAGATCAGCACCCAGTTCAGGAACACGTTCAGCGGCAGCCCGGCCAGCGTGATCCACAGAACGACCTGCGTGCGCTCCATCGCGGCCAGATAGCTGTTCAGCGTCAGCCCGCACAGCACCGGAAGCAATCCGAAACCGGCGATGCGCAGATAATCCTGCGCCAGGGCGGCCACCACGGGTTCCTGTCCGATGGCCAGCAGGATCGGTTCGGAAAACCACATCAGGGGCGTGACCAGCACGGCAAAGATGATCGACAGCCACAGCGCCATCCGGGTCGAGCGGCGAACCTCGATCTGGTCGTCGCGGGCGATGGCGGCGGCGATCAGCCCCATCACGCCGATGCCGAACCCCATGCCCAGAAAGAACAGGATGTGAAAGAACGAGGTGGCGATCACCAGCGCGGCCAGTTCCTCGACCCCGTACCAGCCGACCATGACCGTATCGGCCACGCCAATGGCCATGCGCGCCAGATGGCTGCCGACCAGCGGCAGGCCAAGCGCAAGCGTCGCGCGCAGATGGGGGGCGTAGCGGGCAAGGGTCATCGTTCCGCCATATCGCTGAGAAATGGCCGGGGCAAGCCGGGGCTGGCCTCGGCGCGGCGCTGCTGCTTTATTGCCACCAGCCCGCCCCCTATAGCGCCCCATGGAACCGCCGATGTCCCCGCCCCCCGCCATCTTCTGGCTGACCCGCGATTTTCGCTTTTCCGACAATGCCGCGCTGGCGGCGGCGGCGCGGGGGCCGGTGCTGGCGGTCTTTTTCATCGACCGATTGCTGATGGCGCAGGGCGCCGCAAGCCGCTGGCGGCTGGAACGCGGCTTGCGGGCCTTTGACGCGGAGCTGCGCCGCCGCTCGGGTCAGGGCGTCCTGATCCTGCGGGGCGAGCCGGATCAGCTTCTGCCCGGCCTTGCCGCCGCCCTAGACGCGGCCAAGGTGCATCAAAGCGACTGGCCGGCGCCGGAAATGCGGGTGCTGCAGGCGCGGGTGGACGCTGCCTTGCAGGTAGGCGGCAGGCGGCTGGTGCTGCATCCCGGGCATCTGCTGATCCATCCGCGTCTGGTCCGCACCAAGACCGGCGGCAGTTACCGCGTCTATACGCCCTTTGCCCGTACCCTGCGCGGCATCGGCCCCGACCAGCCCGGTGCCTCCGCCCCCGAGCGGATCACGCAGGCCGCCCCACCCGCCAAGGGGCTGGCGCTGGAAAACCTGAACCTCGCCCCCGACCTGCATGGAGGCCGTGCGGTGCTGGACCGCCACGCCGTACCTGCGGGCGAGGCGGCGGCGCTCGCGCGGCTGGATGCCTTTCTGGACCGCGTGACGGATTACGAAACCCGCCGCGACCGCACCGATCTTGAGGCGACCTCGGGCCTGTCCGAGCATCTGGCGCTGGGAGAGATCAGCCCCCGCAGCCTTTGGGCGCTGGCCCGGGCGCGCGGCCGCGACACCCCTGCCGCCAGCGCGGGCGTCGAAAAATTCCTGTCGGAACTGATCTGGCGCGAATTCGCCTGGCACCTGCTGATCGAATTTCCGCAGATGGCCAGTGCTCCATGGCGGCCGGAATGGCGGGATTTCCCGTGGCAGGGCGACAGCGATCAGGCCGAAGCATGGCGGCGCGCGGAAACCGGCATCCCCCTGATCGATGCGGGCCTGCGCGAAATGCGGGTGACGGGGCGCATGCACAACCGCGTGCGCATGGTCGTCGCAAGCTGGCTGACCAAGCACCTGCTGACCGACTGGCGGCTGGGGCTGGCGCATTTCCAGGACAGCCTGAGCGACTGGGACCCGGCGGCGAATGCAATGAACTGGCAATGGGTGGCGGGCTGCGGGCCGGATGCCTCGCCGTTTTTCCGCATTTTCAATCCCGAAACCCAGGCCGAGCGCCACGACCCCGCCGGGCGCTATCGCCAGTTGTGGCTGGAAACGCGCGCGGCAGATTACCGCGCCACCCTGCCCCGCAGCCAGAGGGCGTTGCCCCCCGCCCGTGTCACCCTTGAGGCCGGGCGGCAGCGGGCGCTGGATGCCTATGCCAGCTTTCGCCAGACCACCGGGGCGCAGGAATAAGCGGCATTCGCGCCATGGTGCCGGCAAATCCCCGCCCGGCCCTTTCTTTGGCCGTGGCCGCGCCCTATATCCAGACCGTCCGGCTGAAAGGAACCCCATGTCCGAACGAGCGATGCGCCGCCTGTCCTTTTTCCTGCTGATGGGGCTGACGCTTTACGCCTCGTTCGCAGGCGCGGCTTGAGGGGGCACGCCATGGCCAAGCGCTTCGGAGGCCGCTTCTCGCCGCAACAGACCCGGCTGGACGGATCGGACCCGCGTCCGCCCGCACGCCCCCATCCCGGCGAAATGCGCCACCCGCTGGAATCGCGCACCCGCTGGGTCACGATCATGGCGATCCCTTTCCTGATCAGCGCCTTCTGGCAGGACCCGACCGGGCTTGCCACGCATCTGGCCGCATTCGGCACCATCGCCGCCGGCATGTGGATGACCCGCGAGGGCCTTCAGGCCGAGGCAGCCTATGACGCCCGCCGTGTCGCCCGCCGCCCCGCCATTCCGCGCAAGCTTTTCGGCGGCATCCTGACCGGGCTTGGCCTTGCCATCGGCGCCTATGAGCCGGGGGCCGAGATCGGCGCCGGCATCATCGGCGTCGCCGGGGCGCTGCTGCACTGGCTGTCCTTCGGCACCGACCCCATGCGCGACAAGGGCATGGAGGGGGTCGACACCTTCCAGCAGGACCGCGCTCAACGCATCGTCGCCGAGGGCGAGGCGCATCTGGCCGCCATGCAGGACGCCATCCTGCGCACCGGCGACCGCCGGCTTGAGGCGCGCGTCGCCATGTTCGCCGCCACCGCCCGCGACATGTTCGCCCGGGTCGAGGAAGACCCCGGCGACATCGCCGCCGCGCGGCGCTATCTGGGCGTCTATCTGCAGGGCGCCCGCGACGCGACGGTCAAGTTCTCGGACCTTTACGCCCAGACCCACGATGCGCGCGCCCGGCAGGATTACGAAAACCTGCTCAACGATCTGGAAACCGAATTCGCCGCCCGCACCCGCAAGCTGATCGAGGGCGGCCGCACCGATCTGGATATCGAGATCGGCGTGCTGCGCGACCGCCTTGCCCGCGAAGGGCTGCGCCCCGCCGCCAAGGCCGCCGAGCCTGCGGAACTGGAACGCCCGATGACGCTGGACGACCTGCTGATCCCGCGCGAGGGCGAAAAGCAGCGCCGCTGAGACGATCCCGACCATGCCCCGCTTTGCCCTGCTGATCGAATATGACGGCGCGCCCTTTGCCGGCTGGCAGGCCCAGGCCGACCAGCCCAGCGTGCAGGGCGCCATCGAGGCCGCGCTGGCGCGGCTTGACCTCGGCTTCAAGGCCGGCGCCCGCATCGCGGCGGCCGGCCGCACCGATGCCGGCGTTCATGCCACCGGACAGGTCGCCCATGCCGATCTGACGCGCGACTGGGACCCTTTCCGGCTCTCCGAGGCGCTGAACTGGCACCTGAAACCCGCACCCGTCGCCATCCTTGCCGCCGCGCGCGTTGGCGACGATTTCCACGCCCGCTTCTCGGCGCATGAGCGGCGCTATCTGTTCCGGCTGATCGCCCGCCGCGCCCCCGTCACCCATGATCGCGGCAAGGTCTGGCAGGTGCTGAACCCGCTCAATGCGGACGCGATGCGCGCGGGCGCGGCGCATCTGATCGGGCGGCACGATTTCACCACCTTCCGCTCGACCATGTGCCAGTCGCCCAGCCCGGTAAAGACGCTGGACGAGATCACCATCGAGGAGCGCGACATCCCGCAGGGCCGCGAATACCGCTTTTCCCTGCGCGCGCGGTCGTTCCTGCACAATCAGGTGCGCTCGATCGTCGGCACGCTGGAACGCGTGGGCGCCGGATCATGGCCGCCAGAGCGCGTGGCCGAGGCCTTACAGGCGCGCGACCGTGCCGCTTGCGGGCCGGTCTGTTCGCCGCAGGGGCTATATCTGACGGGGGTGGGCTATCCGCACGATCCCTTCGCGGGCTAGGCGGGGAAACTCTCTGCGGGCCTATTCGGCAGGAACATGCGCCCGGCGCTGTTCGTCCTGAATGGTCATCGGCTGCTGGTCGCTGGGGATGCGGCGACGGCAGCGCCCCTGCCAGTTCGGGATCACCACGGTCATCAGCGTGTGCCAGATGATCCACAGGTCCACGCGCAAGCTGCAGCGGCGCTGATAAATCAGGTCAAGACGCAGCTTGGTCGGCAGGCAGCGGCGGTAATAGGCCGCCTCGGTGGCCTCGGCGGTCTGGCAATTACCCATGATCCGGTCCTCATGCGCGTGATAGATCATCGTCGCAAGACCGGTGACGCCGGGCCGGTTCTTCAGCACCTGCCCGTAAAGCGCGGGGAAGCGCTCGACATATTCGCGCAGCGGCGGGCGCGGGCCGACAAAGCTCATGTCGCCGCGCAGGATATTGAATAGCTGCGGCAATTCGTCGATGCGCGTGCGGCGCAGGAATCGCCCGATCGGGGTAATGCGCCAGTGCTTATGCGCGCCGGTGGCACCGGAATCGTCATCCTCGCGCAGCATGGTGCGGAATTTCAGCAGGTCGAACTGCTCGCCCGGGGCGCGCATGCGCGGCGCCACATAGAACAATGGCCGCCCCTGCGTCGCCAACAGGATCACGGCCACAAGCGCGATGACGAAGGACAGCGGTATCAGCAGCACCAGCGCAAAGCAGATGTCGAAAGCGCGCTTTCCAAAGGTCATCCCGACGCGGTCGACCTTGTGTTCGCTGGCCAGCCACTCCAGCCCCTTGCTTGTCAGCGAGGCCAGGTCGCGGCGATCGGCATTGTCCAAATCGTGATGAATTGTCACAATCCCGCCCTGCGCATTAACCATTGGTTCAACTTTCCTGCCGTAACACAGCACCAATAAAATGAAAACATCCGCAAGGGGAAATCTGCACGAGGGTTGCGCGAACGTGTCCTTTCGGCCAGTCTTCGCCCATGCGGCAACCATCGGTGCGATAGAATGCGGAAATTTCTGGTTGTGCTCGATGATTCTCGCGAAAGCCTGAACGCGATCCGCTATGCGGCGATGCGCGCGGCCAAGACCGGCGGCGGCGTGCAGGTGCTGTCCGTCATTCCGGCCAATTCGATCCAGCATGGCTTTGGCGTTGCCGATGTCATGCGCGCCGAAGCCTATGAGCGGATCGAGGCGCATTTCGAGGTTTTCGCCAAATGGATGCGCGACCGGCCCGGTGTCGATCCCGAACTGGTGGTGCGCGAGGGCGAGCCGGGCGCCGAGCTTATCGCCCAGATCCATGACGACCCCGAAATCGGCGTCGTCGTGCTGGCCGCCTCGCTGGAAAGCACCGGCCCCGGCCCGCTGGTCACCCGGCTTTTGCGCGAGGTCGCGACGCTGCCCTGCCCCATCACCATCGTTCCCGGCGACATCTCGCGCGAGCGGCTGGAACAGGTGACCTGACACCACAGGCCGGGACCGGGATCGCCGCCAGACAACCTTGCCGCAGCTTTGTCGCAGGTGATTGCGGGGGCTTTTGCTTGACTTGCCCCCCCTGCAATCCCCATATCCCCAGCAAAGCTTTACGGGCAGAGGAGTCCGCCATGTTCATCCAGACCGAGACCACCCCGAACCCCGCCACGCTGAAATTCCTGCCGGGCGAGACGGTTCTGACCAGCGGCACCGCCGATTTCCCCGCCCCCGAATCCGCCACTGCCAGCCCGCTGGCACGCCGCATCTTTGCCGTGCCGGGCGTGACCGGCGTGTTCCTGGGTTCGGATTTCGTCACCGTGACCAAGGCCGACGACGCGGTCTGGGATCATCTCAAGCCCTCGGTTCTGGGCGCGATCATGGAGCATTACCAGTCCGGCGCCCCGGTGATCGAGGGCGCCTCGACCAGCGGCCATAACGATCAGGACGGCCCGGACGCCGAAATCGTCAACCAGATCAAGGAACTGCTGGACACCCGCGTGCGTCCCGCCGTGGCTCAGGATGGCGGCGACATCACCTTCCACGGCTTTGACCGGGGCGTGGTCTATCTGCACATGCAGGGCGCCTGCGCCGGCTGCCCCTCGTCCACGCTGACGCTGAAAATGGGCATAGAGAACCTGCTGCGCCATTACATCCCCGAAGTGACCGAGGTCCGACCCGTTGCCTGACACGCTGTCACTTGGCTTTGACACATCGGCCGCGCATTGCGCGGCCGCTTTGCTGCAAGGCGACCGCGTCCTGATCCAGCGCCACGAGGACATGGCGCGCGGTCAGGCCGAGCGCCTGTTCCCGCTGCTGGACGACATGCTGGCCAGCGCCGGCGTCGATTGGCGCGATCTCTCGGTGATCGGCTGCGGCACGGGGCCGGGAAATTTCACCGGCATCCGCATCTCGGTCGCCGCCGCGCGCGGGCTCGCGCTGTCGCTGGGCATTCCGGCGGTAGGGGTCAGCGTGACCGAGGCCATGGCCTGCGGCCTGCCCCGCCCCTGCCGCGTGGCGATCCCGGCGCGTCCCGCCGGGCTGATCTGGCAGGATTTCGGCCCCGACCCGGAACAGGACGCCCCGCCCCGGCAGGACCTGCCCGAGGACATGCCGCCCGGCCCGGCGCTGGCCCATCCGCTGATGCCGCTGGCCGAGGGCATCGCCCGCATCGCGCAGGCGCGCCGCGCCATGCCCGACCTGCCGCGCCCGGCACCGATCTATCTGCGCCCCGCCGATGCCGCGCCCGCCCGCGACCGTGGCCCGGTCATGCTGCCATGACCCCCGAAGATCTGGCGGCGCTGCATGCGCGCTGCTTTCCCGCCCATCCCCGGCCATGGTCGGCGGCCGAGTTTTCCGACCTCCTCGGCAACCGGCTGAATTTCCTGCTGATTCGGCCGCAGGGCTTTCTGCTTGGCCGCGTGGTCGCCGACGAGGCCGAGCTTTTGACCCTTGCCGTCGCCCCCGAGGCCCGCCGCATGGGCCTTGGCCGCGCCCTGCTGACCGAATTTGCCCATACGTCAACTGAACGCGGCGCGCGCGAGGCGTTCCTCGAGGTCGCCTCGGACAATGCGCCGGCCATTGCGCTTTATGCCAGCGCAGGCTGGCAGCGGGCCGGCACAAGGCGCGATTATTACGCCCCCGGCATCGACGCCATGGTCATGCGGCGCGACCTGTAATCTGCGACAAGCCTGTTGACGGCTTCCGGCCCATGCGCCCTAATCCGGCAATCCCGGGGCTGAATCGCCCCTGTCAGATTTGAGGTTCGACATGTCCCTGATGAAATCCCTGCTGACCGGCGCCTGCCTGAGCGCGCTGCCTTTGGCCGCGCTGGCCGATCCGGCGCTGATCTTCGATCTCGGCGGCAAGTTCGACAAATCCTTCAACGAGGCCGCCTATGTCGGCGCCGAGCGCTGGAAGGCCGAAACCGGCGGCAGCTACAAGGAACTGGAAATGCAGTCCGAGGCGCAGCGCGAACAGGCGCTCCGCCGGCTGGCCGAGACCGGCGCCAACCCCATCGTCATGACCGGCTTTGCCTTTGGCGAGGTGCTGGGCCAGATCGCCGGCGACTATCCCGACACGAAATTCGTCATCATCGACATGGTCGTCGAAAAGCCGAACGTCCAGTCGATCGTCTTCTCGGAACCGCAGGGCTCGTATCTGGCGGGCGTGATGGCGGCCATGGCCTCGAAATCGGGGACGGTGGGCTTTATCGGCGGCATGGACGTGCCGCTGATCCACAAGTTCGAATGCGGCTATTCGCAGGGCGTCAAGGCGACCAAGCCCGATGCCAAGGTGCTGATCAACTATACCGGCACCACGCCCGCCGCATGGAACGACCCGGTCAAGGGCGGCGAGCTGCTGAAGGCGCAGGTCGCGCAGGGCGCCGATGTCGTCTATGCGGCGGCGGGCGGCACCGGCATCGGTGTGCTGCAGGCGGCGGCGGATGCGAACATCCTGTCGATCGGCGTGGACAGCAACCAGAACCACCTGCATCCGGGCAAGGTGCTGACCTCGATGGTCAAGGGCGTGGACAATTCCGTCTATGACGCCTTCAAGGCCGGTGCCGATGTCGAACCGGGCATCAAAGTGATGGACCTTGCCTCGGGCGGGGTCTCGGTCGCCATGGATGACAACAACAAGCCGCTGGTCACGCCCGAGATGCAGGCCGCCGTGGATGCCGCGAGCAAAGGCATCATCGACGGCACGATCAAGGTGCATGACTACATGACCGACAATACCTGCCCGGTGCAGTAATGACGGCACGCTCCGGCGCTGAAAACATGGCCCCCGCAATCGAATTGCGGGGGATTTCCAAGGCATTCGGGCCGGTTCAGGCCAACAAGGGCATCGATCTGCTGGTGCCGCGCGGCACCATCCACGGCATCATCGGCGAGAACGGCGCCGGGAAATCGACGCTGATGTCGATCCTTTACGGCTTTTACCGCCCCGATTCCGGCGAGATCCTGATCGGCGGCAAGCCCATCGCCATCACCGACAGCCTGACCGCGATCCGCGCCGGCATCGGCATGGTCTTCCAGCATTTCAAGCTGGTGCAGAATTTCACCGTTCTGGAAAACATCATCCTTGGCGCCGAGGACGGGCCGATGCTGCGCACCTCACTGGGCCGCGCGCGGGCCGAGCTGAAGCGGCTGGCCGAGGAATATGAATTGCAGGTCGATCCCGACGCCCTGATCGAGGAACTGTCGGTCGGCCATCAGCAGCGGGTCGAGATCCTCAAGGCGCTGTATCGCCAGGCCGATATCCTGATCCTGGACGAGCCCACGGGCGTCTTGACCCCGGCCGAGGCCGATCACCTGTTCCGCATCCTGCGCGGGCTGCGCGACGAAGGCAAAACCATCATCCTGATCACCCACAAGCTGCGCGAGATCATGGAGATCACCGACAATGTTTCGGTCATGCGCCGCGGCGAGATGGTCGCATCGGTCAAGACCGCCGAGACGAACCCCACTGCGCTGGCCGAGCTGATGGTCGGGCGCAAGGTGCTGTTGCGCGTGGACAAGGCCCCCGCCCGGCCCGGCGCCCCGGTGCTGGAGGTGCGCGACCTGCGCATGGTCGATGCCGACGGTGTCGAGCGGCTGCGCGGCATCGACCTTAGCATCCGCGCCGGCGAGATCGTCGGCATCGCCGGCGTGGCCGGAAACGGCCAGACACAACTGCTGGAGATATTGGGCGGCTATCCCGAACCCGGCGCAAAGCTTGCCGGCGAGATCACGCTGAAGGGCCAGCCCCTGGCCCTGAAAGGCTCGGACGCGCGGGCGCGGCGGCGCGCCGGCATCGGCCATGTCCCCGAGGACCGGCAGGTCGAGGGGCTGATCATGGATTTCACCGCCTGGGAAAACGTGGCCTTCGGCTATCACGACGCGCCCGAATTCCAGAACGGGCTGATGATGGACAATGCCGCGATCCGCGCCGACGCCGTGGGCAAGATCGAGCGTTTCGACGTGCGCCCGCCGAACCCGGATCTGGCCTCGAAGAATTTTTCCGGCGGCAACCAGCAAAAGATCGTCGTTGCGCGCGAGGTCGAGCGCAACCCCGACCTGCTGCTGATCGGCCAGCCGACGCGCGGGGTCGATATCGGCGCCATCGAATTCATCCACAAGCGCATCGTGGCGCTGCGCGATGCCGGCAAGGCGGTGCTGCTGGTCTCGGTCGAACTGGACGAGATCATGTCGCTGTCGGACCGCATCGCGGTGATGTTTGACGGCCGCATCATGGGCGAGCGGCTGCCCGAGCAGACCACGGCCGGCGATCTGGGTTGCCTGATGGCGGGGGTTGCGCCCTCGGATCAGGATGCGGAGGCTGGCGCATGAGGCGCGCTTTGGTGCCTCCGGCGGGGATATTTGAACATGAAAGAAACCCGCAGATGAGGGGATGGTGATGGAGCGTATGCCGAAATGGGCGGATGTGATCCTGACGCCGCTGATCTCGCTTGTGCTGGCCTTTGCCATCTCGGCGCTGGTGATCCTGGCGATCGGGGAAAGCCCGGTCGAAGCCTTGAAGGTCATGGTCGAGGGGGCGCTGCTGTCCAGCTATGGCTGGGGCTATACGCTGTATTACGCGACGAATTTCGTCTTTACCGGGCTTGCGGTGATGGTCGCCTATCATGCCGGGCTGTTCAATATCGGCGGCGAGGGTCAGGCGGCGATCGGCGGGCTGGGCGTCACGCTGGTGCTGCTTTACCTGCCCTGGCCGCATTGGGCGCTGGCCTTGCCTGCGGCGATGGTGGGCGCGGCGCTTTTCGGGGCGCTTTGGGCGCTGATCCCGGCCTGGCTGCAGGCGCGGCGCGGCAGCCATATCGTCATCACCACCATCATGTTCAACTTCATCGCCGCGGCGCTGCTGAACTATCTGCTGGTCAATGTGCTGCGTCCGCAGGGCAGCATGGACCCGGCCTCGGCCAGCTTTCCGCCCGCGACGCATCTGCCGAAACTGTCGGACATGGCGCTGGGGCTGGGCTTTGAATGGGGCAAGAACACCCCCGCCAACATCACCTTTTTCATCGCCATCGGCGCCTGCCTGCTGGTCTGGCTGCTGATCTGGCGCACCCGTCTGGGCTATGAGATCCGCGCCCTTGGCAAGTCCGAGCCGGCCGCCGTCTATGCCGGCATCAGCCCAACCCGCATCATCGTCATCGCCATGCTGATTTCCGGCGCACTGGCCGGGCTGATGGCGATCAACAATGTCATGGGCGAGGCCGAGCGGCTGATCTTCAACGCCGTCGAGGGCGCCGGTTTCATCGGCATCGCCGTGGCGCTGATGGGCCGCAACCACCCGTTCGGGGTATTCCTGGCCGCGCTGCTGTTCGGGTTCCTGTATCAGGGCGGGGGTGAGCTTGCGCTTTGGACCACCATCCCGCGCGAGCTGATCATCGTCATTCAGGCGCTGGTCATCCTGTTCACCGGGGCGCTGGACAATATGGTCAGGATGCCGCTGGAGCGGTTCTTCATGGCGATGCGCAAGCGCGGGGGGGCGTGATGGATTTCGCAACCATTCTGCAGATCGTCGACAGCGCCGTGCGGCTGATGACCCCCTTGCTGCTGGCCTGCCTGGCCGGGCTTTATTCCGAACGCGCCGGCATTTTCGATATCGGGCTTGAGGGCAAGATGCTGATGGCGGCCTTTACCTCGGCCTCGGTCGCCTATGCCACCGGCACTGTCTGGCTGGGGCTGCTGGCCGGGATCGGCGGCGCGCTGGCGCTGTCTCTGGTCCATGGGCTCGCCTCGATCACCTTTCGGGGCAATCAGCTTATCTCGGGGGTCGCGATCAACTTTCTGGCCGCCGGGCTGACCGTGCTGCTGGGGCAGAAGATCTTTGGCCTTGGCGGGCGCACCCCCTCGCTTGAAGGGGATGCCCGCTTTCACGCCATCACCCTGCCCTTTGCCGAGAACCTGCGCGGCGTGCCGGTGATCGGACCGATCTATGCCGAGGTGATTTCGGGGCATACGGTGCTGGTCTATCTGGCCTTTGCGCTGGTGCCCCTGACCTGGTGGGTGCTTTACCGCACGCGCTTCGGGCTGCGGCTGAGGGCGGTGGGGGAAAACCCGGCCTCGGTCGATACCGCCGGCGTCTCGGTTACCCGGATGCGCTATGCGGCGGTGGCGATCTGCGGCGTTCTTTGCGGCATTGCCGGGGCGTATCTGGCGACCGGGATTTCGGCGGGCTTTGTCAAGGACATGACCGCCGGGCGCGGCTATATCGCGCTGGCGGCGCTGATCTTCGCCAAGTGGCGGCCGTGGCCCGCGCTCTTCGCGACCTTCCTTTTCGGGTTGATGGAGGCGGTCAGCAACCGCTTTCCCGACCTTGATCTGGGCTTTGTCACCATCCCCTCGATGTTCATGAACGCGCTGCCCTATATCCTGACCGTCATCATTCTGGCCGGTTTCGTCGGCCGCGCCATTCCGCCCCGCGCCGGAGGAGAGCCCTATGTCAAAGAGCGCTGAGCTTGTCCGCCTGATCCGGGACCGCGCGGGTGCCGAGGCCCCGGAATACGGGCTGATCCTTGGTTCCGGCCTTGGCCATATCTCGGGCACGGTCGAGGGGGTCGCGATCCCCTATTCCGACCTGCCGGGCTTTCCCCATGCCGGGGTCTCTGGCCATGTGCCGCAACTGGTCATCGGCCAGCTTGAGGGACGGCGCGTCGCGGTCTTTGGCGGGCGGGCGCATTATTATGAATCGGGCAAGCCGGATGTCATGCGCCTGCCGCTTGAGGTGCTGGCCGGGCTGGGCGCGGAAAAGCTGATCCTGACCAATGCCGCGGGCTCGGTGCGCGCCGGGATGCAGCCCGGATCGCTGATGATGCTGTCGGACCACATCAACCTGTCGGGCGCGAACCCGCTGATCGGCGAGCGCACCGATGCGCGTTTCCAGCCGATGACCGACGCCCATGACGCCGGGCTGCGCGCAGCCCTTGCGGGTGCCGCCCGCGCCGAGGGGGTCGATCTGCCCGAGGGCGTCTATTGCTGGTTCTCCGGCCCCAGTTTTGAAACCCCGGCCGAGATCCGCATGACCCAAATCATCGGCGGCGATGCGGTGGGCATGTCCACGGTGCCCGAGATCATCCTTGCCCGCTTCCTTGGCCTGCGCTGCGCGGCCATTTCAGTCATCACCAATATGGGTGCCGGGCTGTCGGATGAATCGCTGAGCCATGAGCATACCAAGGCCATGGCGCCCTTGGGTGCGGCCAAGCTGGAGAAGGTGCTGCGCCGCTTTCTGCGCAGCGGATATTAACGGGCCAGCGCGGCCTCGACCTTGCTGGCGGCCGCGTCAAGATCGCTCAGATCGTCCAGAACCACAACCGGGCCGCGGCCATCGTCATGCCGCGCCCGGTGCTTTTCATAGCGCGGGTCGTAATGGTCACGCATCAGACCCGCCGACAAGCCGGCCCAGTCATGGGCATCGGTCAGGCGCAGCCAGTCCTCGATCCGCTCGGCGGGATGCAGGGGGCGCAGGCTGTCGATGATGCCGGCCACGCGCGCAGGGTCGGCGGCGGCCTCGGCATAGGTCCGGGCGGTATAGGCGGCGCGGGCCTCGACCGGGACGGTCAGACGCAGGCGCGGGGCGGCAGTGATCGCCGCCCAGATGCCGCGCGGCAGGTTCAGATCGCCGATGCGCGAGCTTTCGGCCTCAACGAGCAGCGGGCGGGTCGGGTCGATCCCCTCCAGCGCCATGGCCAGCCGGCCTTCGAACAGCTTCTGGCCGGGCTGGCCGCCGGGCATGGCGCCGAACAGGCTGCCGCGATGATTGGCCAGCCCCTCAAGGTCGATGACCTGATGGCCGCGCGCCGCCAGCCGGTGCAGGATCTCGGTCTTGGCGCTGCCGGTATTGCCGTCCAGCACGATGACCGGGGCTGCGACCGGGGCCGTGACACGCGCGACGACCAGCGCCCGCCACGCCTTGTAGCCGCCCTCGATCCGGCCGACGCGCCAGCCGATCTGTTGAAGGATGGTGGCGAAGGCGCCCGAACGCTGCCCGCCCCGCCAGCAATAGACCAATGGCCGCCAGCCGCCGCCGAACCCGGCCAGCGGCCCGGCGATATGGCGCGCGGCATTGGCGGCGACCATGGCGCCGCCCAGCTTGCGGGCATCAAAGGGGGAAACCTGCTTGTAGATCGTGCCGACCTGCGCGCGTTCCGCGTCGGACAGGACCGGCAGATTGACCGCGCCGGGCAGGCGATCCTCGGCGAATTCCGAGGGGGCGCGGGTGTCGATCAGCATGTCGAACCCGGCCAGCGCCGGATCCGACAAGGATGTCAGGCGGATGTCCAATTAATAGACATAGACCGGGGTGCCGACCGGGACCTGTTCATAGAGGTCCATCACCGCCTCGTTGCGCATGCGCAGGCAGCCATTCGAGACCGCGCGGCCGATCGAACCCGGCTCGGTGGTGCCATGGATGCGGATCGAGGTGTCATTGCCGCGCCCGTCATAAAGATAGAGCGCCCGCGCGCCCAGCGGGTTCGTCGGGCCGCCCGGCATGCCGTCGGCCCATTTCCCGTATTGTGCGGGCTTGCGCTTGATCATCGCCGGCGTCGGTTTCCAGCTCGGCCATTCGGTCTTGCGGCCGACGGTGGCGCGGCCCTTCCAGACCAGCTCGTCCTTGCCCACGGCGACGCCGTAGCGGATCGCCCGGCCCGGCGCGACGACGTGATAAAGGAAGAAGTCCTTGGAGACCACGACGATGCTGCCGACCTCGAAATCGGGACGGATGGCGACCTCGGTCGGGGCATAGGGGTCGCGGCGGGCTTCGGTCTTGGCGACGGGAGCCGGGGGCGGGTTCTTGGCCTGTGCCATCAGCAAGGTGGGCGCGGCCACCAGCGGCAGCGTGACCATCAGCATCTGTCTGCGGTTCATCTGTGCGTCCTGAAATCTTGTACCTGTAACTTCATCGCCTAGCGGCTTGGGGGCGCGGGATCAACTCAAAGCGCCGTGACGCGCTTGAAACATCGGGCGGACGTGCCTAGCTTGCATCTGAAAGGGACCATCCGCGATGAGCTGTCCGAACTGCCACCCCCAGACCGTTCCGCCGCGCCGTGCGGCGACGCGCGCCCCGCATCTGTGCCGGGGCCGGGGCGGGCGTGGCTGCCGCTGTCACATCGCCGCGCGCCCGCAACTGGCCGGGGATGCGCATCCCCTGCGCTGGCATGCCCGGCAGGATGGCGTGCCCCTAGCGCATCAGCCGGTCCTGCATTCTCCCCGAAGGCCGCAAGCCCCACCCTGCCCTGTCTGAATCGCGCCAAACCGCCATTCTGACAGGACGAAACCGATGAAACATCAAGAGATTGCGCCGGGCCGGGAAGCTGAGCTGACCGTCACCGGCATGAGCTGCGCCTCATGCGTGGGCCGCGTCGAAAAGGCGCTGGCCACCGTTCCGGGGCTGCGCGACCCGCAGGTGAACCTTGCCACCGGCCGTGCCCATTTTCACGCCTCGGCGCCCGAGGTCCTGCCCGCCGCCGTCGCCGCGCTGGAAAAGGCGGGCTATCCGGCCCAACCGCAGGAAACCCGCCTGATGGTCGAGGGGATGACCTGCGCCTCATGCGTGGGCCGGGTCGAAAAGGCGCTGGCGGCCCTGCCCGGCGTCACCGGCGCGCAGGTGAACCTTGCCACCGGCACCGCCCATATCCACCATTCTGCCGCCGTGACCGCCGAGGCGCTGGCCCAGACCGTGACCGCCAAGGGCTATCCCGCGCAGATCCAGCACGACAGCGCACCGCATATGCATGACCATGGCAGCGATGCGGCGCGGCTGAAACGCAACTTCCTGATCGCGCTGGCGCTGACCCTGCCGGTCTTTGTCGCGGAAATGGGCGGTCATGCCTTGCCCGCACTGCACCACTGGCTGCATGGCACGTTGGGCCGCCAGACACTGTGGGTCCTTGAATTCATCCTGACCACCGCCGTTCTGGCCGGACCGGGCCGGATCTTTTTCCGCGTCGGCATCCCTGCCCTGATCCGCCGCGCCCCCGAAATGAACAGCCTTGTGGCACTGGGGGCCGGGGCCGCCTGGGCCTATTCCACCGTTGCAACCTTTGCCCCCGGCCTGCTGCCGGCGGATTCGGTCCATGTCTATTACGAGGCCGCCGCCGTCATCGTCACCCTGATCCTGCTGGGCCGCTGGCTTGAGGCCCGCGCCAAGGGTCAGGCGGGCGACGCCATCCGCCGGCTGATCGAACTGGCCCCCAAGACCGCCCGGGTCGAGCGCGGCGGCCAGATCCTCGATACCCCGGTCGAGGCGCTGCGCCCCGGCGATATCGTGCATCTGGCCCCGGGCGAGCGGGTCGCCGTGGACGGCATCCTGACCGAGGGCGCTGGCGCCATCGACGAATCCATGCTGACCGGCGAGCCGGTGCCCGCCCCCAAATCTCCGGGCGATCCGGTCACCGGCGGCACCGTGAATGGCAGCGCGGCGCTGGCCTATCGCGTAACCGCCACCGGCGCGGACACGGTCCTGGCGCGCATCATCCGGCTGGTTGAGGACGCACAGGCCACGAAGCTGCCGGTGCAGGCACTGGTCGACCGCATCACCGCCGTTTTCGTGCCGGTGGTGATCGGGCTGGCCTTGCTGACCTTTGCGCTGTGGATCGTTTTCACTGGTGCCGTGGGTCAGGCCATGGTCGCGGCGATTGCCGTCCTGATCATCGCCTGCCCCTGCGCGATGGGGCTGGCGGTGCCGGTCTCGATCATGGTGGGGACAGGGCGCGGCGCGGAACTGGGCGTGCTGTTTCGCCGGGGCGACGCGCTGCAACGGCTGGCCGAGGCGCGCATCGTCGGCTTTGACAAGACCGGCACCCTGACCAAAGGCGCCCCCGCCCTGACCGAAATGGCAACCGACGGGATCGACCGCAGCGCGGCCCTGCAACTGGCCGCCAGCGCCGAGGCCCGTTCAGAACATCCCCTTGCCGCCGCGATCACCGCCGCCGCCCGCGATCAGGGGCTGGAGCTGCTGCCCGTTCGCACCGTGCAGGCCGCAATCGGACGCGGGCTAAGCGCCGAGGTCGCCGGCCACACCCTGCTGATCGGCAATGCGACCGCACTGACCGAGGCGGGCATCGCGCCCGCGCCCGGTCTGATCGCCCAAGCGGAAAGCTGGGCGCGGAACGGCGCGACCCCGGTGCATCTGGCCGTGGACGGCCGCCACGTCGCTGCCATGGCCTTGGCCGATCCGATCCGCCCCGAGGCCGCGCAGGCCGTGACCGAGCTGCACGAACTGGGGCTGCAAACCGCGATGATCTCGGGCGATGTGCAGCCCACGGCCGAGGCGGTCGGGCGACAGCTGGGCATCGACCGGGTGCTGGCGGGCGTCCTGCCCGAGGGTAAGCTTGCCGCCATTCGCGACATGGGCGCGGGCACGGTCTTTGTGGGCGACGGCATCAATGACGCGCCGGCGCTGGCGGCGGCGGAAACCGGCATTGCCATCGGCACCGGCACTGATGTCGCCATCGAATCGGCCGAGGTGGTACTGGTCGGGGGCGATCCGCAGGGCGTGCCGCGCGCCATCCGATTGTCGCATGCAGTCATGCGCAATATCCGGCAGAACCTGTTCTGGGCCTTTGCCTATAATACCGCGCTGATTCCCGTGGCCATGGGGGCGCTGGTGCCGTTCGGCGGGCCGCAGCTTTCGCCCATGCTGGGGGCGGGGGCGATGGCGCTGTCCTCGGTCTTTGTGGTCAGTAATGCGTTACGATTGAGGCGTGCCGGATGAACCTGAAAGCCCTTGCCCTGACCTTCCTGATGGCCGCGACGCCCGCATGGGCCGAGCCGCTGCGCATCCTGGCCTTTGGCGACAGCCTGACCGAGGGTTATGGCCTGCCGCCCAGGGACGGGCTGGTGCCGCAATTGCAGAACTGGCTGACGGCGCGGGGCCATGACGTTCTGGTGCTGAATGGCGGGCTTTCGGGCGATACCACCGCCGGCGGGCGGGTACGGATCGGCTACTCCATCGCCCGCAACCGTCCCGATGCGGTCATCGTCGAGCTGGGCGGAAATGACCTGCTGATGGGCTTTTCGCCCGCCATGGTCGAGGACAACCTGCAATCAATCCTGACCCAGGCCGGACAGGGCGACAAGCCGCTGCTGCTGGTGGGCATCGCCTCGCCCCGGATCAGCCCCGAGCTGCAACGGGACTGGGCCGCGATCTGGCCGCGCCTTGCCGAGCGCCATGACACGCTGCTGATGGAGAACCTGTATCAGCCGCTGATCGCGCGCCCGGACGAACTGCCCGAACTGCTGCAACAGGACGGGCTGCATGCCTCGGCCAAGGGGGTGGCGCTGATCGTCGAAAGCCTTGGCCCCAAGGTCGAGGCCCTGATCGCCGAGGCCAGCACCGCGCCCTAATGCGTCATCGTGCCATGGCCGGCATGATCGCCGTCATCCGCGCCCGCCGCACCGGGCTTGCGCTGGTTATCGACCGGCAGCGCGATATGGATCAGCCCGCAATCGCCGAAATCCAGCACGAGGGGAACCGTTTCGCCATCCTTCAGCGGCGCCTTCAGCCCCATCAGCATGACATGGTCGCCGCCCCGCGCCAGTTCGTGGCTGCTGCCGGGGCCGATCTCGATGGGGCCGGTCGCGACCATCTTCATGACGCCGCGCTCGTCCCGGCTGGTATGCAGCTCGGCCTTGTCGGCGGCGTCCGAGGTGGCGCCCATCAGCGTGCAGGCGGTGGTGCCCGCATTCTCGATCACCATGAAGGCGGCGCCGGATTTCGGATTGGCGCCACGGGCATAGCCGTCATGGACGCTGACCGTGCCCTCAGCGGCGGCGGCAAGGGGCATCAGGGCAATGGCAAGGGCGGGGATGAAAGACTTCATGGGACCTCCGGCACGATTCGCCATCAAGGCTAGCGCGGGCGGGCGGCACATGCACCCCGGTTTCGGGGCGCGCATTGTCACATGCACGTGGCGCGGAAACGCAAAAAGCCCCGCCGGATTGGCAGGGCGTCTTGCATCTGCTGGCAGGCCTCGAATCGACTGGCCCGCCAAAGCAGAAGCAGATCAGGCTTTCGCCAGCTCGCGCTTGATCTTCAGGGCGCGGTCCGACAGCTCGACGTCTTTCGCCTTGGCGAGGAAGGCGTCAAGGCCACCACGATGGTCGACCGAGCGCAGCGCCGCAGCCGAGATGCGCAGCTGGTAGCTGCGGCCCAGTTTCTCCGAGATCAGCGAAACCTCGTTCAGGTTCGGCAGAAAACGGCGACGGGTCTTGTTGTTGGCGTGAGAGACGTTGTTGCCGCTCATCGGGCCTTTGCCGGTCAGTTCGCAAACGCGCGACATGATCTTGTTCCTTCGATTCGATCCAGCGGGCCGGGCCCGCAATATGAAAGGGCGCCGCGTGGCAGCGCCCGGAAATCTGTTGCGCGGGATAAGACGTGGATGCGGGAAGGTCAAGCCTTTTTGGCCCGCATGACCGCCCCGTCACGCCGGACGCCCGGCAAAGGCTGTGCGTTCGTGGCGGATCAGCGCCTCTTTGCGCCAAAGGCCGCCGCCATAGCCGGTCAAGGACCCGTCCGCGCCCAGAACCCGGTGGCAGGGAATCACCAGCGCGATCTGGTTCGCGCCATTGGCCCCGGCCACGGCGCGGGTGGCGTCAAACCGGTCCAGACGGCGGGCGAGGTCCGAATAGCTGATCTGCGCCCCGGCGGGAAGGCGCATGAGTTCGTGCCAGACCTGTTTCTGGAAAGCCGTGCCATGCAGCGCCAAGGGCAGGTCGAAATCGGCGGTTTTTCCCGCGAAATAGGCGGATAGCTGCGCCTCGACCCGGTCGGTCAGGGCGTTGTGGCCCAGCCCGATGCGGCCCTTGGCGGATTTCGACAGGCGGCGCAGTTCCCTGGGCAAGGCGCGGCGCTCGATGAACTCGAGCAGGTGCAGGCGATGCGGGTCGGTGACGCAGACCATCTCGCCCAGGGGTGTTGCAATCCATGCGGCGGCCAATTCTGCCTGCCCGGTCAGCGGGTGCGGTGGATGGCCCAGCCATGCGCCCAATTGTGTCTGCCGGTCGGGCGTCTGGGTCATTCCGGCTGTCCCGCGCCCAGCCAGTCCAGCATCTGCCGGGCGGCCGAATCGGGATCGACCGCGCCCCGGGCAACCGAATCGCCCGTTTCGCGCAGGCGGGCGCGGACCCCGGGCGCATCCAGCCGGGCAAGCAGCCCGGCGCGCAGTTCGGACAGGAACCATTGCCGCGCCTGTTCGGCCCGGCGGGCGTCGAAATGCCCGGTTTCGCGCCGCCAACCGGTCAGTTCCTGCATGGCGTCCCAGGATCGGGCCAGCCCCTCGCCTGTCACTGCCGAAACCGGTAGCGCGCGGGGAAAGCCCTCGGGGTCATGGGGGCGCTTGCGCAAAAGCCGCAGCGCGCCGGCATAATCGGCGACCGTGCGCAGGGCGGTATCGCGCAGGGTCCCGTCCGCCTTGTTCACCAGAATGATGTCGGCAATTTCCATAATGCCGCGCTTGACGCCTTGCAATTCGTCGCCGCCCGCCGGGGCAAGAAGCAGGATGAACAGGTCCGACATATCGGCAACCAGCGTCTCGGACTGGCCGACGCCCACGGTTTCGATCAGCACCACGTCAAAGCCCGCCGCCTCGCAAAGCCGGACGGTTTCGCGGGTGCGCCGCGCGACCCCGCCCAGTTCCGCGCGCGAGGGCGAGGGGCGGATGAAGGCCATGGGGTCGCGGGCCAGGGTCTCCATCCGGGTCTTGTCGCCCAGGATCGAGCCGCCCGAGCGCGCCGAGCTGGGATCGACGGCGAGGACCACGACTTTCAGCCCCTGCGCGGTCAGCATCTTGCCAAAGGTCTCGATAAATGTGGACTTGCCGACGCCGGGCGTGCCGGACAGGCCGATGCGCAGGGCCTGACGGCGGGGCAGTTCCGCCAGCAGCGCCATGGCGCGGGCGCGATGATCGGGGCGGGTGCTTTCGATCAGCGTGATGGCGCGGGACAACGCGCGGCGATTGCCCTGCGTCAGCGGCCCCGTCAGATCGTCCATATCAGCTCGTCCATGTGGTCCCTTTGGGTGGCGAGGTGGTCGGCGGGGGCTGACTGCCCCCGCACCCCCGTGGATATTTGGACATGGAAGACATGTAAACGCCGGGCAGTTGCGGCGCATGGCCGCGCGGCTTAGGTCTGGGGCAGAGTTTTTGGGGGTGTGATGCGGCGAAGGCTGGTTCTGGGCGGGATGGTGGCGCTGGCGGGGATGCGCCCCGCGCTGGCGGCGCCCCGGCTGCGGCTGATGATGGTGCGCCGGCCCGGTTGCGTCTTTTGCGCGCAATGGGATCGCGAGATCGGGCCGGTCTATGCCTCGCGTCCCGAGGGACGGATGGCGCCCTTGTTCATGGTCGATGTCGAGGGGCCTTATCCGGATGGGCTGGCGCTGGACCGGCGACCCTGGCTGACGCCCAGCTTCATCCTGTTGCGGGACGGGCAGGAGGTTGCACGATTCGAGGGCTATCCGGGGGCGGCGAAGTTCTTTGAGGTGTTGCGCATCATGCTGGACGAGGCGCGACGTTCCGCCTGAGGCTTTCGCCCGCCGCAGGCTTGCGGTATCTGGGCCGCACCAGTCATTTCAGGAACGGGTCAGCCATGCACGACATCCGCGCCATCCGCGAAAACCCTGCCGCTTTCGATGCGGGCCTTGCGCTTCGCAACCTGCCTCCGGCCTCGGGGGAAATCCTGTCGCTGGATGCCGACCGCCGTTCCCGTATCGCCAGCGCCGAGGCCGCGCAGGCCGAGCAGAACAAGGCCAGCAAGGAAGCCGGCGCCGCCAAGGGCCGTGGCGACGAGGCTGAATTCGAGCGGCTGCGCGCGCTGGTCAGTGCCAAGAAGGAAGAGACCCAGCAGATGCAGGCCGAGGCCGCTGCGCTGGACGCCCAGCTGCGCGATCTGCTGCTGGGCATTCCGAACCTGCCCTTGCCAAGCGTGCCGCCGGGCAAGGACGAGGATGACAATGTCGAGATCCGCCGCTGGGGCGAGCCGCGCGCGCTGGACTTCACCCCGCGGGAGCATTTTGAGATCGCAGGCGTTAAGCCCGGCATGGATTTCGAGACCGCCGCGAAACTTTCGGGGGCGCGTTTCGTCGTCCTGAAAGGCGCCGTGGCCCGCATCCAGCGGGCGCTGGCGCAATTCATGCTGGACCTGCATATCGCCGAACATGGGCTGACCGAGACCTGGACCCCGGTTCTGGTGCTCTCCGAGATGATGGAGGGCACCGGGCAATTGCCGAAATTCGGCGAGGACAGCTATCAGACCCGCGAAGGCTGGTGGCTGATCCCGACCTCGGAAGTGACGCTGACCAATACCGTGAACGGCGATCTGGTCGAGCAGGCCACCCTGCCCCGCCGCATGGTCGCCCATAGCCAGTGCTTCCGGTCCGAGGCTGGCAGCGCCGGGCGCGACACTGCCGGGATGCTGCGCCAGCACCAGTTCGAAAAGGTCGAGATGGTCTCGATCACCGATGCCGCGAGCGGCGAGGCCGAGCATGACCGCATGACCCGCTGCGCCGAAACCGTGCTGGAGCGGCTGGGCCTGCCTTACCGCACCATCGTTCTGTGTGGCGGCGACATGGGCTTTGGCGCTCGCATCACCCATGATCTGGAAGTCTGGCTGCCCGGTCAGGGCAAGTATCGCGAGATTTCCTCGGTCAGCTATTGCGGCGATTTTCAGGCCCGGCGGATGAATGCCCGCTATCGGCCCGAAGCCGGCGGCAAGCCCGATTTCGTCCATACGCTGAACGGCTCGGGTCTGGCGGTAGGGCGTACGCTGATCGCTGTCCTGGAAAACGGCCAGCAGGCGGACGGCTCGGTCACGCTGCCCGAGGCGCTGCACCCCTATCTGGGCGGCAAGACCCGGCTGGGCGCGGATGGGCAACTGGCCTAACCCCAGCCAGCGGAAAGAAATATTGCCCCGATGACGCGAAAATGGGAAACCCGGCACCCGTGCCGGGCGTTTCCCGCCTATGACGCGCACCGGCACATCTTTGCTGATCCTTGCCACGCTGGGGTTCATCGCCAGTTCGTTGGGCTTTGCGCTGCATATGGATGCGGGGTCGGTCGGATCGTCGGCCGAGGGCATGGCGCGGATGCTGGCCTCGCCCCGGTATTTCGCGGCCGAGCCGGAGCGGATCGATCTGTCGGCGCTGTTTCTGCATCCACAGGGCATCGGCATGAAGACGCTGCTGGTGATGACCTGGGCGGCACTGGCCTATCACGCGCTGCGCAACGCGCTTTCCCCCGCCCCGGCCGGAGCGGGAAGTCAGGCACCGCTGATCGGGGCTTTGGCGCTTGGCGCGGTCTGGCCATGGCTGGTGCCCACCGCGCCGATCCTTAGCTTTCTGTTGGCGGGGCTGACGCTGGTGGGGCTGATCAGCGCGGCGATGCAGGAACAACAGCATCAGGGGCATCAGATCGAGCGCAGCTCGGCCCTTGGCTTTGCCGCGGGCTGGGGGCTGCTGGTCTGGCTGTCGATGCTGGCGGCACTGTTGCAGACACCGCTGGGTCTGTCGCAGGACGCCGCCGCCGTCATCGCCATCCTGATCGGCTCGATTGCCGCCGTCAGACTGCAATTGCGGCTGGGCCGCAGGATCGGCTTCAGCGTGGCACTGATCTGGGGGCTGATCGGGATCGCCGCCGGCACGGTCACCACGGACGCGACCATCGCCACGGTGACGGTGCTGGCCATCGCCATCATCGCCGTGGCCCTGGTGCGGGTGACGACCTAGGCGCTTTTCGGCTTTTGCCGGACCTTGTGCTTGGACAGCGCCCCGGACTGATTGATCTTGTTGGCCTTATCCTTGTAGGGGTTCTTGGTCCCCTGATCGCGGAAGGTCAGCCGGATCGGCGTGCCGGGCATGTCGAAATCGACCCGCAGGCCATTGACCAGATAACGCGCATAGCTGTCGGGCAGCTTGTCGGTATGCGTGGCCATCACCACGAAGGCCGGGGGCCGGGTCTTGACCTGCGTCATATAGCGCAGCCGGATGCGGCGGCCACCGGGCGCGGGCGGCGGATGCGCCTCGGTCATGGCGCCCAGCCACTGGTTCAGCCGCGCGGTCGAGACGCGGCGGTTCCAGACCTCATGCGCCTTGAGGATGGCATTGTGCAGCCGGTCCAGCCCCTTGCCGGTCTTGGCCGAAACCGTAACCAGAGGCGCGCCCTTGAGCTGCGGCAGCAGGCGCTCGAACGCCTCGCGCAGCTCATTGAGCTTATGCGCCTTGTCCTCCTCGAGGTCCCATTTGTTCGCGGCGACGACCACGGCGCGGCCCTCGGTCTCGGCGAAATCGGCGATGCGCAGGTCCTGCTGTTCGAACGGGATATCCACGTCCAGCAGCACGACCACCACCTCGGCGAAACGCACGGCGCGCAAGCCGTCGGCGACCGACAGCTTTTCCACCTTGTCGGTCACCCGCGCCCGTTTGCGCATCCCCGCCGTATCGAAGATGCGGACCGGCGTGCCCATGAAATCGGTCGTCACGCTGATCGAATCGCGGGTGATGCCGGCCTCGGGGCCGGTCAGCAGCCGGTCCTCGCCCAGGATCTTGTTGATCAGCGTGGACTTTCCGGCATTCGGACGGCCGATCACCGCGATCTGCAGGGGTTTCGCGGCCGAGGGGCGCCAATCCTCGGCATCCTCGTCGTCGTCATCGCTGACAGTGACATCGGTTTCCGGGGCCTGCTGGATGTTCTGGGCCTCGAATTCCTCGGCCAAAGGCAGCAGGACGCGGTAAAGATCGTCCATCCCCTCGCCATGCTCGGCCGAGATGCGCAGGGGCTCGCCCAGACCCAAGGCATAGGCCTCAAGCGCGCCCGCCTCGCCGGCGCGGCCCTCGGCCTTGTTGGCGGCCAGAATGACATGCTTGGCGCGCTTGCGCAGGATATCGGCGAAATATTCGTCCGCCGAGGTCACACCGACGCGCGCGTCGATGACGAACAGGCAAACGTCCGCCTCGTCCACGGCGCGTTCGGTCAGGCGGCGCATCCGGCCTTGCAGGCTGTCGTCTTCGGCGATTTCCAGACCGGCGCTGTCGACGACGATGAAGCGCAGATCGCCCAGACGGCCCTGCCCTTCGCGCAGGTCACGGGTGACGCCGGGCTGGTCATCGACCAGCGCCAGCCGCTTGCCGACCAGACGGTTGAACAGCGTGGACTTGCCGACATTCGGGCGTCCGACAATGGCGAGGGTAAAGCTCATCTGAAGGCAATCAGCTGGCCGTCATGGCTGACGACGTAAAGGGTCTGTCCGGCGATGGCGGGCGCGGCAGCAGCACCGCCCGGGATATCGGCCTGACCGATCAGCGCCCCCGAGGACGGATCGAACACCCGCAGATAGCCGTCGGACGAGGCAACATAAAGTTTGGTCCCGGCCAGAACCGGCCCGTAATGGTTCCAGACCTTGCTTTGCTTGCGCACCTTTTGTTCGGTGAAATAGGGCAGCTTCTGCGCCCAGACCCGGGCGCCATTGCTGGCGTCAAGACGGATCAACTGCGCCTGATCGTTGACCAGGAACAACGAGTTTCCGGCTGCCAGAACCGGGCTTGAGGCGCCTTCGCGCGACGACCATTTCATCGTTCCGGTCGCCAGATCAAAGGCCGCGGTCCGGCCCGAGCTGGTGCCGGCATAGACGGTGTCGCCGGCAATGACCGGATCGCCGGTCATGTCGCGAAACAGCGCGATGGCGCGGCCGATCCGCGCGCCGGCGACATCGGCGCTCCAGCTCTGCGCGCCGGTCGTGGTGTCGGCGGCCAGCAACTGGCCGGTCGCCATCGGGAACACCACGGTCGAGCCGGACACGGCGGGCGCGGTGACGCCGGACACCCCGGCCATGGCGTCATTGCCGAAGACGCGCCACAGCACCTTGCCGTCATTGGCGCGCACCGCCCAGCCGGCGGCATCGCGGCCGACGACATAGACGACGCCATTGGCGACCGTCGGCGCACCGCCCAGCGGGGCATCGACCTTTTGCCGCCATGCGACGCCGCCGGTGCGCGCATCCAGCGCCACCAGCTCGCCATAGCCGGTGGTGGCAAAGACGCGGTTGCCCTCAAACGCCAGACCGCCGCCCGAGGCGCTTTCGCCGCGTTCGGTCGACGGGCGCAGGTCCGCGCTCCAGACCCGGCCGCCGCCGGTCGTGGTGCCGGTGACGGTGGCGCCGCTATCCATGGCGAAGACCATGCCCGCCGCCACGATCGGGTCGGCGGTGATGCGGTGGCGGCGATCCGAGGCCGCGCCGATATCGACGGCAAAGATCCGCGAGGTGCCGGCGCCGATCGCCATGTTCCCCGAGGCATGGGCCGCGCTGCCGGCACGCTGCGGCCAATCGGCATTGCCGCGCACCGGCGGCAGCGACAGCGCCGCATTCGAGGTGACGATACCGCCTTCGGCAGCCGGACCATCGGCGGACAGCACCGCGCGCGGGTCCAGCCTTTCGCCTTGCAGGATCTCCTCGCGCTGAATGCAGCCTGAAAGGGCCGTGAGGCCCGCCAAAGCGGCGATCAGGGGCAACCTCGTCATCGCTCTCTCCATCTTAGCGCGGCGGGGCCGGCTGGTCAGCATACTGGTCAATCACCGGCGGGGCCGGCATGATTAGTTCACCGGCGGGGCCGGCATGGGTTGCGGGCCGGGGCCCTTGTTCGGCTCGGCCTCGGCGCCAAGCGTGATCATCATCTCGGAGAGGCGGCGGCGCAAGGCCTCGGACAGCCCGTCCTTTTGCTGGATCTGGCCGATCAGGGTGATCGCGTCCTCGTTCCGGCCGGCGCCGATCAGCGCCACGGCCTTTTGTTCCAGCGCCAGCAGCTCAAAGGGCGCGCCGGGCTTGGACAGATCGGCCAGGATGGTGTCGCGCTCGGCCGCGTCCATGGCGGCGCCAGAAACCATCACCGCCTTGAGCAGCGCAAGATCATGCAGGACCGGATCGGTGGCGACGGCAGCCGCCGTGGCCTTGAGCCGGTCGGCAGCCGCCACAGCCGCGCCGGCCTCGGCCTCGGCCCCGGCGGCGAGCATCTCGGAGAGCGCCTTGCGCCCGACCGAGCCGTCGGGATCGACGGCGCTCAGCGCCGTGACCGGATCGTCGCCCTGCTGGGCGGCCAGAATCGCATCGCCCCAGGCCTGCGCCCGCGCCTCGTCCCGGGTCTTGGCATATTCGCGCCATGCCGCCCCGCCGACGATGGCGAGGATCAGCAGGATGGCGATCCAGCCATAGCGACGGAATGCGTTGAACAGCCGGTCGCGGCGCAGATCCTCGGTGACCTCGTCGATAAAGCTGTCGTTCTGATTGGCCATGTCGCCCCCGGATGTCTTTGGCGCTGTTCTATACGGGGTTTCACCCGTTTGCCAATGGCGCCGCGCGCCGGGCCTGCCGGATGCTGGCCGCCGTATAGATCGCGATGGCCGTCCAGATCATCGCGAAGGCGATCATGTGCCAGCGCGTCACCGCCTCGCCAAAGACCGCGACGGCGCAGAGAAACTGCAGCGTCGGGTTCAGATAGAACATCAGCCCCATGGTCGTCATCTCGACCCGGCGGGCGGCATAGCTGAACAGAACCAGCGGAACTGCGGTGATGACGCCCGAGAAAACCAGCAGGAAGGTCAGCCCCGCGCCGCCCCCGAAGCTGAGCGGGGCCGTGCCGGGCAGGACCCCGGCGCCCTGCAGAATCAGCCAGATCAGCGCCAGGGGGGTCAGCAGCGCGACCTCGGCCGCGACCGAAAGGACCGGGCCCAGCGGCAGGGATTTCTTGACCACGCCGTAAAGCCCCATGGTGGTCGCCAGGGCAAGGCTGATCCAGGGCGCGACGCCCAGGCCCCAGGTCAGCAGCATGACCGCCGCCATCGCCAGCAGCACCGCCAGCCCCTGCACGCGGCTGAGCCTTTCGCGAAAGACAATAACGCCCAGAAGCACGGCAATCAGCGGATAGATGTAATAACCCAACGAGCTTTGCACGACATGGCCGGCCTGCACCGCCCAGATGAACACCCCCCAATTGGCCGAAACAAGCAATGCCGCCAGCGCGATGCGCCCCGCCCAAGGCCCGGTGATCGCCTGCCAAAGCGCGCCCAGCCGGCGCTGATAGCCAAGGATGATGAGAAACAGCGCCAAGGACCAGATGGTGCGATGGGCCAGCACCTCAAGAACCGGGACGCCCCCCAGCGCGTGATAAAAGATCGGCGACAGGCCCCAGGTCACGCAGACCGTGATCATCGCCCAGAAGCCCTTGGTCCAATCGCTCATGCCGGTCCCCGTTTTTCTGCAAGGGATGGGGCGGATTGCGGGCAAGGGCAAGGGGGCTCTGCCCCCACGCAGCTGCGGCCCCTTGATGGGGCCGCAGCTGCGTTCCCCCGGGATATTTCGGCATGAAAGAAAACGAAAAAGGCCCGCGCGGGTGGCGGGCCCTTCGGGTCGGTGTCTTGCCGGGGATCAGAGGCGCGAGGCCACGTTTTCCCAGTTCACCAGATTGTTCAGGAAGTTTTCCAGATATTTCGGCCGCGCATTGCGGAAGTCGATGTAATAGCTGTGTTCCCACACATCGCAGCCCAAGAGTGCGGTCTGGCCAAAGCAAAGCGGGTTCACGCCGTTTTCGGTCTTGGTGATCTTGAGGCTGCCGTCCTTGTCCTTGACGAGCCATGCCCAGCCTGAGCCGAACTGGCCGACGCCCGCGGCCGAGAAATCGGCCTTGAACTTGTCGACCGAGCCGAAGGATTCGGCCAGTGCCTTTTCCAGCGCACCGGGGATGGCGCCGGATTTCGGGCCCATCATTTCCCAGAACTGCGAGTGGTTCCAGTGCTGGCTGGCGTTGTTGAAGATGCCGTTCTGTGCCACGGCGCCCGACTGGTAGGTGCCGGTGACGATGTCCTCAAGGCTCTTGCCGTCCCATTCGGTGCCGGCGACGAGTTCGTTGAGCTTGTCGACATAGGCCTTGTGGTGCTTGTCGTGGTGATATTCCAGCGTCTCTTTCGACATGCCGGCGCCCGCAAGCGCATCATGGGCATAGGGAAGATCAGGAAGCGTGAAGGCCATTTGCGGTTTCCTTTTCCAGCGGTTTCGGATTGGTTTTCTGGCACAGGACCAGCCGGGGGGAAAGCCCCTGTCGGCGGCTCAACGCCTTGGAGGGCGTGCGGGTTCCGGGGCAGTTGGCCCGGGCGAGGCGCAGACGCCGCTGCCGGTCATGGTGTTGTCATAGCCCTGTGCGACCGCGCTGAGCCGCGCGCGGCCATCGGCCTTGTCCACGGTCAGGCGGTAATCCAGCCGATCGGTCCGCTGGCCATTGGCATTGCGCACCCCGGCCAAGGCCCAGCCATAGCTGCGGCTTTTGCCGTTATCGGCGGTGATCTGCGCCTGGATCGGGTGGCGGACAAGAGTTTTCAGCACCGGGTCGAAGACCTCGATCCGGCCGATATTCGGCCCCGAGGTCTGGCGCGTCAGCATCAGGAAATCAGGCACCCAGCCGGTGCCGCTTTCGTCGATCATCTGGCACATCATCACCACCGGGCGCGAATCCGTGGGGGCGGGCTGCGCAAAGAGCGGCACGGCAAGGAATGCCGTCAGCATGGCGGCGGGAACTGGGGCAAGGTGCATGGGATCAACTCTTGGTTCTACGCCAAGACATAGGCGCGTCCCGCCCCGCCGCAAGGCCTTGCCCTTGCCAGGGGGGTTCAGCGCGGCTCTAGCCCGGTGCCGGGCATGGCCGCGCCCGTCAGGATGCCCTGCAGATAATCCGCGATCGAACGGAAGCCGATCAGCACATAGCCGTCACCCTCGCGCCAGATGCCGCAGGCGGCCTGCGCGGCACGGGTGCGGCGCAAGGCGTCCACAGGCATCGCCGCAAGATCGGTGGGGCAAAGCTTCATCAGCACGTGCAGCGCGCCCACCCCCTGAATGCGAAAGGCCACGCGCATGTCACTGACATCCAAAGCCAGCGCATGTTCGGTTGAAAGCGCATCGTTCAGCGCCGCCAGCGTATCGGCCAATTCCGCACGGGGCAGGACCAGCAGCAGCTCATCAGGTGACATCCAGCCAAGGCGGCGCGTGCCATCGCTCACCGTCATTCCCTGTGCGGGAATGGCCAGCCCCGCCGCCCCGGCGATGGCATCGCCCGCGCGCGCCAGATCGGCGCGGATCTGGATCATGCCAAGGTCATGGACCTGCGAGATATTCGCCAATGCCTCAGCCATTCGCGCGGCTCCCTTCCTTGTCGTAAAAGACCGGATCGACGATCCGCGCCTTGTAGCTTTCCTGCCCCTCGACGGGGAATTCCAGCACCTCGCCCATGCGTTCGGGTCCGTGCAGCACCAGCGCCATGGCGATCGGCGCGTTCAGCGTCGGCGACATATAGGTCGAGGTGACGCGCCCCTGCGTGCGGCGCTGGCGGTTGGCGTTGACCCCATCGGCCACGGCCAGCGCGCCATCGGGCAGCACCCGCCCGTCAAGGCTTTCAAGGCCCACCAGCTTCCAGCGGTCGGGGTCGGTCATATGGCTGCGCTCTTGCGCACGCTTGCCCAGATAGTCGGGCTTTTTCTTTGAAATCGCCCAGCCAAGGCCCAGATCTTGCGGGATCACCGTGCCGTCGGTTTCATCGCCGATCATGATGAAGCCCTTTTCGGCACGCATGACATGCATCGCCTCGGTGCCATAGGGCGTGATGCCCAGATCGGCGCCGGCGGCGTGCAGCTTTTCCCAAAGCTCAAGGCCGCGATTCGCCGGCACCGCCACCTCGAAGCTGAGCTCGCCCGAGAAGCTGATGCGATAGACGCGGGCGGGAATGCCGGCGATTTCACCCGTCACCCAGCCCATGAAGGGCAGCGCCTCGGGCGAGACATCCATGCCGCCCAGCCGCTCCAGCAGCTCGCGCGCCTTGGGGCCGACCACGGCGACCTGCGCCCATTGTTCGGTGACATTGGCGGTATAGACCTTCCAGTCCCACCATTCGGTCTGCAGCCAGTCCTCGAAATGGCCATGCATGCGGTCGGCGCCGCCGGTGGTGGTATGCACAAGCCAGGTGTCCTCGGACAGGCGCGCGGCGACACCATCGTCGATCAGGAAGCCGTTTTCGTTGCAGATCAGGCCATAGCGGCACTTGCCGACCGGCAGGCTGGACATCATGCCGGTATACATCATGTCGAGGAAGCGGCCCGCATCCGGCCCCTTGACGATGATCTTGCCAAGGGTCGAGGCATCCAGCGTCCCCACCCCGGCCCGCACGGCGCGGATCTCGCGCGCGACCGCGTCGGCATGGCTTTCGCCGGATTTCGGATAGCAATAGGCGCGGCGCCAATGGCCGACCGGCTCCCAATAGGCGCCCCGCGCCTCGTGCCAGCCATGCATCGGCGTCTTGCGCAAGGGCTGGAACAGATCGCCCCGCGCCTCGGCGGCGATGGTGCCAAAGGTCAGCGGCGTATAGGGCGGGCGGAAGGTCGTCGTGCCGGTCGCCGGGATCGGCTGGTTCAGCGCCCCAGACAGCACGGCAAGCCCGTTGATATTGCTGACCTTGCCCTGATCGGTCGCCATGCCCAGCGTGGTATAGCGCTTGGTGTGCTCGACGCTCTGGTAACCCTCTTGCGCGGCCAGTTCGACATCCGAGACCTTCACGTCGTTCTGGAAATCCAGCCACATCTTGAACTTCATCTTGCGGGTCGCATGGGCGGGCATGACCCAGACCGGCATGGTCGCCGATTCCGGGGCCGCGCCGGTCGCGGCCGCCACCAGCAGATCACCCGAGGCCGCGCCCGTGCAGCTTGCCATCGCCTTGCCATCGGCGCCGGTCGGCGGGCGGTTCGGGTCGGGGGCGAAGAAGCTCTCGGTCTCGCTCCAGTTCAGCTTGCCGCCGCAATGGGACCACAGATGCACGACCGGCGACCAGCCGCCCGACATGGCGACGCAATCGGCGGCGATTTCCTCGGTCACCTCGCCCGAGCCGGATTGCGCGCAGATCTTGACGCCCTCGACGCTCTGCCCGCCCTTGACGCCGGCGATGGCGCTGCCCGTCAGGACGCGGATGCCGCGCGCGCGGGCGGCCTCGGGCAGGGCGCCCGCCGCATTGGCGCGGGCGTCGATGATGACGGGAACCGACAGCCCCGTATCCAGCGCCGCCAGCGCGGTGCGGTAAGCGTCGTCGTTATTCGTCACCACGACGATGCTGCGGCCGGCTGCGACACCGTAATCGGCGATATAGTCGCGCACGGCCGAGGCCAGCATCACGCCGGGCACGTCATTGCCGGCAAAGCTCAGCGGGCGTTCCAGCGCGCCGGTCGCCACCACGACATGGCCCGCCCGGATGCGCCACAGCCGCTGGCGCGGAATGCCGGCATTGGGGTCGTGATCGGCCAGCGCCTCGCGCGCCAGCAGATAGCCATGGTCGTAAAGCCCGGTCGCCATGGTATTGCGGCGCAGCGTGACATTGGGCAGGGCGCGCAGCTCGGCCAGAGCCGCGTCGATGCGCGCCAGCCCGTCGGCGTGATCGGCAGGCGTGCGGCCGCCCCAGTTCGGGGTCTGCTCGAGCACCCAGACGGATTTGCCGGCCCGCCCGGCCTCCAGCGCCGCGCTCAGGCCCGCGATGCCGCCGCCGACGACGACCAGATCCACATGGGCGTAAGCCTGTTCATACTTGTCCGGGTCGGCCTCGGTCGGGGCCTTGCCGAGACCGGCCGAGCGGCGGATGATCGGCTCGAACACATGTTTCCAGAAGCCGCGCGGATACATGAAGGTCTTGTAGTAGAAGCCCGCCGGAAAGAAGCGGTAAAGCCAGTTGTTCACCGCACCGACATCCGCCGTCAGGCTGGGCCAGCAGTTCTGGGCCGAGGTCACCATCCCCGCCACCAAAGGCGTCGTGGTGGCGCGCTGGTTCGGCTCGAACCGGCCGCCCTGACCAAGCCCCAGCAGGGCATTGGGTTCCTCGACCCCGCAAGAGATCGGGCCGCGCGGGCGGTGATACTTAAAGCTGCGCCCCATCAGCATCTGGCCATTGGCCAGCAGCGCCGAGGCCAGCGTATCGCCGACCAGCCCGCGCAGGTGCCGGCCGTCAAAGCGGAACGGAAGCTGATAGGCGCGGTCGATCAGGCGGCCGCCGGCGGGCAGGCGGAAGGGTCCGGTCTGGGTCATGCTTTCGGGCTTTCGTCAGAGGCGTTTTGGGGCCAGTCGGGCTGCCAGCCCGGACGCGCGGCCTGAATGGCGGCGACGACCTCGGCGGGCGGATGGGAATTCTGCGCCTTGTAGGTGGCAAAGACCTGCAGGGTCGCAGTGTCGCGCGCGGCCAGAAACCACTTGCCGCAGCCATAGGCATGGCGCCAGCGCTCGAAATGCACGCCCTTGGGGTTCTTGCGGGCGAACAGATAGGCCTCGAATTCGGCGTCAGTCGAGCCGGGTCCATAGCGTTTCAGATGCGCCTCGCCGCCCGGGGCCAGTTCGGTTTCCTCGGCCTTGATGCCGCAATAGGGGCAGGTCAGGGTCAGCATTCGGTCACTCCTTCGGCGGCAGGTCGCGCACGCAGTCCAGCGCCCAGCCGGTCAGGCGGGCGCGCGTGGCGTCATCGGAAAGCTGGTCGTCATGCAGCCAGACATAGCCCGGCTTCGCCCGCCCGCCATGGGTCATGGGCGAGGTGCCCGGCAGGGCCAGCGCATCGTCATTGCGGGGTTTGCCCACGCGATACATGGCGCGGCCCTGACGGGCGGCGCAGATCATGTTGCCATGGGACAGGAAACACAGGCCGCCGAACATCGGCTTTTCGGACAGTCCAGGCAGATCACCCAGATCGTCGCGCATGACCTCTTCCAGACCGGGATCGCGGGTCATGGCCGCACCCCCGTCCGGGCAAGAGCCGAGGGGCGGGACGCCCCCCGGACCATTTGCATATGGGGACCGGCGAAAGCCGGCCCGGTCGCAGCCTTAGTTGGTGGCCGGAGCGGCAGGCGCGGTGCCAGCGGGCGCGGCGTCAGCCGGGGCGGCATCGGCCGGAGCAGCCGGAGCAGCGTCAGCCGGGGCGGCATCGGCAGGGGCCGTCGCGGCCGGAGCGGTCTCAGCCGCCGGAGCAGCGGGCTCGACGCTGACAGCGCCTGCGGTCGAATCGGCCGGCGCCGGCGCGGTTGCGGCGGGCGCGGCGTCGGGTGCAGGTGCCTCGTCGGGTGCGGTGCCCGAGGACACGAACCAGTAGACGATGGCAAGCACGACGACGACGGCGCCGATGATGAGCCCGAGATTGCTCTTGTTCTGTTCGGCCATGAAGAAAACTCCTTGGTCATGGTGACACTCTCGATCAATTCACAACCAGCGAAAGAGTTTCCTCGCCCATGCAGAAATCTCGCTGCTGCATGTGCGAAATGGGCGGGAAGCGGCCCAAAAATCACAGTTCGCAGCAGGTTCCCGCCCGGATGCCACATCAGTGCGCCACCCCCGCGGCGACGCTTTCGTCGATGAAACGCCCCTCGATAAAGCGGTTCAGGCCGAAATCGGCGGCCAGCGGGCCGGGCTGGCCCTTGGCCACCAGTTCCGCCATCGCCCAGCCCGAGCCGGGGATCGCCTTGAAGCCGCCGGTGCCCCAGCCGCAATTGACGAAGATATTGCCCACCGGCGTCGAGGACAGGATGGGCGAGCGGTCGCCGGTCATGTCGACGATGCCGCCCCATTGCCGCAGCATCTTCAACCGCGACAGCATGGGGAAGGTCTCGATCAGGGCGCGGACGGTTTCCTCGACATGGTGCCACGACCCGCGCTGGGTGTAGTTGTTGAAGCCGTCGGTGCCGCCGCCGATCACCATCTCGCCCTTGTCGGATTGCGACAGATAGCCGTGGACGGTGTTGGCCATGATGACCAGATCGCAGCAGGGCTTGATCGGCTCGCTGACCAGCGCCTGCAAGGCCAGCGATTCGATGGGCAGCCGGAATCCCGCCATCTCGGCCAGCACGGAACTGTGACCGGCGGCGACCAGCGCCAGCTTGTCGCATTCGATCCGGCCCTTGCCGGTATTCACCGCGACGACCTTGCCGCCGGCGGTCTCGATCCCCGTGACCTCGCAATTCTGGATGATGTCCATGCCCATGGCGCTGCAGGCCCGCGCATAGCCCCAGGCCACGGCATCGTGGCGCGCGGTGCCGCCGCGCTCCTGATAAAGCCCGCCCAGAACCGGATAGCGCGGCCCGTCGATATTGATAATCGGCAGCATGTCCTTGATGCGCTTGGGGCTGACCCATTCGGTCGCCACGCCCTGCAACTGGTTGGCGATGACGGTCCGGCGATAGCCGCGCACCTCGTGTTCGGTCTGCGCCAGCATCAGAAGCCCGCGCGGGCTGAACATGATGTTGTAGTTCAGGTCCTGGGACAGGTTCTCGTAAAGCTTCAGCGCCTTGTCATAGATCGCCGCCGAGGGGTCCTGCAGGTAATTGCTGCGGATGATGGTGGTGTTGCGCCCGGTATTGCCGCCGCCCAGCCAGCCCTTTTCGATCACCGCGACATCGGTGATGCCGAAATTCCGGCCCAGATAATAGGCGGTCGCCAGACCATGCCCGCCAGCGCCGACGATGATGACCTGATATTTCTTCTTCGGCGTCGGGCTGGTCCATGCGCGTTTCCAGCCGGTATGCAGGCGCATCGCCTCACGCGCGATGGCAAAGACGGAATAACGGCCGGTGCCGGTGCTGGGGGAAGGGGCGGACATGGCGAAACCTCTTGCGACTCGGGCCCTTGCAGAGTGAAGCGCCCACGCCCTTGGGACAAGACGCGCATGCGACGCGGCCATGGTCTGATTGCGTCACAAGCGGGCGCATATCTCCCGCATCGCCCTCGTCCATTTGTCGCAGGGGTTTGACTTTTTATATGCGGCCAAAACCGTTATCACACCCGCGGACGCAATCGGGGAATGTGATGTTCTGGATCATCTGCGCGGCCCTGGCCGGGGTCGTCGCCATCGCCATCGCGGCGCCGCTTTTGCGGCGTCAGCGCGCCGGCGCCGAGCCTGCCGCCGCCTTCGACCTGCGGGTCTATCGCGACCAGCTGCGCGAGGTCGAGCGCGACCTTGAGCGCGGCGTGATCGATCCTGCAGACGCGGAACGCCTGCGGGTCGAGATCGGCCGCAAGGTGCTGGCCGCCGACCGCGCGCTGGAACGCGAGACCAGCGCCCGGCGCGCCCCCGGCGGCATCATTGCCATTGCCGTGCTGCTGGTGCTGATCGGCGGGGCGATCGCGCTTTATGTCGATATGGGCGCGCCCGAACGCAGCGATGAGCCGATCACGCGGCGCATCGCCAATGCGCAGGCGATCTATGACCAGCGTCCGACCCAGGCCGAGGCCGAGACCGTCGCCCCGAAACCCAAGCCGCCGGAAAACGATCCCGAATATGACCAGTATGTGGCGCTGGTGGACAAACTGCGCGCCGCCGTGGCCCAGAATCCCGACGATCCGCGCGGGCTGGAGCTGCTGGCCCAGCACGAGCGGGGCTTAGGCAACTTCGTCGCCGCGAAAGAGGCGCAGGCCCGGCTGATCAGGATCCGCGGCGATCAGGCCAGCGAACAGGACTGGAGCCGGCTGACCGATCTGACCGTCGAGGCCGCCGGCGGCCTGATCACCGCCGAGGGCGAGAATGCCGTTGCCCGCACGCTGGCGCTGAACCCGCACAGCCCGCAGGCGCGCTATTACGCCGGGCTCTTGCAGATCCAGAGCGGCCGCCCCGACCGCGCCTTTCCGCTTTGGGCCGAATTGCTCGAGGAGGGCCCGCCCGACGCGCCATGGCTGCAACCGATCCGCTATATCATCAGCGATCTGGCATGGTTCGCGGGCAACCCCGACTATACCCCGCCCGAAGCGGCGGGCGCGGCGAATGGCGCGATGGCCACCCCCGGCATGCCCGCCCTGCCCGGTCCGGACGCGGATGCCATGGCGGCGGCGGGCGAAATGACGCCCGAGGCACGCCAGCAGATGATCGACGGCATGGTCAAGGGGCTTGAGGACCGGCTGGCCACGCAGGGCGGATCGCCCGAGGAATGGGCGCGGCTGATCGGCGCGCTGGCGGTCAAGGGCGACGCGGCCCATGCGCAGGAAATCCTGACCGAGGCGCGCAGCAAGTTCGCCGCCGACCCCAAGGCATTGGCGGTGATCGACGGCGCCGCCGGACAGGCGGGCCTGCAATGATCTGCGCCGCGATCGAGGATTTCGCCACCGCTCTGCCCCGCGCCGGCGCCATCGCCGGGCTGGATTTGGGCACCAAGACCATCGGCGTCGCGGTCAGCGACGGGCTGCGCGGCGTCGCCTCGCCGCTGACGGTGATCCGGCGCACCAAATTCACCGCGGATGCCGAGGCGCTGCTGAAGATCGTCGCCGACCGGGCGCTGGTCGGGCTGGTCCTTGGCCTGCCGCGCAACATGGACGGCAGCGAGGGGCCGCGCGCGCAATCGACCCGCGCCTTTGCCCGCAATCTGGAACGCCTGACGCCCTTGCCGATCAGCTTCTGGGACGAGCGCCTGTCCACCGTCGCCGCCGAACGCGCGCTGCTTGAGGGGGACACCTCGCGCAAGCGCCGCGCCGAGGTCATTGATCAGGTCGCGGCGGGCTATATCCTGCAGGGCGCGCTGGACCGGCTGCGTTTCATCGGATGACCGAGGCCGGTTCCGCCGCCAGCCCCTGCATCGGCACCTGCCGGATCGAGCCGGCCAGCCGGCTTTGCGCCGGCTGCCTGCGCAATCTGGATGAAATCGCGCAATGGCGCAGCATGACCACGGCCGAGCGGCAGGCGGTCAACGCCGCCTTGCCCGCCCGCAAACTGGCCGCCCGCAGATTGTCGGCTCAGTCCTGACGGACGCCGATCCGCACTTCGCGGATCACGGTCTTCAGTCGGATGCGGGTCTCGGCCGGTTCGCGCGCCACCGCGTCCAGCATGGCCCGCATGTCGCCGCGCAGCCCGTGCAGCTGATCGACCAGCGACATGACCAGTCCCAGCGCCTCTTCATCAAGGTGATAGCCCTCGGTCAGATCGACCACGAGGCTCAGCCGGGCCAGGTCCAGCTCCCGAAACAGCGGCCCGGTCGAGGACTGCACCGGAACGACGACGCCGGCCCGGATATAGCGTTGCAGCTGGTCGGCATCCAGGTCCTCGACCACCGAGAGCGTCTCGGTCAGGGTGTAATGGCGCTGGGTCATTTTCCCCTCCTCGGATCATAGGCGTGGTTCTGACGCCATTGTTCCATGAATCTTGCCAGATCGTCGTCGATATTCGGCGGCATGACAATCTTGAGCACGGCATGCTGATCACCGCGCTGGCCATCCGTGCCCTTGATGCCGCGCCCCTTCAGCCGCAGCTTCTGGCCCGAGCTGGCACCGCGCGGAATGCTCAGCATGACTGGGCCGTCGATGGTCGGCGTCTCGACCTTGCCGCCCAGCACCGCCTGGTCGATGGTGATCGGCAGGGTGATTTCCAGATCGTTGCCGTCGCGCCGCCAATCGGGATCGTCCGCCACGATCAGGGTCAGCAGCGCATCGCCCGGCTCGCCGTCGCCATAACCCATGCCGCCCTTGCCACGCAGGCGGATGACCTGCTCGTCATGGGCGCCCTCGGGGATCTTGACCTCAAGGATGGCGCCGTCGGGCATGGTGATCCGGGTCGAGCCGCCCCGCGCGGCGGTCATGAAATCGATCTCCAGCGTGAAGCGCTGGTCGGGGCCGCGCATGTCGAAGCTGCGGGCACCGCGACGACCGCCGCCGCCCATGCCCCCGCCCATGCCGCCGCCGCGCTGGCCGAACAGGTCCGAAAACACCCCGGACAGATCGTCAAAGCCCTGTTCCTGACGGTAAGGGTTGTCGCCGGCCTCGGCATATTCGCGGTAATAATGGCGCTGCGGGCGTTCCTGTCCCGAGGCGTCGATCTCGCCCTTGTCAAAGCGCGCTTTCTGTTCGGGGTCTTTCAGCAGATCATAGGCCGCCGAGGCCGCCTTGAAGCGTTCATGCGCCGCCGGGTCCGGGTTCAGGTCGGGGTGATCGGTCTTGGCGATCTTGCGATAGGCCTTCTTGATCTCGTCCGCGCTGGCGCTTTTGGCCAGTCCCAAAGCCTTGTATGGATCATCGGCCATCGCCGGTCTTCCTTTCAACTTGCGCCGCGCGAATGCATGGGCGTTTCGCGCGGGTCATGGCCGCCCCGCACGGGCCGGGGGGCCGAGAATGTGCCGCCGGGCAGAAACTCTTCGTCCAGCGGCAGGGCGGCGGCCCCCAGCGCGCGGGCGCGGCGGCCCAATGTGCCGGCGCGCAGGACGGGAAGCGTGATGCCATGATGGCGCGTCGCAGCCATTTTCACCGCCATCGTCGCGACCAGTGCGTCGCGCAGGGCGGGCGGCATGGCGCCGTCGATCACCACCAGCGGCAGGTCCAGAACGGCCACCGCTCCCAGCGCCGCATGGGACAGCACGGTCGCGGATTTGTCCAGCCACTCTTGCAGGATCGCGGGCGACAGATCCCATGCCGAATCGTCCAGCGGCAGCGGCCGTCCCAGAGCTGATTCGAGGACCGAGACCGAGGCTACGTCCAGCACCTGTCGCCCGTCCGGCACCGGATATGATCCCAGCGCGCCGGCATTCCTTGTCGGTCCGTGGCGCAGCCGCCCGTCCAGCACCACCCCGCCGCCGGCAAAATGGGCGATGTAGAAATACAGGAAATTCTCGGGCAGCTCGGCCGTGCCGAAGATCATCTCGGCGCCGCAGGCGCAGGAGCCGTCATTTTCCAGCCAGACCGGCATGGCCAGCCGCTCGGACAGTTCCAGCCGCAGGTCGCGACCGCGCCAGGGCTCCATCTCATGGCCCCAGTCCCACAGGTAGTAGGGCGTCGCCATGCCCATGCCCGACAGCCGGGCGCGCTGTTCGTCGGTCAGCCCGGCAAGGATCTCGGCGGTCGCCGCCACGGTGAAATCACGGGTGCGGTCGGGGTCGGGAAAGGGATAGGGCTGGGACCGCATCTGTCTGATCTGGCCCAGAAAATCGACCAGAACCAGTTCCGCCATCCGCCGTCCGACCTTCAGGCCCAGAAACAGCGCCCCGTCCGGCGCCAGGGCCAGCGGCCGCAGCGGCTGGCCGACCTTGCCGCGCTGGCGCTCGCCCCCCGCATCCAGAAGCCCGGCGGCGATCAGCTCGCGGGTGATGTTGGTGACGGCCTGCGCCGACAGACCCGTGGCCTGCGCAAGCGCGGCGCGCGGCATCGGACCGTTGCGGCGAATCAGCCACAGGATCAGGCGCTCGTTCTGGCTGCGGGCGCCTTGCGGCGTCCACGCAACAGACGTGGTGCTGGACATGGTGAGTCCTCCTCTGCCTATATAAATCAACTAAATTGATTTATTGACAAGCCCCTCTTTCTTGTGCAGCCTTTAGGGCACGAGGCGGCGGTGAACCCCGCCCAGAGGAGGAAAATCATGACCAAGACGAAACTGCTGCGCGCGGCGCTGGCGGGGACTGCCCTGAGCCTTGTCGCCGGAATGGCCCAGGCCGAGGGCACCGCCTGCCTGATCACCAAGACCGACACCAACCCGTTTTTCGTCAAGATGAAGGAGGGCGCCGAGGCCAAGGCCAAGGAGCTGGGGATCGAGCTGAAGGCCTATGCCGGCAAGATCGACGGCGACCATGAAGGCCAGGTCGCGGCGGTCGAGGCCTGCATCGCCGATGGTGCCAAGGGTATCCTGATCACCGCATCCGACACCAAGGCGATCGTCGATGCGGTCAAGGCCGCGCGCGATGCGGGCGTTCTGGTGATCGCGCTGGACACGCCTCTGGACCCGATCGACGCCGCCGATGCGACCTTCGCCACCGACAATTTCAAGGCCGGCGAGCTGATCGGCCAATGGGCCAAGGCAACGATGGGCGACGGCGCCGCGACCGCCAAGATCGCCCTGCTGGACCTGTCCATCGCCCAGCCCTCGGTTGACGTGCTGCGCGACCAGGGCTTCCTGCAGGGCTTTGGCGTCGAACTGGGCGACCCGGCGAAATGGGGCGACGAGACCGATCCGCGCATCGTCGGCCATGAGGTCACCTCGGGCAACGAAGAAGGCGGGCTGAAAGCGATGGAGACGCTGCTGGCCAAGGACCCCGAAATCAACATGGTCTACACGATCAACGAACCCTCGGCCGCCGGCGCCTATGAGGCGCTGAAGGCCGTGGGCCGCGAAAAGGACGTGCTGATCGTGTCGGTCGATGGCGGCTGCCCGGGCGTGGGCAATGTCAAGGACGGCATCATCGGCGCCACCTCGCAGCAATACCCGCTGGACATGGCCTCCAAGGGCATCGAGGCCATCGCCGCCTTTGCCAAGGACGGCACCAAGCCGGCGCCGACCGAGGGCAAGGCGTTCGTCGATACCGGCGTCGCGCTGGTCACCGACAAGCCGGCCGAGGGCGTCGAGTCGATCGACACCGCCAAGGGCACCGAGCTGTGCTGGGGCTGAGCCCCGCCTGACCGGTTCCTGAGAAGACAAACGAGTCACCGGGGGCGGAAGACATATTCCGCCCCTTTCATGCCGCGGCGTCCCTGGTGGCGCCCCGCAATGGAGGAGCACCACCCATGTCATCCGATGCGAAGGCAGCCACCAGCTACGAGGAAGGCCTAAAGGGCGCCTCGGAATCGGTTGCCGAATTCAAGGAAAAGAAATCCGCGTTGGCCCGGCTGCAGCATTGGCTGCACATGACGCCCTCGGCGGTGCCGATGATCGTGCTGATCGCAGCCGTCATCATCTTTGGTTTGTTGTCGCCGAATTTCTTCAAGGCGATGACCATTTCCACGATCCTGCAACAGATCGCCATTGTCGGCATTCTGGGCTGCGCGCAGTCGCTGGTGGTGCTGACCGCCGGGATCGACCTGTCTGTGGGCGCCATCGCCGTGTTTTCCTCGGTGCTGATGGGGCAGTTCACGTTCCGCTATGGCATTCCGGCGCCGATCTCGATCCTGCTGGGGCTGGCTTTGGGCACCGCCATGGGTTTCGCCAATGGCTGGCTGGTCGCCAAGGTCAAGCTGCCGCCCTTTATCGTCACGCTGGGCACCTGGCAGATCATTCTGGCCGCGAACTATATCTATTCCGCCAATGAAACCATCCGCTCCTCCGAGATCGCCGAGGTCGCGCCCGCGCTGCAATTCTGGGGCAATTCGATCCAGCCGGGCGGGGTCAAGGTGCTTTACGCGGTGTTCTTGCTGATCGCCATGGTCGCGGTCCTGTCCTATGTGCTGCGCCAGACCGCGTGGGGACGCCATGTCTATGCCGTGGGCGACGACCCGGATGCGGCGGAACTGGCGGGCGTGCAGACCAAGCGCGTGCTGATCCAGGTCTATGCGCTGGCCGGGCTGTTCTGTGCCATTGCCGGCTGGGTGATGATCGGGCGCTTCGGCTCGGTCTCGCCCTCGGCCTCGACGGGGCAGCTTGGCAATATCCAGTCCATCACTGCCGTGGTGATCGGGGGGATCTCATTGTTCGGCGGGCGCGGCAGTATCGTCGGCATGTTCTTTGGCGCGCTGATCGTCGGCGTCTTCGAGATGGGCCTGAAGATGGTCGGCACCGACCCGCAATGGACCTTCTTCCTTATCGGCCTGCTCATCATCCTCGCCGTGGCGGTGGACCAGTGGATCAGAAAGGCATCGGCATGACCCAGGAACCTCTTTTGAAGGCCCGCGGCCTCTACAAGCGCTATGGCAAGGTGACCGCGCTGAACAATTGCGATTTCGACCTGATGCCGGGCGAGATCCTCGCGGTAATCGGCGACAATGGCGCCGGCAAGTCCAGCCTGATCAAGGCACTGTCCGGCGCGGTCCAGCCCGATGAGGGCGAGATCACGCTGGAGGGCAAGCAGGTGCATTTCGCAAGCCCGCTGGAGGCGCGCGGCCATGGCATCGAATGCGTCTATCAGACGCTGGCCATGTCCCCGGCCCTGTCGATTGCCGACAACATGTTCATGGGCCGCGAGCTGCGCAAACCCGGGATCATGGGCAGCCTGTTCCGGCAGCTTGACCGCCCGGCGATGGAGAAGTTCGCCCGTGAAAAGCTGACCGAGCTGGGGTTGATGACCATCCAGAACATCAACCAGGCGGTGGAGACCCTGTCGGGCGGTCAGCGTCAGGGGGTGGCGGTGGCACGCGCCGCGGCCTTCGGCTCCAAGGTGGTGATTCTGGACGAGCCGACCGCCGCGCTTGGCGTCAAGGAAAGCCGCCGGGTGCTGGAGCTGATCCGCGACGTGCGTTCGCGCGGCATTCCGATCATCCTGATCAGCCACAACATGCCGCATGTCTTCGAGGTGGCGGACCGTATCCATATCCACCGTCTGGGCAGCCGGCTTTGTGTCATCAAGCCGGGCGACTATTCGATGTCGGATGCGGTGGCCTTCATGACCGGGGCCAAGGTGCCCGATGAGGTGGCGGAGGCAGCCTAGGCTTTCGCGTGGGAAGGGGGGCGCTGCCCCCCGGCCTGCGGCCTCCCCCCGGGATATTTGGACATGAAAGAATGGGGCCGGCGCCGTTGGGGGCCGGCTTTCTATTTCGCCTTGGGGCGGAAGGCGGTGATGCGGGCGGGGTCGGTCTCGATCCGGGCGGCGCCGATCAGGTCGAGGCAATAGGGCACCGCTGCGAATACCGCGTCGAGGCAGGTGGCGATCGCCGAGGGCTTGCCGGGGATGGTGATCATCAGCGTCTGGCCGCGGATGCCCGCCGTCTGGCGCGACAGGATCGCGGTGGGCACCTCGCGCAGGCTGGCGCGGCGCATTTCCTCGCCAAAGCCGGGCAGTTCCTTTTCCATGACATCGGCCATCGCCTCGGGCGTCAGGTCGCGGGGCGCGGGGCCGGTGCCGCCGGTGATCAGGGTCAGGTCGGCGCCTTCGGTATCGCAAAGCGCGCGCAGGGTTTCGGCGATCGTCTCGCGGCCATCGGGGATAATCTTGCGGGTGATCCGCATGGGCGAGGTGATGGTCGCGCGCAGCCAGTCCTCGGCCCCCGGGCCGCCCTTGTCCTCGTAGATGCCGGCGGCCGCACGGTCGCTGACGGTCACGATGGCAATATGGGCGGCCCGGGCGCTGGTCATTTCGCGACGCGGGCGTTGCGGGTTGCGATCAGTTTCAGGCGCAGCGCGTTCAGGCGGATGAAGCCTGCCGCGTCCTTCTGGTCATAGGCGCCGGCGTCCTCTTCAAAGGTCACATGCTTTTCGCTGTAAAGCGAATGATCCGACCAGCGGCCCACACAGCTTGCGTTGCCCTTGTAAAGCTTGAGCCGCACGGTGCCGGTGACATGTTCCTGCGACTTGTCGATCAGGGCCTGCAGCATCTCGCGCTCGGGGGAATACCAGAAGCCGTTATAGATCAGCTCGGCATAGCGCGGCATGATCGAGTCCTTGAGGTGGCCCGCGCCCGCGTCCAGCGTGATCTGTTCGATGCCGCGATGGGCCTCGAGCAGGATGGTGCCGCCGGGGGTTTCATAGATGCCGCGCGACTTCATGCCGACAAAGCGGTTCTCGACGAAGTCCAGACGGCCGATGCCGTGCTTGCGGCCATATTCATTGAGATCGGTCAGGATGGTGGCGGGCGACAGGTTGACGCCATTGATCGCCACCGCATCGCCTTTTTCAAAGGTGATCTCGATATATTCCGGCGCATCGGGCGCATCCTCGGGCGAGACGGTGCGCTGATAGACGTAATCCGGCGCCTCATCGGCGGGGTTCTCCAGCGCCTTACCCTCGGACGAGGTGTGCAGCAGGTTCGCATCGACGCTGAAGGGCGCCTCGCCGCGCTTGTCCTTGGCGATCGGGATCTGGTTCGCCTCGGCGAATTCAATCAGCTTGGTGCGCGAGGTCAGATCCCATTCCCGCCAGGGCGCAATCACCCGGATCGAGGGGTCCAGCGCATAGGCCGAAAGCTCGAACCGGACCTGATCGTTGCCCTTGCCGGTGGCGCCATGGGCCACGGCATCGGCGCCGTGCTGATGCGCGATCTCGACAAGATGCTTGGAAATCAGCGGGCGCGCGATCGAGGTGCCCAGGAGATACAGCCCCTCATAGACGGCATTGGCGCGGAACATCGGGAAGACGAAATCGCGCACGAATTCCTCGCGCACATCGACGATATGGATGTTTTCGGGCTTGATCCCCAGCAGTTCCGCCTTGGCGCGCGCAGGCTCCAGTTCCTCGCCCTGCCCCAGATCGGCGGTGAAGGTGATGACCTCGCAGCCATATTCGGTCTGCAGCCATTTCAGGATGATCGAGGTGTCCAGTCCCCCGGAATAGGCAAGGACGACTTTCTTCGGCGCATCGGTCATGCGGATATCCCCCTGTGGATTTGCCGCAGGGATAGGGCCATTCGCGCCTTGTCACAAGGGGCGCGGCCGCGATAATCACTCAGGTTTCACAAGGGATAGCCGTTCATGATCGCCGCAAGAATTCTTGGTTCCGCGTTTCGCAATATCTTTGCCGATTTCGGGCAGACGATCCGCATTTTCGCCTTGCCGGCGCTGATTCTGGCCCTGATCGCGGGCTTGGCCATCTGGATCCTTATATCCGAGCCCGCGCTACACGAGGGGCTGGTCATCCTGCCCTTCGGCCTCGGGGCGATCATTTGCGCCTTGTGGCCGGCGGTCAATTTCCACCGCCATGTGCTAATGGGCGAGCGCTTCGGCTGGGTGCCCCGGATCCATTGGCGCGAGTTGCTGGGCTATGGGCTGATGATGATTCCACTGGGGCTGGCTGTGCTTCTTGCCAGCTATGCCGTCCTGTTCGTCATCGGCCTGTTTCTGAACGCGATGCCGCTGGCAGAGGACCCGCTGATCGCCGTCCTGTTGGCATCGCTGGTGCTCTCGACCCTCACCTTGACGGTCGGATTGCGGCTTTTCAGCCTGTTGCCGGCACTTGCCATCGGCGAGACCCTGCGCGGCTATTCCCGCGCCGGACAGGGCAGCCTTGCCACGATCCTGCTGATCGCGCTGGCACTCGGCCTTGTCGGATCGGGCTATGGCATTTTGCAGATCGCGCTGGCGCCCCATCTGATCTGGGCGCTGGCGCCGGGGCCGCTTGCCGCACTCTATGCGATGCAACTGCTGGTGAACCTGCTTTCCGCCATCTTCGGCATCAGCCTGCTGACCGCGCTTTACGCAACCTATGTCCAGCGCCCCGCAGCCTGATCAGGCGACCCTTTTGCCTCTTTCCGATCAAGATCACGCAACAGGCTTTGACGCGCTCACGAGGTCCCGATGCAGGCCGACATAACAATCACCGCCATGGGAGTGATCCGCGAGGCGCTGACCCAGATCGCCCGAAACCGCCGATGGCTCCTGCCGATCATGGGGGTGATCTGGCTGCTGCAACTGCCCTCGTTCTTCAGCGCCGAGAATTTCATCCCGCAGGACGCGATGGAACTGATGGGCCTGCCGCCCGGTGCGGCCAGCCTCATCCCCGCCGTCATCGTCATGCTGTCCGTCTATATCGGCACGGCATGATCGGCACGGCATGATCGGCACGGCATGGAGCGCGGTCGGCTGGCACCGGCTGACGCTGATGGACGAAAGACCCGCGCAAGCCCTGCCGCGCTGGCACACGCAGCCGATCCTTGGCTATTTCGTGGTCTCGATGTTTTTGCCGCTGCTGACCTGGGGGCTGCCGGCACTGGCGGTCCTGCCCGTGCTGGCCCTGCTGAGGGCGCTGGATGCGCCCATGATCCTGACCGAGATCGCCGCCCTGCCTGCGGGGGTCATGGCGATCTGGCTGTCGCTGCGCCTGTCGCCGGTGCAGGTCAGCCGCGCCGTCCAGAACCCGGTCCATATCGCCGAGGCGTTCCGCCGGACGGCCCGTATGTCCCGCCCGCTCTGGGGTGTCGCCCTGCTGGGCGGCCTGTTCCTGGGGGCGCTTATCAAGTCGCAGATGCTGGTCACACCGCTGCTGACCGATGCCGAGGGATATTACCTCAGCGATACCGTCATGTTCCTTGATGGCACCTTTCTCTGGGCCACGTTTATCCTGTTCTTTCTGGTCACGATCTCGATCTTCAACACCATCTATCGGCATATGGCCCCCGATACCGAGCCAGCCGAAAACCGGTAACACTTGCCAATCGGCGATTTTCGCGCCATTCGCGAAACATGGAAAACTTTGCCGCCTCTGTTCGCCAGGCAGAGGTCGCGCTGCGCGACCTCTTCGAGCCGACCCCGCTTCAGAAGAACGACCACCTTTCGGCGAAATACGGCGCCGAGATCTGGCTCAAACGCGAAGACCTGACACCGGTGCGCAGCTACAAGCTGCGCGGCGCCTTCAACGCCATGCGCAAGATCGCGGGCGGGGCGCAGGGGCATTTCGTCTGCGCCAGCGCCGGCAACCACGCGCAAGGCATGGCCTATGCCTGCCGCCATTTCGGCGCCAAGGGCACGATCTTCATGCCAGTGACCACGCCCCGGCAAAAGATCGACAAGACCCGCATCTTTGGCGGCGATGCCATCGAGATCGTGCTGACCGGCGATTATTTCGACCAGACGCTGGCGGCGGCGCAGGAATTCGCCCGTGCGCAGGGCGCGACCTTCCTGTCGCCCTTTGACGATGCCGACATCATCGAGGGACAGGCGACAGTCGGTTCGGAAATGCTGGACCAACTGGACGGGCCGCCCGATCTGGTGGTGATGCCGGTCGGCGGCGGCGGGCTTGCGGCGGGCATCACCCGCCTGCTGGCCGAGCTTTCCCCGGCGACCCGCATGGCCTTTGCCGAGCCCGAGGGCGGCGCCAGCCTGCGCGAGGCACTGCAGACCGGTGCCCCGGTCACGCTGCCGCATGTCGACAATTTCGTCGATGGTGCCGCCGTGGCCCGGATCGGCGCCCTGCCCTTTGCCGCCCTGAGCCGCTTTGATCCCGCGCAGGTCTATCTGGCCCCCGAGGACCGCATCTGCGCCACCATGCTCGAGATGCTCAATATCGAGGGCATCGTGCTGGAACCGGCCGGCGCGCTGGCTGTCGATGTGCTCAAGGACATGCCCGATCTGGCCGGCAAGCGTGTGGTCTGCATCTGCTCGGGCGGGAATTTCGACTTCGAACGCCTGCCCGAGGTCAAGGAACGCGCGCAGCGCTTCGCCGGCCTCAAGCGTTACTTCATCCTGCGCATGCCGCAACGTCCCGGCGCGCTGCGCGAATTCCTGCAATTGCTGGGCCCCGACGACGATATCGCGCGGTTTGAATATCTCAAGAAATCGGCACGCAACTTCGGCTCGATCCTGATCGGGATCGAGACGGTGGCGCCCGAAAACCTTGACCAGATCTGCGAGCGGCTCGAGGCCAATGGCATCGGCTATCGCGACATCACCCGCGACCCGGTTCTGGCCGAATTCCTGATCTGAGGCGCTCACGCTTCCTCGGCACGGGGAAGCGGGCGCAGCGAGGCATCCAGCCCGCGCATCATGGCCTTTTTCGATTCGGAATAGCAGGCAAGCAAGCCGTCTATGCCGACATCCTCGGCATGGCCATCGGCGGCGCGACGCTCCTCCTCGTCGCACAAGCCGCCAAAGGCCGAGAAGCCAAGGTTCCACGCGCAACCCTTGAGGAAATGCAGCGAGGTTTCCAGCCGCTTCGGATCTTTCGCCGACAGCCGCATCATCGCGCTTTCGACCTCGTCGAGAAACATCTCCAGAATCACCTGAAATTCGGCGTCGCCGACTTCCCCGCGTAACTCACTGATGCGGTCCCAATCCAGCATGGACAACCTTCGGCAGAATCGTTCCCGCAGCTTAACAGCAAAATCGTCGACGGCAGGTTAATCGCGAAAATTTTCCGGATTAACGGAACCTTCAGTCATCACAGGATAAATCTCGCGCATGATGATCGTCGATCGCCAGGCTTTGACATCCGTGCCGCGAAACTCGCGGATGGTTCTGCTTGTCGACAGCAGCCGGGCGCAGCGGCGCACACTCGCGGTACAGTTGATCCGTGCCGGCTATCATGTGATCGAGGCCGCAACCAGCGAAGAGGCGATGGCGATCTGCCTTGAACGGCGGCCCGATATCGTCATTTCGGACTGGATCATCCCGGGTCAAAGCGGCCTCGATTTCTGCCGCCAGTTCCGCAACATGCAATCCGACAAATACGGCTATTTCATCCTGCTGACCTCGCGCAACGATAAAAAGGACATTGCCGAGGGGCTGCGAGCGGGGGCGGACGAATTCCTGACAAAGCCGGTCTCGGGCGCAGAATTGCTGGCGCGATTGTCCGCAAGCGAGCGAATCCTGCGGATGGAGCAGAGCCTGCGCAATGCGAATGCGCAGCTCAAGCAGACGCTTGACCAGCTGCGCGAGACGCAGGCCGCGATCGATCGCGACATGCGCGAGGCGCAGCGCCTGCAACAGGGTCTCGTACGCGAAAGCCATGGCCGGTTCGGCACATTCGACCTGTCGCTGTTGATGCGGCCGGCGGGCCATATCGGTGGCGATCTGGTTGGGTTCTTCCCGATCAACGCCCGTCGGGTCGGGCTGTTCGCGCTGGATGTTTCGGGGCATGGCATCGCCTCGGCGCTGCTCAGCGCAAGACTGGCGGCGCTGCTGTCGGGTGCCACGGATCACAATATCGCGCTGCGAATCACCGAACTGGGGCTTTACGACGCCCGCCCGCCGCTGGAGATCCTGCACGAGCTGAACGCGCTGATGATCAACGAGCTGCGCACCGATTCCTATTTCACCATGGTTTATGCCGATCTGGACTTCCTCAGTGGCGATGTCCGGCTGGTGCAGGCCGGGCACCCCTATCCGGTGCTGCAGCGTGCCAGCGGCCAGATCGAACGGATCGGCCGTGGCGGCCTGCCGGTCGGGGTTTTCGCCAATGCCGAATACGAGGAGGTGTTTCTGACCCTTGAAGCGGGCGACCGCCTGTTCATCTCGTCCGACGGGCTGACCGAAACCGAGAACCCTCGCGGCGAAACCCTTGGCGAGGAGGGGCTGCAGGCAATCCTGAGAACCAACGCCACGCTGCGGGGCGACGCATTGCTGGAATCGATCTGCTGGTCGGCGGCACATTATGCGCAAGGCCGGCGCAATGATGATGTTTCGGCGGTCCTGATCGAAAGACGCAGCGAAAGCGAGGACGCATGGGACTAGGCGGCGCCTTCATCTCCGCAATCGGGGCCGTTGCGGATGTCGTGGAGAAATTGGCGCTAAGCGTTGCAGGCGTCGTCTCGACGCGCAGGGCGATGCTGCGGAAGCCTTTGATGTGGGCGGGAAAACGCGCAACGCGACGGCGCCGCATATCGCGCATACGGTCAATGGGGCAGTCTCTCGCGCGGCTTCGATTGCGCTTGATCAGCGGTGTCGCGCCCGACTCGTCGGCCATGATCGGCACAATGGCTTGGCATTACGGCTCGCCCGCCCTGGACCGCATCTGTTTGCGATCCAGGATCGGACATCGCCACAAAGCGAGGCCTTCAGAACGAACGCGCCCTTTGAGTGTTCATGCCCGACATCGAAGCGCGGCAGAGGCTGGCATCACATCCGCGACCGCGCCAGCGCCAGCCGGAAAAAAGCCCGCATGCCGGGTTCCGGCAGCTGCGACCCGGCCTCGGCCAGCGGCAGCCAGCGCGCCTCGTGCCCCTGTTCAAGCGGCATGCCCCGGCGCGCGATCGGCCGCGCCAGCCAGATGCTGCACAGCTTTTCCGCCCAAAACCCATATTCCGGCATATAGCAAAAGCGGCGATAGGCGCCGAGCCGCCGCGCGGCGCCTATCGCCCAACCGGTTTCCTCATAGACCTCGCGGTGCAAGGCGGCCAGAGGCGACTCGCCCGGGTCGATCCCGCCCCCGGGCAGCTGATATTCGGGGTTGGGCGCAAGCTGAAAAGTCAGCAATGCCTGCCCGTCCCGGATCAGAACGGCATAGGCACCGGGGCGCAGGCGATAGTTCTGCGGTCCGGGCGGCGGTCCATAACGTCGAATCATGCCCGGCCTCCTTGTCTGCTCGAGCTTGTCGCACCCGCCCCTTGGCCCGCTGTGGCGGCCGGGCCGGGTGGGCTTGCCGGCTCCATAGCGGCCCGTCCGGCCAGCGACAACGGGCAGCGAGAGTGGCATGCGGGAAAATGCAAAAACCGCACGAACCCTTTGGGATCGTGCGGTTTTTGTCATGGTGCCCAGGAGAGGACTCGAACCTCCACGCCTTGCGGCACACGGACCTGAACCGTGCGCGTCTACCAATTCCGCCACCTGGGCAGGTGGTGTGAGCGGGGTGATTAAGGCCAGCCGCAGAGGGTGTCAACAGGGGTCGAAAAGAAATTTCACCGCAACGCAATCTTTTTTGCCGGAAGACCATGTACGCCAAGACGAACGCATCTGGCAGGGCCGTTCCGCCATCCGCCGAGCCAGCAATCTGTCCTTTCCGGTAGCTTTCTGCACCACCGTGGAATATCTATAAACGATTGATGATTAGCGCTTTGTGATGATTGTATCGACGAACGGATTTGCCATGGACGACCTCTCGTCACGCGAATGGGATGCCATCGTCATCGGAACCGGGGTCGGCGGCGGGGTGATTGGCCGCAGCCTTGCCGAAGCCGGGCTGTCGGTGCTGTTCGTCGAAAAGGGCCCAGATCTGGGCGATGCGGCGCTGGACGCGCTGAATATCGCGGATCGTACCCCCGAGGCCCGACTGGCCAATGGCGCCTGGCCGCGCCTGCTCGAGGCCGAACTCGACGGCAAATGGTGCGAGCTGGACGGTATGATCGGCGCAGGGGTCGGCGGCACATCGGCCTTTTATGCCGCGACGCTGGAACGTCCCGAGCGTCACGACCTTGAATCGACCGCCACCCATCCGCATCCGACCGGTGGCTGGCCCATCGGCTATGACGCCTTCAAACCCTGGTTCGAGCTGGCCGAAAAGACCTTTCATATCAACGGCGAGGTCGATCCGCTGGCCCCCGAGGGTGCCGCGATCCTGCCGCCGCTGCCGCCCCTGCCCGCCTCGGATGCCGCTTTGATCGCGGATCTGCGCCGCGCCGGGATGCACCCCTATCGCACCCATATGGCGGCGCGCTTCGTGCCGGGCTGCGACAATTGCTTTGGCCGGCGCTGCCCGCGCCGCTGCAAGATGGACGGGCGCTCTGCCGGGGTTCTGCCTGCGCTCGAGACCGGCCGGGCGGCGCTTCTTGACCGCTGCACCGTCACCCGGATCGAGGCAGATGCCGGCACCGTCACTGGCCTGACCTGCCAGCGCGACGGCCAGGCCCTGACCCTGCGCGCCAAGCGCTATGTCCTTGCCGGGGGCGGTCTTGCCTCGCCGACGCTGATGCGGCGCTCGACCAGCGAATACTGGCCCGAGGGCCTGGGCAACCGTCACGATCTGGTCGGCCGCAACCTGATGTTCCACTTAAGCGAGATCATCGCGATCTGGGCCGGCAAGACGGCGGGCGAAAGCGGGGCTTCGCGCTCGATCAGCATGCGCGATCTGTATTTCGTCGAAGGGCAGCGCTTCGGCACCGTGCAATCCATGGGCCTGACTGCCGGATTCGGCGAAATCCTTTACACGATGAACAAGCATTTCGCCCATTCGCCGCTGCGCAAGCTGCGGCCCTTGCGGCATGGTCTGCGCCTTCCGGCCTGGCTGGCGGCCAAGGCCATGGGTCATGCGAAACTGTTCGTCGGCGTGCTCGAGGACCTGCCCTATGCGCATAACCGCGTGCTGCCCGACCCCGAGGACGGCGACCGGCTGCGCTTTCACTATGATATCTCAGATGAATTGCAGCAGCGCCGCGCCGCGTTCCGCAAGGCGATGCGGCAGGCATTTCGCCCGCATCGCGCCATGTTCACCAGCATCGCGCCCGAGCTGAACTTTGCCCATCCCTGCGGCACGCTGCGCTTTGGCGACGATCCGCGCAGCAGCGTGCTGGACCGCGACTGCAAGGTGCATGGGCTGGACAATCTTTATGTGACGGATTCCTCGTTCATGCCGACCTCGAACGGGGTCAATCCCAGCCTGACAATTGCGGCAAATGCGCTGCGGGTCGGCGACCGCATCGTCGCAGCCATGCAGCCACGGCTTGCCGCTGCCCAAAGCCTTGGCTATTGAACGGTAAGCACGCCACCAAGGGGAGCGAGAGCCATGTCCGCAGCCAAGCTTGTCACCATCTATGGCGGATCGGGATTCCTGGGCCGGCAGATCGCGCGGGTGATGGCCGCGCAGGGCTGGCGCATCCGCGTCGCCGTCCGCCGCCCGAACGAGGCGGGCGTCGTGCGCACCTATGGCGCGCCGGGCCAGATCGAGCCGGTGCCCTGCAATATCCGCGACGACCTGTCGGTGCGCGCCTGCATGGCCGATGCCGATGCGGTCATCAACTGCGTGGGCATTCTGGTGCGCGAGGGCAAGAACACCTTCGACGCCATCCATGAAGAGGCCGCCGGCCGCATCGCCCGCATCGCCGCCGAAACCGGTGTCAAGCATGTCGTGCATGTCTCGGCGCTGGGGGCAGACGCGAATTCCGAAAGCCATTACGCCGCCTCAAAGGGCCGGGGCGAGGCGCTGGTCCTGCAGCACCGTCCGGATGCCGCGATCCTGCGGCCCTCGATCATCTTTGGCCCGGACGACAATTTCTACAACCGCATCGCGGCGATGACCCGCTTTGGGCCGGTGCTTTTCGTGCCCGGCGCGGAAACCGAGGTGCAGCCGGTCTATGTCGTCGATGTCGCGCAGGCCGCCGCCATGGCCGCCGCGGGCGAGGCCGGGCCGGGCATCTATGAGCTGGGCGGCCCCGATGTCGTCACCATGCGTGGCATAGCTCAGCAGGTGCTGGGCGCAACCGACCGACGCCGCGCCGTCATCGGCATTCCGAACTGGATGGCCGGGGTGATGGGCTCGATCCTGGATGCGGGGCAGGTCGTCACCGGCGGTCTGCTGACCAACCGCATCCTGACCAAGGATCAGGCCCGCACCCTGCGCCTGCCCAACCGTGTCGCCGATGGCGCAAAAACCTTTGCCGATCTGGGGATCGCGCCAATTTCGGCGCCAGCGATTCTTGACACCTATCTGTGGCGCTTCCGCCCCTCGGGGCAGTATGAATCCATTACCGCCTCGGCAAAGAACCTGCGCGACAATTGATCCGCCGCAGCTCTCTCTGAAGGAAAGACGGCTTGTCCTATGTGAATGATGTGCTCCTCGGGATTATCGAGGGGATTACCGAGTTTCTGCCGATTTCCAGCACCGGACACCTGCTGCTGGCCGAGCAATGGCTGGGCGCGCGTTCGGACGCCTATAACATCGTCATTCAGGCCGGCGCGATTCTGGCCGTCACGCTGATCTATTGGCGGCGGCTGGTGGGGCTGGTCACCGGCTGGCGCGATCCGGCCAACCGCGACTATCTGCTCAAGCTGCTGACCGCTTTCGGGATCACCGCCGTGCTGGGGCTGGTGGTCAAGAAGCTGGGCTTTGAGCTGCCCGAGACCGTGACCCCGATCGCATGGGCGCTGGTCATCGGCGGCATCTGGATGATCTGGGCCGAAAGCGTCGCCGACAAGCAGCCCGACCGCGTGGCCATCACCTGGAGGGTGGCGATTGCCGTCGGCTTCGCGCAGATCATAGCCGGGATGTTCCCGGGCACCTCGCGTTCGGGCGCGACGATTTTTGCCGCGCTGCTGCTGGGGACCTCGAACCGCGCCGCCGCGACCGAGTTCGCCTTTCTGGTCGGCATTCCGACCATGTATGCGGCCAGCGGCTATGCGCTGCTCAAGGAATTCAAGGACGGCGCCGGGACCGAGGACTGGACCGGCATGGGCATCGCCTTTGTGGTCTCGATGGTGACGGCCTTTGTCGCGGTGAAATGGCTTCTGGGCTATATCCGCACGCACCGCTTTACCGCCTTCGCGATCTATCGCATCGTCTTCGGCGCGCTGCTGCTGGGGCTGGCCTGGGCCGGCGTGGTGCAGTGACGGACTGTCCGATTCCCTGCCCGGCCTGGCGATAAGCAGATTTAGGTAAATTAATCTGACCTAATTTCTGGGTCTCTCGGGGAAAAATAGCGCGCTTGGCTGAAAAATCCCGCATATAGGTCAGAACTATTGACTTTTCATTGACTGCGGCCTGTTTTATCAGGCTCTGGACACTTCTCGTTAGCGAAGGACGCGCAGCCATGGCCACGCAAAAGATGCTCAAATTCGTCACCGTCGGGCGCGAGATGCCCGAGAAACGCGATGCGGCGTCCCGCTCGGAAGATTTTCACGAAATCTATCGCGAATTCGCCGATGCCAAGGCCAAGGAACAGGCCAGCCGCTGCAGCCAGTGCGGCGTGCCCTATTGCCAGAGCCATTGCCCCCTGCACAACAACATTCCCGACTGGTTGCGCCTGACCGCCGAGGGGCGCACGCAGGAAGCCTATCTGCGCAGTCAGGAAACCAACACCTTCCCGGAAATCTGCGGCCGCATCTGTCCGCAGGACCGCCTGTGCGAGGGCAATTGCGTCATCGAACAGTCCGGCCACGGCACCGTCACCATCGGCGCCATCGAAAAATACATCACCGACACCGCATGGGAGGAAGGCTGGGTCCGCCCCGTCACCCCCCTGACCGAGCGCGCGGAATCGATCGGCATCATCGGCGCCGGCCCCGGCGGCCTTGCCGCCGCCGACCGGCTGCGCCGCATGGGCTTTCAGGTCACCGTCTATGACCGCCATGACCGCGCCGGCGGGCTGATGATCTATGGCATCCCCGGCTTCAAGCTGGAAAAGCACGTCGTGGAACGCCGCAACGCCCTGCTGGCCGAGGGCGGGGTCGAGTTCGTCCTGAACGCCAATGTCGGCGAGGATATCAGCTTTGACGCCATTCGCGGCAAGCATGACGCGGTGCTGATCGCGACCGGCGTCTACAAGACCCGCGATCTGGATATCGACAATGCCGCCGCCCGTGGCGTGGTGCGAGCGCTGGATTATCTGACCGCCTCGAACCGGGTCGATCTGGGCGACGAGATCCCCGACTATGAGGATGGCGAGCTGAACGCCCGCGGCAAGCGCGTCGTCGTCATCGGCGGCGGCGACACCGCCATGGACTGCGTGCGCACCGCGATCCGTCAGGGCGCACAATCGGTGAAGTGCCTCTATCGCCGCGACCGCGCCAATATGCCCGGCTCGCAGCGCGAGGTGCAGAATGCCGAGGAAGAGGGCGTCGAATTCGTCTGGATGTCCGCACCCGGCGCATTCGCCGGCCATGTCACCGGCGAGGCGATGCTGGCGCAGGAAGTGGACGTGGACGGCGACCCCATCGCCATCGCCTCGGTCCGGGTGCAGAAGATGCGTCTGGGCGCGCCCGATGTCAGCGGCCGCCAGTCGCCCGAACTGATCGAGGGCGCCGACTATGACGAGCCGGCCGATCTGGTCATCAAGGCGCTGGGGTTCGAGCCCGAAGAGCTGCCGCGCCTTTGGGGCGTCGAGGGGCTGGAAGTGACCCGCTGGGGCACCATCAAGGCCGATTACCAGACCCATTCCACCAGCCTGCCGGGCGTCTATGCCGTGGGCGATATCGTGCGCGGCGCAAGCCTGGTGGTCTGGGCGATCCGCGACGGCCGCGAGGCCGCCGACAGCATCGCCAACTGGTTGTCGGACGCGGCCCGCGTTGCCGCCGAATAGGGGGGTGATTTCGATGCACAAGGCGTACACAACCTCTCCACCGCGCGGACACAGCCTGCGCGCGCTGCGTGTTGCGCGCTCCGCGACGGCCCCGGCCGCCATGGCAGCGCTGCTGACCCTTTTTGCCCTGCCCGGCCATGCCGCCGAATTCACCCCGCCCCAGGGCTGCAAGCTGGAAATGACCGTCCAGAACCGCGGCTGCACCGTCTCGCAGCATTATCGCTGTTCGGTGGACGCGGCGGGCGACCAGCGGGTGACCATCTTTACCCCGGACGGGCCGGTCTATCAGTCGCGGATAGACAAGGAGACGCGCTGGCTGGAAAGCACGAACCTTGTTCAGGGCGTGACCGACCTGCTGGTCGATCAGGCGGATGACCATGCGTCCTTCTCGACCCTGCTACAGACCGGGCGGGACGATTTCGATTTCTGGACCCAGTCGGATGACGGCCAGCGCCTGCACCATGTCGGCCATGACGAGCTGCCGGGCGACAAGGTCACCATCGACGGCGTGCCGCTGGAAACGACGCGGTTCGAGCTCACGACATTCAGCGAGACGGGCGAAGTCCTGATCGAACGCAAGGGCCAGCAATTCGTCAGCCGCAGCCATGGCCGCTTTTACGGCGGCATCGAGCATTCGACCGACTGGACCGGCGCGGTTCAGGACGTGAACGACAGCCCGGTGACTTTCGCCTTTCCCGGCCAGTCCGGTTTTGGCGCGACCCGGCCCGAATATGATTGCGACCTGCAGATGGTGGGCGGCGACGAAGCCAGCCCCCTGCTGCGGCAGCTTATGATCTTGAAGGAGGCACTGATCTGATGGACTGGCAAGCCAAGGAAGAAGCCCGCCGCGCCTGGATGGCGGAACACAGCCTCTATCGGACCGAGGACGAGCATTCGTCCTGCGGCGTCGGGCTGGTGGTCAATATCGGCGGCAAGGCCAGCCGCAAGGTCGTCGAGGCCGGGATCAGCGCGCTGAAGGCGATCTGGCATCGCGGCGCGGTCGATGCCGATGGCAAGACCGGCGACGGCGCGGGCATCCATGTCCAGATCCCGGTGCCGTTCTTTTACGATCAGGTCCGCCGCACCGGCCATGAGCCCGACCAGTCCAAGCTGATCGCGGTCGGTCAGGCGTTTCTGCCGCGCACCAACTTTGCCCAGCAAGAGGCCTGCCGGACCATCGTGGAATCCGAGGTCCTGCGCATGGGCCATTACATCTATGGCTGGCGCCATGTGCCCGTGAACACCGCCGTTCTGGGCGAAAAGGCCAATGCCACCCGCCCCGAGATCGAACAGATCCTGATCCGCTGCGAAAAGGACATCGATCAGGAACAGTTCGAGCGCGAGCTGTACATCATCCGCCGCCGCATCGAAAAGGCGGCCATCGCGGCACAGATCGCGGGGCTTTACTTTGCCTCGCTGTCGTGCCGGTCGATCATCTACAAGGGCATGATGCTGGCCGAGCAGGTCGCGGAATTCTATCCCGACCTCAAGGACGAGCGCTTTGAATCGGCATTCGCCATCTATCACCAGCGCTATTCGACCAACACCTTCCCGCAATGGTGGCTGGCGCAGCCCTTCCGCATGCTGGCCCATAACGGCGAGATCAACACGCTGCGCGGCAACTCGAACTGGATGAAAAGCCACGAGATCCGCATGGCCAGCAACACCTTTGGCGAGCGGGCCGAGGACATCAAGCCGATCATCCCGGCCGGGTCCTCGGACAGTGCGGCGCTGGATGCGGTCTTTGAGGTGATGGTGCGTTCGGGCCGTTCGGCGCCGATGACCAAGACCATGCTGGTCCCCGAGGCCTGGTCCAAGGCCACGACCGACATGCCGAAAGCCTGGGCCGACATGTATGCCTATTGCAACGCCGTGATGGAGCCCTGGGACGGGCCGGCGGCACTGGCCATGACCGATGGCCGCTGGGTCTGCGGCGGTCTGGACCGCAACGGGCTGCGCCCGATGCGCTATGTCGTCACTGCCGACAACCTGCTGATCGCCGGGTCCGAGGCCGGGATGGTCCCCGTGAACGAGGCCGAGGTGCGCGAAAAAGGCGCGCTTGGCCCGGGCCAGATGATCGCCGTCGACATGAAGGACGGCCGCCTTTACCACGACCGCGCCATCAAGGACCGTCTGGCCAACAGCCAGCCCTTTGGCGAATGGATCGAAAAGGTCGTGCAGCTGAACGACATCATGCGCGACCTGCCCGAAAAGCTGAGCTTTACCGGCGACGCGCTGCGCCGCCGCCAGATCGCCGCCGGCTATACGGTCGAGGAAATCGAATCCATGCTGGCCCCCATGGCCGAGGATGGCAAGGAAGCGCTGGCCAGCATGGGCGACGACACGCCGCCTGCGGTGCTGTCCGGGCAATACCGGCCGATGTCGCATTTCTTCCGCCAGAACTTTTCGCAGGTCACCAACCCGCCGATCGACAGCTTGCGCGAAACCCGGGTGATGAGCCTGAAGACGCGCTTTGGCAACCTCAAGAACGTGCTGGACGAATCCTCGGCGCAGACCGAGATTCTGGTGCTGGAAAGCCCCTTCGTCGCCAATGCCGAATTCGGCGAGATGACGCGGATGTTCGGCGATGCGGTGACGCAGATCGACTGCACCTTCGCCGATGGCGCCGGCCCCGAGGCGATGGGCGAGGCCTTGGCCCGCATCCGCGCCGAGGCCGAGGATGCCGTGCGCTCGGGCGCGGGCCATCTGGTGCTGTCGGACGAGAAACTGGGCCCGGACCGCATCGGCCTGCCGATGATCCTGGCGACCAGCGCCGTCCATAGCTGGCTGACCCGCAAGGGCCTGCGCACCTTCTGTTCGCTGAACGTGCGTTCGGCGGAATGCATCGACCCGCATTATTTCGCGGTGCTGATCGGCTGCGGCGCGACCACGGTGAACCCCTATCTGGCGCAGGACACCATCGCCGAGCGGATCGAGCGCGGGCTGCTCGGCGGCAGCCTGATCGAGAACATGCGCAACTATCGCGACGCCATCGATGCGGGTCTTTTGAAGATCATGGCCAAGATGGGGATCTCGGTGCTGTCGTCCTATCGCGGCGGCCTGAACTTCGAGGCGGTGGGGCTGTCGCGCGCCATGGTCGCGGAATATTTCCCCGGCATGCAGTCGCGGATCTCCGGCATCGGCCTGCACGGGTTGCAAGCCAAGCTGGAGGATGTTCACCACAAGGGCTTCCACAGCCCGGTGGCAGAGCTGCTGCCGGTGGGCGGCTTTTACAAGGCGCGGCGCTCGGGCGAAAAGCACGCCTGGGAAGCCAACACCATGCGGCTGTTGCAGCTGGCCTGCGAAAAGGCCTCTTATGATGTCTGGAAGCAGTTCACCGCCACCATGCGGGCGAACCCGCCGATCCATCTGCGCGATCTTCTGGACATCAAGCCTCTGGGCAAATCGGTGCCGCTGGAAGAGGTGGAATCGATCACCTCGATCCGCAAGCGTTTCGTGACGCCGGGCATGTCCCTGGGGGCGCTCTCGCCCGAGGCGCATATGACACTGAACATCGCCATGAACCGCATCGGCGCGAAATCCGACAGCGGCGAGGGCGGCGAGGATCCGGCGCATAGCCAGCCTTTGCCCAATGGCGACAACCCCTGCGCCAAGATCAAGCAGGTCGCCAGTGGCCGTTTCGGCGTCACCGCCGAATATCTGAACGCCTGCGAAGAGCTGGAAATCAAGGTCGCCCAGGGCGCGAAACCCGGCGAGGGCGGCCAGCTTCCCGGCATGAAGGTCACCGACCTGATCGCCCGGCTGCGCCATTCGACCAAGGGCGTCACGCTGATCAGCCCGCCGCCGCATCACGATATCTACAGTATCGAGGATCTGGCGCAGCTGATCTATGACCTCAAGCAGATCAACCCGCGCGCCAAGATCACCGTCAAGCTGGTGGCCTCGTCTGGCGTCGGCACGATTGCGGCGGGCGTGGCCAAGGCCAAGGCCGATATCATCCTGATTTCGGGCCATAACGGCGGCACCGGGGCGAGCCCCGCGACCTCGATCAAGTTCGCGGGCCTGCCCTGGGAAATGGGCCTGACCGAGGCGCATCAGGTGCTGGCGATGAACCGTCTGCGCGACCGCATCACGTTGCGCACCGACGGCGGCCTGCGCACCGGCCGCGACATCGTCATGGCGGCGATGATGGGGGCCGAGGAATACGGCATCGGCACCGCCGCGCTGATCGCCATGGGCTGCATCATGGTCCGCCAGTGCCAGTCGAACACCTGCCCGGTGGGCGTCTGCACCCAGGACGAAAAGCTGCGCGCCATGTTCACCGGCTCGGCCGACAAGGTGGTGAACCTGATCACCTTCTATGCGACCGAGGTGCGCGAGATCCTCGCCAGCATCGGCGCGCGCAGCATGGACGAGATCATCGGCCGCGCCGATCTGCTGACCCAGGTCAGCCGGGGCGACAAGTCGCTGGACGATCTGGACCTGAATCCGCTGCTGATCACCGTCGATGGGTCGGAAAAGATCGTCTATGATCGTTCGAAGCCCCGCAACGCGGTGCCGGACACGCTGGACGCGGAGATCATCCGCGATGCCGAGCGGTTCTTTACCGATGGCGAAAAGATGCAGCTGAGCTATGCGGTCAGGAACACCCTGCGCACCATCGGCACGCGGACCAGTTCGATGATCGTGCAGAAGTTCGGGATGCGCAACAAGCTGCAGCCCGACCACCTGACCGTGCGCCTGACCGGCAGCGCGGGCCAGTCGCTGGGCGCCTTTGCCGCGCCGGGGCTCAAGATCGAGGTCTCGGGCGACGCCAATGACTATGTGGGCAAGGGCCTGTCGGGCGGCACCATCGTGGTGCGCCCGCCGATGGGCAGCCCGCTGGTCGCCGATCAGAACACGATCATCGGCAATACCGTGCTTTATGGCGCGACCGACGGCTATCTTTACGCCTGCGGCCGCGCGGGCGAGCGGTTCGGCGTGCGCAACTCGGGTGCCAAGGTGGTGATCGAGGGCTGCGGCAGCAATGGTTGCGAATACATGACCGGCGGTGTCGCCGTGATCCTGGGCCGCATCGGCGCGAACTTCGGCGCCGGCATGACCGGGGGCATGGCCTATCTTTACGACCCCGAGGGCGTGGCGCGCGACTATATCAACGCCGAAACGCTGATCCTGTGCCCGGTGACGCAATCCCATTGGGAAGCGCAGCTGAAAGATCTGGTCGAGCGGCATTGCAAGGAAACCCGCTCGCGCCGGGCCGAGGAGATCCTGCAGAACTGGGCCGAAGCAAAGGCCAATTTCCTGCAGGTCTGCCCGAAAGAGATGCTGCCGCATCTGAAACACCCGATCGCCGAGGTCGAGGATCTGGCGGCGGTTCCGGCGGAGTAAGCCCGGCGGAAGGAACAGGAAGCGGGGGCCGAAAGGTCCCCGTTTTCCATTCCGCGTCCACGCCCGTGACAGGCGGCAGTTGCGTGCCCAGATTGCAGGCCCAGTTGCGAGCGATTGTCGGTAGCATGGCCCGGATCGGCACGCAGGCGGCATTTTTGCCGGATTTTCGCCCCCTCGCCCCCTTGGCGATCAGCCGGCTTGGCGTCTAGAAGGCCAGTCCAAGGCTCCGACACAAAGGAATCGCCCATGTCCAGAACCGAAAAGATCGCCATCGGCAGCATTCTGGTCGGCCTTGTCGTGCTGGCGCTGAAGACCTTTGCCTGGTGGCTGACCGGCTCGGTCGCGCTGATGTCGGATGCGATGGAAAGCATCGTCAACGTCGCCACCGCCGTCGCGGCGCTGATCGCCATCCGCATCGCCGCCCGCCCCGCCGACCGCGACCACCCTTACGGCCACCACAAGGCCGAATTCTTCAGCGCCGTGCTGGAGGGGGTGATGATCATCGTCGCCGCGCTGCTGATCCTGCGCGAGGCATGGCACGGCTTTCTGGCCCCGAGGATGCTGGAGGCGCCGCTGGAGGGGCTTTTGGTCAATGGCTTTGCCAGCGTCTTGAACGCGATCTGGTGCTGGGTGCTGATCTCGCGCGGGCGCAGGCTGCGCTCGCCGGCGCTGGTGGCGGACGGGCATCACCTGTTGTCGGACGTGATTTCCTCAGGCGGTGTGGTGCTGGGCGTGGCACTGGCCGTCGTGACCGGCTGGGCGGTTCTGGACCCGGCGCTGGCAGCGCTGGTCGCCGTCAATATCCTGTGGTCGGGCTGGAAGGTGATGACCGCCTCGCTTTCGGGGCTGATGGACGAGGCCGTGGACAATGGTACGCTGGACGATATCCGCGCCATCATCTCGGACAAGGCGACCGGCGCGCTCGAGGCCCATGATCTGCGCACCCGCCACGCCGGGCCGCGCACCTTCATCGACTTTCATCTGGTCGTGGACGGCCAGACCACCGTCGATGCCGCCCATGACATCTGCGACCGGATCGAACAGGCGCTGAAGGCCAAGCTGCCGGACGCGATGATCACCATCCATGTCGAGCCGGAACACAAGGCCAAGCATGCGGGCGTGCTGGTGATCTGAGACCCGCCGGGCGCCCCGCCAACCGCCCCGCTGCAACCCGCGCGCGATTCGCCGCATCGCGGCGCAGAGCCTCGGCAAGCTGCCGAAAATCCGGCAGAATCGCCGGAAACCCATCCCGAAATTCATCATTTCCCGGCCTGAAACCGCGTGGGGGCTTGACCTTGGGTCAGGCGAGCCGTGCAATCGGATTTCACGCGGGTGCTGCCGCACCGGAGCATTATCCGGCTGGACCGGCCCGGCCCCGCGCCAGATGCAGGTATTTTTACAGCGGGGTTTGGGAAAGATGTCAGACACAAGCGAATCCGGCGGCGGCATGTCGCTGACGACCAAGATCATGCTGGGCATGGCCGGTGGGCTGATCGTCGGGATCATCCTGAACATGCTCGGCTCGGCCAGCCTGAACGGCTGGCTGGTGGACGGGCTGTTCAGCATGGTCGGCGCGGCCTTCGTGAACGGGCTGAAGATGCTGGTGGTGCCGCTGGTGGTGTTTTCGCTGATCTGCGGCGTGCTGGGGATCGGCGATATCCGCGTGCTGGGCCGGGTCGGCGGCAAGTCCTTCGTGCTTTACATCGCCACCACCGCCATCGCCATCGCCACGGCCATCGTGCTGGGCATCCTGATCGGGCCGGGCAAGGGTTTCGTGATGGAGGGGGTGGACGCCTCGCTGGTCAAGACCGCCGATGCGCCGACCGTCTGGCAGGTCTTTGCCAATATCGTGCCTTCGAACCCGGTCGCGGCCATGGCCAGCGGCGACATGCTGCAGATCATCTTTTACGTCATCGTGGTGGGCGTCGCCGCGCTGATGCTGGGCGAACGCTCGGCCGATTTCGCGCGGGCCTGCGAATATCTGAACGAACTGGCGATGAAGATCGTCGATATTGTCATGAGCTTTGCGCCTTACGGCGTCTTCTGCCTGATCGCCAAGGTCTTCGCCAAGGAAGGGATCGAGCTGTTCATCCCGGTTCTGGCCTATGTGGTCACGCTGACCAGCGCGCTTTTCCTGCATCTCTTCGTGACGCTGATGATCATCCTGAAGCTGATGTCGGGGCTGAACCCCTTTACCTTCATCACCAAGATCCGCCCGGCGCAGATCTTCGCCTTTTCCACCGCCAGCTCAAACGCCACCATCCCCGTCACCTATCGCTGCGTGACCGAGCGCATGGGCGTCGACAATTCCGTGGCCTCGTTCACGGTGCCGCTGGGCGCCACGATCAACATGGACGGCACCGCCATCATGCAGGGCGTGGCGACGGTGTTTCTGGCCAATGTCTATGGCGTCGATCTGGGTCTTGGCGGCTACCTGACCGTCATCGCCATGTCGGTTCTGGCCTCGATCGGGACGGCGGGCGTGCCGGGCGTAGGTCTGGTCATGCTGACCATGGTGCTGACGCAGGTGGGCCTGCCGATCGAGGGCATCGCCCTGATCCTTGGCGTCGACCGGCTGATGGACATGATCCGCACGGCGGTGAACATCACCGGCGACGCGGTGGTCAGCGTCATCGTCGCCAAGGGCGAGGGCAAGATGGATGTTTCGGTCTATAACGACCCCGAGGCCGGCGCCACCGCCGGCGGGCTGGAGATCGACCCCGAGGCCGAGGCCAAGCTGGCCGCGCTGGCCCGCCACGAGGCCTGAAAACGGGAAACCCCCGCCACGCTGATCCGTGGCGGGGGCCCTCAGCCGCGCCGGAGGGAGAGGCTCAGCGCAGGCGTTTCCCCTCGGCGTCGAAGTGAAAGACCCGCGTCGGGTCCAGCCGCATTCCGACCGCCTCATCGACCGCGTAATCCTGTTCGCCGAAGAGCCGCACGGTCAGCAGCCCGTGATCCTCGGTATGGACATAGACCAGCGTCTCGCCGCCCAGCTTCTCGACATGGCTGACACGGCCGGGGATGCGGCCGGGCTCCATGCTTGCGCCATGGTCCAGCGACAGATGCTCGGGGCGGATGCCCAGCGTCTCCGAGGACAGGCCCAGCTTGCCAGATTTCAGGAAATTCATCTGCGGGCTGCCGATGAAGCCGGCGACAAAGGTGTTGTCGGGGTCGTTATACAGGTCCATCGGCCGGCCCACCTGTTCGACCCGGCCGGCGCGCAGCACCACGATCTTGTCCGCGAGCGTCATCGCCTCGACCTGATCATGGGTCACATAGATCATCGTGGCGCCAAGGTCGCGATGCAGTTTTGCGATCTCGATCCGGGTCTGCACGCGCAGGGCCGCATCAAGGTTCGACAGCGGCTCGTCGAACAAAAACAGCTTGGGCGTCCGGACGATGGCACGGCCGATGGCGACGCGCTGGCGCTGGCCGCCAGAAAGCTCGGCCGGGCGGCGCTCCATCAGCGCGTCCAGCGCCAGCATGGCCCCGGCGCGGTCGGTCGCCTGCGCGATCTGGGGTTTCGGCACCCCCGCCTGCTTCAGCGCCAGCCCCATATTGTCGCGCACGGTCAGATGCGGGTAAAGCGCATAGCTTTGAAAGACCATGGCGATTTCGCGCTTGGCCGGGGCCAGATCGTTGATGCGCGTCCCGTCCACCGCCACATCGCCCGAGGTCACGTCCTCAAGCCCGGCGATCATGCGCAAAAGCGTGGACTTGCCGCAGCCCGAGGGGCCGACAAAGACGCAGAACTCGCCGTCATCGACATGCAGGTCGACCCCCTTGATCACATCGGTGCGGCCAAAGGATTTGGTGACTTGGGTCAGCGTCAGGGCGCCCATGGGCATTCCTCCTTGCAGGGGGCGATCATTTCACGGCTCCGGCGGTGATGCCGCGGATCAGCTGGCGCGAGAAGATCAGATACAGGACCAGAACCGGCACGATGGCGAGGCCAAGCGCCGCCAGAACTGCGTTCCAGTTGGTGACGAACTGGCCGATGAAGACCTGGCTGCCCAGCGTGATGGTCTTGGTCGCCTCGGAGGGCGCAAGGATCAGCGGGAACCACAGATCGTTCCAGATCGGGATCATGGTAAAGACGGCGACGGTGGCCATGGCGGGGCGCACCAGGGGCAGGACCAGCCGGAAAAAGATGCGGTATTCCGACAGCCCGTCGATGCGGCCCGCGTCCTTGAGGTCGGCGGAGACCCCGCGCATGAACTCGGACAGGATGAAGACGGCCAGCGGCAGCCCTTGCGCGGTATAGACCAGGATCAGCGCCGTCAGCGTATTGACCAGCCCCGAGGCCACCATCAATTGCAGGATCGCCACCGTCCCCAGCCGGATCGGGATCATGATCCCCAGCGCCAGATACAGCCCCATCAGCAGATTGCCGCGAAAGCGGTATTCCGACAGCGCGAAGGCGGCCATGGCCCCGAACAGCAAGACGAAGAACAGGCTGGCGACCGTCACCGTCATCGAGTTCAGGAAATATTGCAGGAAATCTCCCTGCGCCAGGACGGTCTTGTAGCCGACCAGATCGAAGGTCTCGGCGCTCGGCAGCGCCAGCGGATCGGCAAAGATGGCACGGCGGTTCTTGAAGCTGTTGACCACGATCACAAAGACCGGAAACAGCGCGATCAGCGTATATCCCAGCAGGATGCCATGTGCGGCAAGGCTGCGCAGGGGGGAATGGCGGGCGGTGCTCATCATCGGACCCCTAGAACTGATAGCGGCGCAGCCGCGTCTGGATGGCGAACAGATAGAAGCAGACGCCCAGAAGGATGATCCCGAACATGGCCGTGGCGATGGTCGCCCCCATATGCGGGTCGCCGATCTGCAACTGGAAACCAAAGAAGGTCCGGTAAAGGAACGTCCCCAGGATATCGGTGGCGAAATTCGGCCCGGCCAAGGCCCCCTGCGTCACATAGATCAGGTCGAAGGCGTTGAAGTTCCCGACAAATGTCAGGACCGAGATGATCCCGATCGAGGGCAGGATCAAGGGCAGCTTGATCTTCCAGAACTGCGCCCAGCCGGTGACGCCGTCCATCTCGGCGGCCTCGATCACCTCGTCGGGAATGGACAGCAAGGCGGCATAGATCAGCATCATCGGGATGCCGACGAATTGCCAGACCGAGACCAGCGCCAGCGTGGTCAGCGCATATTCTTCCTTGCCCAGCCAGGGCGCGAACAGGGCCTTCAGCCCCACCGCGTCCAGCATGCCGGGCGCAATCCCCCAGATCGGCGACAGGATCAGCTTCCAGACGAAACCCACGATCACGAATGACAGGATCGTCGGGATAAAGATCGCCGTCCGGTAAAACGCCGCCCCCCGCAACCGCGGCGAGGATAACAGCGCCGCCAAGAGCACCCCGATCGGGTTCTGCACCAGCATGTGGATGACGAAGAACCAGGCATTGTTGCCCAGCGCATTCCAGAACGCATCGCTCCAGCGCGGATCGCCAAACAGCGTGGCAAAGTTCCGCAAGCCGACAAAGACCCGGTTGCCCTGATCCAGATTGAACAGCGACAGGTTCAGCGTCCCGAACAGCGGCACGATCATGATGGCGGTATAGACCAGCACCGCGGGCGCAAGAAACACCGCGATATGCCAGCGAATCTGCTTTCGCTGCGCCATGACGCCTCCCTCATTCTTCTTCAGGAAAATATCCTCGGGGGGTGCGGGGGGCGGAAAGCCCCCCGCCATCGCCGGGCCGTCAGGCCCGGCAACAGATCACTTCTTCTGCGGCTCGTACCAGCTCGCCAGACCGTCCTGCAGGCGCTTTGCCGCATCTTCGGGCGTCTCAGTACCCTTGATGACATTGGCGCTGGCATTCCAGGTCTCGTTCTCAAGGTTCGGCGTCCCGCGCGACAGGATCTGATAGGTCGAGCGGATCGTCGGCTCACAGGTCTCGCGCCAGCTGACGAACTCTTTCGCCAACGGGTCCGCCATCTCGACCGCAGCCGAGTTCAGCGAGAAGAACCCCGGCAGGGCATTGGCATAAAGCGTGGCGAATTCCGACGAGCCGACCCATTCCAGGAACTTCTTCGTCTGTTCGGGATGCTTCGTCGCCGCATTCATGCCCATGGCGATGTCGGTATGGTCGCTGATATAGCATTTGTCGCCATCAGCCGCGACCGGCGGCGGGAAGGCCCCCATCTCGAAGGCGCCGCCGATCTGCGGGCCGAACACGCCAATCTCCCACGAGCCGGTCGGATAGATCGCGGCGCGGCCCAGCGTGAACAGGTTCTGGCTGTCGGGATAGGTCTGCGCCTCGAACCCGTCGCCCAGATAGTCCTTCCATTTCGCCAGCTGGCGGAAGGGGGCGACCCATGCCTCGTCGGTCAGGCTCGAGGTGCCGGCGATCAGCGCCTTGCGGCCCTCTTCGCCCTTCCAGTAGTTCGGGCCGATATTCTGATAGCCCATGGTTGCGGCTTCCCATTGGTCGTTGGTGCCCATCGCCATCGGGATATAGGTGCCGTTCGCCTTGATCTTCTCCAGCGCGGCAAAGAACTCGGCCTCGGTCTTGGGCGGCGTCAGGCCCAGCTCGTCAAAGATCGCGCGGTTATAGATGAAGCCATGGATCACCGAGGCCATCGGCACGCAGAAGGTCTTGGTCGCGTCATCCGTCTGCCAGGCCGATTTCGCCACGTCCGAGAAATTGGCCATCGCCGCCATATCGCTCAGATCGGCAAGCTTGCCCTTGTTGAACAGCTCAAGCGAGGCGTCAAAGGGCCGGCAGGTGACCAGATCGCCGGCCGAACCGGCATCCAGCTTGGAGTTCAGCACCGCATTGTATTCCGCCGGGGCCGAGGGCGCGAAGACGACCTTGATGCCGGGATTGGCGGCCTCGAATGCCGGGATGATCTTTTCCTGCCAGATCGCCAGATCGTCGTTGCGCCAGCTTTCGATGGTCAGGGTGACATCCTCGGCCCATGCCGCCCCGGAGAGCAGCGTGCTGGCCAGCAACGCGTATCGGATGGTCTTGGTCATGGTCTTCTCCCTGTGATGGGTTTCTCACGAACCCGCTTGATGAAATCCTTGCAGAAGCGGCGCCAGATGGCCGCCATTCTGCGAAAGCGCCGCCGTCGCCGCCTCGGGGGTCATGCCCCGCGCCACCAGAACCGCCGGCTTGACCGCACCGGACACACGCGCCAGCGCCGCCTCGGCCGCGTCGCGGGGCATATCGGCCACCGCCGCGACGATGCGCGCGGCGCGGTCAACCAGCTTGATATTGTCGGCCACCAGATTGACCATATAGCCGTCATGAATATGGCCCAGCCGCGTCGCCGCCAGAACCGAGACCATGTTCAGCGCCACTTTCTGCGCCGTCGCCGCCCCCATCCGGGTCGAGCCGGCGACCACCTCGGGCCCGGTCTCGATCAGCACCGAAATATCGGCCAGCCCCAGCAACGCCGAGCCGGGCACATTGGCAAATCCCGCCACCGTCACGCCCCGCGCCCGCGCCGCCTCGGCGATGGCCAGCGCATAGGGCGTCCGCCCCGAGGCTGACAGGACCAAAAGCGTGTCCCCCGCCGCCAGCCCCGCGCGGTCCAGATCGGCCAGGGCCAGCGCCGGGTCATCCTCGACGCTGCCCTTCATGTGCAAAAGCGCATCGGCCCCGCCGGCGAACATCATCGGCGTGCGTTCGGGCGCGATGCCGAAGGTGCCGGCCAGTTCCAGACAATCCGCCAGTGCCATCAACCCCGAGGACCCCGCCCCGGCATAGCCCAGCTTGCCCCCCGCCCGCAGCGAGGCGGCGGCGGCATCGGCCACCCGCTCCAGCGCCGCAATCGCCGGCGTGAGCGCCTTCAGCGCGTCGATCTGCGCCGCCAGCAGGATCGACAACGCATCCCTGCCGCCAAGGGTATGAAACCCCTCGGCTCCGGGATGGCGTCCCTCGGTGCTGGATTCGGTCATGTGATTCCTCCTGTTCGATGTATGATGCCAAAAGAATACCAATTGTAAAGACATTTCTTGAATCGGCGCATTTGCAGCCATTTTTGCTGGAATTACGAATGATACTTCCCTTTTGGTATTCTTTTGGTATCGTGCAAGCAAAAGGGGGCATCATGACGCTTTTTCTGGCTGTTGACGGTGGGGGTACGGGATGCCGGGCGGCGCTGGCCGATGCGCAGGGGCGCATTCTGGGTCAGGGCGCGGCCGGTCCCGCCAATATCTCGATCGAGACGGAAAGCGCCTGCGCCAATATCCTTAGCGCCGCCCGCGCCGCGCTTCATGCCGCCGGTCAGGGCCATCTGGACGATCTGGACGCCGTGCTGGGGCTGGCGGGGGCCAATGTCACCGCCTCGGCGCGGCGCCTGCAGGCGATGCTGCCCTTTCGCCGCACGCGCATCGTCACCGACGTGGTCACCGCCACGGCAGGCGCCCTGCAAAGCGGCGATGGCATCGTCGCCGCCATGGGCACCGGCTCGGTCTTTGCGGTGCAGGCGGGCGGCCAGTTCCGCCAATATGGCGGGCGCGGCTTTCTGCTGGGCGACGAAGGGGGCGGCGCGGTTCTGGGCCGCGCCCTGCTCTCTGACGCCCTGCGGGCCGAGGACGGCTTTGCCCCGATGACGCCCCTGTTGCAGGAGGTGCTGACCGAACTGGGCGGGGTCGAGGGCGTGATCTCGTTCGGGCTGCGCGCCAAGCCCGTCGAGTTTGGCAGCTTTGCCCCCCGCATCGTCGAAAGCGCGGACCCGGCGGCGCGGCGCATCTTTGACGCCGCGGTCGCGCAGATCCGCGATATGATCGGGATGCTGCAACAGGGCCGCGACCTGCCGGTGATCTTTCTGGGCGGGCTGGGCGGCCATTACGCGAAACGGCTGGCGGGGCTTTGGGACATTCGCGCGCCCTTGGGCAGCGGGCTGGACGGGGCGCTGTTTCTGGCGCGGCAGGAGGGATGATGGGCGAAATCTTCACCCCCGGCGCCTTCGAGGAAAGCGGCGGCGGGCCGCTTTACCTGCAATTGCACCGGCTGATCGCCGAGGCCATCGCCTCGGGGCAGCTCAAGCCCGGCGACAGCCTGCCGTCCGAGCGGGAACTGGCGGTGATGACGGGCCTGTCGCGCGTCACCGTGCGCAAGGGCGTGGCGGAACTGGTCAGCTCGGGGCAGCTCGTGCAGCGGCGCGGCTCGGGCACCTTCGTTGCGCCCAAGGTCGAAAAGCTGGAACAGGCGCTGTCGCTTCTGACCTCGTTCACCGAGGACATGGAGCGGCGCGGGCGCAATGTCGAAAGCCGCTGGATCGCGCGCGGCCTGCATGCCCCCGCCCCCGAGGAAGTCATGGCGCTGGGGCTGGGCGCGGGCGAGCGCGTGGCGCGGCTGGAACGGGTGCGCAGCTCGGACGGGGTGCCCTTGGCGATCGAGCGCGCCTCGCTCTCGCAGCGCATCCTGCCCGATCCCGAACAGGTCACCGATTCGCTTTACGCCATGCTGGAAAGCCGGGGCCAGCGCCCGGTGCGCGCCGTGCAGCGCATCTCGGCCGCCAATCTGAACGCCAAGGATGCGGAATTGCTGGACGTGGCGCCCGGCGTCGCCGGGCTTCGGATCGAACGCATCTCCTACCTGCCCTCGGGCAAGGTGGTCGAATTCACCCGCTCACTTTATCGCGGCGATGCCTATGATTTCGCCGTGGAACTGAAACTCGCGCCCGATGGCGAAAGGAATCCCCAATGAGCCAGACCCACATGGCCCGCGAAGTGGCCGAAATCCCGCAGGCCGCCGCCCGTTTTCTGGAGCAGTCGCGTCAGGCGGTGCTGGATGCGGCGGCGGCGCTGAAACGCAAGGATCCCGACCTGATCGTGACCGTGGCGCGCGGATCCTCGGACCATGCCGCGACCTATCTGAAATACGCCTTCGAGCTTGAGGCGGGCATACCCATCGCCTCGGTCGGGCCGTCCATCGCCTCGATCTATCGCCGGCCCCTGCGGCTGGGCAAGGCGGCCTGCATCGGCATTTCGCAATCGGGCCGCAGCCCCGACGGGGTCGAGATGATGCGCGCCTCGGGTCAGGGGGGCGCGCTTTCGATCGCCATCACCAATTTCGAGGACAGCGCCATGGCGCAGGTCTCGGCCCACTGCCTGCCCCTGCAGGCGGGCGAGGAGAAAAGCGTCGCCGCCACCAAGACCTTTATCTGTTCGGTGCTGGCGGGCCTGTCCCTGCTGGCGGAATGGGCCAGCGATCACGCCTTGCAGGACGCCTTGGCCGCGCTGCCCGAGGCACTGGCCCAGGCGATCGAGCTGGACTGGTCGCCCTTGTCGGCGCGGCTGGCGCGGGCCAATTCCGCCTATGTGCTGGGGCGCGGCCCGGGCTTTGCCATCGCCTGCGAATCGGCGCTGAAATTCAAGGAAACCAGCGGCATCCATGCCGAGGCCTATTCGGCGGCCGAGGTTCTGCACGGCCCCTCGGCCATCGTGCAGGCGAATTTCCCGGTGCTGGCGCTGGGGATCGAGGACGCCGCCCTGCCGCAACTGCAGGCCACGGCCGAGCGGCTGGCGGCGCAGGGCGCGGATGTCTTTGTCACCGGCGCCGAGGTGGCGGGCGCGGTCACGCTGCCCTCGGTCCGCGGGCTGCATCCGCTGGTCGCGCCGCTGGTCATGCAGGCGGGCTTTTACGCCTTTATCGAGGGGCTGGCGCGGCGGCGCGGCTTCGACCCCGACACGCCCCCGCATCTGCGCAAGGTGACGGAGACGGTCTGATGGCGCGCGAGATCCTGACCGGGGCGCGGATCTTTGACGGCAGCCGCCTGATCGACCGCCATGCGCTGGTGATCGAGGATGGCCATATCGCCGCCATCCTGCCCGAGGACAAGGTGCCCCGGGCCGGGGCACGCACGGTGCCGGGGATCCTTGCCCCGGCCTTCCTTGACCTGCAGGTGAATGGCGGCGGCGGAATCATGGTCGACGGCGCCACCGATCTGGCGGCGCTGCGCCATATCTGCGCCGCCCATCGCAGCCTGGGCACGGGAGGTATCCTGCCCACATTGATCACCGACACGCCGGAGGCGACCGCCAATGTCATCGCCGCCGGGATTGCCGCTGCGGATGCCGGTGTCCCCGGCTTCCTTGGCCTGCATCTGGAAGGCCCGCATCTCGACCCGCGCCGCAAGGGCGCCCATGATCCGGCGCTGATCCGGCCCATGACCGGTGATGACCTTGCCCGCCTGTGCGAGGCCGCGCGCCGCCTGCCCGTGCTGATGGTGACGCTGGCCCCGGAATCGGCGAGCCCGCAGCAGATCGCGGCGCTTGCGGGTGCCGGCGCCGTGGTCAGCCTTGGCCACAGCGATTGCAGCTATGACGAGGCCCGCGCGGCATTTGAGGCCGGCGCGCGCTGCGCCACCCATCTTTTCAACGCCATGAGCCAGATCGGCCATCGCGCGCCGGGTCTGGCCGGGGCGATCCTGTCGGGACAGGCCGGGGCCGGGCTGATCGCGGATGGCATCCACGTCCATCCGGCGGTGATGGGGCTGGCGCTGGCCGCGCGGCCAGAGGGGATTTTCCTTGTCACCGATTGCATGGCATTCGCCGGCACCGACCTGACCGAGATGGAACTGAACGGCCGGCAGGTGCTGCGCCGCGACGGTCGGCTGACGCTGGCCGATGGCACGCTGGCCGGGGCCGACCTGACCTTGCCGCAGGCGATTGCCACGCTGGTTTCGCAGGTCGGCATCGCGCCCGAACGCGCGCTGGCCATGGCGACGCTGGAGCCGGCACGGCTGATCGGGTTGCAGGACAGCCATGGCAGGCTGGTGCCCGGCCGCAAGGCGGATCTGGTGCGGCTGGGACCGGATTTCCAGCTGATCGAACACCGGCTTTAGGCGGCCCGCCCGGATCTGCCGGGCGGCGACCCGCGGATATCATGGATGCGGCCCCGGGGGGCTGTCGGTCGCGCGGTCGGGATGCGCGCCGCTAATCCACTGGACGAATCAGCTTTTTCTCAAGCACGCGCAGCACTGCCGGCAGGTCGTGCCCGCGCTTCAGGACGCGCCCATCCATGCCGATCACCGCATATTGACCCTGCGCGGCCCGCAGTCGAGGCCGCTTTTCGATGCGGTAAAGCGGATTCTCGGCCGCACGGCGAAAGACGGAAAAGACCGCCATCTCGCGCAGGAAGGACATCGCATAGTCGCGCCATTCACCCGCAGCGACCATCCGGCCGTAAAGCGACAGGATCATGCCCAGCTCGGCCCGGTCGAAGGCCACACGGTCGTGGTCTGGGGAAATGCCGAAGAACGGGGTGCTCATGACATGATGGTGACATTGCCCGCAGGTCCGATCAACGAAAATTCGCGGCCAGGCCGCCACCGGCGCGAACGGCAGGACGATCACATTCCCCTTGGCGGGAGCTGTACCGTAAGGTTCGGCGATGCTTTGCCCATCGCCGTCATTTCAGCTATCCTTATCTGGTCTAATCAATGAGATCTGACTAGTTTTCTTGCCGGATTGTGACGTGGCGTCATTGAGTGCAGGGTTATTAACATCACCACCCTTAGAATGCTCATCAACCGAACAGGTGAACCATCTGCTTGCCGCCATTCCTGCCACTGAACAGGGCCGCCATGAACACTCGTGCCGATCAGTTCGACCGCTCGACGCCCCTCACCGAAGCACAGGAGGTGTATTGGCGCATGCAGGTCAGGGATCCGGGCAATCCGATCCTGAATACCGGCCTGTATCTTGAGCTGCTGGGCGCGCTGGACAGCCAGGCGATCATGCAGGCCGTCACCCGCACCATCGCCGATATGCCGACGCTGTCGCTGCGCTTTCTTGACCCCGGCGACGGGCCACGGCAGGCGCCCGGACCGCCATTGATGCTGGGATTCGCCGATCTGTCGGCGCAGCCCGACGCCGAGAAGCAGGCTCTTGAACTGATGCAGGCCGACAGCCGGCGCCCGCTGCGGCTGGCCGAAGAGCCCGCGGCGGCGCTGACCTTTTTCGTCATCGATCTGGAACGGCATTTCCTTTACCTGCGCATCCATCATCTGGCCATCGACTGCTATGGCATGGTGCTGGTGGCGAACCGCATCGCCGCCCATTACGCGGCACTGGTCCAGGACGCACCCCTGCCCGAGCCGCCGCATCCGCTGTCTCTGGCCATTGATGAGGATGCCGCCTATCGCAACTCGGCCCGCCGCGTCGAGGACCGGAACTGGTGGCACAGCCAGTTGGCCCACCTGCCCAAGGCCATCGGCCCTGCCGTCAGCGGCCATGATTACCTGCGCGCGCGCCGCGAACTGCCGGCCGGCCTGCTCGAGACGCTGACCGCCTTCGCACAGACGCACCGGCTGATCTGGGCCGATGTCCTGCGGGCGCTCGCGGGCGCCTATCTGGCGCGGCGAACCGGCGGCGAGGCGGTGATCGGTCTGCCCTATCCGGCGCGCTTGGGCCAGCAGATGGCGGCGGTGCCCTGCACCATCGCCAATGTTTTGCCCTATTACCTGCGTCTGGACGAGGATGCGCCCCTGCCCGACTGGCTGGCGCGGCAATCGGCGCGCATGGTGCAGGGCCGCCATCACGGGCGCTATCGCAGCGAGGTCTTGCGCCGCGAACTGGGCCTGACCGGCAGGGCAAGGCTATTCGGACCTGTCGTCAAGGTGCAGCCCTTTGAAAAGCCGCCAGAGTTTCCGGGCCTGAGCTGCCGGCTGCACATTCTGGGCGCGGGTGCGGTCGATGACCTGATCCTGACCTTTCGCGGCGAACCGCCCTCGGGCATGGTCTTCGATCTGGACGGGAATCCGGCGCTTTACTCGATCGAGGAACTGCACGAGCACGGCGACCGCATCGAAGCCTTTCTTGACGCAGCGCTGCATGCCGACCGGCTGGCGCGCATTCCTGCCGATGATGGCAGGGCCGCCACCTCCGCCGAGGCGCGGCGCTAATTCGCCCGCTGCCGCGCGCGGAAGGGCAAGGGGGCAACGGGAATGCCGTCCTCGATCAGCTTGCGGGCATCTTCCAGCCTGGCCTCGCCATGGATGGCGCGCTCGGGAGCCTCGCCCTCATGCATGGCGCGGGCCTCGGCGGCAAAGGACATGCCGACATAATCCGAATTCGCCTCGACATGGCGGCGCAGCTTCTCCAGCGCCGCCTCATGCCCGTCGCGGGGGGTATGCAGATCGGTGGTGCCGGGTTCATCCCCGCCGCCATGGGCGACGCGCGGCGCCATCAGCGCCTTTTCCACCTGGACCGAGCCGCAGATCGCACAGCTGACCTGACCCGCCGCGCGCAGGGTCTCGAACCCGTCCGAGGACCGGAACCAGCCATCGAAATCATGGCCTTGGTCGCAACGCAGGGAATAGCGGATCATGGCGGCTCCTTTCCGCTAAATATCGGCCCCTGCGGGTTTTTGCGCAAGGGCGGGTCGCGCAAGCGTGCGAATCCGCGCGATCAGCGCCGCCGGATCGCCGGCCCGCGCCATCAACAGCTTGCGCGCCGCCAGCCCCATGGCGCGCTGGCGCCCAGCGTCCGCTGCCAGATCGGCCAGCAGGCCGGGCAGGGTTTCAGCCGTCGCGGCCAGCGCTGCGCCCCCGCTGTCCAGATCGGCATAATCCCCGGCATGATTTGCGACATGCGGCCCATGCAGGATGGCACAGCGCCAGGCGGCCGGCTCCCACGGGGTATGGCCGCCATGATCGGCGAATGATCCGCCGGTGACGCAAATCCCCGCCGCCTGATACCACAGCGCCATTTCGCCCAGCGTGTCGGCCAGCAGGACAGGTGCCTCCAGACCGGCGCCCTGACTGCGGCGGGCGGCCTTCAGCCCCCGTGCAGCGATCAGACCCACCACCGCATCACCGCGCTCGGGGTGGCGGGGCGCAAGGATCAGCCGCAGATCGGGCAAGACCGCGCGGGCCGCCAGAAAGGCGTCCAGCATCACGGCATCCTCGCCCTCATGGGTCGAGGCCGCCAGCACCGTCCGCGCCCGGTCCGGCCCGTCAGCGCCCGGCATGACCTGCGCCGGACCCAGCAGCTTCAGGTTCAGCCGCGCGCTCAGCGCCGCCTCGGGCAGACCCAGTGCCAGAAGCCGCGCCTCGCTGCCCTGATCCTGCGCCGACAGCGCGTCGATCCGCGCCAGCATCGGCCCGATCAGCCCCGGCAGCCGTCCCCAGCGCCGGGCCGAGCGTTCCGACATCCGCGCCCCCACCACGACCTGCGCCACGCCCCGCACCTCAGCCATGGCCGAGCGGTTGGGCCACAGCTCGTTCTCGACCGTGACCATCACCGTCGGCTCGACCCGGTCCAGAAACCGCCCCACCGCCTGCGGCACATCCAGGGGCGCAAGGGCGCAAGGCATGCCCAGCCGCCGCGCCAGATCGCGCCCGGTGCGGCTGTTCGTGGTCACCGTCAGGGGAAAGGCGCGCGCCAGTTCCTCGGCCAGCACCCGGACCGAGGTCAGCTCACCGACGCTGGCCGCATGCAGCCAGATGCCGCCGGGCGCGACCTGTGGACCGGTCAGCGCCAAACGCTCGCGCCAGTCCGGCCCGGCCAGCGGCGCGGCCAGACCCAGCGCCGCCCCCGCCAGCGCCGTGGCCCCGCGCCAGATCACCGCAGCGCGGCCTCGGCAGCCTCGCGGATGGCGCGGATGTTCTCGCCATAAGGCGCGCTGTTCGACACCGAGCCGCCCCGGAACACGGCAGAGCCCGCAACCAGCACATCGGCCCCCGCCGCCACCACCAAAGGCGCCGTCACCGGATCGACGCCGCCGTCGATCTCGATATGGATGGGCCGGTCGCCGATCATGGCGCGCAGCTCGCGCACCTTCTCGATCTGGCTCATGATGAATTTCTGCCCGCCGAAACCCGGATTGACCGTCATCACGCAGATCAGATCGATGTCATCCAAAAGCGGCCGCGCCGCCTCGGCCGGCGTACCGGGGTTCAGCGCCAGCCCGGCCTTGGCACCCGCGCCACGAATGGCCTGCAAGGTGCGGTGGATATGGGGCCCGGCCTCGACATGGGCGGTGATGATATCGGCGCCGGCCTCGGCAAAGGCGGCGATATAGGGATCGACCGGCGCGATCATCAGATGCACGTCCATGACGCCCCGGATATGCGGCCGGATCGCCTTGCAGGTGGCGGGACCAAAGGTGATGTTGGGGACGAAATGGCCGTCCATCACATCGACATGGACCCAATCCGCGCCCTGATCCTCGATGGCGCGGCATTCCTGCCCGAAATTGGCGAAATCGGCGGAAAGGATCGAGGGGGCGATCTTGATCTTGCGATCGAATGTCATGGCAGGCTCCTTCAGGGCCGGACCGGCCCGCGCTGGCCACCCGTTACCGCCGATGCCCCGCAGCCGTCAACAAGGACGGCCCGTCCCATTCTTTCATGTAGAAATATCCCGCGGGGCTGTCCATCGAGTCCGCCATCGGTCCGAGGACCGATGGGCAGGGGGGGGCGCGAAGCCCCCGGCTTCCCCCCTTGGGGTTTCGCGCAGCACGCCTATATTGGGTGCCAAGGCGCAAGGCCCTCCGGCCCCGCGCATCCGCATTCCGAAGGATCCATGATGACCAAGACAAAGGACGCTTCCTGGGACGACACCGTCCTGCCCTTTCAGCTTGAGCAATCTGGCACGCGCGGCCGCGTCGGCCGCCTTGGCCACACGCTGGAACATATCCTGTCGCGCCACGACTATCCGGTCGCGGTCAGCGCCATGGTGGCCGAACTGACCACATTGACCGCGCTGATCGGCCAGACCGTCAAGCTGCGCTGGAAGCTTTCGCTGCAAGTTCGCGGCAACGGCGCCATCCGCACCATCGCCGCCGATTACTACGCCCCCGAGACCGAGGGTGCCCCCGCGCGCATGCGCGCCTGGGCCAGCTTCGATGCCGAGCGTCTGCAAGAAGGCATCTCGGGCTTTGACCAGCTGGGTCAGGGCTATTTCGCGGTGCTGATCGACCAGGGCGAGGGCACGACGCCTTATCAGGGCATGACGCCTCTGGCCGGCGGCTCGCTGGCGAGCTGCGCCCAGACCTATTTCGAACAGTCCGAGCAGCTGCCAACCAGGTTCGAGCTGACCGTCGGGCGCGCGCAGCTGCCCGGCCATCAGGACGAGCATTGGCGCGCCGGCGGCATCATGCTGCAAACCCTGCCCGCCGCGGCCCATGTCGCGCCCGAAACCGGGGATGACCCGCTGCAGACCGCCGACATCCTGCAAGGCGCCGAATCCGAGGACTGGACCCGCAGCACCACGCTGATGGCCACGGTCGAGGCGATGGAGCTGGTCGACCCGAACCTGCCGCTGCCGAACCTGGTCTTCCGCCTTTTCCACGAAGAGGAACCGGTCTCGTTCGAACGTCAGGACATCCATTTCGGCTGTTCCTGCAGCCCAGACCGGGTGCGCGGCACGCTTGCGATCTATTCGGCCAAGGACATTGCCCACATGACCACGCCCGAGGGTATCGTCACCGCCGATTGCCAGTTCTGCGGCGCGCATTACGAATTCGACCCGCAAAGCCTCGGCTTTGAGGCGACCGTGGATGCCGAGGGCAATCCCCTGCCCCCGAAACCCGCAAAGGGCGCCGAGAACCGGGCCGCGCTTTGACCCGGCATGCCCGGGAACAACTGATACGGGCCCTGTCGCAAGCGACGGGGCCCTCGTCCGATTTCGACTTTGGCGACAGCCCGCAGGTGCCGGTCACGCCGCGCCCGGCGGGGGTTCTCGCGGCCTTTGACGCGGCTGACGGGCGGCTGATCCTGACCAAGCGCGCCAGTTCCCTGCGCCACCATCCCGGCCAGATCGCACTGCCGGGCGGCAAGGTCGACCCCTCGGACGCAGACGTCACCGCCGCCGCCCTGCGCGAGGCGCGCGAGGAAATCGGCCTTGATCCGGCACAGGTCGAGGTGCTGGGCACCATGCCCGCCCATCACACCGTCACCGGCTTCGACATGACCCCGGTTCTGGCACTGGTTCATGGGCCCTTCACCCCGACCCCCGAGGCCGGAGAGGTCGAGGAGGTCTTTACCGTCCCCTTTTCCCATATCGCCGATCCGGCGAATTTCCGCGTCACCGGCCGGATCTGGCGCGGCAGCCGCCGGAACTATTATATTGCCCCTTACGGCCCCTATTATATCTGGGGCGCCACCGCGCGCGTCCTGCACTCGCTTGCATTAAGGCTTTCCGCATGACCCGGCAGACCGTCGCCCTTCCCGATGACCCGGCCCTGAAACAGGTGCTTTCGGCGCTTTCTGCCGAGGGCGCCCAGGCGCTGGTCGTCGGCGGCGCGGTCAGGAACGCGCTTCTGGGCGAGCCGATCTCGGATATCGACATCGCCACCTCGGCCCGCCCCGACGAGACCATCCGTCTGGCCGAGGCCGCCGGGCTGCGCAGCGTGCCCACCGGCTTTGACCATGGCACCGTCACCGTCATCGCCCATGGCCGCGGCTATGAGGTGACCAGCTTTCGCCGCGACGTTGAAACCGATGGCCGCCACGCCGTCGTCGCCTATTCCGACAGCCTTGAGGACGACGCCCGCCGCCGCGATTTCACCATGAACGCGCTTTACGCCACGGCGGATGGCCGGGTTCTGGACCCGGTCGGCGGGCTTTCGGACCTTGCCGCGCGCAAGCTGCGCTTTGTCGGCGACGCCCGCGCCCGCATCACCGAGGATTACCTGCGCATCCTGCGCTTTTTCCGTTTTCTGGCCTGGTACGGGCGCGAGGCCGACATGCAGGCGCTTGCCGCCTGCCGCGAATTGCGCGCCGGGCTGAACGGCATCTCGAAAGAGCGTATCGGCCACGAAATCCGCAAGCTTCTGACCGCACCCGACCCGACCCAGGCCGTGGCCTTCATGGCCGAGGCAGGCGTACTGCCCATGGTCCTGCCCGGCGCCGACGCGACCGACCTTGCCGAGCTGATCGAATCCGAGCAGGACTTCGGCACCGGCGCCCTGCCCCGCTGGCCGCGCCGCCTTGCGCTGATGGGCGCCGATGACGCCGCCAATGCCCTGCGCCTGACGCGGGACGAGGCGCGGATGCAGGCACAGCTGGCCGAGGCGCAGCGCATGCCCCCGCCCGCCGCCGCCTATCGCTTTGGCCGCGCGGTCGCCGCGCAATCGGTGCTGATCCGCGCCGCCCATGGCAAGGCGCCGCCCTTTGGCTGGTGCCACGGCATTGCCCGCGCCGCCGAGGCAAAGTTCCCGCTTGCTGCCGCCGATCTGGTCGCCGATCTGACCGGTGCCGCCCTTGGGCGGGCGCTGCGCCATGCGGAATCGGCCTGGATCGACAGCGATTTCACCCTGACGCGCACGGAATTGCTGGCGCTGGCCCGCAGGCCCGTCACGGATGACGCCACCGGAAGCCCGGGCGATGCATAGACTGTTTGCGCGCATGATCGACGCCTTCCGGCCGGCGGATGGCCCGCCGCCGCATACGCTGCTGGCCTTTTTCCGCTGGTGCCTGTCGGGCGCCTGGCCGGGACTTGGCTTTGCCGCCTTCACCTCGGCGCTTGGCGGGGTCACGGATGTGGCCTCGGCGGTGCTGCTGGGGGCGGTGGTCGATGCCGTCGTCTCGACGCCCGTGGATCGGATCTGGGCCGATCAGGGCTGGCTGATCCTGGGCTTTACCGCGTTTTTTCTGGTGATCCGTCCGGCCATCGTCGGCCTGTCCACCGCCAGTTCCAGCGTCATCATCAACCCCAATATCCTGCCCTTGGTGCTGTCGCGGCTGCATCGCTGGACCATGGGCCATGCGGTCACCTTTTTCGACAACGATTTCGCCGGCCGCATCGCGCAGAAGCAGATGCAGACCGCGCGGGCGGTGACCGAGGTCGCCTCGGAATTCGTCAATGTGGTGACTTTCGCGCTGGCCTCGGTGATCGGCTCGGCGGCGTTTCTGGTCTCGGTCGATGGCTGGGGGGCGCTGGCGCTGATCCTGTGGCTTGTCGCCTATATCCTGCTGATCCGCTTTTTCATGCCGCGCATCCGCAGCCGCTCGGCCCGGCGTGCCTCGGCGCGGGCGATGATCACCGGGCAGGTCGTCGACACCATCACCAATATCAAGACCGTCAAGCTCTTCGCCCATGCCGAATACGAGGACCGCGTCGCGCTTGGCGCCATGGCCGGCTTTCGCGAACGCGCGCTGGATTTCGGCCGCGTCAGCACATGGTTCCGGCTGTCGCTGATGGTCGTCGCCGGCGCCCTGCCGGTCATTCTGGTCGGCGGCGCGATCCTGTTGTGGCAGCAGGGGCAGGCCAGCGCCGGCGATATCGCCGCCTCGGGCGCCATTGCCATGCGGCTGGCGCAGATGACCGGCTTTGTCAGCATGGCGCTGATGGGGGTCTGGGGCTCGATCGGCGAGGTCGAGGACGGCATGAAGACCCTCGCGCCGCCCCATGCCCTGACCGACGCCCCCGATGCCGAGGTGCTGGGCCGCGTTCAGGGCCGTATCGATTACGACCATGTCGATTTCGCCTATGGCCGCGGCGACGGTCAGGGCGGCATCCACGATCTGGACCTGCATATCGCACCGGGCGAGAAACTGGGCATTGTCGGTGCCTCGGGGGCGGGGAAATCGACCATGGTGTCGCTGCTGTTGCGGCTTTACGACGTCGAGGGCGGCGCGCTCAGCATCGACGGCCACGACCTGCGGCGGGTGACCGAGGAAAGCCTGCGCCGCAATATCGCCATGGTCACGCAGGAAACCGCCATGTTCAACCGCTCGGCGCGCGAGAATATTCTTTACGGCCGGCCCGACGCCACCGAGGACGAGATCATCGCCGCCGCAAAAGCCGCCGAGGCGCATGATTTCATCCTTGGCCTGCGCGATCATGCCGGCCGCGTGGGCTATGACGCGCATCTGGGCGAGCGCGGCGTCAAGCTGTCGGGCGGCCAGCGCCAGCGCATCGCGCTGGCCCGCGCGCTTCTGAAGGACGCGCCGATCCTCGTGCTGGACGAGGCCACAAGCGCGCTGGACAGCGAGGTCGAATCGCAGGTGCAGGAGGCGCTGCGCCGCGCCATGCGCGGCAAGACGGTGCTGGCCATCGCGCATCGCCTCTCGACCATTGCCGAGCTGGACCGCATCGTCGTGCTGGAGGCCGGGCGCATCGTCGAACAGGGCAGCCATGCCGAGTTGCTGGCGCAGGGCGGCACCTATGCGCGCTACTGGAACCGCCAGTCCGGCGGCTTTCTGGGCATCGAGGATGACGATACCTCCGAGGCGGCAGAATGAGCCAGTGGACCATCGAACGGCTGGGCCGCAAGGGCGACGGCGTCGCCATCTCGGACGATCGGCGCGCGCTGGCCGCCCTGACCCTGCCCGGCGAGGTAATCGAGGGCGAGGCCGGGAACGGCCGTATCCCCAACCCCAAGATCCTCACCCCCTCGGACCAGCGGGTGCGGCCGGCTTGTGGGCATTACCGCGCCTGCGGCGGCTGCTCGCTGATGCATGGATCCGAGGATTTCCTGCGCAACTGGAAGGTGGGCGTCGTCAAACAGGCGCTGCGCGCACAGGGGCTGGCAGCGCCGGTTGCGGGGGTGCATGTCTCGCCGCCCCGCTCGCGCAGGCGGGCAGTGCTGTCGGGGCGGCGGCCCAAAAAGGGCGCGCTGGTCGGCTTTCACGCCCGCGCCTCGGATGTGATCGCCGATATCGCCGATTGCCATGTGCTGCGCCCCGCCATTCAGGCGGCGCTGCCCTTGTTGCGGCAGCTGACCGTCACCGGCGCCTCGCGCGCGGGTGAGCTGTCCTTGGCGGTGACCGAAACGCCCGCCGGGCTGGACGTCGCCGTGCGCGGCGGCAAGCCCATGGATGCAGCGCTGTTTCAGGCCCTGGCCGCGCTGGCCGATCAGGGCGATCTGGCGCGGCTCAGCTGGGACGACCAGACCATCATGCGCCGCCCGCCAGCCCTGCCCATGGGCCGTGCGCAGGTGGTGCCGCCGCCCGGCAGCTTTCTGCAGGCCACCGCCGAGGGCGAGGCCGCCCTGGTCGCCGCGATCCGCGACATGACGCGCGGCGCCGGGCGGGTGCTGGACCTGTTCGCGGGCTGCGGCACATTCTCGCTGCCGCTGGCCGAAACCGCCGAAGTTCACGCCGTCGAGGGCCTTGCCGCACCCCTGGCCGCGCTGGACGCAGCCGCCCGCCGCGCCCCCGGTCTGCGCCGAATCACGACCGAGACGCGCGACCTTGCGCGCCGCCCGCTTTTGCCCGAAGAGCTGGCTTATGACGCAATCGTGATCGATCCGCCCCGCGCCGGCGCCGAGGCGCAGGCCCACGAGATTGCCCGCGCTAAGGTCGAGAAACTGGCCTGGGTCAGCTGCGATCCGGTGAGTTTTGCGCGCGATGCGCGGATTCTCGCTGACGGCGGCTATCAGATCGCCCGGCTTTTCGTCGTGGATCAGTTCCGCTGGTCGCCGCATGTCGAAACCGTGGCGGAAATTCGCCGACGCTAGCGAATTCTTAATCTCTGTGGTATTTGATAGCAAAATCAAGGGCGCCTGAGAAACGGCGCACAGAGGGCAGTGATGATTCGGGCAATTCGCGTTCTTATCGCAGGTATTGCGCTTGCCGTGGTGGCAAGCTGCGGTGGCGGCGACAGCAGCAAAAGCAGCAAACTCAAGGCCTATAGCGGCCCGCCCGTGACCCAGGTCGTGGTCAAGAAGGGTGAGCGCAAGATGTATCTGATCAGCGGCAAGACCGCGATCAAAAGCTATGAGATCGACCTTGGCCGCCAGCCGGTCGGTGACAAGAAATACGAAGGCGATGGCAAGACCCCCGAGGGGCTGTATTTCATCGACCGCCTGAATCCCAACAGCCGCTATCACCTGTCGGTCGGGATCTCCTATCCGTCGGTCCAGGACGTGGCCGAGGCGGCGGCGCTGGGGCTGCGCCCGGGCGGCGACATCTTCATCCACGGACTTGGCCCCGAAGGCCGGGCGCTGAACAAGGCCGACTGGACCGCCGGCTGCATCGCCGTAACCGATGAAGAGATCGAAGAGATCTTTGCCATGCTGCGGCCGGGGACGCCGATCTTCATCTATCCCTGAAACCTGTGCCCGGGGGCCGCAACCGGCCTCCCCACCACAGTCCCAGACATGACAAAGCCCCGGATGATCCGGGGCTTTTTCGGTTTCAGGCATCGGGTCTGGCGCGATGCCGAAAGATCACGACTGCGACTTTGCCAATCGGCTCGCAGCGTCATGGACGCATTGCCGAAAACGATGCAAGACTCTGATTCAACGGCAGATCGCGCCACGGATCGCGCCCGGTTCGGGGCGCGACCGCGTTCGGAAGAAAGGATTACAGGCCGGCGCTTGCCACGACCTGACCACCGCCAAAGCCGCCCGGCGCATAGCCGGCGCTGCCGGTGATCAGCACCCACCAGATCTTGCCCGAGGGCTCCTGATACCAACCGATGCCCAGCTCGGTGGCGCGCGGATCCATCATGATGTCGCGGGTGTCGCGGTTCTGCATCCAGGCGTTCAGCGTGGTCAGCTCGTTCTCATAGGTCTCCGAGATGTTCTCGCCGACCAGCTGGCCCGAATAGCCCTGGCGGCGCACACGATCCAGCGGCGACGAGCTGTCCGAGCCGAAATGCCAGGCGCGGTTTTGCGCCGCCATGTCGCGGGCATGGGCCTTGGAGGCCGCGTCCAGCATCGGGTTTTGCACCATCGCCGGCGCACCGATATTGGCGCGCAGCGCGTTGATCTGGCCCAGAACGCGACCGGGGATCTGCGCCTCTTCGCGGCCGGTGATCCGGTAGGCTACGGGCAGCGGCTGGCCGTCGGGGCCAAGCTGCGGGCCGGGTTTCTGGCAGGCCGTCAAGGCCAGCACGGAAACAAGCGCCAAGGTCGAAAATTTCAGCATGATGTCCTGTCCCAGGGAAGATTTTGCGCCAGCCATACAAAAGCTTGGGCCGCCCTTCAAACCCAAGATTGCGTGAGCGCCACAGCCTGTGATTCTAATGCGACAATGACGCTTGTTTGAATTGAAAGCCGCGCGCGCTCAGCATAAATCCGCCACCAGAGACGCAATCTTCGCAAACTCGGGCAGAAAAAACCGCGCCAAGCGGTTCGCCAAGTATCAGGAGCGACATATGATCACGCCGAAAAACCCGGTATCGCGCCGGAATTTCCTGACCGCCACGGCGGCCTTTGGTGCAGCGGGCCTTGCCGCCCCGGCGCTTGCACAATCCTACGACCCCTATACCGGCCAGCCGCTGCAAGGCGCAGCCGGCGGCGCGACGCCCGATGCGGGCATGGTGCAGATCGACCAGACCCAGGATTCGCGCCGCAACATCTCCAGCTTCCGCATGCAGGACTGGCAGCCGTATTTCAGCAACCTCAAGAATGGCGCAATTCTTGTCGACCTGACCTCGCGCGCGCTGCATTACTGGTCCGAGGATCAGTCGGTCTACAAGCTGTTCCCGACCTCGGTCCCGGTCAGCGCCGACCTGACCCGCACCGGTCGCACCGAGATCATCAAGAAGGTCAAGGGCCCGACCTGGGCGCCCACGCCAGAGATGAAAAAGCGCAATCCCGAATGGCCGGATTTCGTGCCCGCCGGGCCCGACAACCCGCTGGGCACCCACGCCCTGTGGCTGAGCTGGCAGTATTACCGCATCCACGGCACGCATGACACGCGCAAGATCGGCCGCAAATCCTCGAACGGCTGCATCGGTCTTTATAACGAGCACATCCAGCAGCTTTACGACCTGACCAATATCGGCACGCAGGTGCTGCTGATCTGACAGGAAAGGCCCCCTCGGGGGCCTTTTTCTTTTGGGGCGCCTGATACCCCGGGGGTCAGCGCAGGCTACGCCATTGGGCCGGCGTCACGCCCTCCCATCCACGAAAGGCGCGGTAGAAGGAACTGGTGTCCTGAAACCCCAGCAGGAAGGCGATCTCGTCGATGCCGTTCTGCCGGTCGGACAGCAGATGCCGGCCCAGTTCCTGCCGTGCCTGATCCAGCAGGCCGCGATAGCTGGTCCCCTGTTCGGTGATCCGGCGTTGCAGGCTGCGCTCGCTCATGCCCAGTTCGCGCGCGATATCGGCAATCTCGGGTTTGCCGCTGGCGATGCGGCGCCTGATCAGGATCCTGACCTGATCCAGCAACGAGGATTGCGCCTCGATCTCGCCAAGGGATGCGGTCAGCGACGGGTCGAGGATGGCCAGCAGGTCGGGATTGTGCCCGGCAAAGGGCAGGTCCAGATCGGCAAGCCGCAGCACCAGCGCATTCCGGGTCGAGCCCGTGCGGATCGGCGCGTCGAAATAGCTGCGATGGGCCTCGGTCACCGGACCGGGCCGGGTCATTTCGACCCGCAGGGGCGTGATATGCTTTCCCGTCCCCCGCCGGCCCAGTTCAAGGATGGCGGCAAAACTCACATCCGCCGCCGCGTCCGGCTCGGGCGCGTCGGTGTAAAGCCAGCGCAGGGCAATGCGGCATTCGCTGCCGCTTTCGGTCAGGGTCAGTTCCTCGGGCGTGCAAAGACGCTTGAACCGGGCCAGCCTGTGCAGCCCGTCGCGATAGTCGCGGGCGAAAAAAGCCGACATGGTGGCCGGCGGATGGACCGAGGTATCGGTCTGGATCGTCATCCTCAGGCCGATGGCCGGGTCCTGTGACAGGCTTTCGACCGCCCGCCAAAGCGCGAAATACTGCGCCGTGGTCAGCCATGCATCCGGCGTGACATGCAGCGCCGCCGAAAGCCGCGCCTGCCGCAGCAGCGCCGGCGCGGGCAAGCCCATGGCCTCAGTTGCCTGCCAGAAGGCCTGGGGCAGCCTGCATCTGTCATTCACCCTGCTCATCGCAGCCTCTCTCATCCCGTCACATCTGGCTTTTGATAAGCCGGTCAAAGACCCGGTCGCCCAGCCATTTGCGCACCCAGATCATCATTTTGGCATATTTCCCGGCCGCATAGCGCGTCTTTGGGCGCGGGGATTTCACCGCATCGCCCACCACCTCGGCGATCACCCTGGGGTCGGTGCCCCGGCGGTGACCATAGCTGCGCTCCATCGAGGCGGCGACGCTTTGCGCCACCTTTGCATAGGGCCCGTCGCCCGAGCGTTCCTGAATACCCTGTGAGGCCGCCGCACCAAAGCCGGTCTCGATCAGCCCCGGCTCGATCACCACGACACGGATGCCAAAGGGCTCAAGTTCCAGCCGCAGGCTGTCCGACCAGCCCTCCAAAGCGTGTTTGGTGGCGTGATACCACGCGCCCAGCACGGTATAGATCTTGCCGCCCATCGAGGTGATGTTGACGATGGTGCCCCGGCCCTTGGCCCGCATCGCGGGAAGCAGCAGTTGCGTCAGGCGGGCAGCGCCGAAGACATTGACCTCGAACTGATAGCGGGCCTCGTCCAGCCCGATCTCCTCGACCGGGCCATAAAGCCCGTAGCCGGCATTGTTCACCAGCACGTCGACGCCGCCCGATCTCTCAGTGATGGCGGCGACCGCCGCGACGATCTCGGCATCCTTCGAGATATCCATCCTCAGCGCCACCGCGCCAAGCTGGACAAGATCCGCCATCTTGTCGGTGCTGCGGGCGGCCACATAGACCAGATAGCCGTCGCTGATAAGACGTCTGGCGATGGCCTTGCCCATGCCGGACGAGGCTCCGGTCACAAGGGCGGTGGGCTGGTTCTGGCTGTTCATGTTGCACCTTTGCTTTTGCATTGAACGCAACTTAGTCAGCAGGTCCCGCCATATCACTTGCACAAGGCGCCATTGATGTGGCGAAAGACGCCAAGGATGCCGAGCGAGAATGGCCGGCGGCCGGGATCAGACCCAGCCAGCCAGATTTTCCCCGATCACCGCGGTCAGCACATCGATATGATCCGGCTCGGCATTCAGGCAGGGGATATAGGTGAATTCCTTGCCCCCGGCATGGACAAAGGCCTCGCGGATCTCGCCCTGAATTTCCTCAAGCGTCTCGATGCAATCGGCCGAAAAGGCGGGCGAGATCACGGCGATCTCGGTGATGCCCTGTTTCGCCAGTTCGGCGACATGCTGGACCGTATAGGGGCGCAGCCATTCCTCGGTCCCGAAGACCGACTGGAAGGTGGTGTCGATCACCCCCTCATCCCAACCCAGCGCGTCGCGCAACAGGCGAGAGGTCTTCTGGCACTGGCAATGATAGGGGTCGCCCTCCAGCAGGTAGCGTTTGGGCATGCCGTGATAGCTGGCGACCAGTTTCCTGGGCTGGCTGTTGCCCAGAGCGCGGCGAACCGATCCGGCCAGCGCGGCGATATAGTCCGGGCGGTCGAAATAGGCCGGCACCGTGCGCGCGGCGGGCTGCCATTTCTGCGTCATCAGCGCGCGGAAGAACTGGTCATTCGCGGTCGCCGTCGTCGCCCCGGCATATTGCGGATAAAGCGGGAAAAACAGGATCTTGTCGCAGCCGGCCTTGACCATGCGATCAACCACGTCCGGGGTCGAGGGATTGCCATAGCGCATGCAGAAATCGACCATGACGCGGTCGCCCCACAGCGCCTGCGCGCGGTCCTGCAGCGCCGCCACCTGTTCCTTGGTGATGGTCATCAGCGGCGATTCATCGGCCTCGTTGTTCCAGATCAGGCGGTAATTCGCGCCCGAGGTGAAAGGCCGCTTGGTCAGGATGATGGTCTGCAGCAGCGGTTGCCATTTCCATGCCGGATAGTCGATCACCCGCTTGTCCGACAGAAACTCGTTCAGATAGCGCCGCATCGACCAGTAATCGGTCGCATCCGGCGTGCCCAGATTGGCGATCAGCACGCCGATGCGACGGGCGGGCAGAGCGGGGTGGCTGGCGGGCACGGCTTGGGTCATTCGGGTTTCCTCGTGCTGGCAAGGGCGTCGGCCAAAGGCATCCGGGCCGAGCCCGGGCGCAGCGGCTTTTGCTGGCTGTCATCCGGCGCCCAGCCGGTCAGAAAGATCAGATCGAAGGTGGCCCGGATGCGCGCCGGGTCCTGCGGATCGGGGTGGTTTTCGGCATAAAGCTGGCCTGCGCGCAACAGGACATCGCGTCGCGTCGGGCGGCGCAGACGGCCCGACAGCGCGTTCCCCTCGCCCATGGCGCGCAGGTCATTGGCCAGATGCGGCAGGCTGCGATAGCTGACATTCTGCGTCATCTGGTCGGCAACCGGCAGCGCAAGTCCGGCGCGCGGCAAAAGCGCGCCCAGATCGCGGATCTCGGCCATGGGCAAAACGCGGGGCGAGAGGCCGCCGGTGACCTCGGCCTCGGCGCGGGTCAGAACGTCGCGCAGCTCATGCAGGCTGCGCCCACCCGGACAGGCGGCGATGAACAGCCCGTCGGGGCGCAAGGCGCGCGCACATTGCACGATCTGGCCCACCGGATCCTCGGCCCAGTGCAGGGCATTGGCGTGGACGACCAGGTCATGCGCGCCGGGTTGCAGATCCAGCTCGGGCGTGTCGGCGACGACTTTCGCGCCGGGCATGGCCTCGCGCCAGTAATCGGGCATGCCGGTCACGACGGCGGGATCGGTAAACCGTCTGTTAACCTCTGCCAGCCTATCCTGAACCTCATCGGCGACGATTCGATGCAGGAAATCGACCGGGCCAAGGCGGGCGGCGCGGTTGCGGTTCCGCGTCAATGCGTTGCGGTCGGTCAGGCTTGGTACGGGGGTGGGACGGTCAGGCATCATGGGGGGTCAACATAGGGGGCTTCGGGCCCTGATGAAAGGCGCATTGCGGCTGGTTTACCCCCCGCAATGCATCTGCTGCGGCGAACCCGTGGCCGAGGAAGGCGGGCTGTGCCCGACCTGCTGGCGGGAGGCCGAGTTCATCCAGCACAGCTGCTGTTCGCGCTGCGGGGTGCCCTTGCCCGGCGACGGGCTGGACGAGGATCAGGACGAAACGTCCGGGCTGATGGTCTGCGACGAATGCCTGCATGTGCAGCGGCCATGGCTGCGCGGGCGGGCGGCGCTGACCTATCGCGGCACCGGACGCAAGCTGGCCCTGATGCTGAAACATGGCGACCGGCTGGACATCGCCCCGGCGCTTGGCGACTGGGTGGCGCGGGCGGCAACGCCGCTGGTCAGGCCCGACATGATCGTGGCCCCGGTTCCCGCCCATCTGCGACGGCGGATGTCGCGCAAGTATAATCAGGCCGAGATTCTGGCGCAGCGCGTCGCCCGCGTTCACGATCTGGTGCATGCGCCGCTGTTGCTGCGCCGGCTGCGGCACACGCCGATGCAGGATCACGGCTCGGTCGAGGATCGCTTTGCCAATCTCGAGGATGCGATCGACGTGCCGCAACGCATGGCATCGCGCGTGCAGGGCAGTGCGGTGCTGCTGGTCGATGACGTGATGGCCTCGGGGGCGACACTGGCGGCGGCGGCGCGGGCCCTGCGGGCGGCGGGCGCGGGGCCAATTTCGGTGGTGGTGCTGGCGCGCGCGGTCAAGGATACCTAAATTGGTACAAACACGCAGTTTCAGGACCGGAAAATGGCCAAAGTCGAGATCTACACCACCCCCACCTGCCCCTATTGCAAGGCCGCCAAATCGCTGCTGACCCGCAAGGGCGTCAGCTATCAGGAAACCGATGTCAGCCGCGATCCGCAGATCCGCGTGGCCATGACCCAGCGCGCGGGCGGGCGGCGGACGGTGCCGCAGATCTTCATCGATGGCCAGCATGTCGGCGGCAGCGACGATCTGCACGCGCTGGAGAATGAGGGCAAGCTGGACGGGCTTCTGGCCCGCACGGCATGACCGGCGACGGGCAGACAGATGCGGCATGGGGCGGCGGCGATCGCCCCGGCCGGATCCGCGCCGGACTGGTGCAGCTGAACGTCTCGGACGATCCGGCGCTGAACCTGCCCGTCACCCGTGACCTGATCCGAAAGGCCGCAGCCGGCGGCGCGGATTGGGTCCTGACACCCGAGGCCACAAACCTGCTGGGCGCCAGCCGCGAGATGCAGGACCGCATCCTGCATGTCGAGGCCGAGGACCCGACCCTTGCCGCGCTGCGGATCGAGGCCCGCGCGCTGGGGATCTGGCTGCTGATCGGCTCGCTGTCACTGAAAACCGGCGAGCCGGGCGAGGATCGCTTTGCCAATCGCAGCTTTCTGATCGGTCCCGATGGCGGCATCCGCGCCCGCTATGACAAGCTGCACATGTTCGACGTCACGGTGTCCGCGCGCGAATCCTATCGCGAATCCGCCGCCTTTCGTCCGGGCAGCCGCGCCGTGCTGGCCCAGGGGCCGATGCCGGTGGGGATGAGCGTCTGTTATGATCTGCGCTTTCCCTATCTTTTCCGGGCCTTGGCGCAGGCCGGGGCCGAGGTTCTGACGGTGCCCGCCGCCTTCAACGACACCACCGGCGCCGCCCATTGGGAGGTTTTGCTGCGCGCCCGCGCCATCGAGACCGGCTGCTATGTGCTGGCCCCGGCGCAATGCGGGCTGCATGCCGCGCATCTTGAGCCGGACCGCCCGCCCCGGCGCAGCCATGGCCATTCGCTGGCCGTCGATCCCTGGGGCCGGGTTCTGGCCGATGGCGGTACGGAACCGGGGGTAACTTTTGTCGAACTTGACCCCGAGGCGGTTGTCGGGGCACGGTCGCGCATTCCTTCGCTCACGCATGACCGGAACTTCGCGGGCCCATGAACGACAAAACTCGCGACAGCCTGCAGGGACATGCCGAGGCCTCGGCCGATGCGCTGGCGGCAAGCCTGTTTTCCGAGGTGTTCATCTCGGACCAGTTGGCGCGCGACTTGATCGGCAAGGCGCTGCCGAAGGGGATGCAGATTTCGCATTTCTCGGTGCTGAACCTGCTGGCGCATCTGAACGTGGAACGCAGCCCGGCTGAGTTGGCCGAGGCATTCCACGTCACCCGCGGTGCCATGACCAACACGCTGTCGCGGCTGGAGTGGTCAGGCTATATCCATATCCGCCCGGACTGGGACGATGCCCGGCGCAAATTCGTCGCGATCAGCCCGGCGGGGCGCGCGGCACGGGATGCGGCGCTGGCGGCCTTCATGCCGCGAATCGCCGACGTGGTGCGCGATATCGGCGCCGAGCGGGTGCGCGCGGCGCTGCCGGTTCTGCGCCTGCTGCGCAAGCAGCTTGAGGAATCGCTGCGTCCGGATGCGGCTGGCTCGGGCGGTAGATAGCATCCGCGCTGCCCGCTTGTGGCGCGGGCAGCATGGATATTTTCATGAAGAAGAAAGGGGCTATGCCGCGCGCAGGGCGGTCAGGGCATAGTTCACCGACAGGTCGCGATGCGAGAGTGACCAGCTCCAGCCGAGCGGGTTGAAGACCATGCCGCAGCGGTCGACGACGGTCAGTCCGCTGGCTTCGGCCATCTGCGTCAGCTCGTCGGGGGTAATGAAGCGCTGCCAGTCATGCGTGCCCTTGGGCAGCCAGCGCATCACCCATTCCGCGCCGATGATGGCGGCGGCAAAGCTTTTCGCGGTGCGGTTCAGGGTCGAGGCGATCAGCATGCCACCCGGCGCCACCAGATCGCGGCAGGTGGTGATGAATTCGGCGGGGTCGGCCACATGCTCGACGATTTCCAGCGCCATGACCACGTCAAAGCGGCGGCCCTCGGCGGCCAGCGCCTCGGCGGTGGTGGCGCGGTAGTCGATGGCGAGCCCCTGCTCGGCGGCATGCAGCGCGGCGATGGCGATATTGCCCGTCGCCGCGTCGGCGCCGGTGACGCTGGCGCCCAGCCGGGCCATGGGCTCTGACATCAGGCCGCCGCCGCAGCCGATATCGAGGATCGACAGCCCCGCGAAGGGTTGCGCCGCCGTCCGGTCGCGGTTGAATTGCGCCGCGATCTGCGACACCACATAGTCCAGCCGCGTCGGGTTCAGCATGTGCAGCGGCTTGAACTTGCCCTGCGGATCCCACCATTCCGCCGCCATGGCCTGAAACTTGGCAACCTCGGCCGGATCGATGCTGTTGGGGGCGGCTTTCTGCCGTTCTGTCGTTTCGGTCATCTGGCCGTCCTTCATGTGGCGGGCGCGCGCGAGGCGTTATATAATGGTCGCATGGACAGATTGGCAGGGCAAATCGGCGGCACGACGTCGCATGGCAGGTTGCATCCGATGGTCGAACCCTTCGACCGGCGGGTGATCGAGGTCGGCGACGGCCACCAGATCCATATCGAGCAAAGCGGCAATCCGGATGGCGTTCCGGTCATCGTGCTGCATGGCGGGCCGGGCGGCGGTTGCAGCCCCTATATGCGGCGCTTCTTTGATCCCGCGCATTACCGCGCCATCCTGTTCGACCAGCGTGGCTGCGGCCGTTCGCGCCCGCATGCCGAGGTGCAGGCCAATACCACGGCGCATCTGATCGCCGATATCGAATTGATTCGGCAGCATTTCGGCATCGGGAGGGCGATCCTGTTCGGCGGCAGCTGGGGGGCGACGCTGGCGCTGGCCTATGCCCAGACCTGTCCCGATGCGGTCGAATCGCTGATTCTGCGCGGCGTGTTCCTGGGCCGGCGATCCGAGCTGGACTGGTTCTATGGCGGCGGCGCGGCGCGGTTCTTTCCCGACCGCTGGGCCGAATTCCTTGCCCCGATCCCCGAGGCCGAGCGCGGCGACATGATCGCCGCCTATCACCGACGGCTGTTCAGCGGCGACGTGGCGCAGGAAACCCGCTTTGCCCTGCCCTGGCTGATGTGGGAAAACGCGCTGGCCGGGCTTGAGACCAGCACCACCGGCCACGCCCCGCCCGATTACGCCCGCACCTTTGCCCGGCTGGAAAACCATTATTTCGCAAATGACTGTTTCCTTGAGGACAATCAGCTTTTGCGCAACCGCCACAGGATCGAGCATATCCCCGCCGTGATCGTGCAGGGCCGCTATGACATGGTCTGCCCGCCCGACGCGGCATGGGATCTGGCACAGGGCTGGGACAAGGCCGAGCTGCGGATGGTCGCCGCCTCGGGCCATGCGCTGAGCGAGCCGCGAATCACCGCCGAACTGGTGCGGGTCATGGACGGGTTGCGCCAGCGGATCCCGGCGTGATGGCCCGGCACCGCGCCCGACCCGCGATTTGCTGGCCAGCTTTTTCTTGCATTCGGGCAAAAGCCCCCCTATATGCCCATCAACAACAGCGGCGCAGGCCTCCACAACCTGCCCACCGGTAATACGCACGGGCCGCGACGGCCCGTTTTTTGCATTTGGGATAGCGATATGACCGACCTCATCGCCAAGACCGCCATTGACCGGCGTCTGGCCGAGATCATCGGACCAGTGATCGAGGATCTGGGCTTTGAACTGGTGCGCATCCGCCTGCAAGGCGGCAAGACCGCGACCCTGCAGATCATGGCCGACCGCCCCGATGGCGGCATCAATGTCGATGACTGCGCCGATATCTCGACCGCGGTCAGCGCGGTTCTGGACGTCGAGGACCCGATCGAGGACAATTACCACCTTGAGGTCTCAAGCCCCGGCATCGACCGGCCGCTGACCCGGATGAAGGACTTCGCGACCTTTGAAGGTTACGAGGTGCGGCTGGAAACCAACCAGCCCATCGACGGCCGCAAGCGCTTCAAGGGCGTGCTGGCCGGGACCGAGGGCGACGAGGTCCTGCTGAACATCGAGGAAGCCGGTGAGACCCACACCATCGGCCTGAATTTTGACTGGCTGTCGGACGCCAAGCTGGTGCTGACCGACGAGCTGATCGCCGAAATGCTGCGGCAAAAGAAGGATGCGGGCGTGCAGATCGACCATCTGGACGAATCCGCCTTTGACGAGATCGAAACAGAATCCGGCGAACCCAACGCCGACGCGAAGGAGTGAGGAATGGCCATTACCTCTGCCAACCAGCTTGAGCTTCTGCAGACCGCCGAGGCGGTCGCGCGCGAGAAGATGATCGACCCCGATCTGGTGATCGAGGCGATGGAGGACAGTCTGGCCCGCGCCGCCAAGTCCCGCTATGGCAGCGAAATGGACATCCGCGTCCGCATCGACCGCAAGACCGGCAACGCGACCTTTACCCGTGTGCGCACCGTGGTCGAGGATGACGCCGTCGAGAATTATCAGGCGCAGCTGACCGTCCAGCAGGCACGCCCCTATCTGGATGCACCGCAGGTCGGCGACGAGATCATCGACGAGGTGCCTCCGGTCGAACTGGGCCGCATCGCCGCGCAATCGGCCAAGCAGGTCATCCTGCAACGCGTCCGCGAAGCCGAGCGTGACCGCCAGTACGAAGAATTCAAGGACCGCGCCGGCACCATCATCAACGGTGTCGTCAAGCGCGAGGAATACGGCAACATCATCGTCGATGTCGGCCGTGGCGAGGCGATCCTGCGCCGCAACGAAAAGATCGGCCGCGAAAGCTATCGCCCGAACGACCGCATCCGCGCCTATGTGAAGGACGTCCGCCGCGAGACCCGCGGCCCGCAGATCTTCCTGTCGCGCACCGACCCGCAGTTCATGGCCGAGCTGTTCAAGATGGAAGTGCCGGAAATCTATGACGGCGTCATCGAAATCAAGGCCGTGGCCCGCGATCCCGGCTCGCGCGCCAAGATCGCCGTAATTTCCTATGACAACTCGATCGACCCGGTTGGTGCCTGCGTCGGTATGCGCGGCAGCCGCGTGCAGGCCGTTGTGGGCGAATTGCAGGGCGAAAAGATCGACATCATTCCGTGGTCCGAGGATCAGGCGACGTTCCTGGTGAACGCCCTGCAACCGGCCGAGGTCGCCAAGGTCGTCTTTGACGAGGACGCGACCCGGATCGAGGTCGTGGTCCCGGATGAACAGCTGTCGCTGGCCATCGGCCGTCGCGGCCAGAACGTGCGTCTGGCCAGCCAGCTGACCGGCCTTGATATCGACATCCTGACCGAGGAAGAAGAATCCAAGCGCCGTCAGGCCGAATTCAACGCCCGCACCCAGCTGTTCATGAACGCGCTGGATCTGGACGAATTCTTCGCCCAGCTGCTGGTCGCCGAAGGCTTTACCAATCTGGAAGAGGTCGCCTATGTCGAGGTGGACGAACTTCTGTCCATCGACGGCGTGGACGAAGGCACCGCCGAGGAACTTCAGACCCGCGCCCGCGAGCATCTCGAGGCCGCCAACAAGGCCGCGCTGGAAAATGCCCGTGCCCTTGGCGCCGAGGACAGCCTGATCGAGTTTGAGGGGATCACGCCGCAGATGGCCGAAGCCCTGGCCAAGGATGACGTCAAGACGCTTGAGGATTTCGCGACGCTGGCCGATTGGGAAATCGCCGGCGGCTGGACCACCGCGAATGGCCAGCGCGTCAAGGATGACGGCATTCTGGAACCCTTCGGCATCTCGCTGGAGGATGCGCAGACCATGGTCATGACCGCCCGCGTGATGCTGGGCTGGGTCGACCCGACCGAGCTGGAAGCGGCCGAAGACGCCGACGAAGCCTCTGACGAGGAGGCCGGGGTGTAACGCCCCGGGAGATCCATGACACGCGGGGGCCGGGAAAAGGACCGCGAGACGCCCGAACGGCGCTGCATCGTGACGGGCGAAACCCAGCCGAAGGCCGGGCTAATCCGCTTTGTCGCGGGCCCCGATGCCGAGGTCGTCCCGGATCTGGCGGAGAAACTGCCCGGCCGCGGCTTCTGGGTCGTGGCCGAGCGGGCGGCACTGGACAAGGCGGCAGCCAAGGGGCTGTTTTCGCGCGGTGCAAAGGCGCAGGTCTCGGCTCCGCCCGAGCTGCTGGCGATGATTGAGACCGGGCTGGCGCGGCGTGTCACTGACACGCTGTCCCTGGCCCGCAAGGCGGGACTGGCGGTGGCTGGTTTCGAAAAGGTCAAGGACTGGCTGGCGGCCGGCAGGGCAAAGGTGCTCTTGCAGGCCAGCGACGGGTCCGACCGCGGCAAAGGCAAGCTCTGGACCCCGCCCGGCGGGCGCTGGTTCGGTTGCCTGACCGCATCAGAATTGGGTTTGTCCTTTGGGCGCGATCATGTCATACACAGCGCGCTTGCGCCGGGGGGCCTGACCGACAAATTGATCAGGGACGCGAGCAGACTGACGGGTCTGCGCGGGCATGACGGCGGTGTATCCGCCGGGAAGGAATGAAGATCGGATGAGCGATAACGACGGAAAGAAACCCCTGGGTCTTGGCGGCGGCTCTGGCCGTTCGGGCCAGGTGAAGCAAAGCTTCAGCCACGGCCGGACCCATAACGTGGTCGTCGAGACCAAGCGCAAGCGCGTCGTCGTGCCCGGCAAGGCCGGTGCAGCGGCGGGTGGCGCACGCGCCGGCTCGTCCTCGGTTGTGTCGGGCGACCCGTCCAAGCGCCCCGCCGGCATCTCGGATGCCGAGATGGAGCGGCGTCTGGCCGCGCTGAAGGCCGCCAAGGCCCGCGAGGTCGAGGAAGCCGCAGCGCGCGAGGCCGAGGAAAAGGCCCGCGAGGAAGAACGCGAACGCCGCCGCCTTGAGATCGAGGCGAAGGAGCGCGAGGAACGCGAACGCGAGGAAGCCCTGCGCCTGAAGGCCGAGGAAGACGAGCGCCGCGCCCGCGAGGCCGAGCTGCGTGAAAAGAAAAAGGCCGAGGTCCGCGCCAAGCCCGCGCCCGAGGCACGCCCCGCCTCGCCTGCCGACCGTGCCGCCGCCGAGGCCGCCGCCGCGCGCGCCGAGACCAAGGGCGTCAGCGCCGCGCCGCGCAAAACCGACCGCGACCGCGACACCCGCGGCCCCTCGACCGACGACCGCGACAGCCGCAACAAGAACCGCGACGACAACCGCCGCACCGGCAAGCTGTCCCTGTCGCAGGCACTTGACGGCGAAGGCGGACGCCAGCGCAGCCTTGCCGCGATGAAGCGCAAGCAGGAAAAGGCCCGGCAGAAAGCCATGGGCGGCGCCCAGCGTCCCGAAAAGCAGGTCCGCGAAGTGCAGCTTCCCGAAACCATCATGGTCTCGGAACTGGCGAACCGCATGGCCGAGCGCACCCCCGACGTCATCAAGTCGCTGATGCGCATGGGCATGATGGTGACCGCGAATCAGGGCATCGACGCCGACACCGCCGAACTGGTGATCGACGAATTCGGCCATCGCGCCGTCCGCGTCTCGGATTCCGATGTGGAACAGGTCATCGACCAGGTCGAGGACAAGCCCGAGGATCTGCAGCCGCGTCCGCCGGTCGTGACCATCATGGGCCATGTCGACCACGGCAAGACCTCGCTTCTGGACGCGATCCGCAAGGCGAATGTCGTTGCGGGCGAGGCCGGGGGCATCACCCAGCATATCGGCGCCTATCAGGTGCAGACCGAATCCGGTGCGCTGCTGACCTTCCTCGACACGCCCGGCCACGCCGCGTTCACGTCGATGCGGGCCCGTGGGGCGCAGGTCACCGATATCGTGGTGCTGGTCGTCGCCGCCGATGACGCGGTCATGCCGCAGACCATCGAGGCGATCAACCACGCCAAGGCCGCCAAGGTGCCGATGATCGTGGCGATCAACAAGATCGACAAGCCGGCGGCCAATCCGCAAAAGGTCCGCACGGATCTGTTGCAGCACGAGGTCGTCGTCGAGGCGATGTCGGGCGAGGTGCAGGATGTCGAGATCTCGGCCAAGACCGGCCAGGGTCTGGATCAGCTTCTGGAAGCCATCGCGCTGCAGGCGGAAATCCTTGAACTGAAAGCCAATCCCGACCGTCCCGCCCAGGGCGCGGTGATCGAGGCCCAGCTGGATGTGGGCCGTGGTCCCGTCGCCACCGTTCTGGTCCAGAACGGCACGCTCAAGCGCGGCGACATCTTTGTCGTCGGCGAGCAGTGGGGCAAGGTCCGGGCGCTGATCAACGACCAGGGTGAGCGCGTCGAAGAGGCCGGTCCCTCGGTCCCGGTCGAGGTGTTGGGTCTGAACGGCACGCCCGAGGCCGGTGACGTCCTGAACGTCGTCGAGACCGAGGCGCAGGCCCGCGAGATCGCCGATTACCGCATTCAGGCCGCCAAGGACAAACGCGCCGCCGCCGGCGCCGCGATCACGCTGGACCAGATGCTGGCCAAGGCGAAAGCCGACGAAAGCGTGGTCGAGCTGCCGGTTCTGGTCAAAGCCGACGTGCAGGGCTCGGCCGAGGCCATCGTTCAGGCGCTGGAAAAGATCGGCAACGACGAGGTGCGCGTCCGCGTGCTGCATTACGGCGTCGGCGCCATCACCGAATCGGATATCGGTCTGGCCGAGGCCTCGGGCGCGCCGGTCATCGGCTTCAACGTCCGGGCCAATGCCCCGGCGCGGAACGCCGCCAACCAGAAGGGTGTCGAGATCCGCTATTACTCGATCATCTACGATCTGGTGGATGACATCAAAGCGGCGGCCTCGGGCCTGCTCTCGGCCGAAGTGCGCGAAAACTTCATCGGCTATGCCGAGATCAAGGAAGTCTTCCGTGTCTCGGGCATCGGCAATGTCGCCGGCTGTCTGGTCACCGAGGGCGTGGCCCGTCGCTCCGCCGGCGTCCGCCTGCTGCGCGACAACGTGGTGATCCACGAAGGCACGCTGAAGACCCTCAAGCGCTTCAAGGACGAGGTCAAGGAAGTGCAGTCCGGTCAGGAATGCGGCATGGCCTTTGAAAACTACGACGACATCCGCAAGGGCGACGTCATCGAGATCTTTGAACGCGAGGAAGTGCAGCGCCAGCTGTAAGCCGCGTCAGGATCGGGACAGGGGGCGGGCCGCAAGGTCCGCCCTTTTTCGTTGCGGGGTCCATGGCCAAAATTTACGGAGTAAACGCCCGAAAAACGGCGATGCCCGGGCGCAAATCCGGGTAAAAGACGGTTATGTTGTTCGATCTTCCTGACCATGCCGCGCTTTACGCCGCCTTGCTTGCCCGCGACGCCCGCTATGACGGGCAAGCCTATGTCTGCGTGGCATCGACCGGCATCTTCTGTCGGCTGACCTGTCCCGCCCGCAAGCCAAAGCTGGAAAACTGCGCCTTCTATGCCACCATCGGCGAATGTATCGAGGCGGGATTCCGGGCCTGCAAGCGCTGCCACCCGCTTCGGGCGGCGGCACTGGCGGATCCCGCGATTGCCACATTCCTGAATGCTCTGAACGAACGCCCCGATCTGCGCTGGTCCGAGCAGCATATCGAACAGATGGGCTATGACCCCTCGACCGTCCGGCGCAGTTTCAAGCGCCAGTTCGGCATGACATTTCTGGAAATGGCGCGGCAGCGCCGCATCCGCGAAGGTTTCGCGACGCTGGCCTCGGGCGGAAAGGTCATCACCGCCCAGTATGAGGCAAGTTTCGATTCCGCCAGCGCCTTTCGCGCCGCCTTCGCGCGCCTTCTGGGTTGCGCGCCGGCGGCGCTTGTCGCGGACAGGCCGCTGCGGGCGACGTGGATACCGACACCCTTGGGCGACATGATCGCGATCAGCAGCCGCAGCCACCTGCATTTGCTGGAATTCGTCGATCGCAAGGGCCTGCCCGCCGAGCTGAAGCGGTTGCAGGCCGGATCGCGGGAGGGGCTGGGGATCGGCGCGATGCCCCCCTCGGAACAGGCTGCCTCCGAGCTTGGCGATTATTTCGCCGCCCGCTCGGCCAGGTTCACGACGCCGCTGGCGCTGACCGGCGACGCATTCACACGGCAGGTCTGGCAGGCGCTGCGTGAAATCCCTGTCGGCGAGACCCGCAGCTATGACGACATCGCACGCCGGATCGGCCGCCCCTCGGCCACGCGCGCGGTGGCGCGGGCGAATGGGGCCAACCAGATCGCGCTGATCATCCCGTGCCATCGTGTCATCGGCACGGACGGGTCCTTGATGGATTATGACGGCGGGCTGTGGCGCAAGCAGCGGCTGATCGAGATCGAAAGACAGCTTAGAACGAGTAACCGAGGAGAGACCGCATGACCTTACAGACCAAGGCCCAGACCTTCCAAAGCCTGCATGTGCCGGGCGATCCGCTTGTCCTCTACAATATCTGGGATGCCGGCAGCGCGGTCGCCGTCGCGCGGGCCGGAGCAAAGGCCATCGCGACCGGCAGTTGGTCCGTTGCCGCCGCCCAAGGCTATGCGGATGGCGAGGAAATGCCGCTGGATGACGCGCTGGCCGTCGTTGCGCGCATCCTGGCCCGCACCGACCTGCCGGTCACCATGGATTTCGAGGGGGGATATGCCTCTGGACCGACGGCGGTATCGGTGAATATACGCCGCCTTCTGGCGCTTGGCGTCGTCGGGCTGAACTTCGAGGACCAGGTGGTGAGCGGCCCCGGCCTTTACAGCATCGAGGATCAGGTGGCGCGGCTGCGCGCGGTGCGACTGACTGCCGATGAGCTGGAGCGTCAGGTCTTTATCAATGCCCGGACGGACCTGTTCCTGAAGGCAGGCCCCGAGGTCGATCACGCGTCCCTTGTCGAAGAGGCCATTGCGCGCGCGGCGGCCTATGCGGCGGCGGGGGCGGATGGGTTCTTTGTGCCGGAGCTGAAGGACAGGGCACTGATCCGGCAGATCTGCGACGCGGTCACGCTGCCCGTCAATGTGATGGTGTCGGGCGATCCGGCGCAGGTTCGGGAACTGGCCCAGCTTGGTGTCGCGCGCATCAGCCTTGGCCCTGCCCCATATATTGCCCTCAGCACCACGCTTGAGCAGAACGCGCGCGCCTTTCTCTGAGGATCAAGGCCGCCTCAGTGCCGCAAGGCAGCCGATCCCCCCGAACGTAAACGGGGCCCCCCGAGGGGCCCCGTTGAAACCGTGACAGCCCTGATTTCGTCAGGCAACCGCGACGGGCTTGCCCTCATAGGTCTTGCCGCCCACGCGGACAACGATGTTCCCGTTGGCCTGCTGACGCTCGAACACGCCTTGGACCGAAATGCAGCTGCCGATGGTAATCGTGCGAATCATGTCCAGATCTCCCCTCTTTTCACAATCTCAGATTTGCCGCAAAAATATGAAAAGTTAACTAACTTTGCTCAAAAATCAGCCTAAATGTATAGACGGCCTGACCTGTTGCGCGGTTGACACTATAGCCAGTCGCGCAGGACGGGAATCAGCGGGATATCCGCTGGCGGCATCGGATAGTCGCCAAGATCCGCCGCCCGCACCCATGCCAGCTTCTGCCCTTCATGCGGATGCGGGATGCCCTGCCAGCGGCGACAGGCGAAAAGCGGCATCAGCAGGTGGAAATCATCATAGGCGTGGCTGGCGAATGTCAGGGGCGCGAGGCACGAGGACCAGGTTTCGATCCCCAGCTCTTCGTGCAATTCGCGGATCAGCGCGGTTTCGGGCGATTCGCCCGGCTCGACCTTGCCGCCCGGAAATTCCCACAGGCCCGCGAGGGATTTCCCCTCGGGGCGCTGCGCCAGAAGGACACGGCCGTCCTTGTCGATCAGGGCGACGGCCGCGACAAGCACGATCTTCATGAGCGGTAATCGGCGTTGATGTCGATATAGCGATGGGTCAGATCGCAGGTCCAGACCGTGCGCTTGCCCTTGCCCAGCCCCAGATCGACGCCGATCACCAGCTCGGCGCGTTTCATGTAGGCGCTGGCCTTTTCCTCGTCGTAGCTGGGCGCGCGCCAGCCGTTTTCGGCCAGGACCATGTCGCCGAAACGGATGGTCAGTTTGTCGCGGTCGGCGGCGGCGCCGGATTTGCCGACGGCGGCGACGACGCGGCCCCAATTGGCGTCCTCGCCGGCGATGGCGGTCTTGACCAGCGGCGAATTGGCGATGGCCATGGCGACCTTGTGCGCGTCAGCGGTGTCGGCTGCACCCGTCACCTGCACCTCGACGAACTTGGTCGCACCCTCGCCGTCACGGACCACCTGCTGGGCCAGATCGCGCATGACCTGCGTCAGCGCCTTGCCAAAGGCCCGCGCCGGGACCGAGCGCAGATCGGTGATCGGCGCGGCCTTGGACTTGCCCGTCGCCGCAAGGATCAGCGCATCCGAGGTCGAGGTGTCGCTGTCCACGGTGATGGCGTTGAAGGTCTCATCGACCCGCGCCGACAGCATGCGCTGCAGCATGGCGGGCGCGATCTGCGCGTCGGTGAAGATATAGACCAGCATCGTCGCCATATCCGGCGCGATCATGCCCGAGCCCTTGGCGATGCCGACGATATTGATGGTGCCGCCTTCGCCCTGAAAACTGGCGGCAGAACCCTTGGCAAAGGTATCGGTGGTCATGATCGCCCGCGCCGCGCCCGGCGCACCGGCCGGGTCCAGCTTGGCCGCCAGATCGCCGATGATCGCGGTGATCCGCTGCGCGGGCAGCGGCTCTCCGATCACGCCGGTCGAGGACGAAAACACCCGCTCGCGCGGCAGACCAAGCGCCTTGGCGACGCCGCCGGTGACGCTGTCCACCGCCTCTTGCCCGCCCTTGCCGGTAAAGGCATTGGCATTGCCGGAATTCACGATGATCGCCGCACCCGCCGCCGCATCGGGCTTGCCGGCCAGCTTGGCCTGACAGTCCAGCACGCAGGCCGCCCGCGTGGACGAACGCGTGAAGGCCCCCGCGATCGCGGTCCCGGGCGCCAGCCGCACCAGCATCACGTCGGTGCGGCCCTGATACTTGATCCCCGCCGCGCCCGAGGCGAATTCGGCGCCTTCGATTACCGGCAGGTCGGGAAAGCGCGCCGGCGCCAGCGGCGAGACCAGCTTGTTCGGCTTGGCCGCCCTGATCGCGGCAACCGCGGACTCGGCCGCAGATCCGGCGCGGGTCTCAAGCCCGGCGGCCGCCTGCTTGACCGTGGCTTTCAGCTTTTTCAGCTTTTTCTTCAGCACCTTCAGCTTTTCAGCATCGGAAGGCTTGGCTTTCTTGTCGTCGGACTTTGCCATCTTGCTTACTCTCCCAGCAGCTCGGTCTTATTCAGCAGATCGGGGCTAAGCCCTTCGGTCTTTTCGACCTTCGAGGCGGCCACGCGCTTCTCGATCTCGGCCTGGACCTTGTCGCGGCGGACCTGCACGGCCAGCTCGGCCTTGATCTCGTCGAAATTCGGCGGCGTCATCTCGCGCGAGTCGATCAGCTTGATGACATGCCAGCCGAACTGCGTCTCGACCGGGGCGGAAACCTTGCCCTTTTCCAAAGCCTTCACCGCATCGGCAAAGGGGGCGACCATCTGCTCGGCCTGGAACCAGCCAAGATCGCCCTTGTTCGGGCCGGAATTGTCGGTGGATTTCTCGGCCGCAAGCTGGCCGAAATCGGCGCCCTCGGCCAGTTGCTTGGCGATGGCGTCGGCTTCGTCCTTGGTTTTCACCAGAATATGCGCGGCATTATATTCAATGACCGGAGTTGCGCTGCCAAAGGCCTGATCATAGGCGGCGCGCAGATCGGCCTCGCTCGGTTCGGTCGCGGCGACCTTTTCCAGCACCGATCCCGCCAGATACGAACGGCGCTCGATCTCCAGCGCGGCGGCGTCGCGCTGGCTCAGCTCTTTGCCGGCGCCCTGGGCCACGGCGGTCTGGCGGATCATCTGGTCCAGCATCAGGTCCCACAGCGCGGTGTCGGGCAGGTTCTGGGTCGCATCCGCCCCCAAGCCTTGGCGCATGACGATCATCTGGCCCAGCGTGATCGTCTCGCCATTGACGGTGGCCACGACCGTGTCCGCGTCCTGCGCCATGGCCGGAAGCGCGACAAGATGACCGGCAAACAGGGCCGAGGCGGCAAGAAGCGGTTTCAGCATGGTTTTCCCTTTCATGGGACGGTGCGTCCACGCAGAGGTGAACGCCCGCAAGCGTTGACAGTACGGCATGCGGGGCATACATCCGGCGCAACCGATAATGCGCGCCCGTCGCCGTTTTTCCGGCCCAACTGATAGGGCATGGCGAATGGTGGCGGCAAGTGGGCGGAACGTCCCGCGCACCCCCAGATACGCGATTTTGAAGGCAGATATGCTCGGCATCGGAACTTTGGCACGAAAGGTCTTTGGAACTCCCAACGACCGCAAGGTAAAATCGGTCCGCCCGCTGGTGGCCCAGGTCAATGCGCTGGAGGAGAAATTCCGCGCCCTGTCCGACGCGGATCTGATCGGCAAGACCCGCGAATTGCAGGGCCGCGCCCAGTCGGGCGAGGATCTGGACACGCTTCTGCCCGAAGCCTTCGCCAACTGCCGCGAAGGTGCCCGCCGCGCCCTTGGCCTGCGCGCCTTTGACACGCAGCTGATGGGCGGCATCTTCCTGCATCAGGGCAATATCGCCGAGATGAAGACCGGCGAGGGCAAGACGCTGGTCGCGACCTTCCCGGCCTATCTGAATGCGCTGGCCGGCAAGGGCGTCCATATCGTCACCGTGAACGACTATCTGGCCAAGCGCGACGCGCATTGGATGGGCAAGGTCTTTGCGCAACTGGGCATGACCACGGGCGTCGTCTATCCGTTCCAGGAGGACGCGGAAAAGCGCGCCGCCTATCAGGCCGACGTGACCTATGCGACAAACAACGAGCTGGGCTTCGACTATCTGCGCGACAACATGAAGGGCTCGATCGAGCAGATGACCCAGCGCGGTCATTTCTTCGCCATCGTCGACGAGGTGGACAGCATCCTGATCGACGAGGCGCGCACGCCGCTGATCATCTCGGGGCCAAGCCAGGACCGCAGCGAGCTTTACCGCACGCTGGACGGCTTCATGCCCGAACTGACGCCCGCGCATTACAAGCTGGACGAAAAGGCCCGCAACGCCACCTTTACCGAGGAAGGCAACGAATATCTTGAAAAGCGCCTGCAGGCGGCGGGCGTCCTGCCCGAGGGCCAGACGCTTTACGACCCCGAATCCACCACCATCGTCCATCACGCCAATCAGGCGATGCGCGCCCACAAGCTGTTCAACCGCGATCAGCAATATATCGTGCGCGACGGCGAGGTGGTGCTGATCGACGAATTCACCGGCCGGATGATGAAGGGCCGCCGCCTCTCCGACGGGTTGCATCAGGCCATCGAGGCGAAAGAGGGCGTCGATATCCAGCCCGAGAACGTGACGCTGGCCTCGGTTACCTTCCAGAATTATTTCCGCCTTTACGGCAAGCTGTCGGGCATGACCGGCACCGCCGCCACCGAGGCCGACGAATTCGCCGAGATCTACAAGCTCGGCGTGGTCGAGGTGCCGACGAACCGTCCCGTCCAGCGCATCGACGAGCATGACCGCGTCTATCGCACCGCGGCCGAGAAATACACCGCCGTGGTCGAGGCGATCCGCGAGGCCAATGCCAAGGGCCAGCCGATGCTGGTCGGCACCACCTCGATCGAGAAATCCGAGATGCTGTCGCAGATGCTGACCCAGGCCGGCATACCCCATAACGTCCTGAACGCCCGACAGCACGAGGCCGAGGCCCAGATCGTGGCCGATGCCGGCAAGCTGGGCGCGGTGACCATCGCCACCAACATGGCCGGTCGCGGCACCGACATCCAGCTGGGCGGCAATGTCGAGATGAAGGTGATGGAGGCACTTGCCGCCGATCCCGACGCCCATCCCGACGAGCTGCGCGCCCGGATCGAGGCCAGCCATACCGACGAAAAGCAGGCGGTTCTGGATGCGGGCGGTCTGTTCGTTCTGGCCACCGAACGCCACGAATCGCGGCGCATCGACAACCAGCTGCGCGGCCGCTCGGGCCGTCAGGGCGACCCCGGGCGCTCGCTCTTCTTCCTGTCGCTGGAAGACGACCTGATGCGCATCTTCGGATCGGAGCGTCTGGACAAGGTGCTGTCGACGCTGGGCATGAAGGATGGCGAGGCCATCGTTCACCCCTGGGTCAACAAGTCCTTGGAACGTGCCCAGGCCAAGGTCGAGGGGCGCAACTTCGACATCCGCAAGCAATTGCTGAAATTCGACGATGTGATGAACGACCAGCGCAAGGCGATCTTCAGCCAGCGTCTGGAAATCATGCATACCGAAGAGGTCGAGGAAATCGCCGCCGATATGCGCGAGCAGGTCATCGACGATCTGGTCGACACTCATATGCCGCCCCGCGCCTATGCCGAGCAGTGGAACACCAAGGGCCTGCATGACGCGGTGATCGAGCGGCTGAACATGGACCTGCCCATCGCCGAATGGGCGGCCGAGGACGGCGTCGATCAGGACGTGGTGCGCGAGCGCATCCAGCAGGCGACCGAGGCCTATATGGCGCAAAAGACCGAGCAGTTCGGTCCCGAGAACATGCGCCAGATCGAAAAGCAGGTCCTGCTGCAGCAGATCGACAGCAAATGGCGCGAACATCTGGTGACGCTCGAGCATCTGCGTTCGGTCGTGGGCTTTCGCGGCTATGCGCAGCGCGACCCGCTGTCGGAATACAAGACCGAAGCCTTCCAGCTCTTCGAGACCATGCTGGACGGGCTGCGTTTCGACGTGACCCAGCAACTGGGGCGCATCCGTCCGCTGACCGATGCCGAGCGCGAACAGATGCTGCGCGAATACCAGCAGCAGCAGGCCGCGACCGAGGCGCAGATGCATCCCGAACACGAAGAGGCCGAGGGCGGCGAGGTCTCGGGCCGCGTCGCGGGCTTTGACGAGACCGACCCCACCACCTGGGGCAATCCCTCGCGCAACGACCCCTGCCCCTGCGGCTCGGGCAAGAAGTTCAAGCATTGCCACGGCGCATTGACCTGAGATGACATGAGGGGGCCTTCGGGCCCCTTTCTCATGCCTTGGGATTGCGGCAGCGCCGCCATGGATATTTGAGTGAAGAAGAAAGAACAGGGGCCTTCTTCTTCATTCAAATATCCATTCGCCAAGCGGGCGGCTGGGTGGAATGCGGCAGATTTCGCGGATCAGTCGGGGACGAGCATATAGCCGGTGCCACGCACGGTCTGCAGATAGCGCGGCTCTTTCGGATCGCGCTCGATCTTGCGGCGCAGCCGGGTGATCTGCACGTCGATGGCGCGTTCCGAGTTCTCGCCGATCTCGTCGCCGGGGTTGCGGCCCAGATCCTCGATCAACTCGATGCGGCTGACCGGCTGGCGCGGCGTGTCGGCCAGACGCTTGAGCAGAGCCTGTTCGGTCCCGGTCAGGCGCAGGGGAATCTCGCCCTGCCACAGCTCACCTTTGTCGGCGTCATAACGCAGATGGCCCAGCGACAGGAATTTCGGCCCCCTGGCCTCGGCTGCCGGGACGCGGCGCAGGATCGCGGCGATGCGCAAAAGCAGCTCGCGCGGCTCGAAGGGTTTGGGCAGGTAGTCATCGGCGCCGCTTTCCAGACCCTCGATCCGGTCGCCGGTTTCGCCCTTGGCGGTCAAGAGCAGGATCGGTGTCACCATGCGCTTGCGCAGATCGCGGGTCAGGGAAAAACCGTCCTCACCCGGCATCATCACGTCCAGAACGATCAGGTCGAAATCCAGCCCCCCCAGCAGCCGCCGGGCATGGGCGGCGTCACGCGCGGCGGTGACCAGAAAACCGTTGCGCATCAGGAACCGGCGCAAGAGCGTCCGGATGCGCTCGTCATCGTCGACGACCAGAATATGGGCCGCGGGTTGCGGGTCGGGCTGGGTCATGGCGTTTCGGTCAGGTCCTTCAGCGCGCGGTACTGGCGCAATGTGTCGCGATCCATCATCGCCTCAAGCACCTGGCGGAACCCCGCCACCGCCTGCGGCCCGGCGGCACGATAGGCGGCGCGCATGCGGGCGCGCTGGGTCTCTGACAGCCGGCGCTCCAGCGCCGCGCCCTTGTCGGTCAGGTAAAGCTGACGCTCGCGCCGGTCGCGGCGGCCGATGCGGCTTTCGATCAGCCCGTCCTCGATCAGCGTGCGCAGCACCCGGTTCAGCGACTGCTTGGTCACCCCCAGCACATCCAGAAGCGCCGTCACCGTCAGTCCCGGCTCGCGATGGACGAAATGGATCGCCCGGTGATGGGCGCGGCCATAGTCCATATCGGCCAGAATCAGGTCCGGATCGGCCGTGAAAGCGCGATAGGCAAAAAACATCGCCTCGATCCCGCGGCGAAGCTGATCATCGGTCAAAAACAGCAGGTTCTCGCCCCCTGCCGCGACAACGCCTACCTTTTGTTGCATGCCATCCCCTTGTTGCATGGCTATTATTACGTCAGGCTTGTTGACTTTCCAACCATGAATGGATAGCCGTGACCCCAAGTTGCGCAACTTTCTTTGCCAGACATGGCCAGACAGCGCAACATTCCGAAACACTACCGGCCGGAGGGAAAGATGGCAGGCGCATATGACGATCGTGACGGCAAGATCTGGATGGATGGCAAGCTTGTGGACTGGCGCGAGGCGAATGTTCACATCCTGACCCACGCCCTGCATTACGCAAGTTCGGTCTTCGAGGGCGAGCGCTGCTATAGCGGCAAGATCTTCAAGGGCCATGAACATTCGCTGCGTCTGATCGAATCGGCGCGGCTGCTGGACATGACCTCGCCCTATACCGCCGAGGAAATCGACCGCGCCAAGGAAGAGGTGCTGAACGCCAATGGCTTCAAGGACGCCTATGTCCGCGCGGTGATGTGGCGCGGCTCGGGCGACGACATGGGCGTCTCGGCGCGCCGGAACCCGGTGCGCATGGCGGTCGCCGCCTGGGAATGGGGCAGCTATTACGGCGACGCCAAATGGCAGGGCGCGAAACTGGACATCGCCAAGTGGAAGCGCCCCAGCCCGGAAACCATCCCCACCGCCGCCAAGGCCGCCGGTCTTTACATGATCTGCACCATGTCCAAGCACGCCGCCGAGGCCAAGGGCTGTTCGGACGCGCTGTTCATGGACTGGGAGGGCTACGTCGCCGAGGCCACGGGCGCCAACATCTTCTTCGTCAAGGATGGCGAGGTGCATACGCCGCTGGCCGACCGTTTCCTGAACGGCATCACCCGCCAGACCGTCATCCAGATGCTGAAGGACAATGGCGTCGCCGTACACGAACGCCGCATCAAGCCCGAAGAGCTGGACGATTTCCAGGAATGCTGGCTGACCGGCACCGCCGCCGAGGTTACCCCGGTCGGGCAGATCGGTGACTGGCATTTCCAGGTCGGTCCGGTGACCCGCAAGGTGGCCGAGGATTACGAGCAGCTGGTCCGCGCCTAGTGAGCCATCGCCTTGCCCATATCGCGCTGGTCGTGCGCGATTACAACGAGGCGATCCGCTTTTACGTCGATATTATGGGCTTCCGGCTGCTGGAGGATATCCATCAGCCGGAACAGGACAAACGCTGGGTTCTGGTTCAGCCTTCGGGCGGCGGCGCCTCGATCCTGCTGGCCCGGGCATCGAATGACATTCAGCGCGCGGCCATCGGTAACCAGACCGGAGGCCGCGTTTTTCTGTTTCTGGAAACGGATGATCTTGATGCTGACCTGACGCGGCTGCGCAGTCATGACGTCAGGATCATACGCGAACCCGTCAGTGCCGATTACGGCACTGTCGCGGTTTTCAAGGATATTTACGGCAACCTGTGGGATCTGATTCAGCGTCCCGAACCGAACATAAGCTGAATAGCCGAAGCCACAGGTCGGGTGTCAGGCCCGCTGGCCGCGATCGATCCGCAGATATTCTGCGGTCTTGCGGTTGTCGCCGTCGCGGTTTTGCGGACGGCTGCGCAGCGCCTCGATGGCCGGATGCGTGCCGGATTCGCGTTCCTGCCGGGTGAATTCGCGCAGACGCAGATGGGCCTGGCTGCGGGGCTGGTCGCTGATGTGTTTGCTCATCCTTGGCCCTCCTTTGGTGGGTGAGGGACCAATATAGGGCCGAATCGGTCCGATTCAAAACCCTCAGGCCGAAACCCGTTAAGCGGCCTTGATGCCCGGCGCGGCGGCCAGCATCGCATGCAGCGCCACCGGATCCTCATTGGCGCGCAGTTTGGCGCGCAGATCCTGATCGCGCAGCGTGCGCGAGACCAGCGCCAGCGCCTTGAGGTGATCGACGCCCGAATTCTTGGGCGCCAGCAGCCCAAAGATCAGGTCCACCGGCTGGCGGTCCACGGCGTCGAAATCCAGGGGCTTTTCCAGCCGCAGGAACAGCCCCACCACTCGGTCCAGCCCGTGCAGCCGCGCATGCGGCAGCGCCACGCCATGTCCGACGCCGGTCGGGCCCAGCGTCTCACGCTCTTGCAAGGCATCCAGCGTCTGCGCGGCATCGACGCCATAGATGGCGCGCGCCTGCTCGGCGATCTCCTGAAACAGTCGTTTCTTGCTGGTGATCTGGCTCATCGTCCGCACGGCGGCCGGAGAGAGAATGTCGCTGATCTGCATATCGCCTGAAATCATCCTCGTCCCGGTTGCGGATTTCGCAGCCGGGACCTTGGTTCTACTGGACTGCCTTCTGGTCAGTCTAGCCCATGTTGCGGGGATCGATCCAGCCCACGTTGCCGTCGTCGCGGCGGTGGACCACATTCACGCCCCCGTGCTTCTCGTTACGGAAGACCAGCAGCGGCGTGCCGGCCAGCTCCATCTGCATCACCGCATCGCCCACGGACAGGGTAGGAACGCGGGTTTCCATCTCGGCGATGATCATGGGCTGCAGGCCGTCCTCCTGCGCTTCCCATTCATCCTCGTCAGCGGCCAGCACATACATGCCCGCCTGTTCGAAGGCAACCGGCTCGGCGCGGTCCTTGTGATGATCTTTCAACCGGCGCTTGTAGCGGCGCAGCTGCTTGTCCATACGCTCCTTGCACTGCTCGAATGCGGCATAGACCTCGGTCGAGGCGCCCTTGGCCTGCACATTCAGGCCGGTGGACAGATGCACGACGGCATCGCAGATGAATTCATGCGCGTTGCGGGAAAAGATGACCGTCGCGTCGGTGGGACGCTGCGAATACTTGTCGATGGTCTCGCCCAGCTCGGTCTTGACGTGAGTCGTAAGGGCCTCGCCGACATCGATCTGTTTACCGCTGATCTGGTAGCGCATGTTGCTCCGTCCTTTCCTTTGCCCGGGGCATCGGACGGCAGGACCGCCGTGCCGCGGGCTTTTTCCAGCGGGGCGTTCTTGCCCGGCCATACCCTCATTTGGTGACAGCCGATCGCTTCTGTCAACGGGCGCGCGCAAGCACGGTGAACGCGAGCTTTCCAGGCGGGTTCAACCCATGCGAAAGGATTCGCCCAGATAGACCCGGCGAACCTGCGGATCGGCGACAATTTCCTCGGTGGTGCCGGATTTCAGCACATGGCCGTCATGCAGGATATAGGCGCGGTCCACGATTTCCAGCGTTTCGCGGACGTTGTGATCGGTGATCAAGACGCCGATGCCGCGGCTTTTCAGGTCATGGACCAGGCTGCGGATCTCGCCCACGGCGATGGGATCGACGCCGGCAAAGGGCTCGTCCAGCAGCAGATACGAGGGGTTCGAGGCCAGGCAGCGCGCGATCTCGACCCGGCGGCGTTCGCCCCCCGACAGCGCCATGGCCGAGGCCCCGCGCAGATGTCCGATCGAGAAATCGCCCAGCAATTCCTCAAGCCGGTCGCGGCGGTGATGGGCGTCGCGGCAGACCAGTTCCAGCACCGCCTCGATGTTCTGTTCGACCGTCAATGTGCGGAAGATCGACATTTCTTGCGGCAGATAGCCGATGCCCATCTGGGCGCGGCGATACATCGGCAGGGTGGTCGCGTCCTCTCCGTCGATCATCACCTGACCCGAATCGGGCGCGACCAGACCGGCCACGCAATAAAAGCAGGTGGTCTTGCCCGAGCCGTTCGGGCCCAGAAGCGCCACCACCTCGCCCCGGTCCAGCGTCAGGCCGACATCGCGGATCACCGGACGGTTGCGATAGGATTTGCGTAGCCCGCTGACTTGCAGACCCTTGCCCGGCTCAGCGCTCATCAATTGCCCCCCGGCTGCAACACGCTGCGCACCCGGCCCGAGGCATTGGCGGTGCCGGTCTCAAGATTCACCGTGACCTTTTCCCCGGCCAGCACATTCCCGGTCTGGGTCAGCAAGACATCGCCGGTCAGCACGACATTGCCCGATTCGACGTCATAATCGGCGACGCGCGCCTCGGCGGCATCCTCGCCGCTGACCATGGTGACATTGCCCTCGGCATGGAGCGCGCTGATGCGGCTCTGGTCGCCCTGGGCATAGGTCACGGTCACGCGGTCGGCCGAAAGCCGCATCTGGCCCTGACCGATCAGCACCTTGCCCGAAAACGTGGCCTTGCCGGTCTTTTGATCGACGGAAAGCTGTTCGGCGGTGACTTCGACCGGCAGTTTTGTGTCCTGTGCCCGGCCAAAGCCGGTGCTTTGCGCAAGGGCCGGCGCAGCCGTCAAAGCAAGCGACAGAACGATCAGCGGCAACGCTGGCAACCGGGACATCGGAACTTTCCTTTCTGGCGCATCACGCACCCTGCGCGGCAGGCAAGCCGGCGCCGGGTCATGGCTGGTATATCAACCGGACTCCGCCGCTCAAATCAAGAACATGATCGCCGGTTCCATCGCCCAGCGGACGCAGTTCCATCTGCCCGGCGGTCAGGTTGCCGAAAGGGGCGCGGACATTCACCTCGGCATCTGCATTCACCGTGCCGGCCAGGCGCGAGGCGTGGAATTCCGGCGCCGTCACCACCCAGCCATCGGCGGTGGTCATGCGCACGCCTTCCTGCAGCACCATCAGGTCGCCATCGATGGCCGCGCGGCCGGCGCTGACATCCGAGGCCCGCCCGTCCTTGGCGCGCATGGTCATGCGCACCGAGCTGGCGCTGCCCTGCCCCTCGGAACCGCCCGGCATGGCCTGCGCGCCGGTGATATTGACCTGGGCGCCATCCGCGGTGACGCCCGCATAGGCCGGCGATGTCGCCATCTGCCGTTCCGCCACCTCGCGCGGGTCGACATCGGCATAGGGAATGGTCCCGTCCGGCTCGGGCTTGCGGCCCAGAAGAAACAGCACCGACAGCAAGGCCAGCGCCGTCAGCGGCAGGATCACGCGCAGCAGGGCCACGATGCGCGAGCGGGTCATCATTCAGACCAGACCGCTGCGCAGGAAGTCATGGATATGGATCAGGCCCAGTGGCCGGCCCTGATCCGAGACCACGAACAGGCTGGTGATGCGGCGCGACTGCATTTCGGCCAGCGCGGTCTCGGCCAGCGCGTCGGGGCCGATGCTGCGCGGATTGCGGGTCATCACCTCGGCCGCGACATGGTCCAGCAGACCCTGCATGTGTCGCCGCAAGTCGCCATCGGTGATGATGCCGGTCAGCCGGCCATCTGCATCGGTCACACCGGTCACGCCAAAGCTTTTCTGGCTGATGACCAGCAGCGCCTCGGCCATGGGGGCGGTTTCGGGGACCAGCGGAATGTCCTTGTGCATCAGGTCCGCAACCCGCGACAGCTTGGCCCCCAGCTTGCCGCCGGGATGGAAGGTGCGGAAATGTTCGGGCGTGAACTGGCGATGCTCCATCAGCGCGATGGCCAGCGCATCGCCAAGCGCGATGGTCATGGTGGTCGAGGTGGTGGGCACGATCCCCTCGCCGCAGGCCTCGGGCGCATCGGGCAGGACCAGCGCCACCTCGGCCTGCCGCAGCAGGGTCGATTGCGGCCGGCTGGCCACGCCGATCAGCGGGATCTGGAACCGGCGGGTATGGGCGATCATGTCCGCGAGCTCGGGCGTCTCGCCCGAGTTGGACAGCATCAGCACCACATCGGCTTGCGTGACCATACCCAGATCGCCATGGCTTGCCTCGGCGGGATGGACGAATTGCGCCGGCGTCCCGGTCGAGGCCAGGGTCGCCGCGATCTTGCGCCCGACATGACCCGATTTCCCCATGCCCGAGACGATCACCCGCCCCTGCGCTGACAGGATGGTGGTGACGGCGCGCTCGAACGCGTCGCCCAGCCCGTCGGCAAGGCTGGCCTCGAGACGGCGAAGCCCATCGGCCTCGGTCTGGATCACACGGCGGGCGGTATCAAGATATGCACTCATGGCCGCTATCTAATGCCGGAAGATGTCGTTTTCATCCCCCCAGCCCAACAGGTCCAGATGCGACCGGGCGGGAAGGAAATCGAAACAGGCCTGCGCAAGGCCCAGGCGCCCCTCGCGTTCCAGCCGCTTTTCCAGCGCGGCCTTGAGCTGGTGCAGGTAAAGCACGTCGGATGCCGCATATTCCAGCTGCGCGTCGGTCAGGTCGGTGGCGCCCCAGTCGCTGGTCTGCTGCTGCTTGGAAATATCGACGCCGACCAGTTCGCTCAGCAGGTATTTCAGCCCGTGGCGGTCGGTAAAGGTGCGTACCATCTTCGAGGCGATCTTGGTGCACCAAACCGGCTTGGTGACGACGCCGAACGCCGCCTCGAGGATGGCAATGTCGAACCGGCCGAAATGGAACAGTTTCAACACCTTGGGATCGGCCAGCAGGCGCGTCAGGTTCGGCGCCTTGCGCTGGCCCCTGGCGATCTGCACCAGATGCGCCGAGCCGTCGCCCGAGGAGAGCTGCACTAGACACAGCCGGTCGCGGCGCGGGTCCAGACCCATGGTCTCGGTGTCGATGGCCACGACCGGACCCAGGTCCAGATCGTCGGGCAGATCGTTCTGATAAAGGTGAATGCTCATCCCTGCCTTCTGCGTCTGCGGCTTTGGCCTGCTGTAACGCCATTCCCCCGCGCTCGCCAGTCCGAAGCGGGCCGCCGGCCGGTCTGCCCGCGCCCGGTCCTGCCGCTGTCGCGCCGCCTCGAAACGCGTCGCATGGCGGGGTGCAGCATCTTTGCAACATTTCCGACTATTTTAATCATGATTCTCCGACAAATTCCGACTATTTTTATTGTCTATTCTTGGAAAACTGGATAGCTGGCCCCGGACCCGAACCAAATCAAGGCTTTGACAATGAGACCGTGCCGCATCCTTTCGCTTGCCAGCGTATCGACGCTTGCCCTGGCAACCGCGCTTTACGCGCAGGACAGCAACCCGACGCCGGATACCAGTTCGGACACCGTCGTCCTCAACCCGATCACCCTGGTCGCCGACGGTCAGGAAAACGTCGAGGCCACCGGCGGCGTTGTCGTGTCCGAGGAAGATATCGAGGCGATGCAGCCCGCCGATGTCTCGGAACTGTTCCAGCGCGATTCGGCGGTGACGGTTTCGGGCGGCGCCGGTCCCTCGAAACGCATCCACGTCTTTGGCATGGAGCAGTCGAACCTTGCCGTCACCGTGGACGGCGTGCCGCAGGGCGTGACCAGCTGGCACCATACCGGCTCGAACGTGATCGACCCGGCCTTCCTGAAATCGGTCGAGCTTGAGGCCGGCGCGGCCGCCGCCGATGCGGGTTTTGGCGCCGCAGCCGGGGCGCTGCGCTATGAAACCGTGGGTGCCAAGGACCTGCTGACCGATGGCCGCAATCAGGGTGGCCGCGTGGCGCTGTCCTATGGCGACAATGGCCGCGGCTTCTCGGGCAGCCTTGCCGGCTATGGCGTCTATGAGGGCTTTGACTGGTTCGCCATGATCCACGGCGCCGATGGCGACAATTACGAATCGGGCGGTGGTCTGGAAATGGACGGTACCGATCCGGCGACGCGCGGCGCGCTGCTCAAGCTGGGTTACGAATTCGACACCCACCGCGTCGAGCTGGCCTATGAATACAACAAGGACGATGCCGACCGCGTCATCAAGATGAACATGGATCTCTATGGTCCGGGCATCGACCGCGAGGTTTATCCGCTGAAGGTGACGCGCAACACGCTGAGCCTGAAATACACCACCACCGCCCCCACCGACAGCTGGGACCCCGAGGCGATGATCTATGTCAGCCGCGATGAATACTGGCGGCCGAACTATATCACCGGCGACCTGATCGATCCGGTCAACGGCTCGGACTTCCCCAATGGCGACATGGATCTGGAAGCCAACAGCGTCGGCGGCGTGATGAAGAACACCTTCACGCTGGGTCAGGGCAGCATCACCGCCGGTGTGGACTGGCGCCATGACGATTACCGCGTGAACAACTATGGCGACCATTCCGCCACCCGCACGCGCGAATTCAACATCGACACCACCCAGATCGGCGCCTTCGTGCAGGGCCGTTTCGAGTTTGAAAACGGCATCGACCTGTCCACCGGCATGCGTCTGGACCACCACCGCTACACCGACTGGAACAACGAGGAATACAGCGATTCCGGCGCCAGCGTGAACGCGACCGTCTCATATGAATTCGCTGACGGCTACGAAGTCTTTGCCGGCGCCTCGCGCACCTGGCTGGGCTATGATCTGGGCGAATACGGCCTTCTGCACGCCCGCAACGACGCCTTTGCCACCGATCCCGACTTCGAGGCGGCCAAGGCCACCAACGTCAAGCTGGGCCTGAACGCCAACCAGGGCAACTGGACCGGCAACCTGACCTTCTTTGACACCCGTCTGGACGGCCTGGGCGAATATGACACCGAGGCCGGCTATCTGACCAATGCCGACGAATACCGCAGCAAGGGCTTTACCCTGCAAGGCAACTACAGCTGGGGCACGGGCCGCGTCGGTGCCAGCTTCACCAAGGCCAAGGTCACCCAGAACGGCGACGAAGTCCTGCCGGGCGGCGGCACCGTCATGCCGATCGGCAACATGGCCTCGATCTTCGTCGATCAGGAAATCCCGCAATACAACCTGAAAGTCGGCGGTACGGTCGAATGGGCTGACAAGCTCTCGAACGAGCTGATGGAGGCCGCGGGCTTTTCCGAGCACAGCTCGTACACGGTGCTGAACCTCTACGGCGAATGGCGCCCCGAGAACTATGAAAACATCGCCGTTCACCTGAACATCGATAACGTCTTTGACCGCGAATATTACGAGCGCTCCAGCTATGTGCAGCGCGTGCGCGGCTCGCGTCAGATCGACCCGCTTTACGCGCCGGGCCGCACGGTGACGCTGGGCGTCAAGATGGACTTCTGATCCAGCCCCGAAATCCCTCGGAAAAGGCCCCGCTTGCGGGGCCTTTTCTTTTTGCGCGACCGTTTTTTTTCGGGCGCGGGCCAGATCCGGCAAATACCCGTCAAGCGTGTATCCGCCGAATAATGCACGAAACAGGCGATGTTTGGCGCAAGATCCGGCCAAAATCGCGCTGCCTGACACCCCGCTGACTTTTCCGATCAGGTCGCCGTCAGGTCCTTCCATCCAATCTGGCCACTTCGCAACGCAGCGCATTTTCGCCGCACCGTAGCCAACCCGATTTTAACCAATTCAGATCAAGGATGACGTTATGCCCGATCTTCATCAACGAATCGCCAGCTTTCGCGGCAATGTCTTTCCCCGGCAGGCGGCGCTGTATCGCCGGCTGGCGCAGGACGGCCAGCAGCCACAGGCGCTGATGATCTCTTGCGCCGACAGCCGCGTGATGCCCGAGACAATCACCCAGTCCGGCCCGGGCGAGTTGTTCGTCTGCCGCAATGCCGGCAATATCGTGCCACCGTTTTCCAACATGAATGGCGGCGTGTCCTCGGCCATCGAATATGCGGTGATGGCGCTGAAGGTGCACGACATCATCGTTTGCGGCCATTCCGAATGCGGCGCGATGAAGGGGCTTTGCTGCCCGCATCTGATCGAGGAAATGCCCAACGTTCAGGCATGGTTGCGCCACAGCCACGCCGCCCGCTCGGTCGCCACCCAGCTTTATGCGAATGAGCTGGATCAGGACGACATGATCTGCGCTGTCACGCTGGAAAACGTGCTGGTGCAACTCGATCATCTGCGCACCCATCCCAGTGTTGCCGCCGGGCTTGCCGCCGGGGAAATCAACCTGCATGGCTGGTTTTTCGACATCAAGACCGGCGGGGTGCTGGTATATGATGGCGCCAAGGAGCGATTCGTCGAGCCCGAGGCCGATGCCCCCCTGCCCGTCGCCGTCACTGGCCGCAGCAGAGCGTGTATGCCTGTTGCACTGACCAGCGCCATGGCGGCGGAGTAAGACGATGCGCAGCATTCTTCCCCGCGATTTCTCGAACGACCTTGCGGCGTCGCTGGTCGTGTTCCTTGTCGCCATGCCGCTGTGCCTTGGCATCGCGCTGGCCTCGGGTGTGCCGGCCGGGATGGGCCTGATCTCGGGCATCATCGGCGGCATCATCGTCGGCGCACTCTCGGGCTCGCCCATGCAGGTGACCGGCCCGGCGGCGGGCCTTGCGGTCATCGTCTTTGGCTTTGTCCAGGAACATGGCGTGGCCGCACTGGGTCCGGTTCTGCTGCTGGCCGGGCTGATGCAGATCGTCGCCGGCTGCCTGCGTATGGGCAGCTGGTTCCGGCTGATCTCGCCCGCCGTGGTGCATGGCATGCTGACCGGGATCGGCGTCCTGATCGTGCTGGCGCAGATCCATGTGCTGATGGGCAGTACCCCCTCGGCCGGCGCGGTCCAGAACGCCACCGCCATCACCACCAGCCTTGGCCGGGTGCTGGACGACCATCTGACCCCGCAGGCGCTGACGCTGATCGTGGGTCTGGCCTCGCTGCTGGCGATGCTGGGCTGGGAACGGTTCCGCCCGCGCCAGCTGCGGCTGCTGCCCGGCGCGCTGATCGGCGTCGCCACCGGCACGCTGATCACGCTGGTCGCCGGCCTGCCGATCCCGCGGGTCGAACTGCCGGCCTCGATCCTGGGCAATATCTCGCTGCCATCAGTCGACAGCTTTGCCGGCCTCCTGCATCCCGATGCGCTGATCGCCGCGGTGATCATCGCAGTCATCGCCAGCGCCGAGACCCTACTTTCGGCCGCCGCCGTGGACAAACTGCATGACGGCCCACAAACAAAGATGAACAAGGAACTTTGGGCCCAAGGCGTCGGCAACAGCCTGTGCGGGCTTCTGGGCGGGCTGCCGATCACCGGCGTGATCGTGCGCTCCTCGGCCAATGTGCAGGCCGGCGCCCGCACCCGGGCCTCGACCATCCTGCACGGGGTCTGGATCCTTGCGCTGGTGGCACTGGCGCCGCAGGTGCTGGGCCTCGTGCCGCTAACGGCGCTGGCCGCCGTGCTGCTGGTCACCGGCTGGCGCCTGATCAACCTGCATCACGTCCGCGAACTGTTCAGCCATCACGGCGTCTTTCCGGCCGGTATCTGGGCCGCCACCGTCGTGGTGATCCTGGTCGAGGACCTCCTGATCGGCGTGGGCGTCGGCCTGGCCCTGTCCCTGATCGAGATCGCGCCGGTCCTGCGCCGCCGCTTCGGCGCCACCTCGCGCGAGGGCAAGGACGATGCGATCGACGTCAACCTGCATGGCGCCGCGACCTGCACCCGCGTGCCCAAGCTGCTCAGCACGCTCGAATCGCTGCCCGCCGGCCGCAAGGTCCGTCTGAACGCCCAGCGGCTGCGCTATATCGACCATACCAGCGCGGAAACCCTCAGCGACTGGGTCAAGCGCGAAACCCGCGCCGGCCGCGCGGTCGAGATCTCGGCCCCCAGCAGCCCTCGGGTCAGCAAGGTCCTGCACCGCATGGGTGGCGACACGACCCAACCCAATCTGGCCCAACCCGACCCGACCTGACAAAGAATGCCCCGGAAAATCCGGGGCATTTTCACATCTGGTCAGGCCTTTCTCAGCCCATGCGCTCGCTGGCATAAGACCCGGGCGAGGCCGGGAACACCACGGTCTTGTTCCCGTTCAGGAACACCCGGCGATGGATATGGGCGTGGATGGCGCGGGCCAGAACCTGGCTTTCCACATCGCGGCCCAGACTGACGTAATCCTCGGCCGATTGCGCATGGGTGACGCGAACCGTGTCCTGCTCGATGATCGGCCCCTCGTCCAGATCGGCGGTGACGTAATGGCTGGTCGCGCCGATCAGCTTCACACCCCGCTCGAATGCCTGCTTATAGGGATTCGCCCCCTTGAAGCTCGGCAGGAACGAGTGGTGGATATTGATGATCCGCCCCGACATCTTGCGGCAGAGCTCATCCGACAGAACCTGCATATAGCGCGCCAGCACCACCAGCTCGGCCCCCGAATCCTCGACCACCTGCATCAGCTGCGCCTCGGCCTGCGGCTTGTTTTCCTTGGTCACGCGGATGAAGTGAAAGGGAATGTCCTGATTGACCACCACCTTCTGGTAATCCATGTGATTGCTGATCACCGCCACGATATCGATGGGCAGCGCCCCGATCCGGCTGCGATACAGAAGATCGTTCAGGCAATGGCCGAAACGGCTGACCATGATCACGACCTTCATCTTCTCGGCCTCGTCATGGAAAACGTAATCCATGGCAAAATGCGCGACCTCGGCCGCCATGTCGCGACGCAACTCCTCCAGCCCGACATCCTCCTCGGACAGGAAGCTCACCCGCATGAAGAAACGCCCGGTCTCGATATCGTCGAATTGCGAGCTGTCGGTGATATTGCAGCCCTTCCCGGCCAGAAACCCGGCCACGGCGGCAACGATCCCCCGGGTCGAGGGGCAGGTGACCGTCAGCGTATATTTCTTCATCAGGCTCTCCACTGTCAGCCGGGGTCCACCCCCCGCTTCTTTCATGTCCAAATATCCTCGGGGGTCCGGGGGTCCGAGGACCCCCGGCTTCCCTCAGACGGTAAATCCTTCCGGCTCGGCCAGCCCGGCCGCGCGGCAGCAGGCGGTCAGCGTATTGGCCAGCAGGCAGGCAATGGTCATCGGCCCGACGCCCCCCGGCACCGGCGTGATCGCTCCGGCCACCTCGACGGCGCTGGCGAAATCCACGTCGCCGACCAGCCGGTTCCGGCCATCCTCGGCGATGCGGTTGATGCCCACATCGATCACCCTCGCGCCGGGCTTGATCCAGTCGCCGGGGATCATGCGCGGCCGGCCGACCGCCGCGACCAGAATATCGGCGCGCCGGCAGATATCGGCCAGATCGCGGGTCCGCGAATGCGCGATGGTCACCGTGCAGCTTTCGCGCAGCAAAAGCTGCGCCATCGGCTTGCCGACGATATTGCTGCGCCCTACCACGACCGCGTTCAGCCCGGACAGATCGCCCAGCCGGTCGCGCAGCATCATCAGGCAACCCAGCGGCGTGCAGGGCACCATCGCCCTTTGCCCGGTCCCCAGCAGGCCCACATTCAGGATATGAAACCCGTCCACATCCTTGGCCGGGTCGATGGCATTGATGATTGCATCGCTGTCCATATGCCGGGGCAAGGGCAGTTGCACCAGAATCCCATGCACGGCCGGATCGGCATTCAGCCGCGCGATCAACGCCAGCAGATCGGCCTGCGCGGTCTCGGCAGGCAGCTTGTGCTCATATGAGTTCATCCCCGCCTCGCGGGTCTGGATGCCCTTGTTCCTGACATAAACCTCAGAGGCAGGATCGGTGCCGACCAGAACCACCGCCAGACCGGGGGTGAGGCCGTGATCCGACTTCAGCCGGGCAACGTGCCCCGCCACATCCGCCCGGACCCGGGCCGCGAAGGCCTTGCCGTCGATGATCTCTGCGCCCATGCGCCCGTTCTCCTTCGCTTTCCGCGCCCTGATGGCGGGTGGCATCGACCAGCCGCCAGGCTCGCGGATAGCGCAGGCGCCGGCAGGTGCAAGCCCGCATCACACGGACCTGACAGTGCCGGGAACGCCTCTATCCCCGTTACGTCCCTTTTCCAACCGCAGAGCCGCGCGGTCGGGCCATTTTACGACAGACCGGAATGGATTTGCGACGAAAGCGCACCGTCCCTGCGTCAGCCGAACAGGCGGTTTGCGACAGTCGCCGCCCCCACCACCATCAGCCCCAGCGCCACCGCAAGCAGCACCCATCGCAGGACCTGCGACAGACCCGCCTGCCCCCGCAAGACGCGCCCCAGCGCATAAAGCAGGATCCACAGACCCAGCGAGACCAGAATCAGCACGCCGCCGATCCTGGCAAGTTCCGCCGACACCACCAAAGACAGCAGGATCAGCCCGATCCCTGCCAGCAGCAGCAGAAACAGAAGGCGCTCGGACAGCATCCGCCAATAGCTGCCCGGCATGGCAAAATGCGTAAAGCGCGAGACCAGCACCCCGCCGGTGCGCAACCCCGAGGCCGCCCGGGCATTGACCAGACCCAGAAAGCCCTCATTGGGCAGATCGCCGATCATGCGCGACAGGATCGCCATGCTGCGGCTGCTCCAGCCGGCGATCTCGGGTGGGCGGGGACCGGATGGTTTGACCTCGGCGTAATTGCTGCGAAACCGCGCCAGATCCAGCGCCGGCGCATCCGTGACCCCCAGCGCGCCGGCCGCCAGGTTTTCGATGGCGTCGTCGTCGATGGTGGCGTCGCGCAGTTTGGATTTCAGCAGCGCAAGCCGGCGTCCGCGCCCGGCATCGGGGCCGTATTCCTCGGCCAGAATGGCATCCTGAAGGCGGTCGATCCACAGCCTGCGATCCGCCTCGGGGCGATGCGGCATCAGGGCCGCAACGATCCGCTCGGCCCCGTCCAGCCGCCCCCACAGGATGTCATGCTCGCGCCAGTCGCGGTTCAGAAAGCCGCCAAAGGCCCCGACCGCGATCCCGGCCAGCTTGTCGGGCCGGGGGTTCAGCGCGCTGTCCGCCGGGCTGATGCGAAAGACCTGCACCTCGGCATGTTCGCGCGCCTCGGTGCCCTCAAGAAACGGATAGGTGGTCACATCATGCCAGTGAAAGCCGTCATAGACGGCCTCAAGCTCGGTCAGGTTCAGGCGCGTCAGCATGGCCCGGATGCGCGCGCTGCTTTGATCGAAGGCCGTGCGCATATCCGCGCCCAGCTGGGCCAGCGCCTTGTCGACCAAGGGCCGGATCGCCGCGTCCTGATAGACCTCGCGGGCCTTGGCATAGCGCTGGCTCAGCGTCGTCAATTGCATCGCCGCGCCATATTCCGCCGCGATCCTTGCGGTCAGGGCGCCGATCTCGTCGCGGGTCAGCAGGGTTTCGGCATCCTCGGCCCGGCGCGCGACCAGCCGGCGCATTTCGGCCAGCTCGACCTCGACCTGCCGCCGCGCATCGCGCAGGGGCAGAACCGATTCCAGCGGCGCGGCCATCTCGGGGTCGGGATCAAGCTTCGCATCGATGCGGGCACGCAGATGGCTCAGACGGCGCAGCCGGAAACCGATGTCATAGCGCGACAGGAAGGCGCTTTCCGTTTGCAGCCCCGGCTTGTGATAGGCCGAGAAATGATCGTCTCGCCATGCCCGCAGGATCTGGCGCAGATACTGCGCCTGATCGGATTCCGGCGTATAATCGGCCAGCCGCGCGACGATGGCGTTCAGGCTGTCGGTCGTGTCATAGACCCGCAGGTGATGATACAGCGGATAGCTGCGGCCATACCGCTCTTTCTTGACCTGATCGGCCAGGTCCAGCACCACAAGATTGTCGGGCTTGACCGGCTCATCCATCGGATAGCCGCGCTTGGGGATCTCGTTCAGGTCGATGGCCCAGCGGGCCTGCAGGGCGCCCAGCCTTTCCAGCCGCGCATTGATGCGGGTGATGGCGCGGATGTCGTCGCGGATCGCCTCGGTCCGCGGCAGGGTCGAGGCCGCCAGCTTGGCGTTTTGCAGGAAATCCACCGCTTGCGGGCCGGAACCTGCGGTCTTTTCCGCCGGAAAGGGGTCGACAAAGATCAGCTTGCGTTCGCCCGGCAGGGTGGTCGGGCGAAAGGGGATCAGTTCGATCGCGTGGCTGAAGGGGCGGTTGTCCAGATAGCCGCCATCGGCGAACTGCCGCTGCTGATAGTCGGGATCATGGCGAAAGAACCGCGCATATTCGGGCTTTTGCTGGGCGCGCGGCATGTCCACAAAGCGCATCGGCGGAAACGCCACCGGAAAGGACGAGGTGCAGCGCGCGGCAAAGGCCAGCATGCCGTCATATTCCGGGGCGAAATCGCCCAGCCCTGGACGGCCGCCGTCATAGGCAAAGTGAAAGACGGTCTTGTGGATCTTTTCATCCAGCCGCGCCCCGGTCAGGTGGATCGGGGTTTGAAGCCCTTGCAGATCGGTCGCGGTCACGAACAGGTCGACCATTTCCGACAGCGGCGTGCCATTGCCCTGAATGCCCTCGATCGTGCGCAGCAGCACGTCATACATGTGCCGGCCATCCAGCAGCGACTCGGTCCTGCGCCAGCCAAGGGCCGAGATATTGCGGTCGTTCAGCAACTGGCCGATATCGGCATCCTCGGTCCAGGCGCGGCGCAGCACATCCACATCGGCGCTGCCCATGACCAGCGCCTTGGCCAGCGCCACGCCGTTGATGCCCCCCGCCGACGTGCCCGAAATGATGTCGATGACAAAGCGCTTGCGCCCGCCGCGCGGTCCGGCCAGTTCGCGCGACAGATCGCGATAGATCCGCTCGCCCGCTGTCAGATCCTCGTCCGGCAGGTCCGAACTGCCGCGCACCATGCGCAACAGCTCTTGCGCGATGCCGTTCATATAGATCGCCAGCGACACGCCGCCATAAAGAACAACGGCGAAACGCACTTCGCCCGTGGCATCCTCGACCATGACTTCCCCCTATGAAATACCGGGAGGCCGCGGCAGGCAGTTCCGAACAGCCATTGAATATCAATAGGGTATCACGGCGATCAAGACTTGTCTTGGCCGTTCTTGAGACCGGCGCGGGGCCGCTTTGCCCCGGCGTCCTAACCGGCGGCGCGAAGAATCTCGCAAAGCAGCGCCGGCGCGGGCGCAAAGGGATTTCCCTTCATCGACGAGCTGGACAGCGAGGCCTCGGCCACCGCCTGATGCCGGTCCGGCTCCAACCCCTGCGCCACCAGCCCCGGCAGGCCACAGCCCCGCGCCCAATCAGCCAATGTCTGAGGGGCGTTAGCCGCGTCGCCACCCAGTTCCGCCGCGATCAGGGCGCAGACCTCGTGCAGGCGGGCGGGATCGGGTGCGTGGTCGCGGTTCATGGCGATGACCGGCCCCAGCAGCACCCCGCAGATCGCGCCATGCGCCGCCGGCGTGACACCGCCGATGACGCCGGCCAGCCCATGCACCGCCCCCAGACCGCCATTCGCCAGCGCGATCCCGCCGCACAGGCTGGTCCAGGCCATGCGGTCGCGGGCTTCAGCATCCTCGGCCTGCATCAGCCGCAGCAGTGCCCGCAGCCCCGGCGCGATCACCGGCCGGACCAGCGCATCGGTAAAGGGCGTGGCTTTGGACGAGACATAGGGCTCGATCACCTGCGCCAGCGCATCCAGCCCCGAGGCCAGCGTCACCCCGCGCGGGCAATGATCGGTCAGCGCCGGATCGACGATGGCGATGCGCGGCAGCATGCGTTCATCGCGGATCGAGACCTTGCGGCCATGTTCGGGCAGGCCGATCACCGCATTGCGCGTGGCCTCGGCCCCGGTTCCGGCGGTGGTGGGCAGCGCGACGAATGGCAGGGGCGCGGCTTTCAGGGCCAGGCCCAGCCCGACGACCTCAAGATGGTCCATGATGCCGCCGGGCGCCGGAATCAGCGCCGCCAGCGCCTTGCCCATGTCCAGCGCCGCACCGCCCCCCAGCGCCACCACCCATTGCGCGTCGAAACCGCGCAGATCGGACAGCGCGCCCTCCAGCATCGGCAGGCTGGGTTCGGCCCCGCAGGCAACTGTGCGCAGCTCGGCCCCCGCAGCGCGCAGCGCCTCAAGCAGCCAGGCAGCACGGGCGGGATCGGCGCCATGGACCAGCACGCCCCGCGTCCCAAAGGCGCGGATCAGCGCGGGCGCCTTTTGCGCCTCGTTCCGGCCAAAGACGACGCGGCCCGGCAGGGCGAATTGAAACGGGGACAGGGTCATCTTGGCTCCGGCGCGCTGGATGTGTCTAAAAGCTGCACCGGCGCGAAAACGCGGTCAAGCAGCTTTCGCTTAGCAGAAGTTTCTGATAAATGCGAAAATATACGCGTGTACAAGGAACGCTTGCGCGCAGTTCCGAATCGCATAAATTAACCTTTACCCAGCAAGGAGCAACCCTTGGCCCTGAGCATCCGCCAGAACGAGATCCTTGAGCTTGCCCGCGCCGAAGGCCGGGTTCTGGTGGACAATCTGGCGCATCGTTTCGACGTCACCTTGCAGACCATCCGCCGCGATCTGGGCGAGATGGCCGAAGCGGGCCTTCTGGACCGCGTGCATGGCGGCGCGGTGCCGCGCGCCGGCACGGTCAATCTGGGATATGAGGCACGCCGGCGCATGAATGCCGAGGCCAAGGCCGCGATCGGTGCCGCCTGCGCGGCGATGATCCCCGACAATTGCAGCCTGATCCTGAACCTTGGCACCACGACCGAAGCCGTGGCGCAGGCGCTGATCCACCATTCCAACATCACCGTGGTCACCAACAACATCAACGTCGCCAATATCATGCTGGCCAATCCGGGCTGCGAGATCATGGTGGCGGGGGGCGCGCTGCGCCGCTCGGATGGCGGGCTGGTGGGCGAGCTGACGACGCAGTTCTTTGAACAGTTCAAGGTCGATTACGCGGTGATCGGCACCTCGGCGCTGGATCATGACGGCGACCTGCTGGATTTCGATCTGGCCGAGGTGCGGGTCAGCCGCGCCATCCTGCGTCAGTCGCGCCACGCATTCCTTGTCACCGACCATTCCAAGCTGGACCGCCCGGCCCCGGCCCGCATCGCCAGCCTGTCCGAGATCGACACCATCTTCATCGACCAGCCCCTGCCCGAGAATCTGGCGCAGCGCTGCGCCGAATGGGGCACGCAGGTGCAGGTCTGCCCCTCGAGTGCCGACTGATCCGCCCGCGCGCCGTCAGCCCCGCCGCGACGGTGCCACCGGATGTCCCCCAGACCGATGACCGCAAAACTCCGCTGTCCCTTGGTCATGAAATGATCTTCCCGGGCAGCAGACAGGCAAGACGCTGAAACCGTCCGCTGGCGAAAGCTGACAAGCACGCGGCCAGAGGCTCAGTCCGGCGCTGGCCCGGTCGAGTTGCGGATGATCAGCTCATGGCGCCCGACGATCTGCAATTCACTCAGCGGGCTGCCATCCAGCAGCCCGTTCAGGCAATCGACCAGCGGCTCCCAGCTGTCGCGCAGCGGCGCCTTGGTCACGCTGAGCGCCGGGAAAAAGGCCGAGGCCCGCAGCTGCGGCAGGTGGTCGTCATGGGCAATGACCGAGACATCGCCGGGGATCGACAGGCCCAGCGCCTCGAGCGCGGAATAGACGCCCTTGGCCAGGCGCACGTCGCTGCAAACGACGGTGGTCGGGCGCAGGCCGTCGATGCGGAACATCTCGACAGTGGTGACCAGCCCGCGCGCCTCGGTCATCTCGCCATGGCGGACCAGCGCCGGGTCCACCTCCAGCCCCGCCTCGGCCAGCGCACGCTCATAGCCGCACATCCGGGCGGTGGCGAAGCCATGCCCCGGCGCGCCGTTGATAAAGGCGATGCGGCGATGGCCCAGCCCGATCAGGTGGCGGGTGATCTGGTAAAGGATGCCCTCATTGTCGATGTCGAAATAGGCGTGATCGGCATCGGGCCAGATGCGGCCATGGACGACAAAGGGAATGCCCTGTTCACGCAGGAAACTGGCGCGGGGATCGTTGTCGCGCGGGCTGAACAGCACGAAACCGTCCAGCATGCCGTTGCCGATCAGGCGCTGATAGACGTCGATGATCGGCTCATTCGGGCCGGCCACATGCAGCACGAACTGCATGCCGCGCCCCGAAAACTGCGTCGAAAGCCCGGCGACACCCTCGATGAACAGGCCGTTCTGCGGCAGATCGACCGATTGCGACACCACCAGCGCCACCATGCCCGAGCGCCCGGTGACCAGCTTCCGCGCCGAGATATTGGCCTGATAATTCATCGACCGCGCGACGGCCTTGACCCGTTTGCGCGTCATCTCGTTCACGTCGGAATGGTCGTTCAGCGCCCGGCTGGTCTGCGTGATCGAAAGACCGGCCGCGCGCGCAACATCCTTCAGCGTGGCCAAGCGTTCTTCCCCCGGAAAAGCGGCGGCCGATGCGGCCTTGCGAAAGTTTAGTGCAACCACCCGGCGCGGTCCATAGGTCCCGCCATCGCCCGTTCACAAGTGCCGCGCATGGCTGTAGGGTCGCAGCCCGAACACCCCCGAACACCCCTGTACAGACGGAGACCCCGCATGACCACCATCCTCGGCCTTTCGGGCAGCCTGCGCCGGGCGTCCTTCAATTCCGGCCTTTTGCGCGCGGCATCCGAGCTGGCGCCCTCGGGCACCACGATCCTGCAGGGCGCGATCCGCGAGGTGCCGCTTTATGATGCCGACCTCGAGGCCGCCCAAGGCATCCCGTCCGCCGTGCAGACCCTGCAGGCGCAGTTGCGCGATGCGGACGGGCTGCTGCTGGTGACGCCCGAATACAACAACGGCATTCCTGGGGTCTTCAAGAATGTCATCGACTGGATGTCGCGCGGCGAGGGTCTGGGCTTTTTCCGCGGCAAGCCGGTGGCGGTGCTGGGTGCCTCGCCGGGCGGATTTGGCACCGTGCTGGCACAGAACCACTGGCTGCCCGTCCTGCGCACGCTGGGGATGGCGCCGTGGTTTCAAGGCCGGATGCTGGTGTCGCGCGCGGGCGGGCTGTTCGACGATCAGGGCAACCTGACCGATGATCGCACCCGCGCCGCGCTGGCCGATTTCGTCACCGGATTCAGCGACGCGATCCGCGCCGGCTGATCAGGGATCCTCACCGGGCGCCGTGGTGAACAGCGGCGCCCATTCCGGGTGGCGGGCATATTGGCCGCGCACATAGGGACAGATCGGGATGATCCGAAAACCCGCGTTCCGCGCGTCCTCAAGCATGTAATCCAGAAGCGCCCGGGCCACGCCCTTGCCGCCCATGCTTTCCGGGACGCCGGTATGGTCGGCGCTGATGACGCCCGGCCCGCGACGGGTAAAGGTAATCTCGCCCTCGCCCTCGATGCCATCGATGCGGGCAACATAGCGGCCATTGCGGGGGCCAGTGTCTTCCTTGCTCAGCTGGATCTCACTCATCGGCTGCTCCTTGCGGCTGGTTTGATAAAGGATAGCCGCGATTCCCGCCCCGTCCAGAGCCCGCGCGTCTGCTCCGGCCGGACACGGCGTTCGCCCGCGCCGGACGCCTTGCGCGTTGCCCCGCAGGCCCGACGCGCCTAGGCTGAAACAAAGCAAGCCACGAATAAGCAAGGAGACCGCCATGAGCTGGAACCCCGCCCTGACCCCCGGCTGCCCCGACGAAATCGGCGTCGATGCCATCGAAACCCTGATCATTCCCCGCGCCCGCGACCTTGGCGGCTTTGAGGTCAAGCGCGCCCTGCCCGCGCCGAAACGCCAGATGGTCGGACCCTTCATCTTCTTCGATCAGGCGGGCCCGGCCGAGTTCCTGACCGGACAGGGGATCGACGTGCGCCCGCATCCCCATATCGGGCTGGGCACGGTCACCTATCTGTATCGCGGCGATTTCCACCATCGCGACAGCATCGGCACCGATCAGGTGATCCTGCCCGGCGCGGTGAACTGGATGGTCGCGGGCAAGGGCGTCACCCATTCCGAGCGCACCTCGGATCAGGGCCGCAAGGGGCCGCACAGCCTCTACGGCATCCAGACCTGGATCGCCCTGCCCGAAAACCGCGAGGACATGGCCCCGATCTTTGAGCATCACGGCAAGGAGACGCTGCCCGAACTGGCCGATGACGGCATCCAAGCCCGGCTGATCCTGGGCCATGCCTATGGCGAAAAAGCCCCGGCGACGCTTTATTCCGAGACGTTCTATCTGGACGTGACTCTGGCGCCCGGCGCGCGTTTCCCGCTGCCCGACGACCATGAGGATCGCGGGCTTTACATCACCGAGGGCTCGGTCAGCATTGCCGGTCAGGAATTCGAGGCCGGGCGGATGATGGTGTTCCGCCCCGGCGATCCGATCACGGTGGCGGCGGGCGCGCAGGGCGCGCGGCTGATGGCCCTGGGGGGCGCGACGCTGAACGGGCCGCGCTATGTGTGGTGGAATTTCGTCGCCTCGTCGCGCGAGCGGATCGAGCACGCCAAGGAAGAATGGCGCGCGGCGAACTGGGGGGCGGGGCTGTTCGACCTGCCGCGCGACGACCGCGACGAGTTCATTCCGCTGCCCTGACAGCCGCCGCGCGGTGCTGCTCTGGCCGCCCGGACAGGATGACGCAGCGTTATCCGCCGCACGACCGGCCCCGGGTCATTGCCCCGGTCCGGTCGCATCCCCACATCCTGATGTATAGAACAATACATCCCCACACATACAATCAGGAGGCTGTTATGAAAGGCAAATTCCTTGCCGGTCTGCTTGCGGCCAGCCTTGCGCTGACCAGTGCCGTTACCCCCGCCCTTGCCAATCCCGTGCATCATGGCGGAGGTCATCACCCGCATTCCCAACACCATTCCCAGCACCATTCCCAGCATCGGGGCGGTCACGATCATCACCATGGCGGCGGCCACGACCGCTTTGACCGCCACGACCACGGCTATCGCCATTTCCACCGTCACCATCACGACGACGACGATTTCGGCGATACGGCGGCCATCCTGCTGTTTGGTACCGCGCTTAACGCCGCGATCGAGCAGGGTACCACGAACAACTAGCACCGCCGCAACAGCTGCGCGTGGTGAAATGCAAAAGCCCCGGCAAATGCCGGGGTTTTTGCGTCGGCGGCGGGAAAAAGGGGACGGCTCGCCCCCTGTGGCATCATTGGTCCGGCAGGCTGCACCCACAGGACAGCGTGAAGTTCCGTCCGTCGACGCTCATCCGGTTGCTGTTGACCGTTCCGCTTTGGCCGACCCATTTCAGCGACCGCGCCTTGGCCAGCAAAGCCTCAAGCGGATAGTCAGAGGCAAAGCCGGGCTCGACATGCTGGACGAAATATCTTGCGGGTCCGGGCGGAAAGGTCATCCCGTCAATGATATCGCCGTCTTTCAGGATCAGTTCATTGTACCAGCGCTCGGCATAGCGGGGCGTCAGGGCCTCCATATCCGCGCTGCTGCCACCAAGCCAGACCGCCCGTTTCTTTGCACAATCATAGTAGACGACAATGGTTTCGCCCTCGGTACAGGCAGGACCGGACGAGATGAACTGCCTGACGATATTCGGGGCGATCCGTGCGACATCGAAAAGCCCGACATCGGCGCCGTCCCCGCCGTTATAGGCAAAGGCGCAATTCTCGCCCCGAAAGGTCTGAACGGTCGGGGAACGCGGGCCGGACCTACAGGACAAGGCGGGAAAAGGCATCAGCCCCAGCAGCACAGGCAGGGTAAGCAAACGAACGGATCGATACATCCAAATTCACCGGAATACGAAACAATGACGCGGCAGTATCAACATGTTCGGCCGGGTTCCGGACCTGACGCCGCCCGGGACGACGCGGGCAGGCACGCACGCACGCACGCACGCACGCCCCGGGCAAGCGTAAGCGATTACTTCAGCACCGTCACCGCCGCCTCAAGCAGCTTCGCCCTTGCCTCGGGCGTGTCGGCAGGCTCGCTTTCGCCAAAGACCGCCGCCATCCAGTGGCCATCGGTCGGGTTCGGGAATAACACGAAGCGGCGGCCGAATTCGGCGCGGTCCTCCTCCATCGCGGCGATGCGGGCGGGGACGTCGCCCTTGATGTAATATTTGCGCTGAAAGTCGTTCAGGTTGTCGCCCAGATAGACCACGGGCGTGTATTTGGCGGCCAGTTCCTGCTGGCGCGGCTCTTTGTTGGAACTGTCGGTCAGCACGGTCAGGTGGTCCGGGTCGGCATAGGGCAGACCCAGCGCCTTGAGGTTCCCCAGCGCGTAATCATAGGTGTTCGGCCCCTGATCGCGACTGGTGACGTAAAACACCTCGACGCCCTTTTCCTGGCAATATTCAAAGAATTCCTTGGCCCCGGGCGCGACGACCAGATCGTTTTGCGGCACCCATTCATCCCAGACCGGATCGTCGAAGAACGCATGCCCGCCCGAGATCAGCCGCGACCAATAGGGCAAGGGCAACAGCACGGTGTCGTCCATGTCGGTAAAAACGGCCAGCGGCTTGTCGCCGGGCTTTTGGGCGGCAAGCGCGGCGTCCACGCGGTCGCGGGCGATGTTATAGCCCTGATGATAAAGCGCACGATATTCGGCCGCCGTCTGCTTCCACGCCACCGCGTAAAGCAGGGCATTGGCGGCGGGGTCGGGCTTTTCCTCGGCCTGCGCGGGCAGGTTCGCAGCGCCCATCACCCCGGTCAGGGTCAGGGCCAAGGCGGCGCTGCGGCCGGGCATAAAGCGGTTCTTGAACATATCTTTCCTCCCTATCATGCTGATTTTCATGACCTTGCCCAGAATTTCCGCATTGGGAAAGCGAAATGCGCCGGCCGATGGCGCCCATGGAAAAGCCGCCGGGTGTGACCCCGGCGGCGTTTCGGTCTGGCGGTTTCTGTCAGTCCAGCGGTTTCAGCCGCGACTCGATCTGGTCGCGCTGCCGTTCAAGAAAGGGCGGCAGCGACAGGCGTTCGCCCAAGGTTTCCAGCGGCTCGTCCACGGCAAAGCCGGGGCCGTCGGTGGCCAGCTCGAACAGGTTGCCGCCCGGCTCGCGGAAGTAGAGCGAGCGGAAATAGTAACGCTCGACCTCGCCCGAGCTGGGGATGCGCAATTCGTCCAGACGCTGCGCCCATTGATGGATCGCGGGCACATCCGGCACCCGGAAGGCGACGTGATGGACCGCGCCCGCGCCCTGACGGGCCACCGGCAGGTCGGGCTGGACGGCGACATGCAGCTCCGCCGCCGGACCGCCCGCGCCCATCTCATAGACATGGACCGAGCCATGGCCATCGGGGCTGGCATAGTCGCGCACCTTGCGCATGTTCAGCACCCGGGTCAGCATCATGTCGGTCGGCGCCAGATCGGGCACCGAGATGGTGATCGGGCCAAGGCCGTGGATCTGATGGCCGGCCGGGATCGGGCTTTTTTCCCAGGCATTGGCGATGACGCCGGGGGTATCCTCGGTCAGGCGAAAGCGCTGGCCCTCGAGGTCCTGAAAATCAAGGCTGGCGCGGCCGTCCAGCGTCACGATGCCGCCGGTGCTCAGGCCACGGTCGCCAAGGCGTCCGGCCCAGAAATCCATGCTGTCGGCGCCAACACGCAACCCGGTGCGGCTGATCGAATGCGTCCCGCGCCGTTCGGGTGCCACGGGCCAGTCGAAAAAGGTCAGGTCGGTCCCGGGCGAGGCCAGCCCGTCGGCATAGAACAGGTGATAGGCGGTGGTGTCGTCCTGGTTGACGGTCTTTTTGACCAGCCGCAGACCCAGCGCATCGGTATAGAAGTCCTTGTTGGCGCGGGCATTGGCGGTGATCGCCGTCAGGTGGTGAATTCCGGTCAGCTCCATGATGGGTGCTCCTTGTTCTGTTGCAGCCAATATCGGGCAGGCGGGCGGTTTTTACCACCGAAGGGGTTGCGAACCTTGTGTTCGGTATTTGCGAACGGCGCCGGGGCGGCTATGGTCGCGCCATGCGCTATGACCTGAACGATCTGGAAACCTTTCTGACGGTGCTTGAGCTGGGCACCGTCACCGCCGCCGCCGCGCGGCTGAACCTGTCGAAATCCGTGATCAGCAAGCGGATCTCGGATCTGGAGACGGTGCTGGGGGCGGCGCTGTTTCGCCGCAATGCCGGCCGCATCACCCCCACCGAGGCCGCCGAGCGGCTGGCCGAGCGCCTGCGCCCCGCCTTGGCCGAGCTGATCGCCGCCGCCGAGGGCGCCGCCTGGGACATGGACGGGGTCGCGCCTTTGCGCGGCACGCTGAGCATCGCCGCGCCGATGAGCTTTGGCATCCTGCATCTGGGGCCGATCATCGCCCGTTTCGCGGCGCAGAACCCCGAGCTGGAAATCAACGTCGATTACGACGACCGCACCCGCGATCTGGCGCGCGAGGGTTTCGACATCGGCATCCGCATCGGCGCCATGCGCGACAATGCCCTGATGCAGCGCAAGCTGTGCGAGGATGACAGCATGGTCTGCGCAAGTTCCGCCTATCTGGACCGCACGGGCCGGCCCGAAACCCTGGCCGAGCTGCGCGAACATCAGGTCATCGGCTATAGCCACATGCCCAACAGCCAGCTTTGGCAGTTCCGCGATCAGGGGCGGTTCGTCTCGCCCAGCGTGCATGGGCGGCTCAAGCTGAACAATGGCGAGGCGATCCGCGACATGGCGATCGAGGGGCTGGGGCTGGCGATGCTGCCCGGCTTCATCGCCGGGCCGGCCATCGCGGCGGGCCGGCTGGAGCGGGTGCTGCCCGGCTTTGGTACCCGTCCCATGCCCATCGTCGCGGTCTGGCCGCCGGTCTCGCCGCTGCCTGCAAAGCTGCGCCGCTTTGTCGATCATGTGGCGGCGGAACTGAAACAGCCAAGCTGGCAGACGGGACCGAAACCGGGCCCAAAACCGGATCAGAAACCGGCGGGCTAGGTTTTTTGCCGCGCCGCCCTATATCGGCGGCAAGCAATCACATCTGTCGTGAGGTTTCACCGTGAAAAAGATCGGTTTCCTGTCCTTTGGCCATTGGTCGGACGAGCGCGGCTCATTGACCCGCAGCGCGGGCGACGTCCTGCTGCAATCCATCGACCTGGCCGTCGCCGCCGAAGAGCTGGGCGCGGATGGCGCCTATTTCCGCGTCCATCACTTTGCCCGCCAGCTTGGCTCGCCCTTTCCGCTGCTGTCGGCGGTGGGCGCGCGCACCTCGCGCATCGAGATCGGCACCGCCGTCATCGACATGCGCTATGAAAACCCGCTTTACATGGCCGAGGATGCCGGTGCGGCCGACCTGATCTCGCAGGGGCGGCTGCAACTGGGGATCAGCCGTGGCTCGCCCGAACAGGTGATCGAGGGCTGGCGGCATTTCGGCTATGCCCCCGCCGAGGGCGAAACCGACGCCGACATGGCGCGCCACCATGCCGAGGTGTTCCTCAAGGTCATTCAGGGGCAGGGTTTCGCCCAGCCCAACCCGAACCCGATGTTCCCGAACCCGCCGGGCCTGTTACGGCTTGAGCCGCATTCGCCCGGGTTGCGCGACCGCATCTGGTGGGGCGCGGCCTCGAACGCCACGGCCGAATGGGCGGGGCGCATGGGGATGCATCTGCAAAGCTCGACCCTGAAAACCGACGAAAGCGGCAAGCCTTTCCATATCCAGCAGGCCGAGCAGATCCGGCTGTTTCGGGCCGCATGGGCCGAGGCCGGGCATCCCGGCACGCCGCGCGTTTCGGTCAGCCGCTCGATCTTTGCGCTGATGAACGACACCGACCGGCGCTATTTCGGGCGCGGCGGCAAAGAGGCGGATCAGGTCGGCTTCATCGAAAGCACCCGCTCGATCTTTGGGCGCGGCTATGCGGCCGAGCCGGATCAGCTGATCCGCGAACTGGCCGAGGATGAGGGCATCGCCGAGGCGGATACGCTGCTGCTGACGGTGCCGAACATGCTGGGCGTGCCCTACAACGCCCATGTGATCGAATCGATCCTGAAGCATGTCGCGCCCGCCTTGGGCTGGCGCTGAATCCATCCGGCAATCAACAGGCATCCGGCACCCGCGCGGCGCCGGATGCTCCAGATATGGCGCCCGCTTGACCGCACCGGAAATTTTGCATTCTGGTGATAGCGTGTGACATGACCAGTAAAGCGGGACGCGGACAGGAGGAAACATGGCAGGTGAGGTAACGGCTGCGGCAGGTGCCGCGGGCGAGGCGGCGGCCCATGGCGGCGGCGGCATGGATGTGATCGGCGTGGTGGTGCTGCTGGCTGCCGCGGTGATCGCGGTGCCGGTATTCCGGCGCATCGGGCTGGGCTCGGTTCTGGGCTATCTGGCCGCCGGTCTGGCGGTCGGCCCCTTTGGCCTTGGCTTTTTTGACGACCCCGAGGCGATCATCCATGTCGCCGAACTGGGCGTCGTGCTGTTTCTGTTCGTCATCGGTCTGGAAATGCAGCCCTCGCGCCTGTGGGCGATGCGGGGCGAGATCTTCGGGCTGGGATTTGCGCAGGTGCTGGTGGCGATGGGGGTTCTGACCATCGTCGGGGTCTCGCTGGGCTTTCCGGTCTCGGCCAGCCTGATCTCGGGCACGGGCTTCGTGCTGACATCGACCGCCATCGTCATGCAGATGCTGGACGAGCGCAAGGAAATGGCCACACCCAAGGGCCGGCGGATGATCTCGATCCTGCTGTTCGAGGATCTGGCCATCGTGCCCTTGCTGGCGCTTGTGACCTTCCTTGCCCCCGGTGGCGAGGAAGTGACCATGGCCCATCGCCTGACCAGCGCCGCCATCGGCACCGGCGCCATCGTCGCGCTGATCTTTGGCGGGCTGTATCTGCTCAATCCGTTCTTCAGCCTGCTGGCACGCTATGGCGGGCGCGAGGTGATGACCGCCGCCGCCCTGCTGGTGGTGCTGGGTGCGGCGCTGATGATGCAGGCCGCCGGGCTTTCCATGGCCATGGGTGCCTTCCTTGCCGGGGTCCTGCTGTCGGAAAGCACCTTCCGCCACCAGCTTGAGGCAGACGTCGAACCCTTCCGGGGCCTGCTGCTGGGCCTGTTCTTTCTGGGCGTCGGCATGGCGCTGAACCTGACCACCATCGCCGAGAACTGGCTGCTGGTGGTGATCTGCGTGCCGGCCTACATGATCCTGAAAATGCTGGTCATCTATTGCGTGGCCCGGATCTGGAAGGCCGACCGGGCCGAGGCGCTGGAACGCGCGGTGCTGATGGCGCAGGGCGGCGAGTTTGCCTTTGTGCTTTATTCCGCCGCAGCGGCTGCCGGCGTCATCACCGGGCAGGACCGGGCGGTGCTGACCGCCATCGTCATCGTCTCGATGGTGCTGACGCCCTTGATGATCATCCTCCATGACCGGCTGGCGCCCAAGATCCAGCCCTCGCTGGACGGGGTCGAAGAGGCGCGCGACCTGCATGCCCGTGTGCTGATCATCGGCTTTGGCCGCATGGGTCAGGTGATCAGCCAGCCCCTGATCGCACGCGGCCATTCGCTGTCGATCATCGAAAAGGACCCGCAGATGATCCGCGATGCCGATGAGTTTGGCTTCAAGGTCTGGTATGGCGACGGCACGCGGCTGGACGTGCTGCATGCCGCCGGCGCCGCCGAGGCCTGCCTGATCGTCGCCGTGCCCGATGACAAGGAGGCGACGACCCGCATCGTCGAGCTGGTCAAGGCCGAATTCCCGATGGTGCCGGTGATCGCCCGCGCCTTTGACCGCGAACATGCGCTGGAACTGGTCCAGCACGATGTCGATTTCCAGATGCGCGAGACCCTGCACAGCGCCCTTGCCATGGGCCGCGAGGCGCTGGTCAAGCTGGGCGACGATCCCGAGGTCATCGACGAGGTGATGGAGGAAATCCGCAACCGCGACGCCGAACGCTTCGAGCTGGAATGCGTCGGCGGGATTTCCGCCGGGGCGGCGCTGATCCTCAGCAACCGCAATACCGAACCGGCCTAGGCGCGGCTGATCGTGGCCAGCCACAGATCCGGGGCCGGGGCGGGCGGAGACGCGGCCTCGGCCCCATCGCATAGCAGCGCATCGAACTGGCCCAGAGCCACCTCCTGCCCGGCGATCCGCACCGTCGCGGGGGCGGTGGCCAGCACCAGCAGCCAGTCGGGACGGCCCAGCGGCGCCGGGTCGGTGGCGTGGCGCAGCTGGTGGACGTAACTGCCGCGCCGGGTCATCAGGTTCAGGTCCGAGATCGGCCCGCCCAGCAGATGCGCGACGGCCGGCACATCGGCGGCAAAGGCCAGCGGCTCGGTCCCCGGCGTCAGGCGGTGGCGGTCCTGCCCCTGCACCTCCAGCTCGATGCCGGCGCCGTCAAGCACCGCCAGCGTCCGGTCGATGCCCGGAAAGATCGAGAATGCGCCATGCTCGGTCACCCCGGCCATGCTGAGACGCCAGCCGAAATCCTCAAGCCCGGCGCCCTGCGGATAGACGGCGATCTCGGTGGTTTCGCCACGGCCATTCTTCCACGGCATCCGGCGGTGCTTGGCGGCGGGCAGATGGGTCATGCTCATGGCGGGGACTCCTCGGGTTGGGCCCAGCGATAGCCCACCCCCGGTTCGGTCAGGATCAGGGCGGGTTTTGCGGGGTCGGGTTCCAGTTTCTGGCGCAGTTGGCCGATGAAGACGCGCAGATAGGGCACATCATCAACATGGGCCGGTCCCCAGACCAGTTGCAAGAGCTTGTGATGGGTCATCACCCGGCCGCCATTGGCCGCCAAGGCCGCCAGCAGATCGAATTCCTTGGGCGTCAGGCGCAGCGTCTCGCCGTCGCGGCTGACCAGATGCGCGCCCAGATCGATGACCAGCCCGCCCTGCCGGATCACCTCGGGGCGCGTGGCGCGGCGCGGGCGCAGGCTGGCGCGCAGCCGGGCCAGCAATTCGCCGATGCCAAAGGGCTTGGCGACGAAATCATTGGCGCCCAGATCCAGCGCCATGATCTTTTCCATCTCCTGATCATGCGCGGAGAGCACGATCACCGGCAGGTCCGAGCGCAGGCGCAGCCGCTCGATCACCTCCTTGCCGTTCATGTCGGGCAGGCCAAGGTCAAGGATCACCAGATCGGGTTCCTGCGCGGCGATCTGGGCCAGAGCCTCGGCGCCATTGCCGGCGGTGCAGGTGTCATAGCCCGCCGCGACCAGCGCATGGCCCAGAAACCGCTGAATCTGCGGCTCGTCATCGACGATCAGGATCAGGTCGCGGTCCCGCATCCGCCAAGTCTATTCAGAGGCCGGGGGCACCGGCAAGCGGATCGCCAGCACCGCCCCGCCCGAGGCGCTGCGCCCCGCCGTCAGCCGCCCCCCCAGCGCGCGGGCGATGCCCTTGCAGATCGGCAGGCCCAGCCCCATCCCCTGCGGGACGCCCTGTGGCGCGCCGGTCGTCTCGTCCGAGGCGATCCATTCGGCCAGGCTGGGCGGCAGGCCCTTGCCGCTGTCGATGACCTTCAGGACGACTTCGGCCCCTTCGACCGCGCCGGTCACGCGGATCGGCCCCGAGGTGTATTTCACCGCATTCTCGACCAGATTGAACAGCGCCTGTTCCAGCAGCCCGGCTTCGGCGCGGATCATCGGCAGCGGCTCGACCTCGGCCAGGATGCGGGCCTTGGGCCAGGCGCGGCGGGCGCGCTGGACCGCCGATTGCGCGGCATCACCCGCATCGACCCAGGTCATCTGCACCGCGATCCCGGCCTGCAGCCGCGTCACCTGCAGCAGTTTTTCGACATAGCGCGCCAGCCGCTGGGATTCCTCCTCGATGGCCTCAAGCAGGTCGGTCTGCGAATCCGCCGGCAGGGTCGCGCCCAGCTCGCGCAGCGTCGTCACCGCGCCAAGGATCGTCGAAAGCGGCGTGCGCAGATCATGCGAGAGCGACGCCAGCAGCGCGGCGCGGGTCTCCTCGGAGGCGGCGCGGCGGCGCTCGGCCTCGGCGCGTTCGGTCAGGGCAAGGCGTTGCAGGGCCTGTTCGGCCTGACCCAGGACCACCTCGATGGCCTGTTCGCGCCATTCGCGGTCGCTGCGATCCGGGGACAGGCGGGCATGGCCCAGAACCGGACCCCGGGCCGGACCCGGGCCCGGGCCGCGCCCGGTCTCGCCCGCAAGCGGATAGAAACTCAGCCGCGACCCGCTCCAGCCCTTGGCCGAGGCAAGCTCGGCCCGGCCCCGGCGAAAGGCGATGTCGGCGGCGTCGAGATCGCTGGCCTCGGGCACATATCCGGCCGGCAGCGCGGCCAGAGGGCGCAGGTTCCCGTCCTGCGGCATCAGCGCCAGAACCGGCCCCTGCGCCAGCCCGTGCAGGTGGCGCAGGGCGACGCGGATCGCGTCCTCGGCATTGTCGGCGCCCGCGAGTTCGGCGCTGAGCTGCGAGATGACCTCAAGCGCCGCCGCCCGGCCATTCGCGGCATCGACCTGTTCGCGCAATCGCCCGGCCAGAAAGCCGGTCAGCCCGGCAGCCAGCAGAAACAGCGCCAGCGTGATGAGGTCCTGGGGCTTGGCGACATGCAGGGTGAAATGCGGCTCAAGAAACAGCAGGTTGAAGGCGGCGATCGCCCCCAGCGCGCTGGCGATCCCGACCCAGAAGCCGAAGGCCGCCGCGCAGACCAGCACGATCATCAGAAACAGCAGGATCGAGACGTTCTCGGGCAGAAGCTCGTGCAGGTTGCGCGCCAGCAGCGTCACAGTGATCAACAGCACCGCCGCGCCCAGAATGCCCGACAGCCGCGGCGCGGTCATCCAGCGACGTTCATCGGATGGCAGGCGGGGCGGGCTTTGGCTTTTCATGCGCCGATCTGGCGTGACGCGATGCGACTTGTCCATGGTCTTTATGACTTCTTTACACGTCATGCGATAATCCATGTCGATCCTTTATGCCGCCATGCGGCATGGTGCCCCTCTGCCGGGCCGATTCCGGCGCAAGGGAATACATACATGGCCAGTCTGGACACCCAGGTTTCCGACCCCCAAGCCGCCACCGATCCCCAGCACGAGCCGCAGCCGCATCAGCGCGCGGGCCTTTTGTCGCTGTCGCTGGCGGCCATCGGCGTGGTTTACGGCGATATCGGCACCTCGCCGCTTTACGCCTTTCGCGAGGCGATGCATGCCGCCGGCGCCAGCCATGGCGGCGTCCAGCGCGAGGATGTGCTGGGCGTGCTGTCGCTGATTGTCTGGGCGCTGGTCCTGATCGTGACGGTGAAATACGTCCTGATCCTTCTGCGCGCCGATAACGAGGGCGAGGGCGGCACGCTGTCGCTGCTGGCGCTTGCACAGCGCGCCATGGGGCGGCCCGATTTCGGGGTGCTGGTTCTGGGCATGATCGGCGCCGCGCTGTTTTACGGCGATGCCGCGATCACCCCGGCGATTTCGGTCCTGTCGGCGCTCGAGGGGCTCAAGCTCGTGACCACCGGGGTCGAGCCCTATATCGTGCCCATGGCCATCGTCATCATCTTCCTGTTGTTTCTGGTGCAGAATCGCGGGACCGAGGCGGTGGCGCGGTTCTTTGGCCCGATCACGCTGGTCTGGTTTCTGGTCATGGCGGCGGGCGGCATCCACTGGATGGTGCAGGCGCCCGAGGTGCTGGCATCGCTGAACCCGGTCCATGCGCTGAATTTCGTCCTGCATAACGGCTCGCTTGGGGTGATCGTGCTGGGCTCGGTCTTTCTGGCGGTGACCGGGGCCGAGGCGCTTTACGCCGATATGGGCCATTTCGGCCGCAAGCCGATTCAGGTGGCCTGGCTGTTCGTGGCCTTCCCTTCGCTGCTTCTGACCTATTTCGGGCAGGGCGCGCTGGTGCTGAAGAACCCCGCGGCGATGGAAAACCCATTCTATCTGCTGTTCCCGGCATGGGCGACGCTGCCGGTCGTGCTGCTGGCCACCATGGCCACGATCATCGCCAGCCAGGCGGTCATCACCGGGGCCTATTCGCTGACCCAGCAGGCGGTGCAGCTGCGCATGCTGCCACGCATGAAGATCCGCCATACCTCGGACGAGCATCAGGGCCAGATCTACATGCCGGGCGTGAACCGCTGGCTGATGATCGCGGTGCTGGTCTTGGTGGTGCTGTTCGGATCGTCGTCGAAACTGGCCTCGGCCTACGGGATCAGCGTGACCGGGACCATGGTGGTCACCGCGCTTCTGGCGATGGTCGTCGCGCACAAGCACTGGAAGATGCCGATGTGGCTGGCGGTCGGGATGATGCTGCCGTTTCTGGCCATGGACCTGACCTTTCTGGGCGCGAACCTTGTCAAGATCGAGGATGGCGGCTGGGTGCCCCTGTGCATCGCCGGCGCGGTTTTCATGACCATGGCCAGCTGGATGCGCGGCACCGCCATCGTCACCATCAAGGACCGCGAGGCCGAGCTGCCGCTGGACACGCTGCTGGCGCAGATCGCCAAGTCGGAATCCATCGCGACGGTGCCGGGCACGGCGGTGTTTCTGACTTCGAACCCGGACCTGACGCCGGTGGCGATGCTGCACAGCCTCAAGCATTTCAAATCGCTGCATGAACAGAACGTCATCCTGACCATCCGCACCGCCGAGGTGCCCCGCATCCCCGAGGCCGACCGCGTCAAGATCGAGGACATCAACGACCGCTTCCGCCGCGTCGAGATGACCTATGGCTATGCCGAGGAACCGGACGTGCCGCGCGGGTTGCTGCAATGCCGCCGTCAGGGCTGGAAATTCGACATCATGGCGACTTCGTTCATCCTGTCGCGGCGGCGGATCCGCATCTCGACCCGCAGCCGGATGCCGGGATGGCAGGGGAAACTGTATATCGCGCTGTCCAGAAACGCAGCCGGAGCGTCGGATTACTTCCGCATTCCGGCCGGGCGCGTGGTCGAGATCGGAGCGCAGACGAACATCTAGCGTAACCTGTCGCGACGACCTTTCTCACGCCGCGCGACCAGCTTTTCCACCACCGGCCCCAGCAGGATGACAAGGATCATCCGCAGCAGGTGGTGGCTGACCACATAGGCCAGATCGGCCCCGGCAATGATCGCGATCACCACCATCTCGGCCTGACCGCCGGGCAGGAATGCCAGAAACGCATCCAGCGCCGGGGCCAGCCCCAGCCCGACGATCCCTTCGATGAAGATCAGGCTGATCGCGGCCAGCGCCCCGGAATAGACCAGCCCCGCCGTCACATCGACGCGCAATTCGCGCAGGGTGATGCCGGCATATTTCACCCCCACCGCGATGCCGATGAAGAATTGCGCCGCCTGGATCATCTCGGCCGGGGGGCGGTGGCTGATGATGCCCGACAAGGACAGCGCCGCCGTCACGATCATCGGCCCAAGGATCGAGGCGCCGAAGAGGCCCAGCCGCTCGGCCCCCTTCCAGCCGATGACGCCGGCGCCGACCATGATCGCGATTTCGGTCAGGTCGGTCGCGCGCATGGGCGTGCCCGGGGGCTGGGACAGATCGACACCCCAATAGGCGGTCATGATGAAGGGTGCGACAGTGACGATGACCAGCACCCGCGTCGCGTGGATCAAGGACAGCGCCCGGACATCGCCGCCCGCTTCCTCGCCAAAGACCAGCATGTCCTGCAGGCCGCCGGGCATGGCCGCATACCATGCGGTGGCGTGGTCAAAGCCGAAGACACGGCGAAACAGCGGATAGCCGACCAGCGCGATCGCCGCGATGAACAAAGGCACGAATGCCAGCGAGGCGGCGATATCGGGCAGTTCCGCCAACACGCCGGGCGTGATCGAGGCCCCGACCGCCACCCCCAGAAAGGTCCGCATGAAGATTCCAAGCTGGCCCGCGCCCGACAGTGGCGTCCCCGCCAGTGCCGCGATCAGGCAAGCCAGCATCGGCCCCAGAAGCCAGGGCAGCGGCAGGTGCAGCAGCAGGAAAACCGCGCCGCCCATGCCCGCGATGGCGAATGTCAGGGCGCGGCGTTTCATCAGGTTCATCGGCAAGATCCGGCGGGCATTCTGTCCAGCGGGCCAGCTTGGCATGGCCCGCCGGATTTTGTCAAAGCACCCTCAGTCGATGCGGGCCAAAGGCGCATCAAAGCCCAGCGTGTCGCCCTGCGCGGCGATGCGGGTCAGCTTGCCGGCGCGATGGGCCTCGACGCGGGTTTCCATCTTCATCGCCTCGATGACGGCGACGACCTGTCCGCGCTCGACCTGCGCGCCATCCTCGACCTGCCACAGCGTCAGCGTGCCAGCGACCGGGGCGGTGACGGTGGCCTCGTCGATTGCAGGCGCGTCACCAGAGGCCGAGACCGCAGCGCCGCCGCCTGCGGGCAGGGCCGCCAGCAGCGTTGCGGGCAGGCCCAGTTCATGCCGCTTGCCGTCAATCTCCACCGCGACGCGCAGCATCGGCGCGGATGCGGCCGGGCTGACGCGGCCATGGGGGGCGACCGCCGCAGCCAGAGCATCGGCGAAATCGGTCTCGATCCAGCGGGTATGGACGCGGAAATCGCCGTCGGGGGCCAGAAAGTCGCCCTGTTCCAGCACCGCCTGATCAAAGGGGATGACCGAGGCCACGCCTTCGATGCGGAATTCGCGCAGGGCGCGCGCGGCGCGGGCCAGCGCCTCGGCGCGGGTGGCGCCGGTCACGATCAGCTTGGCCATCATCGAATCGAAGCTGCCCGGCACCACCGAGCCCGAAGCCACGCCGCTATCGACCCGCACCCCCGGCCCCGAGGGCGCGTCAAAGACCCGGACCGGGCCGGGCGTGGGCAGGAAACCCCGCGCCGGGTCCTCGGCATTGATGCGGAATTCGATGGAATGGCCGCGCGGAGCGGGCACGCTGTCATCCACTAGGCGCGCACCCTGCGCCACCCGGATCATGCCGCGCACCAGATCGATGCCGGTGGTTTCCTCGGTCACCGGATGTTCGACCTGCAGCCGGGTGTTCACCTCAAGGAAAGAAATCGTGCCATTGGCGGAGAGCAGATATTCCACCGTGCCCGCGCCGCTATAGCCGGCATGGGCGCAGATTTTGCGCGCCGAATCGTGGATGCGGGCGCGCTGTTCGTCGGTCAGGAAGGGGGCCGGGGCTTCCTCGACCAGCTTCTGGTTGCGCCGTTGCAGCGAACAGTCGCGGGTGCCGATCACCTTGACGGTGCCGTGCTTGTCGGCCAGCACCTGCGCCTCGATATGGCGGGGGCGGTCAAGGAATTGCTCGATGAAGCATTCGCCGCGCCCGAAGGCGGTCAGCGCCTCGCGCGTCGCGGATTCGAACAGCTCCTCGACCTCGTCCAGACGCCAGGCGACCTTCATGCCGCGCCCGCCGCCGCCGAACGCCGCCTTGATGGCGATGGGCAGCCCGTGCGCCTTGGCGAATGCCAGCGCATCGGCGGGGGTCTCGACGGGTCCGGGGGTGCCGGCGACAAGGGGGGCGCCGACGGCCTCGGCGATGCGGCGGGCCTCGATCTTGTCGCCCAAGGCCTCGATCACCGCCGGGTCGGGGCCGACCCAGATCAGGCCCGCATCCTGCACGGCCTGCGCGAAATCGGCGCGTTCGGACAGGAAACCATAGCCGGGATGGATGGCGTCGGCGCCCGAGGCCTTGGCGATGGCGATGATCTTTGCCGCGTCCAGATAGGTGTCGGCGGGCTTGTCGCCCCCCAGCGCATGGGCCTGATCGGCCATGCGCACGAAGATCGCGTCGCGGTCGCTGTCGGCATAGATGGCGACGGACTGGATGCCTTCGTCGCGGCAGGCGCGGATGATGCGGACGGCGATCTCGCCGCGATTGGCGATCAGCAGGCGGTTCAGCGGGCGGCTGGGGCCGGTGGCGAACAGGGTCATGCGGGCCTCGTCGGATCAAGGGTTGCAAAGGGCTGGGCGGCGGTAAAGCGGATGCGGGCGCCGGGCGGGATCTGGCCGGCAAGGTCCAGTGCCTGCGGCAGCAATGTCGCGATCACCGGATAGCCGCCGGTCAGCGGGTGATCGGCCAGAAACAGCACCGGCTGGCCGGAATGGGGGATCTGGATCGCGCCGGTCTCGGTCCCCTCAGAGGGCAGCTCGCGGGCATCGGGGCGGGTCATGGGCTGATCGCCCGAAAGCCGGATGCCGACGCGGCTGCTTTGCGGGGTGACCAGCCATTCCTGTGTCAGGAAATGCCGGACCATCTCGGGCGTGAACCAGTCGGTGCGCGGGCCAAGGATGACGGGCAGTTCCACCAGTTCGCCGGGCTTGGGCAGATCGGGCTGGTCCTCGGGCGCGCCCACGGCAGTGGCGGGCAGGTTCGCGGGGGCGATGACCGCGCCGCTTTTCAGCGCCTCCGGGCCGACAAAGGCCAGCGTATCGGTGGCGGCGGAACCCAGCACCGGCGCGACCAGATAGCCGCCGCGCAGCGCCAGATAGCTGCGCATCCCGGCAGCGGGCGGGTCGATCTGGACCTCATCCCCCGCATCCAGCGCAAAGGCCGCGCCCGGCGGGACCATGTGTCCGGCGACCCGCGCCTGCGCGGCACCGCTCAGCGCCAGCACCATCGGCTGATCGGCCTGCAAGCGCACCGGCCCCAGCGTGATTTCCAGAACCGGACTGCCCGAAGGGTTGCCGACCGCACGATTGGCCCGGTGCAGCGCGCCCATGTCCAAGGCGCCCGAGGCCGAGACCCCCTGCCCGCCCTGACCGGGCCGCCCCCCGTCCTGAAAGACGACCGGGAAAGCGGCCGCAAGGATGCGCAGGCCCTGATCGGGCTGCGGCTGCGGAATGGCGGCCGAAGGGTGAACCTTGGCCCCGCCCTGCACGAAACGGCAGCGCACACCGGGGCGCAGCAGCGCGGGCGGGTCGCGGGTCAGGTCCCACATCGGCACCTCGGTCCGGCCAATCAACTGCCAGCCGCCGGGGGTTTCCTGCGGATAGACGCCGCAGAACCGCCCCGCCAGCGCGACCGAGCCCGCCGGGATCCGCGTCCGGGGCGAGGGCCGGCGCGGCAGCTCGAACCGCACATCGTCGCAGGTCATATAGGCAAAGCCGGGCGCGAAACCGCAGAAGGCCACCTGCCATGTCGTCGCCTGATGGGCGGCGATGACCTCGGGGATGGACAGGTCCATGAGGCGGGCGACATCGGCCAGATCCTCGCCGTCATAGATGACCGGCAGCTCGACCGTCTCAGTGGCGCGGGCGGCGGGGGGCGTGCCGGGGGCGGGTTGGCGGGCACTGATCTGACCGGCCAAGGCGGCATCCGCCAGAACGCCCGGCGCGGTGCGGATCATCAGCGTGCGGGCGGCTGGGATGATCTCGGCCAGGCCGGGGATGGGGTCGGCATTCAGCGCGTCAAACAGCGCCAGCGTCTCGTCCAGATCGGCCAGTTCGGCCAGCAGGGTCCGGGGTCCGATGGGCAAAAAGCGCATGTCACACCTGCCAATGGGTTTCGGGAGTATCACTGATGAACATGTAGCCCGGCGCGTGGGTGATGGCGAAAGGCGGGCGCGAGGCCATCAGCGCCGCCTGCGGGGTCACGCCGCAAGCCCAGAAGACCGGAACCTCGCCGGGGCGGATCTCGACCGGGTCGCCGAAATCGGGCTTGTCCAGATCGGCAATGCCCAGACCGGCGGGAGCGCCGATATGGACGGGGGCGCCGTGGACGGCCGGGGTGCGGCCGGAAATCATCGCCGCCTCGGCCACGCGCCCCGCCGGGATCGGGCGCATCGAGACCACCATCTTGCCATGCAGCCGGCCCGCCGGGCGGCAGTCCCGGTTGGTCAGATACATCGGCACATTGCTGCCCTGAGTGATGTGGCGGACCTCGATCCCGGCCTGTTGCAGGGGCGTCTCAAAGGTAAAGGAACAGCCGATCAGGAAGGTAACCAGATCGGGATGCTCGGCCCATGCGGCACTGGCGTCGGGGGTTTCCTCGGCCAGAACGCCATCGCGCCAGATGCGATACAGCGGGATATCGGTGCGCAGGTCGGCATCGGGCGCCATGGCGGTGCGGTGGCTGCCGGGGTCGGTCACATCCAGCACCGGGCAGGGCTTGGGGTTGCGCTGCGCGTAAAGCAGGAAATCCCAGGCCCAGTCCTTGGGCAATGAGATCATGTTGCATTGGGTGAAGCCCGGCGCCATGCCCGAGGTCGGCCGCGCAGGCCCCTGACGGCAGGCCAGCCGGGCGTCGCGCGCCGCCTGCGGATCGGGAAGCCCGCTCATGCCTGCGCACCGGCAAAGGGGCGGATGGCGACGCCGCCTGCGATCAGCGCCTCGCGGATGCGGGCCGAGATGGCGACCGCGCCGGGGCTGTCGCCATGAACGCAGATGCTGTCGGCCGAAAGATGCAGGGGGGATCCGTCCACGGCCTCGATCACGCCCTCGCGCGCAAGGCGCAGCATCCGGGCGGCGATCAGTTCGGGGTCATGCAGCACGGCCCCTGCCTCGCGGCGGGACACCAGCGTGCCGGCGGGGGTATAGGCGCGGTCGGCAAAGGCCTCGGCCACGGTGGCCAGCCCGGCCTCGCGGGCCTGGGCAAGGATCGGCGCCCCGGCCAGACCCATCATCACCAGCGTCGGGTCGATGGCCTTGATGCCCTCGATCACCGCCGCCGCCTGACGGGTATCCTGGGCGATGGTGTTATACAGCGCGCCATGTGGCTTGACATAGGTGACGCGGGTGCCAGCGGCGGTGCAAAGCCCCTGAAGCGCGCCGATCTGATAGATCACATCCGCCGTCAGCTCGGCCGAGGCCACGTCCATGGGCCGGCGGCCAAAGCCCACGCGGTCGGGATAGGCCACATGCGCGCCGATGGCGACGCCGCGCGAGGCCGCCTCGCGCAGGGTAGCAAGGATGGTCAGCGGATCGCCCGCGTGAAAGCCGCAGGCCACGTTGGCGGAACTGACGATCCCCAGCATCGCGGCGTCATCGCCCATCTTCCAGGCGCCGTAACCTTCGCCGAGGTCGCTGTTCAGGTCGATTGCACGGGTCATGTTTTCCTCCTCCCGGGTGACGGGCGGTGGCCCCGGGGGACCACCGCGGTGACGGCTCAGGCGTTCAGGAAGGCAAAGATCGTGCCCACCGATTTCCAGCCCATGTACCAGGTCAGGGCGCAGACCACGGCGCTGGCGATCAAGAGCGGGCGGTTATAGCGGTGCCCGCCCATCAGGTCGGGACGCGCGAAGCCCACATAGGTGAAGATGCTCAGGCCGATGGGCAGGATCAGACCGTTGAAGCCGCCGACAAAGACCAGAATCGCCGCCGGCGCCGTTCCCATGACGACATAGACGAGCAGCGAGAAAAAGATGAAAATCACCGTGGCGATGCCGCGCGTCCGCTCGTCCAGCGTGGTGAACACGGTCAGGAAGCTGACCGAGGTATAGGCCGCCCCGATCACCGAGGTGATCGCCGCCGCCCACAGGACCACGCCAAAGATACGCAGACCCCATTCACCCAGCGCATGGGCAAAGGCCTGGGCTGCGGGGTTCGCGGCCTGACCGGACAGGTCCAGCGTCACGCCGGATGCGACGACGCCCAGGATGGCCAGAAACAGCACGAAGCGCATGACGCCCGTGACCGCGATCCCGGTCAGCGAGGCGCGGGTGACAGCGGCCAGATTTTCCTCGCCCACAAGGCCCTTGTCCAGCAGGCGATGGGCGCCGGAATAGGTGATATAGCCGCCCACGGTGCCGCCGACGATGGTGGTGATGGTCGCGAAATCGATGACATCGGGCATGATGGTCTGACGCAGCGCCTCGCCCACCGGGGGATTGGTGGTGAAGGCCACGACCAGCGTCATGCCGATCATCAGCACGCCCAGCCCGATGATCGCGCGGTCCAGCAGCAGCCCGGCCCGGCGCGACATGAAGATGCCGATGGCCAGAAAGGCCGAGGCCGCGCCGCCGATCTTGGGGTCCAGCCCGAACATGGCGTTCAGGCCCAGCCCGGCGCCGGCGATATTGCCGACGTTGAAGGCCAGCCCGCCGATCAGCACGAGCACCGCCAGCAGATAGCCCGCGCCCGGAATCGCCGCATTGGCGGTGTCGGACGCATTGCGCCGGGTCAGCGCGGTGATGCGCCAGATGTTCAGCTGCACCACGAAATCGATCACAATCGAGGCCAGGATGGCAAAGGCAAAGGCCGAACCCAGCTTGGCGGTGAAGGTCGCGGTCTGGGTGATGAAGCCCGGCCCGATGGCCGAGGTCGCCATCAGGAAGATGGCCGCCAGAAAGCCGCCGCGTGCGGCGGCAGTGGCGGCCGAAGGGGATGAGACGGATTCGGCCATCTGTCATGCTCCTGCTGCAAGGGTGGAGTGCGTATCGGGAATGGCTTGACCATGCGGCAGGTGCGACAATCAGTCAACTATAATTTGACATTTAGTTGTAAATTGTTGAGTAATTCATAGATCAACATACGACAATATGCTTGATTAGCAGGCGTATGCGGCAGCATCTGTCCATTTATTCCGTGACACGGCATCAACCATTGCGCCGAATCACCGCGCGATCCCGCCGTCTCGGCTTGCCGTAGCGGCAGGGCTGCGCCACAATCGCGACAGAGCATCAAGGATATTTCGATGACCCAGGCCAAAGCCGAATCACCGATTGCCGAAGCCGCGCCGCTGGCTGCAACAGACCCGGCCACGCCAAAACCGGCCTCTGCCCCCGGCCTCGCCGAGGACATGGCCGGCCAGCTGCGCGCCCGCGTCACCGGCGGCGCCCTGCGTCCCGGCCAGCGCCTGTCCGAGGCCAGGCTTGCGGCCGAGCTGGACATCTCGCGCAATACGCTGCGCGAAGTGTTCCGGCTGCTGACCCGCGAGGGCATCCTGCGCCATGAACCCAATCGCGGGGTCTTCGTGGCCACGCCCTCGATGGCCTCGATTCTGGACATCTATCGTGTGCGGCGGCTGATCGAGGTGCCCGCTCTGGCGCAGGCCTGGCCCGGCCATGCCGCCGTCGCCCGCATGCGCGCCGCTGTCTCCCGCGCCGAGATCCTGCATCCCAAAGGTGACTGGCAGGGCGTCGGCAGCGCCAATATGGAGTTTCATTCGGCCATCGTGGCGCTGACCGACAGCCCGCGCCTGATCGGATTCTTCACCCAGATCATCGCCGAATTGCGGCTGGCCTTTGGCCTGCTGGACAGCCCCGAGCAGTTGCACAGCCCCTATATCAGCCGCAATGCCGAGATCCTTGCCCGGCTTGAGGGCGGCGATGCCCCCGGCGCCGCGCGGCTGCTGGAGGATTACCTGAACCAGTCCGAACGGGCCGTGCTGGAAGCCTTCGCCCGGCTGGGCTGACCCCACAAACAAACTTCAGGGATAGACCATGGCCAAAGCCATCCACAGCATGATCCGCGTTCTGGACGAGGCGCGCTCGCTGGCCTTTTACCGCGCGGCCTTCGGGCTCGAGGTCGCCGACCGGCTGGATTTCCCCGAATTCACGCTGGTCTATCTGAGCAATCCGGAGTCGGAATTCGAGCTGGAGCTGACCATCAACAAGGGCCGGACCGCGCCTTACGATCTGGGCGACGGCTATGGCCATCTGGCCTTTTCGGTCGATGATCTGGACCGCGAACATGCGCGCCTGACCGCCGCCGGGCTTGCGCCCCGCAAGCTGGTCGATTTCGCCCCCGGCGGGCAGGTGATCGCACGGTTCTTCTTTATCGCCGACCCCGACGGCTATCAGATCGAGGTCCTGCAGCGCGGCGGGCGCTATAAATAACCGGGGAAATAACCCGGTCCGGCCGCGAACGGGCTTGCAACCTCCCCGGCAGCGCGCCTAAAGCCGCGCCATCTGCCCAATTCCCGGGCACATGGAGAACGCGCCATGACATCCCCCACCCGCCCGGTGCTGCACCGCATCCTTCAGGCGCTGGGTCCGGCCATCGGTCCTGGCTCGGGCCATGAGGCGCTGCGGGCGGGGCTTGGCGCGCTGGTCGGGCTGGGCGTGGCGGGGCTGTTCCTGCTGTCGCCCTCGGCCGACCAGAGGCTGGGGCTTTACCTGATCGCGCCCTTCGGGGCGACCTCGGTGCTGGTTTTCGCGGTGCCGAACAGCCCCTTGGCGCAACCGTGGTCGGCGGTGGTAGGCAATTGCGCCGCGGCATTCGTCGGGGTGCTGGCCTGCATGCTGGTTCCCGATGCGGCGCTGCGCATCGCGCTGGCCGTGGGCCTGTCGGTGGCGCTGATGATCCCGCTGCGCGCCGTGCATCCGCCGGCGGGCGCGGTCGCCATGACCGCCGCCATGAACCCCGAGGCGACCCTGCAACTGGGTTTCGGCTTCGTGCTGGCGCCGGTTCTGGCGGGGACGCTGATCCTTGTCGCCATCGCCATGATCTATGCCCGCGCGACCGGGCGCCATTATCCGTTCCGCCAGTTCGACGACCCCGGCCCCCATGGCACCGCCGATCCCGCCCCGATCGAGCGGCTGGGCCTCACGCGCGACGAACTCAGCGACATCCTGCAACGTTACCGCCAAAGCCTGAACCTTGGGGTCGAGGATCTGGCCCGGCTGATCGGTGCCGCCGAATTGCAGGCCGCCAGCCATCGCACCGGCCCGCTGACCGCCAGCGACATCATGTCGCGCGATCTGGTCACCGTCACCCCCGACACGCGGCTGCGCGAGGTGGCGCGGATCTTTCGCCAGCAAGATTTCACCTCGTTGCCGGTGGTCGAGGCGGGCGACATCTTTCGCGGCGTGATCTTTCAGATCCACCTGATCCGCCGCGCACAAGAGGATGCCTTTCGCCATGACCACCGCCTGATCGCCGCCATGGCCCGGCTGTTCGAGGCGCGCGCGGACCAGCCCACGCGGGCCGATGAGATCATGCAGACCGACCCGCCCACCGCCGCGCCGGGCACGCCGCTGGGGGCGCTTCTGCCCATGCTCGCCTCCGGGCATTGCGACGCGGTGCCGGTGCTGGACGGGCCGCGCATCATCGGCATCGTGACCCAGACCGACCTGATCGCGGCCTTTGCCCGCGAAAGCCTGCGCGCATCACCGGCCTGACCATTTCGCCAGTTCTGCGGTGCAGCGCATTGACAGGACGCGCCCCGGCAAGGTTAGCCTGCACCAGCCCCTGATGAGGAACCCCGCATGATCCGCCCGACCCTAGGCGCCGTGGTGATCGGCCGCAACGAAGGCGACCGGCTGAAGGCCTGCCTGCGCTCGTTGGTGCCGCTTTGCGCGCGGGTGGTCTATGTCGACAGCGGCTCGGGCGATGACAGCGTGGCTTTTGCCCGCGGCCTTGGCGTCACCGTGGTCGAGCTGGACACGAGCACGCCATTCACCGCCGCCCGCGCCCGCAATGCGGGCTTTGAGGCGCTGCTGGCCGGGGGCGAGCTGGATCTGGTGCAGTTCGTCGATGGCGATTGCAAGGTGGAACCGGGCTGGCTTGAGGCCGGCGTCACCGCCTTGGCCGAGCGGCCCGATCTGGGGCTGGTGACCGGCTGGCGCTCGGAAATCCACCCGCTGGCCTCGGTCTATAACCAGATGTGTCAGGTGGAATGGCGCCGCCCCGCCGGGCCGATCAGCGCCTGCGGTGGCGACATGATGGTGCGGGTCGCGGGCTTTCGGAAGGCCGGCGGCTTTGACCCGACGGTGATCGCCGCCGAGGATGACGAATTCTGCCTGCGGCTGGCGCGGGCCGGCTGGAAGCTCGAGCGCCTGCCGGTCGAGATGACGCTTCATGACGCCGCCATGACCCGCTTTGGCCAGTGGTGGCGGCGCGCGATGCGGGCCGGCCATGGCTTTGCGCAGGTCGGGCGCATGCATCCGCCGCATTTCAAGCGCGAAAGGCTGCGGGTCTGGGCCTATGGGCTGGTGCTGCCGCTGATGTTCCTGCTGGGGCTTTTCACCTCGGGCTGGATTTCGCTGGCGGTGCTGGGGCTTTACGCGCTGTCCTTCTGGAAGACGTGGCGCGGGCTTTCTGGCCGGCCGATGGCCGTGAAACAGGCCGCTTTGCTGACCTTGGCCAAGATTCCTAACCTTTTAGGAATGTTGACTTACTATCGGCGTCGCCGCACAGGCGATGACATGCGTATTATCGAGTATAAATAGGATTTTGTCATGACTTCGGACCTTCGGGTGGCCATTCTGGGCGCCGGCTATATCGCCAGCTGGCATGCCGATGCGATCCGCGCCACGCCGGGCGCGCAACTGGTGGCGGTCTGCGACCCCGCCCGCGATGCCGCCGAGGCGCTGGCCGCCAGCTACGGCATTCAGGCCTTTGCCGATCTGGACCAGATGATCGCCGCGCAGGTCTGCGACGTCATCCACATCCTGACGCCGCCGAACCTGCACCGCGATCTGGCCGTCAAATGCCTGAATGCCGGGCTGCATGTGATGGTGGAAAAGCCGGTGGCGCTGAGCGTGGCCGAGGTCGAGGACATGGCCGTCGCCGCCGAGGCCGCCGGCCGGCAACTGGGTGCCTGCCACAATTTCCTTGGCCTGCCCTCATATGAAAAACTGCGCCGGCTGCGCGACGCGGGCGATCTGGGCGTCATCTCAAGCGCGCAGATCAACTGGTCGCTGCCTCTGGTGCCGCTGCGCTCGGGGCCCTACGGGCTGTGGCTGATGCGCCAGACCCAGAACCTGCTCTTGGAGCTGGGCCCGCATCCCTTTTCGCTGGCCACCGACCTTTTCGGCCCGCTTGAGATCGAGCATGTCAGCCTTGGCCAATGGATCACGCTCCCCGGCGGCGAGCAGCGCCCGCAAAGCTGGCGCATCATCGCCCGCGCCGGCAATGTCGATGTGACCATCGCCCTGTCGCTGGTCGAGACCTTTGACGACCGCTCGGTCAGCCTGCGCGGCTCATCGGCGATGGCGCGGCTGGATTACGCCGCCGACACGCTGGTGGTGACGCGCGACAATACCGCCGATCTGGTGATGAACCCGCTGATCAAGGAGCTGGGGAAATCCGGCGCGCATCTGCGCGAGGGCTTGCGCAATGCCGTCCGGCAGGCGGCCTCGCTGAACCAGAAAAGCCCCTATGGGCTGAGTTTTCGCAACACCGTGGCGGCGTTCTATCAGGGCATCCACAGCGGCACGCCCGATCCGCGCTTTGCCCCCAACGCGGCGCGGACGGTCATGGCCGGCATCACCGATGCGCTGGACCGCCTGCCCCGCCTGCCCGGCATTCCCGCCCGGCCCAGCGGCACACCGCAGCCGCGCGTCATGGTCATTGGCGGCACCGGCTTTATCGGGCGCAACCTGACCCGGCGGCTGGTGGAACAGGGCCATGACGTGCGGGTGCTGTCGCGCGGGCGCGGCGGCCCCTTCCCAGATCTGGCCGATCATGTCGAGACCGTCGGCGTCAGCCTGCGCGACGAGGACGGGCTGGCCGAGGTCATGACCGGCATGGATTGCGTCTATAATCTGGCGAAATCCACCGACAAAAGCTGGGAGGCGGCGCTGGAAAACGACGTCGCCACCACCGAGCGCATCGGCCGCGCCGCCTTGCGCGCCGGCGTCGGCCGGCTGGTCCATACCGGCACCATCGCCTCATATGACATGTCGGCCGCCCATGAGACCATCACCGAGGCCACCGAATTCGGCCAGATGGAGGCGCGCAATATCTATGCCCGCTCAAAGGCCGAGGGCGAGCGGCGGCTGATCGCGCTGTCAGCCCAGGGCCTGCCCTTGGTCATTGCCCGCCCCGGGATCGTTCTGGGCGATGGCGGGCCGTTGCAGCATTGGGGCATCGGGCGCTGGCACGGCGCGGGCGCGGTGCGGCTTTGGGGCAGCGGCCGCAATATCCTGCCCTTCGTTCTGGCCGATGACGTGTCGGACGGGCTGATCCTCATGATGACCCGCCCCGAGGCCTTGGGCGAAAGCTTCAACCTGATCGGCGATGCGATGTTTTCGGGCCGCGATTATTTCGACGCCATCCGCGCACGGACCGGGGCGAGACTGCGGGTTTCGGGATCGAACCTGACGGCGCTCTGGGCGGTGGATGCGCTGAAACAGGGGCTGAAACGCCACGCATTGCGCAAGAAGGGCGCCAAGGCCGCCTCGCGGGCGGATTGGAAATCGCGCGGGCACCTGTCGGCTTTTGACAACCGCAAACCCAAGGAGTTGCTGGGCTGGGCGCCCGAGGCCGACCGCGACGGCTTCTGGCGCCGCGCCATCGACGAGGCGCATCTGTTCTGGTGAGGTGCTAGAGCCCCGTGGCCGGAACGCCGGTCTCGGGGATGCGCGTCACCACCTCCCAGACGATTTCCTGCATGCGCCGCGCCAGTTCCGGCGAGGGCGCGGTGGCGGGACTGCCATCGGCGCGTTTGAGTTCATGCGGCAGACCCACCGGGCTTTTGCCGTAAAGCACCGCGTAATGGGTCAGCGCCACCAGATAGATGCCCAGATCATTGGGATGGATCGGGTCCAGCTTGCCCTCGGGCGTGGTGGCGAACAGGTCCTTGCGGGATTTGAGCTCGGCACTGCCGCCCTGCCCCTCGGCCTCGGAGACCAGACGCGCCATGACCTGCCCGACCGGGATCAGCCAGACCGGCTTTTTCGCGGCGCGGGCGGCGGGCCATAGCAATTCCGGCTTCCACATGGTTTCCAGATCTTCGGGCAGGCGGGTCAGCCAGTCCGGCTGGTCGTCCAGCGCGTGCCAGCTTTCGTAAAGGAAAATCTGCGCCTCGGGATTGGCCGCCGCCGCCTCGGTCGCCCATTTCGCCGCGTAATCGCGGCTTTGGTGGTATTTGATCGCGTCCGACAGCCGCACCATTTCCGTCATCACGAAAGCGTCGTAATCGCCGCTGGCCAGCGCCTGATGGGCATCGCGATATTTCGGCGTGGCGTTTTCCTGATCGAAACCGGCGATCTCGACCTCGGGTTCGAAATGCGCGCGCAGGGTCGTGCCCCAGCCCAGTTGCAGCGCGTAGTCATGCCCCTGCCCGGCCAGTTGCATCAGCATGGCGGGCATCTCGCGCCCGACAAGGCTGTGGCCCAGATGAAAGACCCGCAAGGGCTGCGGCGGCGGGGCGCGGCGCTGGCTGTAATAATCCTGCACGTCCTCGCCGGTTTCGCGGGCGGGCTGCGCCAGCGAAACCATCGCCAGCGCCCCGGCGATCAGCGCCCCAAGCCCCATACCCGCGCGGCGCAGCCCCCCGGTCTTGCGGGCGCGCCACAGCAGAACCAGCAGGATCAGCGCGGCAAGGGCGAAAACCGGGGCAAGCGTGGACATGAAGCCTCCTGAAACAGACCATCCCTGTTTAACCCGAAATGGGGCGGGGCGTGAAATGCAAACGGCCGCCGGTCACGGGGACAGGCGGCCGCAAAGGGTCAGTTCGGGGTGATCACGCCTCGGATTCGGCGCCACCGTTCTTGCGGTTCCAGCGGATCGAGGCCCAAAGCGAGATCCCGATCAGCGTCGCGCCGCCAAGACCCGTCACCACTTCCGGGATATGGACCAGCGGCTGCACGAACATGATCACCGACAGCGCGATGATGGCGTAAAAGGCGCCGTGCTCAAGGTAGCGATAGGCGGTCAGCGTGCCCTTTTCGACCAGCATGATGGTCATCGAGCGCACATACATCGCGCCGATGCCCAGACCGATGGCGATGACGAACAGGTTGTGGGTCAGCGCGAAAGCCCCGATCACACCGTCAAAGCTGAAGGACGCATCCAGCACCTCAAGGTAAAGGAAGGCGCCCAGACCGCCCTTGGCACCGGCTTGCAGCGCCTCTTGCGAGCTGTCCAGAAGCCCGCCCAGAACCTCGACCAGCAGGAAGGTCAAAAGACCCCAGATCGCCGAATGAAAGAAGATCTGCGATTCGGCCGGCTCAAGGAAGCGCGAGAAGATCAGCACCGTCACCAGCACCAGCGCGACCTCAATTCCGCGGATGGTGGCGTATTTCTGCATCCGGCCTTCCAGCCAGCGCACCCAGTGCACGTCCTTTTCATGGTCGAAAAAGAACGACAGGCCCACCATCATCAGGAAGGTGCCGCCAAAGGCCGCGATGGGCAGATGCGCGTCATGCATGATGCGCGAATATTCGTCGGGCTGGGTCGCAGCCATCACCATCGCCTGCCAGGGGCCGATATTGGCCGCGACGACGACGATCAGCAGCGGGAACACGATCCGCATACCAAAGACCGCGATGATGATGCCCCAGGTCAGAAAGCGATGCTGCCATTCCGGCGTCATGTCTTTCAGCTTGTTGGCGTTGACGATGGCGTTGTCAAAGCTCAGCGAGATTTCCAGCACCGCCAGCACGGCGCAGATGAAGAAGACCGAGAGCATCCCGCCCACCGTCCCCGTCGACTGCCAGCCAAGCGCGGCGCCCATGGCCAGGCCGATGATGGTGACGATAAAGGCCCATTTGAAATAGTGCATCATCGAGTTCGATGCACCACCCGAAGCACCCCCCGCGAGGGGACCGTTTCCGTGAGTCATGTGATAAAGATCCAGGCGGCTGGGTCAAAGATCAGTGCCGACATCACGAACGTGCCGCCACGTTCGCCAGAGGGGCCCGGCCACCAAACTGCGTTCACAAAGTCGCGAACGGCGCTAAAATGCCCATAATCGCCCCGTTTTGCAAGTGGTCTGATGGGATCGGCGGCGAAAATTGCCGCCCCGTCAGTTTACCGCCGGCAAAACGATCCGCGCCAGCAGGCCCCGGCCGCCCGCACCCTCGTTCAGAACCAGATGGCCGCCGAAAAGCGTGGCGATTTCCTCGACGACGGGCAGGCCAAGGCCCATGCCCGGCCCCTCGGTCTGGCCACGCGCGAATCGGCTGACAGCACTGGCACGGGCGCCGGGGGGGATGCCGGGGCCGTTATCCTCGACCTCCAGCAGGGCCTGCGCCCCCCTGATCCGCACCCGCACGGTGACCACCGCCGCCCGGCCGGCATGCAGCATGGCGTTGGAAATCAGGTTGCGCAGCGCCTCGCCCAGCAGCAGCGGCTCGGCGCGGACGGGAACAGTGCTGTCCGCGCCCTCAAAGCCCAGATCGATGCCCAGATCCAGCGCCTGCGGGATATGGTCGGCGGTCACGTCGCGCGCCAGCGCGGCAAGGTCGATGGGCGCGCGCGGCCCGCCACCGCCCGCCGCATCCACCTTGGCCAGCAGCAAAAGCTGCGCAAGGATGCGCTCGGCATGGGCGACGGCGGCGTCCCCCTTATGTGCGGCCTCCTGCGCCTCGGCCAGGGTGCCGGCGCGGACGGCCAGCGCAAGCTGGGTGCGCACCACCGCCAGCGGCGTGCGCAGCTGATGCCCGGCATTGCCGGTGAAGTTGCGCAGCCCGTCCAGCGCCGATTTCAGCCGCCGCATGAAGGAATTGACCGTGCCGACCAGCCCGCGCACCTCGCTGGGCACCGGAATCTCCAGCGGCGACAGATCATCGGGGCTGCGTTCGGCAATCGCGTCGCCCAGCCGGTATAGCGGGCGCAGCGACACGCTGACCGCGATCCAGACGATCAGCCCGGCCCCCGCGATCATCAGCGCCAGCCGCAGGGCCGAGCGCATCAGGATCGCGCGGGTCAGTTCGCGACGGGCATTGGTGGTCTCGGCCATGGTGACGACAAAGGGCACCTCGTCGATCCCGGTCGAGGCGCCGCGCGCAAGGCTGGCCACCCGCACCGGCACGCCCCGGAAGGTGCCATCGGCAAAGACCGGGTCGCCCCCCTGCTGCGCCAGGGCCATGGGCAGGTCGGCATAGCCGGTCACGACATGGCCGGGCGGGCCATCGACGCGGTAAAACACCCGGTCCTGCGCGGCGGAACTCAGCATTTCCAGCGCACCATAGGGGATGTCGATGGCGATCTGGCCCTGATCGTTCAGCGAGGCGCGCTCGGCGATGACGAGGGCCGAGCCGGCCAGCACCCGGTCGGCCAGCGCATTGGCGGTCCGCACCGCCTCGCGCCAGGTGTCGATCAGCGCCGCCGTCCCAAGCACCGCCGTCGCCACCAAAAGCCAGGCGAGCAGGCGGCGACGCAGGGAAAACGGGCGGCGGGAGAGCGGGCGCGGATTCACCGTTCAGCCCGGTCAAGGAAATAGCCGATGCCGCGCGCGGTCCTGACCGTCAGCCCGGCCGGGGCCAGCCGCTTGCGCAGCCGGCTGACATATTGCTCGATCGCGTTGGCGGACAGGTCATCCTCAAGCGAGGTCAGCGACTGCACGATCGATTCGCGCGCCACCACCTTGCCCGCGCGCATGATCAGCAGCTCGAGCAGCCCGCGTTCCCGTGCCGGCAGGTCCAGCGGCTGGCCGGCCAGCAGAAAGCTGCGCGCGGTCTGGTCCAGCACCAGATCGCCGAAACTGACGGTCGAATTTCGCAACCCCGCCTGACGGCGCAAGAGCGAGCGGATACGGGCCTCGAATTCGCCGATGTCAAAGGGCTTGATCAGATAGTCGTCAGCGCCAAGGTCAAGGCCGCGGACGCGTTCCTCGGGGGTGCCGCGCGCGGTCAGGATCATGACCGCCGCTGGGTTGCGGCGCATGCGCATGGCGCGCAGCACCTCAAGCCCGTCCATCTGCGGCAGGTTCAGGTCCAGAATCACCAGATCAAAGCTTTCCGCCAGCGCCAGCGCCTCGGCCGAGGCGCCGTCATGGACCACGTCCACCGCATAGCCCGACTGCCGCAGCAGCGTAACCAGCCCCTCGGCCAGCGACAGGTTATCCTCGACCAGCAGAATGCGCATCCCGTCCCCCCTGACATGACAGCCTAGCGGCAGGCTGCGGACTTGTGAACGGGGTCGGGCTTTGGCACTGTCACCCATCATGCAGCCGCTTTCCCGCCTTGTGCCCGTCCTTGCCGCCCTGTCGCTATGGGCGGGCGGAGCATGGGCGCAGGTCACGCAATTCGCCGCGCCTGCGGGACAGGGGCGCGAGCTGTCGATCTATTCCTCGCTGGACAACGATCTGGCAGCGCCGCTGATCGCGGCCTTTCAGCACCAGCGCCCCGACATCGCCATCCGCTATGAAAATCTGCTGACGACCCAGTTGCATGACCGCATCATGGCCGAGACCGATGCCGGCGGGCCGACCGCCGATTTCGCCTTTTCCTCGGCCATGGATCTGCAGGTCAAGCTGGCCAATGACGGCTATGCCCAAGGCGTGGTGACGCCCGATACCGCCACCTGGCCAGCCTGGGCGAACTGGCGCGACACCGCCTATGCGCTGACATTCGAGCCCGCCGTCTTTGCCTATCACAAGCCCAGCTTTGCCGGATCCGAACCGCCCGCCACCCGCGCCGACCTGATGCGCTGGATGGCCGAGAACCCTGCCCGGGCAAAGGGCCGGATCGGCACCTATGACGTCACCCGCTCGGGCGTGGGCTATCTGTTTCTGGCCCGCGATCAGGAACTTTACCCCCAGATCTGGACCGTGGTCGAGGCGATGGGCCGGGCCGGGGTCCAGCAATTCCCCACCTCGGGCGAGCTGCTGGAGCGGATCGCCGATGGCCGGCTGGCACTGGGATACAACCTGCTGGGGTCCTATGCGGCGGAATGGGCGCGCCAGCATCCCGATGTCGGGCTGATCCTGCCGCGCGATTTCACCGTCGTCGTGTCGCGTGTGGGGGTGGTGCCCTCGGCGGCGCGGTCGCCCGATCTGGGCCGGGATTTTCTAGCCTATATGATGTCGCCCGAGGGGCAAAGCCTGCTGTCAGAGACGCTGCGCCTGTCGGCCGTCAGCCTTGAGGTGGCGGGCCAGACCAGCCCGGCGGGCGGGATGCAGGATCTGGCCGGGCTGCGGCTGAAGCCGGTGCCGGTCAGTCCCGGTCTGCTAGCCTATCTGGATCAGGCCACCCGCGCCAAGCTGCTGGCGCGCTGGAACCGGGCCATTTCGGGGCAATAGCCCCCGGCATTTCCCCGCGTTCAAGTTTTTTCGCACCCATGTCAGGTCCATGACAGCTTTCTGTGGTGGAACTGTCCCCGGGGGCCGTCTGACGCGCACCCCGGAGGACCGTCCGCATTTTGGGAGAGATGCGGGCCACGACCATAAAAACGGACCAACCGGACGGGCGCGCGCCACGCGGCCCGCCGCTGCGGAGGAATACCATGAAGCAATTCGTTCTTGCCGGCCTGTTTGCGGGGGCCGTCGCGCTGCCGGCCATGGCCGATTACACCATCATCGCCCCGGCCAATCCCGGCGGCGGCTGGGACCAGACCGCGCGCACCATGCAGACGGTGATGCAGGAAGACGGCATCAGCCCCTCGGTGCAGGTCCAGAACGTCCCCGGCGCCGGCGGCACCATCGGGCTGGCGCAATTCGCCAGCCAGAACAGCGGCAACGATCAGGCGCTGATCGTCGGCGGCTTTGTCATGGTCGGCGCCATCCTGACCAACAATTCGCCCGTCTCGCTGAAAGACGTGACCCCGATCGCGCGCCTGACCGGCGAATACGAGGCCGTCGTGGTCCCCGCCGCCTCGCCCATTCAGGACATGAAGGGCCTGATCGAGGCGCTGAAGGTCGATCCCGGCGCAGTGAGCTGGGCCGGCGGCTCGGCAGGTGGCACCGACCATATCGCGGTCGGGCTGATCGCCAAGGCGGCGGGCGTCGACCCGACCAAGATCAACTACATCGCCTATTCCGGCGGCGGCGAGGCGCTGGCCGCCATTCTGGGCAATCAGGTGACGGCGGGCGTGTCCTCGCTGGGCGAGTTCGACGCACAGGTCAAGGCCGGCACGCTGCGCCTGCTGGCCGTTTCCGCGCCCGAGCGGATCGCGGGCGTCGAGGCCCCCACGCTGAAGGAATCGGGTCTGGACGTGGAATTGCAGAACTGGCGCATGGTTGCCGCCGCCCCCGGCCTGAATGACGAACAAAAGGCCAAGGTCGCCGCCGATATCGAAAAGATGGTGAAATCGGAAAACTGGCAAAAGCAGCTGGCCGACAAGGGCTGGTCCGACACCTATCTGGCTGGTGCCGATTTCGAGGCCCAGCTGGCCAAGGATGAGGCCGCCACCGCAACCGTCCTCAAGGATATCGGTCTGGTGAAATGAGCGTTACCCGCTTCGATCCGCCGCGCCGCCGTGATCCGGCGGCGCTGATCATCGCCGCCGGGCTGGCTGTGGTCGCGGGCGTGATGCTGTGGGACAGCGCACGCCTTGCCGATCTGGGCGGCTATTCGGGCGTCGGCCCGGCCAGCGTGCCCCGCGTCGTGGCCTTCGGCCTGCTGGGCCTGTCGGTCTGGACCGCCATCGAGGCCCTGCGCGGCGATTTCCCGCAGCGTCCGCGTCAAGCCCCGGCCCCGGTGCTGTGGATCGTGGCGGGTCTTTCCGCCCAGATGATGCTTCTGCACGTCGCGGGGTTCTCCATCGCGACGGGCATCCTGTTCGCCTTTACCGCGCGGGCCTTTGGCAAGACCAATCTGGCCATGACCATCCCCCTTGGGATCGGTTTCGCCTTTGTGGTCTGGACGATCTTCTCGCAACTGCTGATGCTGAACCTGCCCGCCGGGCCGCTTGAGCATCTGATCTTTCCGGGGGCCTGAGCCATGGGCGCGTTTGACTTCCTGCTGCAGGGTCTGGCCACCGCGGCCGAGCCGATGATGCTGCTTTACGCGCTGATCGGCGTGACGCTGGGCACCGCCGTGGGCGTGTTGCCCGGCATCGGCCCGGCGCTGACCGTAGCGCTCTTGCTGCCCGTCACCTACCGTCTGGACGCGGCCGGCTCGCTGATCATGTTCGCCGGCATCTATTACGGCGGCATGTATGGCGGCTCGACCACCTCGATCCTGCTCAATACTCCGGGCGAAAGCGCCTCGATCATCACCGCGCTGGAAGGCAACAAGATGGCCCGCAAGGGCCGCGGCGGCCCGGCTTTGGCCACCGCCGCCATCGGCTCGTTCATCGCCGGGCTGATCGCGACGCTGCTGCTGGCGTTTCTGGCGCCATGGATCGTCAAGGTGGCGCTGGTCTTTGGCCCGCGCGAATATTTCGCGCTGATGGTGCTGGCCTTCGTCACCGTCTCGGCCGCGTTCGGCGATTCGGCGTTGCGCGGGCTGACCTCGCTGTTTCTGGGGCTGGCGCTGGCCTGCGTCGGCATCGACCAGTTGACCGGACAGGCGCGGCTGGAATTCGGCGTGCCGGTACTTCTGGACGGGATCGAGGTCACGACCATGGCCGTCGCCATGTTTGCGGTGGGCGAGGCGCTGTTCATCGCCGGCCAGCGCATCCATATCGATGACGAGTTGACCGCCGTCAAAGGCTCGATCTGGATGAGCGCCAGCGACTGGGCGCGGTCCTGGAAGCCGTGGCTGCGCGGCACCTTCATCGGCTTTCCCATCGGCGCCATGCCGGCGGGCGGGGCCGAGATCGGCACCTTTCTCAGCTATGCGACCGAGAAGAAACTGTCGAAACACCCCGAAGAGTTTGGCCATGGCGCCATCGAGGGCGTCGCCGGCCCCGAGGCCGCCAACAACGCCTCCGCCGCCGGGACGCTGGTGCCCCTGCTGACGCTGGGCCTGCCCACCTCGGCCACGGCGGCGATCATGCTGGCGGGTTTCCAGCAATTCGGGCTGCAGCCGGGACCGTTGCTTTTTGCCACCAACCCGACGCTGGTCTGGGGGCTGATCGCCAGCCTGCTGATCGCGAACTTCATGCTGCTGGTCCTGAACCTGCCGCTGATCGGGCTATGGGTCAAACTGCTGACCGTGCCCAAGCCGTGGCTTTACGCAGGCATCCTGCTGTTCGCGACGCTGGGCACCATCGGCGCCAACCCCTCGACCTTCGAGCTGGGGATGCTTCTGGGCTTTGGCGTCCTTGGCTATGGCATGCGGCTTTTCGGCTACCCGATCGCGCCCATCGTGGTCGGCCTGATCCTTGGCCCGATGGCCGAACAACATCTGCGCCGGGCGCTGTCGATCAGTCAGGGCGACTGGGGCTATCTGGTGCAGTCGCCCATCGCCGCCGTGCTGCTGGGCATCGCCGCGCTGGCGCTGATCGTGCCGCTGATCCTGCGCGCCCGTGGCAAGGGCGAGATGCTGAGCCAACTTGCCGGCGACGAGGACTGACCCCGCCGCCACCCCGCTGTCTCCCAGGCGGAAACCCCGGTCCAAGCCTCTTGGGCCGGGGTTTTCTTATGTCTGGGCATATTTGGCGGCATGCGCTGGCCGCATGGCCGCAATGTTGAATGCCGCATTGCAGAATAAGACATATCGCCCCATTTAAGCGCCGAACACGTAACTGACCACGTAAACAGGCACTGAAGAAATGACTATCATCCGCTATATCCGTTCGGCCCTGCGCATGTTTGGCGCTGCTGTCTCGGTGGTCTCGGACCTCAGGGTGAACCACCTGCCCTCCGAGCGCGAACTGAACCGTCTGGGCATCAAGAAAGCCGATTTTCAGGCGATCCACCTGAACTGAGCCGGCTCAGGCGGGCACGGCCCTGCCCGTCCTCGGCCGTGAGAACATCACCAGATTTCCCAGCAGGGCAAGGCCAAGCCCCAATCCTGCCTGCCAATGCCAGACATAGCCCTCATAGGCTGTCGAAAGCGCCAATGCGACGATGGGAAACAGCACCGTCGCATATGCCGCCCGGGCCGAGCCGATCCGCGCGACCAGCATCAGATAGGTCGTGAAGCCGATCACCGAGCCGACCACCGCCAGATACAGCATCGCCCCCAGATAGCGCCCGTCGGGCGGCGCCACCATCGTCGTGCCGGTCACGGCGATCAGGCCGATCAGAACAGCGGCCCCGCAAGCCATGCCCCAACCATTGGCCTGCAAGGGCGAAATGCCGGCAGCGCTGTTGCGGCGCGACACCATGTTGCCCAGTGAAAACAGCATCGTCCCCAGACAGGCCAGCGCAATGCCGCGAATCGTGCCGCCGTCAAGGGTGCCGCCCGCGGCGGCCTGTTCAGGCGCCAGCAGCAGGGCCAGCCCGCTGACACCCAGCAGGCTGGCCAGCACGGCGCGGGCAGCGATCCGTTCGCCAAAGAAGATGCGGGCATTGACGGCGTTGAACAGCGTCGCCAGCGAAAAGATCACCGAAATCAGCCCCGAGGGCAGATAGGCCGCCGCCGCGTAAAAGCAGATGAAGTTCATGCTGAACAGGCATAGCGCCTGCGCCACGATCCAGGGCCAGTCCCTCCCGGCGGGAACCCGCAGCCGCCCGGCCAGCGCCAGCCCTGCCAGCAGCACCAGCGCCGCCACCGCAAAGCGGTAAAAGACCGAGACCAGCACCGGCACGGGTCCGACCTGCAGGGCAATGGCGATCCAGGTGGTGCCCCAGATCAGGACGGTGGCGGCAAAAAGCAGGGCGTTCATGCAGGTGACTCCTTGATCCCCGCCGCCATAGCATCACGGCGCTGCGGTGCCTTGCACGATCTTGCGGCAAAGCACGGCAACGCCCCTTTTCCCGCGCCGCCGCGCGGCTAGGATGGCCCCGTCAACCCATCCGGTGCCCCCGATGCCACGCCCGCCTTTGCAACCCGTCTCGGCCTATCTTGCCGCCGCGCCCCATGCCCGCATGCTGGGCCGGCTTGACCTGGGCTTTGGGCGTGCCGCCACGATCTGGCGCAACCGGGATGCGCATATCCGCTACGAGGCGCCGCTGGGGCATGTCCTCAGCTTCTACCTGCGGGGCGGCGGCGGTACGCGCCGGGTCGATCCCGGCGTGGGCCGCCAGCCCGTTCGCGGTTGGCAGGGCGCGTTCTGTCTGATGCCGCAGGGGCAAAGCTCGGAATGGGAAATCACCGAAAGTTTTGATTTCATCCACCTTTACCTGCCAGATGACGAGCTGCGCCGCAGCTTTGCCGAAACCTTTGACCGCGATGCAAGGCAGTTGCAGCTCGCCGACCTGCCCTATGCCGCGACCCCGCCGGCGCTGACTGCCCCTTTCCTCGCGCTGGCGCAGGCGATCCGCGATGGCGTTGGCCTGCTGGGCGAGACGGCGATGCTTGACCTGACGGCCGCCCTCCTTGGCCCCGGCCCATGGCGCCTGCCCGAGGGGCGCGGGGTCACGGGCGGCCTTGCGCCGCACAAGCTGCGCCTGATCGCCGACTATGCCGAGGCGCATCTGGATGGCCAGATCCGCCTGCGCGATCTGGCGGAACTGGCGGATCTCAGCGAATTTCACCTGCAGCGCAGCTTTCGCGCCAGTTGCGGCGTGTCGCCACATCGCTTTGTGCTGCATCGCCGCATCACCCGCGCAAGGGCGCTGATCGCGGCGGGCATGCCGCTGGCGCAGGTCGCCGCCGCTTGCGGCTTTGACAGCCAAAGCCACCTGACGCGCGGTTTTCGCGCCGCGACCGGCACGACGCCCGGCCAGTATCGCATTCGGCATCGCGCGGCACTTGCCCCCCTTTCACCTGTCCCCCGTTCATGACAGTCTGCGGGCACGTGAAATACAAAGTGACTTGTGAAATGACGGCCACGATCCCGGTCCGCATGGCGCGCAGCGCCCTTGTCGGCACCGCCCGCGCCCTGCTTAGCCTGCGCGCCATCGACCTGCCGCCGCCAGGGGCACATCCGCGCATCTATGTCGCCAACCATGTCAGCCATGCCGATTTCGTGGCCCTGTGGTCGGTGCTGCCCAAACCCCAGCGCCTGCGCACCCGCCCGGTGGCCGGTGCCGATTACTGGCAGGCCTCCAACCTGAAACGCTGGATCGCCGATCAGGTCTTTCGCGCCGTGCTGATCGACCGCGATCCCGCGAAACGCCAGACCGACCCGGTCGAGACCGTCGCCAATGTCCTGCGCGCCGGCGAGGACGTGATCTTTTTCCCCGAGGGCACGCGCAACCTGACCGACGCGCCCCTGCTGCCGCTGAAATCGGGCATCTTTCATCTGGCCCATGCCGCGCCCATGGCCGAGATCGTCCCGGCATGGATCCTGAACCTTGACCGCATCCTGCCCAAGGGCAGCATCCTGCCGGTGCCGCTGAACTGCGCCGTCCGCTTTGGCGCCCCGCTTCGCCCGGACAAGGATGAAAGTCGCGATGCCTTCCTGATCCGGCTGGCCGAGGCCATGCTGGCGCTTTCCGACCGAAGGATCTGAGCGATGTCGCGGTTTTATTCCCCTTCGGCCTTCGTCTTTTACGGGCTGTTCGCATTCCTGATCGTCGCCACGCTGATCGCGCGGACGCTGATCCGCCGGGGCAAGGTCGGGGGCGACACCGCCCGCAACCTGATGGACCGGATCTGGGCATGGTGGGTGATGATCGGCGTGCTGGCGCTGATCTTTACCCTTGGCGCCACGGCGATCACGGTGTTTTTCGCGCTGTGTTCGGTGGCCGCGCTGCGCGAGTTTGCCACCATCACCCATACCCGGCGTGCCGACCATGACGCGCTGGCCGTCGCCTTTTATGTCGTGCTGCCGCTGCAATATCTGCTGGTCTGGCTGCATGTGCCGATCTTTGCCACGCTGTTGATCCCGGTCTATTGCTTCCTGCTTTTGCCGGTCGTCACCGTCTTCAAGGGCGAGGTCAAAGACTTTCTGACCCGGGTGTCGGAAACCCAATGGGGGCTGATGGTCTGCGTCTATTGCGTCTCGCATATCCCGGCGATCCTGCAACTGGACATTCCCGGCTATCGCTACAGCGCCTTTACGCTGGTCGCCTGGCTGATTCTGGTCGTGCAGGCCTCGGACGTGTTGCAATATGTCTGGGGCAAAAGCCTTGGCCGGCATCTGCTGGCGCCGCGCGTCTCGCCCTCGAAAACCGTCGAGGGGCTTCTGGGCGGCATGCTCAGCGCCAGCCTGCTGGGCATGGCGCTGGCGGGGATCACGCCGTTTGCATGGTGGCAGGCGGGGCTGGTGGCGCTGGTCGTGACCACATTCGGATTCCTGGGCGGGCTGATCATGTCCGCCATCAAGCGCGACCGCGGCGTCAAGGACTGGGGCACGCTGGTGCAGGGCCATGGCGGCATTCTGGACCGGCTGGACAGCCTTGTGTTCTCCGCCCCGGTCTTCCTGCATATTCTGGCATGGGGATGGTTATGACCGAGGATTTCAGCCGCCGGCCCATCGCCAGCCGCAACACCAGATGGGCCGCCCATGTGACCCGCCGGCTGGTCGCGGCGCGCGTCTCGCCCAACCATATCTCGATGGGATCGGTGGTGGCCGCGCTGGGGGCCTGCGGGGCATTCGCGCTTTCGGGCTGTGTCGGGCCGGTCTGGACCGGGCTTTTGCTGATCGCGGGCGCGGGGCTGACGCAGTTGCGGCTGCTTTGCAACCTTTTCGACGGGCTGGTCGCGGTCGAGGGCGGCATGGGTTCCCCCGACGGCGCATTCTGGAACGAGGTGCCCGACCGGCTGTCGGACCTGCTGATCCTTGCCGGCTTCGGCATGGCGGCGGGGTCGCTGTCCATGGGCCTGCTGGCCGGGGCGCTGGCGATCTTTACCGCATACTTGCGCGAATTCGGCCGCGCGGCGGGGCTGGGCTCGGATTTTTCCGGCCCCGGCGCGAAATCGCATCGCATGGCGGTGGTCACCGCCGGCGCGCTGGCGCAGGTGCTGGCGCTGATCCTTGGGCTGGGCTGGCCGGTCGTCCTCTGGGCCTTGTGGCTGGTCACGCTGCTGACCGGGATCACCGTCATCCGCCGCAGCCAGCGCATCCTGCGCGGGCTTGGGGCGGGCCAGCCCTAGTCCAGCGGGATCACGTCCACCGCCTGCGTGCTGTCCTGTCCGCCTGCGGTGCGGATCGCGCCCTTGACCGGGGCGGCATCGGCATAGTCGCGGCCCATGGCGACGGTGATGTAATCCTCGCCCGCCCATTGCGCATTGGTGGGGTCGTATTCGACCCAGCCCTGAACCGGCCCGGCCCAGGCCATGACCCAGGCATGCATGGCATCGACCCCCTCCAGCCGGGGCTGGCCCGGTGGCGGATAGGTGCGCAGAAAGCCCGAGACATAGCCCGCCGGAATCCCCACCGCCCGCAGGCCCGCGACCATGATCTGGGTATAGTCCTGACAGACCCCGCGCCGGGCGGCAAAGGCCTCGGCCGGAGGGGTGGCGACATCGGTCGCCTCGGGGTCATAGGTCATCGTCTTGTGCAGCGCCTGCCCCACCGCTTCAATGGCGGCGCGGGCCGAGGCACCCGCAGGCAGCGCCTTGCGGGTGAATTCGGTGATCGCCGGCACCGGCGCGATGCGCGGTGAGGGCGCAAGGTAATGCTGCGGTGAGGCCGGTCCCGGATCGCAGGCCGCCGTCACCAGCCCCGGCAGATCGGTCAGCGGCGGCGACAGGTCGTCAACGGGCGCGGCGAAACGCTCGGCGCTGGCGGTCAGGCAAAAGGTGATCTGCTGCACCGGCTCGTGCCAGGCAATCGACGAGGTGGCATTGCCAAAGAAATCCCGCCCGTCGCGGCGTTCGTCCGGGGGCGGATCAATGGTCAAAAGCGCCGCCGTCACCCGCTGCGACGGCCCGTCCTGCGGCACCAGCCGCAGGATATTGCGCACATGGTCCGAAGCGGCCTGATAGCTGTAATCGATGGTCAGTAGGATATCGTAGCGCATCGGCCTATCTCAGCAGCGTGGACTGGATCAGGTCGTAAGCCCGCGCCAGCCGGTCATGCATGTCGCACAGCCGCTCGGGCGGCAGGGCATCGGGATCGGCCACGCGCAGGTCGGTATCCAGCGTCAGCAAAAGCTGTTCCAGCGGCGAGGCGCGGCCATCGGTCCCGGCATGGGGCAGCCGCCCGACATGGTGGCGCATCTGCGCGATCTGATACAGCACCGCGCGCGGGTTGCGCGCGTCCAGCGCCAGCAGGTCCAGCACCGTCCCGCGCGAGGGGCCAAAGCGATAGCGGCGCTGATGGGTCAGCACGCTGTCGCCGACCTCGATGGCAATCTCCAGCATGCCGGGCGGGGCCTCGGGGGCGGTGAACTCGGACAGCATCATCAGCGTGCCATCGGCGCGTTCCTGCGCCCGGCCCAGCAGCAGAAACCGCCAGCCGGCAAAGTGATACATGTTTTCATGCACCAGCCCGGAAAAGCCGGAAATCTTGCGCAGCAGCACCGACATGGCATGGGCGGCATCGTCGCCGGGCCGCACCCGCTGCGCCAGCCGGTCGGCGGTCTTGGCCAGATCGTTCAGCGCCGCCCAGCCATCTGGCGAAAAGCGGTCGCGCACCTTGGCCGCCGAGAACCGCGCCGAGGCGATCATCCCCAGCAGCGCCTCGGGGATAGGCTGGTCGACATCGATATCCTGCCGCGCCAGAAAATCAGCCAGCGCGGTCAGCCGGGCATCCTCGCGGTCGTCGGTTTCGGCCAGACGCAGGTGCCAGGCGCGCAGGACGCGGATCACGCCCTCGGTCCGGTCGCTGTAGCGGCCCAGCCAGTACAGGTTCTCGGCCGCGCGGGTGGGCAGGATGCCGGGCGCGGCGCGTTCGAACCCACCCTTGACGACCAGCGTGTCGGGCTGCACCGGCTGCTGCGACATCACCCAGACATCCGCGACCGAGCCGCCGGCCTGCATCGCCAGCGCCGTGGTATCGCCGCTTTTGCCAATGCGGGCATAGCCGCCGGGCATGAAGGTCCAGCCGCTGGCCGTGCGCGCGGCAAAGACGCGGATGGTCATCGGACGCGGCACCAGCCGCCCCTCGGACCAGGCGGGGGTGGTCGAAAGCGTCACCGCCTCTTGCCCGACCAGGCGGTTGCCATTGCGTTCGATCCAGTCGCCAAGGCCGCCCTGAAGCCCGTCCGCGCCGCCCAGAAACTGCCCGCCAAGCGCGGTATTGGCACCGATGGCAAAGGGCAGCGCCGGGTCCAGCGCCTCGCCGATCATCATGCGGTCGGCATGGGCGGCGACATGGGCGCGCTCGGCCGGCTGGCCGCACCACCATGTCGCGATATTGGGCAGGCGAAGGGCCTCGCCGGTCAGCCGCTCGCAGATGCGGGGCAGAAAGGCCATGAAGGCGCGGGCCTCGATGACGCCCGATCCCAGCGCGTTGATCAGCGACAGGTTGCCCTGACGCAGCGCCTCGATCAGGCCGGGAGTGCCGATCTGCGAGCCCTCGTTCAGCTCCAGCGGGTCGGCGAATTCGCTGTCGATGCGCCGCCACAAAAGGCCCAGCGGCTCGACCCCGCTGACGGTGCGCACCATCACCTGACCGTCGCGGACGATCAGATCCTCGCCCTCCAGCAGGGTCATGCCCAGATAGCGGGCGATATAGGTATGTTCGTAATAGGTGTCGTTGTTCGGCCCCGGCGTCAGGATCGCCTTGCCGCGATCCCCGGCCAGCCCCTCCATCGCCTCGCGGAAGGCGCGAAAGAACCCGGCCAGCCGGTGGACATGGGCGCGCGGAAACGGCTCGGAAAAGATCCGCATCGTCGCCATGCGGTTTTCCAGCGCGAAACCCGACCCCGAGGGCGCCTGCGCCCGGTCGCCCAGAACCAGAAACGAGCCATCGGGCGAGCGGCCGATCTCAAAGGCCAGATGATGCAGCCAATGCCCCGAGCGCGGCTGCACCCCGACCAAGGGCCGCAGCCATTGCGGATTGCCGGCCACCAGCTCGGCCGGCAGATGGCCGTCGCGGACCAGCTGGCCGGGGCCGTAAAGATCGGCCATGACCATTTCCAGCAATTCCGCCCGCTGCGTGAGCCCATCGCAGATCGCCGCCCATTCCTGTTCCGGGATCAGGACCGGCACATGGCTAAGCGGCCATTCGCGGTCCTGCGCCGGCCCGCCCGAATAAAAGCGGAAATAGACGCCCGCATCGCGCAGATATTGCTCGCCCCGGGCGAAACGGATCTCGACCTCGTCCGGGGTCAGGGCGGCAAGCTGGGCGATAAAGGCCGACCAGACCGGCCGCATCCGGCCCTGCGCGTCGAAAAGCTCGTCCGCGATGCCGGGTTGCGGCGCGTAACCCCGCAGAATCGCGGGGCTTATGGGCGGGGCATCAGAGTTCATGCCCGGGTTATATCCATGGCGCCCGCCGCAGGTCGAGGGTCATCGGAAATTCCGGGTTCGGCGCCTCGCGCGCGGGGGCGTAAGAGCCGGGGCGGTGGCCATGGGCCTGAAACCGGGCCAGACGCCGGGCTTCGGCCTCATAACCGTTGACGGGAAAGGTGTCGTAATTGCGCCCGCCGGGATGAGCGACGTGATAGACGCAGCCGCCGATCGCGCGCCCGGTCCAGTCGTCATAGATGTCAAAAGTCAGCGGCGCGTTCACCGGCAGCACCGGATGCAGCGCCGCCGCCGGTTGCCACGCCTTGAAGCGCACGCCGCCGACGCTTTCGCCGCTGGTCTCGGTCCGGGTCAGCGGCACCGGGCGGTCATTGCAGATGATGCGATAGCGGTCCTGGCTTAGCGAGGTCATGCGCACCTGTAGCCGCTCGACCGAGCTGTCGGTATAGCGCACCGTGCCGCCGATGGCGCCGGTTTCGCCAAGGACGTGCCACGGCTCCAGCGCCTGACGCAGTTCCAGATGCACGCCCTCGACCTCGACCTGACCGCAGAAGGGGAAACGGAACTCGGACTGGGCCTGATACCAGACCGGGTCCAGCCGGAAGCCATGCAGCGCCAGATCATCGAGCAGCGACAGGAAATCCTGCCAGATGAAATGCGGCAGCATGAAGCGGTCATGCAGCACGGTCCCCCAGCGGACCGGCTTGCCCCGCACCGGCGCCTTTGAGCAGCGCGCGATAATGGCGCGGATCAGCAATTGCTGGGCAAGGTTCATGCGCGGATGCGGTGGCATTTCAAAGCCGCGGAACTCGACCAGCCCCAGCCGCCCGGTCGGGCCATCGGGCGAATAAAGCTTGTCGATGCAGATTTCGGCGCGGTGGGTATTGCCGGTGACGTCGATCAGGATATTGCGCAACAGCCGGTCCACCAGCCATGGCGGCGGCAGCGGCCCGCCGTTCTGCGGATCGCCGATCTGGTCCAGCGCGATTTCCAGCTCATAAAGGCCGTCATGGCGGGCCTCGTCGATGCGCGGCGCCTGCGAGGTCGGGCCGATGAACAGCCCAGAAAACAGATAGCTCAGCGACGGGTGCCGCTGCCAGATCAGGATCAGCGATTTCAGCAGATCGGGGCGGCGCAGGAAGGGGCTGTCGGCCATGGTCGCGCCGCCGACGACGACATGGTTGCCGCCGCCGGTGCCGGTATGGCGGCCGTCGATCATGAACTTGTCGGCGCCAAGGCGGCAGTTCCGGGCCTCGTCATAGATCGCCTCGGTGGTGGCCACGCAATCGTCCCAGCTATGGGCGGGGTGGATGTTCACCTCGATCACGCCGGGATCGGGGGCGACGCGGATCACGTTCAGGCGCGGATCATGGGGCGGCGCGTAGCCCTCGATATGGATGGGCAGGCCAAGATCGGCGGCGGCCGCCTCGGCGGTGGCCAGCAGTTCCAGATATTCCTCAAGCGTTTCGCAGGGCGGCATGAACAGGCACAGCCGGCCGTCGCGCGGCTCGATGGCGATGGCGGTGCGCACGATGCCCTGCGCCGGATCGACGCCGTCCTGCGCCACCATGCGCTGGCGGTTGGATGTCTCGGGCTTGATCTCGCCGCTTTGGGCATGCCCTTCGCTGACGGCGGGGGTCATCGCGGCCTGCTCGGCCTCTTCGGCCGCCAGACGGTCGATTTCGGCCTGAACCTCGGCGCGGCGGGTGCTGAGGCCGGCATGGAAATCCGGCAAGGGTCCGACCGGGATCGAGGTATCGGCCACATAGCTATAGGGGTATTGCGCCGGCGGGATATAGGGCAGCCCGGCCAGCGGCAGGCGATAGCCTACCGGGCTGTCGCCGGGGATCAGGAACAGATGCCCGCGCCGGGGCTTCCACATTTCCGAGCGCCAGCGCGGCGCACTGGCCTTGGACTGCCAGCGTTGCAGGGGCAGCACAAAGCCCGAAGGCTCGGTCAGCCCGCGCGAAAACACCCGGGCAAAGCGCGAGCGTTCCTCGGGGTCTTTCAGCTTGGAGTTTTCCGGCGAGACATTGGGGGGCAGGTTCGCCTCTTTCAGGATCCATTCGGCGGGATCCTCATAGGCGGGCTGGGCATGCTCGGCGGTGATGCCCAGTTTCTCGGCGAATGTCGCCATGAAATCATGGGCCTGACTGGCGCCCGAGCCGTAATCTTGCGCCTCGCGCGCGACCAGATCGGGGTTTTTCCAGACCGGCAGACCGTCATGGCGCCAGTATAGCGAAAAGGTCCAGCGCGGCAGGCTTTCGCCCGGATACCACTTGCCCTGCCCGTAATGCAGGAAGCCGCCGGGCGCGAAACGGTCGCGCAACCGCCGGATCAGCTTGTCGGCCAGATCGCGTTTCATCGGACCGACGGCATCGGTATTCCATTCCGGCGCCTCGAAATCGTCGATGGACACGAAGGTCGGCTCGCCGCCCATGGTCAGGCGCACGTCGCCCTGTGCCAGTTCCTCGTCAACCTTGTGACCCAGCGCGTTCAGCTCGGCCCAGGCCTCGTCGCTGAAGGGCTTGGTGATGCGCGGATGTTCGGCCACGCGGCGCACCTGCATGTCGAAATCGAACTCGACCTCGGGCGCGCCGGCGCTGCTGAAGCCGCCCGAAATCGGCGCGGCATTGCGGTAATGCGGGGTCGCGGCCAGCGGGATATGGCTTTCCCCGGTCAAAAGGCCCGAAGTCGGATCCAGACCGATCCAGCCCGCGCCGGGGACATAGACTTCGACCCAGGCATGCAGGTCGGTGAAATCGACCTCGGTCCCCGAGGGGCCGTCGAGCGATTTCACATCCGGCGCAAGCTGGATCAGGTAGCCCGAGACGAACCGTGCCGCCAGCCCCAGATGCCGCAGCGCCTGCACCAGAAGCCAGCTTGAATCGCGGCACGAGCCGGACTTGATCCCCAGGGTTTCCTCGGGCGTCTGGACGCCGGGCTCCATGCGGATGGTGTAATTGACCGCGCCATTCACCTGCGCGTTCAGCGCCACAAGGAAATCGACGATACGGACGCGCTCACGCGGGACGCTGGCCAGAAACGCGGCCAGATGCGGGCCGGCGGGCTCGGGCGTGCGATAGATGACCAGATCGTCATGCAGGTCGGCCGGATAGTCAAAGGGCCAGTATTCGGCGCTTTCCTCGACGAAGAAATCAAAGGGGTTATAGACCGACATGTCGGCGACCAGATCGACCTCGATCTTGAATTCGGTCACCGGCTCGGGGAACACGAACCGCGCCAGCCAGTTGCCGTAAGGGTCCTGCTGGTGGTTCACGAAATGCCCGCCGGGCGAGACCTTCAGGCTGTGCGACAGCACCTTGGTGCGCGATTGCGGCGCCGGGCGCAGGCGGATGATCTGCGGCCCCAGCGTGACGGGGCGGTCATAGCGGTAATGGGTAAGGTGATGAATACTGGCATGAATCGCCATGACTGGTCCCCCGGATGATCACTATCCTGCGCGCCGGAGCCAGGACCGCACGACAAGGGCCGCAGCCCGTCCGGAATAGGGCGGTGCAATCCCTGTCGCGCGAAAGCAGCCTGCCCCCTGCCCGGTTCACTCTAGGCGGAAAATCCGCGCAAACAAGCGGCTGCGGCAAGGTGCCGGACGGCTGGCAGGAAGGGGATGGCACGCGTTACCAGCGCAGGCGTCGGGCGCCCAGCCATGCGCCCGCGATCATGGTCAGGGCGACGGCCGTGCCATACCAGGTGACATAGAACAGCGGATTGTCCTGCAGGCAGAAGAAGGAATATCCCGCCGCCGCGCCCGCGCCCGCGACCAGCCCCGCCAGCGCCCCGGTCAGCATGGGTCGCGTCGGCGCAGCCTGCGCCGCCAGCCACAGCGCCAGCCACAGCGGCAGCGCCGCGATCACCAGGATCAGCCCGACGCATTCGACGATGGCAAAGGGGGTGAACTGGGCGAAGCGCGCCGCGCCCGGCAAGGTGGCAAAGCCAAAGCCCCACAAACCCGCCGCCACCGCCAGCGGCAGGGCAAGGCGCAGCGGATGGCTGATCCGCCCCTCGGGGTAGAACAGCGCCACAAGCGCCGGCAGGGCGATCAGGCTCGTCAGCACCGGCAGCAGGGTCTTGGCGGCGATCAGCGGCTGCATCAGCAGCGCGGACAGCCCGTCGCGCGGCCCGGCGACGGCCAGAAACAGCGCCGCCGCCGCCGCCATCGCCGACAGCAGCGCCAGCACCTGTTGCCCGCTGCGCAAAGGCAGCGCGGTGGGCTGGCCGGCCAGCGTTGTGATCAGCTCGTCGGTCTTCATCCTTGATCCCCTTTCACGATCCGCATCATGCGCTGCATCGCCCGATGCAGGGCCACGCGGACCGCGCCTTCGCTCATCTCCAGGCGCTGGCCGACCTCGGCCGCGCTTTCCCCTTCCAGGTTCATCGCGCGCACGATGGCGGCCGAGCGCGCATCCAGCCGCCCCAGCAGCACCGCGCTGTCGCGCGCGGCGCTGGCGTCATGCATTGGCGCCGCAAGTTCGGCCCGCAGATCCTCGATCGGCAGGTGGATGGCCGCGCCGCGCCTGCGGAACGCATCCGCCAGCTTGTAGCGCGCGATGGCGTAAAGCCACGGCAGCAAGGGCGCATCCGCGCGCCAGGTCTGGCGCTTGAGATGGATGGCCAGCAGCACCTCTTGCACGACATCCTCATGCGAGGCGGCATCAAGCGCCCGGCCGCGCGCGCGCACCAGACCGCGCAGGACAGGCGTGATCGCATGCAGGAACAGGGCATAGGCCTGCCCATCCCCCGCATTCGCCGCCCTCAGCAGCGCCGCCCATTCGGTTTCGCGATCCGTCATCCTGCCGGTCCATTCGCATGCGCTTGCACCGACGTTACAGCGCATCGCGAAAAAAATCTGTGCGAACACGCCTGCGTGAGCGCCTGTAACCCCGGCCCGGCCCGGCGCGAATGGACCCTCCGAGGACCGCAAGACGGCCTTATCGCGACATATAGGAGAATGCGATGTCCACCTTTGACAAGAGCCTGAAACTGACCGCCGCCCTGACCACCGCGCTGTCGCTGGCCGCTGCCGCCCATGCCGATGACATGAAAAAGCCGGGCGATGTCGCGATGGAGAAATGCTACGGCGTCGCCATGGCCGGCAAGAACGACTGCGCCGCCGGGCCGGGCACGACCTGCGCCGGCACCTCGACCATGGATTATCAGGGCGACGCCTGGAAATACGTCCCCGCCGGCACCTGCACCACGATCAAGACGCCCAAGGGCATGGGCTCGCTGGAACCGGTCAAGATGTAACGTCCCGGCCGGGCCCTTCGCCGGGGTCCGGCCCTTTCCTCACAAGGAGGCATCTTCCGATGACTGTGCTACCCGCCGCGCCGGGCCTTGGCTTCAAGCCCGAGCATTTCCCCGCCATCCGCGAAACCCGCCCCGAACTGGGTTTCTTTGAAATCCATGCCGAGAATTACATGGGCGCGGGCGGTCCGCCGCACCGGCAACTGACCGCGCTGCGGCAGGATTACGCGATCTCGCTGCATGGGGTCGGGCTGTCCATCGGCGGTCCCGGCCGGCTGGATGCCGACCATCTGGCGCGGCTGCGCGCGCTGGTCGACCGCTATCAGCCCGAAAGCTTTTCCGAGCATCTGGCATGGTCAAGCCATGGCGCGGAATATCTGAACGACCTGCTTCCCCTGCCCTATACGCCCGAGACGCTGAACATCGTCTGCGACCATATCGACGAGGTGCAGGACCGGCTGGGGCGGCGGATGCTGCTGGAAAACCCCGCAACCTATGTCCTGTTTCAGCAATCCACCCTGACCGAGACCGATTTCCTGACCCAGATCGCCCGCCGCACCGGCTGCGGCCTGCTTCTGGACATCAACAATGTCTTTGTCTCGACCACCAATCACCGCACCGATGCTCGCGCCTATCTGGCGGATTTTCCGCTGGACAAGGTGGGCGAGATCCATCTGGGCGGCCATGCCGAGGAGGAGTTACCCTCGGGCCCGCTGTTGATCGACGATCATGGCAGCCCGGTCGCCGATCCCGTCTGGGTGCTTTACGCCGAAACCGTCGCCCGCACCGGCGCGCTGCCCACGCTGATCGAATGGGACAATGACGTGCCGCCCTTTGCCGAGTTACTGGCCGAGGCGCGCCGCGCCGCCGGCATCCTCGACGGCGTGAACGGAGGCTGCCTTGCCCGCGCATGCTGAGCTGACCGCGGCGTTTCGCAGCGCCCTCGCCTCGGACGCGCTGCCGCCGGGCGTCACCGCCCGCGACCCGACCGAGACCGTCCGCCGCTTTGCCGTCTATCGCAACAATGTGGCCCATAGCCTGGCCCGGGCGCTGGCCGCACGCTTTCCGGTGATCGAACGGCTGCTGGGGGCGCAGTTCTTTGCCGCATTGGCGCGGGAATTCCTGACCGCGCATCCGCCCGTCTCGCCGATGCTGTTTCGCTGGGGCGAGGCATTTCCCGGCTTTCTGCATAGTTTTCCGCCGCTGGCCGATTACCCCTATCTGCCGGATGTGGCGCGGCTGGAATGGCTGCGCGGCGAGGCTTATCACGCCCCCGACGCATCCGCCGCCGGTCCCGCGCAACTGGCGCAGGCCGCGCAGGAACCCGCCGCGCGGGGGGCGCGGCTGCACCCCTCGGTGCGGATCCTGCAGGCGGATTACGCGGCCCTCACCATCTGGCAGGCCAACCAGCCCGAGGCAGTGCCCCCGGCCGAACTGGATGCCGGCATCCCCGAAAGCGTGCTGATCCTGCGCGACGCGGCCGATCAGGTGCGGGTTCTGCCGCTGCGCACCGGTGATCCGGCCTTTCTGCAGGCGCTGATGCATGGCGCCACGCTGCTCGCCGCCGCCGAGGCCGCGCTGCGCCACCAGCCGGGCCATGATCCCGGCCCGCTGCTGCTGACGCTGGCGCAGGCCGGCGCCATCACCGCATTCCCGTATGGAAAGACACCGCAATGACACCGATCCCTTTCCTTGACCGCATCGACAGGCTGCTGGGCCACCTGCCATGGTCTGTCGCCGCGCTGGCGCTGCGGGTGTTTCCGGCCTCGGTGTTCTGGGCCTCGGGGCGCACCAAGGTCGAGGGGTTTTCCATCGCCGACAGCACATGGTTCCTGTTTGAACATGAATATGCGCTGCCGCTGATCCCCTCGGACTGGGCGGCGGTGGCGGCGACGCTGGCCGAGCATATCCTGCCCGCGCTGCTGGTGCTTGGCCTCGGCACGCGCCTTGCCGCGCTGGGGCTGCTGATGATGACGCTGGTGATCCAGATCTTTGTCTACCCTTCGGCATGGCAGACGCATGGGCTCTGGGCCGCGTGCTTTCTGGCGCTGATCGCCAAGGGACCGGGGCGCTGGTCGCTGGATCATCTGCTGGGCCGCAGCGCCTTGGCCCCCGCGCCGGGCAGGCCTGCGGGCAGCATCTGACACCGGCGCGCGCGGGCGGCGAAAAAACAGGCCCATGGGCCGACGCGACTTGACCGAGTTTTGATTTATGTCTAGGTTATCAGAGCGGGAACTGCCTTAGTTAGCATTCCCGGTTTTTGACCGGACTTACTTCGTCGATATCACAGCCCGCTCGCAGATTGCGCGATTCCTCAGGAAACACACGCAGGACGCTAGCCACAGCCATTGTTTCGAGAAATGTCTGAGCAGCGAAAGAACGAACTGACAGCCGACACGCCCCCGCCTTCGCGTGGCAGGGAGCTGCTGACCTTTGCGGTCCTTGCCTTCGGCATCTGGCCCTTCCTCGCGATCTGCTTTGTCGGCGGCTATGGCTTCCTGGTCTGGTTCTATCAGATCCTGGCCGGTCCTCCCGGACCGCTGGGGCATTGAGATGGGCCAGAACACAACCGCCGCGCGCCCCCGCGAGGGGTTCAGTCGGCGTGGCTTTCTGACCGGCCGGCCCGCGCCGGCCTTTCGGCCCTTGCCCCCCGGCATCAGCATGGAGACGCTGTCGGCCTGCACCGGCTGCGGCGATTGCGTCAGCGCCTGCCCCCAGCAGATCCTGCTGGTGGCCGATGGCCACGTCGCCGTCGATTTCAGTCTGGACGAATGCACGTTCTGCGGCGCCTGCGCCACCGCATGCCCCGAGCCGGTCTTTTCCGACAGCCCCGCCATGCAGCATGTCGCGGCGATCTCGGATGCCTGTCTGGCCCGGCGCGGCGTCACCTGCATGACCTGCCGCGATGCCTGCCCCGAAAGCGCGATCCGATTTGCCCCCCGGGCCGGCGGGCCGTTCCTGCCGGTTCTGGACGCGGGCCTTTGCACCGGCTGCGGCGCCTGCATCGCACCCTGCCCCAGCAACGCCATCGCCGCCCGCCCGCGCGAGGTCGCCCATGCCTGAGCCGGGACGCTATCACATCTCCAGCGCCGTCGTCTCGATCGTCCCCGGACGCGAGACCGAGGTGCTTTCCGTGCTGCCCAGCCTGCCCGGGGTCGAACTGCACATGACCGAAGGGTCGCGCGCCGTCGTCACCATCGAGGGCCGCAGCCTGCGTGAAATGGGCGACCGCCTGACCGACATCGCAAAGATGGACGGCGTGGTCGCCGCCAACATGGTTTTCGAGCATTCCGAAGAAGAGGAACCCCTGGCATGACACCAAATCTGACACGGCGCGATCTTCTCAAGACGCAGGCTGTGGCCGTCGCCGCCAGTGCCGCCGGCTTCAGCCTGCCTGCCGCCGCCCAACCCGTCAGCGGCGGGGTCGAGGCGCTTGAGATAAAATGGTCCAAGGCCCCCTGCCGCTTTTGCGGCACCGGCTGTGGCGTCATGGTCGGCGTCAAGGAAGGCAAGGTCGTCGCCACCCATGGCGACATGAAGGCCGAGGTCAACCGCGGCCTGAACTGCGTCAAAGGCTATTTCCTGTCCAAGATCATGTACGGAAACGACCGCCTGACCACGCCCCTGATGCGCAAGACGAATGGCGTCTTCGACAAGGAAGGCCAGTTCGAGCCGGTGACCTGGGACGAGGCCTTCGACACCATGGCCGCAAGGGTCAAGGAGGTGCTCAAGGCCAAGGGCCCGGAAGGCATTGGCATGTTCGGATCCGGCCAGTGGACGGTGATGGAGGGCTATTCGGCATCGAAGCTGATGCGCGGCGGCTTCCGCTCGAACAACCTTGACCCCAATGCGCGCCACTGCATGGCCTCAGCCGCCGTGGCCTTCATGCGCACCTTTGGCATCGACGAGCCGATGGGCTGCTATGACGATTTCGAGCATGCAGACGCCTTTGTCCTGTGGGGCTCGAACATGGCGGAAATGCACCCGATCCTGTGGACGCGGCTGGCCGACCGCCGGCTGGGCACGCCCGGCGTCAAATGCGCGGTGCTGTCGACCTTCACCCATCGCAGCATGGACCTGGCGGACATTCCGATCGTCTTCAAGCCCGGCACGGATCTGGCGATCCTGAACTATATCGCCAATCACATCATCCAGACCGGCCGCGTGAACGAGGATTTCGTCGCCAAGCACACGGTCTTCAAGAAGGGCCAGACCGATATCGGCTATGGTCTGCGCCCCGAGCATCCGCTGGAACAGGCCGCCACCGGCGCCGCCGAGGCCGGCAAGATGCACCCCTCGGATTTCGAGGCCTACAAGGCCTTCGTCGCCGATTATACGCTGGACTATGTCAGCGAGCTGTCGGGCGTCGAGCCGGGCTTCCTTGAGGAGCTGGCCGAGCTTTACGCCGACCCGACCAAGAAGGTCATGTCCTTGTGGACCATGGGCTTCAACCAGCACGTCCGTGGCGTCTGGGCCAACCAGCTTGTCTATAACATCCACCTGCTGACCGGCAAAATCTCGGAACCCGGCAACTCGCCCTTCTCGCTGACCGGCCAGCCCTCGGCCTGCGGCACCGCGCGCGAGGTGGGCACCTTTGCCCATCGCCTGCCCGCCGACATGGTGGTGACGAACCCCGAGCATGTCGCCCATACCGAGGAATTGTGGAAGCTGCCGCACGGGCTTTTGAACCCCAAGCCCGGCTATCACGCCGTGCTGCAGGACCGGATGCTGAAGGACGGCAAGCTGAATTTCTACTGGATTCAGGTCACCAACAACCTGCAGGCGGCACCGAACTCGGAAAACGAGACCTATCAGGGCTATCGCAACCCCGACAACATGATCGTGGTCTCGGACGCCTATCCGACGGTCACGGCGCTGGCGGCGGATATCATCCTGCCCGCCGCGATGTGGGTGGAAAAAGAGGGCGTCTACGGCAATGCCGAACGCCGGACGCATGCCTGGCACCAGTTGGTCAATGCGCCGGGCGAGGCGCGCTCGGACACATGGCAACTGGTCGAATTCTCGAAACGCTTCACGACCGAGGAATGCTGGCCGGCCGAACTGCTGGAGGCCAATCCCGAATACAAGGGCAAGACGCTCTATGACGTGCTGTTCGCCAATGGTCAGGTGGACAAGTTCCCGCTGTCGGAAATCCACAAGGATTACGCCAACCAGGAAGCCAATGATTTCGGCTTCTATATCCAGAAGGGCCTGTTCGAGGAATATGCCGCCTTTGGCCGTGGCCATGGCCATGACCTTGCCCCCTATGACACCTATCAAAGCGACGAGGTGCGCGGGCTGCGCTGGCCGGTCGTCGACGGCAAGGAAACGCTCTGGCGCTTCCGCGAGGGCTATGACCCCTATGTCGAGGCCGGGTCCGGGGTGCAGTTCTATGGCAACAAGGACAAGCGCGCCGTCATTCTGGCCGTCCCCTATGAGCCGCCGGCCGAAAGCCCGGATGACGAATACGATTTCTGGCTGGTGACCGGCCGGGTGCTGGAACATTGGCATTCGGGTTCGATGACCATGCGCGTGCCGGAACTTTACAAGTCCTTCCCCGGCGCGGTCCTGTTCATGAACGCAGGTGACGCCCGCGAACGCGGCTTCAACCAGGGCTCCGAGGTGCGGGTGATCTCGCGCCGGGGCGAGGTGCGGATGCGGGTCGAAACCCGTGGCCGCAACCGCATGCCGACGGGCGTGGTCTTTGTGCCATGGTTCGATGCCTCGAAGCTGATCAACAAGGTCACGCTGGACGCGACCGACCCGATCTCCAAACAGACGGATTTCAAGAAATGCGCAGTCAAGATCGTTCTCGCATGAGCCCGCTTCGTCTGATCGCAGGCGCCCTGGCGGCGGTTTTCTTCACCGGCGCCGCGCTGGCGCAGGACCCCGGGGCCGAGGAAACCCTGCGCAGCTCGGTCGAGCTGAACGGTCCGCAGCCCGCGATCGAGGTCGTCCCCGCCGACCCGATCCCGCGCTGGGTCACCGACGACAAGCGGCTGATGCGGCAATATCCCGAACAGCCGCCGCTGATCCCGCATTCGATCGAAGGCTATCAGCTGACGGTCAATGCCAACCGCTGCATGTCCTGCCACCGGCGCGAGGCGACCGAGGGTTCGGGCGCGCCGATGATCTCGGTCACGCATTACATGAACCGCGACACGCAGATGCTGGCCGATGTTTCGCCGCGCCGGTATTTCTGCACCGCCTGCCACGTCCCGCAAGCCGACGCCAAACCGCTGGTCGAGAATATCTTCACCGACATGAGCAAGATGGGCGTCAAGCCGATGGGGACCGAGTAAATGAGCTGGCTAGGTCGGCAGATCCGCCGGGTCTGGAACATCGTCTCGACGCCGGCGGGAACGCTCAGCATCGGTTTCCTGACGCTGGGCGGGTTCATCGGCGGGGTGATCTTCTGGGGTGCGTTCAACACCGCGCTGGAGGTCACCAACACCGAGAAATTCTGCACCTCGTGCCACGAGATGCGCGACAACGTCTATGAAGAGCTGTCGCATACGATCCATTTCTCGAACCGCTCGGGCGTGCGGGCCTCCTGCCCGGATTGCCATGTGCCGCATGAATGGACCCACAAGATCGCGCGCAAGATGCAGGCCAGCAAAGAGGTCTGGGGCAAGATCTTCGGCACCATCGACACGCGGCAGAAGTTCCTCGAACATCGGCTAGAACTGGCGCAGCACGAATGGGCGCGGCTGAAATCCAACGACAGTCTGGAATGCCGCAACTGCCACACGGCCGGGGCGATGGATTTCTCGCGTCAGGCACCGCGCGCGGCTGAAATGCATTCGAAATACCTGCTGACGGGTCAGGCCACCTGCATCGATTGCCACAAGGGCATCGCGCATGAGCTGCCCGACATGACCGGCGTCGATCCCGGCTGGACCATGCCGGTCGAGGACCAGCCCCCGGTTGAGCCGCAGCAGGGCGCGTCAGCGGACGATCAGGCGGCGCTGCGCCGCTATCTGGACGGCTAGTAGGGCCCCACGGGTCCGAACCCCTTGCGGCCGGGCGTCTCATCGCGCCCGGCCGTCCTGTTTTCGCGGTCTGCTCTCAAGGCGTCAGATCTTGCCCTCTTTCATCAGGGCAAAGCGCTTGGGGAAATACCATTGCAGCACCTTGCGGAACTTGTCCGAACTGTCGCGCGCCCAGTTCCGCATCAGCTCGCTGCCGAACTGGATCGCGGTGATCGGCGTCGCGCCGGCGGCCTGCATCCGTTCCAGCGCCCGGTCATGCGCCACGGGCGAGATACCGCCCACCGCGTCGGCGACCGGATAGACCTGATAGCCCTCGGCCTGCATGTCCAGTGTCGGGAATGTCAGGCAAACCTCGGTCCAAAGACCCGCCATGACGATCTTCTTGCGGCCGGTGGCCTCGATCGCCTGACGGAACTCGGCATCCTCCCAGGCATTGACGCCGCTGCGGTCGATCTCGGTCACGCCGGGCAGCTCGGCCATGATCTCGGCCGCGGTGCCGGTATTCACGCCCATGTCCACGCCCACGGTCGAGACGATCACCGGCAGGTCATAGGCCCGCGCCAGCTTGCACAGCGCGATCACGTTCAGGTCGATCTCGTCCCGGGTCGATGAGGTGATGGTGCGGTATTGTTCAGGCTGATAGTCGATCAGCACCAGCGCGCAGTTCTGCGGCGTCAGCAGGTGATCGACAGCGGGATCGCGGATCGGTTCGGGCTGGGTTTTCGGCATGGTGTTTTCCTTTCCAGATCGTTCAGAGCTATGGTCAGGGCGGGATCGAAGACAGAATCGCCATCGCCCCCGCATATTCGGCAGAAGCGATGACAGCAGAACATGGCGTTCGCTGCAACCGAACATCCGCAGCCTTGCGCCGGCCCCCGCGCACCCCACCTTTCTGGCAACGGCGGCAGAGATGGCCGCCCCTTTTGACCGGAGGTTCCCATGCGCAAGATTTTGTCCACCTCAAGCGCCCCGCGCGGGCATTGGGTCGGCGACGGCTTTCCCGTCCGCTCGCTGTTTTCGCATATGTCGGGCACGAATGAGACGACGCCCTTCCTGATGCTGGATTACGGCGGCCCCCATGAATTCGGCCCCGCCGCCCGCCCGCGCGGCGTCGATGTCCACCCCCACAAGGGTTTTGAGACCGTCACCATCGTCTATCAGGGCGAGGTCGAGCACGGCGACAGCACCGGCCGCGGCGGCGTCATCCGCGAGGGCGACGTGCAATGGATGACCGCCGGCAGCGGCATCCTGCACAAGGAATTCCACAGCCACGACTTTACCGCCAAGGGCGGCACCTTCGAGATGGTCCAGCTGTGGGTGAACCTGCCCGCCAAGGACAAGTCGGCCGAGCCGGGCTATCAGGGCATCAGCGACGCGCAGATCCCAGTGGTCGATCTGCCCGAGGGCGCCGGCCGCCTGCGGGTGATCGCGGGGGAATTCGAGGGCGCCAAGGGCCCGGCCCGGACCTTCACGCCGCTGGACGTCCTGGACCTGCGCCTGAACGCCGGCAAGACCGTGACCCTGCACCCGACAGACGGGCATAACGTCATTGTCGTGATCCTCAGCGGCGAGGTCGCGGTGAATGCCGAGGCCCGGCTGAGCGGCCCCGCCTCGGCGCGGCTTGCCCGCGAGGGCGGCGCGGTGGTGCTTGAGGCGATCGGTGATGCCAAGGTGCTGCTGCTGTCGGGTGAACCCATCGACGAGCCGGTCGCGGCTTACGGCCCCTTCGTGATGAACACCGAGGCCGAGATCCGGCAGGCCATCACCGATTTCCAGTCGGGCATGTTCGGCCGGCTGTAAGGTCCGAGCAATGACGGACCGGGGATAAGGAACGGGCGGCGGGTCATTCCCGCCGCCCGTTGCGCATCCCCAGGGTGCCGCAAGGCGGGGCCGGATGACCGGCCCATCGTTGCGGTGAATCTGCCGGATTGCGTGGCCGAGGAAATCTTGGACATGCAGCCCGCGTTGTTCTGCCTTGTCCGACGAATTCTGCACCGGGTCGGTGGCGGGCAGGGCAGCGGTTGCGCGGTCCCGATTTGCCCGCAATGACTTTGCCCGCAATGACAACGGCCGGCCCCGAAGATGGGGGCCGGCCGGCAAGCTTGATGATCGCAATGGCCGATCAGGCGGCGGGCGGCGCTTCGGGTCCAGAATCCGCTCCCTCATCCTTCTTGCCGCCGCCACGCAGGCTTTTAATCTTTTCGCGCAGGGTCTGGAAGATCACATACAGCCCCGGGATCAGGAAGATCCCGACCGCGGACGAGGCCAGCATCCCGCCAAAGACCGAGGTTCCGACCGCGCGCTGCGTGGCCGCTCCGGCGCCAGCCGCGGTGACCAGCGGCAACAGCCCGAGGATGAAGGCGAACGAGGTCATCATCACCGCGCGGAAACGCAGATTGGCGCCCTCGATCGCAGCATCGACGATGCTCTTGCCATGCGCGCGCTGCTCCATGGCGAATTCGACGATCAGGATCGCGTTCTTGGCCGCCAGGGCAATCAGGATGACGATCCCGATCTGGGCATAGACGTTGTTGTCCAGCCCGGTCAGCTTCAGCGACAGCATGGCCCCGAACAGCCCGGTCCCCACCGACAGCAGCACCGCAATTGGGATCGCCCAGCTTTCATACAGGGCAACCAGGAACAGATAGGCAAAGATCACCGCCAGAACCAGGATCGGCCCGGTCTGCCCGGCGGCCCTGATTTCCTGGAAGGCGGTTCCGGTCCATTCCAGCTTGTAGCCCGAGGGCAGGGTCTTGGCGGTCACTTCGTCCATGGCCGTGATCGACTCGCCCGAGGAATGGCCGGCGGCCGGCTCGCCATTGATCATCACCGCGCGTTCGTTGTTGTAGCGGGTAACGAAAGCCGGCGCCGTGATCAGCTTGGTTTCGGCCACGGCGGCCAGCGGGATAAGCGCGCCGCTTGCGGCCCGCACGCGGATCTGCCCGATATCCTCGATATCCATGCGGGCATCGGCATCGGCCTGCACGTTCAGCTGCCAGGTGCGGCCGAACAGGTTCACGTCATTGACATAGGCCCCGCCCAGAAGCGCCCCGGTGGTCGAGAACAGGCTGGACACGTCCACGCCCAGGGTCTGCACCCGCTCGCGGTCAAGGATGAGCTTGAGCTGCGGCGTATCGGCGCTGAAGGTGGTATAGACCCCCTGAAGCCGCGGGTCCTCATTGGCGTTGAAGACCGCGCCGCGCGTGACCTCGGCGATCTGGGCCGGCTCTGCCCCCTCCTGGCTCGCGACCAGCGCCTGGAAGCCCGATCCGGTGCCCAGACCCTGAATGGGCGGCAGGTTGAAGGCGAAGGCGACCGTATCGGGCATCGCTGCCAGATCGGCATTCACCTTGTCGATGACGGCAAAGGCGGATTGCGATTTTTCGGTCCGTTCCTCGAAGGGCTTCATGGTGACGACGAAAAAGCCGCGATTGGGCAGCACCACGCCGTCGATCAGCGAAAACCCGGCGACCACGAAAATGTCCTGCAGCGCGTCCTGTTTCTGAAGCAGCTTGAGGACCTCGTCGCCGACCTTCGCGGTGCGCTCGACCGAGGCATCCGCCGGCAGCTGGAACTCGCCCATGAAGGCGCCCTGGTCGTCGACCGGCAGGAAGCCCGTCGGCACCTGCTTGCCCACGATGCCCGTCCCGACCACGAAAGCCAGCAGCACGGCACCCGCCAGGATCGCGCGCCGGGTCAGCGGCGTGACCAGCCTGACATAGCCGCTGCGCATGCCCTCGACGCCGCGGTTGAACAGCTTGAACACGCCCTTCGGCTCGGCCTTGCGCTTGAGGATGATCGAGCAGAGCGCCGGCGACAGGCTCAGCGCGTTCATCGCCGAAATCACCATCGAGACCGACACCGCGACCGCGAATTGCTGGTAAAGCGCGCCGGTGATCCCCGGCACGAAGGCCGTCGGCACGAAGACCGAAAGCAGCACCAGCGTGATGGCGATGATCGGGGCGGTGATTTCCTTCATCGCCGCCTCGGTCGCCTCGGCCGGGGTCATCTCGGGATGGGCCTCAAGCATGTGCTCGACCGCCTCGACGACGACGATGGCGTCATCGACCACGATGCCGATGGCCAGCACCAGCGCCAGAAGCGAGATGGTGTTGAGCGAGAATCCCATCGCCAGCATGAAGGCGAAGGTCCCGACCAGCGCCACCGGCACCGCCAGAATCGGAATCAGCGTGGCGCGGAAACTGCCCAGGAAGACCAGCACGACAATGGCCACGAGGACAAAGGCCTCGATCAGCGTGTGCATCACGCTTTCCATCATCTTTTCGACGAAATAGGTCGAATCATAGGCCACCGCGATGGCGACGCCCTCGGGCAGGCGCTCCTCGAGATCGGCCAGCACCTCGCGCACCGCCTCGGCGGTGGCGACGGCATTGGCGCCGGGCGACTGGTAGATGCCGATCCCGGCCGAGGCCTTGCCGTTGAAGGTCGGGTCGGCGTCCTGCGCCCGCGCGCCCAGTTCGACCCGCGCCACGTCCTTGACCAGCACGCGCGAGCCGTCTTCCTGGGTGCGGATGACGACATTCTCGATCTGCTCGACGGTGTTCAGACGGCCATCCGCGGTCAGGTTGATCTGGAAATTCGTTCCCGGAATCGCCGGATTGGCGCCGATGCGGCCGACGGCGGCCTGCACGTTCTGCGCCTTGAGCGCCTGAACCACGTCCATCGCGGTCAGGTTGATGCTGCCCAGCCGCGCCACATCCAGCCAGACCCGCATCGAATAATCCCGCGGGCCAAAGGCGAAGGCGTCGCCCACGCCGGGCACGCGGGCCAGCGAATCCAGGAGGTTCAGCTTGGTATAGTTCGACAGGAACAGCGTATCGCGCGAATTGTCGGGCGAATAGATCGTGACCACCTGCAAGAGGCTGGTCGAGCGTTTCTTGACCGTGACCCCCAGCGCCTGCACCTCGGCGGGCAGCGCGGCGACCACCTGGTTCACCCGGTTCGACACGTTCACCGTGTTCATGTCCGGGTCCGAGCCGACCTCGAAGCTGACCGCAAGGCTGTAGGTGCCGTCCGAGCCCGAGGTGGACTGCATGTAGATCATGCTGTCCACGCCATTGATGGCGGGTTCGATGACCTGGGCGACGGATTGTTCCAGCGCGCCGGCATCGGCGCCCGGATACATGGCCGTGACCTGCACCTGCGGCGGCACGATGTCGGGAAACTGCGCCACCGGCAGCGCCTTGTAGCCCATATAGCCGGCAATGGTGATGATCAGCGAAATGACGATCGCCATTCGCGGGCGATGGATAAAGACCGAGGAGATCATGGCTCAGCCCTCCGCAGACGGAGCGGGCTGCGCATTGACGACCATGCCGTTGCGCACGCGCTGCGCGCCCTGCACGATGACCTTGTCGCCTTCGTTCAGACCCTCGCTGACCACGGCGATGCCGTCGGTCATCTGGGTCACGGTGACATATTTCGGGTAGTGGGTCAGTTTGAATTATCTTTTTTGCGGGGTTTGTAAGGGCCACGCTTTTTCGGAGCCGGTTGGGCTGCCTCCACCAGCGCAACAAGGTCTTCGATTTCCCACGGGCTGGACACGAGGCCAGCAGCCATCGCAGGCGTCATGCGCAGCGTCTTGTGGGTCCGGCAGAAGTTGTAGTGCATGAAGTGCAGGGCCACGGCGTAAGCGTGGTTCTCTGCCTTCTTGCTGAAAGCGTTGGTCAGGCGGGTGAAGCGGCGCATTCCCATGCGCATCGTCAGGTTCTGGCGCTCAACATGCGACGTTCCAACTTGCGCCATGTCGGGCTTGCCGAAGATCGCTTCCTTAATGGTGCCCGTGCATTCGGCAGGGCTATACTTGCGCTCATGACCTTTAGTGCCGGTCGGGTCGCCATAGTGCTTGATCAGCATGGCGTAATCAACGTCACCGGAGAAAGCATCAGCGACGGCCTTGAGGTAAGCGCCATGCCCGTCCGTGGTCAGCTGGATGCGGGTCGCCAGACGGTCGGCCAGATCAAACATGAACTCACGCGCGGTTGCCGCCGAGCGGTCGCCAACGGTGTAGCTGATCATCAGCTTGCTGTCCCGGTCCATCGCGGTCCAGGTCCAGATGTCGCCAGCATCTGCCGGGGCGGCTTTGGCTTCTGCGACGTTGCGCTGTTTGGCATAGCAGAACGACCAGATTTCGTCGGCTTGCACATGCGAGGCTTTAACGCCCCGAACGTGTTCGTCGTGATAGGCGGCGCAAGCCTTCCCAGCATCTTCCAAGAGCTTCGTGACGGTGTTCTTCGACACGTCCGCAATGCGCGTTGTGGCGCGGATGGAGTTGCCTTCCACCAGGAGGCGGAGGATCAGGGCGCGGGTTTTGGTGTCGAGCTTGTTCATGGCCTCACCATATTTCAAACTGACCGTTAGTCAAGCATTAAAGCGAAGAACTTAACGCCTGTCGTTAAGTAGCGTGTTGACCTGCGCGGTCTGACGAGGTAATAGGAATCGGCATGAAGGTCGAGTTCGCCAATGCTGCCCTCGCGCGCATCTGCACAGACGAAGCTCACAAGATGGGCTTGCCTGTCGCCGTCATCGTCGCGGCACGGCGTCGGCTTGTTCAGATCGAGGCGGCCCTAGACGAGCGCGACCTGCGAAACCTGAAGAGCTTGAACTACAAGAAACGCAAGGGAGGAAACGATGAAACAAGGTCAATCCGCGTGAACGATCAATATCGCATCTTCTTCACAATTAGCGAATCAGGATCGGTAACCGTCGCCACGATCACTGAGATTGGCGACCCGCACTAAGGAGGGCTTCGTATTGAGTTTGGCTTCTTGCTTTGCGGATGTTCCTCATCCGGGAGAGTTGATCAAAGAGGAAATGGAAGCTCGCGGCTGGAGCCAGCGCGATCTGGCGTTCATTCTGGGCGTTCCCGAGCAGAGCGTCAGCCCGATCATGACCGGAAAGCGGAACGTCACGCCAGAAATGGCCAAGTCGCTAGGCGCAGCGTTTGACGTCTCTGCGGACTATTTCGCCAACCTCCAGAAGGCGTACGAGATGTCGATCGCCAAAGCACCAGACCCGGCGGTTGAGCGGCGAGCGCGCCTGCAGGCAACTTATCCCATCAGGGAGATGATCAAGCGCGGCTGGTTGAAAGACACGGACATCGAGCTGCTCGAGGTGCAGGTAATGCGCTTCTTCAGGAAGAACGCCCTCGATGAGGTCCCCTGCCTTGCCCATGCGGCGAAGAAGGCGGACTATTCCGAGACGACGCCGGAACAGTGGGCTTGGCTTTATCGGGTCAATCAAATCGCCAGTGAAATGGTCGTTGCCCGCTATTCGGCCAAGAAGCTGCAGGAGGCTGTCACTGACTTTCAAAGGCTGACCTTCGACCCCGAAGAAATTCGCCATGTGCCGAGGGTGCTTGCGGAGTGCGGTGTGCGCTTCGTGATCGTGGAGTCTTTGCCGAAGGCGAAGATCGACGGGGTGTGCTTCTGGTTGGACGATGCGTCGCCGGTCATCGGGATGACCATGCGGATGGATCGGATCGACAACTTCTGGTTTGTGCTGCGCCACGAAATCGAGCACCTGCTCTGCGGTCATGGAAAGAGCCAGCCTGTCTCGCCTGAGTTTGTGGACGTTGATTTGCAGCGCGAGGAGGTCGGCTCTGAACCCCAGAGCGCCGAGGAAAAGCAGGCTAACGAGGCGGCGGCCAACTTCTGCGTTCCGTCCGAACAGTTAGAATCGTTTTTTCTGCGGAAATACCCCTACATCTCGGAGCGTGATACGCTGGCGTTTGCAAAGCGCATTCAGCGGCACCCTGGTATCGTGGTCGGTCAGCTTCAGCGGAAGATGGAACGATACGACTGGCTCACTCGCCACAAGGTCAAAGTTCGATCCTTCTTGCAGGGGAGCGCGATCATTGACGGCTGGGGCGAGCCCGTGCCGATTTCACTTTAGGAGGGACGCTTATGGCTGCCTATAAGGAACAACTGCAACGCGTGTGGCATGCCTTTACGGCAGAGAATGGAACCGTCCCCGCGACCGCTCGCGAGGCGGTCCAGTGGGGCGTTTCGAGGGGCATGATCGTCCCTCCTGAGATTGATCCGCTGGACAAGCTCGCGGAGGACATGTCGACTGCGCTTCGTGAAGAGTATGCGACCGACGATTGCGGGCGACGCTACCGGGTGAACCACGCTGTAAGGGTGTCCAAGGGTGGGGTGCAGTTGACCTTGTGGGGCGTTATGCAGGACGCATCGAGGGAGCACATGCAGAAGGCATTCATCCAGCGGCGTGAGCAGATCGTCGGTGATTGCGTTCAACTCGCCACCGATGTGGAAGCCTATAACGCCATGAAGCCGGAGCAGAAGGCCATTCAAATGATCTTTGATTTCAGAGACGACGTTGAAGAGCGCCGTTCTTGGGACAAAGACGAGGCAGCCTAACTGCCCTTCTTCCACCTGGCCTCCGCCGCTGTTCTGGCAATCTCTGCGCGCTGCTCGGGCGTGAGCGATGCAGCCCTAGCTGCGCCACCCTTCAACCCACCCTTGCGTTGGGCCGCGGACTTCTCCAGCGGTGTCTCAGCATCCGCGTCCCCAGTCGCCACGTCCACGATGAACTTGGCAAGCTGGTTGGTGTCACGAGGGCGTTTGGGTTTGTCTGTCATGCCTTCAAGATAGTGCCTGCCCGCGCTGGGCGCAAACCCTGCCTCACGCGCACAGGATTTTTCTTATTTCAAACTGACCCACTACCATATTTCGTCGCCACCTTGCTCTCGCCATCGACGGTCAGCACGAAGGTGCCGGTCTGGTCGGCGGCCAGCGCGACCTGCGGCACCACCAGAACCGGCGCATCGGCGGGCTGTTCGATAACGACGCGGATCGTCTGGCCATCGGTCAGCACCCTGTCGGGATTCTGGAACGTGGCGCGCAGGATCTGGCTGTCGGTGCTGGGATCGACGATGTTGTCCATGTAATCGATGCTGCCTTCGCCCGAATACATGCTGCCATCCGCCAGCTTCAGCCGCACGACCGGCGGATTGGCGTAATCCGCCTTCTTGTATTCCAGCACCTCGCGCTGGCTGGGTGCGAACAGCGCCCAGACGGTGTCATCCTTGACGATGGTGGTCAGCGGCCCGGATGCCGGCGAGACGATATTGCCCTCGGTGATCGCGGTACGGCCGACGCGGCCATGGATCGGCGCGCTGATGCGGGTATAGCCCAGCGTGATCCGCGACACGTCCAGCGCCGCCTTGGCGATCTCGACCTGGGCCGCGGCCTGCTCGAACTCGGCCTTGCGGGTGTCGGCATTGGCCTGCGAGCCGGTCCGCGTCACCAGCAGTTCCTGCGCGCGCTTGTTGTTGATATCCGCATTGGTGGCGGCGGCGGTGGCGCTGGCCAGCTGCGCCTCGTTGGAGTTCACCTCGGCCTGAAACGGCGCCGGCTCGATCTCGTAAAGCAGCTGGCCGGGCTCGACCGTATCGCCTTCCTTGAACTGCGGCTTGAGCAGCGTGCCGGTCACCCGGACCTGAATATCGACCCGTTCGACGGCCTGAATGCGGCCGATGAACTCGCTTGTCCGGGGAACCTCGCGCTTTTCCGCCGCCTTGACGACCACGGTGGGAGGCGGAGCGTCCGCCTCTTGGGCAAGGCTTGCCGGCGCTGTCGCAAGCAGCGCCACCGTCGCCAGAATTGCTGTTACAGAATGTCCGAAATCACGCGTTCCGAGATTCATAAATGCCCCCATGAAGCGCCTCGCAGGGTTGAGGCTTCCTGCTGAATATTGCTTATAGACTGGTCCTTTGCCCGCCAGCACACAAGGGGAATCTATCCCCGGAACGGGGCACCCACGGAAGCGACGTTGCGTAAAGGCGTCGCGCCGGATCGGAAAATTCCAAACCTAACCAACTGAAATAAATCAGTATTATTCGCACCTTGAACCAAAGCCGGGAAAATCCCCCCGGCCATGGCCGTCGGCCTCATGCCGGTCAGGCGGCGGCAATCAGCCGTGCCGCATCCGCAAGCGGCAAAAGCGGCGGCATTCCCGACGGCGTTGCCAGATAATGCGGCACCCAGTCGGGATCGAACTTGGCCTTGAAGGCGCGCAGCCCCTCAAAGTTGTAGAAGGCCCCGCCGTGACGATAAATCAGGTTCCCGAACCGGTCCCACATGCGGCGGCTGCGCTCAAAGGACAGGCCCGACAGCGGTGCCATGCCCAGCGAAAAGCGGGTGAAGCCCTGCGCCTTCAGTTGCAGCATCAGTTCGGTGAACAGGAACTCCATGGTGCCGGCGGGCGCGTCGCCGGAATGGCGCATCAGATCGATGCTGCCGACCTTGCGCTCGCCATTGGTCAGCAGATTGGCAAAGGCGACCAGCCGGCCATCGCATCGCACCAGCGCAAGCGGCCAGTGGTTGAGCCAGTCCGCATCGAAGCGGCCAACCGAAAAGCCCTTTTCGCGGGATTTCTTCGCGCTCAGCCAGATGTCGGAAATCGCCCGCAATTCCGCGAGCAGGGCCGGGCTGTGCGGGGGCAAGGCAAGCTGCAAGGTCAGGCCGTCGCGGCCGGCGCGGGCATGGGCGGTGCGCAGCTTCTTGCGCGACGGGCCTTGCAGGGAAAAGCGGGTCAGGTCGACCACCGCCTTTTCGCCCATCTTGTGCAGCGTCATGCCCAGATCCAGCATCAGCGGCACCGCCTCGGGGCCGACCTGATAAAAGACCGGACGCGCGCCCGACCGCCGCGCCGCATCGATGAAGGTAAAGGCGATCTCCTCGGCGGCCTCGGACGCGCCAACCGGACCGCCAAGCGCCAGCCAGGACGCCCCCGAGACGCCGAACATCACGAAGGCCTTGCCATCGTCGGACAGCATGACGGTCTTGTCGCCGGTCAGCACGAAGCCCGCATCCACGTCCTCGCTGGCGCGGGCGATCCGCGCCGCCGCCGTCAGGGTCGCGCGATCGGGCGGCTTCGGGCGGAAGCGCGGCGCCCGCAGCAACAGCAGCAGCGACGCCGCCCCGACCAGAAGGCTGATCAAAAGCCCCGAGCGCAGCGCCCGTGGCGCATTGGCATCAGTGGCGAACTGCCACCAAAGTTCATGCGCATAGGGCGTGCTTTTATGGGCAAAGAACAGCACGAAGCCGACGCTGAGGATCCCCGCCAGCAGCAGCGCGATCCATCCCGGCGTCATCGCCGAATGGGTCAGCATCGAGCGCAGATGGAACGCCTTGCGAAACGGCCACAGGATGGCCACGCCGATCAGCAGGGTGACGGCCTGTTCGGTCTCGGTCTGCTGCAAAAGCGTGACCACCGCACCGGCCAGCATGGTGGCGATGGTCAGCCAGAAGGCGCCAAGGCTGCGCCGCACCAGACCCAGCGACAGCACCACCAGCAAGGCGCCAAGCGCGCTGGCCAGAAGCGCCGAACCCTCGATGAAGGCCAGCGGGAAGAAGGCCTCGGCGGCCTCGGCGGCCTGGGTCACCGGCGGCAACAGCGCCGAAAGCGACATCCACATGCCCGAACCAAAGACCATGATCGCCAGAAGCAGCGGCGCCGCAGGCTCGACCGCGCGGAATGCCGGTTCGGTGGCGGCAAAAAGCCGGTCCAGACGCGCGTGGCGGGTGCTGCCGCCAAGGGCGCGCCAGGCCTCGAACAGCGACAGCAGGATCAGCGCCATCGCAAAGGGGACCAGATAATAAAGCAGCCGATACAGCAGCAGCGCCGCGGCGATCTGGTCGATGCCTGCCGTGGCCGGCAGGGCGGCAATGATGATGGTCTCGAACACGCCGACGCCGCCGGGCACATGGCTCAGCACGCCGGCCATGGTCGCCGCGGCAAAGACCGGCAGGAAGGTCATGAAATCCGGGCTGCCCGCCGGCAGCAGCAGATAAAGAGTGAGCGCCGAGAAGGCGATATCCCCAAGGCTGATCAGCCATTGCACGACCAGCATCACCGGCGAGGGCGCGTTCAGCGTGAAGCGCCCGATCCTGAGTTGGCGGCGGGTCAGCGAGGCCCAAATCAGCGGCAGCACCACGACGAGGATCGCGGCAATGGCCAGCAGCCGCACGCTGGCCGTCGACAGGGGCAGCACCGAAACCAGCGCCGCCGGATGGATCGCCAGCGCGGCCAGCCCGACCAGCGTGACCGCCACGCCGAAGGCGATGGCGGTAAAGGTCGAGACGGCGGCAATGTCATACCCGTCCAGCCCCAGCCCGGAATAAAGCCGCCATCGCACGGCCGCGCCCGACACCGCCGTCAACCCGATGGTATTGCCGAAGGCATAGGCCAGAAATCCGCCGCTGAGCACCACGGGCAGCGGCAACGGCTTGCCGATATGGTGCAGCGCCGACCAGTCATAGCCGGCAAGACACAGATACCCCGCCAGGCTGGCCAGCAGCGCCATGAAGATGACCTGCCAGGGGGTCGACTGGATCTGGGCGGCCAGCGCATGGATATCGACGGGCGCCAGCAGCCGATACAGGGCGAACATGCCGAATCCGAACAGCATCAGCGCAATCAGATAGGGCATCGTGCCGCGCAGCCGCGCCATTGCGCTGTTTGCCTGACGGGTGCTGGTATCGGTCGTCGGTGATGTCACGAATGGCCCTTCGCAGTTCAACGGCTCGAACCGCCGCAGCAGCCCGACCCTTCATGCGCATCCGTGAGCGAAACCGCGCGCCAAGGCAAGGGCGGCATCGTTAGCATTTGCCCAAAGACCGGACGGCACGAGGGGATCGGCAGGGAATTCGCGCCACCGGCATGCGGGCGGCGCGACCTGCAACGCGGTCGATCCGGCCGCTAGCGGATCCAGACCCGCGCATAGGGCGGCAGAGGGATCGCGCCATTCGCGTCGCCGACCGGGCTGTCGGACAGGATGTCATGCAGCTGGCTTGCGCCCTGCTGGACAACCCAGCTTGCCGGCAGCGTCTGCCAGGTGTCCGAGAAGTTGAAGACGCAGATCACATCCCCCGTCGGCGCGCGGCGGGCAAAGGCGAACAGCACCCGGTTGCCGGTCTGCAGGATCTCGGTGGCGTTCTTGGCGTGGAATTCCGGCGTCGCGGCGCGGCGGGCCAGCATCCCGCGCAGCCCCGAAAACACCCGCGCCGCAGCCCCGTCCGGGTCCGCAGCCATGCCATCCACCCGGTCCCAGTCCATGATCGGGCGATGCAGCCAGCGGCTGTCATGGGCGTGGGGCTTATAGTCGTGATAGCCGTAATCGTTCGGCAGCGCGACCTCGTCACCCATATAGATCAGCGGCAACCCGCCGTGGCTCGCCATCAGCGCATGGCCCATCAGGATGCGGTCCACGGCGCGGTCGATGGCCTCGGCATCCCCGGCAGCCTCGGCCTTTTCCAGCCCGGCAAGCGAGGCGCAGGTGCCGCTGATCCGCTTGTCGCCGGTCTCGGGGTTGTATTGGAACAGCTCGCCCTTGGCGAAGGAATCCGGGAACACGCCTTCGTAGAAATCCGACAGGAAGGCGCGGTGCAGCCGGCCGTTCAGGCCCACGGCGGCGGCGTCCTCGTCAGTCACCGCCCAGCCGATATCGTCATGGCAGCGCAGGTAATTGGCAAAGGTCGCATTGGTCAGCGTGCCCGGGAAATGCGTCGCCATCACATGCGTCATCAACTGCGTGTCGCGCGCCGCGAGCGCCGACCAGAACTGCACCATCAGCGAGTTGTGATAGGCCAGATTGCCTTCCTTGCCGTCATGCTCGCCCCGGCCCAGATAGGGCAGCATTTCCTCGGGGCTGACGATGGCCTCTTCCAGATGGATGACGGATGGCGCGACGATGCGGCAGGCGGCGCGCAGGGCTTGCAGGATCATATGCGCCTCGGGCTCGGACTGGCAGCGGGTGCCCATGCGCTTCCACAGGAAGGCGACGGCATCCAGCCGCATGATCTCGACGCCCTTGTTGGCAAGGTTCAGCATGATCTCGGTGATTTCCAGGAACACCTGCGGATTGGCCCAGTTCAGGTCCCACTGATGTTCGTTGAAGGTGGTCCAGACCCAGCGCTGGCAATCCTCGTACCAGGTGAAGTTGCCCGGCGCGTTGTCGGGGAACACCTCGGTCAGGGTTTTCTCATATTGCTTGGGCAGGGTGTCATCGGGGAACATCAGGTAATAATCCTGATATTTCGCATCGCCCTTGCGCGCGGCCTTGGCCCAGCGATGTTCCTTGGCGGTGTGGTTGATCACCAGATCGACGCAGACGCTGATGCCCCGCTCGCGGCAGGCTTTGGTCGCGGCCTCGAAATCCGCCATGTCGCCGTAAAGCGGGTTGATGGCGCGGTAGTCCATCACCGAATAGCCGCCGTCATTGTCGCCCTTGCGCGGTTTCAGGCAGGGCATGAAATGGACATAGTTGATGCCCAGATCCTTCAGGTAATCCAGCCGCCCGACGACGCCCTTCAGGTCATTGGCGAAGCGGTCGATATAGAAGCAATAGCCGGCCATGCCGGGGCGCATGAACCAGTCCGGTTCCAGATCGCGGATCATGTCCAGCCGCTTCAGGTCATCGGGGCGCTGGCGCCAGGCAGTCAGCAGCGCCTTGTCCAGATCCTTGCGGAAGGCGGCAAAGCCCGAATGCGCGCCGTATAGCCGCGTCAGCATGTCCCACAGATCGTCCCGGCTGCGCGCGTAACGCAGTTCGAACAGCGTATCGTCCGAGATGCCGGGGGCCGGGGCTGCTGTGGTCATGGTCGCGTCTCCTCTGCGGACTGGGTCGGAAAAATGGGCTGATCGGGTGAAGGCGGGGCTATCGCGATTCGGTTCGGCGGTGCGGGGCGGTGACTCGTCTCAAGCGATAGTGGCTCATGGCGTCCCCTCCCCCCAGATTTGGCATGATCACTGCCGCTGATTCCAGCAGCGTCAACCTGTCACGCGCTTCTTTGCCTATTCTTAACGAATTTGTCTTCCCAAATCGATTTGGATTGTTAACTTCGGGGCAGTTTTTTGGAATCACCGACTGCGTCAGCGATCTGGCGCCAGCCCCCTTTGCCACCGGCGCCACCCGCGTCCGGGGACAGATGGGGCATGGCCAAAGCCTGCACGCATATCTGCACAAGGCACGTTCACGAGAATTTCTGAAAAGGGATGCCCCATGCGGGCAAGGGGAGGAGGGTTCGCATGACAGCAAATGTCATGGTCATCGTCGAGCGCCAGTTCGACTATCCGCGGCAGGTGGTGTTTCGCGCCTGGACCGCGCCCGAGGAAATGGCCCAATGGCGCGGCAGCCCCGGCTGGCATGTCGAGGCCGAAACCGTCACGTCCGACCTGCGGGCCGGCGGGCGCCATCACCACGTCAAGCTGCGCGACAACGATCCCAGCGTGCGTGTGACCACGGATGCGGTCTTTACCGAGTATTTCGAACCCGACGTCTTTGTCGCCCGCCAGCGCATCACCGGCGATCCCGGCATCGATCCCGACAGGCCGCTGGAACTGCGGGTCGAGTTCACCAAGATGGGCCGCGATGGCACGCTTTTGCGCATCGTGCAGGGCCCTTATGACGCCGAGGTTGCCGGTTTCCACAGCAAGGGTTGGGAACTGGAACTGGGACGGCTTCAGGAATTTCTGGATCGCACCGCAGGAGGCGTCAGATGAGCGTTCAGACCGAGGGCGCTGTCAGCGCCGCCCTGCCCGATGGCGGGGAAGACCTTACCCACACCACCATCGTGCGGCAAAAGCCCCTGATGGACATGCGCCAGATTCTGCTGATGAATTTCGGCTTTTTCGGCATCCAGTACAGTTTCGGGATGCAGCAGACGGCGATCAACCCGATCTTTCAGTTCATCGGCGCCAACGCCCATGACCTGCCGATCCTGAACCTGGCCGGGCCGGTGACGGGCCTCTTGATCCAGCCGATCATCGGCGCGCTTTCCGACCGCACCTGGAGCCCGCGCTGGGGCCGCCGGAAACCGTTCTTCCTGATCGGCGCCATCGGCTGTTCGATCTGCCTGTTCCTGTTCCCCTTCGTCTCGGCCTTGTGGATGGCGGTGCTGCTGCTTTGGCTGCTGGATGCCAGCAACAACACCGCGATGGAGCCCTACCGCGCCTTCATCGCCGACAAGCTGCCGCCCTCGCAACTGGGCAAGGGGTTTCTGGCGCAAAGCTTTTTCACCGGCTTCGGGATCACGCTGGCGAACCTGTCGCTGTTCGTGTTCCAGAACCTGATAGACGGCGCGACCGAGGCGGGTATTCCCTATTGGGTCGTCGGTTCCTTCATGCTGGGCTCGGTCTGCTCGATCGGATCGGTTCTGGTCTCGGTGCTGACCACGCCCGAGATCCCGCCGACCGAGGCGGAGCTCAAGGCGCTGCGCGAGAAAAAGGGCAGCGCGCTGGGGTTCATCCGCGAGATCTGGGACGCCATCGTCGAAATGCCGACCGAGCTGCGCAAGCTGGGGCTGGTCTATCTGTTCCAGTGGTATGCGATGATGTGCTATTGGCAGTTCGTCACGCTTTCCATGGCGAAATCGGTCTGGGGCACCACGGATGCGCATTCCGAGGGCTTCAAGGAGGCCGTCGGCTGGACCGGGCTGATCAACGGCTGGTACAATATCGTGACCTTCATGGTGGCGTTCTCGCTGGTCGCCTTCGCACGGCGTCGGGGCGCGAAATTCGTCCACATGACCTGTCTGCTGCTGGCGGCGGCGGGGCTGCTGATTTTCCCGCACCTGACCAACAAATACCTGCTGTTCATCCCGATCATCGGGCTTGGCATCGCCTGGGCCTCGATCATGGGCGTGCCCTACATCATGGCGGTGCGGATGATCCCCTCGACCCGCTACGGGGTCTATATGGGCATCATCAACATGATGATCGTGATCCCGATGCTGATCCATTCGGTCACTTTCGGCTGGGTCTATACCCATATCCTCGGCGACAACCCCAACAACGCCATCACCTTTGCGGCGCTGGGACTGGCGGCGGCGGCCATCGCCATGCTGTGGATCCGCGAACCCCCGATCGTGCGCGACGTCGATGACGTCATGGCGATGCCCGGCGGCGGCCACTAGGCCAAGGACAGGAGAAAACAGCATGAAAATGACCGATTACAGCGTGGTCGTCGTCGGCACCGATGGCTCGTCGCTGGCCGAGCCGACCGTCGCCCGCGCCGCATGGCTGGCCAAGCACGAGGATGCCGATCTGGTGATCGTCTGCGCCTATAGCCGGCTGTCGCTGCGCGCCGAGGCCAAGAACGTCGCCACTCTTGGCGGCGATCCGCGCGGGGGCGAGGTCCTGGGCCGCGCCGCCGCCAATGATGCGCTGACCCGCGCCGTCTCGGTGGCCTCGGGCTGCGGCGCCACCGTCACCGCGGCGCTGATGATCGAGGGTGACCCGGCCGAGGCGCTGATCGACACGGTCAAGAAATACCAGGCCGAGGTGCTGGTTCTGGGCGCGCGCTCGGATGTCAGCTTCACCGAACGCCTGCTGGGCACGCTGGCGCGCGAGATCGTCGACCGCGCCTTCTGCGACATCCTGATCGTGCGCCCCAATGAGCCGGGCGAAATCCCCGTCCCCGAGGACGCCGAAGGCTGACTCGCAAGAAACGACAAAAGGGGCGCGGCCGATGGCTTGCGCCCCCTTTTCTATGCGCGGGCGGGTGCCGCGACCGATGCGCCCTGCACCGCAACCGGCGCGATCAGCTTTTGCAGCCCGCCGGGGTTCTTGCCGTCGATGGCTTGCCCCAGAAAGCCCGCGATATCGCCCCAGGCCTCGGTAAAGGGGGATGCGGTGCCCGACAGATCGGGCGTCAGCGTGGTGCGGGGATAGCGCGCCAGCACATCGTCATGGGCCATGACCGAGACATCGCCCGGCACCGAAAGCCCCAGCCGCTGCAAGCCCCGCATCACCCCGGTCGCCAGCACCAGATTGCCGACCATGATCGCCGTGGGCGCGCGGTCCGGGTTCTTGAACAGCGACAGCACCGCCGCCTCGCCGAATTGCTCGGTCATCATGCCGCGATGGATCAGGTCGTCGCGCTGGCTCAGGCCCCGCGCCGCCAGAACGCCGCTCAGGCCCGAAAGCCGCTCTTCGGCCGAGAAGCTGTCTTGGGGGCCGTCGACAAAGGCGATGTCGCGATGGCCCAGATCGGCCAGCCGCGCCGCCATGATCTGGCCCACGGCGCGGTTGTCCAGATCGACAAAGGCATGCCCGGCCGTGGTTGCGGCGCGGCCATGGGTGACAAAGGGGATGCTCTCGGCCATCAGAAAGGCCAGAAGGCCCGGATCGGCGCTGGGATTGACCACGACAAAGCCGTCAACGGCGGCCTGCCGGAACAGCCGGGTATAGGATTTCGTGCTGGGCGCGGCCTTGGGCAGGACGTTCAGCACCACCAGCACGTCGCGCTTCCAGAACTCGACCGCCAGCCCCAGCAGGATTTCCAGCAGGATATTGCTTTCTTCCTGTTCCGAGTTCTCGGGCACGACCAGCCCAACCACGCCCGAGCGCCCGGCCTTCAGGCGCAGCGCATTCGGATTGGGGCGATAGCCCAGCTGGCGCACCGCGTCCTCGACCCGCTGACGGGTGTCGTCGCTGACATCGGGATAGCCGCCAAGGGCCCGGCTGACTTGCGTCGGCGAAATGCCCAGACGAAGGCCGATATCTTTCAAGGTTACCACGAGCTGCGCCTGTCCAATGATTGACCCATGCCGCCAAGGGCGCGGCCCGCTTTTCCGAAAACCCTGCGCGCGCAGGCCACGGCGTCGGTCCGATCCCCGCCACTGTTGTCCGGTTGGCCCCGTATTTGCAAGAAAATTTGCGCCATGGCGGGCCGGGGCGATGCGCGCCGATCAAAGGACGGGCACCGGCGGTCGGGATCGGGCAAATGCGCAACCCTGCCGCCGCCATCGGGCCTTGCCGTCATCATCGCCGCTTTCAAATCCGCCCGACTGTGCCTAGCCTGTCGCAACGCCCCCCTGCCGGGCCGAGACGAACGGCCCTGGCCCCGCGCCCGGGCTCCATGCGGAGGCACCATGCCCGACGACGACGCCGAAGCCGAAGACCTTCTTGCGGACGATCCGCAACCCGCCCCCGCGCGCGAGGCAGCCCCCGAATGGCTGGTGAATTTCCGCCGGTCGGAATTCCGCCGCGGCTTCTATGTCTCGGGCGAGGGCTATGGCGTGGTCTTTTCCGACCGCACAAGCGAGGTTCTGGTCGTCAGTTGCGACAACCTGTCCTCGGCGCGCGAGGATACGCTGGACCGCCTGCCCTGGGGCTATGGTTTCGTGGCCAAGAACGGCTGGTCGCAACTGGGCATCATGACCTTCGATGCGGACTGGTTTCGCAATGACGGCCTGCTGGGCTATATGCAGGAACTGGCGCAATCGGGATTTTTCCGCAGGTTCCGCAAGGTGGTGATGACCGGCACCTCGATGGGCGGCTATGCGGCCTGCGCCTTCGCCTCGCTGGCGCCGGGCTGCACGGTGATCGCGTTTTCACCGCAATCGACGCTGAAAAAGGATCTCGTGCCCTGGGAAAGCCGCTTTCCCTCGGGGCGGCGCGCGGATTGGAGCGGCGCCTTTGCCGATGGCGCCGCGGAATCCGTCGATGCCGAGCGGGTCTTTCTGGTCTATGATCCCGGCTTCGCGCCCGACCTGCAGCATGTCGAACGCTTCACCGCGCCGAATGTGGTGCGGCTGCCGGCGCGCTATTCGGGGCATAAATCGGCGCTGTTCCTGCGCCGGGCCGGGCTTTTGTCCAGCGTGGTGCGCAGCACGGTCGAGGGACACATGTCCGAAGCCGAATTCTTTCGCATCTATCGCGGCGGTCGAAGCCTGCCATGGTATCTGCATGCGGTGCAGGCGCGGCTGGTCGAAGGCAAGCGCCACAAGCTGCTGCCGCGCTTTGCCGCGGCGGTCCGCAAGCTTGGAAACGAACCGATCGCGCGCTCGGCCGAAGCCAAGGCGGTCGAGGCGGGGGTGATGGCGCCGCGGCCCCGCCCCGCAGCGCCCCGTCCTGCAGTACCCCGGCCTTCCGCCCCCCGTCCCGCAGCGCCCCGGCCAACAGCCGCCGGCCCGGCGCCGCAAGGTCCGGCCGGGGAAAAGCCCGCGCCGCAGAATGCGCCGCTTGGCCCGCATCAGCAGCGCCTGCTGGCCGCCCAGGGCCGGGTGCCGGAGCAACCGGCCCCGGAGTTCCGGCCCGCCCCCCCCCCGCCCGAACCCCCACCCGAGCCCGAGGCATGGGCCGATCTCTATCACACCGATCCCGGCCTGCCGCCGCTTCAGCCGGCGGGCGATCTGCCCTGGCAGCTGGCGCAACGGGCGCGCCGGCAGGGAAGCTGGGGCTAGTGCGGCGGCCCGATGCGGCAGCTCTTCCCCGGAAAAAAGGGATTGAGATGTGCAGGAAGCTCTGCAAAGAGACCCGCATCCACCTGCGGATCATTGGGCGGGATTAGATGAATGGCGGAATTTCAGGTTTCGGAAATGGATAGCGTGGACAGTCTCGATCAGAATGAATCCGAACCCTCGGCCGACGCGGCGCTGTTTGATCGCGCCAAGCGTGTTCTCGACCGCCTGGATCAGCAGATCAACCTGATGTCGAACCCCGTGGACGGCACCTGCCCGGTCTTTCACCTGGATGAGGTGTTCCAGATCGCGCTGCCCTGGGCGAGCTTCGAATCCTATCAATACCGGATCGTGAACCGCCACAGCGTGCCCGATCCGGTGCTGTTCACGCAGCTTTTCGACCTGATCCCGACGCTTGCGGGCAAGGCATTGCTGGATATCGGCTCATTCACCGGCCTGCAGGCGCTGGTCATCCGCCGGTTCATGTCCCCAAGCCATGTCCACATGATCGAGCCGCAGAACATGCTGCAGGCGCCCCTGAAGCGCACCATCGACGCCAATCCCGAAGGCTGCCCGGTGACGCTGGTGCAAGAGATCATCGACGACGAGACCTCGGCCATGGCGATATCCGCCGTCCGCACCGAGCGGCTGTCCGAGACCAGCTATCTGCGCCGCGACGGCGGCAAGCTGAAATCGAAATCCATCGACCGCCTCAAGCTGAAGAACATCGGGATGATCAATCTCGATATTCCCGGCACCAAGGTCTATGCCCTGAAAGGGGCTGAGACCATGCTGAAGAAGCAGCGTCCGGTGGTCATGGTGAACCTGTCGGGCCGGGATGTCGTCGAGATGAAGGCCTTCATGGAACCGCTTTCCTACGATTTCGTGCGCCTGGGGGCACATTCGGCGCTGTTCCTGCCGCGGTGACGGGACAACGGACATGTCCATCGCCTTTGTCACCATGGTCTATAATGACGAGTTCTTTCTGGATGTCTGGCTGCGTCACTATCTGAAATACACCGCCCCGGAGAATCTATACGTCATCACCCACGGCCCGCAGCCCTATGCCCATGAGATGGCGCGGGGCTGCAATGTCATCGAGATCGATCGCGATCCGCGAAACCCGCGCCTCGATCAGGACCGGTTTGCCCATCTCAGCAAGTTCTGTTCGGAACTGACCGCATCCTATGACCGGGTGATCTGGAACGACGTGGACGAGATCATCCTGCTGGACCCGAAATACGGTTCGGACCTGATCGGCTATATGGAATCGATTCCGCGCCAGCAGCAGGTGATTACCCCGCTGGGGCTGGAGATCGTGCATCGCGCCGATCTGGAAAGCGATTACGACTATGGGCGCGAAATGTTTGCGCAACGCCGGTATGTGCGCTTCAACGGCTGGTATACAAAGCCCAACATCACCGGCATTCCGATCATCTGGGGGCCGGATGGCCATGGCTCGTCCCATGACCAGATCCATCTGGACGACAGGCTATACACCTTTCACCTGAAATGGTTCGACCAGAGCTTCCACATCAACCGGCATCGCGACCGGCTGAAGCTGCGCTTCAACGATGATGACGGCAATGAGGTGATCGTCGGCGCCGGCAGCTGGGCGTGGTCGGAATCGACCTATCTGATCATCTCGAACAGCTTCCTGCGCATGAATGTGCTGCCGCCGCGCCGCTCGTTCGATTTCGGCCCGCAGCGCGAGCTGGTCCGGTCCTCGTTCCGGGGCGGCTCGAACGGCATGTATCGCATCTCATGGTCGGTGGACGGTACCCTGCACCACCTGCCCGAGCGCTTCGTCGGCATGATCTGAGCCCATGATCCGGGCCGGCCGCGCGGGCGGGCTCAGCTTGCCTTGGCCAGCGGCATGACATGCGCGTTGATGAAATTCGCGATCCGGAAATAGCCCTTGCGGGTATAGTGGTCGCTGTCGACGAATTCGTCGCGCGGGATCATCGCATCGACATCGATGAAATAGGCCCGGTCATGGCTGTCGCAGAACGCGCGGCACATCCGGTTATAGGCCGTGCGCTGCGGGCCCGAGCGCTCTGCCTGCGGGCCGAAACTGTCGCTGGTTCCCAGAATGAACAGGGTCGCATCCGGCCGCATCGCCGCCGCCGCCTTTTCAAAGCAGCGGCGCACCAGTTCCAGATGGCTGGCCTCGTCCAGACGCAGGTGATGCAGCGTGCGCAGCATGCGGATCGCCATCTGCGGATTGCGCACCAGCCCGGTCAGCCGCTTGGGCGGCAAGGTGGTCAGGTAGCGATCGACCTCGCCCTGCGCCTCATAGGTGAACAGGTTCGGGGTCAGAAAGGCGAAGAGCATCGACAGGATGATGACATCCGCCGAGGCGAGGCTGGCATCCAGTGCCTCCATCTCGGACAGGGTATGGCCGACGACATTGCGCAGGACCCAGTGGTTCGCAATCGACTTGTCGCGCGGATTCAGGAAGAACCCGGCATCGTCATAGCGGATGATGATGCCGTTATCGTCGGGCTTGTTGACAAACTCGTCCCGCCTGGTCCCGCAATAGAACGAGACCTGCTGCAGGTCGCAGCCGCCGACCAGACACAGATGCCGGTCATCGGTGGCGCTGGCGGTCGCGCCGAATTCCTCGACATGGCGGATCCAGTCCACGGTCGCGGGCGTGTCCAGCGGGCTTGCCACCGGCGTCGCGATCTGGAATTGCGGGCGTTCGAGATAGTTCCAGACCCATTGCTCGACGCCCATGTTGAGCGTGCGGCAGGAAAAGGCGAAGTGATGCACCGTCGTGCCGTTGAAGCGGCGCCGGATGCAGAAAAAGCCGACCAGCCCGTAATCGCCATAGCGATCCTTGACCTGGACCAGCCCGGCATGGACGCCGGGGATGCGCAGCAATTCCGCCAGTTCAGCCTTCTGCGCCTCGGTCGTGACCCGGACCTTGGTGAAGTTCAGCTGGTTGGTGCGGTTGATCAGCTCCAGCACCCGATCCATCTTGTCGTCGAAATCGGTGATGATCTTCAGCTCGATCCCGGACTGGCGCAGGAAATCCTCGTTGTTGAGATTGCCGTCCTTCTGATCGTTCTCCTTGGCTTCGAGCACGCGATACTGCGCCAGCCGCGAATGATCGCGGTCGTCCTTGCCGGCAAGCTGCGGCAGCGCGGCCAGCCCGGACAGGTCGGGGCGGCTGCCATCGGTGGCGCCGCTGGCGTCGATGCAGGCAATGCCGGGGCAGAAGAACTTCACCTCTTCAAGGTTCAGGTGGTTGTCGTCCAGAAACAGCGCGTTCTCGTCGCGCAACTGCATGCGCTCGAGGATCGATTTGACCGCCTGCCCCTTGGGCGTCCAGTCGATATGGGGAAAGACGAACCGGTCCCAGATCCCCAGCTCTTCCAGCTTGGCCCTGGCGGGTTCAAGATCGTTCTTCGAGCAGATCGAGCACATGATCCCGCGATCGACCAGATCCCTGACCAGATCGATATGGGCTTGCACGGGGGTGATTCCGCCCTCGGACAGGGTTCCCTTCCAGAAGGTTTCATCCAGATCCCAGATGACCACCTTGATGTCCTTGGTGACGGCGAGGAAACGGTCGTCTGACATGAATTCCACTTTGAACGACATATGATCAGTTTGCAGATTTATCAGCTTTCAGCGGATATGCCACCTTGCAGTGCAGCGGCCACGCGCCGCCACACGGATCGCGGGCATGGACGGCATCAGGCCATCAGGGCCGACGACAGCTCGGGCTGCGCCTCCGCCTTGCCGGCCTTCAGTTCCGCCATCAGCGCCGCGATCCGGCGCCGGCGATCCTCGGCATCGGCGATCAGCGCGGTGACGGCCGCGTGCTTTGCCGCCAGCAATGTCAACGCATCCTCGCATGAGATGACATGCGCGCCCTCCTGGGGCTCGACCCTGGCGATCTCGCGCAGCGTGAAGCCAAGGCCCTGCGCCTGCTCGATGAATCTCAGCAGGCCGACCAGCCTGGCCGGATAGTCGCGATAGCCATTGGCCAGGCGTTCACCCGGCGGGATGATCCCCTCGCGCTCATAAAAGCGGATGCGCGAGGTGCTGACGCCAGCCGCTTTGGCAATTTCGCCGATTTTCATCGCCAGAGCCCTTGACCTTAAACCTAGGTTCAAACCCTATATCCATGGCGAACCCATAGCAAGGATCGCAACAATGTTTGATCATTCCACCGACTCGCGCCTGTTCGAACCGCTGCACCTGCCCGGCGGACAGGTCATCGCAAACCGCATCGCCAAGGCCGCGATGGAAGAGAACATGGCCGATTCCGCCCATCTGCCTGATGACGCGCTGCTGGCGCTTTACCGCCGCTGGGGCGCGGGCGGCTCCGGGCTGTTGCTGACCGGCAATGTCATGGTGGCCGCCGATGCGGTGACGGGTCCGGGCGGTGTGGTGCTGGATGCCGGGCAGCCGCTTGAACCCTTCCGACGCTGGGCCGAGGCCGGGCGCGCCCATGGCGCCCGGATCTGGATGCAGATCAATCATCCCGGCCGCCAGGTTTATGCCGCGACCAACCCCGTCGCCATCGCGCCCTCGGCGGTGCCGGTCGAGCTCGACGGCTATTCCAGGTTTTTCACCCAGCCCCGCGCCATGACCGAGGCCGATATCGCACGCGTCATCGGCCAGTTCGCCGAGACCGCCGCGCTGGCCGAACATGCCGGTTTCGACGGGGTCGAGATCCACGCCGCGCATGGCTATCTGCTGAGCCAGTTCCTGTCGCCGCGCACCAACCTGCGCGACGATCAATGGGGCGGCGCGCTGGGAAACCGCGCCCGTCTGCTGATCGAGATCGTCCGCGCCATCCGCGCCCGCGTCGCCCCCGGCTTCGGCCTTGGCGTCAAGCTGAACTCGGCCGATTTCCAGAAGGGCGGGTTCGAGGCCGAGGATGCCGTGGCGGTGGTCCGCCTGCTGAACCACGAGGCGGTCGATCTAGTCGAGATCTCGGGCGGCAGCTATGAAAGCCCGGCGATGCAGGGCCGCCCCGAACGTGCCAGCAGCCGCGCCCGCGAAGCCTATTTCGTCGAATTCGCCCGCGACATCGTGGCCGAAGCAGAGATGCCGGTCATGGTCACCGGTGGCATCCGCCGCCGCGCCACGGCCGAGGACGCCCTTGCCCCCGAGAATGGCCGCCCCGGCGTCGCCATGGTCGGCATCGCGCGGGCGCTTGCCTATGTGCCGGACCTGCCGTTGCTGTGGCGCAAGGGCGAAAGCGTCGCCGAGGTGCCGGTCCTGCGCTGGAAAGGACGGCTTTGGGCCGGGATTACGACCATGGGTCTGACCAAGCTGCAAATGCGCCGGCTGGGCGCGGGCAAGATGCCCAAACCCGATGCCTGGGCGCCGGGGGTCCTCATCTCGGATCTGCTCCGGGCCTGGCGGCGCAATGGCCAGTATCGCGCCTGGCTGCGCCGGCGCATCGCCGGATAAGCGGGCTTGGCCGCCGGCATGGACGGCATGGACGGCATGCTGACGGCTGACAACTGACGGGCGGCGCTTCACCGGCACGTTCTCGAACCCCGACAAGCGCCCGGACGGGCTTTCGCCGCAAAACGATCCGCCGGATCCGCTGGGGCCGGTCGCGGGCGGCTCATCCGGTTGCCGGATTCCGGCAGTATCCCGGATGCGGGGGCGCGCCCCACCCCCTTCGCCGCATAGCACCCGTGAGTTGAGATGCACCCCCCGCAAGCCCGGTGCGCGGCGCCCTTGGCCCGGCCGGGTTTCTCGCAACAAGGGACAGGGATGCCCGCCCGCCCGGGATCCCCGTCGATAGGCCAAATTCCGCCGATGCGGCGATCATGATTTTCCATCACATTAAATATAAATGATAAATTTACAAAATCCGGCCCGGGAAAAATCATAGACTCGTCTGCATTCCGCCAGCATTATCGATGTTAGTTGCGAAATTTTAAGCAACTCATGCTGCGCCAACAGGCAGTTGGCAGCGCCAAAAGCCGTGCAAATCTTACCACTCATGATTGTTACACAGGGAGTCTCCAGAATGCCGCCCGCAGTTCAATCCGACGACCAATGGTGGATCAACGACCAAACCCCGGATAACCCATATGGAAAAAGCGAGGATTACGAGGCTTTTCTCAATTATGTCGGAGCGCTGCCTCGCAGCCTGACGCCCGCGATTGCGGCGAACCCGCTGCTGATCAATGTGCAGGAACTGAACAATCATCCCGAATACAAGGCAGCCGCGATTGGCGCGCTGACGATGTGGTCCTCGGTCACCCCGCTTGAATTCCAGATCGTCGACGACAGGCCCTTCGACCGCACGACGCAATGGATGCAGATCGTCAGCCCCGAACTGGGCGAGGCAAACGATGGCAGCGCCTTTTCAAGCAACCGCTATGTCAGCGTCGGCCAGCGCTTCCACGATACCGAACCGAACAAGACCGATATCGGCGGCTATGTCTTCGATTCGTTCATTCACGAATTCGGCCATGAATTCGGCCTGAACCATCCGGGGCTTTACAATTACAGCGGCCCCGGCGGCGTGCAGATCAACTATCTGAACAATGCGACCTGGATCTATGATCGCCAGCAATATAGCGTCATGTCCTATTTCGACGGCATCGATGTCGGCGAGGATACGCGCTGGTCGGCCTCGACGCCGCTGATGGCGGATATCGAGGCGGTGATCCGGCGCTTTTTCTCGACCGTCGATGCCGAGGGCAACCGGACCTACCAGACGATCAACCTGAATACCGGCGACAACACCTATGGCTTCAACAGCAGCCAATACGGCTATCAGCTGACCTCCTCGGGGATGCAGCACGATATCGGCTTCGTGATCCATGATACCGGCGGCATCGATACGATCGACTTTTCCGGCTCGACGGCGGGCACGATCCTGGACCTGCGCGCCGGGCAGTTCTCCAGCGTCAACGGCCATAGCAACAATGTGTCGATCTTTGCCGGGCACAATGCCGACCAGACCGAATATTACATCGAGAACGGCATCGGCAGCAGCCATGCCGACGTGCTGATCGGCAATGACGGCAACAACATTCTGGATGGCGGCGCCGGCAATGACAGCATGGCCGGCAATGGTGGTGACGATACCTATTTCGTCGATTCCGCCGATGACATCGTCCGCGAGAACGCTGATGGCGGGAACGATACCATCTATGTGCTGACCAGCGTCCTCGACCTCGGCGAGATCGCCAATGTCGAGAACATCGTCTATGTCGGCGGATCGTCCGTCGAACCCGAGGATGATGACGAGGACGACGAGACCTCGACCACGTCCGGCGGCACGCTGGCCAGCATCATCCTGGGCACCGCCGGTAATGACACACTGGACGGCGGCGCCGACGGCGACACCATCTTTGGTCTGGATGGCGACGATCTCATCATCGGCGGGCGCGATTCACTGGCCAGCCGCGACATCAACAACACGATCCCCGTCGCGGAACTTGAGGACCAGACCGAAAGCGATGACGGCAATGACTCGCTTTACGGCGGCGGCGGCAACGACACCATCATGGGCGGTGCCGGCGACGACACGCTGGATGGCGGCGAGGGCGACGATGTTCTGCGGGGCCAGGACGGCGTCGATGTGTTCCGGGGCGGCGCCGGGATCGACACGGTCGATTTCAGCATGGAAAGCCCGTTCCAGCTGCTCGTCAATCTCGAGACGAATGTCGCCAGTGGCGGCACAGCCTCGGGCGATACCTTCTATGACATCGAGAACCTGATCGGCTCGAATGACCGCATCGACAGGTTCGTCGGCAACGCCTCCGCCAACCACTTCATCGGTCAGGGCGGCGGCGACTATTTCAACGGCCGCGATGGCGATGACCTTCTTGATGGCGGCAATGATGGCGACATCATTTACGGCGAATGCGGCAATGACACGATCATCGGCGGTGCTGGTCAGGACTATCTGAACGGCGGCGCGGGGATCGACACGGTCGTCTATACGGGCAGTTCCGCCGGTGTCACGGTCGATCTTGTCAACAACACCGCCAGTGGCGGCGATGCGGACGGACCGGTGCAGATCGTCGGGCGCGGCACGACCATCCGGCACGACATGCTTGCCGGCTTCGAGAATGTCGTCGGATCAAGTTTCAACGACAATCTCATCGGTGACGCGCAGGTGAACGATCTTTCGGGCGGCGCGGGCAATGACACGCTGACAGGGGGCGGCGGAGCCGACATCCTGCAAGGCGGTGCCGGTGCCGATACGGCGGATTACTCCGACGCGACCAGCGGCGTCTCGATCGCGCTCAACGGCGGCGGGAATGTTGGCGACACCTATGTCTCGATCGAGAATCTTGCCGGTTCGGGCTTCAACGATCTGGTGCGCGGCAGTGTCGGCGCCAATGTGCTGACCGGTCAGGGCGGCAACGATACCATCAATGGCGGTCGCGGCAATGACACCCTGATGGGCGATTTCGGTGATCGGGGCGACCTGCCGCCGCGTCCGGGGCTGGGCACCGGCTACGCCACGCTGGGGCCGGATGCGACGAACAACTCGATCGCGACCGCCTTCGACATTTCGAACAACTTCTCGCTGGCTTCCGACCCCGACATATTCGATTCGACGACCGTCCTGCACACGACCGTCAACGCCACCGGAAACGGCCAGGGCGGATACTACCGGGTCGAGCTGGCCGCCGGTGCCATCATCACCATCGACATCGATGGCATTGCTGATCCAGATGTCCATGACAGCTGGGTCAGGCTGCTGGACGCCGACGGCAATATCGTCGCCGAGAACGATGATGGCGGCGGCGATCCTGGCTCGAACTCGAACCGGGATTCCAGCACCGTCTTTGTCGTGCCGGAAACTGGCACCTATTACATCGTGGAAGGCAGCTGGTCGCCCTACGCTCCCGGCTCGGGCTGGGCGGAAACGGTGCCTGCGGGCTCGACATACGAACTGAACGTATCGGTCGATTTCCCGCCTGCGACGCCAGAGCCGGGCGAGGCCGGGTCCGACCGGCTCAGCGGCGGCAATGGCAACGACCTGCTGGATGGCGGGCTGGCGGCCGATATCCTGATCGGTGGCGCGGGCGCGGATTCCTTCCGCTTCTCGACCGCACTTGGAGACGGCAATGTCGACCGGATCCTGGAATTCAGCACCGCCGACGACACGATCCTGCTGGACAGCCTGGTCTTTGCGGATCTCGGCGCCGAGGGGGTCCTCAGCTTCGGCGCATTCCAGGCCGGCACCAGCGGTACCGCGCAGGATGCAGATGACCGCATCATCTACGATAGCGACAGCGGGATGCTGTATTACGACGCCGATGGCTCGGGATCGGGGGCGGCGGTCCAGTTCGCCCGCGTGAGCATCGGGCTGAGCCTCACCTCCGATGATTTCGTCATCATCTGACACGAAACCCGGAGGGGGCGCATCGTTGCGCCCCCTCTGTCCGCCGACCGGCCGTTCCGACGCCTCGGCATGGCGCCGGACCACGCAACTAAAAAGGAAAGCCTGCGATGCAGCACCTGACCGATCGCCGCAAGGTACTTCTGGCCGCCGGAGTTGCGGCGGCCGCCATGATGACCGGGCCAGCCGCCGCGCAATCGACAGATATTCGCGGCACGGTGGAATTCGAAGGCGGCGCCGAGATACCGAAAGGCCAGATCGCCATCTATCTTGAGGACAGCGCGGCGCAGAACGGCACGCAGAACCGCACCGCCGAGGCGCGCGTCAAAAGCGATGGCGGCTCCAGGACGATCGATTTTTCCCTGCCCCTGCCCGAAACCGCCGTCGCGAACCCGACAATGCAGATCGTCGCCCGTCTGGAGCGTGCCGATGACGGCTGGCTGCTTGCCCGCGGCAGCGCCGATTTCACCGCCGGCGCGCCCGCCCAGATCACGCTTTATACGGTGATGTACTGACCGGCGGCTGACGAACGCCAATCCCGGCATTTCAGCGGCTTTCCCGTGACCTTGGCTCTTGGCGCATTCCCCGCCATGATGGCGGCGTTCATGATTGATTCGTTCCCGGAGGCCAGTAAGTTGCACGCCCCCCTTTCGTCAGGCCGCATGTTCCGTCCGACCAAGCGCCTTTCCTCATCCCGCGACATGTATCGGCCCCAGCCTGCCGCATGACTGACGGACGCCGCGACAATGGTGGATCTGCCGCTTTCCGGTCCTTGACCGGTCGGGCGTCCGGGTGTCGGCCATGCTGCTGACGCGCAGTCCGGTTCGGAATGACGGTCCGCGACCGGCCGTCCCGCCCGCGCTGCGCGAGGCGCTGCCCGACCTGCCGGCGGGCCTTCTTGCCGCGCTTTACGGGCCGCAGGCACCTTCGGGCGTCTATATGCTGGTCGATGCCACCCTGCGGCGCGAGGTCAGCGGCATCTTCGATCTTGACGGGATCGCGCTGCCCTCTGAATGCCTGTTCAATGGCGAGGCCGCCCTGACGCATCTGGAAAGCGCGCCATGGATCGTCGACATGTCGATCCGCGACCCCGACCGCCCGACCAATCTGGGCTTTCATCGCCGCTTCTTCGCGCAGCACTGGCCGGTCGGCACCAGCCTTCTGGTCCAAAGCGACGCATCCTTTGCCCAGCTGCGCAGCCATCTGCGCCGCTTTGTCAAACTGCGCGTCAGGGATGATGGCGGGCGGCGCATCTTCCGGTTCTGGGATCCGCGCGTGCTGCACCCCTTTCTTGAAGTGATCAAGGATGACGCGCCGCGGTTGCGCCGCCTGGCCAGAACCGATGACGGCACCGCCATTCGCTATCTGATCCGCGCCGGGGACCAGGACCAGCTTTATGCCGCCGAGGCGGCAGAGCTGGCCGATACGCCGGTCGAGCCGCTTCAGTTGCGGCTGTCGGATTTCGACCCGATCGCCCGCGCGCGCGAGATCAAGCGCCGCCAGCGTATCGCCGACCGCATCCAGCAGGATTTTCCGGCCGAGCTGAGCGGTCGCCCCCGCAAGGCAATCGACGCGGCGGTCGAATATGCCGTCAACCGCTTCGGCGGTTATGGCTTTCGCGAACATGCCCATCTGCATTTCTTCGCCGCCTGGACCGTCTTTTACGGGCCGGAATTCGAAATGGCCGATCCGACCGGCCGCCTGCATGAAATCTGCCAGGAAACCGGCCCCGAATTGCAGCGCTTCAAGGCGTTCCGGGACCGTTTCGACAGCTTCGAGATAAGGGCCTAGCATGTCACCACGCCAGCCGCCAAATCCCTCAGCCATCTCGCAGCGCTCGGAACGCAGCGCCTATGCCGAGGCGACGCCCGCGACGGGTGTCGTCGCGCCCTGCATGGGACCGGTCATGGTCTGCGCGAATTACGACGACCGCTGGCGGACACCCGTCACCATGAGCCCGCTGCGCATCACCGACATGAACGGCAAGGTCGTTCTGGACGGCGGCGCGCGCACGCTCGGGCTGCCCAGTTTCGGCATGCAGGACGGCCAGGCGATCAGCGGCGTCCGTCCCCAGCTTGGCACCTTCACCTTCAACGCCGCGACCCGCGGTCCGGCCAGCATCGCATTGGTGGGCGATCCATCGGCCGATCAGCAGATCAAGGCGCTGGAAGCGCAGATCATCGAGGATCTGCGCGCCTTTGCCACCTCGATGGAAACCGCGCTGCAACCCTGGATCAATGAATGGAACGACCAGGGCTGGATGGGGGTGGTCAAGACCTTCTTCGAAAGCGCGCGGAACGGCATTTCCCAGTGGTGGGACGGCGAAGGCGAATTCTGGGCCGCCGTCTGGGATTGGCTTTCGAAACTGCCCGAGGTGGCCGAGGATGCCTGGGACAGCCTGAGCTCGACCACCAAGGCCCTTTGGGAAAACCGCGCGCGGATCACCGAGCTGCTGGAGGCGCTCAGCCAGGGCGCGGTCAACAGCTTCGAGGCCTGTATCGAGGCCCTGAAGAATGCCCTCGCCAAGCTCCCCGGACTGGAGGAGATCGCCGAAACCTTCCGGCAGCTGGTCGATGAAAGCGCCGAATGGGTCGGCGCGATGATCGAGATGATGCGCAACACCCGCGTCCTCGATGTGCTGGGCGGCACGGTCGTCGGCATCGTGATGACGCTGACCCCCAATTTCTGGGCCGATATCGTCGGCACCGTCGGCGGCTATCTGATCCCCGAGATCATTCTGGCGGCCATATTCGCCGTGCTGACCTATTTTACCGCCGGGACCGCCGGCGGTCTTCTGGCCGCGCGTCTGACGAAATTCACCACATCCGTGGTGACCAAGCTGAAGGCCGCCGGCAAGGCCGGCAAGGCGGCGCTGAAGATCTTCGAGTTCCTCACGCAGCTGACGCAGAAGATGCTCGATCTGATCAAGGCGCTGAAGCGCAAGATCGAAGAGGCGGTCGAAAGCGCGACGGATGTCCTGACCCGGATCACGCGCCGCGCCGGACGCCGGATCGAACCGGCCGCGGACCTGCCCTGCTTCAAGAAGCCGTTCGGGGTGTCGGACAAACAGTTTGACGACCAGCTTCGCGAACAGGAAGCCGCGATCAACAACAGCGATCTGTCCGAATTGATCCGGCGGCGTGACATGGTCAAGAATCAGGGCACGAAAGCGCTGCGCGATGCCGATGCGCAGCGGACGGCCCGGACCGAATGGATCAATGCAAGAGCCGCCGAAATCATGGAGGGCGGCCAGCATTCACGCCGCAAGGCGGTCGAGCTTGCCCAGAACGAGGCCTCGAAGCTTGATGCCACGCATGTGCTCGACATTGTTGCCGGCGGCGATCCATCGGCCATCAGCGGCCTGCAGGACAGCAGCGTGAACCGCTCGATCGGTCGGCAATGGCGCGACCGGGTCGGTTCGCTGGACGACGCCCTGGCGCATCAGAAAGGCAAGGGATACGACAAGGCCCATGTCAAGCTCAAGAGATGCTGACCGCCGCCCGTCACGCCGGCATTGGCGGTGACGGGCGCCCGGCGGTCCGCAGGACTTGGCAGTCCCCCCCGAAAACCGATATGCCGGATACAGGCCGAAACGAGGACATGATGGACATTCAAGCCGAAATAGCCGACCTGTTCGAGGATAACGGAGCCTATCGGGCGCAGCGCCCCGCCCCGCCGGAGCTGATCGCCGAATTTCAGGGCAAACTGCCGGAATTCCTGCTGGCGATCTGGAAGGACAAGGGTTTCGGCAGCTGGGCCAATGGCCTATTCAGCCTGTGCAATCCGCATGATTTCAAAGGGTTGGTTTCGCAGATCGTTCATGCCGACAAGGACCTGTCGCACAAGGACTGCCATATCTTTGCCCATTCCGCCTTCGGCAAGCTGATCTTGTGGAGCGAACGCCATGGCATCGTGAATGTCGACCTGCTCAATGGCAGGCTGTCATGCCCCTGGCTGACGACCCCGGCAAAGAAGGGCAATCCCGACGTGGCGATGGCCCTTGCCCTGTCGCTTTATGGCGAGGCGCTGCAGGCCCTGAACGTCTATGACGAGAACGACAAGCCGCTGTTCGCGCGCGCCGCGAAAAAGCTGGGCACGCCCGAGCCGATGCAGGCCTTCGGCTTTTTCCCGGCGCTGGCTATGGGTGGCGCGCGGGATCTCAAGAGCATCAAGATCACGCCGGCGATGGAATATTTCCTGTTTCTCGCTCAGCTGCAGCAGTTCCAGCTGGTTGATTATCTGTCGCAGCCGCCCCGGATCGTGCGTCAGATCGGCTGACAGACCCGCGCCCCGACCCTGTCAGGGGCAGGCCGGGCGCCGCCTCGCCGATGCACTCAACGCGCCCAGCGTGTCGCCACCGATCACGATGACTGGACGGATTGCGCCCTGGAAGCCAGCCGCTCACAGCAATGAACCCAAGCCGGAAGCGGAATTGAAAGATCTGCCGCATCTGGCCCCCATATCGCGTATCGAAGAAGGGCGCGAAGGGAATGGCTCGGCCCAATGCGCGGCTCGGCTATCCCGGGGTCACGGAGGGTTCAGGCTTCAATGGATCATGGCCGCTGTGCCAATATTCGTACCACTCGTCCAGTTCCGGCTGCGCGATCAGGCGTGCCTACTTGCGCGTCAACCCGCCCTTTCTGATCAGGCCTTCATAATCGGTCAGGTTATGGCGGATATAATTATGCACGACAATCGACAGAGCTGCGACAATCCTGGTCTTCTTGGTCCAGTCGCGCGCGATCAGCCGTTGCAGGACCTGCGCCTTGTGATCCTCGGGACAATACGGGAAATGCCGCGCCATTGCATCCTCGCAGCTGGCCAGTGAAAATCTTTTGTAGCCAGGGAGTTGCGAAGCGTTCGGATCACTCATGCTGCTTCTACTTTCATCGCTGCCTCGCTTTGGATCGGTTCTCACCGCCACTCGGCACGTTTTTGACGCGGCGGGCCGCGATCAGCCCCAATCATGCTATCCAGATCAAGGCATAGACAACCCGCAGGCTGCGGATGCCTTGAACGCACCTGCCTGAACTCGGCCGAACGGATGATCACCTCGTCGCGGCTTGGCGGGTTCAGATGCATGAGGTTGAAATATGGGCACGGAAAGGGTGCGGGAAGGCGCGCTCGCCAGAGCGCCTTAGGCTCGGGACTCATCGCAAAAAAGATGGCGGTAGCGGCCAGGGCGGTTGCGAAGAGAAAGACCTTCGGGCCTCGGTCGTGGCGGGTGGCAGCGCGCCGCCCATCCTTGCGCCTGCCGAAACGGCCCCGAGCCATGCATCCGATCCCGTATTCAGGCTGCTCGCAAACACCTGGTATCAACGGCTGCGGGCAACCCGGCAGCAAATGAGCGACGATGCGGTCCGAGCTCGGCAAAGACGGGCCGCATCGCGGGGTGTTTCGGAATTCTCCGCCTGCGGGCCCGATATGGGCCGCGATCAGGTCACCAGACTGAACGCCTGAGACCTGCCATCATACTGATCAAGCGTGCCTTGCGCGATGTCGTGCAGGACCCCATGCAGCGACAATTCACCTGACTCGACCGCCGCCTTCACGAATGGGAAGGTCATCAGGTTTTCAAGCGAGATCACAACCGCCTGCCTCTCCAGCGCCTTGATCTGTTCTTCGGGCGGCAAGGTCACGACCCGCTCGTAGCCAGGACGCAGGATATCCATCCAGCGGCCGACGAAGCTGGTCTTCTCCTCAAGCTCTGGCGCATGGCCAGAACACATCGCATGGCACCCCTGAACCCCGCCGCAATTGGTATGCCCCACGACCACGAGATGGGCGACCTTGAGCGTCTTCACCGCATATTCGACGGCGGCCGAGGTGCCGTGCTGCTCGCCATCCGGCGCATAGGCGGGCACGAGGTTGGCGATATTGCGGTGAATGAAGAACTCTCCCGAATCAGCCCCGAAGATCGAGGTGACATGAACGCGCGAATCGCAACAGGCGATCACCATCGCACGGGGACGCTGACCGTCCTCGGCCAGTCGGCGATACCAGGCACGGTTCTCGACAAAGGCAGTTGCGCGCCATCCATGATAGCGCTGGACCAGATATTGCGGCAGCGGCGTGGCATCGATCATCGCGTCCTCATCGACTGTTCGTCCGCTTGATAACCGCGGATTGGATAAAGTTCGAGCGGTTTAGCGCAGCCAGCCTAACCTTTTCTTGAGAGATTGATGACAGTTTGCGCGGAGGTATGCGGGAACACGGGTTGAGGGAATCACATGACAAAGATTGCGGTCCTCACCGTCGACGAAGCCGTGCATATCGACTTGCAAAGACTTGAGCAAATCATCCGCGAACTGGGCGAGGCGACGGCTGCGCAAGTCATCGGCGCGGCGCTTGAGCAGCTGGCGCTGGCGCTGACGCGGACCCTGGCCGCCGCCGAAAAAACCGATCTTGTCGAGGTGGTTACCCAGGCCGAACAGCTTGCCCGCCTGGCTTGGCAAGTCGGGCTGGTCACGCTGGCCGGGGTTGCCGTCGATGTCGGCAGCTGCGCCGAACGGCAGGATCGGTCCGGTCTGGCGGCGACATCCGCCCGCCTGCGCAGGATCGGCAATCGTTCCCTGACCGAGATATGGGATGCGCCGGGCAGCAAGTGAGCCGTGGTCCGGTTCCTCTTGCAGCTTCCCTCATGCGCGCTAGGCTGCGCCCGACATGAAAATGACGAGGATGCCGATGTCCCCCCGATTTGCGGATCCCTCCGCCCCGTCGCTTCCCTTGTGGCTGGTCAGGCCGGGCGAAAGCGGTCCCGCATTCCCGCAAGACACCGGCGCAGCGACCCGCCAATGGGCCATGGCGCAGGGGTTCAAGGGCAATGCCGGCCAGGTCTGCCTGCTGCCGGCGCCGGATGGCACGATTTCCGGGGCGCTCTACGGAATCGGGCCGGTTGCTGCGGCGACCGGCCGCCCCCCGCGTGAGCGTTATCTTCTGGCCCGAGCGGCCGAAACCCTGCCCTCGGGGAACTGGCGGCTTGCCTGCCAGCCCGACGGTTTCGATGCCGCATTGGGCGCATTGGGCTGGCTTTTCGCCCAGTACCGCTTTGCCCGCTACAAGAAGGCCGAACCGCCATCGGCTTGGCTGGTCTGTCCTGACAATGTGGACCAGACCCGGCTTCTGGCCCTGGCCGGGGGCGAATTCCTCGCACGCGACCTGATCAACACGCCGACTTCGGATATGGGGCCGGCCGAGCTTGAACAGGCGGCGCGCGATCTGGCCGACCGATATAGCGCGGAAATCTCGGTCACGGCCGGTGACCAGCTGCTGGCGCAGAACTTTCCGATGATCCATGCCGTCGGGCGGGCCGGGGCTCAGGCGCCGCGCCTGCTGGATCTGCGCTTTCCCGGCGACGGCCCGCGCGTGACGCTGGTCGGAAAAGGCGTATGTTTCGACACTGGCGGGCTGGACATCAAACCGGCCGCCTCGATGGCGCTGATGAAAAAGGACATGGGTGGCGCCGCGAATGTCCTTGGTCTGGCCGAGACGATGGCGCGGCTGGGTCTGACCCGCGACATCCGCCTGCGGGTGCTGATCCCGGCGGTGGAAAACGCCATCTCGTCGAACGCATTCCGGCCCGGCGATATCCTGACCAGCCGCAAGGGCCTGACGGTCGAGGTGAACAATACCGATGCCGAGGGGCGGCTGGTTCTGGCCGATGCATTGGCCCTGGCCGATGAAGAGGCGCCCGAACTTCTGATCTCGATGGCCACGCTGACCGGCGCGGCGCGGGTTGCGCTGGGACCGGACCTGCCGCCCTTTTTCTGCGACGACGACCGCGTGGCGGCCGCGCTGCAGGCCTCGGGCCGGGATCATGCGGATCCGATCTGGCGCATGCCCTTCTGGGAACCCTATGAGTCCATGATCGAGCCCGCCATCGCCGATCTGGACAATGCGCCCGGCGGCGGATTCGCCGGGGCGATTACGGCCGCGCTGTTCCTGCGCCGCTTTACCGGCCGGGCCCGGCATTACGCGCATTTCGACATCTATGGCTGGCAACCCAGCGCCGCGCCCGGCCGTCCGAAAGGCGGGGCGGGACAGGGGATGCGCGCGATTCTGAACGCGCTGCCCGGGATTCTGACATGACCGCCGTCGCGCTGGATCGCCGGCTGACCCCGGCCAATGACCGGATCGCCCTCGAGTCGCTGCGTGGCGTGATCGAGCGTCCCGCCTATACGCCCGGACGCCCGGTGCGCCTGACCGCGCCACTGTCCGATCTGTGCCGTGCGCCCGACGGCCCGCGCGACCGGCAGGTGAATTTCGGCGCGGATCTGACCATGCTGGACGAGCAGGACGGCTGGAGCTTCGTGCAGGCCGCCCAGGACGGCTATTGCGGCTGGCTGCCGGCCGGCGATCTGGGCCAGGTCTCGTCCGTGATCACCCACCGGGTTCGCGCGCCCGCCACGCATATCTATCCCGAACCGAACATGAAACGCCGCGAATTGATGGGGCTCTCGCTGGGTGCCCGACTTTCGGTGACCGACATGAAGGACGGGTTCGCGCGGCTGGCACAGGGCGGATGGGTGCCGCTGCAACACATCTCGGAGCGGCCGGCAGAGGATCCGGCCAGCATCGCCGAAACGCTGATCGGCACGCCCTATCTGTGGGGCGGCAACAGTCGCGCAGGGATCGACTGCTCGGGCCTGGCACAGGCCGCGCTGACCGCTTGCGCGGTTGCCTGCCCGGGCGACAGCGACATGCAGGAGGCGGCCTTTCCGCATGTTTCAGGCGATATTCGCCGCAACGATCTGCTGTTCTGGCCCGGCCATGTCGCGCTGGCACTGGATGGCGAAAGGATGATCCACGCCACCGCCTTCGCCATGGCCGTCATCATCGAGCCGATTGCTCACGCCATCGCGCGGATCGACACCAGCGGCCAGGGGCCGTTTCTGGGTGCGCGGCGTCCATCGCTTGCCGCAACCGGCGCCTTCCCCTAGGCTTTCACGAGTCACGGCAGGAGACAGGCATGCCGCATCTTTGGGTCCGCTCGGAAAGCCGCGCCAATGAACGGCGTGTCGGCATCACGCCCGATGGCGTCCAAGATCTGCGCGCCCAAGGCTTTCGCATCACCGTCGAGGACAGCCCGCATCGTATTCTGCCCATTGCCGGCTTCGCCGATGCCGGTGCCGAGATCGCAGCCGAAGGAACCTGGCCCGAGGCCCCATCGGATGCGATCGTCTTCGGGCTGAAGGAACTGCCCGAGGACGGGCGCGCCCTGCGCCATCGCCACATCATGTTCGGCCATGCCTATAAGGGCCAGCCGGCCGGACAAAAGCTGCTGCAACGCTTTCGCGACGGCGGCGGCACGCTTTACGATCTGGAATACCTGACCGACGAGGCTGGCCGGCGGCTGGCCGCCTTTGGGTATTGGGCGGGCTATGCGGGGGCGGCGGTTTCGCTAAGCGCCTGGGCGGCGCAAAGGCGCGGCGGGATCTGCGGGCCGGTGCAGGCCTGGCCGACGCAACGGGCGCTGAACGACGCGCTGCGGGCGGAACTGGACGCGACCGGCGCCGCGCGGCCCCATGCCATCATCATCGGCGCGCTGGGACGGGTGGGCAGCGGCGCCTCGGACCTGTTGACGGGACTGGGGGTCAGGATCACGAAATGGGACATGGCCGAAACCGCCAGCGGCGGACCTTTCCCCGAAATCCTGATCCATGAGCTGTTCATCAACTGCATTCTGGCCGGTCCCAAAACCCCGGTCTTTCTGCACGCCGAGGCCGTGGCGCCCGGCCGAGCGCTGACGGTGATCGGCGACGTAGCCTGCGACCCCTCCAGCGATTTCAACCCGATCAAGGTCTATGACCGGGTGACCGACTGGGCAGAGCCGGTCCTGCGCGTGGCCGAGGCACCGGTGCTGGACGTCATGGCCATCGACAACCTGCCTTCGCTGCTGCCGCGCGAAAGCTCGCTGGATTTCGCCGCTCAGTTGCTGCCGGTGCTGCGGGATCTGGACCGTATCGATCAGGGGCCATGGGGCCGCGCCCAACAGATGTTTGCCGCGCATCGCGCGGCGCTTGGATCGGGCCCATGAACCTGCCCGGGAACGCCCGGACATACCGGACGACAGGAGCTTCTCAATGACCGTAACGATGTCCAAGCCGCTTCGCATCCTGAGCTGCGCCCTTGCGCTGGCTCTCGTGCCGCTTTCCCCGGCGCGTGCCGATTTCAACGACTACCCGCCCGAGGCCAAGGGCCAAAGCCCGGCCTTCGCCAACCAGACCCGCGCCCCGATCATCCCCGGCGCGTTGCGGCTCAGCCGCACGTCGCTGGCCGAGGGGCTGCGCAGCCCTTGGGGCATGACCTGGCTGCCCGATGGCGGGCTTTTGATCACCGAGCGCGAGGGGACGTTGCGGCTATATCGCGACGGCCAGCTCTCGGCGCCGATCACCGGCCTGCCGGCGGTCGATTCCGATGGCCAGGGCGGGCTTTTGGACGTGGCGGTGGCACCCGATTTCGCCCAGACGCGGCAGATCTGGTTCAGCTTCGCCGAGCCGCGTGGCGATCAGGGGGGGAATGCCACCGCAGTCGGGACCGGCAAGCTGTCCGAGGGCGCCTCGGCGCTGACGGATGTCCGGGTGATCTTCCAGCAAGAGCCGCCACATGCGACGCCCATGCATTTCGGCTCACGGCTGGTTTTCGACCGCGACGGCCAGCTTTACGTCACCGCCGGCGAACGCAGCCTGCCGCCCGAAGAGCCCGATGGCGCGCAGGCACTTGGCAATCATCTGGGCAAGGTCTTGCGCATCGACCCCGCGACCGGCGCGGCATCGGCGGGCAATCCCTTTACCGAGGCGCAGGCCCGGCCCGAAATCTGGTCCTATGGCCATCGCAACATCCAGGCCGCCGCGCTGGACCCGCAAGGCCGGCTGTGGACGGTCGAGCATGGCCCCAAGGGCGGGGATGAGCTGAACCTGCCGCAGCCCGGGCTGAATTACGGCTGGCCCGTCATCACCTATGGCGTGCAATATGACGACAATCCGGTCGGCGCCGGCATCACCGCGAAAGATGGTATGGAGCAGCCGGTCTATTACTGGGACCCGGTCATCGCCCCCAGCGGTATGATCTTTTATCAGGGCGAGATGTTTCCCGAATGGCAGGGCGACCTGTTGATCGGGGGGTTGCGCGCCGGATCGGTGGTGCGGCTGAAACTTGACGGCGACCGCGTCGCCGGAGAGCAGCGTCTTGTGCAGGGCATCGGCCGCGTCCGCGACATCGAGATCGCCCCCGACGGCGCGCTGCTGGTGCTGATCGACGGCGATCCGGGATCGCTGATCCGGCTGGCGCGGCGGGGGGCCGCGCCCTGACGGCCGGGGGCGGCGGATCAGACCGGGCGATCAGACCGGGCGGTGCAACTCGTCCTCGGCATCCTCGGGCGAGATGCCAAGCGCGTCCATCCCCGCCTCAAGGTAATCGGCCAGCTGCGGCTCGCCCATGAGGTAATCCTCGGTGGGCGATCTGCGCTCGGCCTTGGCGGTCTCGATGGCCTCGGCCAGATCCTCGGGGCCAAAGGTGTCGCGACCGATCCACATGACGGCGACCAGGCTGGCCTGCTCGTCCTCGTTCAGGCTGGCGATGAATTCCGCAAGCTCGGTCTGGGTGCCGTGGCCGGTGCGGTGCCCGCTATGCGCCCAGGCGTTGACGCCGCTGTCATATTCGCGGGCGCGGATGATGATATGGGCGATCTTTTCGGGGCTGATTTCCAGCATGAAGTCCTCCGGGGTGCTGACCCGTTGTCGCGCCGCCGGGGGGCAAGGTCAACTAGCGCCCGAAGAGCCGCTCGATATCGGCCAGCTTCAATTCGATCCATGTCGGGCGGCCATGGTTGCACTGGCCGGATTTCGGCACCCGCTCCATTTCCCGCAAAAGCGCGTTCATTTCCTCGGCATTCATGCGCCGACCCGAGCGGACCGAGCCATGACAGGCCATCGAGGACAGCACCGCATCGACCCGCGCCCTGAGACGATCGGACGCGCCCTGATCCTCGAGATCGTCCAGAATGTCGCGGATCAGGCGGGGCGCGTCGATGCGCTTGATCAGCGCTGGCACCTCGCGCACGGCGATGGCGCCGCCGCCGAATGGCTCGATCACCAACCCCAGCCCGGCCAGATCCTCGGCGATGGAGAGGATGCGGGCGGCGTCGACCTCGGACAGTTCGACGATTTCGGGGATCAGCAGGGCCTGGCTGGCGATGCCATGCGCCTCGGCCTGCGCTTTCAGGCGCTCATAGACCAGCCGCTCATGCGCGGCATGCTGATCGACGATGACGATGCCATGGGCGGTCTGGGCGATGATCCAGTTTTCATGCAGTTGCGCACGGGCGGCACCCAGCGGCGCATCCGGTTCAGCGGCAATCTCGGGCTCGACCCGGGCGGTCGGGGCCTCGGCAAAACCGGGGGCCTGAAAGGCAAGGCTGGCGGCGATGGCCGGGGCCGAGGGACGCGGCGCAAAGCCCGGCGCCGGGCGGTAATCGGCCTGATAGCTGCGCGGGGTAGCCTCTGGGGCAGGCTCGACCCGCGCCACGCCAAGCGCCGCCGTGGCCACGGTGGACGACGACCGATGCCCCACCCCGGCCAGCGCATGGCGCAGGGCGCTGACCACCAACCCGCGTGCAAGGCCGGGGTCGCGAAAGCGCACCTCGGCCTTGGCGGGATGGACGTTGACGTCGACCAGATGCGGATCGCAGCTCAGAAACAGCACCGCCGCCGGATGCCGGCCCGAGGCCAGCACATCCATATAGCCCGCCCGCAGCGCCCCGGTCAGCAGCTTGTCCCGGACCGGGCGGCCATTGACGTAAAGATGCTGCGCCACCGCCGCGCCGCGCGAATAGGTCGGCAGGGCGGCAAATCCGGTCAGCGAGATCTCGTCGCGGGTGGCGTCGATAGCCAGCGCATTGTCGATGAAATCGCGGCCCATGACGCGGGCAAGCCGGGTCTGCAAGGCGCCGAACAGTTCCCCATGTTCGGCATCGGCGCGAAACAGCACGCGGCCCTCATCCTCGTCGGTCAGGGTGAAGGCGACATAGGGCTCGGCCATGGCGAGGCGGCGGAGGGTGTCGGCCACGGCCTGGGTCTCGGCGCGGTCGCTGCGCAGGAATTTCAGCCGCGCGGGCGTGGCAAAGAACAGGTCGCGCAGCTCGACCACGGTGCCGCGATTGCCGGCGGCAGGTCGGACTGCCTGCGCGCGTCCGCCCGCAACCGAGATCTGCGCGCCGTCATGGCCGGGCGCGCGGCTGGTGATCGTCAACCGCCCCACCGCGCCAAGGCTGGGCAAAGCCTCGCCGCGAAAGCCGAAGCTGCGGATATCCAGAAGGTCGCTGCCGTCGATCTTTGAGGTCGCATGCCGGGCCAGCGCCAGAGGCAGGTCATCCGCCGTCATGCCGCAGCCATCGTCGCTGACCCGGATCAGCGCCTTGCCGCCCTTGGCGATGGAGACCTCGATCCGGGTGGCACCGGCATCCAGCGCATTCTCGACCAGTTCCTTGACCGCCGAGGCCGGACGCTCGACCACCTCGCCGGCCGCGATGCGGTTGGCGGCGGCCTCATCCAACTGGCGGATGATGGGGCGCATATTGGGCATGTGGGTATTCATGACCCCAGATATAGCAGGCCCCCGGCAAGGCGAAAAGAACTTCATCGCAAAGCCGCAAACCGGGGAACCACGATCGCCCTGAATGCACTTATCTCAGCGCGACAGGTTCATCATCCGGAGGACGATCATGAACAAATCTATTGCGATTCTTCTGTTCGGCGCGGTTTTGATTTTAAGCGCCTGTGACCTCAGCTCGATGACCGGCGCGAAATTCCAGCCGGTCGACAGCGCCCCGGGCGGCGGCAGAAACGCCCCGACCTGGGAAACCGCGGTACAATATGGCGGCGGGATTCCGAATTAGGCCGCAGCCCGCGGCGGCAAACCGCGGGCAGCATCCATCATTGCCTCAGTTCGACGGCGCGGCAGCCGCATCACCGCTGATCCCCTGCGGCCGGCCGACCAGCACGAAGCGGATCTGGTCGGCATGCAGCAGGCGCTGCGCGACGCGCTGCACGTCCTTAGCCGTGACCGCCTCGACCTTGGCATTGCGGGTATTGACGTAATCGGCGGGCAGCCCGACCAGTTGCATCCCGGCCAGAATGCTGGCGATCTTGCTGTTGCCGTCAAAGCGCAGCGGATATTCGCCGGTCAGATAGGTGCGGGCGTCAGTCAGTTCCTTGTCGGTCACGCCGCCCTCGGCAAAGCGCGCCCATTCCTGCCGGATCAGATCGACCGCCTCGGCCACCTTTTCATTGGCGCTGGCCATGCCGCCCTGCCAGGTCTCGCCGTAAAGCGCATTGGCAAGGCCGGTGCCGACGCCATAGGTCAGGCCGCGCTTTTCGCGGATCTCGTCCATCAGGCGCGAGGAAAACCCGCCGCCGCCCAGAATGTGATCGGCGACCACGGCGGCGAAATAATCGGGGTCGGACATGGGCAGGCCGGGCTGGGCAAAGGTCACAACGGTCTGCGGGCTGTCCCAGTCGATCACCGTGACGCCGCCGGTCAGGCCCAGTTTCGCCGGTTCGGGCAGGGGCACCGAGCCGGCTTCCGGCAGCCCGCCCAGCACCTTGTCGATCAGCAGCCCCAAGGCCTCGGCGTCGATATCGCCGGCAGCGGCCACCACCACGCGGTCGCGGGCCAGAATGCGCTTTTGCGCTTCGATCAGGTCGTCGCGGGTCAGCGCGGCAACCGATTCGGCCGTGCCGTTGATCGAGGTCGCATAGGGGTGATCGCCCCAGGCCTGCGCCGCCAGCGCCTTGGTGGCGATGGATTCGGGGTCCGTCGCCTCGCTGCGGATCGACGATTGCACCTGTGCGCGCACCCGCTCGATGGCGTCGGCGTCGAAACGCGGCTGGGTCAGCGCCTGACGCAAGAGGTCAGCGGCCTGATCGCGGTTTTCGGTCAGGGCGCGGGCGCTGACCACCAGCGCATCGTCGCTGACATTGAAGCTGGCGCTGGTCGCCAGCGCCTCGGCCGCCTCGGCGAACTGGACCGAGTTCATCTCGCCCGAGCCTTCCTCGAGCAGCGCGGTCATCAGGTTGATAGCGCCGCGCTTGTCGGGCGCATCAAGGCTGGCGCCGCCCTTGAACATCAGGGTCAGCGCGGTGAAGGGGATCGAGTGATCCTCGACCAGCCATGCCTTGATGCCGCCGGGCGAGGTGATCTGCTGGATCTCGATGGCGCGCGCCGGAAGGCTGGCCAGCGCGACAAAGACGAAAGTGGCAAGGGCGCGGATCATTGGCTTTCCCCCGGATTGGCTGGGTCGGTCGATGCGGCGGGGGCGTCCCCGGCCGGGGTCACGGCGGGCGTGGCGGCAGGCGCGGCTGCGGGCAGCAGCCAGCCGGTCACATCGGCCTTGCTGTCCAGAACCAGCTCGGCGGCGGCGCGGATATCCTCGGGGGTGACGGCGGCAAGGATCTCGGGCCAGTCGTTTACATCCTCGATCCCCAGCCCGATCGACAGGCCCTGACCATAATCATAGGCGCGGCCATGGGCGGAATCCTTTTTATAGACCTCAGCCGCGCGGACCTGCGTCTTGACCCGCTCAAGCTGTGCCGGGTCGGGACCGTCCTGACGGAATTTTTCCAGCGCCGCGTCCAGCGCCGCCTCGGCCTCGGCATTCGAGAGGCCGGGCGCGGGCATCAGCGCGATGGTGAATGTGGTCGGATCGACCGACAGGCCGTCATAGCCGGCATCGACGAAAAGCGCCTTGCCGGTCAGCATCAGTTCCCGCGCCAGAACCGAGGTCTGGGCCGAACCGCCCAGCAGTTCCGCCAGCACGGTCAGCGCGGCGGCGGTCTTCTGGTCGCCCGGATTGCGTTCGGGGACCAGAATGGTGCGGATCAGCACCGGCTCGGCCACGCGGGGGTCGGAACGCTCCATCCGGCGGGGCGAGCGCTGCTCGGGTTCCTGCGGGCGGGGTCCGCGTTCGGCGCCGGCTTTGGGCTTGACCGGGCCGTAATATTCCTGCGCCAGCTCCTTGGCCCGCTCGGGCGTCACGTCGCCGGCGATGATCAGCACCGCGTTGTTCGGGGCGTAATGCGCGTCATACCAGGCATTGGCATCGTCGCGGGTCAGCCCCTCCATCTCGGCGCGCCAGCCGATGACCGGGCGGCCATAGGGGTGGTTGTAGAACTGGACCGCGCTGCGCTCCTCGGCGAATTGGGCGCCGGGATCGCTGTCAGTGCGCTGCGAGCGTTCCTCAAGCACGACCTGACGTTCGGCCTGCCAGTCGTCCTCGCCGATCTTGAGGTTGGCCATGCGGTCGGATTCCATCTCCATGACCAAGGGCAGGCGGTCGCTGGCGATACGCTGGAAATAGGCGGTGAAATCATAGCTGGTAAAGGCATTGTCCATGCCGCCATTGGCGGTCACGGTCTTGGACAGCTCGCCCGCCGCAACCTTGTCGGTGCCCTTGAACATCAGATGTTCCAGGTAATGCGCGATGCCGGATTTTCCCGGCTGCTCATCGGCCGAGCCGACCTTGTACCAGACCATCTGCACGACGACCGGGGCGCGGTGATCCTCGATCACCACGGCCTCGAGGCCGTTATCAAGGGTGAAGTGGCTGATTCCCTTGGGCATCTCGGCCAAGGCAGGGCCGGTCACAAGCGGGGCGGCCAGCAAAGCCGCAAGGGGCGCCGCGCGGGTGAAAATCGTCATGGGCAGGCTCCGGTTCCGGGTCGCGTGCCGAAAACTGCCCCGCCGGGCGGTTGGGCGCAAGCCCGGGGCCCGTCATCTAAGCGTGATCACCCGTGAGGATGCGCGGTCACTTCACCAGCACCGCGCCCTGAACGTTGGGATCGGTCGACTCGACCGGCGCGCCGCGATTGACGGGCGGCGCCGCGGGCAGCAGCACGCCGGTCGGGCGCCAGCGTTCCTGTTCGGCCCAGCTGTCCAGCGTCATCGGCTCATAGGCGCGGTAATAGACGTTCGAGCGCGCGAGAACCTCGAGCACGCGGCGCGAATGGCGGCTGCGCCATTCCATATCTTCCTGTGCGGTCAGCTGGCGAATCGCCGGGTCGCGGCCCATGCGCGAGGCATAATTGACCAGCCCGCCATCCGAGGCGCCGATGCCCTGCGCCGACAGCTGCGCGGGATTGCCGCCAAGCGCCGCCACCGCATCGCCCATCGGCGTCGGGTCGGTGATGTTGCTGCCGCCCGGCGTGGGCGCGGGCAGGGCGTTCAGATCCTCGGGCATCTGCAAGGGCTTTGTCGGCACGATGCCGAATTCATCCGGCCCGTCCTGCCCGCCACTGGTGTTCATCAGATGCGGATCGTTGCTGCAGGCGGCCAGCCACAGCATGGTCATTGTCAGCGCGATCGCCCGCATCGTCCGTCCCTCATGTTCTTCTGGCGTCGTTCTAGCGTGAATTCCCGGCCTCGTCACGGGTCTTGTCGCCCGCGAACAGATCGCCCTGTTCGACAAGCGATCCGTTGCCCGGATCCGCGGCCGGTTCCGGGCGGGGTTTCGCCGTCCGGGGCTTTGCCGGCGCGCGGCGTTTCTTGGGTTCGGGCTTTTTCTCGGGCGGTTGCAGCACCAACCCAAGCGCGCCCATGAAGATCGCGATATCGGCGACGTTGAAGCTATAGGGATTGCGCCAGCCGGGCAGCGACATGTTCAGGAAATCGGCAACCGCCCCATAGACGAACCGGTCGACGACATTGCCCAAGGCGCCACCAATCAGCAGCCCGGCGGAAATCTGCGCAAAGCGCGAGGGTTTGGCCCGGCCGACCCAGATCCCGACCCATAAACAGACCGCAAGCGCGATGCCAATCAGGATCCAGCGCGTGGTGTCGACATCGCTGGCGAACAGGCCGAAATTCATGCCCTGATTCCAGGCCATGCGCAGGTTCAGCCACGGGTCCAGCACGTCGATTTCGCGCACCCGGTCCAGTTGCAGCACATGCACGACCAGATATTTCAGCGCCTGATCCAGGAAAAAGATCAGCCCCGCCCACAGCCCGACATTGCGCCAGACACGCGGCGGCGGCGCCTTTTTGGCGCGCTTGCGGGGGGCCGCGGGTTTCTTGGGGGTCGAGGCGTCGCTCATCAGTGGCGGAAATGCCGCTGGCCGGTAAAGACCATGGCCAGACCCAGACGGTCGGCGGCCGCGATCACCTCGGCGTCCCGCATCGAGCCGCCGGGCTGGATCACCGCTTTCGCGCCCGCCGCAGCCAGCGCCTCGACCCCGTCAGCAAAGGGGAAGAACGCGTCCGATGCGACCGACGAGCCGATGGTCAGCGCCTGATCCAGACCCAGCACCTCGGCCATGTCTTCGGATTTGCGCTTGCCGATGCGGGTCGAATCGACGCGGCTCATCTGGCCGGCACCGATGCCGACCGTCGCCAGATCGCGGGCATAGACGATGGCGTTCGATTTCACATGCTTGGCGACGGTCCAGGCAAACAGCAGGTCGTTCAGTTCGGCCTCGCTGGGCTGGCGCTGGGTCACCACCTTCAGGTCGCTGCGCAGGATGCGGCCATTGTCGCGGCCCTGCACCAGAAAGCCGCCCGCGACCTGACGGAAGGCCAGACCCGCCGCGCCCGCATCGGGCAGCCCACCGGTGGTCAAGAGACGCAGGTTCTTTTTCGCGGCAAAGATCTCGCGCGCCTCGTCGCTGGCCTCGGGGGCGATGACGACCTCGGTGAAAATCTCGGTGATGGCGCGGGCGGTATCGGCGTCCAGCGCCGTGTTCAGCGCGACAATCCCCCCGAATGCCGAGGTGCGGTCGCAGTCATAGGCGCGCCGATACGCCTCGATGGCCGAGGCGCCGCGCGCCACGCCGCAGGGGTTGGCGTGCTTGATGATGGCGACGGCGGGACCGGCGGCCGGATCGAACTCTGCCACCAGTTCAAAGGCCGCGTCGGTGTCGTTGATGTTGTTGTAGGACAGCTCCTTGCCCTGCCATTGCCGGGCCGTGGCCACGCCCGGCCGGTCCGAGCCGTCCTTGTAGAAACCCGCCGCCTGATGCGGGTTCTCGCCATAGCGCAGCCCCTGTGCCAGCGTGCCGGCGAAGGCGCGGCGGCGCGGCATGTCCTCGCCAATGGCGCCCGCCATCCAGTTCGAGACCGCCGCGTCATAGGCCGCCGTCCGGGCATAGGCGATCTGCGCCTGACGCTGGCGGAAGGCATAGCGGGTGGTGTCGTCATTGGCGTCCAGTTCCGCCAGCACGGCGGCATAGTCCTGAACGTCCACGACCACGGTCACGAATGCGTGGTTCTTGGAGGCGGCGCGGATCATCGCCGGGCCGCCGATATCGATATTCTCGATGCAATCCTCATACGAGGCACCCTTGGCGACAGTTTCCTCGAACGGATACAGGTTGACGACCAAGAGGTCGATCATGCCGATCCCGTGCGAGGTGGCGGCGGCCATGTGTTCCTCGCTGTCGCGCAGCGCCAGCAGCCCGCCATGCACCGCCGGATGCAGCGTCTTGACGCGGCCATCCATCATTTCCGGGAAGCCGGTCACGTCAGCGACGTCGCGGACGGTCAGCCCGGCCTCGCGCAGGGTCTTGGCGGTGCCGCCGGTCGAGAGCAGCTCGACCCCTCGCGCCGACAGCGCCCTTGCGAAGTCGATCAGCCCGGTCTTGTCGGACACGGAAATCAGCGCACGCTTCAGCGGAATACGGTCGGTCATCGGTCAGGCCCCGTTATGGATCGCGGATGTGGCCCGTCACCTAGCGCCGGAATGCGCCAAGGTCCAGCCGATCTGGATGGCCTTGCCCTGAAGACGCGCGGAAATCACGATCTGGCGCGAGGGGCGCGGCTCGGCCAGAGTCCGGTCCAGAAGGCAGGATGCCTCAAGCCGGGCCTCGCCCACCCCGTCATGGCTGAACTGCCAGAGCTCGCCATTGGGCAGGGTCAGTTGCACCTCCTGTCCCTGCATCCGCGCGTCGATATCGGGGTGCAGGTGGAAACGCAGGTCAAAGGCCAGCCCGTCCTCGGGGCGGACCTGATCCAGCCGGATCTGGGCGCTGGCATCCAGCGCGGCCAGCGAATCCTCGCCGCGCAGCGACAGGCCGTCGGGTTCCAGCCACAATTCACGCAGATGCGTCAGCCCGTGACTGGCCAGCCAGCCGTCATGGCCTGACAGCAGATGTGCGGGTTCGGGCGAATGGGCAGGGCCGAAATCGGGCGCGGTCAGATTGCCCAATTCATCGCAATCGCCTGCCCAGACCAGTGCCGGACGCTCGGTCAGGATATCGGGCTCACCCTCCTGACGGTTGGGATTCAGAAGTGAGCTGGAAAGCCCCGCCAGGCATAGCGCCGAATGGCAGGGCGTGGCGCGCGCGGCCTTGGCCCAAAGCGGGCCGAAACCGTCGCCGGGGCCGCAATTCACGATCAGCGGCTGGCGCTGCACGGTCAACTCGAACGCCAGCGTTGAGGCATGGGCGCGGACCGCCGCCGGACCGCCGGGCGGGGGTGCGGCGTCCAGAATCAGCGTCGTGCGCGCCCGCGCCATGCGGGCAAAGCCCATGGCAAGGCCATGCGCGGGCAAAGCCGCGCCCTCGGCCGCGCGCAGGCAGCGATCCAGCCGCCCCGCAGCCCCGCGCCCGCCGCCGTGAAAGCTGGGCAGACCGCCATCGGCATGGCGCAACGCGCGCAGGATCGGGGCGATTTCGGAAATGATCGCGGTCAGCTCGGCCGGGCTGTCCAGTCCCGTTTCCGCCGCGACCTCTTGCGCCCAGACCAGCAGGGCCATGGCCTCCAGCAGCGATTCGGGGGCGCGCGCCTCGGACAGCGTGCCGACTCCCATGGCGTCGGCTTCCTCGGCCAATGCGATCAGCGCGGGCTGCGCCATGAACTGGCGGTCGCGCAGCGACATTGCGCCGATGGCCAGGCCCGCCAGCGCCTCAAGCCGGTTCAGCCCGTCGACGGTCTCGTACCAGCTGTCGCGCAGATGGTTCAGATGCGTGTCCAGCGCCCGGAAATAGGGCTCGGCCCCGTCGCGATCCAGACCGGGCAGGATCATCCCGGCATGAAAGATCCAATGCAGCACCCGCCGGCCCGCCACCTCGGGCGCCCATTCGACGCGGCTGGCATCGGGCACGCGGTGCTGTTTCAGCCAGTGCAGCACATGGTCCTGCGCCAGCGCCCGCGCCTTTGGCGTGCCGACGGCGGCCAGATCGTCCAGCCAGCCAAAGCCGTGCAGCTCGGCGCTGACGGTCGGAGGCACATCGGCGGCAAAGAAGTCGCCATTCAGCGTGACGCCGCCCAGATGCAGCGCTCCGCCAACGATCTGCTCGCCCCGTCCGGCATGGCCGATGGCTTTGGGTTCGGGGCGGCGCAGAAACCCCCTTGGGGCGGTCGTGCTATCGGTCATGGACTGGGCAGTTGTTGGAACGGCGCAACCTTATGTCCCTTCGGTTGTTTTCCGCAAGCACAGGATGAAAAACCCGTCCATGCCCCCGCGTTCCGGCCACAGGTCCGGGCGCAGCCGCAAGGCGCCCTGCGGCGTGATCCATGCCGGATCGATGCCCGGCGCCTGCGGAGGTTCGACCGTCAGACCGGGATGGCGGGCAAGGGCTGCGGCCATCTGGTCCTCGCCCTCGGCAGGCAAAAGCGAGCAGGTGGCATAGACCAGCCGCCCGCCGGGTTTGAGAATGTCCAGTGCGTGGTCGATCAGCCGCGATTGCAGTTCGGTCAGTTCGGCAAGGCCCGCGCCATCGCGGATGCGCGGCAATTCGGGATGGCGGCGAATCGTGCCGGTCGCCGAACAGGGCGCATCCAGCAGCACCGCATCCAGCGGCGCATCGGACCGCCAGTCCAGCGCATCGCCCGCGACCAGCGTGGCACTGAGGCCGCAGCGGGCAAGGTTTTCGGCCACGCGGGCCAGCCGCGCCTGAGAGATATCGACCGCCGTGACCTCGGCCCCGGCGGCGGCCAGTTGCAGCGTCTTGCCGCCCGGCGCGGCGCAAAGATCGGCAATGGCCTCGCCGGGCTGCGGGTCAAGCACCCGCACCGCCATGGCGGCGGCGGCGTCCTGCACCCACCAGTCGCCCGCCTCATAGCCCGGCAGCACGCTGACCTGCGTGCCCGAAGCCAGCCGATACGAGCCGGTGGGCAGCGCCTCTCCGGGCATATCCTCGGGCATCGCGCCCTTTGGGGTCAGGTCAAGCGGCGCGCCGGCCTCATGCGCGGTCTCGATGGCAAGGGCGATATCCTCGCCCCATTGGGCGGCGACGGGCTTGCGCAGCCAGTCAGGCATGCGCTGCGCGGGCAGGTCGGCCCAGATGTTCTGGGCCGAGGAGACCTTGCGCAGCACCGCGTTCACCATGCCCGATGCCGCCTGCCCCTTGCCGCCAAGGCCGCGGGTCAGCGCCACGGCGGCATTGACCGCGCCATGCGGCGCCTCGCCCAGGGCCAGCATCTCGACGGTGGCAAGGCGCAGGATGCGCAGGATATCGGGGCGCGGACGGCGGGCCATCAGCGGCATCAGCACGGCATCGGCGGGCTGGGTGCAGCGCAGCACCTCAAGCGCGAGGCGGCGGGCACGGGCACGGTCGGGGGGCGCAAGGCGCTCGTTCAGGGCTGCGGCCTCGTCCAGCGTCGCGCCCTCATCGACCGCCGCCAGCAGGCGCAGCGCGCCCATACGTGCCGTGTCCCCGGCTGGCTTGCGCCCCGATCTGCCCTGTGACTTGTTCAATGCCTGCCCCATGTCTAGATTGCCTGCATCTAGCGCGATGCAAGGGAAACCGCCATGACCGACCGCAAGGATCTGCCCCCCGCCGCGCAGCGCGCCCTGGCCGAGGCCGAGGAACGGCGCCGGAATGCCAAGCCTCTGGACCTGCCCACCGAGCTGGGCGGGCGCGACGGCCCCGAGCCGGTGCGCTATGGCGATTACGAGAAAAAGGGGCTTTGCGTCGATTTCTGACGCCTGCTTGCATCGCGCTTGCGTCAAGGCCGCATGGATATTTGAACATGGAAGATGGCATCAGGCCCCGTCCGGCGGACAGGTCATGCCGTTCCGTTTACTTGCCATTGGGGTTCGCGCTCTAAAAGATGCCGGCAACGAGCGAAGAACCGGGATCGGCGAATGGCCATGCGGCAACAGGTATTCTTATGGGTGGCGCTGGCGCTGATGCTGGCGAATCAGGCGCTGGCACAGGGTGCGCCGGGTCCGCGCGGGCCGACCGAGGTGGGGGTGATGACCGTCACGCAAGAGGATGTGCCCTATACCGTGACCCTGCCCGGCCGTGCCATTGCCTATCAGCAGACCAGCATCCGCCCGCAGGTGGGCGGCGAGGTTCTGGAAATCACCTATGATCCCGGCAAGTCGGTCAAGGCGGGCGACCTGTTGTTCCGGCTGGACCCGGAAACGCTGGCCGCCGCGCTGGCCGCAGCCGAGGCCGCCGTCATCGGCGCCGAGGCCAGCCTGACCGAGGCGCAGAACACCGTCACCCGCTATCGCCGGCTGGAGGGGTCGGGCGTATCGGCGGTGGACCGGGCCAGCGCCGAGGTGGCCGTGCGGCAGGCCGAGGCGGATGTGAAATCGGCCGAGGCCGCGCGCGATTCGGCCCGGCTGGCGCTGGAGCGGACCGAGATCACCAGCCCTCTGGACGGGATGGCCGATGTGGCCGCCGTCTCGGTCGGGGATCTGGTCACCGCCAGCCAGTCCGAGGCGCTGACCACCATCACCCAGCTGGACCCGATCTATATCGATGTCTCGGAATCCAGCGCCCGCATGCTGCGCAACCGCGCCCGGATCAATGCCGGGCAACTGACCGCCAGCCGCGAGGTACAGACCCAACTGATCCTTGAAACCGGCGAGGAATATCACGGCACGGGCCGTATTGTCAGTCCGGGGATCAGCGTGTCGTCGACCACCGGCACGGTGCCGATCCGCCTGCAATTCGACAATCCCGAGGGCGTGATCCTGCCCGGCCAGTTCCTGCGGCTGAAGCTGACGCTGGGCACGACGCGCGCCGTTCTGGTGCCGCAGCGCGCGACCAGCCGCGCCTCGGACGGGACACTGACCGCCTTTGTCGCCCGCGAGGGCAAGGCGGCGCAGGTCACGCTGAACGAGACCGGCAGCTATCGCAACAGCTGGATCGTCATTCAGGGCATCACCCCCGGCGAGCAGCTGATCCTGGACGGGCTGGACGACCTGCGTGCCGATGCCGAAATCACCACCGTCCCCGTCACCATCGACGCCGAGGGCGTGGTCCGCGAGGTGCCCGAAAGCGCCGACAAGACCGCAGCCGGAGAGGGCTGAGATGGCGCAGTTCTTTATCCACCGCCCGGTCTTTGCCTGGGTGCTGGCCATCGTGACCATGCTGATTGGCGGCTGGTCGGTCTTTACCCTGCCTGTCGAGCAATATCCCGATATCGCGCCCACGACCGTGCGCATCACCTCAAGCTATTCGGGGGCCACGGCGCGGGCGGTGCAAAACAGCGTCACCACCCCCATCGAGGACGCGCTGACCGGGCTTGACGGGCTGCTATATACCGAATCCTCGTCCTCGACCGGGCGCAGCGTCATCACCCTGACCTTTGACGACAGCGTCGAGCCGGTCGATGCCCTGAACGAGGTGCAGTCCAAGGTGCGTTCGGTCGAAAGCCGCCTGCCCTCGCCGGTGCAGGATGACGGGGTGTCGGTCACGCGCTCGTCCTCGTCGATCCTGATGGTCGGCTCGCTGGTCTCGACCACGGGGCAGCATTCGACCATCCAGCTGGGCAATCTGCTGGAGCAGGTCGTCGAAGGCCCGGTCAAGCGCACCGAGGGCGTGGGCGGGGTCAATGTCTTTGGTTCGGGCTATGCGATGCGGATCTGGATGGACCCGCTGCGGCTGGCGCAGTTCCAGCTGACGCCCACGGACATCACCACCGCCGTGGCCCAGCAAAACAGTACGGTTTCCGTGGGCAGCCTTGGCGGCCAGCCGGTCGTGCAGGGCCAGCAGTTCACCGCCACCATCACCGCGCAAAGCCAGCTGACCTCGACCGACGATTTTCGCAACATCCTGCTTAAAACCGGCGAGGACGGCGCCGCCGTGCATCTGGGCGATGTGGCCGAGGTCGAGATCGGACAGGCCATCTATGGCCGCGATTCGCGCTTTAATGGCATGAATGCCTCGGGGTTTGCGGTGAACCTTGCGACTGGGGCCAATGCGGTCGAGACGGCGAACGCGGTCCGCGAGACGCTGGCCGGGCTGAAAAACGCCCTGCCCGAAGGGGTCAATATCAACATCGCCTATGACACCGCGCCCTTTGTCGAGCTGTCGATCGAAAAGGTCTATCACACGCTGCTTGAGGCCATCGTGCTGGTGTTTCTGGTCATCCTGCTGTTCCTGCAGAACTGGCGGGCGACACTGATCCCGATCATCGCGATTCCGGTGGTGCTGCTGGGCACCTTCGCCATGCTGGCGGCGCTGGGATATTCGATCAACACGCTGACCATGTTCGCCATGGTGCTGGCCATCGGCCTGCTGGTCGATGACGCCATCGTCGTCGTCGAAAACGTCGAGCGGGTCATGCAGGAGGAGGGGCTGGACCCGGTCGCCGCCACCGAGAAAAGCATGAGCCAGATCAGCGGCGCGCTGGTCGGGATCGCACTGGTCCTGTCGGCAGTGTTCCTGCCGATGGGGTTCATGCCCGGCTCGACCGGGGTGATCTATCGGCAGTTCTCGATCACCATCATCACCGCCATGGTGCTGTCCCTGCTGGTCGCGTTGATTCTCACACCAGCCATGTGCGCAAGTCTGCTGCGCGCCCATCAGGGGCCGTCGCATTTCGCCCCGGCGCGCTGGTTCAATGCCGCGTTCGAGCGGATGACGCGCGGCTATTCCACGACCGTGCGCGCCACATTGCGCCGGCCCTTCCTGATCATGCTGGTTCTGGCAGGGATCAGCTATGGCGCCTATGACCTTTTCGGGCGCATGACCACCACCTTCATCCCCGAAGAGGATCAGGGCGTCTTGCAATCGCGCATCACCCTGACCGAGGGCTCGACCGCGCAGCAGACCCTGGCCGTCGTGCGCGAGATCGAGGATTACATGCTGAAAAACGAGGCCGAGACCGTCGAATCGGTCTATGTCGCGCTGGGATTCAGCTTTGGCGGCACGGCCCAGAACCGGGCAATGATTTTCGTGAAGCTGCGCGATTTCGATCTGCGCAGCGGCACCGAGGCCTCGGCCGCCGCCATTGCCGAACGGGCGAATGCACATTTCGAGAAGCACCGCGCCGGGCGCATCAGCTTCATGCAGCCGCCGGCGATTCCGCGGCTGGGCAATTCGTCGGGGTTCAGCATGTATCTGCTGGATCAGGGCGGGCATGGCGTCGACCGGCTGAACGATGCCGCCGATCAGCTGGAACTGGCGGCGGGCGGCGACAGCCGGCTTGAGCGGGTCGAGAATGACGGCTCTGAGGACGACGCCGCGCTGCGCATCGATATCGACCAGCAAAAGGCCGAAAGCTTTGGCGTCAGCATCTCGGCGGTGAATGCCATGCTGTCCACGATCTTTGCCGGGGATGAGGTGAACGACTTTGCCCTTGGCGCGCAATTGCGCCCGGTGATCGTGCAATCTGCCGCCGCGAACCGCATGCAGCCCGAGGATGTGGACAGCTGGTATGCCCGCAATTCCCAGGGCGAGATGGTGCCCTTTACCGCCTTCATCACCACCCGCTGGGAGCCGGTAGAACCCAGCCTGTCGCGCATCGACGGCATCGACGCGGTGTCGATCGGCGGCCAGCCCGGCCCCGATGCCAGCTCCGGCGTCGCCATGACCGCGATGGAGGAACTGGTCGCCGAACTGCCCGGCGGCGGCTATGGCACGGCGTGGACGGGCCTGTCCTATCAGGAACGGCAGGCCGGAAATCAGGCGCCCTGGCTTTTCGCGCTGTCGGCGCTGGTGGTGTTTCTGTCGCTGGCCGCGCTTTACGAAAGCTGGTCGATCCCGTTTTCGGTCATGCTGGCGGTGCCGGTGGGGGTTCTGGGGGCCATCGTCGCCGCGCTGACATTCGGTCAGGCCAATGACGTCTATTTCAAGGTGGGGATCCTGACGACCATCGGGCTTGCCTCGAAAAACGCCATCCTGATCGTCGAATTCGCGCGCGAGCTGGAACAATCGGGCCGTGCCACCGTCGCCGCCGCCATTGAGGCCGCGCGGCTGCGGCTGCGGCCGATCCTGATGACCTCGCTCGCGTTCATCCTTGGGGTGACGCCGCTGGCCATGGCCACGGGCGCGGGGGCCGGGGCGCAGAACTCCATCGGCATCGGGGTCATGGGCGGCATGATCGCCGCGACCTTCCTTGGCATCTTCATGGTCCCGGCATTCTACGTTACGGTGCGCCGGCTGACGGACCGGAGGGCAAGGACATGAACGAACATCCCAGATTGACGGCGCTGGCGCATGGCGGCGGTTGCGGCTGCAAGCTGGCGCCCTCGGTCCTGCGCGAATTGCTGGCCGATCAGCCGGTGGCGCAGGTCTTTCCGCAGCTTCTGGTCGGGACCGAGACCTCGGACGATGCCGCCGTCTGGCAAGTGGACGACAATACCTGCGTGATCGCCACGACCGATTTCTTCATGCCGATGGTGGATAATCCGCGCGATTTCGGCCGCATCGCCGCGACCAACGCCATTTCCGACATCTATGCCATGGGCGGGCGGCCGATCATGGCGCTGGCGATCCTGGGCATGCCCATCGACAAGCTGCCCGCCGAGCAGATCCGCGAGATTCTTGCCGGAGGCCGCGACATCTGCGCCGAGGCCGGCATTCCCGTCGCCGGCGGCCATTCCATCGACGCGCCCGAGCCGATCTACGGCCTGGCCGTGATCGGACTCTGCCACCCGTCCGAGCTGCGCCGCAATGCCGATGCGCGCCCCGGCGACGTCCTGATCCTGACCAAGGGGTTGGGCGTCGGCATCTATTCCGCCGCGATCAAGAAGGGCGCGCTGGATGCGGACGAGCTGGCCGAGATGGTCGCCTCGACCACGCTCTTGAACAAGGTGGGCAGCGATCTGGCGAAACGCGCCGATATCCATGCCATCACCGATGTGACGGGTTTCGGCATTCTGGGCCATGGGCTGGAGATCGCCCGCGGCGCCGGTCTGACCCTGCGCCTGCGGCTGGCCGATCTGCCGCTTTTGTCCCGCGCCGCCGAACTGGCCGAGGCGGGGTTTTTCACCGGCGCCTCGACCCGGAACTGGGCCGCTTACGGCACTGATGTCACGCTGCCCGAGGGGTTGGCGCCGTGGCAGCGCAATCTGCTGACCGATCCGCAGACCTCGGGCGGGCTGCTGGTCGCCTGCGCGCCGGAAGCCGCCGGCGAGGTGCTGGAACAGATCCGCGCCGCCGGTTTCCCGCTGGCCGCGATCATCGGCACCGCCGAGACAGGACCCGCCGGGATCGTGGTCGAATAGCGCCGGTTTTGGATATTTGAACATGGAAGAAACCCTGCGGGGGCAAGTCAGGGAGGGGCGGGCATGACTGACGGTCAAGGCACGCAGTCCCATGAGCAGTCGCCCTTTTCCGAGTCGCTCGGCATCCGGCTGATTTCCGCCGACAAGGATGAGGTGATGCTGCATATGCCCGCGACACCGCCCATGGCCGCTGCATCGCCCTGCGCAAGGGGCGCACCATGGTCCTGCAAACCACGGTGACGCACGACGACAGCAAGGTTGCCGCCATCGTCACCCAGACGCAGATGATCATGGAATGGCGCGAACCAAGCTATTCCGCCGGACCGATGGTCAGTTCGAGCGGCGCAAGCCCGGTGATGCCGCCGGAAACCCGGTCTCCGGGGCGCAGCGCACCGACACCGGCGGGGGTGCCGGTCATGATCAGGTCGCCCGCCGCCAGATGATAGTAATGCGACAGGTCCGCGATGATCTCGGGGATCGACCAGACCATGTCGGAAATCACCGAATCCTGCCGGGTCGCGCCGTTTACCTCAAGGTGGATACGCTGGTTCGCGGGATGGAAGTCCCGCTCGGGCGTCAATGCGGACAGGACCGCCGAGCCCTCGAAATTCTTGCCCAGATCCCAGGACCGCTGCATGGCCTTGGCCTTGGCCTGCAGGTCGCGCCGCGTCAGATCCAGCCCCGCGCCATAGCCCCAGATCGCATCCGCCGCCCGGTTCACGGTCGCGCGAAAGACCGGCGCGCCGATGGCCACCACCATCTCGATTTCGTGATGCAGGTCCTCGGTCCCCGGAGGATAGGGCAGGATGCCGCCGCTTTCCCGCACCGCATGCGAGGATTTCAGGAAATAGAACGGTGCCTCGCGGTCGACCTCGGACCCCATTTCGGCCGCATGGGCGGCATAGTTTCGGCCCACGCAGAAGATACGACCGACCGGAAAACGCAGGCCCTGTCCGATCACGGGCAGCGACGCGGGACGGGGCGCGGGAAAGAGATATTCGGCCATGCTATGGTGATGCCACGACGTCAGGACTGGCGCAATGGCGCAGCGGGCGTTGCCCGTCCGGAATTTTCGTGGCAATAGATCGGAAAGCCAACCGAAAGCAGGGTTTGCAGATGACCGATTTCGCGCAGCGCCGCACCATGATGGTCGACACCCAGGTTCGTCCGAACGAAGTAACCAGCTACCCCGTCATCGAGGCGATGCTGAACGTCCCGCGCGAGCAGTTCGTGCCGGATTCCCGCAGGGATGTCGCCTATGCCGAGAACAATATCGAGCTGGCCCCCGGCCGCGTGCTGCTGGAGCCGCGGACGCTGGGCAAGATGATCGACGCGCTGAACCTGCAAAATGACGATCTGGTCTTGAATGTCGGCAGCGGCTACGGCTACGCCGCCGCCCTGATGGCCCGCATCGTCGAGGCTGTCATCGCCGTTGAGGACAACCCCGAAATGGCCGCCGAGGCCGAGACCCGGCTTGCCGCGCAGGATGTCTTCAATGTCGCCGTCATCAAGGGCCCGCTGGTCGAAGGCTGCGCCAGCCAAGGCCCCTATGACGCAGCGCTCGTCGAGGGCGCGATCGAGGAATTTCCCGATACGCTGACCGATCAGATCGCCGATGGCGGTCGCGTCGTCGCGCTGTTCCGCGAGGGGCAGCTGGGCGTCGTGCGCCTCGGCCTCAAGCGGGATGGCCGTATCAACTGGCGTTTCGCCTTCAATGCCGGGGCCCCGCTTCTACCGGGTTTCGGGCATCAGAAGGGCTTTGTCCTTTGACTGTAACAACGAAAGGCGCTGTGATGTTTCGCAAGTCTCTGAAGATTCTGCGGCGCCCGCTTGTCGCGGCACTCCTTGCCGGTGCAACGGCATTTCCCGCCAGCGCCGAAACCCTTGCCGATGCCATGGTCGACGCCTATCGCCACTCGGCGCTGCTGGACCAGAACCGGGCCGTGCTGCGCGCCGCCGACGAAGATGTGGCCGCCGCGCTGGCCCAGCTGCGTCCGGTCGTGCAATGGATCGCCCAGCACAGCTATACCGATTCCGACGGCATCGACCTGCGCACCTCAAGCATTGCGCTGCAAGCGCAGATCACGCTTTACGACTGGGGCCGCAACGCCATCGCCATCGATATCGCCAAGGAATCGGTGCTGGCGACACGCGCGGCGCTGGTCGGGGTCGAGCAGGACGTCCTGCTGGGTGCGGTGCAGGCCTATCTGGACGTGCGCAGCGCCATCGAGCAGGTCGATCTGCAGCAGAACTCGGTCCGCGTGATCGGGCAGGAACAGCAGGCGGCAACCGATCGCTTCGAAGTGGGCGAGATCACCCAGACAGACGTCGCGCAGGCCGATGCGGCGCTGGCGGCCGCAAGGGCAAGCCTGGCCGCGGCCGAAGGCGATCTTGAGGTGGCCCGCGAATCCTATCGCCTTGCGACCGGCAAGGCCCCCGTGCGACTTGCCGCCCCGCCGCCGACGCCCAAACTGCCGGCCGGGCTGGAGGCCGCGCGCGACATCGGCCAGCGGACGCATCCCGCGATCCTGCAGGCCCGGCGTCAGGCCGCCGCCGCCGAACTGGGCGTGGCTGCCGCCGAGGCCGAACGCAACCCCGAGCTGACCGGCTCGGCGGGGATTTCGCGTCAGCGCACGAACAACAACAGTGCGCTCGATACGCGCTACGGGACCAACAAGACGGTCGCGCTCGAGATGTCGCAGACGATTTATTCCGGCGGACGCCTGCCGGCCGCACATCGCCGGGCCATGGCCGAGCGTGATTCGGCCCGCGCGGCACTGTTGAACGTCGCGCGCCAGGTGAACGAGGCCGTTGGCATCGCATGGGCGGGAATCGACGTGGCACGGGCACAAATCGCCTCGATCGACGAGCAGATCGTGGCCGCACGCAAGGCATTTGAAGGGGTTAGCGAGGAAGCGACGCTGGGCGCGCGGACCACTCTGGACGTTCTGGACGCCGAACAATCGCTGCTTGCGGCGCGCGCGGACAAGATTACGGCGGAAGCCAATCTCCAATTAGCACATTATCAACTTATGGCTGCTATGGGTTTGTTGACGGTAGAAAACCTGAAACTGGGAATTCCGACCTATGACCCATCGGCCTATTACAACGCGGTGCAGGACGCACCTTATACCAGCAGGCAGGGCAAAAGCCTGGATCGCGTGCTGCGCGCAATCGGGCAGTAACCGCGCTGCCCCCTATCCGGGGGGCGCATCATGCAACATGAAATGATGCGCCAACCGGCACCGACCCATGGGTCGGACAATGTCGGCGATGTTCTGGCCTCGATCCGGCGCCTGATCGCCCAGGACGAGACCCCCTCGCCGATCATCCCGAACCAGATGCTGAACACGCTGCCCCGCGGCATTGTCGCAGCACCGGCAGACGAAGCACCGGCAGACGAAGCGCCGGAAGATGGCGCGTCGGCAGAGGCGGTTTCGGCGCAAGACGCCCTCGACACCGCGCCTGAACCGACACTGGCAGAGGTCGAGGTCGCGCCGCTGATCCTCGACACCAGCGCCCTGATCGCACCCGATTTCACCGACCTGTCCGAAGACCGGCCCGAGATTGGCTCAGACGACAGCCCGGACGACAGCGTGCGGCTGCATCTCGAACCCATCGCCGATCCGGTCGACAGCGCCGATCAGGAAGCCGAACCGCTGGCAGAGCCTGCGGAAACGCAAGACGTCAATCCCTGGCAACAGGCGATGACGGGGACCGGCTTTGACCCCCGCTTGATCTGGGCAGACCCGCCGCAAGTCGACAGGAACCCGACCACTCTGGCCGAGGACGACGCCCTGCGCGCCGACATCACCGAACCGACCACCATCGCCTCCCCCTCCAACGCTGCACAATCCGAGGAAACCATGCTGCACGCGAATGCCTCCGTTACCCCGATCAATCCGCAAATCGAAGCCCAGATCCATGCCGAGATCGAGCCCCCGCGCGACAGCGGCGAGCCGCATCTCTTCGCGCCGCAAGACAAGGACGCCCAGAAGGGCACGCATCTGCGCGGCATGATCCGCGAGGCCATCCGCCAGGAATTGCAGGGCGAGATCGGCACCCGCCTCAGCCGCAACCTGCAGCAGATGATCCGCCACGAGATCGAGCTGACTCTGCGCCAGATGTGCGAACAGGAATGATCCCTCGCCCGGCGGGCCTGTTGCCCGCCTGATGCTCCCCTTGGCGTGCGGTCCCGCACCGCGCGCGCAAAAGCAAGGCGATGGGCAAGGATGCGCAGCGGCGTCCCCGGATTGGGGGCGCCGCTCGCAAATACGGCTGACAGGGGTCAGTTCAGGTATTTTTCGGGATCGACGCTGTCGAAGCCCTGACGTACCTCGAAATGGACGACACCCTGGCTGCGGGCCTTGCCCAGCGCGGCACCGGCTGAAACGCTTTGCCCCTTGCTGACGGTCACATTGTCCAGCCCGGCATAGACCGTCATCAGATTGCCCTCGTGACGGATGACGACGATCGACACCTGATCGACATCGCGGGTGATCGCCGCAACCGTGCCGCTGCCGGCCGCGGAAACGGTGCTGCCGGGCGCGGCGGAAATGTCGATGCCGTCATTCTTGCCCTTTTGATAGGTGCGGATGATCGAGCCATTGACCGGCATGCGGAACTTGCCGCTGCCCGAGGCAGCGGTGCGGGTCTTACCCAGATCGGGGCTTGCCGGCTTCTTGACGGCGGCGCTTGCGGGCGCGGTCTTTTCCGCCGGCAAGGGCTGCGCCGCCGAGGGCGGACGCGGCGTCGGGCTGCCGACACCCGGCGCGGTCACACTGGCCGTGGCCGTGGGCTTTTGCCCTGCGACCGGGATCAGCAGCCGCTGGCCGATCCGCAGCGTCATCGCCGAGGAAAGCCCGTTCCATTCTGCCAGATCGTTGACGGAAACGTCGTATTTCCGCGCAATCGACCAGGCGGTCTCGCCTGAGGCGACGACATGCTGCTTGGGTTGGCTTGAAGCGGGAAGCGTGGTCGCGGTGACAGCAGCGCCCTTGGCGGCATCCGCCGCCGGCGGAATGTTCGGCTGCTTGATGCCTTGCCCCGCAAAGGGATCGCTGACCTGCCCGGTCGAGGAAACGACGGCCCCCGCCACTGGCGCCCCGCCCGCGACACGGCGCGGCAGCGCGACGACCGCGCCGGGGTTCAGCACGGTATTGGCATTGACGGCGTTATAACTGGCCAGTTCGGCCGCGTTCAGGCCCAGCCGCACAGCGATGGTCGCGACCGTATCGCCCTGGCGCGCGATGGCCACCTGATAGCCGGGATATGAAATCACCCCGCGCTGGTCCGGGGTCGGGCGTGGCGCTGCCTGCGCCGCCGCCCCGGCGGTATCCAGCCCGCTGCCGCCCCAGCCCCGCAGGTCGGGGTCGAAATTGTTAAGATTCAGCCCGCCCTGCGGCCCGCAGGACGCCAAACCCACCGCCGCACCAGCGGCCAATGCCAGCTGCCTGATTTTCGCCATCTGCCCGTACCTCATTCTGGCCTTGCGGCCCGTTCTGGGTGGCCGGGGGTCATGTCTGTCCCAACCCCTCGACCAGCGGCACGAAACGCACCTGCCGCAATTCGTCATAATCAAAGCCATTCTCGCCGCGCCGAACGCGGATCAGCGTCTGCACCGCATCCGACTGCCCGACCGGCACCACCATGATACCGCCGATCTTCAACTGCGCCAAGAGCGGGCCGGGCGGGTCCTCGGCTGCGGCGGTCACCATGATGCGATCAAAGGGCGCCTGATCGGGCAAGCCGCGCGAGCCATCGGCGACCATGGCGGTGATATTGGACAGGCCGAAATGGCGAAACAGCGCCTCGGCCTCGGCGACCAGCCGGCGATGGCGGTCGAGCGTATAGACGCGACGGCACAAAAGCGACAGGATCGCCGCCTGATAGCCCGAGCCGGTCCCCACCTCGAGCACCTTGTCGCGCGGCCCGACCTCCAGCGCCTGGGTCATCAGCCCCACGACCGAAGGCTGACTGATCGTCTGCCCGCAGGGGATCGGCAGGGGGGTGTCCTCATAGGCGCGGTCCTCGAAATGGCCGCGCACGAATTCGCCGCGGTCGATCCGCTCCATCGCCTCAAGGACGCGCGGGTCGGTCACGCCGCGTTGCCGCAGCGCGAACAGAAAGCGCATCTTGCGTTCGGCAATATCGGGCTCGTCGCTCATGCTGTGGCTCAGCCCTCCTCAAGCGCGCGGCTTAGCCCGCCCAGCGAGGCGTGGCAGGTCAGGTCGGGCCGCATCGGCGTCACCGAGATATAGTCGCGCATATTCGCATCGACGTCACTATCGGGCGTCGCGGGCGCGGTCTGCGAACCGCCCATGACCCAAAGAAAGCGCCGCCCGTTCGGGGCGTGATAGGGCTCGACCCCGAAACGCACGCCGTGCCGCCGGCCCTGCGGCGCGACGCGGGTGCCTTTGACCCCGGCGGCATCGCAGGGCGGGAAGTTGATGTTGTAAAACAGCCGGAAATCCGCGTCCGAGGTCCAGTCGCCATGTTCCAGCAATTGCCGGATCAGGCGCGGCCCATGGACGCGCGCGGCTTCGAACGGGTCGTCCAACCCTGCAGTGCGCTGGCCCATATATTGCGACAGCGCGATGGCGGGCAGACCTTGCAAGGCGGCCTCCATCGCGCCGCCGATGGTGCCCGAATACATCACGTTCTCACCGGAATTGTTGCCCCGGTTCACGCCGGACAGAACCAGATCCGGCAGCGCGTCCTTCATAACGTCACCGATGGCGGCCAGCACACAATCGGCGGGCGTGCCCTCGGCAGCAAAGCGGCGCGGCCCCATTTCGGCGATCAGGGTCGGGTGTACATAGCTGATGCAATGCGCCACGCCGGATTGTTCAAAGGCGGGGGCCACGGTCCAGACCTCGCCCTGCCGGCCGGCCAGCTCGGTCGCGATGTCGAAAAGCGCCTCAAGCCCGGGGGCATTGATGCCATCGTCATTGGTGATCAAAATGCGCATCGCCGCTCCTGCCCGCCCCCAGGGCATCCCGCCCATCCTTGCCTATCTGTCCGTCAGACAATGCTTATCCGCGCCACAGCCCTGCGACAACCCGCAGGACGCGCGATATCAGCGTTTGACGCGGCCCCGGCGCCGGGGCAGAATCGGCATAAGGCGGGCGGCCGGGCAGGACATGCAAATCTATCTTCCCATTGCCGAAGTGGTGGTGAATGCGTTCACCCTCATCGGACTTGGCGGTGTCGTCGGGCTGATGTCCGGCCTTTTCGGCGTGGGCGGAGGCTTTCTGATCACGCCCCTGCTGTTTTTCATCGGCATTCCGCCGGCGATTGCGGTGGCGACCGGGGCCAATCAGGTCGTGGCCTCATCATTTTCGGGCGTTCTGGCGCATGTCAAACGCAAGTCGGTCGATTTCCGCATGGGCTGGGTGCTGCTGGCGGGGGGGCTTGTCGGCTCGTCGCTGGGGGTGCTCTTGTTCAACCTGCTGTCGCGGCTCGGGCAGGTCGATCTGGTGGTGCAGCTGTGCTATGTGATCTTTCTGGGCCTGATCGGCGCGATGATGTTGCAGGAAAGCCTGCGCGCGCTGCGCCGCACCCGGGTCAGCGGCCCGATCAAGCCGACGCGCCGCCACCAGCACGGCTGGGTGCACCGCTGGCCGCTCAAGATGAAATTCCGCGCCTCGGGCCTATATATCAGCGCCATTCCGGTATTGGGTGTCGGCGCGGTGGTGGGCATTCTGGGCGCGCTGATGGGGGTCGGTGGCGGCTTCATCATGGTGCCGGCGATGATCTATCTGCTGGGCATGCCAACCAAGGTCGTCATCGGCACCTCGCTGTTCCAGATCACGTTCCTGTCCGCCTATACGACGCTGATGCATGCGGTCTCGTCGAATACGGTCGATGTGATGCTGGCGGTGCTGCTGATCGTGGGCGGTGTGGTCGGCGCCCAGATCGGCACGCAATGGGGGGCAAGGCTGCGCGCCGAACAGCTGCGCATCCTGCTGGCGCTTCTGGTGCTGGCAGTCTGCGCCAAGCTGGCGCTGGACCTGTTCCTGCGCCCGGATGAGCTGTATTCGATCACGCCGGGGCTGCTGAAATGATCCGCCGCGCCGCCCTGATCCTGCTGCTGAGCGCCCTGCCCGCGCTGGCCCAGCAGGCGCCTCCACGCGTTCCCGCGCCCCCCCTCCCCGAGCCGCCCGAACAGATCGTTGCCGGCATCTCGCGCGACGATATCGACATCACCACCAATTTCGACGGCTCGGAAATCATCATCTATGGCGCCATCAAGCGCGAGACCCCGATCCCCGACGGTGATCCGCTGGATGTCGTGGTCGCCGTCGCCGGTCCCTCGGAATCGGTGACGGTGCGCCACAAGGAACGCAGGCTGGGCATCTGGATCAATACCGGCCGCGTCAGCATCGGCGCGGCGCCCAGCTTTTACGTCGTCGCCTCGACCCGGCCCCTGCACCTGATCCTGACCCCCGAGGAGGACCAGCGCCATCGCGTCTCGGTCCCCTTGGCGATGCGCAGCTTTGCCGGTCCCCTGGATGTCGAGGATGCCGTCCCTTATACCGAAGCCTTGATCCGCCTGCGCGAGGCCGACGGGCTTTACCGGCTGGACGATGGCGCCGTGCGGCTGGCCGAGGAGACGCTGTTTCGCGCCGATGTGCGCCTGCCCGCGAACCTCATCGAGGGGGATTACAGCGCCCGCATCTTTCTGCTGCGCGGCGGCAAGGTCACCGACACCTTCCGCGCGCCCATTGAGGTGCGCAAGGTCGGGCTGGAACGCTGGCTATATCGGCTGGCACTGGAAAATCCCTTTGCTTACGGGATCATGTCACTGGCCATCGCCATTGCTGCGGGCTGGGGGGCCTCGGTCGCATTCCGGCAATTGCGGCGAACCTAGCCCGCCAGTGGCCCGCGCCGGAATGGTCCCATCTCGGTCAGGGCGGCGATTTCGTCGCTGACCGCCTCGGCTTCGCGGGTCAGGTAATCGGCGATGGCATTGTGAAAGCCCTCATCCGCGACCCAATGCAGGGAATGGGTCTGGCTGGGCATATATCCGCGCGCCAGCTTATGTTCGCCCTGCGCGCCGGCCTCGACCCGGGGGATGCCGTGATCAATCGCCCAGTCGATGGCGCGGTGATAGCAGAGCTCGAAATGCAGGAAACGGTGATCCTCAAGACAGCCCCAATAGCGGCCATATAGCGCGTCCTGCCCGATCAGGTTCAAGGCGCCCGCGACCGGCACGCCGTCGCGTTCAGCCAGAACCAGCAGGCAGTCGTCGCGCATGGTGTCGTGCAGGATGTCGAAAAATTCGCGCGTCAGATAGGGGCTGCCCCATTTCCGCCCGCCGGTGTCCTGATAAAAGGCCCAGAAGGCATCCCAGTGATCCGGCCGGATCTGGTCGCCGGTCAGGCTGCGGATGGTGCCGCCGAAACCCTGCGCCCGCTCGCGCTCCTTGCGGATCGCCTTGCGCTTGCGCGAGGAAAGCTGCGCCAGAAAATCCTCAAAACTGGCATAGCCGTGATTGAGCCAGTGGAACTGCTCGCTGGCGCGGGCCAGAAAGCCGACCTCTTCGCCCAGACGCGCCTCGGCCTCGGTGCAGAAAGTGACATGGGCGCCCGACAGGCCCGATTGCCGCGCCACCTGCGCCATGGCCTGCAACAGGGCCGCCTGCACGGCCGGGGCCTTCGCGATCAGCCTTGGCCCGGTCACAGGGGTAAAGGGCACCGCGCATTGCAGTTTCGGGTAATAGCGCCCGCCGGCGCGCTCATAGGCCTGCGCCCAGGCGTGGTCAAAGATGTATTCGCCCTGGCTGTGGGTCTTGAGATAGGCCGGGGCGACGCCCGCCACCTGCCCGTCCAGCCGCGCGATCAGGTGGCTGGGATGCCAGCCCGTCCCCTGCCCGACCGAGCCGGATGCCTCCAGCGCCGCCAGAAAGCGGTGGCTGGTGAACGGGTTCGCGCCCGCCCCGGTGCCATCCCATTCGGCGGCATCGAGGCTGGAAATCTGCGGCAGGACGGAGACGGTCAGTTCGCTCATGCCCGGCAAGATATGTATCCGGTGGCGCTTTGTCAGCGCCCGCCGGTCACTTCGACATTGGTGCCGGTGACATAGCTGGCCTGCTCGCTGGTCAGCCACAGGATCACCTCGGCCACCTCCTCGGCCAGTCCGGGCCGGCCCAGGGGCACGCCCGATGACAGCCGCTGCGCCCGGTCCGGGTTCCCGCCCGAAGCGTGGATCTCGGTCTCGATCAGGCCGGGGCGAACGGCGTTCACGCGGATGTTCTGGGGCGCCAGCTCCTTGGACAGGCCGATATTCAGGCTGTCCAGCGCCCCCTTGCTGGCGGCATAGTCGATATACTCGCCCGCCGCCCCCAGCCGCGCCGCGGCCGAGCTGACCAGCACGATCGACGCCGAGGGCTGGTCCATGGGCCGCCCGAGCCGCCGCGCCGCCTCGCGCGCGGTCAGAAGCGCGCCGATCACATTGACGTCGATGGTGCGCTGCATCCGCGCAGCGCTCATCCGGGCCAGCGGCATGGTCTGGGCCAGTATCCCGGCATTGACGACGACGGCATCGATGCGGCCGAATTCACGCTGGGCGGCGTCAAACAACGCAATCACCTCGGCCTCTTGCGCGACATCGCCGCGCAATCCGATGGCGCGGCGGCCCCGGGCGCGGATGCCCTCCAAGACCTCAGCCCCGGCGGTATCGTTGCTGTGCCAGTTGATGGCCACGTCCCAGCCGCGTTCGGCGGCCATCAGGGCGACCGCGCGGCCGATACCACGCGCGCCGCCGGTCACGATCATTGCCTTGGCCATTGCCTCCCCCGTTTCGGATGCCGTCAGGGCGTATTCGCCAGATAATCCTCAAAGGTGATGTTGTCGGCGACGTAGCGCGCCTCGGCCTCTTGCGCGGCCGAGCGGATGGTCCAGGTCAGGACCGGCACGCCCCGCGCCTTGAGCGCCGTCACCGCCGGATTGTCCAGATCGCCCCGGTCATGCGAGATGAAGCTGGCGCCCACGGCGTCGAAATCGGCGATGGCGGCCAGATGCGCGCGCGTCGCATCGTCCAGCATCGGCCATTCGCCGGCCTCATAGGCGCAGGTGGTCAGCCCGACCGCGATATCCGGCGCCGCCTTGTGAAAGGCCGCGATGACATGCGGGTTGAAGGACATGACGGCGACCGGCCCCTGATAGCCGGCCAGTTCCTCGGCCACGCGCTGCGGCAGCTTGCCGACCGCGGCGCTGGAATCCATCGTGGGGTCCTTGATCTCGATCAGCAAAGGCGTGCGGCCCGCGACCTCGGCCAGCATCTGGGCCAGCGTCGGGATCTGCTCATCCGTGCCCAGAAGGCGCAGGCGGGCCAGATGCTGGGGGGTGCTGGCGGCAACGGTGCCATTCGATTCATGGGTCAGGCGCTTGAGCTCATAGTCGTGAAAGACCATGGGCGTGCTGTCCATGGCGCGCTGGATATCGCATTCGATGCCATAACCATTGGCGATGGCGGCGCGAAACGCCGCCATGCTGTTTTCCGGCAGGCCCGGACGGTGCAGCCCGCGATGCGCGATCGGCAGGCGCAGGAAATCGGGATGCAGACCCATCATGCGATCTCGAAAATAGCGTCGATTTCGACCGCAACGCCGCGCGGCAGGGCCGGGGCGGATACGGCGGCGCGGGCATGGCGGCCCTTGTCGCCGAAGACCTCGACCATCAGGTTCGAGCAGCCGTTGATCACCTCGGGCTGGTCGGTGAATTCAGGGGTCGAGTTGACAAAGCCGCCCAGCCGCACCACGCGCTTGACGCGGTCCAGCGACCCCAGCGCCGCCTTGGCCTGCGCCAGCAGCGCCAGCCCGCAGGCCCGCGCGGCCTCGGCCCCGGCCTCGACCGCCAGATCGGCACCCAGCCGGCCCTTGACCGGGCTGATCTGCCCCGAGACGTAAAGCGTATTCCCCGAGATCACATAGGGCACGTAATTCGCCGCCGGCGCGGGCGCGTCGGGCAGCGTGATCCCCAGTTCGGCCAGTTTCGTCTCGATGGTCATCGCATTCTCCCTACCAGTCGATATAGTCGCGAAATTCGCTCAGCACGACGCGCCAGGTGTCCAGCGCATCGCGGAAATTCTCGCGCCCGATGCCGTCGCCCGCAAGCCCGATATCCATGTCGATAAAGGGATCGCCGGTGCGGTCCAGATAGACCTTGCCAAAACGGCGGTCGCGATTCCACAGATTCGCCATCTCCATCGGCATGGCCTCGTCCAGATCGAACCCGGCCGAGAACTGGATCGCCGCGCAGGCGGGCACGCATTCATAGAAATAGACGTGGAAATTCACGCCATCGATGCTGCTTTCCAGCATCGGGCCACCCTCGGCGCTGGTCGTGTGCCTGGCCTGCAACCCGGCCTCTTGCATCAGCCCGGCGATCTGATCGGGATCGCCAAGAACCTGCGCAAAAGCGGGGGGCGCGACGCAAAGCATCGCAACCAGCAAGGGAAAAAGGGGACGCATCGATTACTCCGGGCAACATGGCCCTCATAGCTGACCCGCGGTCAGGCGACCAGAGCCTCGGCCCGTTTCAGATCGACGCTGACCAACTGGCTGACACCCTGTTCGACCATGGTCACGCCAAACAGCCGGTCCATGCGCGACATGGTGACGGCGTGGTGCGTGATCACAAGGAAACGCGTGTCGGTGCGGCGGGTCATTTCATCCATCAGGTCGCAGAAGCGGGTGACGTTGGCGTCGTCCAGCGGCGCATCCACCTCGTCCAGCACGCAGATCGGGGCGGGATTGGCGAGGAAGACCGCAAAGATCAGCGCCAGCGCCGTCAGCGTCTGCTCGCCCCCGGAAAGCAGGCTCAGCACGCTGAGTTTCTTGCCCGGAGGCTGGCACATGATTTCCAGCCCGGCTTCCAGCGGGTCGTCGGATTCGACCAGCACCAAGCGCGCCTCGCCACCGCCGAACAAATGGGTGAAAAGCGTGGTGAAATTGGCGTTCACCGTGTCAAAGGCCGCCAGCAGACGTTCGCGCCCCTCGCGGTTCAGGCTGCCGATGCCCTGACGCAGCTTGCGGATGGCCTCGGTCAGGTCGTTCTTTTCGCCGCTCAGGCGGTCGCGCTCGACCTCCAGCTCGCGCTTGTCCTCGTCGGCGCGCAGGTTGACGGCCCCCAGCGCATCGCGGCTTTGGCGCAGACGGACGACGCGATCCTCAAGCGCGGCGGGGGCGATCTCCTCGGCCTCGCCCAGGCTTTCCAGCAGGGCCTCGGGCGTGGCCTCGGTTTCCTCATGGATGCGGGCACGGGCGGCGGCCTCGGCCTCGGTCGCGGCCTCGGTGCGGGCTTCGCGGGCAGCGCGGGTTTCGCGCGCGTCCGAGGCGGCGCGTTCGGCGTCGCGTTCGCCCTCGGCGGCGACGCGCAGGGCCTGATCGGCGGCCGAAAGCGCGGCGCGGGCGCGGGTCAGGCGGGCGGCGGCGACAGCCTCGGCCTCGGTCAGGACCTCGCGGCGTTCGGCCAGAATCTCGGGCTGGGCCTCGGCTTCCTCCAGCTCGTCGGCGGTCTGATCGCGGCGGGCGGACAGCTCCGCCGCGCGGGTGCCGGCCTGATCCAGACGCAGCCGCCAGCCGGATTCCTCCTTGGCAATTTCCTGCAGGCGCTTCAGCCGGGCATTCGCCTCGCGCCGCAATTCGTCCAGCGCGCCGCGCCGGGTCATGGTGGCGATGCGCGCCGCCTCGACCCCGGTGCGGGCATGTTCAAGCGCCGATGCGGCCGCGCCCCGGTCGGGCAGATCGGCCAGGGCACGCTCGGCCTCGGACAGCCGCGCGCGGGCATCGCCGGCATCGGCATGGTGGCGGGCCAGTTCGGCACGGGCGGATTCGGCGCGGCTTTGCGCCATGGAGAGATCGGATTCGGCGCGGGTCACGGCGCGGGCCGCGTCAGAAAGGCCCCGTTCCGCCTCGCGCCGGGCGTCGCGGGCACGCTTTTCGCCCTCGGTCGCGGCGGCGTGGCGGTCGCGCAGGCCCTGATGGGCGGCGGCGGCAGCCTCGGCGCGGGCCTGTGAGGCACCGGCCTGCGCGGTCAGTTCGGTCAACTGGTTCACCTTTTGCAGATGCAGCGCCGCCGATGACGAGGCCTCGCCCGCCATCACCCGCATCCCGTCCCAGCGGAACAGATCGCCATCGCGCGTGACCAGCCGCTGACCGGGCAAAAGCCCCGCCTGCATCGCCGCCCCCGCCTGCGCGTCAGGAACCAGCCCGACCTGAGACAACCGCCGCGCCAAGGCGTCGGGGCCGTCTACATGCGGCGCCAGCGGCTCGGCGCCCTTGGGCAGCGGCTGGGCCGCGTCATAGCCCGGCAGCGCATGCCAGCCCGAGCCATCCATGACCAGCCCCGCCGACAGATCATCCCCCAGCGCGGCCCCGAAAGCGGCCTCATAGCCACGCGCGACGCGCACATGGTCCAGCATCGACTTGCCGCCGCCGTCGCCGCGTTCGACCAGACGTTTCAGCGCCGCCATTTCGGCATTCAGGGCCGAGACCTCGCCCTCGGCCTCGGCGCGGGCGGCGCGGGCGGCGGATTCCTCGGCCTCCAGCGCGGCGCGGGATTCCTCGGCGGCGGAAAGCGCGTCCTCGGCGGCCTCGACACGCTCACGGGCAGTGTCCTGCGCCTCTTCGGCGGCCTCGCGGGCGGCCTCGGCCTCGAGGCCAGTCTCGGTGGCGCGGGCGGCGGCGGCATCGGCATCCGCGGCGGCGCGGCTGGCGCGGTCCAGCATCTGGCGCAGGTCATGGACCAGCCGCTCAGCCGATTGGTGGCGGGCAGCAAGGCGGGCGGATTCGTCGGTCAGCTCGGCCAGCTTGGCCTCGACCTCACGCAGGGCTTCGGCAGCGGCGTCGGCGGTCTCAGCGGCGGCGTCCAGACGTTCGTCATGGCCCTGTCCGGCCTTTTCCAGTTCGCGCTTTTCCCAGACAAGGCGCTCGATCACCTCGCCCGCATCGCGGTTCAGGGCGGATTCGCGGTCGATGTCGCGGTCAAGCTGGGCGATCCGCGCCAGAAGGGTCTGGATCGCCTGCGCGGCGCGGGCCTCGGCCTCGTCCAGCGCCTCGCGTTCGACGGTGGCGCGGGACAGGATCGCGGCGGCGACCTGCTCTTCCTCGCGCAGGGGGGGCAGATGGCCGTCGGCCTGTTCGCGGGCGGCGATGGCGCGGCGGGCAGCAGCCTCGGCATCGTTGGCGGCGCGGATCGCCTCGCGCAGCGCCTCGGCCGCCGCCATGCGCGAGGCATCCGCCTCGGCCCAGCGGCGATACAAAAGCAGCCCCTCGGCCTGACGCAGAGCGGCGCCGATCTCGCGATAGCGGGCGGCGGCGCGGGCCTGACGGGCAAGGCTTGCGGCCTGCGTCGAAAGCTGGTCCAGCGTGTCGTCGACGCGGGTCAGGTTCGCCTCGGCGGCGTTCAGCTTCAGCTCGGCCTCGTGCCGGCGCTGGTAAAGACCGGAAATCCCCGCCGCTTCTTCCAGAATCCGGCGGCGCGCCTTGGGCTTGGCGTTGATCAGCTCCGATATCTGCCCCTGCCGCACCAGCGCCGGCGAATGCGCCCCGGTCGAGGCATCGGCAAACAGCATCTGCACGTCGCGGGCGCGCACGTCCTTGCTGTTGATGCGATAGGCGCTGCCGGCATCGCGGGTGATCCGGCGGGTGATGTCCAGGGAATCGCTGTCATTCATCCCGGCGGGGGCAAGGCGGTCCTTGTTGTCGATGGTCAGCGTGACCTCGGCATGGGCGCGGGCGGAGCGCCGCGCGGTGCCGGCGAAAATCACGTCCTCCATCCCCTCGCCGCGCATGGCGGTGGGGCGGTTTTCGCCCATGACCCAGCGCAGCGCCTCAAGCAGGTTCGACTTGCCGCAGCCATTCGGGCCGACCACGCCCGTCAGCCCCTCATGGATGACCAGATCGGTCGGGTCCACGAAGCTTTTGAAGCCGTTGAGGCGAAGCCGGTCAAAGCGCAAGACGGGATTCCATTCCATGCCGTAAATGCGGGAAGTCTTGGCGATTGCCGGGTCCGAGTCAACCAAAACCACCATATATTGGCCGCCCGGCCCGCTTATCCACAAGATTTAAGGGATCAACACAAGAACATCGGGGTGCTAGGCTGGGAACCATGATTCCTGCCCTTTGCATCATCCTGAGCTTTCAACTGATCGGCGAGGTCGCGACGCGCGGCCTTGGCTTGCCGCTGCCCGGCCCGGTGCTGGGGCTGATGCTGCTGGTGATCAGTTGCAGCCTGCGGCCGTCGCTCGCGGGGCTGCTGCGGCCCGTCACCACCACGATCCTCGGGAACCTCTCGCTGTTTTTCGTGCCGGCGGGCGTCGGCGTCATTGCCCATCTGGGCGAGTTTCGCGAAAACGGGCTGGCGATCGCGCTGGCGGTGATGGTCTCGACCGCACTGGCCATCGCGGCGGGGGCGCTGGTCTTCAAGTTCGTCGCGAAATGGACCGGCGAGGCCGAGGAATGACCGATCCCGCCCTGATCTGGAGCTATCTGAGCCGCGAGCCCTTGCTGTGGCTGACGGCGACGCTGATCGCCTATTGGCTGGGCGACACGTTCTTTCGCCGCATGAACCGGCAAAGCTGGGCCAATCCGGTGCTGGCGGCGGTGGTCATTCTGGCGCTGCTGCTGTGGATCACCGGCACCAGCTACCAGACCTATTTCGAGGGCGCGCAATTCGTGCATTTCATGCTGGGCCCGGCGACGGTCGCGCTGGGAATGCCGCTTTACGACAATCTTCGCCGCCTGCGCCGCGCCGCCTTGCCGCTGATCGCGGCGCTGCTGGCAGGGTCGCTGACGGCGGTCTTGTCGGTTCTGGCCATCGCCCACGCCTTTGGCCTGTCGGAGGTGCTGCTGGCGAGCCTTGCGCCGAAATCGACCACCGCCCCGGTCGCCATCGGCATCGCCGAGGGTCTGGGGGGCGAGCCCACAATCACCGCCGTTCTGGTGCTGCTGACCGGGGTCTTTGGCGCGATCATCGCGACGCCGCTGCTGAACGCGCTCAGGATCCGCGACTGGCGGGCGCGGGGGTTTTCGCTGGGCGTGGCCGCGCATGGCATCGGCACCGCCCGCGCCTTTCAGGTCAACGAGACCGCCGGCGCATTCGCCGGCATCGGCATGGGGCTGAACGCGGTTCTGACCTCGATCATCGCGCCTTTGGCGCTGCATCTGTTCCAGTAGCGCAACAAAAAAGGCCGCCCCGAAGGACGGCCCAGATGCGTCTGCGGCGCGCGCAGATTTATGCGGCGTCGGCTTCCTCGGCGGCGTGGCGGCGTTCGCTTTCCTCGCGCGACAGCGCGACCGAGGTGCGCACGCCCTTGGCCACGAATTCCATCAGGCCCTTGACCACGCGCTCATTGGGGTCGATGCCGGCGCAGGACAGAACCTCGCGCCCATCGCGCGAGCGTGCCCAACGTGCAATCTGATCGGGCCCGTTGCCGTATTTTTTGTCATCAGCGATCGCGTCGTCCAGCGCGGCAAGCACAACGGCGGCAAAAAGCTTGCGGGCGCGCTGCCCCTGTTCGAAATTGAAAGCCGAACCATCCACGAAATCGCGCATCTAACGTTATCCTGTTCTTATTGCGGTGCCCCGCCAAATATTTCCACGACCGGGCCAGCCGTCAGTCCTTGCCCATATTTGGTGGCGCAGGCCGGCTTAACCGATCCGCGCCGTGATTCGGTATGCCTCTGGCTGCATGACCGCCATGCGCTGGATGCAAGACATTTGCATTGGCACATTTATCCCGGCTTTGGCAACAATTTCGCGACAGGGCCTGCAAAGACCGCCATCTTGACATCGCCGAAACTGCCTTTCGGTTGCCTTGGCAGCCAGCAATGGATATAGGTGCCGCCAATCCCGGTTCAACCCTTGAGCCGAAGCGATTTTCTCAACATTTTCATGGTGTTTTCACATGGCCAAGATCAATGGCAATGAGATCAAGCCCGGCTTCGTGCTGGAACATGACGGCGGCCTGTGGGCGGCGGTCAAGGTCAGTCACGTCAAGCCCGGCAAGGGCGGCGCATTCGCACAGGTCGAGATGAAGAACCTGCGCGACGGCCGGAAGCTGAACGAGCGGTTCCGCAGCGAGGACAAGGTCGAACAGGTGCGGCTGGACAACAAGGACCAGCAATTCCTGTATGAATCCGATGGCAAGCTGATCTTCATGGACAGCGAAACCTTTGACCAGACCGAGCTGGACGCCGACCTTCTGGGCGACCGCCGCCCCTTCCTGCAGGACGGCATGATGGCGACCATCGAATATTACGGCGACGAGCCGCTTTCGGTGCGCATCCCGCAAAAGGTCGTCTGCCGCATCGTCGAGACCGAGCCAGTCGTGAACGGCCAGACCGCCGCCAAAAGCTTCAAGCCGGCGATCCTGGACAATGGCGTGCGCGTCATGGTGCCCCCCTTTGTCGGTCAGGACGAAGATATCGTGGTGAACACGGAACTCTTTGAATATTCTGAGCGCGCCTGATCAGGACGTGATTGCCAAGCCTTCCCCGGGGGCGCAGTAGTAGAGTTGACGCTAGGTCAACAATCCAGACCTCGGGGGAGGCGATGAACGGATCGGACGACAGCACCGGCGAGCTGCGCTTGCGGATCATCGCCGATCAGGATTCCCGCGCCTTTCGCCGCAACATGCGGGCCGCAATGGACCGTCTGACCCGGCTTGAGGAGATCATGCTGGAAATGCTGTGTGCCGGGGCCGCCGGCGCAGCACCGTTCCGGCCCGACGCTGCCGAATCGCACCCCTCCGAACGCCCGGTACCGGCCGGATGCGGGACCATCGCCGGGCGCGATCCGCGGCACGGCACCTTGTCGCGGAAAATGCTCGACGATCTCGCACGCCATCACGGTCAGCCGCCGCTTTGCGGATTGTGGCTGATCGAGGGCGGCGCCGCATGCCCGGCCTCGGCACGGGGCCGCCGTCAGGCGGCTCGGCCGCCGCTATACCTGCGTATCGACCGGCATCTGCGGCTGTGTCTGGAAGCCTCGGCGAACCGGGTCGGGGTCGAGCATCTGGACGGTACGCATTGGCGAGACCTTGATCTGGCCGCGCGCAAGGACGGCAGGGGCGGGGTGGCACTGGATCCGGCCGCGCTTGAGTGCCGCGCCGGGCCACTTTCACCCGAATTGCGCCGGATGCTGCGGCTTCGGCCCGGTCAGACCCGTTCCGCCTCCGACGAAGGTTGACCGGCAGTTTTCCGCCGGACGTATTCGCGCTATTCTGAAACCATCCCGAAGACGGATCTTATTTGTGAGTTCATTGGTTGACGTTTATGACAGGGAGGTCGGGCGATGTCGCAGCCAACCATTCGCGTTACCCACGAGGACTATGGCAGCTCGGGCCGCTATTCCGCCACACTGCGCGGCGCGGATGGCGAGGCCGAACTGACGTGGCGTACAGGCGGCCCGGGCATCATCGTCGCCGATCACACCTATGCGCCGGGATCGATGCGCGGCAGCGGGGTTGCGCTGGCGCTGGTGCAAAGGCTGATCGCGGACGCGCGTGAACGCGATCTGCTGATCGTGCCTGCCTGCAGCTATGTGCGCGCGCAATTCGACCGCCACCCGGAATGGGCGGACCGGCGCGCCGACGCCTGACGCCTGACGCCTGACGCCTGACGCCTGACGCCCGCTGGTGCGGCGCGGAACATGGGCAGATCGGCGTCAGCGACGGCATCCTCATATCATTTTCGTTATGTCACCGCAAACATTGCTCAATTGACGGACATATCGGCTGGGTCTAGCTTCAACCTCAGGCGGGCGGTCGTGAACCCCCGCCGCGGTGCCGGACGGATTGCGCTTGCAGCCTTCGCCGCCGCGTAAAGGGGGAAGCGCCGGCCGGACAGACGCTGCAACAGGCAGCCGCCGCCCGATGCATAAAACGAACAGGGAGGAATAATGCTGAACCTCAGGAAATGCGCCCTGGCGCTGGCGTCCGTGGCCGCGCTGTCGGTGCCCGGCATCGCCGCGGCCGAAGGCATGGTCGGGATCTCCATGCCCACCAAGACCTCGGCGCGCTGGATCGCGGATGGCGACAACATGGTCAAGCAGTTCCAGGAAGCGGGCTATCAGACCGACCTGCAATATGCCGATGACGACATCCCCAACCAGCTCGCCCAGATCGAGAACATGATCACCAAGGGCGTGAACGTGCTGGTGATCGCGGCCATCGACGGCACCACGCTGTCGAACGCGCTGGCCAATGCGAAAGCCGCCGACATCAAGGTCATCGCCTATGACCGCCTGATCCGCGACACGCCGGACATCGACTATTACGCCACTTTCGACAACTTCAAGGTCGGTGTCGAACAGGCCAACACCCTGGTTGCCGGCCTGAAAGAGCGTTTCCCGGACGTGAAGCCGTGGAACGTCGAGCTGTTCGGCGGCAGCCCGGACGACAACAACGCCTTCTTCTTCTATGACGGCGCCATGTCGGTGCTGCAGCCGATGATCGACGCAGGCGAGATCGCCGTCCCCTCGGGCCAGATGGGCATGGACAAGGTCGGCACCCTGCGTTGGGACCCGGCCGTCGCGCAGGCGCGCATGGATAACCTCTTGTCGGCGAACTACACCGACAAACAGGTGAACGGCGTGCTGTCGCCCTATGACGGGCTGTCCATCGGCATCCTGTCCTCGCTCAAGGGCGTGGGCTATGGCTCGGGCGACATGAAGATGCCGATCGTCTCGGGTCAGGACGCCGAACTGCAATCGGTCAAGTCGATCCAGGCCGGCGAGCAGTATTCGACCATCTTCAAGGACACCCGCGAGCTGGCGAAAGTCACCGTCGGCATGGTCAACGCCATGCTGAAGGGCGAAGAGCCGCAGGTGAACGACACCAAGACCTATGACAACGGCAACAAGGTCGTCCCGTCGTTCCTGCTGGAGCCGGTGCCGGTGACCTCGGCCAACCTGACCGAAGTTCTGGTCGGCTCGGGCTACTATACCGAAGACCAGTTGAAGTGATCACCCTGTCGCGCCGCCGCGGGCCCTTGTGCCCTGCGGCGGCGTACTCCGCGTGACCAAACGGCGTGACCGTAAGAGGTGCCCATGGATGCGATTCTGGAAATGCGGGGGATCACCAAGGAATTCCCCGGCGTCAAAGCTCTGAACAATGTGAACATGACAGTCCGCCGCGGCGAGATCCGCGCGCTGGTGGGCGAAAACGGCGCGGGCAAGTCCACGCTGATGAAGGTGCTGTCGGGCGTCTATCCGCACGGCTCCTATGACGGAGAGATCCTGTATAACGGCAAGCCGGTGGCCTTTCGCGGCATCCATGACAGCGAATCGCTGGGCATTGTCATCATCCATCAGGAACTGGCGCTGGTGCCGCAGATGTCGATTGCCGAGAACATCTTCCTGGGCAACGAGATCCACACCCGCGGCGTGATCAACCGCCACGAAACCAACCGCCGCACCGCCGAGCTGCTGGCCAAGGTCGGCCTGCGCGAAAGCCCGGAAACCAAGGTGGGCGAGCTGGGGATGGGCAAGCAGCAGCTGGTGGAAATCGCCAAGGCGCTGTCGAAAAAGGTCGATCTGCTGATCCTGGACGAGCCGACCTCGTCGCTGAACGAACATGACAGCGACGCGCTCTTGCGCCTGCTGGCCAGCTTCCGCGAACAGGGCATGACCGCGATCATGATCTCGCACAAGCTCAATGAGCTTTCGCAGGTCTGCAACAGCCTGACGGTCTTGCGCGACGGATCAACGGTGGCCCATCACGACGGCATGGTGCCCGAAAGCCAGATCATCAAGGACATGGTCGGGCGCTCGATGGACGACCGCTATCCGCCCCGCGAGCCCAAGATCGGCGAGGTGGTGATGCAGGTCCGTGACTGGACCGTCGAGGATGCTGCCGATCCCGACCGCCTGCTGGTCAAGAAGGCCGGCTTCGACCTGCGTCAAGGCGAGGTGCTGGGCGTGGCCGGGCTGATGGGTGCCGGCCGCACCGAACTGGCAATGAGCATCTTTGGCCGCTCGATGGGCAAGTTCCGCTCGGGCGAGGTCAAGATCCACGGCAAGCCCGTCGATCTGTCCACCGTGCCCAAGGCGATCAAGGCCGGGCTGGCTTACGTGACCGAGGACCGCAAATCGCTGGGGCTGGTGCTGATCGACACGATCCGGCGCAATATCCCCTTGGCGAACCTGCCCGGCATCGCCCGAAGCGGCGTCGTTGACGGCCAGCGCGAAGGCGAGATCGGCAACGAGTTCCGCAAGCGCATGAACATCCGTTCATCCTCGATCGAGCAGGAAACCGTGAACCTCTCGGGCGGCAACCAGCAAAAGGTGGTGCTGTCGAAATGGCTGTTCTCGGGGCCGGAAATCCTGATCCTGGACGAGCCGACGCGGGGCATCGATGTCGGCGCGAAATACGAAATCTACACCATGATCCGCGATCTGGCCGCACAGGGCAAATCGATCATCGTCATCTCGTCCGAGATGCCCGAACTGCTGGGAATCACCGACCGCGTGCTGGTGATGAACGAGGGCCGGCTGGTGGGCGAATTGCCGACGGCCGAGGCCACGCAGGAAAAGATCATGTCGATCATCATCAAATCCGGGCACGACCTGACCGACCCCAGCGTCACCCCCGAGGAAATCGAGGCAGAGGCCGCCCATGTCTGACACATCCACCGACGCCCGCCGCGGCGACACTTTCGGGTTCATTCGCCGCAACATCCGCCAATACGGCATCCTGTTCGCCCTGATCATCATCATGGTGTTCTTTCAGGTGGTGACTGGCGGCATCCTGTTCAAACCGGTCAACCTGACCAACCTGTTCCTGCAAAACAGCCATATCGTCATTCTGGCGGTGGGCATGCTTCTGGTCATCGTGGCCGGGCATATCGACCTGTCCGTCGGCTCGGTCGCGGCCTTCGTGGGCGCGCTGGCGGGGATCATGTCGGTCAAGATGGGCCTGCCCACGCCCATCGTGGTGGTGCTCAGCCTTGCGGCCGGCGCGATCATCGGCGGCATTCAGGGCTATTGGATCGCCTATTGGAAGATCCCGTCCTTTATCGTCACGCTGGCGGGGATGCTGGTGTTTCGCGGGCTGACCATGTGGATTCTGGGCGGCCAGAACATCGGCCCCTTCCCGCAGGGTTTTCAGGTGATCGCCTCGGGCTTCATTCCCGACCTGTTCGGCTCGGGCAAGCCCAATATCCTGTCGCTGGTGCTGGGCTGGGGTGCGGCGGTGGCGATCCTGTGGATGCAGATCCGCGCCCGCAAGCAGCAGGAAAAGATTGGCGTCGCCGATGAGCCCTTTGCCTTTTTCGCCGGCAAGAACGCCCTGATCTTCATCGCGCTGGTCGGCATGACCTGGGCACTGGCGAACTTCCGCGGGTTGCCCAACGTCTTTATCGTGATGGCGCTGCTGGTCGGGCTTTACGCCTTTATCTCGGAGCGCACGACCATCGGCCGGCGCATCTATGCCATCGGCGGCAACGCCAAGGCCGCGAAACTGTCGGGCATCAACTCGGAGCGTGTGGTCTTTCTGACCTTTGCCAATATGGGGATGCTGGCCGCGCTGGCCGGGATCGTCGTGTCGGCGCGCCTGAACTCGGCCACGCCCAAGGCCGGGGTCGCGTTCGAACTCGACGCCATCGCCGCCGTCTTCGTCGGCGGCGCCTCGATGGCGGGCGGGGTCGGCACGGTGATCGGGGCCGTCGTCGGCGCCTTCATCATGGGCGTGATGAACAACGGCATGTCCATCCTTGGCATCGGCATCGACTATCAGCAGGTCATCAAGGGGCTGGTGCTGATGGCCGCCGTGATCTTCGACGTCTCGAACAAGAGCAAGTCGTAAGCCATGACACCGGACTGGATCGCCGTCGACTGGGGCACCACGCGCCTGCGCGTCTGGGCGATGCAGGGCCCCAAGGCGGTCCAGTCCCGCAATTCCGACAAGGGCATGGGCGGGCTGAGCCGCGACGGGTTCGAACCCGCCCTGCTGGAGCTGATCGCCGACTGGCTGCCAGCCAGCGGCCGGATGCCGGTCATCGCCTGCGGCATGGTCGGCGCCCGCACCGGCTGGGCCGAGGCCGAATATCGCGCCGTGCCCTGCACGCCTCTGGACCCGCATCAGGCGATCCGCCCGGCGGTGCGCGACGCACGGCTGGACGTGCGCATCCTGCCCGGCCTGTCCCAATCCGCGCCCGCCGATGTCATGCGCGGCGAGGAAACCCAGATCGCCGGCTATCTGGCCTCGGATCCCGGTTTCGACGGCACGCTGTGCCTGCCCGGCACGCATTGCAAATGGGTGCGCATCGCGCGGGGCCGGGTCGAGGCATTCCAGACCTATATGACCGGCGAGATGTTCTCGCTGATCTCGCGCCAATCGGTGCTGCGGCTGTCGCTGGGCGGGGCCGTGCCGGATGCCGGTGCCGCCGCCAGTGGCGCGGCGGATGCCTTGGCCGATCCCCATGCCGCCCAGCGCGAGCTGTTCTCGCTGCGCGCCGGCGCACTTTTGCACAACCTTGCCCCCGAACAGGCGGCGGGCCGCCTGTCGGGCCTGCTGATCGGGGCCGAGCTTGGCGCCGCCCGCGACTTCTGGCACAACCGCAAGACGATCATCATCGGCGCGCCCGAGCTTGCCGCGCTTTACGAAACCCCGATGCGCACCGCTGGCGCCGATGCCCGGCGCATGGATGGCGCCCAGCTGGTTCTGGCCGGCCTGACCGCCGCCCACCTCGCCCTGCAGGAGAAACCATGACCACACCCATCATCGCCATCCTGCGCGGCCTGACCCCCGTTGACGCCCTGCCCGTTGCCCAGGCCCTGATCCAGACCGGCATCACCCGCATCGAGGTGCCGCTGAATTCGCCCGAGCCCTTTGAAAGCATCGGCCGCATGGTGCAGGAATTCGGCGCCCAGGCCACCATCGGCGCAGGCACCGTGCTGACCATGGCCGATGTGGGCCGCGTCGCCGATATCGGCGGGCGGCTGATCGTCTCGCCCAATGCCGATCCGGAGGTGATCCGCGAGACCCGCCGTCTGGGCATGGAAAGCTGGCCCGGGGTCTTTACCGCCACCGAATGTTTCGCCGCCATCGCCGCCGGGGCCTCGGGGCTGAAGCTGTTCCCGGCCGGACCGGCGGGGACCGGCACGCTCAAGGCGCTGCGGGCGGTCTTGCCGCGCGACATGCCGGTCTATGCCGTGGGCGGCGCCGGCCCCGAGAATTTCGCCGAATGGCTGGCCGCCGGGGCGCAGGGCTTTGGCATCGGCACCGCGCTTTATGCCCCCGGCGACAGCGCCGACACCGTGCTGGCCCGCGCGCACAATATGGTCGCCGCCTATCAGGCCGCCGCGTCATGACCGCGGCGCTTTTCGACCCGCGCATCTGCGAACTGGGCGAAGGCGCATTCTGGCACCCCGAACGCGAACAGGCCTTCTGGTTCGACATCCATGGCCGCCGCCTGCTGTCGCGGCACGAGGGGCAGGAACTGGAATGGCGCCTTGACGAAAAGGCCTCGGCCATGGGCTGGATCGACCGCGATCTGGTGCTGATCGCCACCGAGACCGCGCTGATCCGCTTTGACCTGCGCGACGGCCAGCACGAGGTCCTGACCGCGCTTGAGGACGACCAGCCCGGCACGCGCTCGAATGACGGGCGCGCCGATCCGCGTGGCGGGTTCTGGATCGGCACCATGGCCCATGATGCAAGTCATGAAAAAGGCGCAATTTATCGCTATTATCGGGGCGAGTTGCGCAAGCTGCGGGACAAGATGTCGATACCGAACGCGATCTGTTTTTCCCCCGATGGCCGGCTGGCCTATTTCGCCGATACCGCGCGGCAGACCGTCTGGTCGCAAGAGCTGGACAACAAGGGCTGGCCCGCATCCGAGGCATCGGTGTTTCTGGACCTGACCGGCACCGATGAGCATCCCGACGGTGCGGTGACCGATACGCAGGGCCGGTTCTGGAATGCCCGCTGGGGCAGCGGCGCCGTGGTCTGCCATGCCCCCGATGGCCATGTCCTGCACCGGCTGCAACTGCCGCCCGCTCAGACGACCTGCCCGGCCTTCATCGGCAAGGATCTGGACCGGCTGCTGGTCACCAGCGCCGCCGAAAACCTGCATGGGCCGCAGGACGGCACCAGCTGGGTGCTGGAATGCAAGGGCGCGCGCGGCCGCGCCGAGCCGCGTGTCCTGCTCTGATGTCGACATTGTTTGGCACCCTTCCCGATGGACGACCGGTGCTGCGCGCCACGATCTCGGGTCACGGGCTGAGGGTTTCGGTGATCACGCTGGGCGCCTCGGTCCAGGATATCCGGCTGAAGGGCGTCGATCACCCGCTGGTGCTGGGCTATCCCACGCTTGAACCCTATCTGGGCGAGGGCTGCTATGTCGGTGCCATCGTCGGGCGCTATGCCAATCGCATCGGCCGTGGCCGCGCCATGCTGGGCGGGCAGGAACTGGATCTGGACCGCAATCAGGACGGCCGCCACATGCTGCATGGCGGCAGCGACGGCAGCGGCACCCGCAACTGGATGCTGGCCGCCAAGGCCCCCGACATGGTGGCGCTGGCCGATCACCTGCCGGCGGGGCATATGGGCTTTCCCGGCGCCATGCTGGTGCGCGCCACCTATCGCATCCTGCCCGGCCCGGTGCTGAAGCTGACCATCCTGGCCACCTCGGACGATCTGACGCTGTGCAGCTTCGCCCAGCACAGCTATTTCAATCTGGACGGCAGCCCGACCATCGCCGGGCACAGCCTGCATGTCCCGGCGCAAAGCTGGCTGCCGGTCGATGCCGACCTGATCCCGCTTGGACCGCCCGCCCCGGTCGAGGGCACGCATCTGGATTTCCGCCGCCCGATCCTGCTGAGCGGCCGGCTGGACGGGCCGCCGATCGACCACAACCTGTGCCTCTCTGACCGCCGCCGGATCTATCCGCAAAAGGCCGCAACCCTGCGCGCCGAGGGGCTGAGCATGAGCATCCGCTCGACCGAGCCGGGGTTGCAGGTCTATACCGCCAACCATTTCTCGCCCGGCGCCACCGGCATCGGCGGCGCGCCTTACGCCCGGCATGCCGGAATCGCGCTGGAATCACAGATCTGGCCGGATGCGCCCAACCACCCGGATTACCCCTCGGCGGTGCTGCAACCGGGCCAGCTTTACCGCCAGATCACGCTGCTGGGCTTTCAGAACGGCGCGTCCCGGCGATAGCGCCGTTCACCTGCGACCGCCCGGAATGTCGCACTGACCACACAGGCGCGGGAAAGCAATTGCTTTCCCGGCGCGGACATGGCTAGTCGCTGCAATCAGTTCAGTTAACGAGGCGCATTCATGGTCACCATTACCGGCACGAATCTCAGCGAAAGAATCAATGGCGGCACCGTCGCCGATATCCTGCGCGGGTCCGGCGGGAATGACTCGATCTATGGCTTTCTCGGCAATGATCTTCTGTATGGCGACATCGGCAATGACTGGCTTGCCGGTGGCGGCGACCATGACAGCATCTATGGCGGCCTCGGCCATGACTATCTGGCCGGAGAGCTGGGGAACGACACGCTTTTCGGCGATGACGGCAATGACACCATTCTGGGTGACGACGGCGATGACAGCATCAAAGGCGGCAACGGCAATGACCTGACCTATGCCTTGAACGGCGATGACACGGTCCTGGGCGACATGGGCGACGACCGCATCGTGGGCGGGACCGGCTTTGACCTTATTTTTGGCGGGGACGGCAATGACTGGCTTGCCGGTGGGGACGATATCGACACCCTGTATGGCGGCACGGGCAATGATTACCTGGCCGGCGAGCTGGGGAATGACCGGCTTTCCGGCGATGAGGGCGACGACACGCTTCAGGGTGGCGCAGGGAATGACCGCCTCGAAGGCGGCGACGGCAATGACCGGGCCTATGCCCTGGACGGCGATGACAGGTTCCTGGGCGGCGCGGGAAATGACAGCGTCGGCGGCGGCGCTGGCGAGGACTATCTGGCCGGCGATGCCGGCAATGACGCCCTATATGGCGGCGCCGACGATGACTATATGAACAGCGGTGGCGGCGATGACAGCCTGTTCGGCGAAGGCGGGGATGACACGCTGTACATCCGCAGCAACGACGATGAGCGTGCCACTGGCAACAGCCTTGCCTCGGGTGGCGATGGCAGGGATCACCTCTCGACATATGGCGCGAGCGGCATCAATACCCTGAGCGGCGGCGAGGGCGATGACCATCTCACTTGTTCTGACGGCACTGCTGTCCTGAACGGCGACAATGGCAACGACCAGCTCTCGCACTCACTCGGGAACGCCACGCTGGATGGCGGCGAAGGCGACGACGACCTGCGCTCCGACAGCGGAAACGCCTCGGTCAACGGCGGTGCCGGCAATGACTTTCTGCTTGTCAACGGCGGAAATGCCACCCTGAATGGTGGCGAGGGCGACGACGACTTTCTCATTACCGCCGGCAATGTTCAGGCTTATGGCGGCAACGGCGCGGACGATATCAACTTCAGCGGCGACAACGTCACCCTGCGGGGGGGCAACGGAAACGACGAACTTCTGGGCGGCAACGGCGAGGGCAACTCGACCTGTTACGGCGACGCCGGGGATGACTTCCTGCGCGGCGGCCGCGGGCAGGACCGGCTGTATGGCGGCGACGGAAACGACGTGCTGCGCGACCTGGACGGCGGCAACGACACCATGATCGGCGGCAACGGCAATGACCGGCTGGAGCCGGGCATCGGGACAGACCGCCTGTATTCGGGCACCGGGTATGACACGTTCTATTTTGAAGACATCAGTGAAAGCACCGTCGGCACCAGTCGCGACGTGATCCATGATTTCGACCCGCAATACGACATCATCAACCTGTCGGGCCTTTCCTCCGGCCCGGCGCCCAATCTGGGCTGGGGCGGCACGTCGGCGGCGGCCTATGCGCTCTGGATCGTCACGCTGGGCAACAACACGCTGGTCCGCGCCGATACCAATGGCGATGCCATCGCCGATTTCGAGGTGATGCTGTCCGGCACCACGAACGTGACCAGCAGCAATTTCGACGGCCTATACTAAGCCGCGGGCGCAGGTTCAGGCTTTGTCCTTTGCAGGCCGCGACCCGGCGGCCGGGCGCAGCAAGCTTGCGCCCGGCCGCCGCGCCAGTTCATATGCCTGTGAACTGTGTGGTTTAGCGAGAAAACGATGGTCCAGATCATTGGCACGAACCTGAGCGAGCAAATCACTGGCAGCCTGACGGCCGATGACCTGCGCGGCGCCAATGGCAACGATACGATACGCGGCTATGCGGGCGACGACTCGTTGCGGGGCGGGGATGGGAGTAACGCGCGAAAGTTGGTGATGCCCTGAGGGGCGGCATATCATGGCGGTGTTCAGACGCCGTCAATTCTCAGCCGAGAAAGGGATATGCCACATGTCGGAGACTACCATCAGCACGCTGCCCGATCCATCGGGGTTTTCGCCGGATCCACTGACGGACCTCATCCGGGAGGGTGCGCGCAAGCTGATCGAACAAGCGGTTGAGGCCGAGCTGGCAACGCTCCTCGCCGCGTTCGCTGAGGAAAG
>NZ_QPJL01000003.1 GCF_003337565.1 Paracoccus lutimaris
CCCCAGCTGGTTCAAGCCGGGGCAAGGTTGCACATGGGTCAATTCTCAATGACAATTTCCGCTGTTGCCGGGTCAAATCTCAGTGGCAATCAACAGGCAGGACCGCCAGGCGCTTCCACCCCAAATGTCAGCCAAAGCCGACTCACTTGGCTGGATTCCAGGCGCCTTCTATGCGGGACGAAGCGGATGCCCGTTTGGCGAAGGACTCAGCTGTTGGTGTAGACAAGTCGGAGCATGTGCTCCCCGACAGCTTCATACTTTACGCGCGCCCAAAGACCGATGAGCATCTCCTCATCCGACAGTTCTCGGTCAAATATGTACGACTTTCGAATTTTTCTGTCCGGCAGAACCTCATCGAGTTCGTGAATGCGCGGCGTCAGATCCGAGAAAGACAGATACATATAGGCGAAAACGATCAATTGCCTCTTCCCAAGACGCGCAAGGTGAGCTTCGATTTCCGCACATACTTCGAGCACGCCGTCAAAGCTTGCCGTCCCTTTGACGCGCTCAAGCTGTACGAAGAGAGAAAATAGCTCAACATCAGTCAACGTTATTCGACCGTCCGCACTGCGGTTGACACCGTGCGCGATAAGCCTGGTTCTCGTTGTTTTATAAATCATCGTTCATTTGGGGAAGCTAGCACAGGATTGCGCGTACTTTCGACCATCCGCAAAGGGCTCTTCGCGTCGATGATCTGATACCCGCTGCATTGCGGTCTGGGTCAGATATCTGACGGAAAGCCAGATATCTCTGACAGACGATAATAATGACAGGGCAGGGGGCGGTCCGGCGGCGGTCCGCGCCGTTTTCATATCCGGTCCGCAGCGGGTCGCTGGCACGTATGTGTCCGTATGTCACGAGTGTGAAAATCCCTTGCCCGAATCGCGGCGGCGGAATACCACATTCGTGATATCGTGCCACATGTGTAACGGAGGAACCCTTGCGCGCCATCGTCCTGCACGCCCCCAAAGACATCCGGCTTGAAGAGCGGCCCGTCCCCGAGGCCGGTCCCGGCGAAGTCGTCGTTCGCGTGGCCTCGGTCGGGGTCTGCGGCTCGGACCTGCCGCGCATGCTGGTCAAGGGCGCCTGGAAGATGCCGCTGATCACCGGGCACGAATTTTCCGGCCATATCACCGCGATCGGCGCCGGCGTCGAAGGCTGGGCGATGGGCGAGCTGGTCGCCGTCGCGCCTCTGATCCCTTGCAATGACTGCGACCAGTGCCGGACCGGCAATTATTCGCGCTGCCGGGATTACGACTATTTCGGCAGCCGCCGGGACGGGGCCTATGCGGAATATGTGGCCATCCCGGTGGGCAATCTGCTGAAGGCGCCGCAGCATGTCGATCCGCGCGCCATCGCCATGACCGACCCGGCCTCGATCGCGCTGCATGCGATCTGGAAGGCGGGCGGCATCCGCATCGGGCAGACCGGCGGGGTCATGGGCTGCGGCCCGATCGGGCTGTTCGCGATTCAATGGCTGCGGCTGATGGGCGCATCAGAGGTGATCGCGGTCGACATCTCCGAGGAAAAGCTGGCTCTGGCGCGCGAGGCGGGGGCCACCGTCACCGTGCTCTCGGGCGATCTGGCACAGAACGAGACCCGCGCCGATCTGGTGATCGAGGCCGTGGGCATCGACGCCACCATCAATGCTGCGGTGATGCTGGCCGGTCCGGGCGGGCATGTCGCCTTCATCGGGATTCCGGTCCCGGATGTGCGGCTTGCCAATGCGAGCTTCCAGTATTTCCTGCGTCAGGAGATCTCGCTTCACGGATCCTGGAACAGCTTTGGCCCGCCATTCCCCGGCCCGCAATGGACCACCACGCTGGAGAAATTCGGCACCGGCGAGCTGAAATGGGAATTCATGATCTCGCATGATCTGGATCTGGCCGAGCTGCCGGGCATCTTTCAGCGCTTCGACAACAAGGATCTGCACTTTTCGAAAGTCCTGTTCCGACCGTAAGAAGATGCTGGGATGGGAGGCGCGCGCATGACGACGGTTCTGACGCTGGATCTGGGCACCAACGGCGCGCGCGCCGGGATCTATGACATCGAGGCCCGCCGCCTGATCGCCCGGGCCGAAGCCCGCTACCCGACCCGGCACCTGCCGCCCAACCGCGCCGAACAGGACCCCGGCGACTGGTGGCGCGCGCTGGGGGATTGCGTGCGCGGTGCCATGGCCGAGGCGGGTCAGCCCGCCATCGCGGCGATCGCGGTGGCGGCGTTTTCCTCGACCGTGGTGGTCGCGGACCGGACCGGGCAGCCGCTGGCGCCGGCAATCCTGTGGATGGATGCGCGCGCGGCCTCGGAATCGCTGGCCTCGGCGGCGGTCGATCACCCGGTGATGGACTATTGCGGCGGCGCGAATGCGGTCGAGTGGCTGGTGCCCAAGGCCATGTGGCTCAAGCGTCACCAGCCGGACCTGTGGTCGCGCGTCGAGGTGATCTGCGAGGCGCTGGACTGGGTCAATTTCCGCCTGACCGGGGAATGGGCCGGTTCGCTGATGAACGCCACCTGCAAATGGAACTATGACAGCCGCGCCCGCGCCTTCGTCCCCGAGCTATATGCGCGCTTCGGCTTGCCCGATCTGGCCGCACGCCTGCCCCAGCGCATCGTCGATATCGGCGCGATCATCGGCCCGCTGCTGCCCGAAGTGGCGCGCGACTGGGGAATTTCGGGCAGTCCTGTGGTCGTGCAGGGCGGGATCGACGCGCATATGGGCACGTTCGGCGCCGATTGCGTGGCGCCGGGCGCGATGCTGCTGATCGGCGGCACCTCGAATGTGCATCTGACGCAGGTGCCCGACGATGGCGCGCGGATCACCGGGGTCTGGGGTCCCTATCCGCATGCGCTGACGCCGGGATTGCGGATGATCGAGGGCGGGCAGGTCTCGGCCGGGTCGATCCTGAAATGGCTCTCGCAAGAGATCTTCGGCATCACCAATGCCGATATGGCGCCGCTTCTGGCCGCGGCCGAGGCCATCGAGCCGGCCGAAACCCGGCTGCTGGCGCTGGATTTCTGGATGGGCAACCGCACGCCCTACCGTGATGCCCGCCTGCGCGGGGCGTTTCTGGGGCTGTCGCTGTCCCATGACCGCGCGGCGATCTATCGCGCGGCGGTGACGGCGGTGGCGCTTGGCGCGGCGAATGTGGTGTTCGATCTGGAGCGGCAGGGCGTCGGCATCGACCGCATCGTGATGGCGGGCGGCATCATGCACAATCCGGTCTGGCTGCAGGCGACCGTCGATGCCATCGGCAAGCCGGTCGGGCTGGCGCCGGACGACAATCTGACGCTTTACGGCAATGCCGTGGCGGCGGCGGTGGGACTGGGTCTGTGGCCGGATCTGACCGCGGCGGCGCGCGCGCTGGCGCCGCAGGTCTCGGTTCTGCAGCCCGATCCTGCGCGGCATGCGCAATACCGCCGCCTGCTGGCGCAATACCGGCAGGCGGTGGACCTGCTGGCGCCGATCCTTCATGCTTTGGCCGATGGCACGACCGGGGATGACGCATGAACGATGACCCTTCCCGCGCTTCGGCGCGCCTGCCGGTCGACGAGAGCCGCGAGCATCTGATGGTCGGGATCGCGCGGATGACCTATCAGCAGGACAAGACCTTGACCGAGATCGCGGCCGAGACCGGCCTGAACCGCTGGCAGGTCAGCCGGCTTTTGCAGGAGGCCCGCGATCTGGGCATCGTCCGCATCGAGATCGTGCCGCGCACCCTGCGCCATCCCGGTCTCGAGACGCGGCTGACGCGCACCTTCGGCCTGCGCGACGCGGTGGTCGTGCCCGGCCCGGTCGAACAGGGCGTCGAAAGCGTGGCGCAGGCGGCCGGGCAATATCTGGCGGCGATGAAGCCCAAGCCGCGCGTGATCGGCGTGTCCTGGGGCCGGACCATGGCGGCGGTCGCGCATTGGCTGCCGCCGGACTGGGCCGACGGGGTCACGGTCGTGCAGATCAACGGCACCGTCGCGCCGGTCCCCGGCATCGCCTATCACAATGATGTCGCCGAGATCTTTGCCCGCAAGGGCCGGGGCCACATGATCCCGCTGCCGGTTCCCGCCATTGTCGGCGAAAGGCTGACGCGCGAGGTGCTGGAAAAGGACCGCATCGTCTCGGATGTCCTGGCCCGCGCTAGGGCGGCGCAGGTGCTGGCCTTCTCGCTGGGGGTGGCGGGCGACGATTCGGTGCTGATGCGGTCGGGAAACGTGATGAAATCGGAAATGGCGGCGCTGGTGCAGGCCGGCGCCGTGGGCGACGTCCTGGGCCATTTCATCGACCGCAGGGGCCGCATCGTCGATCCCGATCTGGACGCCCGCACCATCGGCCTGACCCTGCCCGACCTGACCGCGCGTGAGCGGGTGATCGGCATTGCCGCCGGCCCCAGAAAGCGCGAGGTGACGCTGGGGGCGCTGAAGGCCGGGCTGGTGAATATCCTCGTCACCGACGAGGCGACTGCAACTTTCGCATTGGAGCATGCACATGACCGTTGAAACCGCCGTGCCCGCACCGGCCGCGGCCAATGACCTGCGCAATCCCGGAATGGCGCTGGATCTGGCCATGTTCGAGGGCCATGCCGTCAATCGCAGCGCGGCCGAGCGTCGCGCCGCCTCGCTGACCACGCGGCGCAGCGTCAAGAAGGACTGGCAGGCGGCATGGCTGATCAATGCCGTGCGCTGCATCGACCTGACCACGCTGGCCGGTGACGACACCGCCGAGCGTGTCCGCCGCCTTTGCGCCAAGGCCCGCCAGCCGCTGGCCCCGCATATCACCGAGGGGCTTGGCATTGCCGGGATGCGCCTGACCACCGGCGCGGTCTGCGTCTATCCGACCATGGTGACCCATGCCGTCCGTGCGCTTGAGGGCAGCGGCATCCCGGTCGCCTCGGTCGCCACCGGCTTTCCCGCCGGGCTGATGCCCCTGCATCTGCGGCTTGAGGAAATCCGCTATGCCGTGGCCGAGGGCGCCGAGGAAATCGACATCGTCATCACCCGCGAACACGTCCTGAGCGGCAACTGGCCCGCGCTTTACGATGAGGTCGCGGCGATGCGCGACGCCTGCGGGCCCGCGCATCTGAAGGCGATCCTGGCCACGGGCGATCTGCAAACGCTGCGGAATGTCTATGCCGCATCCATGGTGGCGATGCAGGCGGGCGCCGATTTCATCAAGACCTCGACCGGGAAAGAGGGGGTGAATGCCACCCTGCCGGTCAGTCTGGTGATGGTGCGGGCGCTGCGCGACTACCTGGACGCAACCGGCCACCGCATCGGCTTCAAGCCGGCGGGCGGCATGAAATCGGCCAAGGACGCGCTGAACTGGCAGTTCCTGATGCGCGAGGAAATGGGCCGCGACTGGCTGGACCCGCATCTGTTCCGGCTGGGGGCCTCGTCCATGCTGGGCGATATCGAGCGGCAATTGGAACATCATGTCACCGGACGCTATTCGTCCGCATCGCGCCTGGCGCTGGCATAAGGGGAATGGGCATGAACAAGATCATGGAAGTGCTGGACAACATGGAATACGGCCCCGCCCCCGAGGACAGCGCGATCGTCCGCGACTGGCTGGCGTGCCACGAGGCGGGCTTTGGCCATTTCATCGACGGCGGCTTCACCAAGCCTTCGGACCCGTTCGAGGTGACGAACCCCGCGACCGGCAAGGTCATCGCCCGCGTCTCGCAGGGTGCGGCGACCGATGTGGATGCGGCAGTCAAAGCCGCCCGCGCCGCGCAACCGAAATGGGCGGCGCTTTCTGGTCATGACCGGGCGCGGCATCTCTATGCACTTGCCCGTCACATCCAGCAGCATGCCCGCTTTCTGGCGGTGCTGGAAACCATCGACAACGGCAAGCCGATCCGCGAAAGCCGCGACATCGATATCCCGCTGGTCATCCGCCATTTCTATCACCATGCCGGCTGGGCCGAGATCATGGCGGATGAATTCCCCGGCGCCACTCCGCATGGCGTCTGCGGACAGGTGATCCCGTGGAATTTCCCGCTGCTGATGCTGGCATGGAAGGTCGCGCCGGCCCTCGCCGCCGGCAATAGCGTGGTGCTGAAACCCGCCGAATACACGCCTCTGACCGCGCTGGCGCTGGCCGAAATCGCGCGCGAGGCCGGGCTACCCAAGGGCGTTCTGAACATCGTCACCGGCGACGGCGAAACCGGCGCCCTGATCACCGGCCATGACGGCATCGACAAGGTGGCCTTTACCGGCTCGACCGAGGTCGGGCGCCTGATCCGCCGCCAGATCGCCGGCTCGGGCAAGGCGCTGACACTGGAACTGGGCGGCAAGTCGCCCTTTATCGTCTTCGCCGATGCCGATCTGGATGCGGCGGTCGAGGGGGTCGTCGACTCGATCTGGTTCAATCAGGGGCAGGTCTGCTGCGCCGGTTCGCGCATTCTGGTCGCGGAATCGGTGGCGGCGCGCTTTACCGAATTGCTGTCGCGGCGCATGGAAACGCTGATCACCGGCGACCCGCTGGAGAAATCCACCGATATCGGCGCCATCGTCCATCCCGTGCAACTGGCGCGCATCCGCAGCCTTGTCGAACGGGGCCGGGCCGAGGGCGCGCAGATCCATCAGGGCAGCGCACCTTCGGGCTGCTTCTATCCCCCGACCTTCGTGACCGAGGTCGAGCCTGCCTCGACCCTTGCGACCGAGGAAGTCTTTGGCCCGGTGGTCACGCTGACCCCGTTCCGCACCCCCGAGGACGCCGTGGCGCTGGCCAACAACACCCGCTACGGGCTGGCCGGCTCGGTCTGGTCGGAAAACATCAATCTGGCCATCGATATCGCGGCAAAGATCAAGGCCGGGGTCATCTGGATCAACTCGGCCAACCTCTTTGACGCCGGTGCCGGGTTCGGCGGCTATCGCGAAAGCGGCTTTGGCCGCGAGGGCGGGCGCGAGGGCATGAGCGCCTATCTACGCCACCCCGCGCCGCGTGCGAAGAAGCCGGAAACCGCGCCGCCCGCGCCCGTCGCCACCCCGGTCGAGGGCATGGCCGCCAGCGCCATCGACCGCACCGCGAAACTGTATATCGGCGGCAAACAGGCGCGGCCCGACAGCGGCTATTCCTATGCCGTCGCGGGCGCCAAGGGGCCGGTCGGGCTGGCCGGTCTGGGCAACCGCAAGGATATCCGCAACGCCGTCGAGGCCGCGCATAAGGCGACGGGATGGGGGGTGCAGACCGGGCATAACCGCGCGCAGGTGCTGTATTATCTGGCCGAGAACCTCTCTGCCCGCGCCGAGGAATTCACCGGGCGGCTGAAATCATTCGGTCACAGCGGTTCTGCCGCGAAAACCGAGGTCGAGATCTCGATCCGTCGCATCTTCTGGTATGCGGCGCAGGCCGACAAGTTCGACGGCGCCGTGCATCAGACCAAGTCCGCGCATGTGACACTGGCGATGAACGAGCCGCTTGGCGTCATGGGCATCGCCTGCCCGAATGCCTATCCGCTTTTGGGTTTCGTGTCGCTGGTCTTGCCGGCGATCGCGATGGGCAACCGCGTCGTGGCGCTGCCCTCGCAGACGCATCCCTTGGCGGCGACCGATCTTTATCAGGTCATCGACACCTCGGACGTGCCGGGCGGCGTGGTCAATATCGTCACCGGCGAGCGCGATCCGCTGGCGAAAACGCTGGCCGAACATGATGATGTCGATGCGCTTTGGTACTTCGGCACCGCAGCCGGCGCGGCGATGGCCGAGGCGGCCTCCGCCGGGAACCTGAAACAGACCTGGTGCGAGGATGGCGCGGCCCGCGACTGGACAACGGCGCAAGGGCAGGGCCGGCAGTTCCTGACCCGCGCCACGCAGGTCAAGAACATCTGGGTTCCCCACGGCGAATGATCCCTGTCCGCTGCGGGCCGAGACCCGGCCCGCAGCGAAATGATCAGCCCTTGCTCGCCTCGGCTGCGGCAGCGCGGGCGCCCGCGATCAGGAACGAGACATCATTCGGGCCGACAACCAGCCCGTAACCCTTTGCGGTCAGGTCCGCCCAGCTGCGGCCCGGCCCGGTGATCGTGCCCAGCCATTTGCCCGCCGCCCGTGTCGCCGCCTCGACCTGCGCGAAAGCCGCGTGCAGGGCGGGGGCCTCAAGCTGTTCCAGCAATCCCATCGATCCGGCAAGGTCATTGGGCCCGATAAAGACCATGTCGACGCCATCCGTCCCGGCCAGCGCCGCGATATCGGCGACGGCATCCGCATGTTCGCATTGCACGATCAGCAGCAGATCTTCGGCGGCCGCGCCGGTCCCATAGCCGGGCACGGTGCCGAAACCCGACCCCCGCACCACCGGCGCCGCATAGCCGCGCCGGCCCAAAGGCGGATAGCGGCATGCGCCCGCGATGGAGGCCGCGTCCCGCGCCGAATTCACCATCGGCACGATGATCGAGCGAAACCCCCGGTCCAGCACCCGTTTGAGCAGCGCGTCCGAGCCTTCGGGCACGCGCAGCACCACCTCGCCCCCCGCTGCCTCGATGGCGCGGGCAACAGTGACCCAGTCCTCAAGCCCGCCGACGCCGTGTTCACCGTCGATGACGATGACCTCCCAGCCATGGCGGACCATGATTTCGGCGGCATCGGGGCTGGCAAGCTCGGCCCAGGCCGCCTTGACGGTTTCACCGGCGGCCAGCCGGGCTTTCAGCCTGTTCATGGGGCCTCCTCCAGATCGATGACCTTGCCGGGGTTCAGCAGCCCCTGCGGGTCCAGCGCGCGTTTCAGCCGCCGCATCAAGGCCAGTTCGCCCTTGGACCGGCTGAGGGCCAGATAGGGTTTCTTGACCAACCCGATGCCATGCTCGGCCGAGATGGTGCCGCCATGCGCCTTGACCGTGCGATAGACAATTTCGGAAATGGCCTTGCCGGGCTGCTCTGCGGCGCCCGGCATCAGCGCCACGATATGCATGTTGCCGTCGCCGATATGGCCGTAATAGACCGAAAGGCAGCCCGGCAGCGCCTTCGAGAGCGCCGCCCGGCATTCTTGCGCGAACTGGTCCATCACCCCCACCGGCAGGCCGATATCGAATGAGGAATGCCGCCCCAGAAAGGTGACGAATTCCCCCGCCGCATCGCGGGTGCGCCAGAAGGCCGCGACATCCGCCATGCTTTGCGCAATCGCCGCATCCTCGATCAGCCCGGCCTCGAACTGCGTCTCAAGCCAGGCTTCAAAGCGCGGCGCGTCCAGTTCGGCCTCCATCCCCTGCATCTCGACCAGCACGTAAAAGGCGTGATCGCCGGTGATCGGGCGGCGGACATTCGGCACGGTGACAGTGGCCTCGTGCCAGTAATCCGCCCACATCACCTCGAATGCAGACAACATCGGCCCCAGCCCGCGCCGTGCCGCGCCCAGCAGGGCCAGCACATCGTCATAGCGGGCAAGGCCGCAGATCGCGGCGCAGGTGCAGCCGGGCTTGGGATAAAGCCGCAGGACGGCGCGGGTGATCATGCCCAAGGTGCCCTCGGAGCCCATGAACAGCTGTTTCAGGTCATAGCCCGCGTTGTTCTTGATCATCTTGTTCAGTCCGGTGACCAGCGTGCCGTCGGGCAGGACATATTCCAGCCCCAGCACCATCTCGCGCGCCATGCCGTAACGGATGACGCGGTTGCCGCCGGCATTGGTGCCCAGATTGCCGCCGATCAGGCAAGAGCCGCGCGCGCCCAGATCCAGCGGGATGAAGAACCCCGCCTCATCGGCGGCGCGCTGGACCACCTCAAGGGGGGTGCCCGCGCGCACGGTCATTGTGGCCGAGGCCGGGTCGATTTCCTCGATCCCCGAAAAGCGCTCGAACGAGATGGCGACCGCGCCGGCGATGGGCTGCGCGCCGCCGGCAAGTCCGGTCAGCCCGGCCTGCGGCACCACCGGGACGCCGTGGCTGGCGCAGATCGCCATGGCATCGGCAAAGCCCTGCGGGTCGTTCGGGCGCACCACGCCAAGGGGCGGGGTGGGGGGCAGATAGCCTGCGTCATGAAGGTTGCGCGCGGGAATATCCGCCCCCTCCAGCCAGGCGGCCTTGTCGAACCGCCGGGCCAGCGCGGCCTTGCATGCGTGTCTGTCGGAGATTCCTTGCGATCCGCCCATCTGCGTCCTTTCTGTCAGCAAAACCCCGCCGCATCCCTGACGGCGGGCATGTCCATTATCGCGCGGCAGCCGCGTCGGCCTTGGTCTTGAACCTCTGCAGTTCCCGGGTGGCGATGCGGCGGGTGCGGTTGATATGTTCCGACAGCGTGGCCCGGAACCCGTCCAGATCGCCGCGGCCCAGCTGTTCGGCCATCGCCAGATGTTCGCGGAAACTGTCGGCGCGGTGGCGGTCCGAGGGCGCGGTCAGCGCCGTGCGCAGCGTGGCGATGCGGGCATCGGCCAGCGCATAGGCATCGCAGACCAGAGGGTTGCCGCAGAACTCGAAGAACGCCGCATGATAGGCGGTGTCGGCATGGGCGTAATCGGCGTGATCGCTGTCTTCCTCGGCCCGGGCCATGCGCGCGCAGATCGCCTTGAGGCGCGCAACCAGCAGATCGGGCGCGGCGGCCATCGCGAGCGTCGCCGCCTCGCGCTCCATCATCAGGCGGAAGGCGCAAAGGTCTGCGACCTCGGCATCGCCGGGCAGAAAGACGAAACTGCCGCGCTTGGGCACGATCTCGACCAGTCCGGCGAATTTCAGCGCGTTCAGGGCATCGCGGATCGGCGAGCGGCTGACCCCGAACAGCGCCGTCAGCCGCTCTTCCGAGATGTTTTCGCCCATGGCGAACTGCCCGTCGATGATCGCGGCGCGCAGCCCGTCGCGGACCTGATCGGCCACGCTTTTGATCGGCGGAATGGGCAGGATTCGTCGCATGTCGCCTCCATTACGCCAAGTCTTACATGTTACATGTTAGATTGATCAAGACAGATGTTGCCCGGATATGAAAACGGCCCCGCCAGGGCGGGGCCGCTGCAAAATCTCTGGCGTTCAGGCGGTGCGGGTCTGACCGGCCGCGCCGCGCATCAGCATGACGTGGAAGCCCCCGCCCAGTACCGCGCCGATGACCCAGCCAAAGCCCGAGAGGCTGGCCAAGGCCGGCACCCAGACCGTCGCGACCGAAAAGACGGCGGCGCAGGCAAAGGCCATGATCGCCTTTTTGTTCCAGCCGCCCTCATAGTAATAGGGCCCCTTGGGATCGGCGCTGAAGAGCGCGTTCAGGTCGATCTTCTGGCGGCGGACCAGATAGTAATCGGCGACCAGAATCCCGTAAAGCGGCGCCAGAACCGCGCCCAGCGTGTCAACAAAGGCCGCGATCCCGACATTCGAGATGAACGAGACCCAGAGCGCGCCGATAAAGAAGGCGATGCCGGCGGTGATCAGCCCGCCCGTCCTGGCCGAGATGCGGTCGGGGGCAAGGTTCGCGATGTCATAGGCCGGCGGGATGAAATTCGCGACCAGATTGATGCCGACCGTCGCGGCAAAGAAGGTCACCGCCGCAATCAGCGTCAGCGCGGTATTGTCCACCCGCGCCACGATATCAGCCGGGTTCACCAGCTTTTCGCCAAACAGCACCACCGTCCCCGCCGTCACGAACAGCGCGATGAACGAGAACAGCGCGATCGAGACCGGCAGCCCCCAGAAATTGCCCTTTCGCATCGCGGTCTCGTCCTTCACGAAGCGCGAGAAGTCACCGAAATTGATCACCACGGCGGCGAAATAGGCGATCATCGTGCCCATGACGGTGACGAATGCCACGACCGGCCCGCGCGGATCGGTCGCATCCGAGCCCTCGAAGATCGATCCCAGCGCGGCAAAGATGCCGTTACCGGCCTGCCACCAGATCATCAGCATCAGCGCGATCATCACCGCATAGACGAAAGGCCCGGCCCAGTTCAGGAAGCGCCCGACCCATTCGATGCCCATCATGAACAGCCCGACCTGAAAGACGCAGACGATGACATAGGACAGCCAGTCGATGCCGGTCATGCCCAGAAATGTCGCCCCGCCCTCGATGCCCAGAAGCGTGTTCAGCAAAAGCGCCACCGCGGTCGAGGCGAAATAGGTCTGCACCCCATACCAGAAGATGGCGACGAAGCCGCGCACCAGCGCCGGGAACTTGGCGCCGTAAACCCCCATCGAGGCCCGCGCCATCACCGGATAGGGCACCCCGTAACGGACCGAGGGCCGCCCGGTCAGGTTCACCAGAACCATGACAAAGAACCCGGCCAGCACGATGGCCGCAAAGACCGCCCAGCCGTTCAGCCCATAGGTGATGAACAGCGACGCCGCCAGCGAATAGCCGAACAGGCTTTGAATATCATTGTTCCAGACGTTGAAGATCTCGAAGGCGCCCCATTGCCGCTTCTCGGCGGGAATGGGGGCCAGATCCTCGTTATAAAGCGCGCCGTCCTGCGCCCCTTGCGGCGGATGTGCCATCGCAAACCTCATTCTGTTGGGTTGGTGCCGATCCGCCATCATCTTGACCGCGCCGGCCTTCTGGTCTTTCATCTGAAATGTTAGTCAGAATGTTGCTTAATCGCATACTCGTCATTTCAGAAAACACCTTATCCGATTTCTTGAAAATGCGAAGGCCGGCAATGGTATCTGATGGGGGCGAGGAAAGGATTGCCATGTCCGAAGACAAGATGCTGAATACCCGGGCACAGCTGTCGTTGACCGAGGCATTGCGGCGCGGGGACCTGCGCGCCGGTCAGTTCCTGTCCATGCCGCAGATGGTCGGGATCCTTGGCTATCCGCTGGCCGCCGTGCGCGAGGCGGTGCGCCATGCCGGGGCCTCGGGCTGGCTGGACATCATCCCCAAGCGCGGCGTGCAGGTGCTTGAGGCGCGCCCCGACACCATCCGCGACACGCTGGATGCGCGCATGGTGCTGGATCAGGAAGGCGCGCGGCGGCGCATTGCGGCCGGTGTGCTGGACGGGCTGTCGGATCTGCGCGCCAGCCATCAGGCGCTGCTGGCCGAGACGATGGGGCAGGGCGAGCCAGAACTGTCCTCCCGCGCCATCGGCATCGACCTGTCGCTGCATGACTATCTGGCCGACGGTCTGGGCAACCCGCTTCTGCGCGCCGCCTATGAGGCGAACCGCGTCCGCATGGCGATCTTCCAGCGCGTGCGGCCATTCGTGCAGGAGCGGATCAAATCCGCCATGCAGGAACATCTGGCCATCATCTCGGCCCTGGAGCGCCGCGATGGGGGTGCCGCCGTCGCCGCCATCGCCCATCACTGCGAGCGCACCCGGCACTGGTGGGGCGTGCCGGCATAAGCCCGCCGCAGACGGGCCGCGGCACAGGAAGTCGTTGACAAATCTTATTTCCGATAAGAAAACTCGGACATCTTCCTGCGGGCGGATCGCCGCTGCGTGGCGCGGGCCGCAGCGGTCTTTTCCCGCTGTCCCTGACCCAAGAGGCCCTGCCATGAAACCGACCCTGACCGCCCTTTTGCTGACCGGCACCCTGCTGGCAAGCCCCGCGCTGGCCGTGGAAAAGGCCGATGTCGTCAAGACCTATGCCGATATCGCCGCCGCCGGCTATGCCGACAGCCTGACCAGCGCGCAGGCGCTGCAAACCGCTGTGGACGCGCTGATCGCCGCGCCCTCGGACGAGACGCTGAAAGCCGCGCGCACGGCCTGGCTCGCGTCGCGTGTGCCCTATCAACAGACCGAGGTCTTTCGTTTCGGTAACCCCATCGTCGATGACTGGGAGGGCAAGGTGAACGCCTGGCCGCTGGACGAAGGGCTGATCGATTACGTCGACAACAACGCCTATGGCGGCCCGTCCGAGGAAAACCCGCTCTCGACCCTGAACGTGGTCGCGACCCCGGCCTTCAAGATCGGCGCGACCGAGGTGGACGCCGCCACCATCAGCGCCGACACCATCCGCAGCCTGCACGAGGCCGACGGGATCGAGGCAAACGTCGCCTCAGGCTATCACGCCGTGGAGTTCCTGCTTTGGGGGCAGGATCTGAACGGCACCGAACCCGGCGCCGGGGCGCGGCCCCATACCGACTATATTCAGGGCGAGGGCTGCACCGGTGGCAATTGCGACCGCCGCGCCGCCTATCTCAAGGCCGCGACCGATCTGCTGGTCGCCGATCTGCAGGAAATGTCCGCGAACTGGGCCGAAGGCGGCGCCGCCCGCGCCGCCGTGACCGAGGACCCGGCCAAGGGCGTGCAGGCCATGCTGACCGGCATGGGCAGCCTGTCTTACGGCGAGCAGGCGGGTGAGCGGATGAAGCTGGGCCTGATGCTGAACGACCCCGAGGAAGAGCATGACTGCTTCTCGGACAACACCCAGAACAGCCATTATTATGACGGTCTGGGTATCCGGAACGTCTATCTGGGCAGCTATACCCGGCCCGACGGCTCGGTCGTCTCCGGCCCGTCGCTGTCGGAACTGGTCGCCTCGGGCGATGCGGCGGTGGACACGCAGCTGAAAGCCGAGCTGGACGATTCCGTGGCCAAGCTCGCGGCGCTGAAAGCGGCGGCCGATGGCGGTTTCGCCTATGACCAGATGCTGGCACCGGGCAACAAAGAGGGCGAAAAGCTGATCATGGACGCGGTCAATGCGCTGGTCACGCAGACTGCCTCGATCCAGCGCGCGGTCGCGGTGGTCGGTGGCGACAAGATCGAATTCGAGGGCTCGGATTCGCTGGATAATCCGGACGCGGTCTTCCAGTAAGTCCCTACGGGGGCGGGCGACCGCCCCCTTTTCACCCCAGCGCCACCAGATGGTTGTCCCAGGCCAGATCGTGGCGTTGCAGCGGCACCAGCCCATCCGGGCCAAGGCGGCTGATCGCACCGGTCCCGTCCGTGACCATCAGCCCATCCGCCAGGGGCGCGACGCCCGAGGCATCCGTGCGCCGGATGGTTTCGATGAAATTCCCTGCCGTATCAAAGACCTGCACCACGCCACCGGGGGGTGAGGTCAGGGCGATCCGATCCCCGCCAAGCGCGATCGAGCCGGCATAGCCCTTCATCGCCCATGCCTCGTTTTCGGGGGTCGGGCACATGACGACCGGGTGGTCGCGCCGGTGCAGCGCCAGCAGCGGCACGGCCTCGGCGGGGTCCCCTTCCCATTGCAGGGCGCAGGCGACCGTGCCATCGGCGCCAAGCGCCAGATGCCGGATCGAGGCCTGATGCAGGTCGGGATGCAGCGTCACCTGATCCAGCAGCGCGCCCTCGGGCGAAAGATAGGTCAGGTTCGGGCGCATCGTGTCAAGGTTCAGCTTGCGCCGGTCGGCCGGGTCGGTCTGGATGCCGCCATTGGCCACGACCAGCGTGCCGTCGCCCATGCGGCGCAGCTCATGCGGGCCGATGCCGTGGCTGGGCCATTCGTCGATGCGGGCATAGCCCCGCGCGGCGTCCCAGACCCCGATGCGGCCCTCGCTGGTTTCGGCCACCACCTCGGAGTTGTAAAGCAGCAGGCCATCTGCCGAGAATGCGCCATGGCCGTTGAACTGGCGGCCTTCGGGCGGGGTCAGGCGGTGGGCAATCTCGCCCCGCGCGCAGTCGATGACCAGCGCAAAGGTGCCGGGGCGGCGGGCAAAACCCACGGCCTCGGGGCGGATCGGATGTGCGGCGGCGGCATGGCCGCGCGCGGGCAGGGGGATGCGAAAGACGATTTGTCCGTCCGGGGCAAGACCGCACAGGATAAAGCCGTCGCCCTGTTTCGCCGCCGCCAGAAAGCCCGGATTGCCGGCATCGGCCCAGCTGAGCCGGGGCACTGTCAGCGCCGCCGCGAATGAGGCCAGAAAACCGCGCCGTGTCGCCATCTCAGTCGCCATCCGCCGAATTGAAGCCGACCTCGACACCAAGCGCCGCGCCAGCCTCGGCACCGGCACTGTCCTGTGCGGTCCGCACCAGCCCCAGCAAGGCCTCGGCGCGGACATGGCCCTGAGGCTGGGCGAAGCCGGAAAAATCGGGGTCCTTCAGGGCCGCCGCAGCCGTCAGGGCCTGCGCGACATCGGCGCGGGTTTCGGGCAGCGGGCCGGCCAGCGCCTCGCCAAATGCCAGCAGGGATTGCAGCGACAATTCGACATTACGCAGCGAGCGGGCGGATGCGCGGGCCTCGGCCCGTTCCGGGCGCGGGCGCTCGAACGTGCCAAGCGGCCGGCCCAGCCGCTGGTCGGCGGTGAATTCAAAGCCGGTCATCAGCTGGGTATAAAGTGCCTGTTTGGCCTCGGCCTCGGTCAGATAGAGGCTGTTGCCGGGCTGGCCCGCGCTCAGCAGGGTCTGGGCGAAGCCGTCGCGCCAGCCCTGATCGATCTCGGCGGCCATGCGCGCCAGATCGGCGGCGGTGGCGCGGATCAGCGCGCAGGGGTAATCGCCGGTCAGCGGCTCAGTGGGGTAAAGCAGGCGTTCCAGCGCAAAGAACCCGCGCAGCGCGACCGAGCGTTCGGCAAAGCCCGCCGGATCGCCGACCACCGCGTCCTGGCTTTGCAGCAACTGGCGTTGCTGGCGGGCGCCGATGCCCTTGGGATCGGGCCAGAAGGCGATGGCAAGGATGCGGCCCTCATCCTCGGCCGGGCCAAGGCGCAGGAAGCTGACCGGCAGCCACGCATCAAAGGCCGCGTTCCAGACGGGGCGCAGCGTCTCGGGCGCGCAGGTTTCGGCGGCGGTCTCGGCCAATGTCCGGGTCGCGTCGCGGAATGCCCCCAGATCGGGCAGGATGCGGTTATTTATCGCCCCTGCCACATCGGCATGGGCGGGCGAAGCCAGCAGCAGCGCCACGGCCATGGCAAGATTTTTCAGTCCCATCAAAGACTTTCCAGAAACTCAAGGATCGCGTCGCGGTCGGCTTTCGTCATGCCGGCAAAGCTGTCGCGGGCGGCTTGCGCCTCGCCGCCATGCCACAGGATCGCCTCGGTCAGGTTACGGGCGCGGCCGTCGTGAAGCAACTCGGTATGGCCCGAGACGGTCTGGGTCAGGCCGATCCCCCAAAGCGGCGCGGTGCGCCATTCGCTGCCCGAGGCGCGACCTTCGGGGCGACCATCCGCCAGCCCCGGCCCCATGTCATGCAGCAACAGGTCGGAATAGGGCCAGATCAGCTGAAAGCTCTGCTCGGGCTGGTCTTTCAGGCGATGGGTGACGAATTTCGGCACATGGCAGGCGGGGCAGCCGGCCTGATAGAACAGTTCCTTGCCGCGCAGGACCTGCGGATCATCAAGGCGACGGCGTTCGGGCACGGCCAGATTGCGGGAATAGAAGGCCACCAGATCAAGGCTTTTCGCGTCCACCTCAAGCCCGTCGCGGCTGCCGGGTTCCTGCCCCACGGGGGCCGCGCGGCAGTCCGCCTGCGCGTCGCGGCATTCGCCATGCGGATCGGGGTTCAGCGGCGTCGACAGGCCCATATCGCCCGAAAACGCCCCGGCGGATTGTTCCTTGACCGTCGGCGCACCACCTTTCAGGCCAAAGCGGCCCAGCATCGGCACGCCGAATTCAGCCGAAGGCACGATGCTGGCGCGGCCCGATATGCCGTCGCCATCCGCGTCGTCGGGATCGGCATGGGCAAGGATATCGGCGGCGGGGATCGCCTCCAGAAGGCCAAGGCCGATCATCTGCGGCGCCACGCGCGGCGACAGCATGATCTGGTCATGCAGCGGCCCATAGCCGGGATCCGCGACCGAATAGACGGGCTTGCGCAAGGTGACCACGGTGCCGTCGCCCAGAGTTTCGGGCCGGTCCTGATAGGTGATGACCATGCGCCCCTCGGGCGGCAGGCCGTTCGAGGCGAAATCCTGCAATTGCCCGCCATAGGTCGGCTCGGGCTGGGTGGCCAGCCATTCCTTGATGTCGCCGGGGGCCTCGCCGCCAGGGATCGACAGGCGCAGGAACATCGACACCGCCGAGCCTTCGGGTTCGGGCACATGGCCGCGCCCGTCCTTGAGGTGGCAGTCCTGACAGCCGCGCGCATTGTAAAGCGGCCCCAGCCCGTCCGAGCCCTTGGTCGACGAGGGCGCGGCGACCCATGTCTTGCGGAAAAGCCCGTTCCCCAGCTTGAAATCCATCTCGCGCGCGAAGGGCATATTGGCCGAGGACAGCGAAAATGCGTCCGAGCTGTCGCGCGCCCGCACCGTCGCGGCACCGCCGGGCTTGGTCTCGAATTTCTCGGGTGCGGTGAAATCGGTGGCCGGGGCGGTGACGGCGCTGATGCGGGCCTGTTCCTTGGCGGTGCGGGGCAGAACGGGCAGATGGCGGTCGTCCAGATCCTGCGCCAGCGCGGGCAGGGCAAGGATCGCGGCAAGGCCAAGGCTGGCAAATCGGAACGTCATCGCGGGACCGGATTATTTTTCCTGAGTCTACTACTCTGGATTTTGGCGCAGGCCAAGCCGGGCTGGCTGGGACATCTTGTCCCGGTGTCAGATGGCGGCGCGCCGGACCCGCGCAAGGCGGCGCAGGAAGGCCGCGATAAAGATCGCCGTCAGCACAAGGATGATGGTGGGGGCAGGGGCGCTGTCCAGAAAATAGCTCAGATAGACCCCGGTCAGCATGGCGCCCAGACAGACCACGACCGCGACCGCCAGCATCTGGCCAAAGCTGCGCACCAGCAGGAATGCGATCGCGCCGGGCGCGATCAAAAGCCCCACGGCAAGGATCAGTCCCGTGGCGCTGAGCGTGGCGACGATGGTCAGCGACAAGGCCGTCAGCAGCCCGTAATGCAGCAAGCCCACCCGCAGCCCCGAGGCCCGCGCCTGCGCCGGGTCGAAGGCATGCAGCATCAGGTCTTTCCAACTGAGCAGCAGCACGCCCGAGACCACGGCGGCGATCAGCCCGGCGGTCCACAGGTCATGCGCCTGCACGCCCAGCATATTGCCAAACAGCACATGATCCAGATGGATGTCCGAGGTGATCGCCGTGTAAAGCACGATCCCCAGCCCGAACATGCCCGAAAACACCACGCCCATCACGGTATCTTGCTTGACCCGGCTGTTCTGCGCCAGATAGCCGGTCGCCAAGGCCGTCACCATCCCGGCCGCGAAGGCGCCAAGGATCAGCGGAAACCCCGCCACATAGGCCAGAACGATGCCCGGCAGCACGGCATGGCTGACCGCATCGCCCATCAACGCCCAGCCCTTCAGCACCAGAAAGCAGGACAAAAGCGCCGTCGGCACCGCCACCATGGCCGAGATCAGAAAGGCCTTTTGCATGAAGGCGAATTGAAACGGCTCAAGCAGGATCATGGCGCGGTCCCACTCAGCGCGGCGGCGGCCTTGCGGCGCGCGGCCAGAAGGCCATGTTTTGGCGCCCAGACAAAGGCCGCCAGAAAGACCAGCGTTTGCAGGCAGACGATGATACCGCCGGTGGCTCCGTCCAGGAAATAGCTGAAATAGGCGCCGGTAAAGCTGGTCCCCGCCCCGATGGCGACCGATGTCGCGATCAGGCGCGGGAAACGGTCGCAGAGCAGATAGGCGGTCGCGCCCGGCGTCACCACCATGGCGATGACCAGAAACGCGCCGACCGTCTGCATGGCCGCGACCACGCAGGCCGACAGCAGGACGAAAAACACCCCCTTCAGCAGCCCCGGCCGCAGCCCGACCGAACGCGCATGGCTTTCGTCGAAAAAGACCACCATCAGATCCTTCCATTTCGCCAGCAGCACCGCCAGCGACACGAAACCGATGATCGCCAGTTGCAGCGTGTCCTCAGGCGTGATGGCCAGAATATTGCCCATGGTGATGGTCTGGACCGAAATCGCCATCGGGTTGACCGAGACCATGAACAGCCCCAGCCCGAAAAAGGCCGAAAAGATCAGCCCGATCACCACATCGGGTTTCAGCCCCGAGCGGTCGGACAGAAACAGCATCGCCGCCGCTGCCAGCCCCCCCGACAGGAACGCCCCCAGCGCGAAAGGCAGACCCAGCATATAGGCGCCCGCCACCCCCGGCACGACCGAATGCGACAGCGCGTCCCCGATCAGCGACCAGCCCTTGAGCATCAGATAGGCGGAAAGAAACGCGCAGACCCCGCCCACCAGCGCCGAGACCCACATCGCGTTCACCATGTAATTATAGCCAAAGGGCTCGAGCAGCAGGCTCATTCGCCGCGCCCCGCGGTGTGGGTCTGGTCGCCATATTGCACCAGCGGACGTTCGTCATCGCTGATGATGGTGATGCGGCGCGGGTCGTCATCGTCATGCAACGCCTGCCCGCTGAGGGTAAAGTGGCGCAGAACGCCGCCGAAGGCCGCCTCGAGATTGTCGCGGGTGAAGGTGGTCTCGGTCGGGCCATAGGCCAGCACGGTGCCCTTGACCAGCACCACCCGGTCGCAGAATTCCGGCACCGAGCCAAGGTTATGGGTCGAGACCAGCATCACCCGCCCCTCGGCCCGCAATTCGCCCAACAGGGTGACGATCTGTTCCTCGGTCTTGACGTCGACGCCGGTGAAGGGCTCGTCCAGCAGGATGACGCGGCCGTCCTGCGCCAGCGCACGGGCCAGAAAGACGCGCTTTTTCTGCCCGCCCGACAATTCGCCGATCTGACGCTGGCGATAGTCCTGCATGCCGACGCGGGCCAGCGCCGCCTCGACCGCCGCCCGGTCGGCGGCAGAGGGGCGGCGCAAAAACCCCATATGGCCATAGCGGCCCATCATCACCACGTCCTCGACCAGCACCGGGAAGGACCAGTCGACCTCCTCGGCTTGGGGGACATAGGCGACAAGGCTTTGGCGCAATGCCTCGCGCACGGACATGCCCAAAAGCCGGATTTCGCCCCCGGCCAGTGGAACAAAGCCCATGATCGCCTTGAACAGCGTGGATTTTCCGGCGCCGTTGACGCCCACCAGCGCGGTCACGGTGCCGCGCGGGATCTGAAAGCTGGCATGGCGCAGCGCGGTCAGCCCGCTGCGATAGGTGACAGTCACGTCGCGCGCGAGGATGCCGCCGCCGGGGTCAGCTTCTGTGGCGGGTGGCGTCGCGGTCATGCTGTCCTGTCTCATCCTGTGGTCTTTCTGCCGCCCACGGCCTAGTCCATGCCCGCCTGCAGCCCCTCGGCCACGGTCTGCGAGGTGACCCGCAGCAGGTCCAGATAGCTGGGCACGGGGCCGTCCGGCTCGGACAGGCTGTCCACGTAAAGGACACCGCCGTAATGGGCGCCGGTTTCGCGCGCGACCTGTTCGGCCGGGGCAGTATTGACCGTGCTTTCGCAGAAAACCACCGGGATCTGGTGGTCGCGCACGCCGTCGATCACCGTGCGCACCTGTTTGGGCGTGCCCATCTGGTCGGCATTGATCGGCCAAAGATACAGCTCGCGCATGCCGTAATCGCGCGCCAGATAGCTGAAGGCGCCCTCGCAGGTCACCAGCCAGCGCTGATCCTCGGGGATCGCGGTGATCTGCTGGCGCAGCGGTTCGAGCGCCGCGCGCAGTTCCTGCTTGTAGGTTTCGGCATTGGCGGCATAGGCCGGGGCGTTGGCGGGGTCGTGCTCGGACAGCGCCTTGGCGATATTGTCGATATAGATCATGGCATTATCGGCACCCATCCAGGCATGGGGATTGGGCTTGCCCTCATAGCTGCCGCCCGCGATCGCGATGGGCGCGATGCCGTCGCTGAGCGTGGCCGAGGGCACGCCCTCGAGATTGCCAAGGAACTGCTCGAACCATTGTTCCAGGTTCAGCCCGTTGCGCAGGATCAGGTCGGCATCCTGCGCGCCGGCGATGTCGCGCGGCGTCGGCTCATAGCCGTGAATCTCGGCGCCGGGCTTGGTGATCGAGACGACATCGGCCGCATCGCCCGCGACATGGCGCGCCATGTCGGCCAGCACGGTGAAGGTGGTGACGACTTTCAGCCGCCCGTCATCGGCAAGGGCCGCGCCAACACTCAGCGTGCAGCCCGCCGCCGCCATCACCAGACGCGCCATTGCCCGTGCCATCCCAGCCCTTTCCTTCACGTTGTTTCCTGCATCATGTAAATGCAACGCATTCTCAACTGTCAAGCACGATCGTCTGCCCGCCGCTCACATGCGCGGGATCGGGACCAGCGCAATCCGGGTGGCATAAACTTCGGTTTATTTGCCGCCCATCTGCCTTGGGTGCAATGGCCAGCGGGCGGTTTCGGCGCTTGGCTGGTTCCAGGCCGGGCGATCCGGCGCAACACCATCAGGAGGAAACCCGAATGCGCAGACATATCCATCTTGCCGCGGCGCTGCTGGTCCTGGGGCCGTCACTTGCCCAGGCGCAGGCCCAGGTCGATGCAGATCGTATCGCCCGCGACCTGACCCGGCAGGGCTTTCGGAATATCGAGATCACCCGCGAAGACGGCCTGATGAAGGTCGAAGCCTGGCGCGGCGCGCATGAGCTTGAAATCACCTATGACCTTTCGACCGGCGCGGTGGTGAAGCAGGAAATGGAGCGCCACCCCGGCGCGCCGGGACGTGTCCGGGACCGCAACTCGGACGATCGCGGACGCGCGGATGACAGTGATGATGACAGTGACGACAGTGACGATGATGACAGTGACGACAGTGACGATGATGACAGTGACGACAGTGACGATGATGACAGCGACGACAGCGATGATGACGATGACGACAGCGGCCATGGCCGTGGCGGCAGCGATGACGATGACAGCGATGACGATGACAGCGCCGATGACGACAGCGACGACGATGACAGCGGTCGGGGCCGGGGTCGGGGCCGGGGCGGTGACGATTGAGGGGGACGGCCGGGTCTGACAGACCCCCGCCGGCCGTGCTATGATGCCGGACGCGTCGCGCTTCGGAGGCCGTATGAAGTTACGTCTGTATCTGCACGCTCTGCCAATGATGTTTTGCCTTGCGGGTGCGGCTCATGCCGCACCCGATTATGCGCGTCAGGTGGCCCGGCAACTTGCCGAACAGGGATACCGCCAGATCGAGGTGCGGCGCAGCCTTCTGGGCAAGATGATCGTGACCGGCACCCTGCCCGGCCACGAGCGCGAGATCGTCATCGATCCGCGCAACGGCGAACTGCTGCGCGATCTGGTGCGCCGCGGGTCGGGGGGATCCGCCGCGGTTTCGGCGCCGACCCTGTCCAGTCCGGGACAGGCAGGCACAGCCGGAAATTCGGATGATAGCAGCGGCAAGGGCAATGGCGACGATGATGATGACGACGATGACGATGACAGCGATGATGACAGCGACGACAGTGGCGGCAACAGCGGCAGCGGCAGCGATAGCGACGACGACAGCGACAGTGACAGCGGTAGCGGAAGTGATAGCGGCAGCGGCAGCGACAGCGACGGCGAGGATGGGGACGACTGATGCCGCGAACCAGGGCCGCGCAATGCTGAGATCCGCGCCGATCCTGGCCATTCTGGCGCTGCAGGCGCTTTGCGCGCTTTACCTGATGTCGGATATTCTCGCCTCGGTCCTTGGCATTTCCTATCAGCCTCCGGCCTGGCAATATGTCGAATACCTGCAGATTGGGGCCTCGCTGGGGCTGATCGCGGGCTTGGTGCTGGGGGCGCGGCTTTTGTCGCTGACCATACGCCAGCGCCGCCTGGCCGAGGACAAGCTGCGCCGCGCCTCGACCGCCCTCATGGAGCTGGTGCAGCAGCGTTTCGACGAATGGACCCTGTCCCCGGCCGAGCGCGACGTGGCGCTGTTTGCGATCAAGGGCATGTCGGTCGCCGAGATCGCCGTCCTGCGCGGCACCTCCGAAGGGACGATCAAGGCGCAGACGGCGGCGGTCTATCGCAAGGCGGGCGTGGCCAACCGTCACCAGCTGCTGAGCCTGTTCATCGAGGATCTGTTCGACCCGGCGCTGACCGGTGGCGGCGCCCATGCGCCTGCGGATCCCGCACCGGCACGCCCCGCCGGTCCGAATGCGGCCAGCCCGGATACCGCCGCCGATCGCCGCTGATCTGCCGCCCTCGGGAAAGTCACACCGGGGCCGGCCGGTGCCCGAGGCGGGCATTGCGCCCGCCTTGCGCCATCTTCGGGGCTGTCCTCAGTCGGCGATCACGTCCTGGCGCTGCTGGCCCAGCCCCTCGATGCCCAGTTCGACCACGTCGCCGGCCTTCAGATAGCGCGGCGGCTTTTGCCCCAGACCCACGCCCGGCGGCGTCCCGGTCGAGATGATGTCGCCCGGATGCAGCGTCATGAACTGGCTCAGATAGCTGACCAGATGGCGCACCCCGTAAACCATGGTCCGGGTCGAGCCGTCCTGCATGGTTTCGCCGTTCACCTTGAGCCACATGGCAAGGTTCTGCGGGTCGGCCACCTCGTCGCGGGTGACCAGCCAGGGCCCGATCTGGCCGAAATAGTCGCAGCTTTTGCCCTTGGTCCACTGGCCCGACCGCTCGGTCTGGAAGGCGCGTTCAGAGACGTCATTGGTCACCGCGAAACCGGCGACATGGTCCATGGCCTCGTCCTCGGTGACATATTTGGCGCGCTTGCCGATGATGACGGCCAGCTCGACCTCCCAATCGGTCTTTTCCGAGCCGCGGGGGATGACGATGGGATCCGTCGGGCCGCAGATGGCGCTGTTGGCTTTCATGAAGATCACCGGCTCGGGCGGGACATCCATGCCGCTTTCGGCGGCGTGATCGGCATAGTTCAGGCCAATGCAGATGAACTTGGTCGTGCCCGCCACGCAGGCGCCCAGCCGGGTGCCCTGCGCTACCACCGGCAGCGCCGCCGGGTCGAGGCCGCGCAACCGCGCCAGCCCCGCATCCGTCAGCACATCGCCCGCGATGTCTGGGACCACGCCCGACAGGTCGCGGATGCTGCCGTCAGCGGCCAGCAGGCCGGGTTTCTCGGCCCCTTCGGGCCCGTGTCGCAACAGTTTCATGTGATTTCCCCCTCAGGTATTGGACCAGCCGCCGTCGATGATATGGACGCCACCGGTCGTATAGGCGGATTCGTCGCCCGCCAGATGCACGACAAGCGCGGCGATTTCCTCGGCCTTGCCGACACGGCCGATGGGCTGGCGCGCGATGAATGCGGCCTTGGCACCCTCGTAATCGCCGGTCGCCCGCAGCCGCTCATGCAGCGAGGGGCTTTCGACCGTGCCGGGGCAGATCGCATTGGCGCGAATGCCCCGCGTGACGTAATCGGCAGCGATGGATTTGGTCATGCCGATGACGCCCGCCTTGGTCGCGCCATAGGCAAAGCGGTTCGGCGCCGCGATCACCGAGGACGCGACCGAGGCCATGTTGATGATCGAGCCGCCGCCATGGGCGATCATGCCCGGCAGGAACGCCCGGCACATGCGAAACATCGCCGTCATGTTCAGGCTGACCGAGAAATCCCAGTCCTCTTCGCTGCAATCCAGCAACGCGCCATTGGCGACGACGCCCGCGCAGTTGAACAGGATGTCGGGCGCGGGGCAGGCCGCCACCGCTTCCGCGATGCTGGCCGGGTCGCGCACGTCCAGATGGCGGGTCTGGATGCCCTCGCCGGCCAGAGTGGCCAGCGCCTCGCGGTTCACGTCGGTGGCGATGACGCGGGCGCCCTCGGCCACCATGGCCAGGACGCTGGCGCGTCCGATCCCCTGCGCCGCCGCCGTCACCAGCGCGGTCTTGCCGTTCAGTCGTGCCATGTGTTTTCCCTTTTCATGATATGCCCGATCACGCCGGCAGACAGGCCGGGCCGATCGGCTCGAAGCTTTTGTAGGTCAGGATGAATTCCTGATGCCCGAGATCCTCGGAGCGGCTTTTCTCGCCCGAGGCCAGCGCCAGAACCTTGCGGTAGATTTCCTCGCCCACCTCGGCCAGCGTCGCGCCGCCGTCCAGAATCCGGCCGGCATTGATGTCCATGTCATCGGCAAGGCGGCGATACATATGCGGGTTCGCGGCGATCTTGATGACCGGCGAGATGGCCGAGCCAACGACCGAGCCGCGCCCGGTCACGAACAGTGTCACATGCGCCCCCGAGGCCATCATCTCGACAATCTCGGCATTGTCCGAGATGTTCGGAAAGCCGAAGCGCACCTCGCCATCGGGGACGACATCCATCAGGTAAAGCCCACCATGGGGCGGAATGTCACCGGGCTTGATCAGCCCCGAAATCTGCGACTGGCCGGATTTCATATAGGCGCCCAGCGACTTTTCCTCGATGGTGGACAGCCCGCCATCGGCATTCCCCGGCGCAAAGGAGCCATATCCCAGCGTCGCGTAATAGCGCGCGGCCTTTTCGACGCTGGCGCGCAGCTCGGCGGCCAGTTCGGGCGTGGCGGCGCGCGCCTCCATGATCGACTCGCAGCCGATCAACTCGCCGGTTTCCTCGAAGATGCAGGTGGCGCCGTCGGCCACCAGCCGGTCAAAGGCCAGCCCTGTCGCCGGGTTTCCGGTGATGCCGCTGGTCCCGTCCGAGCCGCCGCAGACCGTGCCCACCACCAGCTCATTCACGGCCATGGGCACGGTCGGCTGGGTGGCCAGTTCGCTGGCCTGTGCCGCGACCCATTCGCGGCCCGCGGCGATGGTGGCGCGGGTGCCGCCGTCATTCTGGATCGTCAGCACCTTGACCGGCCGGCCCGAATCCCGCACCACCTGTTCCAGCCGGTAGCGGTTGAAGCTTTCGCAGCCTAGGCTGACCAGCAGTACCGCGCCGACATTCGGATGGGTGCAAAGCCGCTCCATCATGCGCTGCGCGTAATCGTTGGGATAGCAGCCGGGGAAGCCGATCACATGCGCGGCCTCGGGGTCGGTGCCGGCGATCTGGCGCGCGACGTGATGGGCGCATTCGACCAGATAGGCCACGGCCACGACATTGCGGATGCCCTTGCGCCCGTCATTCCTTTGCCAACCGCGCATCATGACTGGATCTCCTGATCGGTTTCCGCCTGACTGCGCGCCGCTTCCAGCGTATGCGTCGCGGTGTAGTCGCTTTTCAGGTTATGGGTGTGGACATGCTCGCCCGGCGCGATATCCGTGCTGGCCGAGCCGATGGGTGCGCCGTATTTCACCACCTTGTCGCCGGGGCGATGCGCCCGGCGGGCGATCTTGTGGCCCAGCCCCAGCGCTTGGGGGATCGCCACCATACGGCCCTGAACCGTGATGGATTCCCCTTGGGCGATCTGGTCGCGCAGCACATAGACGCTGTCGTCCGCAGCCAGCAGCATCAGCCGCGGATCGGTGTCAGAGCGTTGCAATGGTCGTCTCCTCAATCAGGTTCCAGTCCAGTTCCATGCCAAGGCCGGGCGCCTCGGGCAGGCTGGCGATGCCGCCGGTGACCGGCAGCGCGCCGGCAAGACCGAAGGCAAAGCGGTCCATCGGCCAAAGCACCTCGAACATGCCGCTGTTCGAGACCGCCGCCGCGCAATGCAGGTTCATCAGCTCCAGCGGGTGAAAGATGGTCGAATGCAGCTCGCAATTCATGTGGAAGGCATCGGCCAGCGCTGCGGTGCGCAGAACGCCGGTGACGCCGCCCGACCAGCTGACATCGGCACGCACCGCATCGACCACCCGCGTCGCCACGCATTCGGCCACCGACCAGGGATGCTTGGCCAGCACCTCGCAGCCGACGACCGCGATATCCAGCTGCCGCGTCAGCTCGCGCAGCGCGCCAAGATTTTCATCCGGCAGCGGCTCCTCCAGCCAGGCATAGTTCAGCCGTTCCAGCACGCGGCCCAGTCGCAGCGCCTGATCGAAGTCATAGGGCTGCACCGGGTCCGACATCAGCGTGAAATCCGGCCCGGCGGCGGCGCGCACCGCCTCGTGGATGGCGATGTCCTGATCCGGATCGCGGCCCGGAGGATGGATCTTGTAGCCGTGCATCCCCGCCGCCTGCACGGCGCGCACCTCCTCGGCATAGGCGTCGGGTCCTTCCAGCACCAGCGACGAGGCATAGGTCTTGATCCGGTTGCGATGGCCGCCCAGATAGCGCCAGAGCGGCTGTTCCGCTGCCTGCGCCGCCAGAAGCCACAGGCAGCAATCGATGGGCCCGTAGCTGTAGATCGGCAGGTGGTGCCACCAGCGGTCGGTGCGCCGCCAGTCCTGCCAGATCCCTTCGCGTTCGCGGGCATCGCGCCCGACGACGAAGGGCCGCAGCGAGGCCGCCGCCAGATGCCCCGATCCCAGCGCCGAGCGTCCGGCGAAACCGAACATCGAGGCAGACTGCCCGCATTCGGTACGCAGGGTATGGACCAGAAATTCCAGCCCCTCGGCGGGGCCGTCCACAAGGCCAAGCGCCTCGGCCTTGACCCGGCAGGCCCGGATATCCAGCGCCGCGATCCGCATGGCTAGAACTTTCCGAAGCGCAGATAGGCTTCCTGCGGGTCGGTGCCGTCAAGGATGGCGGTGCGGACGCGGTTTTCGGCCTGCATCGCCTCGACCGAGGCTGCGATGACCTCGTCGAGAATATCGGCCGGGATCACCACCATGCCGTCGCGGTCGCCATGCAGCCAGTCGCCGGGACGGACCTGGCATTCGCCGATCATGATCGGCTGGTTCACCGCCGTGGGGCGCCAAAGCCCGACCACATCGCGCGGCGTGTGAAACGTCCGCCAGCTGCGAAACCCCAGTTTCAGGATGAAATTCGCGTCCCTCAGGCCACCGTCCAGAACGCAGCCCAGAACGCCCTTGCGATGCAGCGTCTCGGCCGACAGCTCGCCCATCTGGGCGACAAGCTGGTTATGCGGCTGGCTGACCCAGATATGGCCGGCGGGAGCCTGCGACAGCAGGCCGGTCCAGTCCAGCAGGGTCTGGTGCGGATCCGCGGTCTCGTCGATGCGGCCCTCGATGGTCAAGGCCGGGCCGGCCAGCACCGTGTCGGGCTGCAAGGGCGTGATGCGCGAGGGCAGGGTGAAGTTGCGCCGCCCCATGGCCCGCAGCACGTCGTGAATGACGCTGGTATAGACGCCCTCAAGCGTGGCGATGCGCGGATCCGTCATGGCGAAATCTCCTGAGTTCTTTCGGGTCAAGTGCTGTGATCGATGGTGACGTGGCTGCCCTCGACCCGGCGGGCGGTGATGGCGTCCCAGTCCCAGTCGATGCCCAGACCGGGGGTCATCGGCGCATGGGCGCGGCCCTCACGCAGGTCCAGACGCGAGCCGGTGATCGCGTCGAGCTGCGGGATATATTCCAGCATCCAGCCATTCGGCACCGCCGTGACCAGACTGACATGCAGCTCCATCAGGAAATGCGGACAGACAGAGACGTTATGAGCCTCGGCCAGATGCGCCACCTTGAGCCAGGGGGTGATACCGCCGATGCGGGCCACGTCCACCTGAATGATGCTGGCCGCGTCGCGGGTCAGGTAATCCTTGAACTGGCTGACGGAATACAGGCTTTCGCCCACCGCGATCGGCACGCGCGAGCGGCTGGCCAGCTGCGCATGCGCGCCGATATCATCGGCGGGCAGGGGTTCCTCGAACCAGCCGATGCCGTGATCGGCCAGCATGTCGGCGCGCATCAATGCCTGATGCAGCGAAAAGCCCTGATTGGCGTCGGTAAAGATGTGAAAGGCATCGCCCACCGCCGCGCGCACCGCACCCAGCCGGGCGCCGTCTTCGGACAGATGCGGACGGCCGATCTTGATCTTCGAGCCGGCAAACCCGGCCTCTTTCATCCGCAGCGCGTCCTCGACCAAAGCTTCGGTGTCGATATGCAGCCAGCCGCCCTCGGTCGAATAGACCGCGACGCTGTCCTTGGCGCCACCGGCCATGCGCCATAGCGGCAGGTTCGCCCGCCGGCAGCGCAGATCCCACAGCGCGGTATCGACAGTCGCCAGCGCCAGCGAGGTGATCGCCCCCACCGCCGTCGCATGGGTGGCGAACAGCAGGTCGCGCCAGATGGCTTCGATTTCCTCGGCCTCGCGCCCGATCAGGCGCGGCAGCAGCGTGTCGCGCAGCAGTGCGATCACCGCCGGGCCGCCGGTGCCGATGGTATAGGAATAGCCGGTGCCCACCGCGCCATCGGCATCGGTCAGCCGCAGGATCGGGGTTTCCTGACTGACAAAGGACTGGATCGCATCCGTGCGCCGCACCTTGGGCGCCAGATCCACCATCGAAAGCTCTGCCCGAATAATTTTCGCCATCTTCCTGCTGTCTCCTCCTGCTGTTGGGGCGCCCGCGCCTAGTGGCGGGCGAATTCCTTGACGATGCGCGCGCGGTCGGCCCCCAGACCGGGGGCGGCGCCGCCAACGGCCAGTGCCGCGCCACCAATCCGAAGCGGACCGCGCACGGTCCGAAGATTGCCGATGTCCTGCACCATATCCAGTTGCCGGAACGCGGCGCTGTCGATCAGGCCGGGCCAGTCCAGCACCTCGGCGCACCAGATGTCGGCAGGTTGCAGGATCGCCAGCCATTCGGCGGTGCTGCGCAGGGGTGTTGCCTCGGCGATCAGCGCCTTGATGGCGTCGCGGTCGCGGATGGCGCTGGCCGGATCGTCGCCGCATTCGGTCAGTGCCGGAATGCCCATCAGCCCGGCCAGCCCGGAAAGCGAGGGCACCATCGCCAGCGCAAGCCAGCCGTCCCGGGTCGGATAGACGCCATAGGGCGCGCCGATATAGGCATGGGCCCCGTTCACCCCGGCGCGGTCGGGCAGCTTGCCGCCATCATTCAGATAGGTGGTCAGCACCTCGAACTGGAACGAGACCAGCGCCTCGATCAGCGAGGTCTCGACATGGGTGCCGGTCCCGCCGCGCAGGGCGCCGACCAGCCCGGCCAGGATGCCCTGCACCAGCGCCTCGCCGGCCAGCATGTCGGCCGCCGCCAGCCCCATCGGCATTGGCGGATCGTCGCGGCTGCCGGTCAGCCACATCAGCCCCGAGCGCGCCTGCGCCAGCAGATCCTGCCCCGGCAGCGCTGCCCAGTCGGTCGGCCCAAAGCCGGAAATCGAGCCATAGACCAGTTTCGGATTGATCTGGCGGACGTCCTGATAGCCCAGGCCCTGCCGCTCGATCACGCCGGGGCGAAAGTTCTGGATCATCACATCCGCGCCTTGAATGATCTCTCTCAGCAGCGCGCGGTCATCGGGGTCGCGCAGATCGGCGGTCAGGCTTTCCTTGCCCCGGTTGATGGCGTGAAACAGCGTATTCTCGCCCCCGACCGGGTCCGAGATGTAGAGGTTGCGGCAGGGATCGCCCGCGCCCGGACGTTCGACCTTGATGACGCGCGCGCCCAGATCGGCCAGTTTCAGCCCGGCGAAGGGCGCGGAAAGATACTGCCCGACCTCAAGGACGGTGATGCCCTCCAGCGGTCTCATGCGCAGCTGTCCCGATAGGCGGCGTCCAGCGCATCCAGCGTCGCGGGGATGGTCGCCTCGCCGCGCAGGCAGGCATGGACGATGTCGCCGGCGCGGTCCTGCAGGCCCATATAGCCGTCATAGCGCGGCCGGACCCATGAGGTTTCCAGCGTCTCGCGGGTATTGGTCAGGAAATTGCGGCAGGCGGCGTTGCAGGCCGGGTCCTGCCATGCGGCGGCATGGCCGGGCTGGCCGCCGCTTTCAAAGAACAGCCCCTTTTGGCAATCCGCCCCGGCGATCCAGAAGGCATAGTCCACCGCCACGTCGCGCGCATTGCAGGCGGCCGATACCGCGATGCCGGTGCCGCCCAGCACGGTGCCGCGCGGACCATTGTCGCCAAGGCCGGGCGCGTCGGCAAAGACCAGCGGAAAGCGGCAATAGCCGTCGCGGGAATAGTTCGTATAGCCATAGCCAAAGGGCGAATAGGCGGGCGCGTCTGCCGTCCGGCCCATCCATTCATAGATGCCGATCGGGTCCAGCACCAGGCAGCGCGGGTCCATCAGCGCCACGATTTCGCGCATGTGTTCCAGCACCTTGGTGCCGGCGTCGCGGGCCAGCAGCTGCTCGGGGTTCTCGGCGATGGCGGCCAGATCGTTGCGCGCAAGCCCGAAGAAGGTCATCAGCGCATTGATCGGGATCAGCGCGAAACCGACGCGGCCCTGACGGGCCAGATCCAGCACCTGATCCCAGCGGGTGGGCGCGGCCTCCAGCAGATCGGGGCGGTAGCAGGCGACCGGGGTCGCCGCGTCGATGGCCAGCCCCCATTGCCCGCCGTCAATGGCATAGGACGGGTGCGAGGCCCCGACCGATCCGGCCGCCAGCGCCGCCAGTTCCGCGTCGCGGCCCTGGGCGGCGAAATCGACCAGATGCCCGGCGCGGGCCACCTCGCCGACATGGGGATGGTCGATCACCATCAGGTCGTATTCGCCCGCCATGTCGCCGATGGGCCGGTCGGCAAAGGCCTGAAGCGAGCGCTTTTCCCAGGTGATCGTGACGCCGGGATGGGCGGCCATATAGGCAGCCGAGGTCGCGACCATCGGGTCATAGCCGCGGGCGTGATCCCAGGTCATGCCGCGCAAGGTGATGTCAGCCATGGGTCTTCTCCTTTTCAGCGGCTTTTCGGGCCAGCCGGGTTTCGGCCTCGGCGCGGAAAGGGGCGGGGTCGCGGTAAAGCGCGGTCATCAGGTGCTCGGCGTAAAGCACCAGCTCGCCCTCGCCCTTGTAGACCGAATAGCTGACCCGCACCTTGCCCTGCCTGGTGTCGTGGATTTCCTTCGAGAGGTTCTCGCGGATCGTGTAGATGGTGTCGCCGATGAAGACCGGCGCGATGAAGCGCAGCCGGTCATAGCCATAGGAAAACGAATTCAGGCAGTTTGTCGCCGCCAGCCCAAGCCCGTAGGAAAACACCATGGCCCCTGCCACCAGCCGCCGCCCGAAGGCGCCCTCATGCTCGGCAAAGGGCTGGTCGCTGACATAGGGGTGATGGTCCATCACCAGCGAGTTGAACAGCATCGACTCGCCCTCGGAGATGGTGCGCCGGATCGAGCGGATCCTGTCGCCCGGTGCGAAATCCTCGAAATACCAGTTCTCGGCATTCCAGACCGGGATTTCGGCATGGGCCTGCGGCAGCCCCGGCAGGCCACGGGCATGTGTTCCGATATCGGCCATGTGATGGCTCTCCTGTAGGTGTTCTTTGGGGGGGTGGCCGGGTCCTTAGGACCCGAACACCAGATCGGGCAGGAACAGGGTGATGAAGGGCACGAAGGTCACCAGAACCAGCGCGACCATCATCGCGGCGAACAAGGGCAGGCCCTTTTTGGTGAAGTCTCCGACGCTGACCCCGGTGATCGAGCAGGTCGTGTACATCAGCGTCCCGACGGGCGGAGTCACCCCGGCAATGGTCAGGTTCAGCACCATGACGACCCCGAAATGCACCGGATCGATGCCAAGCTTGGTGATGACCGGAACGAAGAGCGGCGTCAGGATGATCAGCGCTGCCCCGCCCTCAAGGATCATGCCGACCACGACCAGCAGCAGGTTGATCAGCAACAGGATCATATAGGGGTTTTGCGACAGCATCAGCATCGCATCCGCCAGCTTGCTGGGCAGGCGTTCCCATGACAGGAAAAAGCCGAAAGCCTGCGCCGCGCAGATGATCAGCATGATCACTGCCGTGGCAATCGCCGCCTCGGTGAACATCGCGGGGATGCGGCGGATCGGCAGGGCGCGATAGACGACCAGCCCGATGAACAGCGCATAGCAGACCGCGATGGCGCCTGCCTCGGTCGGCGTGTACCAGCCAAAGCGGATGCCGCCCAGGATGCCCACCGGGATCAGCAGACCCCAGCCCGCATCCAGCGTCGCGCGGCCGCGCTCGGCCCAGCTGGCGGGGACATCGCGGGACGGCGGATAGCCCTCGGCGCGGCTGATGCGGCCGACGGCGACCAGCAGCAACCCGCAGATCAGCGCCCCCGGCACCAGCCCGGCGACGAACAGCCGCCCGATCGAGACATCGGCCAGAAAGCCGTAAAGGATCAGCCCGATCGAGGGCGGGATGATGGCGGTGATGATGGCCGAGAATGCGGTGACGGCGGCAGAGAACGCCTTGTCATAGCCGCGCGCGGTCATCTCGGGGACCAGCACCGTGCTTTGCATCGCGGCATCGGCATTGGCCGATCCGGACATGCCGCCCATCAGCGTCGACAGCAGCACGTTGACCCGCGCCAGCCCGCCGATCATGTGGCCGACCATGGTATCGGCCAGCTTCATGATGCGCCCGGTGATGCCGGCCTCGTTCATGACGACGCCCGCAAGGATGAAGAAGGGGATGGCCAGCAGCGGAAAGCTTTCCGTGGCGCTGACCAGACGCTGCACATAGGTCTGGACCGGCACGCCGGCGCCCCCCATGAAAAAGACCAGCGCTCCGATGGCCAGGCAATAGGCGACCGGCGCATTCAGCACCATCAGGATCCCGAGGACCAGGAAAGGCAGGATCTCGGTCATGGCTGGCCTTTCAGCATGCGGATGGCGTCGCGCAGGCAGCCCACCGCGATCGAGGTGAAACCGACAAAGACGGCGACATGGACGATCGACGAGGGCAGCCGCATCACCGGCGTCGGCCGGTTATAGCTTTTGATGCCGATCTGGACGGCCAGCCAGGCGATATAGGCCAGCGCCACGGCCAGAAACAGCGACACGCCGATGGCGATCCAGCGCTGCGCTGCCTGCGGCAGCCGCGCTGTCACCAGATCGACACCGATATGCAGGTGCTGGCGCGCGCCCGCGGCCGCGCCGACAAAGACGATCCAGGCAAAGCCAAGCGTTGCCAACTCGCCCGACCAGACGGCGGGGCGGGGCGAGACATAGCGCGCCATCACCCCCCAAGACACGGCGACAAAGACCACCGCCAGTGCCGCCGCCGCAACATGATCTTCCCAGTTCCTGAGCGCCCGCATGGCCTTTGCCCTCAGTTGTCCAGAATGGCGCGGACGGTCTCGTGCAGACCCGGCGTCCATTTGGGGAACTTGGTATAGACGACCTCGGTCGCGGCGCGGAACGCATCGGTATCGACGTCATCGACAAAGGTCACGCCCGCCCCTTCCAGATCGGTGCGCAGGGTCGTTTGCGATTCGGTCACCAGATCGGCCATGTACTTGCCGGCATCGACCGCTGATGAGGTCAGCACCTGTTGCAGTTCGGGATCCAGCGCCTGGTAGACGTCCTCGTTCAGGATCGGGCCTGAAAAGGCGATGAAATGGTTGGTCATCGAGACGGTCTTGGCGCTTTCGTATAGTTTCGAGCCCCAAAGCGACGACAACGGCGCCTCGGCCGCATCGACCACGCCCGAGGCAAGACCGGAATAGACCTCGGGCCAGGCCAGCGTCTCGCCACGCGCGCCCAGGGCGGCGAAGGTCTCGATCCACATCACGTTCGGCGGCACCCGGATCGACACGTTCTGCAGATCGGCCGGGGTGCGGATTTCCTTGTTGGTGATGATCTGGCGACCGCCGAACAGCCAGTTCAGGGTCAGCACGCGGATGTCGTGATCGGCGGCGATCTGGTCCGAGATTCCGGCATACCAGTCGCTGTCCAGCAGTTTCTGGAAATCGGCCGGTTCGTTCAGCAGATAGGGGCCGTTCAGGATGCCGAAATCGGGAACGTAGTCCGACAGATAGCCGGGATCCGAGATCTGCACGATGGGCGCGCCCATGCGCACCTGCTCATACATGTCGATGTTCGAGCCAAGCTGGCCGGCCGGAAACACCTCGACCGCGATCCGTCCGGCCGAACGCTCCTCGACCAGTTCGGCAAAGCGTTCGGATGCCAGATGCATCGGTTCGGTCGTCGACAGCACATGGGTCACGCGCAGCGTGAGTTCCTGAGCCTGAGCGGCGATCACGGGCAACACGGCAAGGGCCGCGGCCAGGGGCAACGCAGCAGTTTTCATGAGTCTCTCCTCCACATGACGGTGCGGCCCCTTCCTCCTCGGATCGGGTCCTGCTGGCGGCTGTATGGCGGATTATATTTCACTTGTCAAATTAATTTCTATATATGAAATGTCATGCAACAAGAGGAGGCATCATGGAACACGTGCGTTTCTACGAGGATTACGTGGTCGGCGAGGCTCGCGAGACCTTTGGCCGGACCATCACCGAGGCCGACATGGTCTTTCATGCCGGTCATTCCGGAGATTTCTTTCCGCATCACATGGATGCCGAATTCTGCAAGACCCAGCCGTTCAAGCAGCGCATTGCCCATGGCACGATGACCTTTGCCATCGGCATCGGACTGACCGCGACCGAGATCAATCCGCGTGCCTTTACCTATGGTTATGAGCGGTTGCGGTTTCCCAAGCCGGTCTTTGCGGGTGACACGATCCGCTCGACCGTGACCATCGGGCGCAAGGCCGAGGACCCCAAGCGCCCCGGCCACGGGCAGGTGGTCGAGATCGTCGAGACCAAGAACCAGCGCGGCGAGACGGTGATGTATTGCGAACATATCCTGTTGGCCGAACGCCGCACGCCCGCCAGCCCGGCATGACCGGGATGGCGGCAAGGGCATGGCTGACGCAGGGGTTCAGGCGGCGGGATGCCGGTTTTGCGAATCGCGTCCGGGGATCAGCTCTTTGCCGCGCCGCCGCCCAGCCCGCGGCTCAGCGCGGCGGCGGCCTCGATGACCGCCTCGCGGCAGATGTCGAAGCTGATCGGATCGCCGTAACGTTCCAGATGCGGGATTGTCAGCGCCGCCGCCGCATGGCCCGAATGGTCAAAGACCGGCACGCTGATATTGACGATGCCGCGCACCACGAAACTGTCGCGGGTCTCATGGCCGGTGGCGCGGATACGGGCCAGCTCGGCACGGACCTCGTGTTCGGTCAGGTTCGCGGGCATCGGGATGCGGGTGAAATAGTCGCGCAGGACGTCCTCGGGCTGATAGGCCAGGATGACCCGGCCCGACGAGGCGCGCCACAGGTCGATCTTGGCCCCCAGCCGGACCGACATGTTGTTGTTGCCGGGGCTTTGGACCTGTCCGATGACCAGCACGCTGTCCTCGGACAGGATGGCCAGATGCGTGGACTGGTTCACCTTGCGGGCCAGCTGCTGCATGATCGGCGCCGACAGCGTCGTCAGCCTGCGGATCGGCGGGGTGCGATGCGCCACCTCGAACAGCAGCGTGGTCAGCGCATAGCGGTCGGTCAGCGGGTCCAGCGCCACATAGGCGCGGTCCTGCAACACGACCAGCATCCGGAATATCTCGCTGACCGAACGGTCAAGCCGCCGCGCGATCTCGGTCTGGCTCAGACCGGCCTCTTCGGTGGACAGCAGCTCAAGGATATCGAGCCCCTTCTCAAGCGCCGGAGCAGAGTACTTTTTCGTCGTTTCGGCGAGCGAGTCGTCGGGTTGCCGCACCTTGCACCTGTTACGCTGTCGGGGATTGCGGCTTTTACAACCAAAATGGACCAAAGCCAATGACCGACCCTGATTCTGCCCCGCTTTCCGGCCTGCTTGTCGTCGATCTGAGCCAGTTCCTGGCCGGGCCATATGCCGCGTTGCGGCTGATGGATCTGGGCGCGCGCGTCATCAAGATCGAGCGCCCCGAGACGGGCGACCTGACCCGCAGCCTTTACCTGACCGATACCGAGATCGGCGGCGATTCGACGCTGTTTCACGCCATCAACCGCGGCAAGGAAAGCCTGGCGCTTGACCTCAAGGATCCGGGCGACCGCGCGGCGCTGACCCGGCTGATCGCGCGCGCCGACGTGCTGATCCAGAATTTCCGCCCCGGCGTGATCGAGCGTCTGGGCTTTGACTGGCAGACGGTGCGGCGGATCAATCCGCGCCTCGTCTATGGCAGCATCTCGGGCTATGGCGAGGACGGACCATGGGTGGATCGCCCCGGACAGGATCTGCTGGCGCAGGCGCGATCCGGGCTGATGTGGCTAAGCGGTGATGCAAGCGACGCGCCGGTGCCGATGGGGCTGGCCGTGGCCGACATGTTCGCCGGCGCGACGCTGGTGCAGGGGCTTTTGGCGGCGCTGGTCCGGCGCGGCGTCACCGGACGCGGCGGCCTTGTCCAGACCAGCCTGCTCGAGGCGCTGGTCGATCTGCAATTCGAGGTGCTGACCACGCATCTCAATGATGGCGGGCGGCGGCCCATGCGCGCGGCGCGGGGATCGGCCCATGCCTATCTGTCCGCGCCCTATGGGGTTTACCGCGCCGCCGATGGCTGGCTGGTCATCGCCATGATGCCGGTGCCCCGGCTGGCCGATCTGATGGGATTGCCGCTTGAGGAACGCTGGCGCGACGATCCGCGGACCTGGTTCACGGATCGCGACCGCATCCGCAGCCTGATCGCCGCCAAGATCGCGCAACGTCCGGTCGCGGATTGGCTGGCGCTGTTCGAGCCGGCCGATATCTGGTCCGCGCCAGTGATGGATTGGCCCGATCTGCTGACCCATCCCGGCTTTACCGGGCTGGGTCTGCTGCAGGACCTGCGCGGCGCCGCGCGCGATGTGACCACCACGGCCGCGCCGCTGCGCATCGACGGGGTGCGGCCGCATTGTGCGACGCCCTCGCCGCGCATCGGCCAGCACAGCGCCGCGATCCGGGCCGAATTTGGCCTGTGACGCTGCGCCGAACGCGGCATCCGCCGTAACGATCGGCATTGCGAAATCCGGCCGCTGAGCACAAAACGAAGTTAAGGTTGCACCTTCCGGCCCGGGAACTCATATTCCCGGCATAGTATAATGATGTCGATTGCAAGCAATCACGTTGACCAGAACGGCAAAGGATGACTTCGAACGTGGCCGACGACACGACCAGACCCCCGCGGCGAATGCTGCGCGATGCGCAACCGGCCGAGCTGTTCAGCGCGATTCCGCAATTGGGCGATCTGGTCAAGCTGCGCCCCCGCCCGGACGAGGACGGGCTGGTTTTTCTGGCCCGGCTGCGTGCCTCGACCACGCCGGAAGAGGCGGTGACCTATACCGCCTTCGCCGCCTTGCCGGGCGCCGCGACTGGCTGGGGCTATGAATGCCTGCGCCTGATGGCCGATCATCTGCAGCCGCAGGAACGCCAGACGATGCAGCGCATCGCGACCTGGCTGGCCGAACCCTCGATCCGGCAGCGCCACGAGATCATGCGCGAGGCGCTTTGGGCGCCGACCCGCAGCCCCTCGGTGCTGCTGGCGCTGGCGGTGGGCTGGTCGACCGGCGGTCCCGCCCCGAACGACCCCGAGCGCGCCCCGGCCCACAAGACCCCCGTGGCGCTGAACAGCGCGGTGCTGTCCTGCCTTGCGCGGGCGCAACTGTCGCGCCGGTCCTATTATCTCGCCCGATTCCTCGATATGGCCGAGGCGCTGTTTCGCGCCTATTGATGTGACATGACCCTGACCCTTCAGATCGAAAACTTTCACGTGCTGGACGATGGCGGGCCGGTCAGCATCCTGGTGCCGGAAACCGGCATTCAGGTCGGCCGCCGCTCGGGCATGAACTGGGTGCTGCCAGATGCCAGCCGCTATATTTCGGGCCATCATTTCGACGTCGCGCTTGAGGACGGCAAATGGTGGCTGCATGACCGCTCGACCAACGGCACCTTTCTGCAAGGGCACCGGCACCGGCTGGACGGCCCGCATGCGCTGCATCACGGCGACCGCTTTCAGGTCGGCCAATATGTGATCGTGGCGCTGTTCGACCTGCCGCAGGGCCACGCGATGACGCCCGGATCCTTGCCCGAGCATCGCATGGACAGCCCCGTGGACGAGCCGATGACCGATGATCCGTGGTCGGTCGGCGCGGTCCATGCCCCGATTGAGGTCTATCCGGTCGAGATCGCCCGCCGTGGCCCCGATTTCGCCCGCGATTTCGTACCCTTCCCGACGGTGCCGCCGACAGCCCCCGCGCCGGCTGCGGCGCCCGCGCCGCAACCCGCCCCGGCCCCTGTCCCGACTCCGGTGCCGGCGGCCGCCAGCCAAGCCGACCCGTCGGCGGTGCTGCGCGCCTTTTGCGAAGGGGCGGGGCTTTCGATCGAATATGCCAAGGATGTCCCGGCCGAGGATCTGGCCCGCAATCTGGGGCAGGCGCTGCGCGCCACGACCACGCATATCATGGCCGCCTTGCAGGACCGTGCGGCGGCGCGCCATTTTACCCGCGCGGGCGAACGCACCATGCGCGGCGCAACCGACAACAATCCGTTGAAATTCCTGCCCGATGCCGAACAGGCGATGGATGCGCTGTTCCTGCGTCCGCGCGCCGGCTTTCTGACCGGGGCCGACGGTTTCGATGCGGCGCTGTGGGACCTGCGCCGCCATCAAAGCGCGCTTTTCGCGGCGCTGCAGCCGGCCTTGCTGGCGCTGGTCGAGGATCTGGACCCCGGCAGGATCGACACCGAGGTCAAGGGCGCGGCCCTGATGGGCAATCGCAAGTCGCGCACCTGGGATGAGTTCGTGACCCGCTGGGACGCCAAGACCGCCAGCGAAAACGGCATGCTTGACGAGTTCATCCGCCTGTTCGCGCAGGCCTACCGCAAGGCCCATGACCGCGAGGGGCTTCCCGATTAGGCGCGGCGCCGCCGCAAATGAGGTCACGATTTGTCTGCATTCAACCTGCTTGAGCCGATTTCGCCCGACAGCCCCTGCGGCCCGGATCTTGAGCGTCAGGACGACCCGGATTTTCTGGACTACTATTTCGAGGCGGAATCGCGTCTGCCGGAACGCTATTTCACCCCCGGCCTTGCGCAGGACGGCCGCGAGGATCGCCAGTTCGATCCGCGTTCGGTTGATCTGGCAGCGGAAGCCAGCGCGATCAATGGCTTGCTGCAACGATCGCGCGATTTGCGGCTGCTGAGCCTGCTGGCACGCTTTCAAGTCCTGGCCGGCCGGCTGGAGGAATTTTCGGCCACGCTCGAGGATATGGCAGCGCTGATGGCGCAATGGCCTGACGAGCTGCACCCAAGGGGCTCCGAGCGCCGCGCGGCCATTGATTCGCTCAACAGCCAGCCCGCCGTGGTGATGCCGCTGCTGCATTTGTCCATTCTGCCCAATTCCGAAGTGACGCTACGTCGCTTCATGGTTGTTAACGGCAAGGCGGCGGCGCGCGCCTCGGAACGCGACCTTGAGGGCGCGGATTTTCTGGGCCCGCTGCGCGCCGAAACAAATCAACGCGCAGTTGTGGCGGCCCATGAGCGGCTGACCCGCGCCGCCGATGCGCTGCACCGTATTCAGCGGCTGGCGGCCAGCCATCCCGAGGCGCCCTTGCATCTGGATATGGGGGCGCTGAAGACCGCGATTGCGGATATGCAGGCGATGATCGCGACAGCCCGGCCCGAGCTGCAACCTTGGTCCGCCAGCGCCCTGCCGCCCGAGCCGGAACCCGAACCCGAGACCCCCGCACCGGGCGCGATCCAGCTGCCGCCGACCGCCAGCGCCGCCTTGGCCACCTCAACTGCACCGCTGAAGATCGCGAACCGCGCCACGGCCTCGGCAGCGCTGGATGTGGTCCGGGGCTGGCTTGCGGCGCAAGAGCCGTCCTCGCCGGCGCTGGTTCTGGTGGCGCAGGCGCGGGCGCTGATCGGCAAGCCGCTGGTCGAGGCGATCGAGGTCCTGATGCCGCGCGAGGCGGCGGGCGCGACCCTGCGGATCGGGCAGGGCAGCCCCTTCGTTCTGCCCATGGACCGGCTCAAGGCGCTGACCCAAATCGGGCTTGAAGGGCAGGGGGCCACTCCTCCTGCGGCTGTAGAGCTGCCGCCCATCACCCAGCGGTCGGAACTTGTCGCTAAATTACTTGAGGTTGAACGCTATTTCGCAGCCTGCGAACCGGCCAGCCCGGTTCCCTTGCTTCTTGCCAAGGCCCGTGAAATGCTCGACAAGCGCTTTGACGCTATTATCGCTGAATTGCTGGCTTCCCCGGCGCAAACCGGTCAAGCCTGATCGACGTTTTGGGGAATTGACTTGGTGGAAGTTTTAAAGTTTGCCTTGCGCAGTGGAGGAATAATCTGATGGCCTCGGACAAGTCGACCGATTTTCTCAAACGCAATCGCCCGCCCCGGGTGAACATCTCGTACGAAGATCCTTACGATTCGGAAAAGATGGTTGAACTGCCCTTCGTGCTGGGCGTGATGTCCGATCTGTCCGGTAATGCTTCGCAAGTCGAAAAGCCCGACATGGAAGAGCGCGACTTTGTCGACGTCACCGCAGCGACGCTGGACGACTATATGAAAAGCATCGCGCCGGGCCTGTCCTTCAATGTCGAGAACAAGCTGGGCGGCGAGGGCGACAGCCGCGTCGGCGTGTCGCTGAATTTCGAAAGCATGGACGATTTCAACCCCGCCGCGGTCGCCCGCCAGATCCCGGCGCTGAAAAAGCTGCTTGAGGCGCGCCAGCACCTGGCGAACCTGCAGCGCTACATGAATTCCAAGCCCAAGGCCCAGGACCAGATCCGCAAGCTGCTGAACGACCCCGAGTTGATGGCAGCGCTGGCCGAACGGGAACAGAAGAAATCGGCTGACGGAGAGGATAGCTGATGGCGAAGGAAACACAGGCCCGGGCCGCCGAGGCCACAGCCCTTACCGGCCTGGACGAGTTCTCGGACATTCTGAAACAGACCATCAAGCCGCGCACCGATATCGCCGCCAAAGAGGTCGATAACGCCGTCATCGCCCTGGTGCGCGAGGCGCTGGACGATGAAAGCCTGATCGCCGAGGACGTGATCGACACCATCGACGCGATGCTGTCGAAGCTGGACCAGAAGCTGACCGAACAGCTGAACGCGGTCATCCATAACGAGGAATTCCAGAAGCTGGAATCCTCGTGGCGCGGGCTGGCCTATACGGTCAACAACTCCGAGACTGACGCCTCGCTGCGCGTCAAGGTGATGAACGTCTCGAAGAAAGAGCTGCAGCAGTCGATGCGCCGCTATCCGGGCGCGAAATGGGACAAATCGCCCCTGAACATGCGCGTCTATGAGGCCGAGTTCGGCACGCTGGGCGGCAAGCCCTTTGGCGCGCTGATCGGCGATTATTATTTCGACCACGGCACGGCCGATGTGGCGCTGCTGCGCGACATCTCGAAAGTCGCGGCGGCCGCGCATGCGCCCTTCCTGTCGGCGGCGGCACCGGAACTTCTGGGCATGGACAGCTGGAACGAGCTGTCGACGCCCCCGGACCTGTCCGAGATCTTCGACACCCCCGATTATGCGGCCTGGAATGGCCTGCGCGATTCCGAGAATTCGCGCTATGTCGCGCTGGTTGCTCCGCGCGTGCTGGCGCGCGAGCCTTACGGCCAGAACTCGAATTCGGTGGTCGAGGAATTCAATTTCGAGGAAGAGACCGACGGCCACGAGGGCAAGAAATATTCCTGGATGAACGCGGCCCATGCCATGGCCGTGAACATCAACCGCGCGCATAAGGAACATGGCTGGACCGTGCAGATCCGCGGCGTGCAATCGGGCGGCGAGGTGCTGAACCTTCCGACCCACAACTTCGATAGCGGCGACGGCTCGAAGGATCTGAAATGCCCGACCGAAGTGTCGATCACCGATCGGCGCGAGGCAGAGCTGTCCAAGGCCGGACTGATCGGCCTGATCCATCGCAAGCATACCGACAAGGCCGCCTTCATCGGCGCGCAGACCCTGTATCGGCCCAAGAAATACGTTGATGAGCAAGCGACTGCTTCGGACAATATGTCCTCGCGGTTGCCCTATATTTTCGCGGTGTCGCGATTCAGTCATTATCTCAAGTGCATGGTGCGGGACAAAATCGGGCAAAGCCCCGACCGCCTGCAATTGCAGACCCAGTTGCAAACCTGGATCAACAAATATGTATCCGGGAATCCCGAAAGCGCGACCGAGCGCGAGAAGGCAAAGAAACCCTTGGCTGGCGCCAAGGTTGAAGTGGTGGAGGACGAAGAGAACCCCGGTTACTACATGGGGAAATTCTATCTGAAACCGCACTTCCAACTCGAGGGCATGGATGTTGGCATGTCGCTCGTATCCAAGCTGCCCAAGGGCAAGTAACTTTTTGAATAGTCTAGCGTAATCAAGGAGCTCATCTAATGGCTGTCGATATCTTTCTGAAGCTGTCGAACAATATCAAAGGGGAGTCGCAAGACGACACCCATCGTAATGAGATCGACGTCCTGGCCTGGAACTGGGGTCTGACCCAGTCGGGCACCACCCATGTCGGCTCGGGCGGCGGCGGCGGCAAGGTGAATGTGCAAGACATCACCCTGACCAAATATGTCGACTTGGCCTCGAACGACCTGATCAAGCGCTGCACCAACGGTGAGCACATCGAATCGGGTGAGCTGATCGTGCGCAAGTCGGGCGGCGCCGCGCCGGTCGAATATTTCCGCATCAAGTTCCAGAACATCATGATCACCAGCTATTCGACCGGTGGCGCCAAGGATGGTCTGGACCGCATTCAGGAAACCCTGACCCTGAACTTCCGCCGCTTCGAAGTGGCCTACACCCTGCAGGAAGACACCGGTGCCGCCGGCGCCGAGACCCTGGCGGGCTGGGACATTGCCGAGAACAAGGAATGGAGCGCCTAATCGGCGTTTCCTTCAGGCAGTTCTGGACAGGGTCGGTGCATGTTGCCGGCCCTGTTTCTTTACGCCCGCCCCGTTCTGCGGCGGGGCAGGCGGCCAGCAACGGGGCATGGCATGGCGAAGCGTCGTCAGTCCTCTGACAGGGATCCGGGCCGGGGCGGCCTGCGTGAAATGTCGCTGATGCATATCTTTCGCGATTCCGCCGCGCGGCGGGATTCGCGCGATCAGGGCCGCCGTTATACCGAGGGCGAGCGCGACCTGACCGTTCTCAGCCAGAAGCGCCGCGAAGGCGCCAGCGAGGAATCCCTGCGCCGCAACCTTGCCCGCGACATTGCCAGCCTGATGAACACGATCCGTCTGGATGTCTGCGTCGATCTGGCAGACAATCCCCGCGTGCGTAACTCGGTCATCAATCACGGTTTTCAGGACATGGACACGATCTGGCGCGAAAACCGCACGCCCGGCGATCTGGCCCATGCCATCCGCGAGGCCCTGATCCGCAATGAACCGCGCCTGCGCGCCGAGACGCTGGAGGTCCGTCTTGACGAGATCGCACCGACCGTCGACCAGCGCCTGACCTTTGAAATCATAGCCGAAATGATTGCCGATCCGACCGATATCCCGTTGCAATTCTATGCCGAGGTGGACCCCGCCGCCGGCAAGATCGCCATGAAACGCATGCAGGGCGACGCATGAAAAAGGCCTTTCGCGACGCCTATGAGCGTGAACTGGACATGCTTTACGAACGCTCGGCCGAATTCGCCGAGGAATTTCCGGGGCTGGCCGAACGCCTTGGCGGCGTGCTGCGCGAGAATATCGACCCGACCATCGCCGGCCTTCTGGAGGGCACCGCCTTTCTGGCCGCCCGCGTCCAGCTGAAACTGGACGAGGAGTTTCGCGGCTTCACCACCGAGCTGCTGGAACAGATCTTTCCCGATGCGCTGGCGCCTGTTCCCAGCTGCATGATGGTCGAGGCACCGCCCTTGACCCGCCAGACCGGCGATGGTGAGCCCAAGGTCTTTGCGCGCGGCGAATATCTGGATGCACGGTTTCGCGACGCCGACAAGCGCGTGACCTGCCGCTTCAGCCTGACCTCGCCCCTGGTGGTGCTGCCCCTGACCGTTTCGGATCTGGTCTATCACGACCGCACCACAACCTTGGGCGGGCTGGGGCAGGACCCCGACCGGCTGAGCAAGGCCGGGTTGCAGATCGACCTGCAGCGCACCGATGGCGAGCCGATGTCCAGCCATGCGCAGGATGCGCTGACCTTTCATTTCGCCGCCGATCACCAGCGTGCCATCGCGCTTTACGAACAGATCCATTGCAATGTGACGCGCGCCTCGTTGCGCTGGTTGCAGCCCAATGGCGATGCGGCCTTCATCCGGCTGCGCCCCGACCAGATCGGGCAGATCGGCTTTGAGCGCGACGAACTGCTCTTCGACCGCAATGGCCGCATGTTCGAAGGCTTTGCCATCCTGCGCGATTTCTTTGCCTTTCCACGCAAGTTCTTGGGCTTTCGCGTCACCGGGCTGAAATCCATGCTGGGCCGCATCCCGGCCGATCAGGTGCAGCTCATCGTCGAGTTCGACCGCGCCAGCGACGAACTGGCCCGCCAGACCCAAAAGGGCGATATCCGCCTGAACTGCGCGCCCTCGATCAATCTGTTCGAGGAAAGCTCGAACCAGGTACGGCTGGACGACCGCCGCCATGAATATGTGGTGACGCCCGATTCCAGCCCGATCACGCATTACGAGATCCAGCGCCTGCTGCGCGTCCATGCCAGCTATGGCACCGCCCATGACCGGGTCGAAGTGTTCCCGCTTTACGCCCTGCCGCAGAACGCGACCGCGCCCCGCGCGACCTATTACTATACCGCGCGCCGCAAGCAGCGCCGCCTGACCGAGACCGAGCGCCGCGCCGGGCTGCGCCATGATTATCGCGGCACCGAAACCTATATCGCCATCCATGAGCCGCCCGAATCCGTGGTCGGGCGCCGGGCGCAGCGGCTGCATATCCGCGCGCTCTGCTCGAACCGCCATCTGCCGGCGGCGCTGCCTCTGGTCGGCTCGAACGATTTCAACATGGTCGCCGATCAGGCGATGCCGCTGGCCTGCATCAGCGGCCCGACCCAGCCCCGCGAAGCCATGTCCGAGGTCGAGCGCGCCGGCCCCCATCGCATGGGTCAGGGCGATGTCTATTGGCGGCTGATCTCGTATCTGTCGCTGAACCATTTCGGGCTGGACGACCGTTTCGGCCGCGACGGCGCCGCCAGCCTGCGCGAGATCCTGACGCTGTTCGCCGATGCCTCGGACAATGTGACCGAGGCGCAGGTCGCCGGCCTGACCGGGCTGGTGGTGCGCCCGGTCACCCGCTCGATCCGCCGCCCGGAGGGGTTCTTTCCCGCCCGCGGGCTGGAGCTGACCATCACCTTTGACGAAACCGCCTTCGAGGGCAGCGGCATCATCCTGCTGGGCGCGGTGCTGGACCGGTTCCTGGCCGAATATGCCAATGTGAACAGCTTTACCCAGACCGTCATCAGCAGCCGCCAGCGCGGCTTGATCCGGCGATTTCCGCCGCGCACCGGGCTTGGTCCGCTGATATGACGCCTGCCGGACCGACGACAGGCGAGGCGGGTTTTCTGGCGCTGCTGCGCCGGCTGGAGCGCGAACAGGGGCACCGGCCCCGCATCGGCCGCTCGGTCCGGCGCGCGCAGGACATCGCCGATATCGGGCAGGACCCGCAGCTGGCCTTTCCGGCCGAGGAACTGCGCCAGCCCGACAGTCCCGGCGACCGCACCCGCATCCGCGCGCAGTTCATGGGCTTTTTCGGCCCGCAAGGCGCGCTGCCCCTGAACACGACCGAGGAAGTCCTGCGTTGGCAGGACGAGGGCGAGGACGGCTTTGTCCGCTTTACCGACATCCTGTCGGCGCGGTTTTACCAGCTTTTCTTTCGCGCCTGGTCGGATGCCCATGCCATCAGCCAGCATGACCGCCCCGACGAGGACCGGTTCGGCACCTATGTCGCCGCGGTGGCCGGGATGGGCTCGCCCGCGTTTCGCGACCATGACAGCTTTCCTGATATCGCGCGGCTGCCGCTGGTCTCGATCTTTGGGGGGCGGGTGCGCAGCGCGGTGCGGCTGCGCCAGATGCTGGCCAGCTATTTCGGCCATCCGGTCGATGTTCAGGAACATCTGCCCTGCTGGCTGGAATTCGAATCCGACGACCTGCGCGGGCTGGGGCAGGGCGGCGCGCTGGGTCAGGACGTCTATCTGGGCGCGCGGCTGCAATCGGTGAACGAAAAGATCTGCATCCGCGTGAACCTGCCCGATGTCAGCGAATATCGCACATTCCTGCCCGGCCAGTCCCGTCATCTGCGGCTGGCCGATCTGGTCTTCTGGTATCTGGGCAAATGCATCGAGGTCGATCTGGCCCTTTCGCTGCCCCCCGACGCCATTCCGCCCGCGCGGCTGGGGGGCGACGCCGCCATCGGCTGGCTTGCCGCCATGCGCCCCGAGGGCATCGACCGTGTTTCCGATTACATCGAAGTTGCCCGTTTCGCGCTAAGCCGCGATGCGGGCACGCAGACTGAAAGAGGCCAGGCATGACCGCAATCACCATCGAGAAATTCGCCGGCAAGATGAACCGGCTGGGCTATGAGGCCTTTTTGCAGGCGATGCGGCAGGCGCGCGGCGACGGCAACCGCAATGTCGAACTCAGCCATTGGCTGTTTCATGCGATCTCGCATCAGGACGCCGACATCTCGGTCACGCTGCGGGGTCTTGGGCTGGACCGGGGCCGGGTGCTGAAAGACCTTGGCCAGGCCATCGACCGGCTGCAGAAGAACGTGACCGAAACCCCCGGCATTTCCGAGCGGCTGGCCGACGGGCTGAACCACGCCTGGACCTATGCGACGCTGTTCTTTGGCGAGGCGCAGATCCGGACCGGGCATCTTCTGGTGGCGCTGCTGAATGACCTGACCCTGCGGCGCGAGATCGAGCAATATTCCCCGATCTTCGCCGACATGTCCGCCGAACGCATCGGCGCCGAGGCGCGCACCCTCTGGGCCGATTCCGAGGAAGAGGACATGCGCCCGATGGACGGCACCGGCATCGGTGCGGCCAGTGCGGGGCGGGCCGAGGGGCAGGGGGCCTCGACCGCGCTGGGGCGGTTCTCGGTCGACATGACCGCGCAGGCCGCCGAGGGCAAGATGGACCCGGTGGTGGGCCGCGATGACGAGATCCGCCAGATCGTCGACGTGCTGATGCGCCGGCGCCAGAACAACCCGATCCTGACCGGCGAGGCCGGCGTCGGCAAGACCGCCGTGGTCGAGGGCTTCGCCCAGAAACTGGCCGCGAACGAGGTGCCCCCCACCCTGCAAGGCATGCGCCTGCACATGCTGGATATCGGCGCCATGCAGGCCGGGGCCAGCATGAAGGGCGAGTTCGAACAGCGCCTGCGTTCCGTCATCGACGAGGTGCAAGCGAGCCCCGTCCCGATCATCCTGTTCATCGACGAGGCGCATACGCTGGTGGGTGCGGGCGGCGCGGCGGGCACGGGCGACGCCGCGAACCTGCTGAAGCCGGCGCTTGCGCGCGGCACCCTGCGCACCATCGGCGCCACGACCTGGGCCGAATACCGCAACTATTTCGAGAAAGACCCGGCGCTGACCCGGCGTTTCCAGCCGATCGCGGTGGATGAACCCTCAATCGAGGTGGCCTGCTACATGATGCGCGGGTTGCTGGGTCCGATGCAGACCCATCACAAGGTCCGCATCTCGGACGCGGCGCTTGAGGCGGCGGTGAAGCTGTCGGCGCGCTACCTGCCGGCGCGGCAATTGCCCGACAAGGCGGTGTCGCTTCTGGATACGGCCTGCGCCCGGGTGGCGGTCAGCCAATCCGCCATCCCCGCCCGCATCGCCGATCTGCGCGCCGAGATCGCATCTTACGAAAGCGAGATCATCGCCCGCGAGGCCGAGCGCGAGCTGGGCGAGGCCGACGAAGCCCGGCTGGAGGAAACCCGCCAGCGCCTGAAAACTGCGCAGGACAATCTGGCCGATCTGGACCGCGCCTATGCCGACGAGAAGTCGCTGGTCGAGCAGATCCTTGGCCTGCGTGCGCGCCTTGCCGAAAAGGCCGGCGAGGATTTCGACGAAGCGACCGTCCGCGCGGAACTGACCGGGGCCATGGACCAGCTTGGCCAGATCCATGCCGATGACCGCATGATCTGGCCGCATGTCGATGAACAGGCGGTGGCAAGCGTCATCAGCGACTGGACCGGCATTCCTGCGGGCCGTATGGTCGCCGATGAATTGCAGGCCGTGCTGGGTCTGGCCGACCATCTGCGCGAACGCGTCATCGGTCAGGATCAGGGCCTGCAGATGATCGCGCGGCGCGTCGAAACCGCCCGCGCCGGCCTTGGCAATCCCGAAAAGCCCATCGGGGTCTTCATGCTCTGCGGCCCCTCGGGCGTCGGCAAGACCGAAACCGCGCTGGCTCTGGCCGAGGCGCTTTACGGCGGCGAGCAGAACGTCATCACCATCAACATGTCCGAATTCCAGGAGGCGCATTCCGTATCGCTGCTGAAAGGCGCACCCCCCGGCTATGTCGGCTATGGCGAGGGTGGCCGCCTGACCGAGGCCGTGCGCCGCAAACCCTATTCCGTCGTCCTGCTGGACGAGATGGAGAAAGCCCATCCCGACGTCCACGAGCTGTTCTTTCAGGTCTTCGACAAGGGCCGGATGGAGGACGGCAATGGCCGCCCGATCAACTTCCGCAACACGCTGATCCTGATGACCTCGAACGTGGGGACCGGCACGATCATGAACCTTGCCCCCGAGGGCACGATCACCGACGCCGAAACCATGGAAGCCGCGCTGAAAGAGGAGCTTCTGGGCACCTTCCCACCGGCGCTCTTGGGCCGGATCGTCTCCATCCCCTATGTGCCGCTCTCGGCCGAGGTGCTGGGCGGGATCTCGCGGCTGAAACTCGGCTCGGTGGCGCGGCGGATGCGGGATTCGCATGGCACGCAACTGGTCTGGGACGGCGCGGTCATCGACCATATCGTGGCGCAATGCCGCGACCCCGACAGCGGCGGGCGGATGATCGACAATATCATCACCAACTCGATCCTGCCCGACCTGTCGCGTCAGGTGCTGTCGCGCATGGTCTCGGGCGAGCCGATGTCGGATGTGACGATCAAGGTGGGCGACGGCGGCTTCGCCTATGATTTCGCCTAGCGGATATAGACGCTGGCGACCCCGGTCAGGGCTTCGGGGCCGACCTCGCGGGCAAGCTGGTCAAAGAATGTCTCGGCCAGCTCGCCGGCGGCGCGGCTGACGGTCTCGGGGCGGGTGGGGGTTGCCACGGCGATCAGCAATTGATGGGTGTCGCGGGCGTCGCCGTCGCGCGCCACCGGCACCTCAAAGCTGATCTTTCCGCCTGAATTGACCAGAAAGCGACGCAGGTCGTGGGTGGCACCATTGTCATCGACAAGGATCAGGGAGACATGGCGCCCGGTCGCACCCGAAATCGTGCCGCGCAGGGTATTGCCGCTGGGCACGTCCTGCGCCGCAAGCTGCACCGCCAGCGGAAAGACCGGATAGCGCAGATCCCGCCGGGCAAAGGTCAGTCCGGGGCATTGCCGCGGATCCAGCAGGACCGCCTGTCCGGTGATCTCGGTTTCCAGCCCCTGCGTCAGATCGCGCAGCAGCCCCGGGATCTGGCCGTCATCCGAGGCCAGCAGGCTTAGCCGGATCTCGCCGTCAGCGGTCAGTGCCGGCAGGGCCAGCAGGCAGGGTGCGGTCAGCCGGGTGCGGATGCGCTCGAACAGCTCGATCAGGCGGGGATCGGTCTCGGCCGCAGTCTTGGCGGCGGATTCGGGGGCAGATTCGGGGCCGGGCGGGATCTCGGGCGCGGCGGGGGTGGGGGTCTCGGCCCCAGCCATGGGCAGGGCCATGTTGGGCAGGATCGGCGACATGCCCGCGACCGGGGTCTCTTGTTTGGTGGCGCCGGTTTCAGCCGCAATCTCGGGGGCGGGAACCGGGGTGGTGACGGGGGTCAGGATTTCCGCCGGGGCATTGTTGCCGGGCAGGGTCAGGGCGGTCAGCTGGATCGCAACCGGCGTCACCGGCTCATCCGTGGCCCAGGACCATGTGGGCCGCCAGATCAGCGCCCCCGCCGCTGCCGCATGCACGGAAAGCGAGATTGTCACCGCCAGCGTCCATCCGCGCGCGGTGGCTTGCGCCCCGATCATCCGCCCAGCCCCTTGATCGTGACCAGACGCAATTCATGCCCCGCCAGTTCCGGGCGCCGCATCAGCCCCACGAGCAGCCCCGCAGGCGCATTGCGGTCCAAAAGCAGATGCACCGGCCCCGGGCTTGCGGCCAGCGCGCCGGGCAGCGCCTCGGGCCGGATGGGCTGGCCGTTCAGCCGCCAGTCCTCGGGGCCGAGGACCTCAAGCACGGGCGAGGGCAGCGTATCAGGCGACAGCGTGGTGGTGGTCGCCAGTTCCAGCTGGGTCCGGACCTTGGAATCCTGCCCGGCCAGCAGGAAGTAAAAGATCAGCAGCAGCACGATATTGACGATCGCCAGCGAGGTATCGACTTGCACCTTGCGGCCCCGGCTGGTGGGTAGGCGCATGCTCATGGCGCGGCCCCCGGGGCCGAGGGTGCCTCGGCGATCTGGACCGAGGTGATGCCATGCGCCGACAGCAGTTCCAGCACCGTCGCGACGTTCTGGACCGGCACGTCGGGGCGCAGGATGATCAGCACATGCCGGGTCTGTTGCAGCGCAAGGGCGTCGGCCAGCGCCTGCATCCGGTCAAGGCCGAAACGCTGCCCGGATGCGACGATGCCATCCGGGTTCAGCGTCCAGATCGCGGTGGCGCTGGTCTCGGTCACGGCGGTCGAGGCGCTGGCCGGGGCCTCGCCGCCCCCATCGCCGCGAAGCGCACCGCTGCGCAGGGACAGCATGGAATAGGCCGAAAGGTTCGAGGACAGCATGAAAAAGATCAGCAGCTGAAACAGCACATCCGCCAGCGCCGTCATCGAAAAGGCGACACCCTTCCTGCGCCGGACCGGCAGGTCCAGCCCCGGCGCGCGCATCAGGCTGGGCGCGCCCTGCATCGCTCAGCCCCGCTGCGGCCTTGCGATCCGGCCATGGATCGCGGCCGAGACCGCCAGCTCGATGCTTTGGCGTTCGTCATCGATCCGCCCCTCCAGCCAGGCCGAGACGAAATAGGCCACCAGCGCGATGGCAAGACCGGCGGCGGTGGTGGTCAGGGCGGTCCAGATGCCCCCGGCCAGCAGCCGCGGGTCCGAGCTTTGCTGGCTGAGCGCAAGGCTGCCAAAGGCGTCGATCATGCCGATCACCGTGCCCAGAAGGCCCAGCATCGGCGCCATCTGCACCACGGCCTCAAGCAGGCGCATGCGCTGGCCCATCTGCACCAGCTCGGCCAGCGCGACCTGCCGGCCCAGCTCTTCGCCATAGGCGGGATCGCCGGGGCGGGCGCGCAGCCCGGACATGACCGCGCCAAGGACGCGCGACAGCACGGTCTTGCCGGCCTGCGCCTTGCGCTGCGCCTCGTCGGGACGGCCGTTCAGCCAGTCGTCCAGAATGGTTTCGCCCAGCTTGTGATGGCCCACGCCCATGCGGCGGAACTGCATCAGCTTGAAAATCACCACCGTCAGCGTCAGTATCGACAGCCCCGCAAGCGCGGCAAAGACGGCCCAGGTCGTAAGCGGCAGATCCCAGTGCATCACAGACCGAAATCAATATCCGTGCGGGTCTGGGTGGCCAGCCCGCCCAGGCAGATGTCGCGCAGATCGGCGCCGTCCTCGGCGCTGCATTCGGCGACATCGTTGACGACGATGCGACCGATATCGGCGCAGGGGCGGTCCGGCAGCGGGAACAGCCCGACGCGGGTCTTGCCGGCGATCATGCCGCCGAAATCAAGGATCGGCAGCGATTGCACGGCCCCGGCCTTGTCAAAGATCGCGACCTGCCAGGCGGCGCGCTTGATCCCGGTCTCCAGCTGATTCGTCGCCACGATGGTCAGCTGGCAGCCGCCCGCCTTGGTATCCGAGGCGCCATTCAGCTCCAGCATGACACGGCTGTCCGGGCCGGGCGCGGCCGCGTCCTGGGCCAGGGCAGGAGAGGCAAGGCCAAGGCTCAGCGCGATGAGCAACCTTCCAAAATAGCGCGGCATGGCAGTCCTTTCAGAGAACCGGTTAACAGGTCGGGTGCAGGGACATTGCCGAACCCCACACGCGCAAATTGTGATACATTCTTGTGGCGCCTCGCCGGAGTGCCGGGATGCGCCAAGGTTGCGAAAGCGGTCAGGATCGGTTTCATGGGAATGAAATCTCCTATGCCTATGGGCTGTAACACGGCTGGAAGCGTTGCTCAATCGGTGCTCTGTCAACCCTGCGTTGTATTTTTGCCGCCGTGGCCTGTTTGCGGCGCTGGTCGCGCTGCTTCCTGCCGGTGCCGCGCAGGCCGGGTTGCGGCTGTGCAACCAGTCCTTTGACGTGCTCAATGTCGCCATCGCCGCGCCTGCGGGCGAGGATGTCGTGACCCGCGGCTGGTGGCGCGTGGCCCCGAACCAATGTGCGACATTGCAGCGCGAGACGCTGACGTCACGCTATTATTATGTCTTTGCTGCGGATGTATTCGGTAATGAGGTTCTGGCAGGCGCGATTCCGCTTTGCGTGGCGCCGCGCCGCTTCGAGATCGAGGGTCAGCGCGATTGTCTGCTGCGCGGCTATCTGGACGCGCGCTTCGCCGAGGTCGATACCGGGGATCAGCCGAACTGGACGGTTTTTGTGACACCAAGACCGAATTGAGGGGTGAAGGGGTCGGGAATGGGCAAGAGGATGATCGTCGCGACATCTCGGATCGGGCTGGCCCTGGGCGGCTGGCTGGCCTGCGCAACGCTGGCATTGGCGCAGGGCGGGCTGGTGATCGCGCCGCTGCCCTCGGATGTGGTGATCGGTGCCCAGTCCAATGCGGCGCCGACGGAAACCGTGCTGCCCGCCGGCGCTGTGGTGACGGCGTTGACGCCGGCCGATCCCGGCCTGTCGGCCTTGCCCGCGGCGCCGCGCGCCGGACTGCCGCGCCCGTCGATCATCGTGGGCGACATGGCGATTCTGGCGGCGATGGAGCCGCGCGGGCCGCTGGGCCTGTCCTTCGCGCTGCGCGAGGTGATCCGCCAGCGCGACATCGCGCTGTTCGAGCGGCTGTTGGGCCGCGGCGTCCTGGACCCAGATCCCGACCGCATGGCCGAGGCGATCCAGACCGAATTGCGTCGCGCCGATTGCTATACCGGCCGCATCGATGGCGACTGGGGCAGCGGCTCGGTCCGCGCGGTCGAGCGCTGGCGGCAGGCGGCCGGGGCCTCGGTCGCGGGCGACCCGCAGCCGCAACTGTTCCGCGCCATTGCCCGCAGCGGCGACCTGCGCTGCGCCGCTATTGTCGCCCCCGTTGTCGTCGCCACGCCGCCCCGGGGCGGCGCGGGCGGGGGCGGCTCGGGCGGGGGTGGCGCGTCGGGCCGGCCGAAACCGGTCGCGGCAAAGCCCGCGCAACCGGCCAAGCCCGTCCAGCCGGCGAAACCCGCCACCACCTCGCCGCAGTTCAACCCCTCGATGATCGGGTCGGGGATGTTCCGCTGAACCGATGACCAGGGTCGATCCCCGCTTTCGCCAGATGGGCCAGGGGGCGCGTCGCCGCCGCCGGCGCGGACTGGCGCTGCGTACCGGGGCCGGGCTGGTGGTCTTCGCGGGTCTCGCGGTGCTGACCTGGCCGCGAATCGCGCCGCAGGTCTTGTCCTGGCTGCAGCCCGCGCCGGCGGCCACCATGGTTCAGGTCGAGACGGAATTCGACATCGCGCCGGTGGTTCGTGTCGATACCTTCGCCGATATTCCGGGCGATCCCTTGATCATCCCGGCGCCGCAGGACAACCAGCGCCCCGACATGCAGCGCCGCCCCGCCCCCGCGGCGCTGGCCGCGTCGCGCCGACTGCCCGCGCCGGCGGCCGAACTGGCGGTGCTCGACAGCCGGCTGATCGCGCAGGACCGCCAGCTCGTCGCGGCGCTGCCCTCGACCCGCGAGGAATTCGCGCTGTTTCAGGCCGAACGTGGCCGGGGGCGGCTGATGACCGCCGGCCTGAGCGGTGCCGAGGACGTTGCGGGCGTGACGCCCGAGGCGCAGCGCGCAAGTTCGGGCATCGCCTTTCTGCGCGATGCGGTCAGCCGCGTGCCGCTGTGGCGCGAGCTGATTCTTGAAACCACCATCGAGACCCGCCCCGAGGCTCTGCTGGCGGCGAATGGCTTCAGCCCGGCGCAGGCCGACCGCCTGGGCGCGCGCCTGCGCGGACAGCTTGAGCTTGCCGAGACGCTGCCAGCGGGCGCGGTGCTGGCGCTGCGCTATCGGCCGCAAAGCGGCTTGCGCGAGGTGATCCAACTGACGCTTTACGATCGCGGCGGATATGTCGGGTCGCTGGCGCTGTCGGCGGCGGGGCAGCTGGTGCCGGGGGCCGATGCCTGGGCGGACCAGCCGCTCTTGCAAAAGGCGCTGGCGGGCGACCCGGCCCCGGCTTCCGCAGGGCAGCAGCGTTTGCTGGACGTGATCTATTCCGCCGCTCTGCGCAACGAGGTGCCGACCGAGATCATCGGTGAGGCTCTGGCGCTGATGTCGCAGGTCTACGACCTTGACGGCTTTGCCGATGCGCGGGACCGGCTGGAGCTGATCTATGCCGCCGAAGCTGCGGGGCGTCCCGGCGCGGTGATGTTCGTCGGCGTCAGCGGGCCTTCGGGCGAGAAGCGTTGCTATGTCGTTCCCGCCGAGGCCGGCGAAGGCTTTGAATGCTATGCTCCGGGGGCGCGCGTTCAGATGCGCGGGACATCGGCGCAATTGCAGCCGCCGGTGGGCGGCGTGCTGTCGCAGCGTTTCGTGCCGCCCTCGGGCGATGCGGCGCAGGCCGGGCGCGGGCAGGTGGCCTGGACGGTGCCGCCCGGCAACCCGGTGCTGGCCGCCGGTGCCGGCAGCGTCATTCTGGCCACTGGCGACCGGGTCGAGATCGCGCATGAGGACGGGCTGGTCAGCCGCTATATCGGCCTTGCCGCGCTGGCACCGGCCATCGCCAAGGGGGCGGCGGTTGCGCGCGGTGCGGTGATCGGCGAAACCGGCCAGATGCCGGGGCAAGAGCAGCCCGAGCTGGCCTTCATGCTGCTCGAGGGCGGCAGGCCGGTCGATCCGATGCCCTATTTCGGCGGCGGGACCGAGGCGTTGGCCTCGGATTCCATCGAATCGCTGATCGGCCATATCATCCGCGTCGAAAGCGCCGGCAATGCCTCTGCCAAGAACCCGCGCTCGACCGCGACCGGGCTGGGGCAGTTCATCGAAAGCACCTGGCTGCGGATGCTGCGCAGCTATCGCCCGGACCTGATCGTCAGCCTGTCGCGGGCCGAATTGCTGGACCTGCGGCTTGACCCCGACATGTCGCGGCAGATGGTCCGCCATCTGGCCCAGGAAAACGAAGGCTATTTGCGCGCGCGCGGCCATGCGATCTCGGCCGGGCGGCTGTATCTGGCGCATTTCCTGGGCCCGGCGGGGGCCGATCAGGCCCTGCGTGCCCATCCGGCGCAATCGGTGGACAGCGTGATGGGCGCGGCGGTGGTCTCGGCCAATCCCTTCCTGCGCGGCTGGTCCATCGCCCAGCTGCAGAACTGGGCCGAGCGCAAGATGAGCGGCTCGGCCGCGATGCCGGCGGTGATGGTGGTGCCCGAGACCCCCGCCTCGCCCCTGATCCGCGCCTTCATGGCCGACATGGACGGCCTGCGCGGCGCCCGCAAGGGCTGAGAGGTGATGCCCGAAAGCGGGCCGAGGGCAAAAACCGATGCTTTCCGCACATATTTCCTTGTGTTGCGGGTGAAGGGCAAAGTAACCCTACTGCGTAAAGATTTAACAATCTCTGCTCCTGCCTTTATCGAAAAGAAGACACCAGCCGATGTTCCCGATTAACAAGAATTCGATCAGTCTGATCTGCCGCGCCCATCTTCTTCTGACAACCGCACTGATCTCGGTCGCGCCGCTGGCCTTCGGCGGCGGCATGGTCCGGGCACAGATGTATCTGGATAACGGCGATACGCCCGGCGGCAGCACCTATGAGACCGTCAGCGGCAGCTGGAGCAATGGCAGCCAGATCTGGAACGATGGCAGCGGTGCGGGCGCGCAGAACGACACCCTGCCGCCGGACGAGATCGGCGTGCTGACCAGCCAGGGCGGCTCTTCGATCACGCTGACCCTGAATGGCAATATCTCTGCGGGCGGGCTGCGGCTGGATTCGGGCGATTACTTGCTGACCGGCGGGACGCTGCGCGCGGGCAATCTCGGCGGCGGCTCATCGGCGATCCTCAGTTTTGCTGTCGCCGATGGCAGCATCCTGACGATCGCCTCGAATGTCGAGGCCGACGTGAATACGGGCCGTATCGACATCCTCGAGACCGGCGCCGGCACCGGCCAGGTCAGGTTTACCGGCGACACCCAGGGGCAGATGGTCAATGCCAGCACCGCCCGCCATTCCGGTCAGCATACCGGCGATCTTCAGAACGACGGGACCTTCCAGCTGACCGGTGATATCGACGGCGATCTGACCAACTCCGGCAGCTTCACCCTTGCCGGCAATGTCGAAGGGCTGATCACGAACTCGGGTCTGATTGCGACGGGTCTGACCGGCGGGACCGCGGACAACCTGACCAACCTTGCCGACAGCACCGTGGTTGTCGGCGAGGGGCAGACGCTGACCGTCGACAACGAGATCCAGAATAGCGGCACCATCCAGCTGAATGCGACCGGGACCGGTTTCGGCACGCTGGACGCGGATGTGAACAACCTGACGGGCAGCATCCTGCGCCTGGGCAATGGCGGCCGGGTCGAGGGCTCGCTGGTCAATGCTGGCCAGATCGGCGGCACCGGTACCATCACCGGCTCGCTCAACAACCTCAATTCCGCCGCCATCGCCGGGAGCATCGGGGGCGCGGTCACCAACGACGGTACGCTGACAACCGTCGGCAACCTGAGTGTCCTGTCGGCGACCAATGGCGGGACGCTGAACGTGGGCGCGGGGCACGAGCTGAATTCCGGCTCGGCCATGGTGAACAACGGCGTGATCAACCTTGCCGGCGATCTGCTGGATGGCGTGACGAACAACGCCGGCAGCACCATCAACATGACCACCGCCGGTTCGGGCATCGACGGCAGTGTCACGAATGCCGGCACCATGAACATCATGGGCGCGATCGAGGGGCAGCTTTACAACCGCGGCGTGGTCACGACCGCCGGCGACGTCGAGGTCGACAGCCTGTATGTCGCCGCGGCCGGAAGCACCACGATCGGCGCGGGGCACGAACTGACCACGACGCAGCTGGCGCAGAACTTCGGGACCACGACGGTCTCGGGCACGCTGAACGGCAGCATTCACAACAGCACCCTTGGCGGGGTCATCGGGCGGCTGGATCTGACCGGCGGCGCCATCAACGGCAATGTCGACAATGACGGCGTGATGAATGGCCGTGGCAGCGTGTCCGGCCTGGTGGACAATTCCGGCACCCTGAACACCACCGGCACGCTTTCGGTGGGAAGCCTGATCAACAGCGGCACGACTGTGGTCCAGAGCGGCAATCAGCTGAACTCGGCCGGATCGATCCTCAACTCGAACCAGATGACCGTGAACGGGACCGTTTCGGTGGCAACAGGCAGCCAGCTGACCAATAGCAGCACCGGCACGCTGACCCTGGCGGGGGCCCAGATTCTGGGAAGCATCACCAATGACGGCGACATGGATGTCAACAGCAACTCGCGCGTCCAGGGCAACCTGACGAACAACGCCAACCTGTCGCTGAATTCGACCGGCGGCGCCGATGTCACGCTGACCGTGGACAATATCTTTGTCAACCGCGGCACGGTCGATGGCACCGGCACGGGCGATCTGACCATTGTCACCAACCTTTACGACAATGACGGCGGCACGGTCGCCAACGTGAACGTGATCGGCGACCTGCTCAACCGCAGCACGCTGACCTATTCCGAGGATTCCTTCATCAATGGCGGCCTGCGCAATGCGCAGACGGGTTCGGTCACGGTCTCGGCCGGTCTGGACATGACCGACCATAACGTCGTGAACCAGGGCAACTTCCTTGTCACCACCGACGCCGATTCGACCGGAAACCTGCATAACGTCGTTGAGCTGACGAACAGCGGCAATTTCACCATCGACACCAACGCCTCGGTTGAGGCCGGTTCGGCGGAGAACGCCGCCCCCGGCACGATGACGATTGCCGGCACCTTGGACTCGAACCTGCTGAACCGTGGTCAAGTCGACATGGACGGCGGGGTGGTCGACGGCCAGCTGACCAATAACGGCGAGCTGAACGGCACCGGTACGGTGATCGGCGGACTGGTCAACAATGGCACAAGCACCATGACCGGGGAGGTCCGGAACCGGCTGACCAACGAAGGTACCGTGATCCTGAACGGCGAGTTGCAGGTCGGGGAGCTGCACAACAACGAGCAGTTCAGCATCGGCGCCTCGGGCATACTGCAATCGACCACCACTGCCCAGAACGCCGGCAGCCTGACCGTTGCCGGCCGGCTCGAGGCCAATCTGCGCAACACCGGCACCACGACGCTTGTCGCTGGCAGCACCATCCTCGGCAACGTCAACAATACCGAAGATGGGGGGCTGAACGGCAGAGGTACGATTTCGGGCGCGCTGGCCAATGCCGGGACCGCCCAGATCGGCGGCCACGTCACCGGTCAGGTCACGAATACCGGCAGTCTGACCTCGGTCGGGCCGCTGCGTGTCGGCGGGCTGACCAACGAGCAAACGCTCATTGTCGGGACGAGCAGCACGCTGACCTCGGATACGGCCGTGCTCAACGAGGGTGCCGCGTCGATCCACGGCACGCTGGTTGCCGCGCTGAACAATACCGGCACCACGACGCTAGCGAATGGCCGAGTGACGGGTGCGGTCACCAACACCCAAAACGGCCTGCTGGACGGCACGGGCCAGATTTCGGGTACGCTGGCCAATGCCGGGACGGCCGAGTTCGGCGGCCGCGTTACCGGTCAGGTCACGAATACCGGCAGGCTGACCTCGGTCGGGACGTTGCGCGTCGGCGGGCTGACCAATAGCGCGACGCTGACCGTCGCCGAGGACAGCACCCTTCAGTCCGACAGCGCCGTCCAGAACAACCAGCTGACGACCATTGCCGGGCGCTTGCAGGGCGATCTGAACAATGCCGGCACCACCACGATGTCTGGCGGTTCGGTGACGGGCACGCTGATCAACACCAACCAGCTGAGCGGCGACGGTACCATCGAGACGCTGGACAACCGCGGCACCGCAGCGATGAGTGGGCGGGTCGATACGCTGGCCAATACCGGGACGCTGTCCAGCCGGGGTAGGCTCAGCGTCGGTTCGCTGACCAATGACGAACTGGTGCGTGTCACGGCCGGATCGACCCTGAGCATGGACAATGCGCTGCTGAACCGCGACCGGCTGATCGTCGCCGGCACGATCGAGGGGCGGCTCGACAACCGCAGCAGCACGGTCATGGTCGGGGGCACGATCGATGGTTCTGTCGACAACGCGGCCAGCGGGACCTTCTCGGGCTCGGGCAGGGTCGACGGCACGCTGACCAATGCCGGAACCCTGACCGCTGACGGCGATCTGAGCGTCGGGCGGTTGATCAATAACGCCACGGTCGATGTCTTGGAGGACGGGGAACTGAGCTCGGACACCGCGGTCAGAAACAACGCGGCGCTGCGCGTGGCCGGCACGCTGGCGGCGGATCTGCTGAACGGCGCCGCCGGCACCACGACCCTGGCCAATGGCACGATCGACGGCAATGTCAGCAATATCGGCTCGCTGACCGGCACCGGCACGATCACCGGACAGCTGGCCAACAGCGGTGTTGCCAGGATCGCTGGCGAGGTCACCGACCTGCTGAACCTGTCCGGCGGCCGGCTGACCACCTCGGACGATCTTGCGGCGACCAGTTTCAGCAATGCCGGGCAGGCGGTCATTGCCGCGAATACCGAGCTGACGGTGACGAATCCCGTGCAGAACGTCAGCGGCGGTGTGCTGCAGATCAATGGCAGCCTGCTGGGGTCGCTGGCCAATGCCGGGACGCTGAACGGGGCGGGGGAAATCTCGCAAACGGTAAGCAACGGCGGCATCGCCAACTGGCGCGGCCGGATCGGCGGCAGCTTCGGCAACAGCGGCACCGCCAATCTGGGCGGCTCGATCGCGGGCGGCCTGGAAAATGCCGATGGCGGCGTCGTGACCACGGTGGGCGACCTTTCCGTCTCTGGCGAAAGCGGCGTGACCAACAGGTCGGGCGGGCGCTTCGTCGTTGCCGATGACACGACCCTTGCCGTGACCCACGCGCTGACGAACGAGCGGGGCGGCCACCTGACCGTCGCAGGCGAGTTGCAGGGCAGCGTGACCAATGCCGGGACCATCGTGCAGACCGGGTTGCTGACCGGCACGTTGACCACCACGGGCAGCGCCAGCCTGAACGGCCTGATCACCGGCAACCTGAATTATGACGGTGGCTCGCTGCTGACCGGCGACAATTTCCGCGTCGGCGGCGATTTCCGGCTGGGGCATGACTACACCATCGAGGCCGGGCGCCAGATCAATGCCGCGCGTACGGTGGTGACGGCAGGCAGCACGCTGGACCTGAATGGCGCGCTGGTCGGCGCGCTGCTCAACAATGGCCGGGTCGAGGTGCGCGGCGACGACGCCAGCGTCAGCGGCCTTGTCACCAACAACCGCGTGGTCTCGCTGTCGAACGGCGCCGGACAGGCCAATGTCGGCACCGATGTGCTGACCGTGGGCGGGCTTGCGGGCGGCGGCAGCTATTATCTGGACGTCGATACCCGCAATGCCACCGCGGACCAGATCGTCGTCAGTGGCGGCGCGGCGACCGGCACTTACCGGTTGGAGCTGAACTTCATCGATCCGAGCACGGTTCTGAGCACCAACAACCGGCTGATGCTGATCGACGTGGATGAAAGCTTCGGCGACCAGAACACCTACGACATCACGCATAGCGACCTGCCCGCGATCTCCGAGCGGATTTCCTATTCAATCGACCGCGCCTCGGGCAATGGCGACGCGACGCTGGTGGCGCAGACCAACCCCGCCATCGGCGCGCTGTTTGGCAATGTGGCACTGACCCAGTCGCTGATCGGCTCGGTCATCAACCGCCCGACCAGCCCCTTCGTCACCGCGCTGGCCTACGAGGACAAGGATAAGCCCTGCGGCGTCGGCAGCTGGGGCCGGATCACCGGCGGTCACGCCACGGCCACCGGCTCGACCGACAACGGTGTCAGCTCGGTCGAAAGCGAGATCACGGCCGATTACTACGGCATGCAGGTCGGCACCGATCTGGCCTGTTTCGACGACCGTTTCGGCGGTTGGGACATGGCCCTTGGCGTGCTGGGCGGCATCAACCGCGGCGATACCAACCAGCCGGTCTATGCCATCGACCCGAACAATTCGCAGAACGTCACCGGCACGCTGACCAGCTATACCTCGACCGATTTCGAGCAGCGCTATGTCGGCGTCTACATGACCGCGAACCGTGGCCGCCTGCAGGCCGACCTGCAATACCGTCTGGAAAAGACCGATTTCACCATCGAGAACAAGGGTGTCGGCAACTATCAGGGGCTTGGTCTTGACGAGACCGATTTCTCCAGTGACGGGTACACGCTCAGCGGTTCGCTCAGCTACGGCATCCCGGTCGGTGAAAGCGGCTGGGCGGTGGTGCCGACCGTGGGCTTCGCCTGGTCGAAAATGTCCACGGATTCCATCCCCTTCGGCGGCACCGGGACGGATGCAGGCTATCGGCTGAGCTTTGACGACAGCACCCGCAAGATCGGCTTTGTCGGCGCCACGGTCGCCAAGACCTTCGTGCAGCCCTCCCAGAACGCGGCGCTGAGCACCTTCGCCACGGCGACCTGGTACAAGGATTTCGCCGATCCGACGATCTCGGTCTTCAGCAATGACAACGACTCGAGCTTTACGCCGCAAAAGCTGGAATCCGACAATCTGGGCGCTTACGGCGAAATCAGCATCGGCGCGAACTGGATCAAGGTGCTGGGTCCCAAATCGCGTGGCCGCCAGATCAGCGCCGGGGCCCGCATCGATGCGCGCTTTGGCGACCAGCTGGACAGCATCGGCGTTTCGGGCCAGTTCCGCTGGCAGTTCTGATCGGCAATTCCGGCTGGCCTCCTGCAGGGGGGGCCGCTAGTCTGCGGCAACCGTCCCGGCTGCCGGATCCGCGAATTCTGCGCGGTGGCCGGATCGCAACGAAGTCAAACGGGGGTCAGTGACGCATGTCCTGGTTCAGCAAGGTCGCCTGGAAAGAGGGGCTGTTTTTGCAGCCTCAGCATCTGCAACAGGCCGACCGCTATCACGAGCATCTGGTCAACGCCCGCACGCGGCTGGTCACGCCCTATCCCTGGGGTGTGGGCGAGCTGGTCCTGGACCGCGATCAGGCCCAGCAGGGCATGATCGCGCTGCGCGCCGTCTCGGGGATCATGCCGGACGGGACGCCCTTTGACGCGCCCGGCACCGGCCCCCTGCCGCTGCCGGTACGGGTCCCCGATGACGCGGCCGGCCAGTTCGTCTGGCTGACCCTGCCCGACATCTCGCCCAATATGCGCGACGCCGCCCCCTATGAGGACGAGGCCGCGACCACCCGCTGGGGCGTCATCACCGAAACGGTCAGCGACAGCGCCTCCTCGGCGCGGATCGAGCAGGTGCTGGAACTTGCGGTGCCGCGGATCGAGCTCGCGGTGCGCAAGACCCCGCGCCCCGGCTATCAGAACCTGCGTCTGGCCCGCGTCTCGGAAGTGCGCGACGGCGTGGTGACGCTGGACGAGACATTTCCGCCCCCCGCGCTGGTCATTGGCGCGCATCCCCAGATCCTGGGCTATCTGACCCGGGTGATCGGCTGGATCGAGGCGCGGCTGGAAAGCCTTGCGCGCTATGCGACCGATCCCTCGGCCGGGGGCGGGTTGCAGGCCAGCGATTACCTGATGCTGATGGTGCTCAACCGCCAGATCGGCGTGCTGCGCCATCTGTCGCGCACATTGGCCATCCACCCCGAGGCGCTTTACCGTGAACTGGTCGGGCTGGCTGGCGAGCTCACGACATTCGACAGCGGCAGCCGCCACGCCCCGGATTATCCGGCCTATGACCATGAAAACCCCAAGGACAGCTTTGCCGAGATCGTCGCCGACATCCAGCGCCTCTTGTCGCGCGATGTGGGCCGGGCGATCCGCCTGCCGCTGCGGCAGGTGCGCCAGAACTCGTATCTGGCCGAGGTCGCCGACCGCAACCTGTTCCGCGAGGCCGCCTTCATCATCGAGGTGGAAAGCGCGAAACCCCTGACGCAGGTGCAGCAGCAGTTCCCCGAACTGTGCAAGGTCGGCCCCAATACCCGCATGTCGGAAATCGTGAACAACAACCTGCCCGGCATCGGCTTGCAGCATCTGCCGAACCCGCCGCGCCAGATCCGGGTCCTTTCGACGAATGTCTATTTCCGACTGGAGCGCAACTCGCCGCTCTGGCGCGAATTCTCGACCGCGCCGGCCATTGGCATGCATTTCGCCGGTGACTGGCCGAATATGAAACTGGAATTGTGGGCCGTGCCCGAGAGGTCCTGATGGCAGGCAGGGATGACGACAAGGACAAGACCGTTTTCGGAGGCCCGCCGCAGGGACAGCCGCGCGGCACCACCGATATCTGGGCGCGTCCGCAGGGTCAGGGCGGAAATGATGGCCGCACGGTGATCGGGCGGCCGGGGCAGGGCGGTGGCGCGCCCTCTGGGGGCGATCATCATACCGCCTCGCCCTTTGGTCAGGGCCAACCCGCCTCGGGGACTTGGGCGCAGGGCGGCGACGGCTCGACCTGGATCGGCGGCCCCTCGCGGCCGGCGCAACAGGGCTATGGCCAGCAGAATTATGGCCAACAGAACTTTGGACAGCCGGGTCAGGGCGGCTATGGGCAGGCGCCATCGGGCTCGCCCTGGCCGGGCTATGGCGACCCCTCGCAGATCGGGCGTGCCGCAGGGCCCGACCAGCGCGGCTTTTTCCCCGATATCGGCAACCAGCCGCAGCAGCAGGTCGCCCATGGCCCGCGCATTCCCCTGGCTGAGGCGATGCGGGTGCGCGATCTGGGCGCGGCCTCGTCCTCGAACCCGCTGCTAGCAGCAGCGGCGCCGCTTCTAATCCTGCTCGGGCGTCTGCGCACCGGTCTGGTCGAATTGCAGGTCGCGCCGCTGATGGAGCATGTCACGCGCGAGATCGACCGCTTCGAGCGCAACGCGCTTTCCGCCGGCATCAACCCGCATGAGGCGCTTGTGGCGAAATACGCGCTGTCGGGCACGGCGGATGATATCGTCCAGAACCTGCCCGGCGGCGATCGCGGCAACTGGCAGCAATATTCCATGGTCGCGCGCTTTTTCCACAAGCGCGATTCCGGCGTGGGCTTCTTTCAAGAGGCCGAAAAGGCCCTGCATGCGCCGGCGCAGAACTATAACCTGCTGGAACTGATGCTGGTCTGCCTATCGCTGGGATTCGAGGGGCAGTTCCGCACCATGCCCAATGGTGCGGCGGAACTGTCTCGCATCCGCAGCGCCATCTATGAAAGCCTGCGCCGGGTCAATCCGCGCCCGGACGAGGATGTCTCGGTGCAATGGCAGCCGGTGGTGCTGGGCAAGGGCCGGCGCTTTGCCCAGATCCCGGTGCCGGCGGTGGCGGGGATCGCCGCGCTGGGGCTGGTCGCGCTGTTCGCCACGCTTCTGACCCTGATCAACCGTGACGGCGCCGTCGCCGCCGAGGAATTGCGCACCGTCGCGCTGGGGGCGCCGGTGATCCAGATCGACCGCGATCCGGGTCAGGCCTATGTCGCCGAAATCCCGCAGCTTGACCGCATCCGAGCCGCTTTCGGCAAGGAAATCGCCGACGGGCTGATCTCGGTCGATGCCAAGGGCGACTATATCGCCATCCGGGTCGGCGACCTGCAATTGTTCGACACCGGCTCGGTCGATGTAAAACCGGGCTTTGCCGATCTCGCGCGCCGCATCGCCGAGGTGATGAATGCCGAGGGCGGCCCGATCCTGGTCGAGGGCCATACCGACAATGTGCCGCTGTCCGGCCGGGGCCGCTTCAAGGACAATTACCAGCTCTCGCAGACCCGCGCCGATGTGCTGGCCGAGGTCCTGAAACCGCTGCTGGCCGACCCGACCCGCGTCACCGCCGAAGGTCGGGGCGAGGATGACCCGGTCGGCGACAATACCACTCCGGACGGTCGGGCCGCCAACCGCCGGGTCGAGATCATGCTGGCGCGCGAAGGCACCTATGAGGCCCCCATCGCCTTCGTGCCGGAGGTCGAGAATTGAGACTGCTAGGCTTTTACATCCCCACCCCGCGCTGGAGCAAACACGGCTGGTGGCGCTGGACCGTGACCCTTCTGGGCATCGGCGCGCTTTGCGCGGCGATCTGGCTGGGCGGTCCGATGACGGGTTGGGGGGTGCTGTCCTCGGTCTTCTGGCGGCTGGTGCTGATCGGGCTGGTTCTTGGCACCTTCCTGACCATCATCTTCATCCGCTGGCGCCGCCGCGTCCGCGCCGCCCGCGCCATCGAAGAGGCCCTGATCCCGCTTGAACCCGAGGGTGACGGCAAGCTTCTGGCTGAAAAGATGACCGAGGCGCTGGCGGTCCTGAAGAAATCCGGTGGCGCGGCCTCGCTTTACGATCTGCCCTGGTATGTGATCATCGGCCCGCCCGGCGCCGGCAAGACCACGGCCCTGGCGAATTCCGGGCTGGATTTCCCGCTGGCGCAGAAACAGGCCGTCAGCGGCTTTGGCGGCACCCGGAACATGGATTTCTGGTTCGCCGAGGATGCGGTGCTGATCGACACCGCCGGGCGCTATACCACGCAGGACAGCGACCGCTCGGCCGACAAGGCCAGCTGGGACGCCTTCCTTGATCTGCTCAAGCGCACCCGCCCCAACCGGCCGATCAACGGCGTCATCCTGTCCTTTTCCGTCGAGGACATGATGAAGGGCGACGCACTGACGCTTCAGGCCCATGCCGAAACCGTCCGCGCCCGTCTGGCCGAGCTGCACGAGCAGCTGAAAATCGACTTCCCGGTCTATGTGATGTTCACCAAGGCCGACCTGATCGCGGGTTTCCGCGAGTATTTCGCATCCTTCAGCCTGAACCGGCGCAAGCTGGTCTGGGGCGTGACCTTCCAGACCCCGGACCGCAAGGCCATCACCCATGAGGCCGTGCCGCTGGAATTCGACCGGCTGGTCTCGCGCCTCTCGGACGAGATCATCGACCGCCTGTCCGAGGAACCCGACGGCGTCGCCCGCATCGCCATTTTCGGCCTGCCGGGCCAGATGGCGCTGCTGAAGGACAATGTCGGCGCCTTCCTGCGCCGGGTCTTCGAGCCGACGCGCTACAAGACCAACGCCATCCTGCGCGGTTTCTACTTCACCTCGGGCACGCAAGAGGGCACGCCCATCGACCAGGTGCTGGGCGCGATCAACGAGCCGGGCATGGGCGGTTTCGCCTCGGGTTTCATGTCGGGGCGCGGGAAAAGCTTCTTCATCCACGACCTGCTGCGCGGGGTGATCTTTCCCGAACAGGGCTGGGTCTCGCATGACCGCAAGGCGGTGCGGCGGGCGCTGATCCTGCGCACCACCGCGCTGTCGGCCATCGCCGTCCTGACGCTGGGCGCGGCCGGCGCCGTCGGCATCAGCTATTGGAAGAACCTGCAACTGGTGCGCACCGCCGAGGCCGCCACCGAGGGCTGGCGCCGTGACGCCGCCGAGGAACTGACCCGCGACGTGATCGACAATCCCGACCTGACGCCGGTGCTGCCCCTGCTCAATGAGATCGCCAATATGCCCGCCGGCTATGGCGACAGTCAGGATGCCAGCATCTGGGAGGGTTTTGGCCTAGGACAGCGCGACCGCCTGAACCGCGTCGCCACCGACACCTATGCCGGTGCGCTGGAACGCATGATGCGCCCGCGCCTGATCCTGGACCTGGAACGGCGCATGCCCGAGATCATCGCCTCGGGCGAAATGACCGAGATCTATCGCGCGCTCAAGGTCTATCTGCTGCTGGGCAAGCAGGGCGAAACGACCGATGACGATGCAATCAAGGCGTGGTTCGCGCGCAACTGGCGCGAAACCTATCCCGACCGTATCGGACTGGAAACCACCGACCAGCTGAAACTGCATCTGGCGGCGATGCTGGATCTGGACGACCGCCGCGAATTGCTGGTCAGTCTGGATCAGGGCACGGTGGACCGCGCCCGCGCCGCCATCGCCCAGCTGCCGCTGGACGAACAGGCCTATGCGATCATCATGGACGGCGCCGTCACCGCCGGCCTGCCGGACTGGGATCTGGTCACGGTGGCGGGCGGCAATGCCGCAAGTCAGGTCTTTGCCACCCGCGACGGCAGCGATCTTTCGACCATGACCATACCGGGGCTTTACACGTTCGAGGGCTTCTGGGGCTATTTCTATGACCAGTTGGCCATCGTCGGCGAGGAGTTGCGCCGCGATCAGTGGGTCTTGGGCGATTTCGCCAACTCGGCCGAAATCGAGGGCCGTCTGGCGCGGCTGGACCGCGATCTGCTGGACCGCTATCGCGGCGAATTCATCGCCGCCTGGAACAAGGTCCTGAACAATCTGACGCTGAATTCCATGGTCGCCGACAAGCCGCAATATGCGGCGCTGGGGACGGCGGCCTCGGCCACGGCCTCGCCGATCCTCAATCTGGTCAAGTCGGTGGCCGAGCAGACCCAGCTGCCGCGCATGTACAAGGGGGTCGATCCCGCCGAGCTGCAACAGGCTTTGGCCGGTGGCGACCAAGGCGGCGCCTCGGCGGATGGTGCGGCAAAATCGGTCGGGAATTCGCTGATCGCGCGGATCGTCAGCCGCACCAGCGGCACCACGCGCATCATCCTTGAGGCGGCCGAGAAAGAGAAATCCAAGGGCCTTGCCGGTGTTCCGGGCGCCGCCAAGACCGAAACCAGCGCCACCACGACCAGCGTGACGGTCCCCCTTGAGGCCATCGCCAAGGAATTCGAGAACTGGAACCTGCTGGCCGAGGGCGAGCCGGGCAAGCGCCCGGTCGATACGCTGCTGGGCAATCTGGGCGCAGTCTGGGAAAACCTGCGTCTGGCCGAGCATAATCCCGATCAGGCGGCGGCGGCGCTGCCGACGCTGCTGAACACGCTGACGCAGTATAATTCGCAGCTGCCCGCGCCGCTGGCGCAGATGGTGACCAAGGCGGAAAGCGATTTCCGCTCGGGGGCGTCGGATGCCTCGATCGAGGTGATGAACCGGGCGCTGACCGACCGCATCACCTTCATGTGCCGCGATACGATCAAGACCTCGTATCCCTTTGCGAAATCCTCGCGCAGCCTGTCGATCGCCAATTTTGCGCTGTTCTTCGGCCCGGGCGGCGAGATGGACCGCTATTTCACCGAATATCTGGAACCCTATGCCGAGCGCTCGCCCGAGGGGCTGAAATGGCGCGCCGACAAGGAAATCGCCACCCGGCTGTCGACCAATACCCTGCGCCAGTTCGAACGGGCCGAGCGGATCCGGCGCGCCTTTTTCGCCGGCGGCGGCACCACCCCGGCGGTCGAGGTCACCGTTCAGCAGGTCGATGCCCATCCGACCGTCGAATCCGCGATCCTGATCATCAACGACACCAAGATCGAGACCGCGACCGGCTCGATGCCGCGCACGCTGATCTGGCCGGGCGAGGGCAAGTCCAGCGGCTTGCAGCTGATCCCGCCCCTGGACCGCAAGTCCTCGGAGGGTTTCACCGGTAGCCCCTGGACGCTGATGGAGTTGCTGGATACCGCCAGCTACAAGGAGCAGCGCGGCGACGTCCTGCGCGCCACCTTCATGCTGGGCGGGCGCAACATCACCTATGATTTCACCATCAACGCCATTTCGAACCCGTTCACCATGCCCGAGATCAAGGATTTCGAATGTCCGCAGAGCATCGACTAGAGGGCGGGGCCGGGCTTTACGGCAAGCACCCGGCCTTTGGCGATTTCATCTCGGCCGGGCTGGGCGAGGGCTGGCGCGGCTTTGCAGACTGGGCCGAGGCGGCTCTGGGGGGCTGGCGCGAAGCGGCGGGCCCCGACTGGCAGGCACGCTTTGACGCGGCGCCGGCCCTGTGCTTCTGGATCGGACCGGCGCTGGCCGGGCAGGCCTTGCGCGGGGCGTGGATCCCGTCCCGCGACCGGACCGGGCGGCGTTTTCCGCTGGTCGTGGCGCAGCAGGGCGGTGCGCCGCCGGTTCTGGACCGCGCCCCGCAATTCTATGCCGCCGCGCTGGCGGCGGTGAACGGGTTGGCGGCACAGCCGGCATTCGACCCGCGCGAGGCCGCATCCGGTCTGGACCTGCCGCCCGCGCAGGATACGCCGCCCGCTTGGCCGACCTTCTGGGCGGTCAATCCGCAGCTTTCGCCGCTGGAACTGCTGGACCGGCTGGCCGCGACCGACCATGCCCATGCGGCGGCGGCGCGCAGCTATTGGTGGTTTTCAGGTCCCGACGGGGACCATGCGGGCCTGCTGGCCTGTCAGGGCTGGCCCGGCCCTGATGAGCTGGGCTGGCTGATCGCCGGCGGTCATGTCGCGCGTGACGAGGGGAATGGGAATGACTGAATCCGAGATCGCATTTGACCATGACTTCGCCGCGCTGAGCGATCGCGGCCGCGTCCGCCAGCAAAATGAGGACAGCGTCGGCGCCTTCCCGGAATTCGGGGTCTGGGTGGTCGCGGATGGCATGGGTGGCCACGCGGCGGGCGATGTCGCAAGCCGCATCATCGTCGAGGAACTCGGCTCGACCGGCGTGGCGATCAGCGCCCAGGACCAGCGCGCCCGGGTGCTGGAACGGCTGAGCCGCGCACATCTGCGCATCCTGAACCATTCGCGCGACAGTGGGCTGGGGGGTGCCGGCTCGACGGTGGCGGCGCTTTTGCTGCATGGCTCGGAACTGGCCTGTGTCTGGGCTGGCGACAGCCGCATCTATCTGATGCGCGAAGGCCGCCTGACGCCCCTGACCCGCGACCATAGCGAGGTCGCGCTGCTGGTCGCCGCCGGCGCCCTGACCGAGGATCAGGCCCGCACCGCGCCACGCCGCAATGTCATCACCCGCGCCATCGGCATCGGACCGACGGTCGAACCCGACATCGCCAGTGGCGTCATCAAGGATGGCGACCGGTTGCTTTTGTGCTCGGACGGGCTGACCGAGCATCTCAGCGATGCCGAGATCGCGGCCTTTGCCGGCCGCAGCCTCAGCGCCGAGGGTGTCGCGCAGGCCCTGATCAACGAGACCCTGCAGCGCGGTGCGCGCGACAATGTCAGCGTGATCCTGGTCGATTGCCTTGCCCGGCCTGCGCCGGTCGAGGATGCCGAATAGCCATGGACGAGGCGACGGGCGGCGCGGGGCCAGAGGACGGCACCGAAGGCGGTGCCGGCGGGAACGAGCGCACGGTGATCTCGGGTGCGGATGACGGTGCGACGCGGCTTGCTCCGGTATCCGAACCCGCCGAGCGCACCATCATCGGCACCAAGGGGAGCGCGCCCAAGGCGCAACTGGTCGAGCCGGGCACGCTGATCAACAACAATTACCGCATCCTTGCGCTGGTCAGCGCCGGCGGCATGGGCGAGGTCTATCGCGCCGAGAACGTCTTCACCGGCGACCCGGTGGCGGTCAAGGTGATCCTGCCCGGCCTCGCGGGTGACAGCGCTGTCCTGGACCTGTTCCGCCGCGAGGCGCGGGTGTTGGTGCAGATGCGCCACGAAGCCATCGTGCGTTATCACAACTTTGTTCTGGATCAGGGTCTTAATCGCTATTGCCTGATCATGGAATTCGTCGATGGCCGGCATCTGGGCAAGCGCCTGTCCGAGGACGGCCCCTTGCATGAGGCCGAGGTCATCGCCCTGCTGCGCCGGATCGGCGCCGGGTTGCAGCGCGCCCATGACAGCGGCGTCACCCATCGCGACCTGTCGCCCGATAACGTGATCCTGCGTGACGACCGCATCGACGAGGCGGTGCTGATAGATTTCGGCATTGCCCGCTCGACCGAGCTGGGCGACGGGCTGGCCGGGCGGTTTGCCGGCAAGTTCAAGTATATTGCGCCCGAACAGCTGGGCCATGCCGGGGGGGCAATTGGCCCGCGCACCGACATCTATGGGCTGGCGCTGCTGATCGCGGCGGTGGCACGGGGCACGGCGCTGGACATGGGCGATTCGGTGGTCTCGGCCTCGGCCGCCCGGCAGGCCATTCCCGACCTGACCGGGATTTCACACCGGCTGTTTCCGCTGCTGCAGCACATGCTTGAGCCGGACCCGGAAAAACGCCCGGTCAGCATGGGCATGGCGCTGGCGATGCTGGATGATCCCCTGCTGATCCCCTCGCGCTATCGGCTGCCGCTTTGGGCGAAAGCCGGCGAAGCGGAGGAGGCGGATGCAGGGCCGGATTCCGACAGCCCCTTTGCCCGCTTTTCGCCGCCGCCGGTCGAGCCCCTGCCCGAACAAGCGCCGGCGCGCCGCAGGACCGGGCCGTGGCTGGCGGCAGGCGCAGGCGCATTGATGCTGGCCGCAGGGCTGGGCTGGTGGGTGCTTCGCCCGGCTTCCGCGCCCGTGCCCGCGCCCGATCCCGGGCCGGTGGCCCCGGCCGAACTGGCGGCGCGTGACACGGCCACGCGCGAGGGTTTTCTGGCCAGCCAGCCCCTGCCGCCCTGCATGCTGGCCAGACGCATATCCTCGGGTCCGAACACGGGCATGATCGCGCTTCTTGGGGGGGCATCCGCGGATGGTGCGGCGCTGGTCGCCGCCTATGAGCAGGCCTTCGGCACCCGCGCCACGATCCTGACCCAGGCCACGACCCCGCAGCAATGCCCGGCCATCGACTTTCTGCGCGAAGTCGCGGGCCGCCCGTCGCCGCCCGCCGAGCTGCGCGTCGAGGCCCGCGTCATTGGTGACAGCATCCAGATTCAGGGCTCGGTCGCCATAGCGCCCGAACAGAACCTGTGGCTGTTTCTGGTCGCGCCGGATGGTGCTGTCTATGACCTGACCGCGCAGCTATCGGCGCCGGATCAGGGATCGCGGGGCTTCGGCTTTGCGCTGTCGCCTGACGGCCAGGGGCAGAATGGGCCGTTCCTGCTGGTCGCGCTTGGCAGCAGCGCCGCACTGGCCGCGGTTGCGGCGGCGCCCTCGGGCGTGCCGGCCGCGGATATCCTGCCCGTGGTTCTGGAGGAATTGCGCCGGGCCGGGGGCAGCCTCTCGGTCGCGTCGGAACTGGTGGCGCTGGTGCCAGCTACGCCCCCCGCTCCGACCCCGGCTCCGGCCGCTGTCCCTGCCGCTACCCCCGCAGATCCGCCAGTCGATCCGCCCGCCGCGCCCCGCCCTTAGACCGGCCTTCCGGCCCGCGATTTCAGGTCGGATCGTCGGCATGACCGCCACGCGGGCGGTATGAACCCGCCGGAAGATGCGTGAAATCAGCGACGGGTCTTGACTCGCCCCGTCCATGCGCCATTCGTATCATTTAGAGATGTTTAACGAAATATCGGGCCGACCGCCTGAAACGTCGTAAATTAACCATGTTTAGGTTTCTTACTGCTAGTCACGTTGACCGATTTCGCGGAGTACCCATGAATGCGCCTTTCAGTCAGGTTGATCGCCTTGGACGCCTGACGACGGTATTGGGCGAAGATGCGCTGGTCCTTCTTCGCTTTGACGGCTCTGACCATGTGAATGCGCTTTTCGAGTATCGGATCGAGGCGCTGGCCGCGAATGGTGATATCGATTTCGACGCATTGCTGGGCACACATGCGACGGTGACCATCGACGGGCATCGCGATGCGCGCCATTTCGACGGTATCGTGACCCAGATCCGCTGGGCCGGCGTCGGCGAGAACGGGCACCGATATGACGTGATCCTGCGGCCCTGGTGCTGGCTGGCCGGGCGGCGTCGCAACCAGCGCATCTTTCACGACCGGACGGTGGTGCAGATCCTGCGCGAGCTTTTCGCCGAATATGCGCCCCTGGGCGATCCGGCGTTGGAATTCAGACTGTCCGAGGAATATCCGGCGCTGGAATATACGGTGCAGTATCGCGAATCCGATCTGGATTTCGCCTGCCGGCAGCTCGAGCGCGCGGGCATCAGCTTTCATTTCCACCACGAGGCCGGCAGCCACACGATGGTGCTGACCGACGATGTGCTGGCCCATGAAAACATCGGCGCGCGGCCCTATCGCCCCTATGACGGCCATCATCAGGCCAGCGGCGAAGGGGCGGGCGAGCATTTCTGGGAATGGGCGCCAGAGCGCAACCTGACCACCGGCGCCATGCGACTGACGGATTTCAACTTCAAGGCTCCCGCCACCGCGATGGAGGTCGATCGTCTGGGCGATGCCTGCCATGCGCAGGGCCAGATCGAAAGCTTCGACTGGCCCGGCGATTATGGCGATCAGGATTGGGGCAAGAACCGGGTCGGGCTGCGGCTGCGGCAGGAACGCGGCGCTGATCGCCGGCATCGTGCGGTGGGCGATTGCCTTGGCCTGGGTGCGGGCAAGGTGGTCGGGCTGACCGGCGATGCGGTGCCGGGCATGGGCGAGAGCTATCTGTGTCTTTCGGCCAGCCATCATTTTGTCAGCGAGGCCTATGGCTCGGGCGGGGGGCGCAGCGACGGCTACAGCTATACCGGCAGCTATGTGCTGATGCCCGACACCGCGCCGATGGCGCCTCCAAGGCGCACGGCCGTGCCGGTGATTCACGGCCCGCAGACCGCGATCGTCGCGGGCGAGGGCGAAATCGACTGCGACGAATACGGCCGCATTCTGGTGCGGTTCCACTGGGATCTGGAGGGGGCGCTGTCAATGCGCTGCCGGGTCAGCCAGAACTGGGCCGGCGGCGGCTGGGGTGGCGTGGTGATCCCGCGCATCGGCATGGAGGTCGTGGTCGAGTTTCTGGACGGCGACCCCGACAAGCCGCTGGTCACCGGCTGCGTCTTCAACGGCCAGAACGCTGCGCCCTATAACCTGCCGGCGGACAAGACCAAGGCGGTCTGGCGCTCGAACACGCATCAGGGGCAGGGCTTCAACGAGATCAGTTTTGAGGATCAGGCCGGGCGCGAACTGGTCTATATGCATGCGCAAAAGGACCACAGCACCGTCATCGGCAACGACGAGACGCATCAGATCGGCCATGACCGGCAAAAGACCGTGGCCAATGACCAGTCCGAAAGCGTCGGCAATGACAAGACCATCACCGTCGGCAACAACCACACCGAAAACATCGCTGCCGACAAGGTGCTCAGCGTCGGCGGCAATCATGGCGAGACCATCACCGGCTCGATGAGCCTGAGCGTCGGCGGCACGCAGACGCGCACCATTGCCGGCGATGACAGCACCACTGTCAGCCGCGGCAACCAGACCGTGACCGTCGAGAACGGCACGCAGGAAATCAAGGTTCTGGCGGCGGGGCAATATACCACCGTCAACAACGATATCGTTACCGTTTCCCGGGCCGGCGGCGTCTCGGTCAAGGCCGCGACGAGCGTGGTTCTGGATGCGCCGACCATCGTGCTGCGCGCCAATGACCGGAACTTCATCATGGTTACCCAGGGGCAGATTGTTATCGAGGGCGCCGAGACCTTCATCAACCCGCGCGAAAGCGCCCCCGAGACCTGAGCCGAGGCCCGCATGTCGACTTGCCATACCGAAAGCTACACCCTGACAGTGCCCGACGGCTGGGCCGATCGCAGCATGATCACCTGGGTCGCGCCGCCCTCGCCGAAATACAAGGTGATGCCGAACCTGCTCTGCTCGCGCGGCGATCTGTGGCCGGGCGAGGATCTGGACGCCTTCGTGAACCGGCAACTCAAGGATCTGATGATGCAGGTGAAGAATTTCGATCTGATCAGCCGGCAGAATGTGCGGTTCGGCGACCGCCCGGCGGTCGAGCTGCTGTTTTGCATGAAGCCGCAGACCGTGACGCTGAAGCAGCGGCAGCTGTTTTTCCAGACCGACCCCACATCCGCAGGAGTACATACCGTCGTCGTGACCGCCGCCCGCGAGAATTTCGACGAGCTGGCTCCGGTCTTTGAAGACATTCTCGCGTCGGTTGCCTGGAACAGCTGAGGTCATAGATGCCCGCCGCCCTGGCCGCCGCCCATATCGGTCACCAGATTGAGCACTCCTCGGCCTTCATGGGGTTCCTTGTCGGCGCGGCTGTGGGTCTGGCCGTGGGCGTGGCGCTGGTGGCGACCGTGGCGACGGGGGGGGCGGCGCTTGCGGTGATCGCGGCGGTTGGCGGGGCGGTGGCCGCCACCGGCGGCGGTGCCCTGGCGGGCATGTATATCGGCGAGGCGATCACCGAGCCGAAGGGGCCGGTGATCACCGGCTCGGCCAATGTCTATTATGGTCCGGCGCGGATCCCGGCCGCCCGCGCGGTGCTTGATACCGTTTCCTGCCGCGATCACGGCGTCAAGCGCATCGCCACCGGCAGCGACAGCGTCTATGTCAACCAATATCCCGCGGTGCGTGACAGTGACCGGACCGAATGCGACGGCGAGGTGAAATCCGACCTGTCGCATATTCGCATCGGCGCCGAGACGCTGGCCTATCTGCCCATCGAAAGCGAAGTGCCGGACTGGATGGTCAACCTGGCCACCGGCATGGTCTTGGTCGGGGGCGCCGTTGCGCTGCTGGCCGGCGGCGCGGCGGCCTTCGTCGCCGGCAGCTGGTGCGGGCTGGCCACATTCGGCCTGTCGGTGGGCCTGTCCTATGTCGGCGGCGCGGTCCTTGGCCCGTTGGGCGGCACCATCGGCGAGGCTTTGGGCGGCGAGCTTGGCCGCCGCATCGGCGAGGTCGTGGGGACGGCCGTCGGCGGCGCGCTTGGCGGGCGCTTCGGGCAAAGTTTTGGCCGGCGCGTGATGACCGGACATCCGATCGATGTCGCCACCGGCGAGCTTTGCACCACCGAGACGGAATTCGTCATGGGAGGCCCGGTGCCGGTCGCCTGGGAAAGATTCTGGCTGTCATCCTCGGACCAGGACGGAACACTGGGCCGGAAATGGCATCACCCGCTGGACAGCGAACTGGTCGAGGCCGCCGAATACACTGTCCTGCGGCTGGAACATGGCCGCCTGATCCTGCTGCCGCGGATGCAGCCGGGGCAAAGCTTCTATCACCGTGCCGAGAAACTGGCGGCAACGCGCGAGTCGGATACACAATGGCTGCTGCGCATGGCGGACGGGCTGCTCAGGCGCATGACCGCCTGTCCGGGGCGGCCGGGCCGGTTCCGGCTGACATCGCTGGGCGACGGCAATGGCAATCTGGTGGCGCTGAGCTATGATTCCCGCGGCTGTCTGGCGAATGTGCGGGCCAGCGACGGCATCGATTTCCAGTTCGCAAGTGATCCCGCCGGGCGCATCTCCGAGATCTCGCGCACGGATGGCACCGCGCGGATGATGCTGGTCACCTACGGCTATGATCTGGATGGCAACCTGATCTCGGCCCGCAATGGCGGCGGCATCGCCTTTCTTTATGCCTATTCCCAAGGGCTTCTGGTGCGCGAGACGCGGCGCAGCGGGCTGTCATTCTATTTCGAATGGGACGATCAGGCTGCGGGGCCGCGCGCGCGTTGCCTGCGCACATGGGGCGATGGCGGCATCCATGCGCGCGAGATCACCTATGAGCCGCGCCTTGGCATGACCTCGGTGCGCAACGGCAAGAACCATGTCGAGCGATATTTCTGGGATCAGCGCGGGCTGGTGACGCGCTGCATCACGCCGCTGGGCCATGAAAGCCGCTCGGACAGCAACCGCTTTGGCGAATGCGACAGCAGCACCGACGCGAATGGCGCGACCGAGCGCAGCCGCCACGACGAATACGGCCGGCTCGTCGCGCATACCGACAAAACCGGGGCGACCGAGAAGTTCTCATATGCCAGCCATGATCCGGTCAGCCTGAACTTTCTCAATGTCAGCCGCCATACCGATGCGCTGGGGCATGAAAGCCTTGCCAGCTACGATCAGCGCGGCAACCTGATCTCATTCACCGATCCGACGGACCACACGGTGCTGATGCTGCGTGACCGGCGCGGCCTGCCACTGGTCATCCGCGATGTCGAGGGGGCGATGGCGCGCTTCTCCTGGACAGCGGAGGGCTGGCTCGCCGAAGAGCGTGGCGCGCGCGGGGGGCGGCTGCGCTATCGGCGCGACGGCTTTGGCCGGGTGATCGAGGAAGCCGTCGAAGGCGCCGGCGCGATCCGGTTGCGATATGATGTGCTTGACCGGCTGGTCGAGGTCGTTGCCGCGGACGGCCGGCCCACGCGCATGACCTATGACGCCGATGGCAATCTGATCGAGCATGTCGATCCCGCCGGAAACCGCACCGCCTGGGATTTTGCCGGCCTGCCGGCGCCGGTGCTGCGCACCAATCCCGACGGGACACGCTTTCGCTACAGCTATGACAGCGAGCTGAATCTGATCGGGCTGCAGAACGAATCCGGCGAGATCTATGCGCTGGAATATGATGCCGACGAACGCCTGATCGGCGAGATCGGCTTTGACAGCCGCCGCCAGCGCTATCACTACGACGCCGCCGGACATGTCATCCGCTATGAGGACGGCCATCGTGGCCACCAGCTGACCCGCGACCCGCTGGGGCGGCTGCTGTTGCGGCAATGCTCGGACGGGTCCTGGGCCAGCTATCGCTTTGACGCGCTTGGCCGCATGACCAAGGCTGAAAACGAGGTGCGCCGCATCGGTTTCATCTATGATCCGCGCGGTCTGGTTGCTCGCGAACGCCATGACGGTGTCGAGATCGCGCATGTGCTGTCGCAGCGCGGCGAGCGCGTCGCCACCATCCTGCCCGACGGCCGCCGCATCGGCTATGGCTATGATCAGGACAGCCAGTTCGAACAGCTCAGCTTTCAGGATCGTGAGGTTCTGCGCCTGACCCGCGACCGCATCGGCCGCGAGACCCTGCGCGAAGGCGGCAGCATCGGCCTGCAGACCGAATATGATCCCGAGGGCAGGATCGAACGCCAGCGCGCCTATCGCCGCCGCCGCGATGCGCCGGTCTTCGGCCGCAGCTACAGCTATGACAATGCCGGCCTGATCCGCTCGATCCGCGATGTCGCCCGTGGCGAGCGGGCCTTCCAATACGATTCGCGCGAGCAGCTGCGCCGCGTCTCGGGCGCGACGCGCGAAGTCTTTGCCTTTGACCCGGCCGGCAATATCCTTGTCGATGTCGAAAGCCCGCGCAACGCCTCGGTCGTGGGCGGGCGGCTGCTGATGCGGGGCGACACGCATTACCGCTATGACGACGCCGGCAACCGCATCGAGATGCGCCGCGGCTGGGGCGGGCGCCATGTCTATCAGCTGGATTACGACGACATGAACCAGCTGACCGAGGTGCGCGAGACCTCGGGCGGCGTTCATCGCACCACGCGCTTCTCCTATGATGCGCTGGGGCGCCGGGTGGTGAAGCATCACCGCGAGGAGACCGCGCCGCTGGTCGCCGCGAATGACGTGACGGCCGGCTCCGCGTCGCGAATGGCGCAACTGACCGCCGAGGAGACCACCTGGTTCCTGTGGGACGGCGATACCCTGCTGGCCGAAGGCAAGGGCGACATGTCAGGCCCGCGCGATGCCTTTGCCATCGTCTATGTCCATGAACCGGGCAGCTTTCGCCCCGCCGCGCAGATCCGCCGCAGCTCGCCCGAATACGAGGGGCAGGTGCTGCTGTACTGGAACGACCATCTGGGCACCCCGCATGAGGTCACCAACGAACGGGGCGAGCTGGTCTGGCAGGTGGCGCTGAAGGCCTGGGGCGGCATCGACCGGGTGCATGTCGAGCGGGTCGAGAACAACCTGCGCTTTCAGGGGCAGTATTTCGACCCCGAAACCGGGCTGCATTACAACCGCTTCCGCCATTACGATCCGCAGGCGGGTTGCTATATCAACCAGGATCCCATCGGCCTTGCCGGCGGCGCGGTGCTGGCGGGCTATGCCGTGAACGCCCTGCAATGGACCGATCCGCTTGGCCTGACGACCTGGGATGATTTCCGCAGCGACAACAAGGGGCTTTATGACCGGCAACAGCTTTCGGACGCCTATGCCCGGGCCTATCCCAAGCCCTCGGTCCAGCCCGGTGCGGCGGTGCACGGCAATTCGCATGCCAGCACGCGGACGACCTATGGCTATATCATCCGCGAGATCAACCCCGACGGCACGAACGGGCGCATCCTGAAATTCGGCGAAACCAGCTCGCCCATTCCGACGCAGCGCTACAGCGCGCGCTTCTACCGGACCCACAATGCCCGTATGATTCCGGTCAAGGTGGGCACCAAGGCCGAGATGCACCGATGGCAGCACGAGCGAATCATGCAATACAAGGACCGGCACGGCGTCAGGCCTGCCCTCAACAAGTGTAATTACTGACCATGGAAATCTTCTTTACCAGCTTCTCGCAGGGAAAACTGGGCGACGAGGCGGCGGTGCTTTACGTCCAGATGAACAGGGCCCTGTCCGAGCGGTTGGGCGCCAAGGATTTCGGGGCCGGGCTGACCAGCTGGTTTCTGATGTTCATTCTGGTGCCGCCGAATTTTCCGGGGGCCTCGGATCCCGAGCGCGCGCTTTACAAGAAAAAGGACAAGTCCTTCGATCTGCGGCTGCATGTGCCCTTCGACGCCTACAAGGCCGCTGACAGGGACGGCCGCCGGGCGCTGCTTTACGCCTGTGCAAGACGGTCGCTGGATCTGATCGCCGCCAAGAAGATCCCCGATTTCGACATTGCCGGCCTGATCGCCGATGTCGAGGCGATCGCGGCCGCCGAAGGCTGGGTGCCGGGCGGCTAGCTGCGGCGCAGGTTTCGCGACGGAGCGTCTCTGGCGTTACGTCGTGGCTTGCCATCGGGCGCAGTCCCATGTTTTCGCTGCGCCAGACTTGCATTTCAGCATTTCATCCTTTGTCATCGGCCATGGGTCGCGTCATTTTGCGCGACATGTCGGCCGGTCGTTTCAAGAGCTTGAGAGATGACGAACACGAAGACCAAGACTTCTGATATACTTGCCGGTATGGCCGCATCGCCGCGCGGGCGCCGGACATGCTGATCCCGGGACGCACGGACAGTGCCGGGCCATGGCCCTGCGGCGCCCCGACGCTGGAACACCGCCGGACGGCGGCGTCATGCAGCGGCGCGACCAAATGAGGGGGAATGCCGTGAACCCGAAGGTCGAATACGAAAAGCTGGACAATGTGGTGGTCGCGCATCGCGATTCCGGCAAGCCGGTCATGCGCTTTTCGGTGCAGTTGCAACTTTTCCTGTCGGATGGCGCGGATCGCGGCAGGCGCCATGCCGTCGTCGATGTGCTGGACAGCTTTCGCCGGCTGGCACCGGATCGCGTCACCCATTTGCAACCGCATCTGGAAAACCGGCTGGTGCCGATCGACAGCGTGGCTTTCCCCGCCATCTGTCATGCCGAGGCCGAGCGGCTGGACCCCAAGGACGAGGGCTTCGGGCCGCATGTGACCTCGTTTCCGGCAGCACCGCCGCAATGGCAGGCCTCGGCGGCGCTGACCTCGGCCGAGCCGGGGGGGATTTCGGTGCTGGATGCGGCCTTGCCGCCCTCATTCGTGCGGGCCGATCCCGACCGCTATCTGACCCAGGTGCTGGATTGGTGTGCGCGCGTGAAACCAATGCATGGGTTGGCGGGTTTTGCTCCGGTCTATGAGATCGGGATGGAGGCAAGCTACATGCAGGAAACCTGGCCGTTCCTCGCGCGGTTTCCGGGGCTGAACTATCCGATACCCTATCCGATGGCGGCCGAGGGGCAGGGCCATCGCAAGATCTGCGGCACCAGCTGGCTGACCGTTCTGGGCGATGATGTCCTGTCGGCTCTGGGCAGCCGGGCACAGCTTGTCGAGCGCCTGGCCGATGCCTGGGCGCGGATCATGGACGACGGGCCGGTTTCTGGACTGCCGCCGGGCCTGCGGCTTTACGACTATGACGGCGGCCTGGTGATCCGTGCCGGCGACCATCCGCAGATGGGTGATGTCAATATGGGCGATATCCCGGAAACCTATCGAGCGGTCAGCGACGCCCTGCGGTCGATCCGATTCGAAGACTATCAGCAGAACCCCATGGACCTGATCCGGGTGCCGCGCCCTCTGGACGCCTATGAGGAGACTCTGAACTGGCTGCACCGTTTCGATATGGCGGATTGAACATGCGTGACCGCCTTGCGCCCCGGACTGACCTGAACGGTTCAGCCAATATGCACAAAAAAGCGCCGTGGCGGCGAACTGCCCCGCCCGGACGCAAAGGACGCTGGTTTATCGGCACGCTCTGGGGCAGGCTTGCGGTACTGGATTCGCGTATTTGGCGAGTCGGGAGGACGGGCACCGGATTACATGTCGCAACGGTGCCGCAGTTGCGGTCTCGACCGCCAAGACGGGAAGGAAGGACAGGAACGAACGCGTTGCCGGGCGTTATGCTGCGGCAGGGTGCGAGCAGATGAGAACGTCCTTCGCCAAGACGGCGCGGGATCGGTTGGACGAGTTGTTGGTCGACTGACATGTGGCAGGTGTGGAATACGACCGGCTTCCCCGAGGCGGGCAGGTTGCTGCGCTGCAGGATCGCTTGTGATCCGAACCTGGTGCGATCGCCGGTGACCCCCGGCGGCGTCCGGTCCGGCGGAGGGCCGCCATGAGCGACGTGACCATCCTTGCATGGGGTCTGGCCACGGTCGCCGCAGGCGATAGCGAGGCGCAGGCCTCGGCGCTGGTCGAGGGGCGGCCGCATTATCAGCGGCATCCGCGCTGGGTCGGTCGGGACGGCCAGCGCCAGATCATGTGCTGGGCGCCCGGCTTGCGCGATCACGTCGATTTCGCCTCGCGCGTGGCGCTTCTGGCGCAGCGCGCCTGGTCCGCCTGCCGGGACGCGCAATTGCGGCAGGGCCTGCAGCCGGCCTGGGCCGAACTCATTCTGGCCCTGCCGCTGGTCCTGGGCTTCTATCCTGGCATGCGCGACAATTTCACCGCTGCGGCGGGGCGGCTGAAATTCGATGGCATGTCTTCGGTGCAGCTGGTCTTTGGCGAACATGCGGTCGGCTTTGCCGCGCTCGAGCGGGCCGAGAAATTGCTGCGGCTGGATGGCCCCCGCCATATCTATGTCGCCGCCGCCGATACGCTGGTGGCGCCGATGATCCTTGACCTGCTGGCGGCGCAGGGCGAATTGCGCGACCGCAACAATCCCTGGAATCCGGTCCCCTCGGAGGCAGCGGTCTGCATGCTGATCGCCCGCGACGATCCTTGCGACTTGGCCCATGCGCGTGTGATGGCGCAGGCGTCGCGCATCGAGGATTTCCCGGTCGGGGTAGATACAGGCGCGACCACCGGCGGCGCCCTGCTTGAAGCGGCGCGCGACAGTCTGGCGCAGACGCAGGGCTATGAGCGGATCGTGTCGGATGCCTCGGGCGGGCGCTGGCGGGCCGAAGAGCTGGGGCAGGTGCTGTCGGCCCTGGCGCCGGACGCGGCAAACGTGCCGATCATGACCGCGGCGCAGGCTGTCGGCGATGTCGGGGCGGCCAGCGCATTGCTGTCGATCGTGGCCGGGATATCGGCCGGCCCCGGCGCAAGCCTGATTCTGGCCAGCGAGCGCAGCGGCAGCCGCCGCACGGCCGTCGCACTGGCGGGCCGCCGGGGCGGGGCGGTTACCCTGATGTCCGCACGGGCCGCCGAAGCGCCGCATTTCTGACGGAAAAAGGCGGAGGCCGCGCGGCCCCCGCCTTGGTCGTGCCGGGGCGCATGGCGCCCCCGCAGATGATATGTCCTGCTCAGAGCAGGAAGTCGCTTATGTCCAGCTGCGCCTTGTCCATGTCGCGCATGACGATCGTCGTGTCGCTGGACAGCACCAGAACCAGATGGTCACCGACCTGCTGGGCCAGCGAAATCGCCGCCCGCACCTGCACGGCGTTGAAATCGTCAAGCTCGATCCGGTCCACGCCGTTCTGGAAATCGGTGATGACGTCACGGCCGTCGCCGCGCTCGAATTCAAAGACATCGGCCTCGGCGCCGCCGGTCAGCACGTCATTGCCGCGCCCGCCATCGATCGAATCGCGGCCGGTGCCGCCATTGACGATGTCGTTGCCGTTGTCGCCGTCCAGTTCGTCATTGCCGCTGTTGCCGAAAACGATGTCGTTGCCGTCGCCGCCTTCGACATCGTCATCGCCATTGCCACCGAAGGCGGTGTCATTGCCAAGCGACGCCTCGATATCGTCATTGCCGTTGCCGCCGTTCAGAAAGTCGCCGCCGTCGCCGCCATTCATGGTGTCTTGACCGTCACCACCAATAAGCCTGTCGTTGCCTGCGCCACCATACATGGTGTCATTGCCGGCCAGCCCGAACAGGATGTCATTGCCGGCCATGCCATTCAGAAAGTCGTTCGTCCGACTGCCGTTCAGTTGCTCCGACAGGCTCGTTCCGATCTTGCGCACCATTTCACTGTTTCCTTTCATGGGCATTGACGGGTGACGCCTTTCTGCGGCCCGCCGGTTATGTCGCGACCTTCAGTCGGCCGCAGGTTTGATGACGGCTGTTTGCCACAGCTGACCTGACAGCGTTCTGACCCGCACTGTCAGCAAGCTGTCAGAGTCGGTGATTCCACCACATTTCCGTATGATCGCCGGCGGGAACCCGCCGATCCGCCGTCGCGCCGCCCTGTCAGGCTGTTGTCAGCGACACCGCCTTATAGCGTTCTGCCATGGAAAAGCTGACCCTTCTGACCCTCGCGCTGCTTCTCGCCCCGCTTTCGGCGGGCGGACAGGCACAGATACCGCATGATTTCGAGCTTGCGCGCGACGCGGTCGAGCGCGGCGAGATCCTGCCTCTTGCCGAAGTCCTGTCCCGGCTGCAAGAATCCCATCCCGGCCGGGTGATCGAGGTCGAGCTGGAATACAGCAGCGATATCCTCGTTTATGAGGTCGAACTGGTGACCGATGACGGTCGCCTGATCGAAGTGGACATGAACGCCGCCACCGGCGAGATCGTAAAGATGGATGAGGAAGACTGATGCGTGCCCTGATCGTCGAGGATGATCCCCGAATCGCCTCGGATCTTGACCGCGCCCTGACCGCGGCGGGTTTTCTGGTCGAACTTGCCACGGACGGCGAAACCGCATGGTTCCGGGGCGGGACAGAAAACTACGACCTGATCGTTCTGGACCTGAACCTGCCGCGCCTTGACGGGCTGACCATCCTGAAACGCTGGCGCAGCGAAGGCTGCGAAAGCCCGGTGCTGATCCTGACCGCACGCGGCGCCTGGGCCGAGCGCGTCGAGGGCATCGACGCTGGCGCCGACGATTATCTGCCCAAGCCCTTCCGCATGGAAGAGCTGATCGCCCGTGCCCGCGCACTGGTCCGCCGCGCCGGCGGACGCGGTAATGCCACCCAGCAGATCGGCCGGCTGACGGTGGACCTGAACCGCATGACCGCCGCCATCGACGGCATTCCGGTCGCGGTGACGCCGCTGGAATTCCGCCTCGTCTCGTATCTGGCGCTGAACCGCGACCGCACCGTGGCCCCGAGCGAGCTTCTGGAACATCTCTATGGCGACGACGACTCGCGCGAGGCGAACGCGGTCGAGGCCGTCATCACCCGCCTGCGCCGCAAGCTGGGTCCGGGGGTGATCGGCACAAGGCGCGGCTTTGGCTATCACCTTGAAACCGGCCAGACGGACGGCGTGGCGTGATCCAGTCGACCCGCTCGATCCGCTGGCGCCTGCTGGCGGCGGGGGCCTTGGCGCTGGCCGGGGCCCTGGCGCTTTCGGGCATGGGTCTGGCGGTGCTGTTTGAGCGCCATGTCGAGCGCGTCGCCGTCGCCGATCTGCAGGCCCGGGCGCTGGCGCTGGCCGCCATGGTCGAGCCGGGCGGCGCGGATGGCCCGGTCCTTCGTGCCGGCCCTGTCGGTCCGCTCTACGAACAACCCTTTTCCGGCCGCTACTGGCAGATCACGCTGGGCCAGCAGGAGTACCGCTCGCGCTCGCTTTGGGATTACGCGCTGCCCACCAGCCATGCCGCCCCGCCACCCGGTGAGACGGCAACCCTGTCGCTGCCCGGCCCGCGCGGCGCGGCGCTGCTGGCAGTCGAGCAAAGTTTGGCTGTGGGGCGCGGCGCAACGCCCGTGCCGCTGCGCATCATCGTTGCCACCGAACGCGATCAGCTGAACCTCGCGCGGCGCGGCTTTCTGGGTGATCTTCTGCCCTATCTGGCGCTGCTCGGGGCGGCGCTGCTGGTCGCAAGCTGGCTGCAGATCAGCGTCGGGCTGCAACCATTGGCGCAGGTCGGGGCACGGGTCGCAGGGCTGAATTCGGGCGCGCGTCCGCGTATGGGGCAGGACCTGCCGACCGAGGTCATTCCGCTGGCCTCGGAAATCGACAAGCTGCTGGATGCGCGCGACGAGCAACTGGCCCGCGCCCGCCACCGCGCCGCCAATCTGGCCCATGGCTTCAAGACACCGCTGCAGGCGCTGCTGGGCGACGCGGCGCAATTGCGCAGCCGGGAACAGGATGACATCGCTGCCAGCATCGAGACCGTCGCCACCGCCATGCGCCGCCATGTCGACCGCGAACTGGCGCGCGCCCGCATCCAGTCCGACCGCCCGACCAGCGGCGCCGATCCCGCCCCGATTCTGGAAAAGCTGATCGGCGTCCTGCGCCGCATGCCGCAAGGCGCGGGCATCGACTGGCAACTGAACGCCCCCACGGGCCTGCGCGCCCGCATCGATGCCGACGACCTGACCGAGGCGCTTGGCGCGCTTTTGGAAAACGCCATGCGCCACACCAATGAGATCGTCGAAACCACCGTTCGCGCCGAGGGCGACCGCATCGTCATCGCCATCCGCGACGACGGCCGCGGCGTCCCCGAAGCCGATCTCAAGCGCCTGACCCAGCGCGGCCTCAGCCTTGATCCCAGCGGTCAGGGACAGGGCATCGGCCTCGCCGTGGTCTCTGATATCGTCGATGCTGCGCAGGGCGAATTACGCCTGCAAAACGCCCGCCCCGGCTTTCTGGCCGAACTGCGCTTCGATGCGCTGCCCTGAGCCTTTCTTCTTCATCGAAATATCCATAGAGCCGCGCAACCGGCGCAGCGCCCGATCACCCGGGCAAAGTCACCGCCACATTGTCGATCAGCCGCACCCCGTCCAGCCATGCCGCGACCAGCAGCCGGGCCGGGCGGCCAGATTGCGGATCGCCCAAGGATTCGCCGTCCCGTAACGCCAGATACTCAACCGGCCCAAAGCCCGCACCCGCCAGCGCGGCCTCGGCCTCGGCCAGCAGCGGGGCCGGGGCCTCGCCCGCCTCGATGCGCGCGGCGGCCCCAAACAGCGACTGCGGCAGGGCGGCGGCCTGCGCCCGTGCCGCCACCGACAGGCGCTGATTGCGCGAGGACAGCGCCAGCCCGTCCCCGGCGCGCACGCAGGGGCAGGGCACGATCTCCAGCGGCAGCTTCAGGTCTGAAACCAGCCGCCGCACCAATTGCAATTGCTGCCAGTCCTTTTCGCCGAAAAACGCGGCATCGGGCTGGGTCATGTTGAACAAAAGCGTCACCACCGTCGCCACGCCGTCGAAATGGCCGGGACGATGCGCACCCTCAAGCGGTTCGGTCACGCCGGTGACGGAAACCGTGGTCGCGTGGTCGGGGGGATAGACCTCGGCGCCCTCGGGCACGAACAGCGCATCCACCGCCAAAGGGCCCAGCAACTCGGCATCCGCGATCTCGGTGCGGGGATATTTTGCGAAATCCTCGGGGCTGTTGAACTGGCGCGGGTTCACGAACAGCGTCACGATCACCCGGTCGCAGCGTTCGCGCGCCGCGCGCACAAGGCTCAGATGGCCCTCATGCAGCGCGCCCATGGTGGGGACGACGCCGATCGTCTCGCCATGCGCCTTCCAGCGCCGGATCAGGCCGCGCATCTGCGCCAAGGGACGGATGATCGGTGCGCTCATGCCGGGTTGCTTTCGCCAAAGCTGTGCTCGGGGGTGGGAAAGGCGCGGGCGCGGACCTCGGCGGCATAGGCGGCGATGGCCGCATCGGCCGCGCCGCCCAGCTCGCCATAGCGCTTGACGAATTTCGGCCGGAAATCGGCGAACAGCCCCAGCATGTCATCGACGACCAGCACCTGCCCGTCGCATTCCACCCCGGCGCCGATGCCGATGGTGGGAATGGCGATTTCGCGGGTGATGCGCTGTCCCAAAGCGGAGGGCAGCTTTTCCAGCACCACCGAGAATGCCCCGGCCTCGGCCAGCGCCTCGGCGTCGCGGGCGATGCGGTCGGCCTCAAGATGGCCGCGGCCCTGCACCTTGTAGCCGCCGAGCGTATTCACCGATTGCGGCGTCAGCCCGACATGGCCCATGACCGGGATGCCGCGCTGGACCAGAAAGGCCACCGTCTCGGCCATGTGGCGCCCGCCCTCCAGCTTGACGGCCTGACAGCCGGTCTCGGCCATCAGCCGCGCGGCATTGCGGAATGCCTGCTCGCGGCCCTCCTCATAGCTGCCAAAGGGCATGTCCACGACCATGCAGGCCTGCGAGACGCCGCGCGCCACCGCCTGCCCGTGCAGGATCATCATCTCCATGGTGACGCCGATGGTCGAGGACAGCCCGTGCATCACCATGCCGACGCTGTCACCGACCAGCACCAGATCGCAATGGCGGTCCACGAGCTTCGCCATGGGCGTCGTATAGGCGGTCAGGCAGACGACAGGTGCGGCCCCCTTGCGGGCGCGGATATCGCCGGGACCAAGGCGGGACTTGCGGTCGGGGGTGGCGCTCATCGGTCACGTCTCTCCGTTCTGGATGGCCCGCTTGCGGGAACCGAGGCCCGGAATATTGGATTTGTCGGGTCCTGTCTTGCAATAAAACGCATTCCTGCCGCCGGGTTCCTGCAAGAAAGTGACCTATCCGCGCCGGGCGGCATTCTTGACATGCGGGGGGGCTGGGCCTAGTCCCGAAGACGGCCCTTGGGCCGTTCCACCTTGCCATCGGATACCGACATGACGCTGAAAGCTGCCATCCTTGGGGCCTCGGGATATACCGGCGCCGAACTGGTCCGCATCCTTGCGACCCATCCGCAGATCGAGGTTGCGGCCTTGTCGGCGGACCGAAAGGCCGGGCAATCCTATGACGAGGTGTTCCCGCATCTGCGCCATCTGTCGCTGCCGCCGCTGGTCCGGATGGAGGAGATCGACTTTTCCGGCATCGACGTCGTCTTCTGCGCGCTGCCCCACGGCCTGAGCCAGCCCTTGGTCGGGCAATTGCCGCGCGATGTCAAAATCGTCGATCTGGGCGCCGATTTCCGGCTGCGCGATCCGGCGGACTACAAGAAATGGTACGGGCTTGACCATGCCGCGCCCGAAATCCAGCCCGAGGCCGTCTATGGCCTGACCGAATTCTATCGCGACCAGATCAAGGGCGCGCGGCTGGTTGCCGGCACCGGCTGCAACGCCGCGACCGTGCAATTCGCGCTGCGCCCGCTGATCGGATCGGGGCTGATCGATCTGGATGACATCATCTGCGACCTCAAGAACGGGGTGTCGGGGGCGGGGCGTTCGCTCAAGGAAAACATGCTTTTCGCCGAGCGCTCCGAGGATGTCGCCGGCTATTCGCAGGGCGGCAAACACCGCCATCTGGGCGAGTTCGATCAGGAATTCTCGCTGCTGGCGGGCCGTCCGGTGCAGATCCAGTTCACGCCGCATCTGGTGCCGGTCAATCGCGGCATCCTCGCATCCTGCTATCTGAAGGGCGAGGCGCAGGCCGTCCATGCCGCGCTGGCGGCCGCCTATGCCGATGAGCCCTTCATCGTCGTGCTGCCCTTTGGGCAATTGCCGGCGATGGCGCATGTGCAGGGCTCGAACTTCTGCCATATCGGGGTGACGGGCGACCGGATTTCGGGCCGCACGCTGGTCGTCTCGACGCTGGACAACCTGTGCAAGGGGTCCAGCGGGCAGGCGGTGCAGAACGCCAACCTCATGCTGGGGCTTGAGGAAACCGCCGGCCTGATGCTGGCGCCGGTTTTCCCCTGACTAAGGGCAGGGGCGCAGCAGCAGCGGCGCCCCCGCATCCGCCCCCAGCGTCACGCAATCCACGCCGCAGATGCGCCAGCCCGCCCCGGTCGCCCCCGAGGCGGCCAGCGCCAGTTCCCGAACCGGCGGCGCCTTGGGTTGCCAGACCAGCCAGCCATCCTGCAGACGCGCATCCGGCCCCGGTTCCATCCCCGCACCGGATCCCTTGACCGCCGCGCGGACCGGGACCAGTCCCGCGTCGGTGACGCGCCAATCCTCGCGCCATTCGGTCTTTTCCACCGAATGCGTCCATGCCAGCGAAAAGCCGTTTCCGGGGCCAAGCGCGATGGCCATGGCCCCGGCCATCAGGCAGGCGCTCATGCCGTGCCCGGCTGGCGGCGCATCCAGATCAGCCCGGCAAATGCCGCCGTCAGGGCAAAGCCCACCTCATCGGTCAGGGGCAGGGCGGCGATCAGCGTGAACGAGGCCGCCATGGCCAGCGCGCGTTCCCAGATCGCCAGCGGCCGGCCCAGCCAGCCGATCACCGCAATGCCCCACAGCCCCACCGCCAGCACGGTCTTGGTGGTGATATAGACCACCGCCGGCCAGTAGCCGAAGGCCTGCGCCAGGGGTCCGCCATCCTGCAGCATCAGGGCCGGGGTATAGACGGCCATGAAGGGCACGACGAAACCGGCGGCGGCGACCTTGACCGCCTCGAAGCTGATCCTCAGGCCGCTTTCCTTGGCGATGGGTGCTGCGGCAAAGCAGGCCAGCGCCACCGGCGGCGTCAGATCGGCCAGAATGCCGAAATAGAACACGAACATGTGGCTGACGATCAGCGGCACGCCCAGTTCCAAAAGCGCCGGGCCGGCGATCGACGAGGTGATGATATAGTTCGGGATCGTCGGGATCCCCATGCCCAGAATGATGCAGGTGATCATGGTCAGGATCAGCGACAAAAGCAGGCTGCTTTCGCCCACCCCGACAATGAACTGGCCAAAGGTATTGGCGGCCCCGGTCAGGGTCATCACCCCGATGATGACGCCGACCAGCGCGCAGGCGATGCCCACCGGCAGGGCGGTGCGCGCGCCCTCGGCCAGACTGTCGCGGCAGGCGATCAGCGTCTCGCGCCCGCCTTGGGAAAAGGCGCAGATCACCGCCAGAACCACCAGCGCCGCGACCACGATGCCGATCCCGAACTGAAAGAACGCCCCCGCCACCAGTCCAAGGATGATCCAGAAGAGCACCCGGATCACGCCCTCGGGCAGGCCCAGCACGACCGAGCCGCCAAGGATCAGCAGTCCGGTCAGCGCCAGCCCGACGGTGCCCGCAAACAGCGGCGTATAGCCCGAAAACAGCAGATAGACCAAGACCGCCAAGGGCAGGATCAGATACCAGCCCTGACGCAGCGCCGCACGGGACGAGGGCAGCTGATCGCGGCTGAGGCCGCGCAGGTTGCGCTTGCCGGCCTCAAGATGGACCATCCAGAAGACGCCCAGAAAATACAGCACCGCCGGGATCAGCGCGGCCTTGACCACCTCGACATATTCGACGCCCAGCGTCTCGGCCATGATGAAGGCGACGGCGCCCATGACCGGTGGCATGATCTGCCCGCCCATCGAGGCGGTCGCCTCGACGCCGCCGGCGAATGCCGGGCGATAGCCGAAACGCTTCATCAGCGGGATGGTGAACTGGCCGGTGGTGACGACATTGGCCACGCCCGAGCCGGAGATCGTGCCCATCAGCCCCGATGACAGCACCGCCACCTTGGCCGCGCCGCCGGTCTTGTGACCGACGAGGCCCAAGCTGACATCGGTGAACAGCTTGATCATCCCGGCCTTTTCCAGAAAGGCCCCGAACAGGATGAACAGAAAGATATAGGTCGATGAGACATAGACCGGGATGCCATAGATCCCCTCGGTGCCATAGGCGATGTGCTCGACCACCTGCGAAAAATCATAGCCGCGATGGTTGAAGGGGCTGGGCAGGTATTGCCCCAGCAGCGCATAGGCCAGAAACAGCCCCGAAATGATCGGCAGCGCCGGTCCCATCAGCATCCACGAGGCGGCAAAGACCGCGATCAGCGCCGCGACCCCGAACCAGATATCACGCGTCAGGGGATCGCCCGCGCGCAGCAAAAGTTCACTATATTCAACCCATTGATATGCGGCGACGGCAATGCCCACGACAGCGAGCGCCAGCGTCAGCGCGCGCCCCACAGGCCCCATCTGCTTGGCATAGGCCAAAAGCGGGAACCCCAGCGCCATCAGAAAGCCCACATGGACCGCTCGGGCGATCTGGCTGGGCATGTCGATCAGATGCGCGGCCAGCGCGATCTGGAAGGTCGAAAAGGCGACCGCCAGCCAGAACAGCGCCCGTCCCCAGCCCCCGGGGGGAAATCCCGCACCCAGCGGGTCATGGCCATCCGGCTCGGGCGGAGCCTGAAGGATTGCGTCAGCGGTTTCTTTCATGATCCCCCCTTGCCGTCATCGGTTTGCGGGCGGCCCGCGCGGGGCCGCCACGACATGTCGGTCAGATCACAGCAGGCCCTGTTCCTTGTAGAACTTCTCGGCGCCCGGATGCAGCGGGATCGGCGAATCCTTGGCGGCGTTTTCCAGCTTGATATCACCCGCAGCGCTATGAGCGGCCTTCAGCGTATCAAGGTTTTCAAAGATCAGCTTGGCCATCTGATAGGCGGTCTCGTCCGAGACATCCTCATGCGTCACCAGAAAGTTGATGACGGCGGCGGTGGGCACGTCCTCGGCCTGGCCCTGATAGGTGCCGGCGGGAATGACCCCGGCGATATATGGCGCGCCGATCTTTTCGACGACCTCCTTGGGGACCGAGACCACGGTGATCTCCTGCGACGAGGCCAGATCCTTGATCGCGGCATTGCCCAGACCCGAGGATTGCAGCGTCGCCTCAAGCTGGCGGTTCTTCATCAGCTCGACCGATTCCGCAAAGGGCAGGTATTCGACCTTGGCCAGATCGTCATAGCTCATGCCCAGCCCGCCAAGGATGGCGCGGGCATTCAGCTCGGTCCCCGATTTCGGCGCGCCTACGGACAGCGACTTGCCCTTGAGATCGGCGACCGTGGTCACGCCCGCCTCTTTCAGCGCGGCGATCTGGACATAGTTGGGATAGATCGCGGCAATGGCGCGCAGCTTGGTCAGGGGGGCCTTGAAGCCGGCATCGGCATTGCCTTCCCAGGCGTATTTCACGGAATCGCCAAGCGCGAAGCCCAGTTCGCCCTTGCCCTGCTGCAAAAGGTTCAGGTTCTCGACCGAGGCCTTGGTGGCCTGCACCTGCGTGCGCGACCCCTCGATGCCCTTGGCATAGATTTCAGACAGCGCCACCCCCATCGGGTAATAGACGCCCGAGGTGCCGCCGGTCAGGATGTTGATGAATTCCTCGGCCTTGGCCATGGGCGCGGCAAAGGCCAGCGCGCCGGTGACTGCCGCTGCAAAGGTAAAACGAATGGACATGGTTCCTCCCATCATTTTTGTCTGCGAACCCGAGGGCCCGCTGCAACTGTGTCGCAAAGCCGATGCCCGCGACAACCTGCATCCGCATGAAGGGGGCGATTTTTTGACCATGACCCATGGGTAATTCCGGCCGGCAAAGGGCAGGGGGCGGGTTTCAGCCCTGTCGGCGCGGCGCATCAAAACTGGCGCGGCTGATCACCTGAAGGTCGGGGCCAAGGGTCAGACGCAGGGTGCGGCCCCCGGAGAAAAAGGTCAGGCGCCAGCGGCCTTCATCCTCGCCCATGCCCTTTTCGCAGCGGCTGGTCATGCGCCCGTCGCGCATGCGGCGATTGACCTCGTCGGGGGTCAGGCCAAAGCCCTCGGCGATCAGTTCGGCATCGATCTGAAAGCCCTTATCCGTCGGATCGATCTGCGCCATCGCCTCCCGCCTTTCCCGTCTGCATGATGGCGTCAGCATAGCCGGTTCGCAGCCAGCTCGTAAGCCCGGGGGCAGGGTTCAAGCCTGGCTCAGCCCCGGTCGGAATGGTGGTCCTGAGACATCAGCCGGGCGATGGCATCGCCCGGCATCGCCGTTTCGGCATAGCCAAAGGTGCCATGGTCGCGCACCTCGGTCGCGGCGCGCATCAGCGCCCCCAGTGCCGCCCGTGCAAATGATCCGCCAACGCTGATCCGCCGCACCCCCGCCGCCGCCAGCTCCGCCACGCTGTAGCTGGGACCGCGCAGCCCCATCACCACATTCACCGGCTTGTCGAGTTCCGCGCAGACCGTGCGGATCGCCGCCAGATCGGGCAGGCCGGGCGCGTAAAGCACATCCGCCCCGGCCTCGGAGAATGCCTGCAGACGGGCAATGGTATCGCCCAGATCCTGCCGGCCCCAAAGATGGTTCTCAGCCCGCGCGGTCAGCAGAAAGGGCAGGCCGCGCGCCGCCTCGGCCGCCGCGCGGATGCGCTCGACGGCCTGCGCCATCGGATAGATCGGCGCATCCGGCAGCCCGGTTGCATCCTCGATCGAGCCGCCGACCAGCCCGGCTGCCACAGCCCTGCGGATGGTTTCGGCGCAGGCCTCGGGCGCAGCGCCAAAGCCATCCTCAAGATCGGCCGAGACCGGCAGATCGCAGGCCGCGACGATCTCTGCCGCATTGGTCAGGATTTCGTCGCGGTCCAGCGCCGAAAAGGAATCGCGCTTGCCCTTGGAAAACGCATAGCCGGCGCTGGTCGTCGCCAGCGCCTGAAAGCCAAGGCTGGCCAGCAGCCGCGCCGAGCCCGCATCCCATGGATTGGGGATGACAAAGGCGCCGGGGCCGGCATGCAGATCCCGAAAGCGCGCGAATTTTTCTGCCTGATCCATCCTGTCCCCCTCCATGCAGCAGGAACAAAATGGCAACTTTTATCCAGCCACGTCAAGCCTGCTCGTTCTAACCATAGAACAGGGCGATGCGCTGGCCGTCGATCTCACGCACGGCGATCTCCATGTCGTAAAGATCGCGCAGGGGGTCGGGGGCGACGATCTCGGCCGGGGTGCCGCTGGCAAAGATGCGGCCATCGCGCATGGCCACGATGCGGTCGGAATGGCACGAGGCGAAGTTGATGTCATGCAGCACCACCAGCACCGATTTGCCCAGATCATGCGCGGCCCTGCTCAGCAGCCGCATCATCGCCTGACCGTGCTTCATGTCCAGATTGTTCAAGGGCTCGTCCAGAAGCAGGTAATCGGTGTCCTGCGCCAGCACCATGGCGACAAAGGCGCGCTGGCGCTGGCCGCCCGAAAGCTGGTCGATAAAGCGGTCGGCCAGCGCCTGCAGGTCCAGATAATCCAGCGCCCGGTCGATGGCCGCGTGATCGGCTTGGGTCAGACGCCCGGCAGAATGCGGGAAACGGCCAAAGCCCCCCAGTTCGCGCACGGTCAGCCGCGCGACAAGGTGGTTTTCCTGCCGCAGGATCGCCAGCCGGCGCGCCAGTTCCGCCCCCGGCGTGCGGGCGATATCCATGCCGTCCACGGTGATGCGGCCGGAATCGGGCGCGATCAGCCGCGCGATCAGCGACAGCAGCGTCGATTTCCCCGCCCCGTTCGGCCCGATCAGCGAGGTGACGCCCCCCTTGGGCAGATCCAGCGTCACATCGCGCAGAACCTGCGCGGGGCCGTAAGATTTGCTGAGATTCTCGATGCGGATCATCGGCGTCCCCTTGCGACCAGCAATGCGATAAAGGTGATGCCTCCGACGAATTCGACGATCAGGCCAAGCGCGGTCCCAAAGGCAAAGACCCGCTCGACCAGCATCTGGCCGCCGACCAGCAGGATGATCCCCACCAGCGAGGCGGCGGGCAGCACATAGCGATGCGCCGACTGGCCCACCGCCAGATGCGCAAGGCTGACCGCGACAAGGCCCAGAAACAGCACCTGTCCGACCAGCGCCGCCGCGACCGCGACCAAAACCGAGACGGCGGCCAGAATCGCCAGCACCTCGGTCCGCCAGGTGATGCCCAGATTGATCGCGACCGGCCGGCCCAGCCCGATCACGTCAAGACGCGACAGGCGCGGGATCAGCCACAGCGTCACCGCCCCGATCAGCAGGCTGGCAATGCCCAGAAGCTGGGGCGGGATATCGCTGAAACTGGCAAACAGCCGGTCCGACAGCACCATGAATTCATTGGGATCCAGCAGGCGCTGGACGAACTCGGCCAGCGTGCGCAGGAAGATGCCAAAGACCACCCCGATCAGCAGCAGGCGGTGCAGGCTGCGCTCCTCGCCGCCGAAAAGCCACAGATACAGCGCCATCGAGGCGCCGATCATCACCGCGACATTCAGCGCGAAATCCAGCCTCGGGTCCAGCCCGGCCATGCCGGCGGCGCCGAAGGCGGCGAAAAGCAGCGTCGCGCAAAGCAGGTAAAGCGAATCGAACCCCATGATGCCGGGGGTCAGGATGCGGTTCGCGGTCACGGTCTGGAACAGCACCGTCGAGCAGGCGACGGCATGCGCGACCAGCACCAGCCCCAAGAGCTTGCGGCCGCGAAATGCCAGCACGAAGTCCCAGTTGCCGCGCGCGCCCAGCGTCATGAAGGCCAGGATCAGCCCGCCCGCGAGCAGGGCAAGCCCGATCAGGGCCAGCCGGGCGCGGCGCTCATGCGGCACGGCGGCCTCCGCGCAGGATCAGGACCAGAAAGATGGCGCTGCCGATCAGCCCCATGACGGTGCCCACCGGGATCTCATAGGGGGCACGGATGGTGCGGCCCAGAATGTCGCAGGCCAGCACCAGCCCCGCGCCCGAAACCGCGACCCAGGGCACGGCACGGCGCATATTGTCGCCAAGCGCAAGACTGACGATATTCGGAACGATCAGCCCCAGAAACGGGATGCGCCCGACGCTGACCACCACCACCGCCGTGACCAAGGCCACGATGGCCAGCCCCAGCGCGACGACGCGACGATGCGACAGCCCCAGCGAGCTGGCCACGTCATGCCCCAGCCCCGCCACGGTAAAGCGGTCGGCGGCAAACCAGGCCAGCCCGGCCACCGCCGCGCCCAGCCATAACAGCTCATAGCGGCCGCGCAGCACCCCCGACAGATCGCCCTGCGTCCAGGCCAGCAGGCCCTGCAACACGTCAAAGCGATAGGCCAGAAACGAGGTCCCCGCATAAAGCACGCCGCTGAGCAAAAGCCCGATCAGCGGCACCAGCATCGGATCGCGCAGGGGCACGCGGCGCAGGATCGCCAGAAACAGCGCCGTCCCCGCCAGCGCGAAAGCCGCGCCCACCGCCATCTTGGCGATGACCGGCGCGGCGGGCGCGACCAGTGTCATGACCAAGAGGCCCAGCCCCGCCGCCTCCATGGTGCCGGCGTTCGAGGGCTCGACAAAGCGGTTGCGGATCACGATCTGCATCAACAGCCCGGCAATCGCCATCGAGGCCCCGGACAGCACCAGCGCCAGCATGCGCGGAATGCGGGATTCGACCAGAACCAGCCAGTCGCGATCCTGCCCCTGCAGGATGCCGGACAGGCTGACATCGGAGACACCGACGAAAAGGCTGGCTGCGGCCAGCCCCGCCACAAGGGCAAGGGCGGCCGCCATGCGGGCGCGGGCGGACATCACGACTGGGTGGACAAGGCCTGCGCAAGCTGGTCCAGCAGTTTGTTCAGCGCCGTATAGCCGCCAAAGGCGATATAGGCGGCATGCGGGTCCAGATAGACGACATGGCCGTTCTGCACCGCCTTGGTCTGGGCCATCAGCGCATTGTCCAGCATGGCCTTGGCGCCGTCTCCGGCCTCGCCCACGCCGGCGTCGCGGTCGATGACAAAGATCCAGTCCGGGTTCTTTTCCAGGATATATTCATAGGAGATCACGTCGCCGCCGTGGAAACGGTCGTCGATATTGTCCTCGACCGGGGCAAAGCCCAGCTTGGTGTGGATCCAGCCCACGCGCGAGGCCGGGCCGTAAGCACCCAGCTTGCCGCCATTGGTGACAAGGATCAGCGCGGTGCCGGAATGCGGCGCGACCTTGTTCAGATGCGCGACCTTGGCGTCCAGCTCGGTCACCATCTCGGCGGCGCGCTCGGGTTTGCCAAAGATCTGGCCCAGCGTCTCGATATTGCGATCGACCGAGGCGAAGAGATCCTTGTCGAGGCTCAGATCCACCGTCGGCAGGATCTTGGACATCTCCGCATAGGTCGGGGCCGAGCGCGTGCCCACCACCATCAGATCCGCGCCAGATGCGGCAATCGCCTCATAGTCTGGCTCGAAGATCGAGCCGACGGCCGGGGTGCCGGTCGCGTATTTCTGCAGGTAGTCCGGCAGGTTGCTGTTCAAAGCTCCAGCAGGTTCGACGCCCATGGCGTCGGCGATGTCCAGCGCGTTGATGTCAAGGATCAGCACCTTGGCGGGCGGGGCGGGCAGTTGCGTCTCGCCCTGCGAATGCTTGATGGTCATGGGCTCGGCGAAGGCCGGCGCCGCCAGCGCCAGGCCAAGCACGGCCGCGGCAATGGACCTGCTGAACATATCCGACTCCTTTACTTGGGTTCGGGGGCAGGTAATGGGCCAGCGCAGGTGAGGTCAAGTATTAACCGAGATTTTCACTCAGTCTTCATGACGCAGGCGGTGGAACGGGCGGTGAGCCGTTCCCGCAGCGCGGCGTCAGCCGCGCGTCTTGCGCACGATGTCCATGAACTCTTGCGCGCGCACCGGATCGACCGCGTTCCAGGTATGGCCATCAACCTTCAGCGACGAGCCGACGACGCAGCCATCCGCGATCTTGAGCACTTCTGTGACCGTCCCGTGTTTTACGCCGGTATTGGCCAGAACCGGGGTGTGGGGCAGTGCGGCCTTGACCGATTCCAGATCGACCATGCTGGCCGATTCCCCCGTGATCGCCCCCGAGACCAGAACCGCGTCGGGGATCGACGAGAATACCGCCGAACGCGCGCGGTCGGGCAGCGGCCGGCTGTCCATCGAGGCCGCGAACTCTGCCGAGACATTGTTCAGGATCACCAGGTCTCGGCGGTCAAGCTGGCGTGCCCGGCGCATGGCGCGGCCGGCATTCGGCGTCCAGGGTCCCATGTCCGAGGCATAGGTGCCGGTAAAGATCTCGCGCACGAAAGCGGCGCCGGTCGCGGCGGCCAGCGCCACGGTGCTGTCGGGATCCCAAAGCACGTTCACGCCAAAGGGCTTCTGAATGCGTTCGGCCAGCCGCCCGATCACGAATGCCATGGCCGAGGTCGTCGCGATATCGACCTCAAGCTCATAGGGGCGGTCGTTCTCGTTGCCGAACATGACGGCATCGACACCGGCGGCCTGCAGCGCGTCAAGGTCCAGCAAGGCATTCCGGTAGATGCCCTCGACCCCGGCATCCGCATCGTAAAGCGGCGTTCCCGGCATCGGGTTCAGGTGGACCATGGCGATGACGGGTTTGATGCCAGCGAAAAGCTTGGTGAAGCGGGTCATGATTTTCTCCTTGCCCGCGGAGGGCCGGGGCGTTGCGGGTGTGGGTTGATGGGTCAGCGCTTGCGGCGCTCGAGCAGCCAGAAGAAGACGACGGTGATCATCAGGATGATGACCAGCAGGATGAAGGCGGCCGCGGTGCCCTCGTTCACCTGCAATCCCTGAAAGGCGCGCTTGTAGGCGAAGAAGGACAGAAGCTCGGTCGAGATGCCGGGACCACCCTTGGTCAGCACATAGATCAGGTCATAGGTGCGAAACTCGTTGATCAGCTGGATGACGATGGCGATGGCCGAGACCGGACGCAGCAGCGGCAGGGTGATGTACCAGAACTGCTGTACGGGCCCTGCGCCATCCACTTCGGCGGCCTCGTATGGCTCGCGCGGCAGCGAGGCGAGACCTGCGGACAGCAACAACACGACAAAGGAGGTCTGCTGCCAGATGTCGATCGAGATCAGCGTCGACAGCGCGATCGAGCTGTCGCCCAGCCAGTCCACCATCGGCAGTCCCATCGCCGCAAGCGACTGGTTGACGATCCCCAGATTGGGCTGCAGCAGCATGCGCCAGATCAGCGCCACCGCGATCGGCGACATGGCCATGGGCAGGGTCAGGACCGCGAAATACAGCCCGCGCATCGTGAAGACCTGCCGCAGCATCAGCGCGATCCCCAGGCCGATGACGAATTCGCCGATCACCGCCGCCACGGAATAGCGCAAGGTCAGCCAGAGCGAATGCCAGAACAGCGGTTCCGCCGTGATCTTGGCGAAATTCACCATTCCGGCAAAGCTCAGATCCGGATTGATCAGCGTCATCGACGAGAGCGAGATCGCCAGCGCGTAAAGCAGCGGAATCCCCATCACCACGGTCAGCATGGCAAGCCCCGGGGCCGCGAAGGCCCATCCGGCACGGATCCTGTTTCTTGCAATCGCGCCCATGCGTCGATCCCTGTTGCGGCCCGTTGCGGATCGGGCCCTGGGGGGTGGTCCGGGGGTGGCGCCGCCGCCCCCGGGGATGCGGGGTCATTTCTTCATCAGCTCGTCCAGACCTTTGGCCGCCGCTTCCAGCGCCGCCTCGACCGAGGTGTCGCCTGACGCTGCCAGCGAGATCTGGGTGCCCAGCACGTCCTCGTATTGCGGCGAATAGGTAAAGATCGGGAAGCTCTTGCCCGTCGCCACGATGTCGCCGGCCAGCGCGTAGAACGGGTATTTCGCCAGGACCGCCGGGTCTGCATAGACATCCGAGCGCACCGGCGCATGGCCCTCAAGCGCGCGTTTCACCGATACATCCTTGGACTGGACCCAGGAAATGAACTGCCAGGCGGCATCCTTCTGATCCTCGGGGATGTTTTTCGGAATTCCCCAGCCCCAGCCGCCGCTTTCGCCCTGACCGCCCGGCATGACCGAAATTGCCAGCTTGCCGGCGGCATTCGGGCAGGCTTCGGCATTGTCCAGCTGCGGCAGCATCCACCAATAGGTGACCATCGAGAAGGATTCGCCCGCACACATCAGGCGCATCGTGTCATCCAGCGTCGCCGACAGCGCCCCGGTCTGGGCCGCGTTCTTGATCATGTCGGCATAGAGCGTCAGCGCATGCTTGCCCGCATCCGAGTTCAGCACCACCGCGCGATCCGCCCCCAGATAATCGCCACCCGCCGCGAACAGATAGTTCGAGAACTCCATCGAGTTGGGATCGCCGCGCTGGCCCTGCATCGCGGCGCCGTTCACGCCACCCTCGGCCTTCATGAACTTGGCGATCGCGACATAGTCGTCCAAGGTGGCGGGCGGGGCCAGCTTCTTGCCGGTCGCGGCCTCGAATTTCGCAGCCAGATCAGTGTTTTCAAGCAAATCCTTGCGATATATCAGGCCCATGGAATAGTTGTACATCGGCAGGATCGGCATGGCGGCATCGGTGCGGCCCAGAAGATCCAGCATCGACGGGATCATCGGCGCCATGTCGAAACCGGTCTTGGCGACATAGGGGTTCAGATCCTCGAGCCAGCCGCCGGCCGGAAACTCGCCGGCCCAGAGGAAATCGACGGACAGCAGGTTGTAATAGCTTTCGCCACCCACAAGCTGGGCCACCAGCTTGTCATGCATGTCGCCGTAGCCGACCTTCTCGAACTCGACCTTGATGCCGGTCGCGGCCTCGAATTCGGGCAGCAATGTCTCGATGATGCGGGTTTCGGGCACGTCCTCCATCAGCGCCCGCAGGACGACGCCATCGGCCAGCGCCGTCCCCGCCCAAAGCGTTGCGACAAGGCCACTGACTGCAAAGAGAGATCTTGATTTCATTTGTCTTTCCTCACTGTTGGTTATGGTCGTGGTTTCCCGGTTTATTTGACAGAGCCAAAGGACAGCCCCTGCACCAGGTATTTCTGGATGAAGCGCACCGCGATCAGCAGCGGCAGGATGGCCAGCGAGACCCCGGCCGAGACCTGGGATATCTGCACCCCGTTCGAGGTTTGCAGCGCCGCCAGCGCGACCGGAACCGTGGCGGTTTTCGAGCCGCCAAGGATCAGGGCAAAAAGGAACTCGTTCCAGGACAGGATGAATCCAAGAACCGCCGCCGCCATGATCCCGGGCGCGGCGACGGGCAGCACGATCCGCCAGAAGGCGCCCCAGCGGGTCGCGCCATCGGTCATGGCGGCGCCTTCCAGATCCTCGGGAATGGATTCGAAAAACCCCATCAGGATCCAGGTCAGGAACGGCAGGTTGATCGCGGCATAGACCAGCGTCAGCCCGGTCAGCGAATTGGTCAGGCCGGCGGCGCGGTACAGCATGAAGACCGGCAGTGCCAGCGCCACCGGCGGCAGCATCTGGCTGGCCAGGGTGGCAAAGCGCGCCGCCTTGCCGCCGGTGCGGAACCGCGCGAAAGCATAGCCGGTCATCGCCGCCAGGGGCATCGACAGCACCACCGACAGGATCGAGACGATCAGCGAATTCAGATAGTTGGTGCCGAACTGCTTTTCGGCAAAGAGCACGCGATAATTCTCAAGCGTCGGCTGCGGCAGCAAGTCGGTCGAGTATGAGGCATGGTCCGGCACGAGCGAGGTCCGAAACACCCACAGGATCGGCAAAAGCACGATCAGGCAGGCCAGCACCAGACCGCTATGGGACAGGGCGCGCCGGATCATCGCTCATGTCCCCTTCGGATAGGCCACCCCGGTGGCGGCGTTGAACAGGTGCATCTGCGACATGTCGGCATGAAGCGTGACCTGATCGCCGAAGGCGGGCAGGAATTGGCGCTCGGTGCGTGCCGAAAGCGTGACGCCATCCGTCTCGATGCCGATCAGGTTCTCGGCCCCGAGCGCCTCGCGCACGATGACCTTGCCGCTGACCGGCAGCGTGGCCGGGCCGGGCGCGGTCAGCACATCCTCGGCACGCAGGCCGAGGATCGCGGGCTCGGCGGCGGCTCGGGCGTAAAGCGCGGCCTCGCGCGCCGGCAGCGCTCCGGCCAGCGGCCCCGCCGTGATGCCAAGGCCGCCCCCCGCCGCTGTCAGCCGGGCCGGGATCAGGTTCATCGCCGGCGAGGCGAGAAACTGCGCGACGAAGGTATTGGTCGGGTTGGCATAGACCTCGAGCGGCGGCCCGACCTGTTCGATCTGCCCGTCGCGCATGATGCAGATCCGGTCGCCCATGGTCATCGCCTCGACATGGTCGTGGGTGACGAAGACCATGGTCTTGCCCAGCCTGCGGTGCAGCTTGACCAGTTCCTGACGCATCTCGCCGCGCAGCTTGGCGTCAAGATTGGACAGCGGCTCGTCCATCAGGAACACGTCCGGCTCGCGCACCATGGCGCGGCCAAGGGCGACGCGCTGGCGCTGTCCGCCCGACAGCGCCCCCGGCTTGCGGTCAAGATAGGGGTCCAGGCCGAGGATCTCGGCGGCATCGGCGATCCGGCGATCCTGTTCATCCAGAGGCGTGCCGCGCATCTTCATGCCAAAGCGCATGTTTTCGCGCACGGACATATGCGGGTAAAGCGCATAGCTCTGGAACACCACGGCGACATTGCGGCTGCGCGGGGCAAGCTCGGTCACATCGCGCGCGCCGATGCGGATGCGGCCGGAGGTGATGACCTCGAGGCCGGCGATCATCCGCAGCGTTGTCGATTTCCCGCAGCCGGACGGTCCCAGAAGCACCATGAACTCGCCCTCGTCGATGGCAAGCGAGACATCCCTGACGCCGAATATTCCGCACCCGTAGTCGCGGCTGATGTTATCGAGCGTGATCGCGGTCAATGTGGCCTCATTTGCGGGCGGTGGTTTCGGGCATGGCAGAGAAATCGAACATAATCGCACATTCCGACGGTCAGGTGGTATAGACCCCGCCCGTGACATTGATCGCCTGGCCGGTCATGAAGCGCGCCGCATCCGAACACAGGAAGACGACGACCCCGGCGACATCCTCGGGGGTCTCGATGCGCCCCAGCGGGGTCTGGCGAATGTAATCCTGCTGCACCTCGTCGGGGGTCATGCCGCGCAGCTCCGCCTCCCACCGCAATTCGCGCTCTTGCATTGAGGTGCGCACAAAGCCCGGGCAGACGGCGTTGACGCGAATGCCCATCGGGGCCAGCTCGCGCGCGAGCCCCTGGGTCCAGCCGACCACGGCGAATTTCGAGGCTGAGTAATGGGCCAGAAGCGGGGCCCCGATCTTGGCGGCCAGAGAGGCGGTATTGACGATGGTTCCCTTGTTTTCATTCACGAAATGACGGGCGGCAATCTGGTTGGTCAAGAACACGCCGCGCGCATTCACGTCCATGTTGAAATCCCAGTCCTGATCGCTCAGATCGATGGCGCGGCGCATGGTCGAGACGCCGGCATTGGCGATGCAGATATCGATGCCGCCCAGCCGCGCCAGCGCCGCATCAAAGCCGGCCTGAACCGATTCGCGTTCGCGCACATCGACCCCGACGGCGTGATGACCGGCGCCGAGCGCCGCCGCGGCGGCCTGTGCCGCCTCAAGGTTCAGGTCGGCGATCGCCACCGAAACCCCCTGTGCGGCAAGGGCGCGGGCGATGGCATTGCCGATGCCGGTCGCTGCGCCGGTCACAATGGCCCGCTGTCCTGCCAGCCCTGGATGGTTCTGGTCCGCAAGCTGATTGGCATTCATTCGAGACCCTCCATGTTACCTGATTTCAAACAAAATCGATCATCAAGTGCAAGAAAAATGTTCTATTGTGTTTGATTCTATCTCCAGTATGTTCTGATCCAGGCGGAACGGCGCAGACCGGCAGGGGTAGCAGAGGGCCGGCGGGAACCCGTCCGCGGCGTTGAAAACCCGAACGGAGTCCCCCCGGCCCGCGTGACCGGTTAAGCAAGGGCGATGTTTCGTGACGAATGGACCAGGTAAGACCATGACAGCAGCGCAGACCCATCCCCCAGATCCTGTCACCGCGCGCCCAACCGAGCGCAGCCGCACCCCGGCCCAGGTCCGCATGGCCCGCATCCTCGAGCGCCTGAACGAGGGCGGCTCGGTCTCGGTGACCGACATCGCCCGCGAATTCGGTGTCTCGGACATGACCGTGCGCCGCGACCTGGCCGAGCTTGAACGCGACGGCCTGCTTGAGCGCGTCCACGGCGGCGCGGTCGGGCTGACGCGCGGCCCGCTGACGGTGATCGACGATGTCGAGCCCATCTTCGAGGCGCGTGCCCGCCAGAATGCCGACCGCAAGGCGCGCATCGCCCAGGCCGCCGCACGTCATGTGGCCGGGCGCAAGTCGCTTGCGCTGGACCTTGGCAGCACGGTGCTTGCCGCCGCGCGCGCCATCGTGCAGGCCGGCCCCGACCCGCAACTGCGCGCCTTCTCGAACAGTCTCAGGGTGGGGCAGCTGATGGCGCGGGCAGGGGTTGCGACCTATATGTGCGGCGGGCTGATCCGGGCCGAGGAAATGTCGCTGACCGGCAAGGAGGCGGTGGACGGTTTCTCGCGCTATTATTTTGACGCCGTGCTGCTGGGGGCATCGGGCATGACGGCCGAGGGCGTCTTCGACTATTCGCCCGAAGAGGTGGCGGTCAAGACCGTGTTCCTGCAGCAATCCGCCGAATGCGTACTGCTGCTGGACAGCACCAAGTTTCGCCGGATCTCGACCGTGCTGATCGCCACGCTGCCCCAGATCTCGACCCTGATCACCGATGCCGCGCCGCCGCCTGAACTCGCCTTGGTGCTGGCCGAATCCGGCGTGCAGGTGATCGTCGGATGATCGCCCGGCAACCTTGAACGGTATCTCGCACATGACGGTTTTTCTTGGACTTGATATCGGCACCACCTCGACCATCGGCATTCTGGTCGAGACATCGGGCCGGGTGCTGGCGCTGGCCTCGCGCGCGGTCACGCTGCATTCCGAACAGCCCGGCTGGGCCGAGGAGGACCCTGCCGAATGGTGGCGGAACTGTTGCGAGATCATTCCCGACCTGCTGCGCCAGTCGGGCATCGCGGCGGATGGGATCGCCGGTATCGGCGTGGCCGGGATGCTGCCGGCGACGGTGCTTCTGGACGCGGGGGGCCTGCCCTTGCGCCGCGCGATCCAGCAAAGCGACGGCCGTGCCGGGGCCGAGGTCGCCGAGATGCGCCGCGAGATCGACGAGGCGGCTTTCCTGCAGGCGGCAGGTTGCGGGATCAACCAGCAGCTTGTCGGCGCCAAGATGCGCTGGCTGGCCCGGCATGAGCCACAGATCGTCGCCCGCGCGCGGCTCCTGCTGGGATCCTATGACTATATCAACTACCGGCTGACCGGGCGGGCGGCGGTGGAACAGAACTGGGCGCTGGAGGCCGGCATCGTCAATGTCGCCACTGGCCGGATCGATCTGGCGCAGGCGGAGCGGACCGGCATTCCCGGGCATCTGCTGCCGGAGCTGATCGGCTCGTCGGCGATGCTGGGCCGGGTGACGGCCGAGGCGGCCGCCGCAACCGGATTGGCCGAGGGTATTCCGGTCGTCGGCGGCGCGGCCGACATGATCGCCTCGTGCCTTGGAGCTGGGGTGGTGCAGGGGGGGGACGTGCTGCTGAAATTCGGCGGCGCGGTCGATATCCTGACCGCGACCCCGGTGCTGAAGCCGGATCCGCGTCTCTTTCTGGACTATCATCTGGTGCCGGGCCTGTGGTTGCCCAATGGCTGCATGTCCACCGGGGGCTCGGTGCTGAACTGGTTCGTCGAAACCTTCGCGGGCGGGATCGAACCCCTGAACGGATCGCGCCATGCCGCGCTGGATGCGATGGCCGCGCAACGTCCGGCCGGGGCAATGGGGCTGACATTTCTGCCCTATCTGCTGGGTGAAAAGACCCCGCTGCACGATCCGGCGGCGCGCGGGGTGCTGAACGGGCTGACCCTGTCGCATGATCTTGGCCATATCTGGCGCGCGGTGCTGGAATCCTATGCCTATGCCATCCGCCATCATATCGACGCCTTCAACGATATCGGCCATCCGACGACACGCTTTCTGGTGTCGGATGGCGGGGCGAAATCCTCGGTCTGGATGGGGATCGTCGCGGATGTCCTTGACCAGCCGTTGCAGCGTCTGGCCGGGCATCCCGGCTCGTGCCTCGGCGCGGCCTGGACGGCGGCGGTCGGCCTGGGCGCGGCGGATTGGGGCGGGATCACCGCCTTTACCGCGCCCGATGCGCGGTTCACGCCGAACCCGGCCCATCGCGACATCTATGACCGCGGCTATGCGGCCTTCCGGGATCTTTATGGCCGCCTTCAGGGCGCCTGAAGCTTGCGCCCCGGCCAGGCAAGGGGGGCAATCCTGCGCGGCCGGTCTTGCAGTTGCCGGCGATAAGCCGGATGACGTCGGGGCAGGCATGCGCGCGTGCCGGTCGCTGATGCCGCCTGACGCCGCGCCGGGGCAGAGCGATCGCGAAAAGGACAATCGGAAAGGTGTTGTAGGCAGGATGGACGAGATCAAGCAAATATCCGGCAGTTTCGAGGCATATCTGTTCGACATGGACGGGACGCTTCTGACCTCGATCCCGGCGGTCGAGCGGGTCTGGGCGGCGTGGTGCAAGCGCGTCGTCGTGCCCTATGCCGATGTGCTTGCCTATATGCATGGCCGCCGCGCCATCGACACCGTGCGTCACTTCGCGCCGCCGCATGTCTCGGTCGAGGACGAGGCCGCCTGGGTCGAGGCGCAGGAGATCGCGGATGTCGATGGCGTGGTCGCGATCGACGGCGCGGTCGAGCTGCTTTCCTCGCTGCCGGCCGAAAAATGGGCGGTCGTGACATCGGCCAGCCGGGCGCTGGCATTGCGTCGCCTGACGGCGGCGGGTCTGCCGCTGCCATCCACGCTGATCACCTCGGACGATGTGCGCCAGGGCAAGCCCGACCCCGAGGGCTTTCTGCTTGCCGCCGAACGTCTTGGGGCCGATATCGCAAGATGCCTGGTCTTTGAGGATGCCGATGCGGGCTTGCAGGCCGGGCGTGCGGCCGGGGCGCAGGTGATCCGGGTCGCCGGTCCGCACGGCGCCGCACAGACCGTCGACGCGCCGACGATCAGCGGCTTTACGGGGCTTCGCCTCTAGGCCGGATCCGCCCCGAACACGGCTTCGAGAAATGATATTGCCCGGCGGGTCATCCGCGCCGGACCCGGAATGCTGCCCGGATGCCCCGCTTGATCGCGTCACGTCCCCATTTTCGACGGCAAGTTTCTTCGGCCCTGCAAGCTGAGCGCAAGGTTGCCGCCTGACGATCCCCTCGAAGCCGCCGATCAGGGCATGAGCGGTCGAGCGGCGAAGGACGGGACATGACGAGCACAAACACGATCTGGCTGGTCACCGGCTTTGCCGGTCAACTGCTTTTCACCTCGCGGTTTCTGATCCAGTGGATCGCCAGCGAGCGCGCGCGGCGCAGCGTCGTGCCTCTGGCCTTCTGGTGGTTCAGTCTGGCGGGCGGAGGGACCTTGCTGGCCTATGCGCTGTGGCGCCATGACCCGGTATTCGCCATCGGGCAGGCATCTGGCCTGTTGGTCTATCTGCGCAACCTGAAGTTGATCGGAACCCAGCGCAAGGCCGAGCTGTCGCAATGAGGCCGGGTCTGTCCGTTCCGCTGGCCATGGCCTGCCTGCTGCTGACCGCATCGGCCGGCCTGCTGCTGCGACCGCTGACCCCGATCGACGAGACCCGATATCTTGCCGTGGCATGGGAGATGCACCAGTCCGGGAACTGGCTGGTGCCGACCAGGAATTTCGCCATCTACAGCGACAAGCCGCCGCTGCTGTTCTGGGCCATCAACCTTGTCTGGCTGGTCACCGGCGTCAGCGAGCTTGCGGCGCGGCTGATCGGCCCGGTCCTTGGCTGTCTTGCCTTGTGGCTGACCGCCATTCTGGGCCGCCGGCTCTGGCCCGCTGACCGAGGCATCGGCGGCGATGCGGCGCTGGCTCTGGCCGGTCTGGCCGTGTTCGCGCTGGCTGCCAGCCTGACGATGTTCGACGTTCCGCTGACGGTCTGTGTGCTTCTGGGGCTGATCGCGCTGTTCGATGCCGGACAAGAGGGCGCGGGCCTGCGCCCCTGGGCGGTCTTTGGCGCGGCAATTGCGCTTGGCGTGCTGACCAAGGGGCCGGTGATCCTGTTCCACCTGCTGCCACCGGCAATCCTGTTGCCCTTGTGGAGCCACGCTCCGTTCGACTGGCGCAGGCTGCCGCGCCGCCTGGGCTTTGGCCTGCTGGTCGCTTTGGCGTTGCTGGCGCTGTGGCTGGTGCCGGCCGCCACGCTGGGGGGCAGCGAATATCGCGCCGCGATCCTGTGGCATCAAAGCGCCGGGCGCCTGACCGAGTCCTTTGCCCACGCCCGGCCATGGTGGTTCTTTCTGGCGCTGTTGCCGGTTCTGGGCTTTCCGCTGCTCTGGGCGCCGGCACTGTGGAGGGCCGCGGTGACGCGCGAATGGCGCTCCGACCGGGGTTTGCGGCTTTGCCTGCTTTGGCCGGGGGCGGCGCTGATCCTGTTCAGCCTGACCAGCGGCAAGCAGATCCACTATCTTGTGCCCGAACTGCCGGCGCTGGCGCTGATCGCCGCCCGGCTGGGGCGCGGCGTCCCGCGTTTCGGCCTGCTGCCGGCCGTTGCCGTGCTGGGGCTGGGCGCCGTCGCGGCCGTGCTGGCGGCCGCTGGTCTGCTGCCGCTGGGCAGGATGGAAAGCCCGCTTACCCCGCGCACCGCGCTGCTGGCATGGGCGCTGATCACGCTGTCCCTGGGGTTCTTTGCGACCCGTCTGCGCGGGCTCAGGGGGGCGATGCTGCTGTCGCTGGGCGGTCTTCTGGCCGTCAATCTGCTGATCGGCATGACCGGCTTTGCCAAGGTCTATAGCAGCCATCCGATTGCCGAACAGATCGGCCCCCGCCAGCGCGGCGGGCTGGCGCTGCTCGGGACGAGCTATCATGCCCAGTTCAATTTCGCTGCCCGGCTGACCGATCCGGTCGCGCTGTTGGCCGACGACAAGGCCGTCAGGACATGGATCGGCGCCCATCCGCAGGGCCTGCTGATCGGTGAAATCGACCAGGCCGACATGGCCTGGCCGCCGCAAAGGACCATCCTGTTCCGGAACCGGGACTGGGGCATCTGGTCGGCGGCCGAGGCCCCCAATGACCCCGTGAAGGAACCCTGAGATGCATGACGAAGCCATAGACATATCCGTGGTGATCCCCGTCCGTGACGAGGCCGGCTCGATCGCGCCGCTGCTTGACGAGGTTGCCGCCGCGCTGGCAGAGCGCGCCTTCGAGGTGATCGTCGTCGATGACGGATCCGGGGACGGCACCAGCCAGATCCTGCAAAGGCTGGCGACGCGCCACCCCCGGCTGCGGCACCATCGCCATCCGCAGTCGCGCGGGCAGTCAGCCGCCATCCGCAGCGGCGTCCGGCTGGCGCGCGGGCCGCTGATCGTCACGCTGGACGGCGACGGGCAGAACCCGCCCGACCAGATCCCGGTCCTGCTGGCCGCGTTCGATGCCGGCAATCCGCGGCTTGGCCTCGTGCAGGGGCAAAGGCTGGTGCGGCAGGACAATCTGGGCAAGAAGCTTGCCTCGCGCCTGGCCAACCGGATCCGCATGGCGCTGCTGCATGACGGGGTCAGCGATTCGGGTTGCGGCCTCAAGGCGTTTCGCCGCGAGGCCTATCTGGAGCTGCCCTTCTTCGATCACATCCACCGCTTCATGCCGGCGATGATGCTGCGCGAGGGCTGGCAGATCGCGACGGCCGGGGTGATGCACCGGCCGCGCGGCAGCGGCCGCTCGAAATATTCCAATATCGCGCGCGGGCTGGTGGGTATTCCCGACCTGCTTGGCGCGGCCTGGCTGATCCGCAGGTCCGGCCGTGGCGAGCCCGCCCCGCCACTGGCGACGGGTCCGCATCTGACGCTGAATGCCAGACCGGCATCCGGACCCGCACATGAGGACATCCCGTCCTGACCGACCGGCGCCGTGAATCAGTCAAGGATCTCCTTGTCCGAGGCATCGGCCTGTCCCCGAACCCAGTAGCCCGCCGCCCGGATCCATCCCGGCGGATGGCCAAGTCCCAGCACATGCTGGCGCAGGGCACGGGCGACGGCGGCCTCGGCGGCAATCCAGACAAAGGTGCCGGGGGCAGGGCGCAGGGGCCGCAACGCCCCGAGCAGCGGCGCCGGATCGGCGGCTTCGGCCAGCGGGCGATGGATCCAGCGCAGATCCAGATCTGCGGCGCTTTCAAGCTTCTGCTCGTCGGCCGGACCGGGGACGGCCGCGATGACCGTGGCGCGGGTGCCGGCGGGCAGTTCCTCAAGGAAACGCCCGATCGCGGGCAGGGCGGTCTCGTCGCCGACAAAGATCCAGTTCGGGACGGTCCCCGAAATGACGCGCGAGCCGCGCGGCCCGGCGATCTTCAGCGTCTCGCCCGCACGGGCCTTGCGCGCCCAGCCAGAGGCCGGGCCGTCGCCGTGATCGACGAAATCGATCACCAGTTCGCGCCGCGCCGTGTCGAAGGCGCGGGGGGTATAGTCGCGGGCCTCAAGCGCGCCATCCGGGCCGGGGACAAGCACCTTGATGTGGTCGTCGGCCGCCGCGCTTTCGAAATCGGCCAGTTCGTCGCCCCGCAGGGTGACGCGGATCATGTGCGGGGTCAGGTGCGCGACTTCGGCAATCACCGGCTCGCGGCGGCGGATCTCGTATTTGACCCGCTGGATCCGGGGGGCAGCGATACGGTTGGTCGTGTCGTCGTTGGGCATCTGCGTTTCCTTGTCTTCCATATCCCCGGCGGGACCGGGCCAGGCATGGGATGCGGCAATGGATTGGCCACGCGGTCCATGGGGACAGGCAATGGCGGCGCATCCGGGTGAGGATCCATCGTCAGGCGTCGTTCCTTGTTCCCATACCGCGAATTCTGCGGCGCCTGCGTCATGCCGGAACGGCAAAGTAAGATGCGCAGGGCGGTTCTGTCGGGGATCGGGCTGGCGTCTGGCTGGCTTGCGCGGAGTAAAAGCATCACCGGGACGCGGGATCAACCCCGGAAAGCTGGCGGCCAGTGCATATTCCCGCGAGGCATTGCGCAAAGGCAGGGCGCGGCGGGCAGGGCACTGCGGGCCGGCTCAGGGTTGCAATGCCGCGCGGGCAGTTGCGACCTGCTCGGTCGAAACCGGCGCGGCGGTGTTTCCAAATGCGTTGCGCACATAGGTCACGACATTGGCGATGTCATTGTCGCTCAGCGCCCAACCCAGGCTTGGCATGGCCGGACCGGTCGGTGCGGCCGGGGTGGCGACGGCGCGGCTGCCGGCCAGAACCACATGCAGCACCGATGTCGGTTCCTCGGCATTGACCGACCCGGCACCGGCGAGGCTTGGGAAAAGGCCGGGATAGCCTTCGCCGTTGTCGAAATGACAGGCCGAGCAGCGGTCCTTGTAGATCCTTGCGCCGGCCTGCATCCGCATGTCGGTTTCCGGCAATGCGGCGGCCAGCGGCTTGCCGGATCTGCCGGGCTGGCTTTTCAGATAGACGGCGACGGCCTTCAGATCTCCGTCGGTCCACATCCGCGACGAATGCCGGATCACGTCCATCATGCCGCCCGATGCGATGTCAAAGCGGTTCGCGCCGGTTTTCAGATAGGCGATGATGTCCTGCTCCTCCCATGCGCCAAGCCCGGCCTCGGCATCGCCGGTGATGTTCGGCGCCACCCAGTTCTCGATGATGGCGCCGGTCAGGTGCTCGGAGGACTTGTCGCCCATGGTGATGGTCTTGCCCGAGTGGCATGCGCCGCAATGGCCGGGGCCTTCGACGATATAGCCGCCGCGGTTCCATTCCGCCGATTGCGCCGGATCGGGTTTGAAGGCGTCGGGTTTGAAATTGATCATGTTCCAGGCGATCATGCCGGTGCGGATATCGAAGGGGAATTTCAGCTCGTTTGAATTGATCTGCGCCGGGGCGGGCTGCTGCGCCATGATCCAGGCATAGAGATCGGCGATATCCTCGTCAGTCATGTTCGAGAAGGCCGGATAGGGCATCGCCGGATAAAGCCGCTTGCCGCCCTGGCCGATCCCTTCGCGCATGGCGGCGTCGAATTCCTTCAGCGTCATCTTGCCAATGCCGTTTTCGCGGTCGGGGGTGATGTTCGAGGAGATGATCGCGCCGACCGGCGTTTCAAATCGCAGGCCGCCGGCAAGCGGCGCCCCGCCCGGCGCGGTATGGCAGGCTGCGCAATCGCCAAGAATGGCGATATAGCGGCCTCGCTCGGTCTGGGCAAAGCCGAACCGCTCATAGGTTTGTTGCGCCGATGCGGTCGGCACCGACAGGATGAGCGCGGCGAAACCGGCCGCGACGGAGATCGGGCTGAATGCGTGCGTCATGTTGGGGCCAGGGGTCCAGGGGATTTCAGGTAAAGGTCGCGGATCGCCGCGCCCGCCCAACCGGCGAGCGCGCAGACCGTACCGGTCGGATTGTAGCCGGGGTTTTGCGGAAATGCCTGCGCACCCACGACGAACAGGTTCGGAACGTCCCAGGATTGCAGATACTTGTTGGTGGCGCTGGTGCTGGGGTCGGCCCCCATGACAAAGCCGCCGACGACATGGCTGGACTGATAGGGCGAGGTGTTCCACGCCCCCTTGATCGGCGCCGGTTCCCAGTGCTTTGCGCCCATCGCCCGCACGATGTCGGTGCATTTGGACACGACATGCTGGGACATGCGGCGGTCATTCTCGGGCCAGTCGAAAGTCATGCGCAAGAGCGGTCTGCCGATGCGGTCCTTGTAGGTCGGATCCAGCGACAGATAGTTGCCGGGGGTCGAAAAGCTGGATGCCTCGCAGCCGACCGACATCGTCGCCTGATACCAGCGTGTCGTTTCCTCTTTCCATTTCGCGCCCCAGCGCGGCGTGCCGGACGGGACGTGGCGCTGCGAGATCGGGGCGCCGCCGATCGGGATGACCCGGGTCGAGCCGCCGCCGAAGAAACCAAGCCCGGCATGGTCGAAATTGTCATTGTTCAGATCGTCCAGCGCGCCACCCGCGGCACCCGAGCCGATGAACGGGTTGAAGGCGACATTCTCGAAGAAGCCGGTAACCGAATTGGGCGTCTGATAGGCATAGTTGCGGCCCGTCACGCCGGTGCCGGTCGCCGGATCATAGGGTTGCCCGACGCCTGAAAGCAGCATCAGCCGCACGTTTTCAAGCTGGAAGCCGCAAACCGCGACCAGATCCGCCGGCTGGAACAGCTCCTCGCCGGCACCGTCCAGATAGACCACGCCGGTTGCGCGCCGTCCGGTGCCATCCTTTTCGATGCGCACCACCTCGGAATTGACGCGGATCTCGATATTGGGCTGCAGCAGCAGCCAGGGCACGACGCAGATCAGCGCGCTGGCCTTGGAGTAATTGGCGCAGCCATAATTGGTGCAGAAGCCGCAATAGGTGCAGGGCCCCATCTTGAGCCCCAGCGAATTGGTATAGGGTTCGGATGGCAGCGCCGAGGGCGAGGGGAACGGATGATAGCCCAGCTCGGCCGCCGCCTTTGCAAACAGCTTCGGCCCATGTGTCTGGACCATCGGCGGCAACGGGTAGTCGTTCTGGCGCGGCCCCTCGAAGGGATTGCCGCCCTCGCGGATCTCGCCCTTCAGGTTGCCCGCCCGGCCCGAGACCCCGGCGAGCTTGTCGAAGGCGTCATAATGCGGCTCGAGCTCGTCATAGGTCAGCCCCCAGTCCTGCACCGTCAGCTCGGCCGGAATGGCGCTTTCGCCGTAACGCTCGACCAGATGCGAGCGCTGACGAAAGATCTCGGGGGTAAAGCGCCAGGTGATGCCGGCCCAGTGCAGGCCCGCCCCGCCGACGCCATTGCCGGGATGGAAACTGCCCCATTGCCGCATCGGCAGGGCGGTTTCGGACACGGTGTTGCGCACGGTGATGCCCGCCTGCGCCGGCTGCACCATCAGCGCCTGGCGCTTGTCGAAACGCAGCTCGTCGGTGACGGTCGAGATGTTGAAATCGCGCGCCGTGTCGCGCCAGGGTCCGCGTTCCAGACACAGAATATCGAGCCCGGTTTCGGCAAGCTGACGTGCCACGATCGACCCGGCCCAGCCCAGCCCGACGATGACGATATCCTTTTTTGGCAATCGGCGCATGGTTCAGCCTTTCCTTGCAGGGGCGGAAGGCGGCACCCAATCGGCACTCCAGGACGGTCCCCCCTTGAGGCCGATCGGGTCAAGCCGCAGCGGCGTTCCGGCGATGTCGAGCGAGTCGAGATAGTCGTAGCGCGCGCCGGGAAAGCCCAGCATCCGCCAGGACACCATGTCCTTGTTGCCGCCATGGATCGGATCGGCGAAAAATCCCTCCATCGTATTGGCCAGCACCTGTTCAAAGAACAGTTCCGCCGGGATCCCGTCGAGGGTGATCTTGCCCGTCTCAAGATCGGCAAGGATCGCATCGCGCCGGTCCTCGGGCAGATCGGCAAAGGCGGCCTGCGCATTCGCCCTGCACCAGCCGTCCAGCGCGGCCAGGCCAAGGCGATAGCGCTGCCTGGCGTCCAGTGGCGACTGGTCGCCCTGCATCGGCGTCCCGTCCTGGAACGGACCTTCGCGGTACTGGCCTGAAAACACTCCATAGGGGCCGGAAAGCTGACGGTCGATGAAATCGACGCAACCCGCGTCCTTGCCCGAGGGCGACAGCGCATCCGCCGGGATCAGACGCTCGACGATCGCGCCGACCGTGCGCGCCTCGTCCGGGGTCAGGAATTGCAATCCCTCGGCCATGGAATCGGCTGGCGGAAAGCCGTCGAACGGCATCCAGACCGGCCGCGATTCTTGTGCCGAAACCTTGCCGAAGCCAAGCAGCAAAGCTGCGCCCGCCGCCGTGGTCAGCAGACCACGACGCGTCATGCGTCGACTTTTCATGTCGCGCCTCGCACGTAAATTCAATCTGTTGAAGGAAGGTACCGGCGCTCTGACTTTTCCGAGCACCGCAGGAGTCTTTATAAAAGGCTGCCTCAAGCCGGGGGGCATTTCAAGAATTATCTGGCGCGGATCGGTGCCGCGACGCCGTGCGGGGCTTGGCGGGGCGACGCATGAGCGCCTTGCAGCCGATCAGTCCAGAAATGCCGCCACTTCAAGCAGTCCGGGCGACCCGTCCGGGCGCCGGGGGTCGAGGACGGCGATGCACAGGCTCAGCCGGGCATTGTCGGCGGCGGTCGCCGGCAGGGCGAACTGAAAGGACAGCCGCGCCTGCGCGCCGCTGCCGCCATGGCCGCTGGCGCTGGCCAGCACCGTGCCGTCGCGGGTCAGGATCGTGACCGAGCCCGCCGAAGACACCGGGCCGGTCATCACGTCAAGGCCAATGATCTCGGCGGCACCCGGCACGCGCGGCAAGGTCAGCTCGACCGGCTGCGACCCCGGCGGGCAGCCCCCCGCCATGCCCGCCTGAGCGGCACTCAGCATGGCGAGGGATCCGAGCAGCATCAGAATGTACCGATCTCCACCGAAAGAAGTTCGGCTCCGATGCTACGCTCTTCTCCGTCATCGGCAATGGCGACGGAGACCAGGAAGGGCTGGCCCGCGAGCAGCGTCCCGGCTTTCTGCATCTGGTCCAGCGCCGCGTCGATGGGAATGGTGAAGCTGACCGGCGCCACATGGTGCAGCCGGGTGCCGAAGAATTCGAAGCTGCCGGCGAATTCCGGCCCTTCGGGGTTCAGAACCGGCTGGGTGCCGGTCGGATGCAGGAACACGTCAAAGCTCAGCCCGCCGACATCCTGAGGGGGCGCGATCGTGATGCGCGCGAACTGGCTAGAGACATCGGGCGATTTGTCCACCGACGCGATCAGTGCCGCGTCGGGCACCATCTCCATGGTGGCGGAACTGGCGGATTCCAGCGCCGCCGCCTGATTGACGATCGCGGCCTGCGCCGCAAGCCGCGGCGGCTCTTCGGCAATGTCGCCGCTGCCAGCGGTATAGGCATAGTCGAAATCGCCAATGGCGAAATAATCGGCGGCCGTGATCTTGTCGGTCACCGGATTGCCGTTGCGATCGACAAAGAACAGATAGGGCTCCTTGTCATATTGTTCGGTCAGGCTGGTCACCGGCCCGATTGGCCCGCCGTTTCTGATCTGCTTGCGGGTCCAGACATCCCAGAGCCGGTCGATATTGCAGTGATGCATGAAGAAGATCGGATCGAGCGGCGACAGGAATTCGGTCATCAGCCCCTCGGGCGAGACGGTGCCGCCGACATTGTTATGCACCTTGTTATGCGGCTGACCTTCCAGAATCGAGAAGCCCGCCATCACATGATGGCTGTCGGTGACGGGGCTGTTGAAATACAGCTCCCCGACCACCATGGTTCTGGGGTCCTTCACGAAACCTGTCGGCCGCAAGGCAGAGAGAACGGTCGGCAACGAGACCGCCTGACGGGTTATCGGATCAAGATCCGGGGCATCCCGCGTCAGCAAGCGGGCATTGCCCTGATCGGCGAAGGCACTATAGGCATCGCTCCAGAGCGCGCCGAAATCGGCATAGTGGCGCAGCTGTTCCTGCGCCAGCTGGGCGGGCGAGAAACTGTTCCACTCGGCCTGCATGACGGGTTTCAGCTTTGCCTCGAAATCCGCGTGGGTGGCGATATATAGCGGGCTTTCCACCGGGTTCAGCACGCCCTCGAAGAAGGTCTCGGGCAACCGGGGCAGGTCGGTCCAGTCCCAATAGGGCAGGGCGAAATCGGCATAGCCGCTGAGTTCGCGGCAGATCTGTTCGAAATGGCCGATAAAGCCGCGATGCCAGTTGGTGAACCACCAATTGCCATGCGGGCAGTCCAGCAGGTGGATGAAGGCGATCCGGTACCAGTTGCGGCGATCGTCCAGAGGCAGTTGCAGCATGGTTTCGACCGCCTTGCGATAGGCGGCAAGATCCTGTTCGGCCTCGGGGCTGGCCAGGTTCTTGCGCAGATACCTGGCCTCGGCGCGGGCGATGCGGGGCGCAAATAGCAGCGCACCACCCGCCACCGCCGTTCCCAGAAGGGTGCGGCGCGTGAGGCCGGCCTGAATGCTGGGCATGTGATCCTCCTTGACAGAAATGCTGGTTGGAAATGTCGCGTGGGGCGCGCGTGATCAGTGATGATTGCCGACCACGCCCCCGGTGCCATCGGGAATGGCGATGCGGATATTCTGCATCATGCCCTGATCCTCATGGTCGAGAATGTGGCAATGCAGGACAAATTCACCGATATAGCGCTGATAGCGGGTGCGGATGGTGATCGTGTACTTGCCCTTTGGCGAGGTGCCGAGATTCTTGACCATCAGCGTGTCCTTCCAGACCCCTTTCAGCCCCGGATATTGCGGATCCCCGGCATCGGAGGCAGCGGCCGCGCTGACATCGTTCCCGTTTGCATCGAGGATCGACACCACCTGAAACGGATTCACATGGATATGAAAGGGATGGCTGACGAAGTTCGAGCTGAGCTTCCATTCATCGACCCCGCCCAGCATCAGCGTCCGGTCGATGCGATCCGCGGCATAGGGCTGTCCGTCGATCTGGAAGACGGTCTTGTGCGGGATCGAGGTGTCGATATTGAAGACCAGCTCCTGCGTGCCTGTCACCTCGCTTGCGCCGATGTCGGGATGGGGCACGAAGCGGGTCAGCTTCAGCCCGTCACGCAGGTCATTCGCAACCGTCTCGGCAATGTCCTGCGGCATGTTGCGCTTGGTTGCGGCGACGAGCCATTTGGTCAGATAGCTGCCCAGATCCTCGGACACCGCCGTGCCGTCCTGAGCCGTCACAAGCGCGAGCAGCCTGCGGTTCGGCGGCCCCTGGTTGATATTGGCCGCAGAGGGTGAGGGCGCGTCGATGACGCAATATTCCCCGGCCGTCGGGAACACCACCAGAAGATCGGCACGATATCCGGGCTGCAGGATGGTTTCCATGCGGGTCTGTGCGGCGGACATGGTCAGCCCGTCCTGGGCGATCAGGTGATAGTTCAGTGTCTTCGGGCCGCAGTTCTTTTCGATCCAGCTGTCATTTTGCTGAGCCGTCAGGTTTTCGGGCTCGGCATCGCCGATCTTGGGGCGAATCTCGAAATTGATGGTGTCGCGCACGCCGGCATGGATCAGCCGCCAGCGCTCGACCGCACCCACCGTCGCCGGGTCGAAATCCCCCAGGACCCGGCCGTTGATCGAGGTGTAGCGTCCAGAGGCGTCCCAGCTTCCCGGCCCGAACTGGTCATAGCTTTCGATGCTGCCGGTCTGGTCCGGCTTGCAGTCATAGTTCGGCGTGCCGTCCGGGTTGGTCCCGCAGGCATATTGGATCTGCTGGAACAGCAGCACCCGGTTGCGGATCGGCGCGCCGGCATCATCGATCAGCAGCGTGTCGATATCGCCATTGGCGGAACTGCTGGGTTTCCTGTCGCCAGAGATGATCAGCGCCCCCGCCATGCCGCTGGAGACCTGAAGCGCGGTCGAGCCGTGCAGATGCGGATGATACCAGTAGGTTCCGGCCGGGTGATCCTCGGGGATGTTGTATTCATACTGGAACGAGACCCCGGGGCGCAGCGAGATCAGCACATTGTCGCCGTTTCCCGACGGGTTCACCCAAAGCCCGTGCGCATGCATGTTGGTGCCATTGAAGCAATGCGGGATATTGATGTTGCCGTCCGGCACATGGCCGCAGCTCGGGTCGGCGGGCAGCTGGTTGTGCAGCGTCAGGCGCACGGTCTGGCCCGGATGCGCGAAAATGGTCGGCGATACGATCGGCGCATCCGGGCCGGGTGGGGTCGTGGCCTTCGCATCGACATAGCCCCGCAGGTGCAGTTTCTGGAACTCGCCATTGGCAGGATTGTAGATCTGCCGCTCGACATAGGTCAGCTGCATGTCGAAGCCGGCAACCTCGTCGGTCGTCGCATGCAGCGATACCGGATTGGCGGTGAACACCGCCGGGTTCTCGATGGTGCGCATTTCCTGACCAAAGGCCGCCTGCGTCCCAAGCAGCATGAAGCCAAGCGAAACAAACCTGCCGATCATGGCGGACCTCTCTGGGAATAAAGCGTGAATGCGCTTACCAGCGGGTAAGCGCGTGAATTACTTGCCTCGGTCTGAAGCGAACTCCGAAAGCCGCACGCTCCCGGCCCACAAAAATGGCCAGGTGCGACAGAGATTGAACATGCGAATCAACGTGTTGATGCGCTTATCTGAATGCTAGCACGAGTCCGCGATTCGGTGATCGCGAAATTGCACGGTCCAGAATTGTTCTTGTTCAGGTTGCAATGACCTAGCCTGCCGGAGCTGTTATCTGGCGGATATCGCGGCCACGATGTCGCGGCCAAACCGGGCCGGGGCGCCCGGTTCGGGATCGGATCGATCATGACGGATCATATGGGCATGCCGCACGAGGCGGCGCGGATCCGCCCTAGCATTCTTGCCGAGGCAGCGGGCGGGTTACGAGGCGAAGGTCGCCGAACCCGAGCATTCGATGATGACGCCGCCGCAACTGGTCTTGGAGCCCAGATAGGCAACCGGGCGTCCATCCAGCGTCGCCCCGGCTTTTCCCTCAAGGATGACGCCGCCGCAGGCGCATTTGTCGCCGACACGGGCGATGGCGCGACCGTCCACGGTGCTGCCGCCGCCCTCGATGACGACATTCGGGCCATGCTGGGGGCAGGCATGCTTGTCACCGACGCGGGCCACGATCATCGGCTGTCCTTCCTGAATCTGGTTCGGGCCATGATTGCCCTGCTGATTGCTCTCGGCAGCATAGCGCAGGTTCGTGCCGATGCACTACCGGATAGGTGCTCTGATCGGAATTTTTGGTGTTTTCTTGTATATTTTCTATTTTTATCAAAATATTGTAATGAACATTTGCAGTAAATTATGCTGAAAGCCTTGCCGGTCCAGACCCGTTGGCCAAAGATGCGGCGATCAGGCCGATCCATGCTGAAATATGAATGTTTCCAGATCGTTGATCTGAATTTCTTAGGTCGAATCACGAAATTCGAGGCTGACTATCATCCGCCCGGCGGCCTCAGAGAAAATCGTCGCGGCGGGGGGTGAAGCAGTCGATCAGCTCACCCGCTTCAAGGCATTCGCAGCCATGCACGACGCCCGAGGGGATGACCAGACTGTCACCCGGATGCAGGTCATGGGCGACGCCGTCGCGGAAGAACCGGAAGCGACCGCGCGCGACATAGGTCGATTGCACATGCGGATGGCTGTGCAGCGCCCCTTGCGCCCCGGTCTGAAAACGGAACGAGACCACCATCAGCTCGGGCGAGTCCGACAGGACCTGACGCTGAACACCGGCATCGGGATGGGCAACCGGATAGACGGGCAGGGACATGGCGATTCTCCGTTCCTGATGACCCGCATATACTGATACCAAAAATGTCATACAAGTATCCCATATCGGCCATCACGCAGCTCGGGCACATCCATTTTCCCCAGCAATTGAGCGGTTATGCCTCCCGATCAGAACGGCTTGGCCCAGCCAGCTTGACAGCAGTCATATGATATGTTGACTGCCATCCGGGCTAGCCCGTCATGCCCCGCCCCCTCATTCCCTTCCGCCTTCGACCGCACAGGAGTCTCCGATGACCTTCACCCCTCATGGCAAGCACCTGATCGCCGGCGACTGGGTTGGCGGCGCCGAGACATTCCAGTCCGAACCCGCCCACGGCTCTGCCCATGCCTTTGCCGTCGGCACCGTCGATCTGGTGGATCGCGCCTGCGCGGCGGCCGAGGAGGCCTTCTGGTCCTATGGCTATTCCACCCGCGAGACCCGCGCCGATTTTCTTGACGCCATCGCCAATGAGATCGAGGCTCGCGCCGAGGCCATCACCCAGATCGGCAGTCAGGAAACCGGCCTGCCCGAAGCGCGATTGCAGGGCGAGCGCGGCCGCACCGTTGGCCAGTTGCGGCTCTTCGCCAATCACATCCGCAAGGGCGACTATCTGGACCGCCGCCATGACGCCGCGCTGCCCGACCGCCAGCCGCTGCCGCGCCCCGATATCCGGCTGATGGAACGCCCCATCGGCCCGGTCGCGGTCTTTGGCGCCTCGAATTTCCCGCTGGCCTTCTCGACCGCGGGCGGCGACACCGCCGCCGCGCTGGCCGCCGGCTGTCCGGTGGTTGTGAAAGGCCATTCCGCCCATCCCGGCACCGGCGAGATCGTGGCCGAGGCCGTTCACGCGGCGATCAAGTCCTGCAACCTGCATCCCGGCGTCTTCAGCCTGATCCAGGGCGGGCGGCGCGATGTCGGCTCGGCGCTGGTGACGCATCCGCTGATCAAGGCGGTGGGCTTTACCGGCTCTCTGGCCGGGGGAAGGGCGCTGTTTGATCTCTGTGCGGCGCGCCCCGAGCCGATCCCCTTCTTTGGCGAGCTGGGCTCGGTCAACCCGATGTTCCTGCTGCCAGAGGCCATGGCCGCGCGGGCCGAGGCGCTGGGTCAGGGCTGGGCCGGCTCGCTGACCATGGGCGCGGGGCAGTTCTGCACCAATCCCGGCATCGCCGTGGTGCTGGACGGCGCGGATGCCGACAAGTTCGTCGCCGCGACCACCGCCGCGCTGGAAAAGGTCGGCCCGCAGACCATGCTGACCGATGGCATCGCCAAGGCTTACCGCGACGGCAAGGACCGCTTCGAGAGCCGCAATGCCGTGCGCAAGGTCCATACCACCCCCTCGGCCGGGCGCGAGGCCAGCCCGAACCTCTATGAGACCACCGCCGACGCCTATCTTCAGGATCACGCGCTTGGCGAAGAGGTCTTCGGCCCGCTGGGGCTGATCGTGCGCGTGGGTTCGGTCGAGGACATGGCCCGGCTGGCGCGCGGCTTCGAGGGGCAGTTGACCGCGACCCTGCATATGGATGCGGGCGATCTGGGCGACGCGCAAAAGCTCTTGCCGGTGCTGGAACGCAAGACCGGCCGGGTGCTGGTCAACGGCTTTCCGACCGGGGTCGAGGTCTGCGACGCCATGGTCCATGGCGGGCCTTATCCGGCCTCGACCAATTTCGGCGCCACCTCGGTCGGCACGATGGCGATCCGCCGCTTCCTGCGCCCGGTCAGCTATCAGAACTTCCCCGTGGCCCTGCTGCCCGCCGACCTGCAATGACGGCCCCGGCGGCCGGCGAGGTCCAGGGCCAGACACTGGTCGTGCAGGTGCGCGAGGCGCTGCGCGGCCAGATGGCCAAGGGGGCATACAGGTCCGGCGACCGGCTGCCCTCCGAGGCACGGCTGACGCAGGAGTTTGGCGTCAGCCGCACCGTCATCCGTGAGGCCATCGCCGCGCTGCGCGCCGATGGTCTGGTCGAGCCGCGTCAGGGCGCGGGCGTCTTTGTGCTGGCCCCGCCTGCCGCCGACGCGCTGCCCTTTCGCAATCTGGATCTGGCCCGTGTCTCGTCCCTGATCGAGATGCTGGAACTGCGCGCCGCCGTCGAAGGCGATGCGGCGGGCTATGCCGCGCGGCGGCGCTCACCGGCGCAAGAGGAAAAGATCATTGAGGCATTCGATGAATTGCGCCGCCTGTCACGCGCCGGAAAGCCTACATCAGAGGCCGATTTCCACTTTCATCTGGCCATTGCCGAGGCGGCGAACAATCCGCGCTTCAGCGAGTTCCTGCGCCTGATCGGCCCGACGATCATTCCCCGCCGCCTGATCGCGGCCGATGACGCGCCGCTGCCGGATGAGTTCCTGCGCATTCTGGATGCCGAACACGAAGCGATCCTGACCGCCATTCAGGGAAATGACGAGGACCGCGCCCGCGCCGCCATGCGCACGCATCTGCGCGACAGCCAGACCCGCTATCGCGGGTTCCTGCGCGGCATGCGGCACGGCGGCAACGGGTCGCCGGATTAAAGCATCCACTCGATCGGCAGGATGCCGACCACAGTCAGCGCCACCTGCTGGAACAGGGTCGCGCCCGGCTCTTGCTGCCAGGTCAGGACCTTGCCCGTGGACTCGGTCTCAAGCCACATCATGCGGTCGTCGGCGGTCAGTTCGGGGCGATAACTGACCTTGTCCAGCGGCCCGTCAAAGCTGCTGCTGACCTGTTTGGCCATGGTCGGGCTGTCGATCAGGAAACCCATCTCGCAATTCAGCGTGGCCGAGCGCGGGTCGAAATTGAACGAGCCGATGAAGATGCGCTTTTCGTCCACGGCGAAGGTCTTGGCATGCAGGCTGGCGCCCGAAAGCCCAAGCGGTTTCAGCTGGGTCTTGGATTCCGGGGCGGCGCCGCCGCGCAGCTTCAGCTCATAGAGCTTGACCCCGGCCTCGAGCAGTTCGCGCCGGTATTTCGTATAGCCGGCATGGACCATCAGCACGTCGGTGGTGTTAAGCGCATTGGTCAGGATATTGACCTGCTTGCCCGACCGCGCCAGCTCGTCGAAAAACGCGGTGCCCGGCTTCCCGGGGATGAAATAGGCCGAGACCAGATCCAGCCGCTGTTCCACCTGCCCGAGGATCTCGGCCAGACGGGTGATCATCAGCTGGTCGCGGCTGGCGATACCCAGTCCCTTGACCGGATCGTCGGCCACCAGCTGCACCTGCGTCCATTCCAGCTGCACGTCACCCTTGGCAAAACGGGCGGCGCTGCTTTCCAGAACGCTCAGCAGATCCTTGGCCTCGGCGCTGTTCTTGACCTCGGCGACGCGGGCGTCAAATCCCGCGCGGTCGCCATCGCCGGCGATGATGTTCTCGATCTCGAAGACCGAGGCGGCGTTCCAGTACTGGTCAAAGACCGCCGCCGTTTGGGGCACGATGCTGCCGATCGCCAGCGCGTCCATATCGACATAGAACGCCTCGCCGATCTGGAAATATTCATTGCCGATATTGCGCCCGCCGATGATTGCGACGGCACCGTCCACGATCATCGACTTGTTGTGCATGCGCCGGTTCATGCGCATGAAATCAATGGCATAACCTGCCATCTTGGGGCTGCGGATGGTCGAGGGGTTGAAGAGCCGGATCTCGAAATTCTCGTCCTGGTTCAGCGCTGCCATGAAGCCGTCCAGCCCCGGCACGCCATTGTCGTCAAGCAGCAGCCGCACCCGCACCCCGCGCTTGGCGGCGCGGTCCAGCGCGTCCAGGAGCAGAATCCCCGAAGTGTCGTCGTGCCAGATGTAATATTGCGCATCGACCGAGGATTGCGCCTCGTCGATCAGCGCAAGGCGGCTGGCCAGCGCATCATGGCCATGGGCCAGCGGCATGACGCCCGAAAGGCCGGGATGGGTCTCTTGCGCAGCCTGCACGCGCTGGCCCAGCAGGGTCTCGGAACTGACCGGCAGCGCCGTCTCGGGCGCGCGCTCTGAGATGTCGGGCAACGGAAAGATCAGCCGCGTGACAAAGATCGCCGCCACAAGGACGATCACGACCGGCAGCAACCCCCGGAAAAAACGCCGCATGTCAACCTCCATCCGCGCCGGAACGGGCTTATGCCGCCGGCAGACCCTTTGAAAACCCGGGGATTCGCCCCGCCGTGTCGCCGGCCCGGTCGCCGCCGCATGGAGCCAATGCCATGCGCGAAGCCGGGACCCGCGCCGCAACCATCATGAAAGCGCTGGCAAAGTGCAAATCCCAAATGTCGATATCTGCAATGAAACCCCCGCCGCCCCTTGTTCTTTTTCGATCCGAGCCATAGAACGCCCCCCGTAAATCTGGCGATACTGGAGGCATGAAATGCCGCTTCTGGTGATGAAATTCGGCGGCACTTCGGTGGCCGACCTGGACCGCATCAAGAATGCCGCGCAAAAAGTCCGGCGCGAGGTGGAGCGTGGCTATGACGTGATCGTCATCGTCAGCGCCATGTCGGGCAAGACCAATGAGCTGGTCGGCTGGGTCGAGGCGACCTCGCCGCTGTTCGACGCGCGCGAATATGACGCGGTCGTCGCTTCGGGCGAGAACGTGACCGCCGGGCTGATGGCGCTGACGCTGCAGGAAATGGACGTGCCGGCGCGCAGCTGGCAGGGCTGGCAGGTGCCGATCAACACCACCGCCCAGCATTCGGCGGCGCGCTTTGTCAATATCCCGCGCAGGAATATCGACCAGAAATTCGCCGAGGGCTTCAAGGTCGCGGTGGTCGCGGGCTTTCAGGGCATCGGCCCGGACGGCCGCGTGACCACGCTGGGCCGGGGCGGCTCGGACACCACCGCCGTGGCCTTTGCCGCCGCCTTCGGGGCCGAGCGCTGCGACATCTATACCGATGTGGACGGGGTCTATACGACCGACCCGCGCATCACCTCGAAAGCGCGCAAGCTTGACAAGATCGCCTTCGAGGAAATGCTGGAACTGGCCAGCCTGGGCGCCAAGGTCCTGCAGACCCGCTCGGTCGAGCTGGCGATGCGCTACAAGGTCCGCCTGCGGGTTCTGTCCTCGTTCGAGGATACCGACGAGAAATCCGGCACTCTGGTCTGCGATGAGGATGAAATCATGGAATCGAAAGTCGTCAACGGCGTCGCCTATTCCCGCGAAGAGGCCAAGATCACGCTGGTCACCGTCGAGGACCGCCCCGGCATTTCCGCCGCGATCTTCGCGCCGCTGGCCGAGGCCGGCGTGAATGTCGACATGATCGTGCAAAACATTTCGGAGCGCGATTACGAGGACCATCCCGGCGCCGTCACCGACATGACCTTCTCTTGTCCGGTCAATCAGGTCGCCCGCGCCAAGAAGGCCATGGAGGATGCGAAAGCCTCAGGCCACATCGCCTATGACGAGTTGGTCGTCGATACCGAGGTGGCCAAGGTCTCGGTCGTGGGCATCGGCATGCGCAGCCATGCCGGGGTCGCGGCGCGCATGTTCAAGGCGCTGGCTGATGAAAATATCAACATCAAGGTGATCTCGACCAGCGAGATCAAGATTTCGGTGTTGATCGACCGCAAATATATGGAACTGGCCGTGCAGGCACTGCATGATGCCTTCGAGCTGGAACAGGTCTGACCCCGGACCCAAAGCCCTGAAGCGGGAGCAATATGCCCGAACGCAAGGACAGTGATTCGCGCAAGCTGCTGCTGCGGCTGCGCGAGACATTGGCGGCCCCCGGTGGCGGTCAGCATCGTCTGGATCAGATCACCCATCACATCGCCGATTCGATGGGGACGCAGGTCTGTTCGATCTATCTGTTCCGCGACGCCGAGACGCTGGAACTCTGCGCGACCGAGGGGCTGAAGCCCGAATCGGTCCACAAGACCCGGCTGCGTCTGGGCGAGGGGCTGGTGGGCCGCGTCGCCCGCACCGGGCGGCATGTGAATTCGGCCAATGCGCCGGCCGAGCCGGGTTTCCGCTATATGCCCGAGACCGGCGAAGAGGTTTACCCCAGCTTTCTTGGCGTGCCGATCCAGCGCGTCGGCGAGAAGCTTGGCGTTCTTGTCGTGCAGTCCCGCGATGCCCGCCAGTTCAGCGAGGACGAGCTTTACGGCCTTGAGGTCGTCGCCATGGTGCTGGCCGAAATGGCCGAGCTGGGCGCATTTCTTGGCTCGCAAAGCGACGGTCTGCCGCAGGCGCATCGCTTTCCGGTCATGTTCCGCGGCACCACCGCGCAAGAGGGTGTGGCCGAGGGCCGCGTCTGGCTGCATGAGCCGCGCGTCGTCATCGCCAATCCGGTGGGCGAGGACCCGCTGAAGGAAAAGGCCCGGCTGAACGAGGGTGTGGCGATGCTGCGCTCGACCGTCGATTCGATGCTGTCGGGGCATGATATGGGTGGCGGCGATTCCGCCGAGGTGATGGAGGCCTATCGCCTGTTCGCCCATTCCCGCAGCTGGCTGCGGCGCATGGAGGAGGGGATCGACCTGGGCCTGTCGGCCGAGGCTGCGGTCGAAAAGGAACAAAGCCAGGCCCGCGCCCGGCTGGAAAGCGCGGCCGACCCTTATCTGCGCGACCGGCTACACGATCTGGACGACCTCTCGAACCGGCTTTTGCGCATCCTCACCGGGCAGGGGCGCGATACCGGCGCCTCGATGCCGGAAAACCCGATCCTTGTGGCCCGCAATATCGGCCCGGCGGAACTGCTGGATTACGGCCGCAAGCTGAAGGGCGTCGTTCTGGAAGAGGGCTCGGTCGGCAGCCATGCCGCCATCGTCGCCCGCGCGCTGGCGATCCCGCTGGTCATCCATGCCGAACGCGTCATCGCCGAGGCGCTGAACGGCGACCCGATCCAGGTCGATGGCGACAGCGGCGTCGTGCATCTGCGTCCCGAGGAAACCGTCGCCAAGGCGTTCCGCGACAAGATGGCCATGCAGGCCGAGGCGCAGCAGCGCTATGCCGGGCTGCGCGATCTGCCCGCCACCGACAAGGCCGGCACCACGGTCCAGCTTTACATGAATGCCGGGCTGATGGCGGACCTGCCCAGCCTTGACGGCTCGGGCGCCGAAGGGGTGGGGCTGTTTCGCACCGAATTGCAGTTCCTGACCCGCACCCGGGTGCCGCGCCGGGGCGAGTTGGCGGGGCTTTATGCCCATGTGCTGGACAGCGCCCATGGCAAGCCGGTGATGTTTCGCACGCTGGACATCGGTTCGGACAAGGTGCTGCCCTATATGAAGCCGCAGGATGAGCCGAACCCCGCGATGGGCTGGCGCGCGATCCGCGTGGGCCTCGACAAGCGCGGCGTCTTGCGCATGCAGTTGCAGGCGCTGATCCGCGCCGCCGTGGGCAAGCCGCTTTACGTCATGTTCCCGTTTATCACCGAGATGGAGGAGTTCGAGGACGCCCATCGCCTGCTGATGGAACAGCTGGCCCGCGAACAGCGCCTGGGCCATCAGATGCCCTCGGATATCCGCGTCGGCGCCATGCTGGAAACGCCCTCGCTGGCCTTTGCGCCCCGGAAATTCTTCGAGATGTGCGACTTCATCTCGGTCGGGGGCAATGACCTCAAGCAGTTCTTTTTCGCCGCCGACCGCGAGAATGAGCGCGTGCGGCGCCGCTATGACACGCTGAATACCTCGTTCATCACCTTGCTGGATCAGATCGTGCAGCGCTGCAACGCCGCCAATGTGCCGGTCTCGTTCTGCGGTGAGGATGCCGGCCGCCCCATCGAGGCGGTGACCTTTGCCGCGCTGGGATTCCGGCGGCTGTCGATGCGTCCGGCCTCGATCGGGCCGGTCAAGCACCTGATCCGGCGCGTCGATCTGGACGAGCTGCGCAAGGTGATCGACGACGCGCGACAGGCCGGCGATACCAATCTGCGCCGACCCGTCACCGAATGGCTGGCGCGCCAGTAGGGCTGCCCGTCAGCTGCCGGCCCCGCTCGTCATGCGGTCTCAGGGCGCGCTGGTGCCGCGCTCACCGCGCCAGCGCAGCTTGGCCACCAGCAATGAAAATGCCGGCGAACCCTGCAGGCGCGAGGGATAGTAAAGGTGATAGCCCGGAAAGCTGGGGCACCAGTCCTCAAGCACCGCGACCAGCTGGCCGCGCGCGATCAGGGGCGCAACGCGGCGGTCGGGCAGACAGCAGAGCCCCAGACCGGCCAGGGCGGCCTCGGTGATCAGGTCGCCGTCATTGCAGATGAACTGACCCTCGACGCGGACATTGATCGCGCGATCGCCCTGTCCCAGTTCCCATGCGTAAAGCCCGCCCAGCGTCGGCAGCCGCAGGTTGATGCATTTGTGATGCGTCAGATCGGCCGGGGTTTCGGGCCGGCCATGGGCGGCAAGGTATTCGGGTGATCCGACGACCAGCATGCGCAGGTCAGGGCCGATCTGCACCGCAATCATGTCCTTTTCGACGCTTTCGCCCAGGCGCACCCCGGCATCGAAACGTTCGGCGACGATATCGGTGAATTTCTGCTCGACCGCGATTTCGATGCTGATGTCGGGATATTCGCGCATCAGGTCGCGCGCCTTGGGAAACAGGATCTCCTGCGCGACATCGCGGCTGGCGGTGATGCGGATATTGCCGGCGGGCCGCTCGCGCATGGCGTTGAGGCTGCCCAGCCGGGCTTCGATGTCATCGAGCGCCGGGCGCAGCGTCTCGGCCAGTTTCTCGCCGGCCTCGGTCGGCGCGACATTCCGCGTCGTGCGGGTCAACAGCCGCAGCGCCAGCCGGGTCTCCAGCCGCTTGATGATATGGCTCAGCGCCGATTGCGAGGTGCCGAGCCGCGCTGCCGCACGGGTAAAGCTGCGCTCTTCATAGACGGTCAGGAAGGCGACCAGATCGCCCAGTTCGTCACGCTTCATTCATGAACACCCGGCACTTTTTCAATCAGCCATTCATACCAGAACGGGCTGACCGGAATCCATACGGATCTGCCGGGTGTCATGGCCTGGGTGTCAGGAGTTCAGGCGCCTCCGGCGATCAATCCTCGATGCTGATCGCGAAAGCCTCGGGCGTGACTTCGGCCGGATCGGGTCCACCACGTTCGCCACGATCAAGGCTGTTGATCGCGGCCATGTCCTCGGCGCTCAATGCAAAGTCGAAGATATCGCCGTTTTCATGGATACGGCCGGGATTGACCGATTTCGGGATCACCGAATGGCCCAGCTGGATCTGCCAGCGCAGGACGATCTGCGCGGGGGTCTTGCCATGCTTTGTCGCCAGCGCGGTGATCACCTGATCGCTCAGCGGGTCGTTTCGGGCAGCATCCGCGCGCCAATAGCGGTTGACGCCACCAATCGGCGACCAGGCCTGCGTGACGATGCCAAGATCGCGATTGGCCTTTTGCAGCGCGGGTTGGGCGAAATGGGGATGCAGTTCGACCTGGTTGACGGCCGGGGCCACGCCGGTGGCATCGATCAGCCGCCGCAGATCGTCGGGCGCGCTGTTGCAGATGCCGATGGCGCGCACGCGGCCCTCCTGCATCAGCCCGATCACGGCCTGCCAGCTTTCAACGGTCAGGTCGAAGCGCTTCGGGACCGGCCAGTGCAGCAGATACAGATCCAGCACCTCCAGCCCCAGCTTGCGCATCGAGCGGTCAAAGGCGTGCAGCGTGCGGTCGCGGCCGTAATCACTCATCCAGAGCTTTGTCTGCACGAAGATGTCGGCGCGCGGCACATCGCTTTCGCGGATGCCCTGCCCGACCTCGGCCTCGTTCATATAGGCGGCGGCGGTGTCGATCATGCGATAGCCGTCGGCCAGCGCGGCCTTGACGGCGGCCACGGTCCCCTCGGGGCCAGACCGATAGACGCCAAGGCCAAGCGCGGGCATGCCCACACCATTGTTCAGTTCCAGTACCGGTCCCTTCATGGGAGCCTCCTTTGGTCAGGTATCCAGTCGTGGTTCGAGATCTCCGGGCCGGTCGGTGACGGCGCGGCGCTTGTCTGCATCGACAGATAGCCGCATTCGACCATGGCGATTAGCCGTTCAATGTAGAATGCGTCTATGAACTGGCGGCATGAATAATCGCCAGCGCTTCTGGTGGGCGGCGTTCAAGCCCCTTGCGTTGTCGGGGCTGTCGCCCGACACTTGCCGGCGACAGGCTGCCCTTTGACAGCCGTGGTGCCGCCTTCCGTCGAAGACCGGCACCAACGGGACGAGGGCGCGAAAATTCTGCAGGGTGATCGATATGGAAAAAGTTCTCGCCGACAACTCGTTGAGCATCGGGCGCACGCCGCTGGTGCGGCTCAACCGCATCACCGACGGCGCCGGGGCGACGGTGCTGGCCAAGATCGAAGGCCGCAATCCCGCCTATTCGGTCAAGGACCGGATCGGCGCGGCAATGATCTGGGACGCCGAGGAACGTGGCCTGCTGGGCCCGGGCAAGGAGATCGTCGAGCCGACCTCGGGCAATACCGGCATTGCGCTGGCCTTCGTGGCGGCGGCGCGCGGCATTCCCATCACCCTGACCATGCCCGACACGATGAGCATCGAGCGGCGCAAGCTGCTTGTGGCTTACGGCGCGACGCTGGTGCTGACCGAGGGCGCAAAGGGCATGAAGGGCGCGATCGCGAAGGCCGAGGAAATCGCCGCCTCGGACCCCTCGCGCTATGTGCTGCTGCAACAGTTCAACAACCCCGCCAATCCGCTAATCCATGAGCGCACCACCGGCCCCGAAATCTTTGAGGATACCGGCGGGCAGGTCGATATCCTTGTCTCGGGCGTCGGGACCGGCGGCACCATCACCGGCGTCAGCCGCTATCTGAAGGGCAGGGGGCTGAACCTGACCTCGGTCGCGGTCGAGCCCGCCGCCAGCCCGGTGCTGAGCCAGACCCGCGCCGGCCAGCCGGTGCAACCCGGCCCGCACAAGATACAGGGCATCGGCGCCGGGTTCGTGCCGGGGGTGCTGGACCTGTCCATTGTCGACCGCATCGAGCAGGTCAGCAACGAGGAGGCGCTGGCCACCGCGCTGCGGCTGGCACGCGAAGAGGGCATCCTGTCGGGCATTTCCTGCGGCGCGGCCACCGCCGTGGCCCTGCGGCTGGCGCATCTGCCCGAGAATGCCGGCAAGACCATCGTGGTGGTCCTGCCGGATTCGGGCGAGCGCTACTTGTCCTCGGCGCTGTTCGAGGGGGTGTTCGACGGGGCAGGCGCCCCGGCCTGAACCGGCCCATCGGCTGACGGATCGGCGAAAGCGGCAACAGCGGTCTGCCGATCTGCAGGAAGGGGGCTGTATGCAGCCCGCTTCGGGCGGTAACTTGCGCCGGACTGGGGGCCTTTGCCGCCTTAAGGGGAATGACATGACCGCGCTGCCCTATATCACCGACCGGGATGTCGCCGGCCGCCTGAACTGGCCCGACATGATCGAGGCGCTGGCCGCCGGTCACCGCCTGCCAAGGGCGCAGATCGGCGACCTGTTCCTGACCCGGGGCGATGATACGCTGATGGGGCGCGCGGCCTGGGTCGAGGGCGCGGGCTTTGGCATCAAGACCTTCTCGGTCATGGCCGGAAACGCGGCGCGCGGCCTGCCCTCGGTGCAGGGGGTAATGGTGCTTTACGATGAGGAAACCGGCACCCCTCGCGCCATTCTCGACAGCAAGCTGGTCACGCGCTGGAAGACCGGCGCCGATTCCGGGCTTGGCGCACGCTATCTGGCGCGGCCAGACAGTCGCGAACTGGTGATCATCGGCGCAGGCGAGGTCTCGGGCTCGCTGGCCGAGGTCTATTCGGCGCTGTTTCCGGGGCTTGAGCGCATCCGCATCTGGAACCGCACCGAGGCCAATGCCGCCCGTCTGGTCGCGCGACTGGCGGCGCAGGGCATCCGGGCCGAGGTCGCGCCCGATCTGGCCGAGGCCGTTGCCGGGGCCGATATCGTCGCCAGCGCCACCATGTCGCGCGTGCCGGTCCTGAAGGGCGAATGGGTCCGCCCGGGCACCCATGTCGATCTGGTCGGCGCCTTTCGCGGCGACATGCGCGAGGCCGACGACACCCTGCTGCGCCGCGCCCGTATCTTCGTCGACAGCCGTGAAACCACGCTTGAGCATATCGGCGAGCTGAAGATCCCGCTGGCCGCCGGCGTCATCTCGCCCGAAAGCGTTCTGGGTGACTATTACGACCTCGAGGCGCGGCGCGCGGGCCGTGTCACACCCGAGGAGATCACGCTGTGCAAGAATGGCGGCGGCGCGCATCTTGACCTGATGACCGCGCGGGCGATCATCGCGGCCTGTGCCGTCAACCCCGAAACCGGGATCGATCATGCATGAGCATTTCGCCGCCATCTGCCCGCCCGATGCCATCGTCCGACCCAAGGCGCTGCACCGGCGCGATCCGGGCTATGCGGCGGCCAGCCGCAATGCCGGGCTGCTGTTGCGCCCGGACAGCACCGCGATGGTGGCCGCGATCTGCACGGCGGCCAGCGCGGCAGGCATCGGCATCGTGCCGCAGGGCGGGCTGACCGGGCTGGTCGATGGCACCGCGGCGACACCCGACGAGATCGCGCTGTCGCTTGCGCGCATGACCCGTATCCTGCGCATCGATCCGGTTCAGGGCGTGGTCGTGGCCGAGGCCGGCGCCACCCTGCAGCAGGTGAACGAGGCGGCGGCCGAACATGGCATGATGACCGGCATCGACATTCCTTCGCGGGGCAGCTGTACCATCGGCGGCGTGATCGCCACCAATGCCGGCGGCATCCGGGTGATCCGCTACGGCATGACCCGCGACAATGTGCTGGGGCTGACCGCCGTGCTTTCGGACGGCACGGTGCTTGAGGACATGAACACGCTGCTCAAGAACAATACCGGCTATGATCTCAAGCAGCTTTTCATCGGCAGCGAGGGGACGCTGGGCGTGGTGACCGCAGCCGTGCTGAAGCTGTTTCCGCGCCCGGCGGCGACCGCGGTCGCGCTGCTCGCCAGCCCCGACGTGGCGGCGGCGCAAGAGCTGCTCGAGCTGGCCCGGCTGCGTGCCGGCGGCGATCTGATGGCCTTCGAGGCGATGTGGCCGGACTATTACCGGCTGACCTCGTCGCATCTGTGCCCCGGGCGCGAGCCGCTGCCGCCCGATGAGGACCTCAAGCTCATCATCGAGGCGGCCGGCCCCGACGGTGATGCCGCCGAAGCGGTCCTGCTGGATATTTTCGAAGAGGCGGCCGAGGCCGGGCTGGTCGGCGACGGCGTCATCGCCAAGTCGCAAAGCGAGCAGGCGGCAATGTGGTCCCTGCGCGAGGACAGCGATCTGGTCGCCCGGCCGCGCGGGGCGATCCTCTCATATGATGTCAGCATCGAGGCCGGCGAGATCGCCGGATTCGTCGCGCGCTGGGACGCGGCGCGGGCTCGGGCCTGCCCGCAGGCCGGCTCTTATGTCTTTGGGCATCTGGGAGATTGCAACCTGCATGTCTGCCTGTCCGTCACCCCGGACGAGGCGCGCGACCACGCGGCGATCGACGAAGTCTTCTACGGGGTGGTGGCGGCCACCTCGGCGGCCTCGTTTTCGGCCGAGCACGGGATCGGGCTCAGCAAGCGGGCGCAGCTTGCGCAGCGAAAGCCGCCCGCGATGCTGGCCGCCATGCGCCGGGTCAAGACGGCGCTGGACCCCGCCGGAGTGATGAACCCCGGAAAGGTGCTGGCTTAGGCGCCATAGCCGCCAGGGGGTCCGATGCTCAGTCGATGATGTGATAGCCGCCGTCGATGAACAGCGTGTCGCCGGTGATCAGCCGCGCCGCGTCAAGGGCCAGAAAGGCCGTGGCCATGCCGACATCCTCGATGGTGACAAGGCTGCGGGCCGGGGCCTTTTCGCGCGCCTTGTCCAGCAGCGCGTCGAATTCCGGAATGCCCGAGGCGGCCCGCGTCGCCAGCGGCCCCGGCGAAATCGCGTGGACGCGGATGCCCTTGGGGCCCAACTCCGCGGCGATATAGCGCACGGCGGCCTCAAGCGCGGCCTTGGCGACGCCCATGATGTTGTAATTCTCGACCACGGCCTGCGCGCCGTAATAGCTCATGGTGAAAAGCGTGCCGCCGTTCTTCATCAGTGGCTCGGCCAGATGCGCGGTGCGGATGAAGGACCAGCAGGACACATCCATCGTGGTCAGGAAACCGGGCTTGGCGACATCGACGACGCGGCCGCCCAGGGCCTCCCTGGGGGAAAAGGCGATGGAATGCAGCACGAAATCCAGATGGCCCCAGGTTTCCGCGATGCGGTCGAACACCGCCTCGTTCTGGCCGTCCTGCAAGACGTCCAGCGGCAGGAACAGCGGCGCATCGATCTGGCGGGCCAGCGGCTCGACATGGGGTCTGGCCTTTTCGTTCAGATAGGTGACGGCCACCTCGGCGCCCAGGGCGTGAAAGGCCTTGGCGCAGCCCCAGGCGATGGACTGGTCATTGGCAATGCCGATGACAAGGCCCTTCTTGCCACGCAGAAGGTTCGCGACAAGCGGATCCGGTCGGGTCATGGCTTTGGCTCCTTGTTGCCGGATATGCGGTTTCAGGCGAGGGCGCCCTGGGTCAGCGCGATGGTCGATATGGCGATGTTCAGCTCTTCGTCCGTCGGGATGCGCAGGACGCGGATGCGCGAGCCGGGCGCCGAGATGTCGGTATCTCCGGCGGCGTTCTTGGCCGGGTCGATCATGGCCCCCAGCCAGCGGCAGCCGGCCACGACCTCGGTGCGGGTGGCGGCGTCGTTCTCGCCGATGCCGGCGGTGAAGACGATGCCGTCGATCCCGCCCATGACGGCGGCCAATGCGCCGATCTCGCGCAGGATACGGTGGATGAACAGCCTGATGGCCTGCGCCGCTTCGGATGCGTCGGATGCCCGCAGCGCCCGCATGTCCGAGGATATGCCCGAGACGCCCAGCAGTCCGGATTTCTTGTAGATCAGTTCTTCCAGTCCGCGCGCATCCAGCCCGTGCTGGTCCATCAGATAGATCAGCACGCCCGGGTCCAGCGCCCCGCTGCGCGTGCCCATCACCAGACCGTCGACGGCGGTAAAGCCCATGGTGCTGGCGACGCTGCGGCCATTGTCGATGGCGCAAAGGCTGGCGCCATTGCCCAGATGCGCGACCACGACCTTGCCGCGCGCCAGATCGGGGGCGATCTCTTTCAGCCGCGAGGCGATGAAATCATAGGAAATGCCGTGAAAGCCATAGCGGCGGACGCCTTCATGCGTCAGCGCGCGGGGCAGGGCAAAGGCGCGCTCCTCCCATGCCTGATTGGCGTGGAAGGCGGTGTCGAAACAGGCGACCTGCGGCAGGCTGGGCTGCAAGGCGCGGATCGCCCGGATCGGGGCCAGATTATGGGGCTGGTGCAGGGGGGCCAGTGGCACCAGACGCTCAAGATCCTCAAGCAGGGCGTCGTCGATCAGCGCCGGCTGGGCGTGATTGGGGCCGCCATGCACGACCCGGTGCCCGACGGCGTCGAAACGGACATTGCCAAGCGCGCGCGTGGCCATCTGGATCAGGACCCGGGTGGCCTGCGCGTGATCGACCGATCCCGACAGCTCGTCGGCCAGAAGCGCGCCATCGGGGGAATAGACCAGCGCCCTTGGCGTGGCGCCGATCCCCTCAAAACGGCATTTGATCAGCAGTTCGGGCCGGCGCCCGCCGCCATAAGCGGCAAGCTTGATGCTGGACGAGCCAGCATTCAGGACGGCGATGCAGGACATGATGAACCTCGTCTTTGCGTGCTTTGCGCCTAGGCTGCGGCTGCGGCGGCCGTCTTGGCGCGCCGGGCGGCGGCCATCAGCACCGCCACCGCGCATGAGGCGTGGCGCGTGACCAGCGAGTCGGCCCGGCTGGTCAGGATGATCGGCACCCGCGCGCCCAGAACTACGCCGGCACAATCGGCCCCGGCCAGGAAAGACAGGCTTTTCGCCAGCATGTTCCCGGCCTCAAGATCGGGGACGACCAGTACATTCGCCCGCCCCGCGACCGGCGAGACGATCTGCTTGACGGCCGCCGCCTCGGGGCTGATCGCATTGTCCAGCGCCAGGGGGCCGTCCAGCACGCCGCCGGTGATCTGGCCGCGATCCGCCATCTTGCACAGCGCCGCCGCCTCGACGGTCGAGGGCACCTTGGGGTTCACGGTCTCCATCGCCGACAGGATCGCGACCCGCGCCTGCGCCACGCCAAGCGCATGGGCAAGATCGATGGCGTTCTGGACGATATCGACCTTTTCCTCAAGCGTGGGGGCGATGTTGACGGCCGCGTCAGTGATGATCAACGCGCCCTCGTGCCCCGGCACATCCATGACGAAGCAATGGCTGATCCGCCGTTCGGTGCGGATGCCGGTGGCGTGCGAGACGACCGCACCCATCAACTCATCCGTGTGCAGACTGCCCTTCATCAGGGCCTCGGCCTCGCCCTTGCGGACCGCCTCGACGGCCTTGGCCGCCGCATCGTGGCTATGGGCCGCATCGATCAGCGGCAGGTCCGAGATGTCCAGCCCGTTCTGGGCCGCGACATCGCGGATGCGAGCCTGTGGGCCGACAAGGATGGGGCGGATCAGCCCCATCCGCGCCGCCTCGACCGCGCCCCGCAACGAAACGGCATCGCAGGGATGCGCGACCGCCACCCTGACGCTGCCGGCCTGAACCGCGCGGTCGATCAGGGCCCGATATTTTTCCCGGTCGGAGGTTCTTTGCTGCGCTTCCATGGCTTATTTCCCAGAAATCTTGCGGATCGTGGCGGTTTTGCGGGTCGGCACCAGAAGGTTGCGGACCTCTCTCAGGCGCTTGGCCGTCTCGGGTTCCAGCTTGCCCTTGGCACCGACGATGGTCTCGATCGTCTCGACCACCCGTTCGCCCCGGTCCGAGTCCTTGGGCAGCATCGAGGGGATCGCGGCCATCGCGGCCTTGGGGTCGGCGCGCAGCAGCCTTGCCTGCTGGCGCAGGATCGCTTTCAGACCGGCCACCGGGATCGGCGCCTTGTCCGAGGCGGCGCGGTAGATCTGTTCCAGGGCGTTGAACTGACGCTCATCGATGCCGCCGCCACGCATGACGTAAAGCAGCGCGCGCATCCCGGCCTCGGGCAACCCGCCCTGGCCCAGTTCCTCGTCCAGCTCGGCCGGGCTTGCGATCTGGTGCAGCGCGCCCGAGGCCCGGTTGGCCTTTTGCGCCACGTCGGATTTCAGCCCGACCGCCGCCTGCAGGACCGGCGAGCCATAGACGCTATGAAACAGCGTCTCGGCCCAGACCTCGCGCGCCTTGCCGACGACCTCAAGGCCGTTGATCACCCAGGACGAGACGAATTTTTCATATTGCAGGAAGGGGTTGTCCGGTGAGACCGGATGACGGTTTCCTTCGCTGCGGATCTCCTCGGCCATCTCGGCGATGGGGGTCATCACCGGGTTGCGGTCCGAGAATGCGCGGAAGGCGACGCGGTTCGGATGCACCTCGCGCAGGATCTCGGCGCTGACGGGGGTGGTGGCGGCCTGCACGACCGGGCTGAGCAGGGCGCGGTAAAGGCCCTGATTGATCTCGGAGATGCGGGCGGCGGTGGCGAATTTGCGCTCGTCCTCGGGCGAGTTGTGGCCAAGGGCGCGGATATCGTCCAGCGTCCGGGGCGACAGTTTCGCGACATGCTTGCCGCCGACCAGATCGGGATTCGCGGTCCCCGCGTCCAGATCGGTCAGCTCCAGCTCGTAAAGCCCGGGCAGCAGGGAATCGATCATCTCCATGTTCATGGCGATCTCTTCATGCTCTTTGGTCGCGACCGAACCCGAGACGAAGATGCCCAGATGGCCGATGCTTTGATGGGTGCAATAGATGATCGTCTGGCCGTTCTGGATGATCTGGTCGACATCGTCGTAAAGGTCCAGCAGCCAGTCCAGCGCCTGTTGCGGAGGGGTGATATCGTCGCCCCAGGAACAGAAGACGATGATCGGCGACTGGATCTTGCGCAGATCGACCCGTTCGCCATTGCTCATGATGGTCTCGCCGGCGGTCAGGCGGTTGCCGACGAACAGCTCATCGACGATGAACTGCATTTCCTCGGCGTTCAGCTGAACGGGCGTGCCCCACCATTTTTCAAATTCCAGATAGCGCGGGCCTTCGGTATCGACCTTGGAATAGACGTTATATTGTTTCTTCCACAGCGTATTGGCGAGGTTGTTCGATTCAAAGTTCGAGACCAGCCAGGCCCCGTCGAACTTGCCATCGCCCATATCGCCGGTCAGCGTCGTCATCCAGCTGCCGCCCAGATTGCCGCCCAGATAGCGCATCGGGTTCCGGCCGCGCACCCCCGCCCAATAGGACAGCGGCGCGCCGGCCAGCAGGATCGGGCCGGCCAGGTCGGGGTTCAGCGCGGCGGTGATCATCACCTGCCAGCCGGCCTGGCAATTGCCGATCAGGGTCGGCTTGCCCTCGGCCTCGGGGTGCAGGTCGGTGACGGTGCGGATGAACTGCGCCTCGGCGCGGCAGACATCCTCGACGGTCTGGCCCGGCATCGGTTCGGGCAGGAAGCCGACGAAATAGCAGGGATGGCCGGCATTCATCGCCACGCCGATCTCGCTGTCATGCTTCATGCCGCCGATGCCCGGCCCGTGGCCCGCGCGCGGATCAAAGACGATGAAGGGGCGTTTTTTCGGGTCGATCACCACGCCCTCGGGCGGGGTGATCGCGACCAGCGCATAGTTCACCGGCCGCTCGAAAGTGCGCCCGTCGCTGATCAGCTCGGCGTCAAAGCTTAGGACATTGGGCGCGACGCGCTGGGTGCGTTCCTCGTAATTGTTGCCGCGCTGGCGCAGGATATCGAGAAACAGGACCGAACGCTCCATGGCGTCCTGCATATATTCGACCCAGGGGTTGACCGGGTTTGTCGAAGAATTCTTCTGCATTTGTTGAGTCCATCTGATTTGATATGCGGCAGATGGGTGCAATACTGTTCACCAGCATGACGCCATATGCGCATTCGATGAATGGAAACTCGGTGAATTATTGGTAACTCACCGGATATACTAAGAATGAAACGCGGGAATTACGATTCCCAGGAAACGTAAAGACCGATATCCCCGGGAAGGCCGTGCGGCCAGTCCACGATCAGGGCTTTCATGTGATAGCCCAGCGGCTGAAGATGCTCTTTCCAGATCTCATAGGCCACGCGCGGCTGGCCGATCAGCGTCTCGGGCCAGCCCTCTTCGGCCTGGTTGATGGCACGACCGTGATCGGTGCAAAGCTCGTTCGGGAAGCGGGCGACCATGACCTCTTTTTCGCCTTTGGACGCAGCATCTTTAAGCCGGACGAGGAAGGCCTTGATCCGTTTCTCGTCGATCGGATCGGTCGATTTCAGCTGTTCGATCAGCTTCTGGCGCTGCTCTTCGGCCTTGCTCATGGCCAGGCTGGCGCTTTCAGATTTGGCACGCGCGGTGTCCTCGACCCAGGTCTTCAGCTCTTTGACCGACATGAGAAGATCGTGATCTTCGGCGGGGAAAGGGGTGTGAGTGCTGGTCATGCTAGTACCTTCTGAACAAGAAGTGGTCCGCGCTGGTGATATTTACCACATGGGAAGCTCCGGCGCCATTTCCAGAACGCAAAACAACCGACGCCGCGTCAAAATGTATCGGTGATTATGAAATCAGCAGCAGGGCAAATTTTCGCTTATGATGCAGAATGCTGCGCCAATTGCTTACGGCCGCAGAGCCAAATTCCTGCGGAAATTTTCACCATATCTTCGGGGCCGGGATTCATACCGGCCCGGCCCCTGCGTCGTCTTGTCGCAGCCGTCACCGTCGCATCAATGCTGGCCCTCAAGATAGGGGTCGCGCATCGGGCCGACGGCATTCGCATGCGAGGAAAATCCCTCATACTCGGCCAGTGTCCGGGTGTGGGCGGCCAGTTGCGGATAGCCCTTGGCGGTCACATAGCCAACCGAGCTGCGGCGCATGAAATCGCTGACCGAAAGCGGGCCATGCGTATTGGCGCCCATCGAGGTCGGCAGCACCGCGTTCGGCCCCAGCACATAATTCGCAATGGCGTTGGGGGTGCGGGTGCCCAGCAGGATCTCGGCCGCCTCGGTGATCTCGCCCAGATAGTCAAAGGGATGGGTCGAAAGGATCTCGAGATGCTCGGGGGCGTATTCGTTCACGAAGGCGCAGGCATCCGCCATCGAGGCGGCCAGGATGATGCCGCCCGCGCGCCCCGTCAGCACCGCGCGCGAGAAGCCGGCGCGCTGCTCGGACATCTGCGCCCAGTGGCGGGGCAGGGCGGCCAGCGCCTCGTCGACCACGCGGCGCGAGGGGGTGACCAGCCAGGCAGAACTGTCGGGACCGTGCTCGGCCTCGATCAGCAGATCCAGCGCCGCCAACCCGCCATGCACGGTCTCGTCGGCCAGGATGACCACCTCGGAGGGACCGGCAGGCAGGCCGGGATCGATCACGTCGGACAAGAGCCGCTTGGCCGCCACCACCCAGGGGCTGCCGGGGCCAAGGATCTTCTTGGCCTTGCGCACGGTCTCGGTGCCAAAGGCGGCGGCGGCGACCGCCTGTGCGCCGCCGCATTTATAGACCGTATCCACCCCGGCCAGACGGGCGGCGACCAGCGTGGCGGCATCGACGCCGCCATCGGGGCCGGGCGGTGTCAGGATCGCCAGATCCGGCACGCCCGCGACCACGCCGGGCACCGCCGTCATCATCGTCACCGACGGAAACGCCCCCTTGCCGCGCGGCACATATAGCGCGACCGAGGAAATCGGCGTGAAGCGGTCACCGGCAAAGGCGCCGGGGCGGACCTCTTTCAGCCACATCGGTTCGGGCAGCTGCTCGCGGTGAAAGCTGCGGATATTCTCGATGCCATAGTCGATGGCCTCGATCACCGCTTGGTCGACAAGGTCAAAGGCGTGGGCGAACTCGGCCTCAGTGGCTTTCAGATTGTCGGGGGCCAGCCCCTTCGCCTTGTCCAGATCGCGGCCAAACCGGGCCAGCGCGGTGTCGCCATTGGCGCGGACCTCGGCGATGATCGGGGCGGCATGTTCCAGAAAATAGGACAGGTCGGTTTCCGAGCGCCGCACCAGCGCCGCGCGCTCGGCCGCGCTTAGCCGGGCCAGTTCCTTGAAGGTGACGTCGGTCATGACTTGTCCTTTCCGCCGCGCTCATTTCGATTTCAGGAAGATGTCCAGCCCCACCAGCCGGTCCAGCAGCCAGACGGCGGCAAAGGCGATGATGATGAACACGGTCGAAACCGCCGCCAGATCGGGCGTGATGATCGAGCGGATGTTGTTATAGACCTGCACCGGCAGCGTCACCGTGCGCGCATCGGTCAAAAGCAGGCTGACCAGAAATTCGGTCATGGCCAGCACGAACATCAAAAGCCCGCCGGTGATCACCCCGGGCATCACCGCGGGCAGGGTGACATGCAGGAAGGTCGCCACCGGCCCCGCCCCGCAATTCTGCGCTGCCAGCTCAAGGTCGCGGTCCAGCGCCGCCGCCGAGGACGAGACCGACCAGATGATGAAGGGCAGGTTGATGGCCGCGCAGGCGATGCCGACCGGCCAGACCTGCCCCAGAATGCGCCATTCTCCGAAAACCAGCATCATGCCGATCCCCGAGGCAATCAGCGGCACGGTAAAGGGCAGCAGCAGATAGACCTGCAGGGCGGCGGCGAAACGCAGGCGGTAGCGGGTCAGCGCGATCCCCGCCAGCGTTCCCACCGGCACCGAGACCAGCACGCAGATCGCCGAGACCTGCAATGAGCGCCAGAAGGCCTGCCGCAATTCGCGCGCCTCGAGGATCTTGCGATACCATTTCAGCGAGAACCCCTCGGGCGGAAAGGCGATCATGTTGCCCGAGGTGACCGAGGCCGCGACCACGATCACGATGGGCAGGGTCAGGATCAGGATGGCGAACCAGACCAGCGCCCAGATGACCAGTTTCTGCGAGGGGCTGGTCATCGCTTGCCCCCCATGGCCAATGTGCCGGCACCGAAGGCAGCAAAAACCGCGCCGACCAGCACTGATCCCAGCGCCACCAGCACCAGCGCAAGGGCTGATCCAAGCCCCTGATCGGCGGTGCGGAAGAACTGGTCATAGACCGCGTTGGCGATGAAATCCTGCGAGCCGCCGCCCAGCATCGCAGGCATCGCGAAATCGGTCAGCGCCAGCGTCGCGACGACCAGCCCGGCGCCCACCAGACCCGGCCGCGCCATGGGCAGGGTGACATGCCACAGCACCTGCAGCCAGTTCGCCCCCAGCGAGCCTGCGGCGATCTCGGTCTCGCGCGGGATGGCGGTCAGGGCCGGCGCCAGAAGCAGCACGGCAAAGGGCAGCATATATTGCACCAGCCCGAAAACCACGGTCGGAAAGCTGAACAGCAGCCGCATCGGCGTCACGCCGACCAGCCCCAGCGCGTCATTGACCACGCCGGAATTGCCCAGGATGATCAGCCAGCCATAGGCGCGCACCACCTGCCCGATGAAAAACGGCAGAAACAGCACCGCCAGCAGCGCCTTGCGCACAAAGGGTGACGGCGTCCGGACCAGCATATAGGCATAGGGAAAGGCCAGCAGCAGCGTGAAGACGACCGTCAGGAACGCCCCGGAAAGCGAGCGCCAGACGATCTTGAGATAGGTCGCACTGTCCAGAACGGTGCGGTAATTCTCCAGCGTATAGGCCTCCGCCGGCAGAAAGGTCGCGCGGTCCAGCACATGCAGCGACCCTTGGGCAATGCGCCAAAGCCCCAGGCACAGTACCGCCACCAAAAGCAGCGCCGGCGCGATCAGCAGCCAGCCCGTCAGCCGGTGAAGTGCCCGCGGCCACAGGATACCGGCGCCGCGTTCCAGCGCGTCCATCACCCGCCAACCAAGCGGATAGCGCAGTCTGGAGACCGGGCCGGGCATATCGGTCATCGGGGCGCACCATTGCGGGATCGAAAACGGGCGGGGGCCGGCCGGAACCGGCCCCCGTGGGGCGCTCAGCCCTGCATGATTTCCTTGAAGCGGGCGAACCAGTCGCTTTCATTCTCGACCTGGACCTTGGCCGAGACCCGGATCAGATGCTCGAAATCCTCGGGCTTGGTCGGGTATGAGGGATCGCCTGCCAGCCCTTCGGGTGGCGTCAGGCCGGGCACGACGCCGGGCAGGCCCAGACCGTCCAGCCAGACCTGCTGCGCCTCGGGGGTGATGGCAAAGTTGATATACTGTTTGGCCCAGTAAAGCTCGTTCTCGGGCAGCCCCTTGGGGATCCACAGCCCGTCAGTGTCGAACTTGCAGCCCTCGGCCGGAACGGTCCAGGCGATGGGCACGCCGTTGCGCTTGGCCGCCAGCGCATTGGTCGAGATGGTGCAGGCCGCGTCGATCTCATCGTTCTGGAACCAGGCGGTGAAATCGGGATCCTCGCCCAGCAGAGGGGACTGTTCCTTGATCTTGCGGCAGAACTCCCAGCAGGGTTCCATATTGGCGGGAATGTCGGCCAGTGTGCCGCCGCCCGCCAGCTGTGCCGGAAAGTGAAAGCCGATGCCGTCATTGTAAAGCGCGATCCGGCCCTTGAAGCGCGGATCCAGCAGGTCCTTCCAGGATTTCGGCGGGCCGTCGGGAAAAGCCTCGGGGCGATAGGCCAGCACATAGACATAGCCATAGGTGTTGACGATCGGATAGCCGTCCAGCCCGACAGGCTTGCTGAGTTCGGAGGTGCCGGCCAGATTGGACAGATCCGACAGGTCCTCGGTCACGCCGCGCAGCGCCGATTTGGTGGCGTTGGTGGTGGTGTCCCAGTTGATATGGATGGGCGGCACGCGGTTTTGCGCCACGGCGGCCCAGACCTTGGGCTGGATCTCGTTGTCCTCGGTCAGGTCGTGGCGGATGGCGATGCCGGTCGCCTTGGTGAACGGGTCCGAAACCCCGCGCTTGAGCGCCTCGACCCATTCGCCGCCCCAGGCGCGGACGATCAGCTCGGCGGGTTTCTGGGGTTCCTGCGCCCAAAGCCGCGTCGCGGGCAACGTGCCCAGCAGCGCCGTACCCCCCGCCGCCGCCCCCGCGCGAAGGATCGCCCGCCGTGAAACGCCGGTGTCGTGAATTTTCATTGCAGCACTCCTCCTGTTGGTTCTTTTCGACCGGTCTTGAAGATTTTCAGATCCTGCGCCTGCCAGCCAAAGCGGATCGCGGCGCCGGCCTCGAACAGATCGAACCCCGTCGGATCGTGGTGATAGATCCGGATCTCGGCGCCGGGCAGGGCGTCGCTGTCGATGATGTAAAGCAGCCGTTCGCCCTCGAAGATCATGTCGGCGATGCGGCCGGGCAGCACGGTGTCACAACCCGCCAGCATGTCCCCGGCCGGGCCCAGGCTGATCTGCTCGGCCCGCAATGCGCCGCGAACGGGCGTGCCCTCAGCCAGTGGCAGCGCCTGCCGGCCGGCGCAATCGGTGCCCCCGACCCGCATTCCCGCCGGGCTCGCCACGCCGTCGAGAAAGGTCGATACACCCACGAACCCGGCGACGAAGGCATTGGCCGGCTGGCGATAGATCGCCAGCGGCGGCGCGTACTGCTGGATCACCCCGCCCTCCATCACGATGATCTCGTCCGAGACCACCAGCGCCTCGCGCTGGTCATGGGTGACGTTGATGGTGGTGACGTGCAGTTCTTTCTGGATGCGGCGGAACTCCAGCTGCATTTCCTCGCGCAGCTTGCGGTCGAGCGCCGCCAGCGGCTCGTCCAGCAGCAGCAATTCGGGCTCAAAGACCAGTGCGCGGGCGATGGCGACGCGCTGTTGCTGGCCGCCGGACAGTTCATGGATGCGGCGGTCGCGATAGCCGCCCAGCCGCACAAGATCCAGGAATTCGGCGACGCGGGCGGGAATGCCGCGCGGGTCCCAGCGCCGCATCTTCAGCGGAAAGGCGACATTCTCGGCCGCAGTCATATGCGGAAACAGCGCCAGTTTCTGAAACACCATCCCGACCGAGCGCCGGTGCGGTGCCACCGCATCGACCGGCCGGCCGTTGATGGCGATCTCGCCCCCGCTCGGCTTCAGAAAGCCCGCGATCATGTGCAAAAGCGTGGTCTTGCCCGAACCCGATGGGCCCAGCACGGTCAGAAACCGGCCCGCCTGCAGGTCAAAGCTGGCATTGTCCACGGCGCGGACACCAGGGCTGAATTCCATGGTCACGTCCCGCACCCGGACGGCTGGACCTGCGCCGGCTTCGGTGCCGGTGACTGGGGAATTCCGCGAGGATGCATTCATCCGTCTGACCCATCTAGCCGCCGCCGCAAGCCGGCAAGGCTGACACTAACGACCGTCTATCCCACTGTATATACTTTACTCTCCCTCCCTCAGATCGAGGCGAGATAGCCACCATCCACGACCAGGCATTGCCCGGTGACATAGGCCGAGGCATCCGACGCAAGATAAAGCGCCGCACCCAGCAGGTCCTCCATCCGGCCAAAACGGCCCTGCGGGATCTTGGCGCGCATGCCTTCCGCCCAATCCGCATCGGCATAGAACGTCTCGGTCAGCTGGGTGCGAAAATAGCCCGGCGCGATGGCGTTCACACGGACCCCGCGCCCGGCCCATTCGGCGGCCAGCGCCCGCGTCATGCCCAGCACCCCGGATTTCGACGCGCCATAGGGCACTGCCGTCGGCACCCCGACGAACGAGGTCAGCGAGGCCAGGTTGATGATTGCCCCACGTCCACGCGCCAGCATCGGCTGGGCCACGGTCCGGGCCACGAAAAACGCGCCCTTCAGATTGGTGTCGACGATACGGTCCCAAAGCACCTCATCGACATGCTCCGAGGCGCGGACCTCTTCATAGCCGGCGTTGTTGATCAGGATATCGACGGGATCGATATCGGAAAGCGCCGCCTCGATGCGATGGACGTCAGACTGGTCGCAGGCGACGCATTCGGCCCTGCGGCCAAGATCCGCGATCGCGCGCGCCGTGGCGTCAAGCGCGCCAGCCTCGCGCGCGGTCAGCACCAGATCCGCTCCGGCGCGCGCCAGCCCCAGGGCCAATGCCTGGCCGATGCCCCGGCTTGCGCCGGTGACCAGCACCCGCCGTCCGGTCAGCGAGAACATCTGCTCAAGGAAGCGGGCGCTGTCGGCCATGATGATGAATCCCGTTGAGGGCAGAAAGCGGCAGACCGGGGACCACCGCCGGGCAAGCAAGTCCCGGCGGCGGTGGTGTTGGGGTCAGGCGGCGCTGGCCGTGCGCAGCCGGGCCAGATCGGTCAGCAACCCGGCGGCCACGGTGATCCGCGCCAGCGTGGGTTCGCCCTTTTCGACCAGCAGCGCCAGCTGGTTGCCGGCACTGGCAAAGCGTCCGTCGGCATCCTGCAGGATCCTGGCCGGGGCTTTGGCGCCCTTTTGCTCGCGCAGGATCGCTGCGGTCAGCTCGCGCCGGGCATTGGCGATTTCGGCGATGGCGCGCGAGAGGGCCATCGCCTCGAACTGTTCGGTTGCGGAAACCTGCCCGGCAGCCGAAAGCAGCCGGTCGATGCGCAGCGCGTCAGTTACCGCGAAATAGCCCTGCGCGGTGCGGTCCAGCCCGGTGCCGGTTTCCGTGGCGATCTGCATGATCTCGGGCACCAGCGTCATCAGGACCAGATCGGCGATTTCGCCAGCCAGCGCGGCCGGCACGCCGCCCTGGACATATTTTTCGACCTCGCGCTGGATTTCCTCGGCGGTCTCGGCCGGGACAGAGCTGCGAAGCGTCGGGCGCAGTTTCTGCATGCCTTCGCGCAGCCGCGCCACGCCCTCGGCCATCGGGCCGGCGGCCAGGCCGGTGCGCAGCAGACGCTCGGTCACCCGGGCATAGATGCGCGCGACCTCTCGGTACAGGCGGTTTTGCAGCACACCGCCGATGCGGTTGTCCAGCGCGTCGATGGCGGCATAGATGCGCGGCAGGTCCAGACCGTCCAGCGCCAGAACTGCCGCCTTGACCACATCGGCGGCGACATAGCCGGTCGCATCCGTCAGCGTCGAGACAAAGGCCGGTCCACCGCGGTTGATCACCTCATTGGCCAGAACCGTCGCGATGATTTCGCGGCGCAGGCGATGGCCGTGGATGTCCGCGGCATAGGTCTTGCGCATCTTGGCCGGGAAATAATGTTCCAGCGTGGCGGTGAAATAGGGATCGTCGGGCAGGTCGCTGGCGACCACCTGATCGAAAAGCACGATCTTGGCATAGGACAGCAACACGCCGATTTCCGCCCGGGTCAGCGGCTTGCCGTTTTGATAGCGCTCGCCCAGAAGCTGGTCGTTGGGCAGGGTCTCGACCTTGCGGTTCAGATGGCCCTGTTCCTCAAGCCGGGTCATCAGCCGGCCCAGCGAGGTGCGGTTTGCCGCCCCGCGCATCTCGGTCAGCGAGATGGCCAGAGATTGCTGGTAATTGTTGCGCAGGACCAGCTGCGCCACCTCATCGGTCATCGAGGCCAGAAGCTTGTTGCGTTTCGGGCGCGGCAGGCGGCCATCATGCATCGGCGGGGCCAGCGCAATCTTGATGTTCACCTCGACATCCGAGGAGTTCACCCCGGCCGAGTTGTCGATGGCGTCCGAATTGCAGCGCCCGCCATTCAGGCCGAATTCAATCCGGCCCTTTTGCGTCACGCCAAGGTTCGCGCCCTCGCCAATGACACGGGCACCGACCTCGGAGGCGGTGATGCGGATCGCGTCATTGGCGCGGTCGCCCACCTCGGCGTCAGATTCGGTGCTGCCCCGGATATAGGTGCCGATGCCGCCGAACCACAGCAGATCGACCGGTGCCCTGAGGATCGCGGTCATGATCTCAAACGGTGTGGCCTGGGCCTTGTCGAGCCCGATGGCGGCCTGGGCCTGCGGCGTCAGCGTCACCAGTTTTTCCGCGCGCGAAATGATCATGCCGCCCGCCGACAGCAGCTTGCGGTCGTAATCCTGCCAGCTGGAGCGGGGCAGGTCGAACATGCGCTTGCGCTCGGCAAAGGATTTGCCGGTGTCGGGATCGGGGTCGATGAAGATGTCGCGATGGTCGAAGGCGGCGATCAGCCGGATCTGCTGCGACAGCAGCATACCGTTGCCGAAGACGTCGCCCGACATGTCACCCACGCCAGCGACGGTAAAGGGCGTGGTCTGGATGTCAGTGTCCATTTCGCGGAAATGGCGCTTGACGGCCTCCCACGCGCCGCGGGCGGTGATGCCCATCTTCTTGTGGTCATAGCCGGCCGAGCCGCCCGAGGCGAAGGCATCGTCCAGCCAGAACCCTGCCTCTTGCGCAAGGCCGTTGGCGGTGTCCGAAAATGTCGCCGTGCCCTTGTCGGCCGCGACCACGAAATAGGGGTCGTCGCCATCGATGCGCAGGGTGTTCGGCGGCGGTACCAGACCCTGGCCGACGATATTGTCGGTCACTGACAAAAGCGTGCGGATAAAGGTCTTGTAGGCATCCTTGCCGGCGTTGAAGACCTCGTCCCGGCTGCCGCCCACGGGCAGTTTCTTGGGATAGAAGCCGCCCTTGGCGCCAACCGGCACGATGACCGAGTTCTTGACCTGCTGGGCCTTGACCAGCCCCAGCACCTCGGTCCGGTAGTCCTGGGCGCGGTCCGACCAGCGCAACCCGCCGCGCGCAATGGGGCCAAAGCGCAGATGCACGCCCTCGACCTCGGTGCCATAGACGAAGATCTCGCGATAGGGGCGGGGTTCGGGCAGGCCGTCCAGCGCCTTGGGGTCCAGCTTGAAGGCCAGGACGGCGGGCGGATTGCCTTGCGCGTCGCGCTGGAAATAGTTCGTGCGCAGCGTCGCCTGAACCGCGTTCACATAGCGGCGCAGGATGCGGTCGTCGTCAAGGCTGGGCACGGCCGCCAACGCTTCTTCGATGCCGGCGGCGAGGGCCTTGCATTTACGCTCGCGCGTCTTTTCGGCCAGCGCAGGGTCCATGCGGGCGACGAACAGCCGGAAGATATCCGCCGCGATCGCCGGATATTTGTTCATCGTATCGGCGATATAGTCTTGCGAATAGGTGATGCCGGCCTGCCGCAGATAGCGGGCATAGGCGCGCAGCACCGTCACCTCGCGCGCGGTCAGGCCGGCAAGCAGGATCAGGCGGTTGAAGGTGCCGTCCTCGATCAGCCCGTTCCATGCCGCAAGGAAGGATTCCTCAAGCAGCGGGCCGATCTTTTCCAGATCGGTGGCGTTGCCGTCGCGATTGACCAGTTCCATGTCGTGAAGGACGACAAGGCGCGGCTCGGCGCCTTCCTCATGGACGGTGATGTCATAGGTCTGTTCGCTGATGACGCTGAAGCCCAGGTTTTCCAGCACCGGCACCCGCCGCGACAGCGAGACCGGCTCGCCGGCGTGAAAGATCTTCAGCTCGACCGTATCCTGCCGCTCGGTCTCGCGCGGCAGGTGATAGAACGAGATGCGGATCGGATCGCCCGGCTTGCAGGCGACGATATCGGGCAGGTCGGCATAGGTTTCGGCGGGCGGGAAGACTGACTGATAGGCGGTGCTGACATCCAGCGTGACCCCGTCCTGCCGGGCCAGCAGGTCAAAGCGGTCCTTCCAGCGGGTGACGATGCTGCGCACCGCCTCTTCGTGTCTGGTCTGCGGGATGCGGGGGGTCTTGCCGCCGGAACGGCCGATGATGAAATGCACCCGCGCCAGCCCGCCCTCGGGGAAGGCCGGGTAATAGGCCGAGACGCGACCGTCATAGGCGGTTTTCAGATATTCGCCGATGCGTTCGCGGACGTCGGAATTATATTGTTCGCGCGGGACGAAGACGATGACCGACACGAAGCGGTCGAACTGGTCGGCGCGGGCCAGCACCCGCACGCGCGGGCGGTCGGCCAGATCGTTGATCTGTTCGCAGAACCGCGCCAGCAGTCCGGCATCGATCTGGAACAGATCGTCGCGCGGATAGGATTCCAGCGTATTGGCCAGCATCTTGCCGGAATGGCTTTGCGGGTCATAGCCGAAATGGTCGACGACCTTGGCGATCTTGTCGCGCAACAGCGGAATATCCGCCGCCTGCCGAGTATAGGCGGTCGACGTGAACAGCCCGACGATGCGCAATTCGCCCGTCACATTGCCATCCGCGTCGAAACGCTTGACGCCGATATAGTCCATATAGGCGCGGCGATGGACGACCGATTTCACATTGGCCTTGGTCACCAGCAGGAATTCCGGCCCGTCCAGAAAGGCGAGGATCTCGGGCGTGGTCAGCACGCTGTCCTTGCCCTGCCGCAGCACCCGCACATCGGGGTTCGACAGGATGCCCAGGCCCTTGCCCTTGCCGCGTTCGACCTTGGCCTGGTCGCCCTTGCCGGAATAGGTGAATTCGCGCATGCCGAGGAAGGTGAAGTTGTTGTCGCGCAGCCAGCGCAGGAAGGCCAGCGCCTCGTCCTGATCGCCCTTGCGGCGGCCGGCGTCATGGGTCTCCATCTCATGCATGGCCTGATCCAGCAGCGCGGTCATTTCCGGCCAGTCCTGCACCGCCTGATGCACCTGATCGAGCACGCCGCCGATGCGTTCGGCCAGTTCGTGCGCCTCGCCCGGGGTCAGTTCAGACAGGTGGATCTGGATATGGCTGACGCGATGGGCGGGATCACTTTCCTGATCGGGGTCGAACAGCGCCACCGGCTTGCCGGGCTGGACCAGCAGGATCGGATGCACCGCCAGATGGATGTCGCGATGGGTGCTGGTCACCTCGCCCATGATCGAATCGTAAAGGAAGGGGGTATTGCTTTCTGTCACCGCGATGACCGAGACCCGGTTGCCGCCGGGTTCAACCCCGGGCAGGGTCTCGATAGTGATACGGGGCTTGCCGCCGTCCCAGGCGCGCAACTCGTTGCGGGCATGGGCCGCGACCAGCGCCATCATTTCGGGGGAATAGGCCTCAAGGTCGTCCTTGCTGGCGCGTTTGAACAGGATCTCCGGGTCAAGCGACAGCTCGCCCGCCGCCTCGGCGATCTTGCGCGCGCTGTCGATCCGCTTGTCGCGTTTACCGCCCATACTGGTTGCCATGACGCCTTCCCCCCTTCATTGGCCCGAAGCAAGAGAGGCGATCCGCGATCGGACGCCTGCGGGTGTGTCGTACCGACCGCGTGGGCTCTCCCTCATCTCCGGCATGATCCGGGGGTTTGCGGGGATTTTCAACTCGATTCACTGCCGTCGGGGTGACCATATCGGCGGTCAGTTAAATCAGGGTTAATGCCGACATGCCATCGGCGGCGGCAAATCCGCGTTGCATCCACGGCCGGCGTTGCAACCGTCCAGAATTGTACGACCTCGTTCCATCCAGAAGTGTCGCAGCAAGGCAGGGCGGTTTTGCCAGACGGTGAGCCGTCCCCGGCCCGCTCTCCATCCAAAGGGCCGTAGGGACAGGGTCGGCGGTCGAGAATTTTAGCCCAATGGGCAGCTATACGCACGAACCTGCCGTTCGCGGCTGCAACAAAAGCGACCAGCAGGGCGACTCAGACCCGTGCAGTCGCGACGGCGATGCCAGCTTTCGTTCCGCCGATCTGGTGACAACGCCCCATTTTTGATGCGCAAGCCCGATGTTATGCGGTCTGCCGTGGCGCTGCGCGCGAACTAAACGGGCGGCGCAGCTTCCGCCTTTTGGGGGTCTGAGCATGGCGGAGAAAGCTTGATCGTGACCTTGCGAACTTGAACTGGCGCGAATGGCTGAGGTGGGTGGAGGCGATGCTCTTCGCCTCCGCCGCCTCGGTCGCGCGCGAGGATCTGGTCCGCGTGGTCGGGCAACCGGCTTTGCGGGTCCGGAATGGATGCGGTGCTGACCGCCGCGCGCGCGATTGCGGCGGGCGAGGTCGAGCTGATGCTGGCGGACGGCGTCGAAAGCATGTCGCGCGCGCCCTTCGTCCTGCCCAAGGCCGAAACTGCCTTTTCGCGCCACGCCGAGGTTCACGACACCACCGTCGGCTGGCGCTTCGTGAACCCCGCGATGCAGGCGGCCTATGGCACCGATTCCATGCCACAGACCGCGCAGAACGTCGCCGACGACTATGGCATCAGCCGCGAAGCGCAGGACGCGATGGCGCTGGCCAGCCAGTCCAAGGCAGCCGCGGCCCAGACGCGCGGGCGGTTCGCCAGGAGATCGCACCTGTCACGGTCGCGCAGAAGAAGGGCGAGGCGCTGATCGTCGAGCGCGACGAACATCCGCGCGCGACGACGGTGGAAGCGCTGGCGAAACTCCGACCGCTCTTTGCGAACGGCTCGGTCACGGCGGGCAATGCCTCCGGCGTGAACGACGGGGCGGCGGCGCTGATCCTTGCCTCGGCGGCAGCGGCGAAAAAGCACGGGCTGACGCCGATCGCCCGCGTCCTTGGCGGCGCCGTGGCCGGAGTTCCGCCACGCGTCATGGGCATCGGACCCGCCCCGGCCAGCCAGAAGCTGATGCACCGTCTCGGCCTGACACAAGCCGATTTCGACGTGATCGAGCTGAACGAGGCCTTTGCCGCCCAGGGCGTGGCCACGCTGCGCGCGCTTGGCATCGCCGATGACGATCCCCGCGTGAACCGCAACGGCGGCGCCATCGCGCTCGGCCACCCGCTTGGCATGTCGGGCGCACGCATCACGGGAACGGCAGCGCTCGAAATGGCGCTGGGGGGCGGGCGGCGGTCGCTCTCGACCATGTGCATCGGCGTCGGTCAGGGCATTGCCATCGCGCTCGAACGGGTGTGACGCGGCGGGCGGTCTCAGGTAAACCGCCCGTGGCCGGTGCGACAACCCCGCGGCGTGATCCGCTGAACCTTTTGGCCAGCCAGCTCCAAACCAGGCTGACATGTCCCGGGGCAGGGGTGTCGCGCATTCCCTGCCGGGGAAGATCCCCCGGCGCCCGGCCGATCGCAGGCCATCGACGCTGGCGGCGGATCGGTCACGAAGGATTGCGGCGGGTATCGTGCCGAGGCCCGAACGCAAGGGTATTTCGAAAGTCTCGTCCTGATAATAGCTATCAAGACAACCACATCTGGGTCAGCCCTGACAGAGACCGCCATGATCAGCACAGCGCTTGGACCTCAGTTCGAAACTTTCGTTGCCTCGCTCGTGGAAGCTGGGCGCTATACTTCGAAAAGCGAGGTGCTGCGCGAAGGAATCCGCCTGGTCCAGCAGCGCGAGACGCGTCTGGCTACGCTGGATCAGGCATTGGCTCGGAGCCTTTCCGACGCCGAAGCTGGCCGCGTCCGAACGGCAACCGAAGTCTTTTCGCGGCTTGAGGTCAAATACCGTGCGCCTGATCACCTTGCGGAATGATCGTCGAGTTCACCGCTGCCGCCGAGGCGGACCTGGAAAGGATCACTGTCCTGCACGTCCTGAACGGGGCGATGGATGTAGAATCCATCTTGTTTTCAAACGGTTGAGAAAGCGGGCTCTCGGGCATTTTCATGATACATTCCAGTAGTTGAACAAAATTCAATAAGAATGATTATGTAAAGTAAAAGCGCTCCCGGACCAGTTGGATTTCATCGCCGGGCGTTATGGGCAACGCGGCGGTGACCATGGGGGCAGCAACCCCTGCGCCGATCACCGCCGCTAACCCGACCATACCAGTCAGCGGCGTCGCCCGGCATCCGCCCAACCCGTCAAGCCTCGGCGATGCGCGCGCCGGTGTCAGCATCGAAGAAATGCAGATGCGCGGGATCGGGCACCAGCTCGACCACGTCGCCGCGCCTTGCCTGCGAAGTGCCGGGCAGACGCAAGGTCATCGCCGTGTCCGAGCCGCGGATCACCCCATAGCCAAAAGCATCCGCCCCCAGACGCTCGACCGAGCGCAGCTCGACCGGGATCGCGTTCTCACCCGGCGCCGCCGGCCGCAGATGCTCGGGGCGCAGGCCAAGGCGCAGCGCGCCCTCGTGCGGGATGCCGGGCAAGGGCAGCACATGTCCGCCCGGCAGGATCGCCGAATATCCGCGCGATTCGACCGAAAAGATGTTCATCGCCGGCGAACCGATAAAGCCCGCGACGAATTCCGTCGCCGGGGTCTGATAAACCTCAAGCGGGGTCGCGATCTGTTCGGCCACGCCCTTGTTCATCACGATCAGCCGGTCGGCCAGCGTCATCGCCTCGACCTGATCATGGGTGACGTAAAGCGTGGTCTGGCCGGTATTCAGATGCATCTCCTTGATCTGCAGGCGCATCTGCACCCGCAGTTTCGCGTCAAGGTTCGACAGCGGCTCATCGAGCAGGAAGGCCGCCGGCTCGCGCACCAAGGCCCGGCCCATGGCGACGCGCTGGCGCTGGCCGCCCGACAGCGCGCGCGGCTTGCGGTCCAGAAAGGGCTCAAGCTCGAGCATTTTCGCGGCGCGCTGGACGCGGGCCTCGATCTCGCTGGCCTGCATCCTGGCGATTTTCAGGCCGTAAGCCATGTTCTCGCGCACCGACATATGCGGGTAAAGCGCGTAGTTCTGGAAGACCATGGCGATGTCGCGCTGGCGCGGTTCCAGCTTGTTCACGACCGTGCCGCCGATCTCGATGGTGCCGTCGGTGATCGCCTCAAGCCCGGCGACCATGCGCAAGAGCGTGGACTTGCCGCAGCCCGAGGGGCCGACGATCACCACGAATTCGCCATCGGGAATATCCATGGTGATGCCGTGGATGACCTGATTTCCGGCATAGCTTTTGCGGACATCGTTCAGAAGAATGCGGGCCATTTATTTCTCCGTCTCGACCAGACCCTTGACGAACCAGCGCTGCATCAGCACGACCACAAGGATCGGCGGCAGGATGGCCAGCACCGAAGTGACCATCACGAGGTTCCAGGGCGTATCGGCATCGGCGAAAGAGATCATCTTTTTCAGCGCGATGACGATGGTGTTCATTTCGTTGGAATTGGTGACCAGAAGCGGCCACAGATATTGCGTCCAGCCATAGATGAACTGGATGACGAAGATCGCCGCCACATTGGTCAGCGACAGCGGCCACAGGATGTCGCGGAAAAACCGCCACGGCCCCGCGCCATCGACCCGCGCCGCCTCAAGCAGCTCATCGGGAATGGTCATGAAGAACTGCCTGAACAACAGCGTCGCCGTGGCCGAGGCGATCAGCGGCAGGATCAGCCCCGGATAGGTGTCGATCAGCCCCAGATCCACCATGACCTTGTAGGTCGGCTGGATGCGCACCTCGACCGGCAGCATCAGGGTGATAAAGATCAGCCAGAAACAGACCATGCGCAGCGGAAAGCGGAAGAAGACGATGGCATAGGCCGAGGCCATGGAGATCGCGATCTTTCCCAGCGCGATCCCCAGCGCGACGATGGTGGTGTTGGCCAGCAGCCGCCACAGGCTGACACCGCCGATGCGGCTGACCCCGCCGGAAAATGCCTCGCTGTAATTGCTGCCGGCCTCGGGGCCGGGGATCAGCGGCAAGGGCGGTCGCAGGATGGTCTGCGTCGCATGGGTCGAGGCGATGAAGACGTAATAGATCGGGAAGGCGACCACGATCACCCCCAGGATCATCCAGAAATGCGCCAGCATCCGGGTCGCGGGCGGGGCGTTCAGCGGACTGTCCGATGCCTCAGCCATAATGCACCCTCCGTTCGATGAAGCGGAACTGGAAGGCGGTCAGCGCGATCACGATCACCATCAGGATCACCGATTGCGCGGCACTGTCGCCCATGATCAGGTTCACGAAGCCGTCGTTATAGACCTTGTAGACCAGCGTTTCCGTGGCCTTGCCCGGCCCGCCCCCGGTCACCGCATGGATGATGCCGAAGGTGTCGAACAGCGCATAGACCGTGTTCACCACCAGCAGAAAGAACGTCGTCGGCGCCAGCAGCGGGAAGGTGATGGTCCAGAAGCTGTGCCGGCGGCTTGCGCCGTCGATGGCCGCGGCCTCCAGCAGCGATCTGGGAATGGCCTGCAGGCCGGCGACAAAGAACAGGAAATTATAGCTGATCTGTTTCCACGTCGCGGCGGCAACGATCAGGATCATCGCGTGATCGGAGTTCAACAGCGGGTTCCAGTTGATCCCCATGGCGCGCAGGGGCCGCGCCAGCGTGCCGAAGCTGGGGTTGAACATGAACAGCCACAGCATCCCCGCGATGGCCGGCGCCACCGCATAGGGCCAGATCATCATGGTCCGGTAAAACCCCTTGCCGCGCACGATCTTTTCGGCCTGCACGGCCAGAAACAGCGCGATCGCCATGGCGAAAAAGGCGACCAGCGCCGAAAAGATCACCGTGACCTGCAACGAGTTCAGATAGTTCGGATCGCTGAGGACCCTCCTGAAATTCGCAAAGCCCACAAAGGTCGAGCTAAGCCCGAACGGGTCCTCTTTCAGCATGGATTGGCGGAATGCCTGCCCCGCCGGCCAGTAGAAAAAGATCAGCGTGATCGCAAGCTGCGGCGCGACCAGAAGCCAGGGCAGCAGCTTGTGCGGAAAGACCGTGCGTCTCATCCTGTCCCTCATGAAAGGGCGGGCGCCTAGGGGACGCCCGCCGGAACGGTTCCCGTGTCGGTTCAGCCGCCGGTGGCTTCCTTGATCGCGGCATTGCCCCGATCCGTCGCGGCCTTCATCGCATCTGCGGCGCTTTGCTGGCCGGCCAGCATCTTTTCATATTCCTCGTTCTGGATGTCGCGAAGCTGCGGCAGGTTCGGGGCGCGCACGCCCTTGGAATTGGCGGTCGGCGCCTTGCCCATCATCTGCAGGATCGGCGTCTCGCGCGCCGGGTTCTTTTCATAGAACCCCGAGGCCTTGGTCGCCTCATAGGCGGCCAGCGTCACCGGCAGATAGCCCGACTGTTCGTGCAGGAACTGCTGCACCTCGTTCTGGGACAGATAGTTGAAGAAGGCGGCGACACCCTTGTAGGTCTCGTCCGACTTGCCGCCCATCACCCAAAGCGAGGCCCCGCCCGGCACGGTGTTTTGCGGCGCGCCGGCGGCGGTCTCGTCATAGGGCAGTTGGCCGATGCCGTAATTCATCCCCGACTTGACGATATCGCCCAAGCCCCCCGAGCTTTCGGTCAGGATGCCGCATTCGCCCGACAGGAAGTTCTGCTTGGCCTCGCTGGTGCGGCCGCCATAGACGAACACCCCCTCTTTCGCCAGATCGGCCAGTTCCTGGAAATGCTTGACGTAAAGGTCGCTGTTGATCTGCAGCTCGGGCGTGCCGGCCAGACCGTTTTCATTCGTGCCCCAAGGGGTGTCGTTCCAGGCGGCGAAATTCTCGGTATGGATCCAGGTCAGCCAGGTCGAGGTATAGCCGCAGGTCGTGGCCCCCGATTCCTTGATCTTGCGGGCGGCGGCCCAGACCTCGGCCCAGGTCTTGGGCGGCGCGTTCACATCCAGCCCGGCTTTCTCGAAGATGTCCTTGTTGTAGTAAAGGATCGGCGACGAGGAGTTATAGGGAAATGACAGCATCTCGCCCTCGGGGGTCGAGTAATAGCCGACGATGCCAGGCAGATACTGCGCCTTGTCAAAGGTGAAACCGCCCTGTTCCAGCACCTCGGCCACGGGCTTGATGGCGCCCTGCGCGCCCATCATCACGCCGGTGCCGACGTCAAAGACCTGAATGATATCCGGGGCCTGCCCGGCGCGGAACGCGGCGATGCCGGCGTTCAGGGTTTCGGGATAGGTGCCCTTGAAGACGGGCTTGAGCTCATAATCGGACTGGCTGGCGTTGAAGTCGCCGGCGATCTTGGTCACCACCTCGGCATTGGCGCCGGTCATGGCGTGCCACCATGAGATTTCGGTCTTGGCCTCGGCGGCCATGGGCAGGGCGGTCAGCCCGGCCACCAGAAACAGGGTCTTTTGCATGGTCTTCCTCCAAGTCGTGCCTTGCGGCGTCATTGTTCCCGAACACCGTCGCCGGGGCTTTCGCCCCTGTCGCGCGCCGTTCGCCTCCCCGTCCGGATTTGTCACCTGTCCGTTACACAAGTGTCAATTCGCTTCTGGTTCTGCGGATCTGGCGAAAGGCGCGCAAGCGCGGTTCCGGGCACCGCAGCCGCTTCGCATTGGAATATGAAAATTCAATGACAACAAGGCGAAATACGCGATATTTCGTCTTGTTTCCGGGGTGAGCTTCGGCGTGGACCGGCCGCAGATCATGGCCGTAGGCCGGGTTTCCCGGTCATGGCCGCCCATCGGGGCCGATGCATGACGTGGCGTCAGCCCCGGCGCCGGCAGCGCGCGAAAGGGTCTTGCCGATGGCCGGGGCAGAGATTTATCCCGATGACATGGCGGCAACGTCACAGTCACGGCCTTTCGCCCGGGCAGGAGACATCGATGACGCAAGCCCGCAATCTGGTCACCGCCCCCATCGCCCCGGCCCTGCTGCTTTTCGCGCTGCCGACGCTGGGCTCGTCGGTGCTGCAATCGGCCAATGGCTCGATCGACGCGATCTGGGTCGGCCGGCTTCTGGGTGAAAGCGCGCTGGCGGCGACCACCAACGGCAACCTGATCATGTTCCTGCTGACGGCATTCGTCTTTGGCTTCGGCATGGCCTCGACCATCCTGATCGGGCAATCCATCGGCAGGGGCAGCCTTGCCGCCGCCAAGGAGGTCGTCGGCACCGCCATCGGCACCTTCCTGCCCCTGGCGCTGCTGATCGCGGTCGGCGGCTGGTGGCTCGCGCCGCAACTGCTGGCGCTGCTGGGCACCCCGCCCGAGATCACGGACCTTGCCCGGCAGTTCCTGCGCGTGACCTTTTTCGCCATGCCCGGCATCCTGATGCAGACCATGCTGATGATGGCCCTGCGCGGCGCGGGCGATTCCCTGACGCCGCTGATCTTCATGGCGCTGGCGGTGGTGCTGGACGTGATCCTGAACCCGATCTTCATCCTTGGCCTTGGCCCGGCCCCGCAGATGGGGATTGCCGGTTCGGCCTTTGCCATGGCGCTGGCCAATTACGCCAGCCTTGCCGCGATGCTGGCCTATATCTACTGGCGGCGCCACCCGCTGAGCCTGCATGGCGACGAGCTGCGCCTGCTGATCCCGGCGCGGCAGGTGCTGGGGCTGATGCAGCGCAAGGGCCTGCCCATCGGCCTGCAGATGGTCGTCGTCTCCAGTTCGATGCTGGCGATGATGAAGCTGGTCAATGCCGAGGGCGTCGATACCACCGCCGCATTCGGCGCCACCCAGCAGCTCTGGACCTATGTGCAGATGCCGGCCATGGCGCTTGGCGCGGCGGTCAGCGCCATGGCCGCGCAGAATATCGGCGCCGGGCGCTGGGACCGGGTCAGCAAGATCACCCGCATCGGCATCCTGTTCAATCTGCTGATGACCGGAGGGCTGGTTCTGGTCCTGTTGCTGGTCGAGCGGCAGGCGCTTGGCCTGTTTCTTGGCCCCGAAAGCGCCGCCACCCAGATCGGCGTCCATATCGGCCGCATCGCCACCTGGGGCTTTGTGTTCTTCGGCGTCTCGATGGTGCTTTTCGGTGCCGTGCGCGCCAATGGTCAGGTGATCTGGCCGCTGATCATCCTGTTCGTCTCGCTTTATCCGATCCGGCTGGGGGTGGCGGTGGGGCTGCGCGACTGGCTGGGTCCGGATGCATTGTGGCTCAGCTTTCCGGCCGCGATGATCTCGACCATGGCGATGTCCAGCGCGCTCTATCTGCAGGGCGGCTGGCGGCGCGGCGCAGAGATGCGCGTCGATCCCCCCGCGCCCGAGACCCCTGCCCCCGAATCCGTGCCGGTGCCGCTGGTCGCCAAGGAATAGCCCCTAGCGCCAGCCCAGCCGCAGCCTTGGCAGCGACGCCGCTGCCGCGACCCATGCCAGCAGCGCGCAAAGCGCGATCGCCGGCACCATGGTGGCGGCGCTGTTGTCCAGAAACAGCCCCGCCAGCCCGATCATCACCCCCCCGGTCAGCATCTGGATCGTGCCCCCCAGCGACGAGGCGAGCCCGGCGATATCGGGATGCGGGTCCAGCGACATGACCATCGCTGTCGGCATCGCCAGCCCAAGGCAGAAATTGCCCAGAAACAGCCCCATGACCACCACCGGCAGGCTGTCGAACCCCAGCCAGACCAGCGCCGTCAGGCTCAGCGTCGCCCCGGCAAAGCCGGTGATCGCCAGCGCGATCACCCGCTCGAGGCCAAGCCGCTCGGCCAGCCGCCCCGCCAGTTGCGAGGCCGAGAAGAACCCCACCGCATTCACCGCGAAGGCCAGCGAGAACCCGGTCGGGCTCAGCCCGTATTGGCGCGTATAGACAAAGCTCGCCGAGGCCAGAAACACGAAAAAGCTGGCCATGCCAAAGCCGCCGATCAGCGTCAGCCCCATGAAGCGGCGATCCCGGATCAGCAGCCCCGCGCCCTGCAGCATCGCGTCCAGCCGGACCGGGCGGCGATGCTCGGGGGCCAGCGTCTCGGGCAGAACGAAGAGGATCAGCGTCAGGCTCAGCAGCGCCGCCACCGCGAGCACGGCGAATATCTCGCGCCAGCCGCCCCAGGCCATGACGATCGAGCCGGTCAGCGGCGCCAGCATCGGCGAGACCGAGATCACGATCATGATCGCCGCCATCATCCGCGCGGCGGCCGGGCCGCTGGCCATGTCGCGGATCACCGCGCGCGGCACCGCCATCAGCGTCGCCGCGCCAAAGCCCTGCACGGCGCGGGCCGCGATCAGCCACTGGATCGAGGGCGCGAGGCTCGCCGCCACCGTCGCCACCAGAAAGATCGCAACGCCGATCACCAAAGGCGGCTTGCGCCCCACGGCATCGGCCATCGGCCCGTAAACCATCTGCGCAATGCCAAAGGCGATGAAATACGAGGTCAGCGTCAGCGCGGCGCGGGCCTCGGTCGTCTTGAGATCCGAGGCAACCTCGGGCAGCGCCGGCAGATACATGTCGATCGCGAAAGGACCGACGGCGGAAAGCAGGCCAAGCAGCAAGGCCATGCGGAACAAGGGATCACGCATCAGGAAACCTGTGGTCGTAAGGATGTCGGGAATGCTGGGGATATCAGCGAAACCGGCGCTGAATCGCACCAAAAGGGGATGATCCGCCGCCGCCTGAGCCTTGATGCCACATTCGCGCCCGATCCGCAACCGCCCAGCCCTCGCAACGCCAAACCGCGGGCGCAAGGGATGCGCCCGCGGCCATGGCTGCCTTGATATGCGCGGCCCCGGCTCAGAAGCTGAAATCGTCGGCGCCAAGGCTTTGCAGGCGCATATCCTCGATCACCAGCTGGCTGGTGCCGATGGTGATGACGACATCGCTGCCAATCTGCCGCGATACGCCGCGCATATCGGCAAAGCTGTCGATGCCGGTGAATGCCGACAGATCGATGCGGTCATCGTCGCTGTCGAAATCGGTGATGACATCGCGGCCGCCATTGAAGACAAAGACATCCGCGCCCTCGCCCCCGGTCATGGTGTCATTGCCGGTGCCGCCATTCAGCGTGTCATTGCCCTCCTGACCCCAAAGCCGGTCGGCGCCCGCCTCGCCCATCAGCAGATCGTCGCCCTCGCCGCCGATCAGCGTGTCATTACCCGAGCCGGCACGGACCCGGTCATTGCCTTCTCCGGCGGCGATATTGTCGGCGCCGGTGCCGGTCATGACGACGTCGTTGCCCTCGCCCGCCACAATGCGATTGTGGCCATTGCCGGCATAGATGCTGTCATTGCCCGAGCCGGCATTGATCACATCGTTGCCGGTGCCGGACAGGATGAAGTCATTGCCCTCGCCTCCCAGGACGCGGTTATGGCCTTGGCCGGCATTGATGTGGTCATTGCCAGAGCCGCCATCAACAAGGTCATTGCCATTGCCGCCGTAAAGACTGTCGTCACCGGACATGCCAAAGATGCTGTCGGCAACACTGGTGCCAAAGATGCGGTTATCGCCGTCATTTCCACGAAAAATAGCCATTTGTCTTCTCCGTCGCTTTCGTTTTGCCGGCATTGGGTTGCGTGATGGCCCGGCATCAAGGTGCAGGGCCGCATCCGCTGGCCCGGCTGCCGGTTCGGCCGGGGCGGAATGGGAAGGTTTCGGTTGTGAAGGACGCGGGGGGTCAGGCGGCGCGGGCGTGACGCTCCAGCCGCTGGCCGACCATCATCATGCGCATCGCGTCCTCGGCGGCGCGGCACAGCAGCTTGTCGCCCTGCGCGATAGCTTCCTCAAGCGAGCAGGGCCGCTTGACGATCGAGGCAAAGGCGCTGATACCATGGGCAAAGGTTTCCTGCGCGCCTTTGCCGATGGTGCCGGCCAGCGCGATGGTGGGGATGCCGCGCGCCTCGGCCCGGCGCGAGACCTCGCAGGGGACCTTGCCATAGGGGCTTTGCCCGTCGAGCGACCCTTCGGCGGTGATGACCAGATCGGCCCGCGCCAGCAGGTGGTCAAATTCCAGATAGTCCAGCATGATGTCGAAACGCGGATGCAGCGTGGCCCCGGCAAAGGCCACCAGCCCCGCCCCCAGCCCGCCCGAGGCCCCGGCCCCGTTCATGGCCCCCAGATCGAGGCCGGTCTGGGCGCGGATCAGGGCGGCATAGGTTTCCAGCCCCTGTTCCAGATCCTCGACCTGCGTGGGCGTCGCGCCCTTTTGCGGGCCAAAGACGCGCGCGACGCCCTTGGGGCCCAAAAGCTGGTTGTGCCAGTTCACCGCCACGTCGATGCGGGTCCGGGCCAGGCGCGGGTCCAGTCCGCCAAGGTCGATCCGCGCCAGATGACGCAGCGCGCCGCCGCCTTCGGGCAGCTCATCGCCCGCCGCGTCCAGGAGCCTTGCGCCAAGCGCCCGCGCCATGCCGGCGCCGCCGTCATTGATGCCGCTGTCGCCGCAGCCGATCAGGATGCGCTGCACGCCATGGTCCAGCGCTTGCAGGATCAGCTCGCCCACGCCGCGGCTGGTGGTCAGCGTCGGGTCGCGGCGGTCGCGCGGGACCAGCGACAGGCCGGCGGCTGCGGCCATCTCGATCACCGCCGTGGCGGGGCCCTTGCCGCCCATCAGACCCCAGAAGCTGGGGACGGTTGCGCCGACCGGGCCGGTCACCCGGGTCTCGATCATCTGGCCCGAGGTGGCGTTGACAATGGCGCGGGTCGTGCCCTCGCCGCCATCGACCATGGGCGCGCTGAGGAGGGTCGCATCGGGCATGGCCCGCAAGACCCCCCTGGCGATGGCGCGGGTGACGTCATCGACCGGCAGAGATTCCTTGAAGCCCGAAGGCGCGATCAGAACGGTAATGGACATCTGATAATCCTTTCGCTTGTTCTGCCTTGATTACGCAGCGGGTCGGCAACCTATTCCCGGTCGGATGAAAAAATTCGTCTGGACATGAAAAAAGGGCGCTAAAACCGCGCCTTTCATCGATTATCCAGAATTGGCCTTAACGCAGGATGATACGGATTCCGGCTGGCCGCAGGCTGCGGTTCACCTTTGCCTGCATCTGGCGCAGCGCCTTTTCGGGTCTGGCGCCGCCGCGTGCTTTCCGGGGCGCCGGGGCGGCATGAACCGGGTGCTGCGCCAGCAGATCGGCGGGGCGTTTGGGCGGCCGGATCGCCTCAAAGGCCGAGGGGGCGGGGGCGGCCACGACCGGCATGGGCACGACCTGCGCGGCGGGTTGCGGCGCGGCACCGCCCCGCATCTGCGCCAGTTGTGCCGGCCAGATGGTCAGCGCAAACCCGATCAACAGCGCCCCGGTCAGCGGTGCCAGCGGCAGCGCCAGACGAAACAGATCGGCCTGGGTAAAGCCGCTGCCCTCGCTCTCGGCCCCGGCAAAGATGGCGACCGGCTTGGCCGAGGCCATCATCGTCTGGCAAAACCCCGTGCCCATGACCGCGATCAGGATCATCAGCGCCGCATCATGGCCCAGACCCGCCAGAGGCAGCGCCACTGCCGGGATCAGCACCGCCGCCCGGGCCGAGCGCGAGGTGACGAAAAGATGCGCCGCGACCGAAACCCCGGCCAGAAGCGCTACCACAGCAGGCAGGCTGCCATGCAGCCGCGCGGGCAGCACCTGCAACGCCAGACCGGCCAACCAGCGGTCGGCGCCGGTTGCGGTCATGGCCTGCGCCATCAAGACCGTCGCGGTCATGTAAAGCAGCAGCTCGACATCGACGCTGCGAAAGATCTCCTTGCTTTTGCGGCTGGTAAAGGGCGGGGTCAGCAGCACCAGCGCCCCGATCAGCGCGGTCGCGGCCATGCCGATGCCGTGCAGATCCGCCGTCAGCCACAGCCCGACAATGATGCCAAGCACCAGCGCGATGCGGCGCTGACGGACCCGCAATTCAGCCGCGACGGGTTCGGGCACGGTCACACCAAGGCGCGCGGCATACAGTTCGCGCGGAACAAATATCAACAAGATCAGTATTGTACCTACAAGACTTGAGATCAATCCGAAGGGCATGCCCAGCATGGCCCAGGCGGCATAACCCAACTGCAGGCCGGTGGTGACGCGGATGCTTTCGGCGGCCAGCAGATGCGCCCCCGCCCCGATCAGTGAGCCGCCCGCCGATAGCAGGATCGCGGTCGGAAAGATCAGCGCCAGCGGCCGGCGCAGCCGCGCATCGGGCAGGACCTGCGCCAGCGCGACATAGACCGGCAGCAGCAGCGCCGCCCGCCCCGAGGTCGAAGGCAGCACAAACGCGGTCGCCGCGATCAGCAGCGTCAAGGTCAGCGCAAAGGGTGCGAAACGCGGCTGGCGGCGCAAGAGCGGCGCGACCAGCCTCTGAGTCAGGCCAGAGTCCCTGATGACGGTGGCGATGACGAAAGCGGCCAGCAGCAGCCAGACCAGCTCGCTGCCAAGCGCCTCGAACAGCTGCGCCTCGCTGAGAACGCCGCTGAGCACCAGACCCAGCACGACCGCAAGCGCGACCAGCGATTCCGGCAGCCGGGTCAGGACCCAGCCCAGCATCGCCAGCACCATCGCCAAAAGCGCGATCCGCCCCGGCATGGCCAGCGTTTCGGGCAGGGTCAGCAGCGCCCAGCCCAGCAACCCGACCAGGGACAGGGTCAGAACCGCCCGGCGGTCGGGCAAGGGAAGGCCGCGGGGGGTCGGGGTGGCAAGGGTCTGCATCATGCGCTCTCCTGATCTTGAAGTCAGGATTACGCGCGGGCGGCGGGCTTATTCCCGGCGCGTCATCAGGGCATCATCAGCCCGGCGGATTGCCGCCAAGGGCCGCGGCCTCTTCCTCGGGCGTTAGGGGGGCGCTGGCGCCGATCTGCGCAAGGGCGTCGTCGATCGAGCCCTCGCCCGAGGCCGGCTGATAGCCGCCGGTCGCGTCCTGCTGGGCGGTGGCGGCGAAACGCTCATGCCAGCCGCCGCTTTCGTGGCAGGCCAGAACGATGCGGGTCCGCGCGGCCTGCGCGGTCTCGAACTCACGGCAAAGCGCCCCGGCCGCGCTCCGGAACGAGGCGATCATGGTCAGTTCCGCGCCCGCATCCAGCATCCGGCTTTCGCCCGAGGGCAGGCTGTCCAGCGCCGCCAGTTCCGGCACCGACAACCCGTCGGGCAGGCGATTGGACCAGCCCCACCAGCCCAGCCCGATGGCCGCAATCGCCATCGAGGCCGCCGCCGCAAGGATGGGGCGGCGATTCAGGTTGGCGGGCGCGGGCTTCTCGGCGGGCTTCTCGGCGGGCTTCACGGCGGGCTTCACGGCGGGCTTGGTGATGCCGGCGCGGATCATCGCGGCCAGCGGATCCTCGGCGCCCTGCGTCCCGCCCTGCCCCGCGCGGATACTTTGGGCCAGCAATTCCCGCGTCCGGGTAAAGCGCGCCAGCCGCGCGGCCAGTGCCGGGTCGTCCCTGACCGCCTGCGACACGCGGCGGGCGGTCTGGGCGTCCAGTTCATTGTCGGCCAGCGCCATAAGGGTTTCGTCACTGATCTGCATCGGTTTTTCCTGCCCGCAACTCTGGACCGCAAGGGTTATACGCATGAGCGTTCATTTTATTCCCAGCTTTTCGGCCAAGGCCAGCCGGGCGCGCGAAAGCCTGCTCATCACCGTGCCCTGGGGGATATCCAGGATGCGCGCCGTCTCGGCATAGGTCATTTCCTCGACACAGACGAGATGCAGCACCTCGCGCTGTTCCTCGGGCAAAGTGGCCATCGCGGCCTCGACCGATTGCAGCATCAGGCGCGCCTCAATGCCGGGCGCGGGATCGACGGGCAGCGCCTCGGGGATATCGAAGACATCGACATGGGTGCCGGCGCTGCGCTGGCGGCGGGTCATGTCGATCCAGGCATTGCGCATGATCCGGAACAGCCAGGGCTCAAGCCGTGCCTGACGGTCGAAACCGGCCTGCCCGGCGATGGCGCGCTCGACGGTGATCTGCACCAGATCATCGGCCAGATCGGGCCTGCGCGCGAGGGACAGCCCGAAACGGCGCAGATTGGGCAAAAGGGCAATCAAAGCCTCGCCGAATGCCGCATCCATTCAATACACCGTCAAATGCAATTTTCCCGTTTCGGTGGAATAATATGAAGCCGGGCGCGTAAATGTCCAGAAACCCGATGAACGGAGAAAGCGATGTTCCGAATCCCGCTGGCCATGCTGGCCGCAATCGCGATGTTCGTGGCCGATCTGGCGCCCCGTGACGGCGGCTTTTCGCCGGTCTCGACCGCATGGGCGGATGATGACGACGACGACGACGCCCAGCCGCGCCGCCGCCGCCCGGCTCCGGCGGCCCGGCCCCGCGCCGCGCCGCCGCCACCACCCTTTGCCCCCGACGAGGTGATCGCGCGCGGCATGTCCGAAAACGATCTGCAGGCGCTGCGCGAGGCCGGCTTTCGCGAGATCCGCCGCCGCACCCTTGCGGATGGCCAGACATTCCTGCGCCTGCGCAAGCCCGCGCGGCTGACCCTGCCGCAGGCGCGCGACATGGTGCGGGCGCGGGCCTCGGTCCAGGTCGCGGATCTGAACCACTATTTCCGCCCGGAACAGGCGCCCGCCTGCGCCGGTACCGATTGCCCGCTGCGCCACATGATCGACTGGCCCGGCGACACCTCGGGCTGCGGGACGCCGCCGCGCATCGGCATGGTCGATACCGGGCTGAACGACCAGCATCCGGTGCTGAGTTCGGCGCAGCTGCGCTTGCACCGGCTTGAGACGGGTCAGGGTCAAAAAGCCTCGGACCGGTTTCACGGCACCTCGGTCGCGGCGCTTCTGGTGGGCGAGCCGGGCAGCCGTACGCCGGGGCTGGTGCCGCAGGCGAACCTGATCGCTGTCGATGCCTTTCACAAGGCCGGCACGGATGAGCGCGCCGATGCCTATGCCCTGATCGAGGCATTGGACTATCTGGCCGCCGAGGGCGTGCAGGTCATCAACCTGTCGCTGGCCGGCCCCTTCAATTTCGCCGTCGCCGGGCAGGTGCTCGAACTGGACCGGCGGGGGATCGTGCTGGTCGCGGCGGCCGGGAATGGCGGCCCCTCGGCCAAGCCCGCCTATCCCGCCGCCCATAAGCCGGTGATCGCGGTGACGGCGGTGGACCGGCGCGGGCAGGTCTATCGCCGGGCCGGGCGCGGCGCGCATATCGATCTGGCCGCCCCGGGGGTCGAGGTCTGGACGGCGGCCTCGATCCGGGGGGCAAAGACCCAGACCGGCACATCCTATGCCGCGCCCTTTGTCACCGCGGCGGTGGCCCTGATGCTGCAAAAAGAGCCGGGGCTGACGCCGGCGCAGGTGCGGGCGCGGCTGCAGGCCTCGACCCGCGATCTGGGGCCTGCGGGCCATGACGAGGTCTTTGGCCATGGCCTGATCCTGCCCGTCAATCCCTGCGAATGAGCGTGGCGAGCGTGCCTGCCCGGTGATAAAGAGCGGCAGGACCGATCCTTGAGGCAGGCGCGACATGACAGGACCAGACAAGACCCCGCTGCTGGCCGTGCTGGCCACCGGCGGCACCATTGCCAGCAAGAAGGGCGCCGACGGCGCCGCCAGCCCGGCACTGACCGGTCAGGACCTGCTGGCGATGCTGCCGCCAATGGCGGTAGAGCTGAGCCCGCGCGAATTGCTGGCCAAGGATTCCTCGTGCCTGACGCTGGCTGACATGCAGGCGATCAGCGATGCGGTCGGGCAGGCACTGGCCGATCCGCGTGTCTTTGGGGTCGTCGTCCTGCATGGCACCGACGCGATGGAGGAAACCGCCCTGCTGGTGCAGATCCAGCATCAACCCGGAAAACCCGTGGTCTTTACCGGGGCACAATTCGCCGCCGATCACCCGCAATCGGACGGGCCGGGCAATCTGGCCGATGCGGTGCGTCTGGCGCTAGGCGGTGCCGCCGGGGTGGCGCTGGCCTTTGGCGGGCAGGTATTCCCGGTCTGGGGGCTATACAAGTCCGCCTCTGATTCGGCACAGGCCTTCCGGTGCGCGGGGTCCGAGCCTGCGACAGTGACGCACCCCCTGCCCGCCCCCGTCTCGGGGCTGCGGGTCGATATCGTGGCGCTGCATCCGGGCGGCGATGCGCTGCATCTGGACGCAAGCCTTGCCGCCGGGGCGCGGGGGATCGTGCTTGCCGCGCTGGGATCGGGCAATGCCACGCCCGCGCTGGTCTCGGGCATTGCCCGGGCCAAGGCCGCGGGCGTGCCGGTCGTCGTCACCAGCCGCGTTCCCGAGGGGCTGCTGGCGCCGGTCTATGGCGGTGGCGGTGGCGGCCATGACATGCGCCGCGCCGGGGCCATCCACGCCCGGTTGCTGCGCCCCGGTCAGGCGCGCATCCTGCTGGCCCTGATGCTGGCCAATGGCTGCGACATGGCCGAAATCGCCCATGCCTTCGAGGATGCGCCGGCCTGAAACCGGCACCAGAAATCAGAACTTCACGCTGCTGCCGATCCCCACGAACACGCCATTCTTGGCGTTGCCGGGTGCCGGGTCGATATATTGCAGGTCGGCGGTGACGTGGAACCACGGCGTCATAGAGGCGGTATAGAACATCTCAAAGCCGGATTCGTCGCCCAACTCGAAATAGGGCGCCAGTTCATCCTTGAGCGCGCGGCTGGTCGCGAAATGGAACAGGCCCAGCCCGAACTTGTCGTCAGGGCGACTGGGAATCAGGTCGTTTCCGGCAACGCCCAGGCTTGCCGACCATTCCAGCGGGTTCGGGTTGCCGTCGGCGATATTGACCTCGCCGAACACGCCCCAGCCGCGCGAAGGGTCGGTGGGGTTCTGGTGCAGGTATTGCTGAAAGCTGATCCCGACCAACCAGGCGCCGTCGCGATGCCCGATCGAGGCGCCGGCCGGGACGATGATCTGGCTGAAATCGGCGCCTTCCTTGGTGGAATACATGCCGGTCAGGCTGTAATATCCATCATGCCCGCCAAGCTTGGTGGCATAGGTGGCGGTGCCGGACACCACCACGCCCTTGTCGAACAGGTCCGAGAACAGCGGCTTGTTGGTCGCGTCCACCGGGTCAAAGATCATCAGCGTATAGCTGACCGGCTGCGTCGCCACGGAAATCACCGCGCCATTGATCTGCGCCGGGATCAGCCCGTTCATCGGCGCCGAGAATTGCAGATGCCAGAACGTATCCGCGCCGACCCCACCCCGGAGCGGCGTGCCGCGCGCCATCTCGACGGTGTAGAACTTGCCGAAACTGGCGCTGACCGTGTCGCTGATTTTCTGGGTCACGAACAAGGCCGACAAATCGTAGCGGTCGGCACCGTGCTGGCCGGGAAAGAACAGTCCCGCATTCACCGGCAAAAGCGTGCCGCCAACATGGTTGAGGCCCCGCCCATGCTTGGCCAGCGCCTGCGCGCTGATGCTGAACCCGTCCCAAAAGCCCATTTTCGACAGATCAAGCGTAGTTTTCAGCGAAAGCTGGCCGCCATAAACCGGATCGTGGTCGCCCGATCCCTTGGTCATGCCCTGATAATATTGCCGCCATTCCAGTTGCAGATCGACGCCCGCCTCGCGCATGGCCGCGCCGTGGCCGAACCAGTCATTGGTCAGGCTGGGCCAGGACGAGATCCCGCCGCCGGTTCCTTCCTGCGCATGGGCAGGTGCAGTCAAAAGCCCCGCCGCCAGCATGGCCGCCAGAATCCGCCCTGTCGCGGGCCGAAAGGCCCGGTTTTCACGATCGCCCATGGATATGTCTCCTGAGGAAAGGCGCGGTCGGGCCGCGGCCTGTGAATGCGCAATGAAATAGGAATGCCGCGCCATCCGGGCGGCAGGACGGAAAAATGCCCCGACCTTGCGGATCAGGGCAGCGGGCATGAAAAAATCGAGGCGAGAAATATCGCAAATGGCCTTGGTCCGATGTGACCCGCCGACCCTGCATGGGTGCCTCTGGGGAAAGTCAATTCACATGAAATAACTGCATGGAATGGTAATCTTCCGCCCGCCACCGGTCAATCTGCCGGCGATGATCGGGACCGGGCTGTGGCCGGAATACCCGGCCTAGAATTCGAACGGCTCGACGGTGATGCGGCGGCCAAGGGTAAAGGCATCGGCGACCAGCACCATCGGCGACAGGTCCACCTCCGAAGCCCCGCCCCGCACCAGTTCCGCCATCCGGGCATAAAGCGCGGGATATTCGCCCATGATCGTGTCTTCGCCCCCGGCGGGCTGGCCGTCGATTTCCAAGAGATTGCCCCCCATGCGCAGGGCAAGACTGCCACCGTCGGTCTGGAACTCCATGTCCCATGTCTGCGGACCTTGCTGACGGAAATCGAAATCGGCACTGATCCCTTGCGTCATCGCAAGCCGTGCAGCGATGGGCGCGTCGCGGTTGGCGGGAAAGTCCAGCTCGGCCGCGGTCAGATGCACCGGGCGTGGCAGGATATGGGTCAGGATCGACAACGCATTGATGCCGGGATCAAAGACCCCCATACCGCCTGCCGCAAAGATCCAGTCCTGACCGGGATGCCACTTGCGCACATCCTCGCGCCAGGTGATGCGGCCACTGTCGATACGGCGGCCAGCAAGCCAGCGCCGGGCGGCAGCTACGGCATGGGCCTGGCGCGAATGCCACGTCGTATACAGCGTGACGCCCTGATCGCGGGCGATGGTCTGCAATTCATGCACCTCTGACAAGGACGCTCCCGGCGGCTTTTCCAGCATCACATGCCGACCCGCCCGCAATGCGGCAGATGCCGCGGCAAAGCGTGGCACAGGCGGCAAACAAAGCGAGACCACCGGGATATCCGGCCGCGCCGCCAGCATATCCTCGATCCGGGTGAAGGCCTCGACACCTTCGACCGTCCCATTGCGCGACACGGTGGCGGCCAGTTCCCAATCGGCACTGGCTGTCAGGGCAGGCACATGCTGGTCCAGCGCGATTTTTCCGATACCGACAAGAGCAAGTTTCATCAGTGGCTGTCCTTTCCGACCTCACGGCCCCGGCAGCCCTTGAGAAAATCGAAATCCGCCCCGGTATCAGCACCCTCGACGTGTTCGTGGAACAGCTGCGCATAGCCGCCGTCAGGCTTGGGCGCGGGGTTCTTCCATTCGGCCAGGCGGCGGGCGATTTCCTCGTCCGGCACGTCCAGATGCAGACGGCGGTTCGGCACGTCCAGTTCGATCATGTCGCCGGTCCGCACGATGGCCAGCGGCCCGCCCCGCGCCGCCTCGGGCGAGGTATGCAGCACCACCGTACCATAAGCCGTCCCCGACATCCGTGCGTCCGAGATGCGCACCATATCCGTGATGCCTTTTTTCAGCACCTTGGGCGGCAGGCCCATATTGCCAACCTCGGCCATACCCGGATAGCCGCGAGGGCCGCACATTTTCATGACCATGACGCTGTTTTCGTCGATCTCCAGCGCATCATCGTTAATACGCGCCTTGTAGTCGTCGATATCCTCGAACACGACCGCCGGACCACGATGGGTCATCAGATGCGAACTGGCGGCCGAAGGCTTCAGCACCGCACCATCCGGCGCAAGGTTACCGCGCAGGACCGCGATGCCGCCATGTTCGGTCAGGGGCTTGTCGGCGGGCAGGATCACGTCCTCGTTCCAGTTCCGCGCGTCCTTGACCTCGTCCCACATGGTCTTGCCCGATACGGTCAGCGCGTCCTTGTTCAGAAGCCCCGCCTCGCCCAGGCGCTTGATGACCACGGGCAGACCGCCGGCATAGAAGAACTCTTCCATCAGATACTGGCCCGAGGGCATCAGGTTCACGATGGTGGACACGTCCCGGCCCAGCCCGTCCCAGTCGTCCAGCGTCAGATCGACGCCGACCCGGCCGGCAATCGCCAGCAGGTGGATGACAGCGTTGGTCGAACCGCCGATGGCGCCATTGGTACGGATCGCGTTTTCAAAGGCAGCGCGGGTCATCACATCGCTGGGCTTCAGGTCGTCCTTGACCATCTGCACGATGCGCCGGCCCGTCATCTGCGCCATGACACGGCGGCGACTGTCCACCGCCGGAATCGCGGCATTGCCCGAAAGCGCCATCCCCAGCGCCTCGGCCATGCTGGCCATGGTGCTGGCGGTGCCCATGGTGTTGCAGGTCCCCGAGGAGCGGCTCATGGATTGCTCGGCCTCAAGGAACTCTTCCTGCGTCATCTCGCCGGCCTTCACGGCCTCGGAAAATTTCCACAGATGCGTGCCCGATCCGATGCGTTCGCCCCGGAACCAGCCGTTCAGCATCGGCCCACCGGTGACGACGATCGAGGGAATGTCGGTCGAGGCCGCGCCCATCAGCAGGCTGGGCGTGGTCTTGTCGCAGCCCACCATCAGCACGGCACCATCAATGGGCTGACCGCGCATGGCCTCTTCGACCGCCATGGCAGCAAGGTTGCGATACATCATCGCGGTCGGGCGATAGGTGTTTTCGCTGGCGGAAAAGACCGGAACCTCGACCGGAAAGCCGCCCGCCTCCCAGACGCCGGCTTTGACCTTTTCGGCCAACTCGCGCAGGTGGCCGTTGCAGGGCGTCAGGTCCGCCCAGGTGTTCATGATGCCGATGACGGGGCGGCCGTCGAACAGGTCGTGCGGATAGCCCTGATTTTTCAGCCAGCCACGGTGATAGATCGTGTCGCGGGAATTGCCGCCATACCAATGCTGCGAACGCAGTTTGCGGGGCCAGGGGGCGGGGGTGAAACTCTTGCTCATCGCGGGACCTTTGGGCGGTTGGCGGTTTCGTTTTGTCATCTTGTCAGGCGCGGCGCGCCCCCTGCCGCCCTTGCGGGGGCCGGTTTCGATCTAGCCACAGCGCGACATGCTGGTAAAATGATATCTTCCGCATTCTGCATACCGAAATCAATATGTCCAAGCCCTCGCCCCGCCTGATGCTCAAGCCTGCGCAGCTGCGGCTGATCCAGCAGATCGCCGAACATGGCCAGCTGCAACTTGCGGCCGAGACCGTGGGCATGACCCAGCCCGCCGCCTCACGCATGCTGGCCGAGGCCGAGGCCCAGGTCGGCGCGCCTCTGTTCCTGCGCCTGCCCAAGGGGATGGAGCCGACCGAGATCGGCCGCGCCGTGCTGCGCCGCGCCAATGCCATCCTGCGCGAGATGTTCAGCATGGGCGCCGATGTCGCGGCGCTGCGCAGCGGCGCGGGTGGCGCGGTGCGCGTGGGTGCGGTGACCGGCCCCGCCGTCAGCTATCTTGTCGGTGCCATCCGCGAGATCAAGGCCGCCGCGCCCGGCGCCGATATTACCGTGGACGTGATGCCTTCGCGCGAATTGCTGTCCTATCTGGCTGCCGGAGAGATGGATTTCGTCCTGGCCCGCATCCTGCCGGAATTCGACAGCCAGGATTTCAACATCCTGCCGATGCGCGACGAAAAGGTCTGCTTTCTGGTCCGCGCAGATCACCCGCTTGGCCGCGCAGGCACGGTCAGCCTGACCCAGCTGGCCGATCAGGAATGGATCATGCAGCAGCGCGGCGCCCCCATCCGCGAGGCGGCGCTGGCGGCCTTCGCCGATGTCGGACTGACCGAGCCACAGGATATCGTCAGCAGCCCCTCGCTTTTGCTGACCATCGCCGATCTGGCGCAAAGCGATGCCGTGGCGCCGATGTCCGAAGAGGTGGCCGAGCTGCTGATCCGCCCGCCCGTTTCGGCCGGGTTCGCGATCCTGCCCGTGCGCGAGGAAATCCGCGTTGCGCCCTATTACCTGCTTGATCTCAAGCGCCGGCCGCTGTCGCCTCTGGCCACGCGGCTGCGCGAAAAGCTGGCGGCGATGTCCAGCCTGCGCCGGATCGGCAAGCCATCTTGAACCTTAACGCGAAAGCCGCTAGCAGCGCATCCTTTCTTCAAGACCGGTCAATCGGCCGATCCGGGGAGCCATGATGCGCGACCACACGCTTGCCATTGATTTCGGAACCTCGAATTCCGCCGCCGCCGTGGTGCTGGACGGCCAGATCCGCCGCCTTGCCATCGAGCCGGGGGCCGAGACCCTGCCCACCGCCGTGTTCTTTCCGGCGCGTCAGGGGGCCATGCGCATCGGTCAGGCTGCTTCGGACGCGCTGATCGAGGGCGCCGAGGGCCGTTACATGCGGGCGCTGAAAAGCGTGCTGGGAACGGCGCTGTTTCATGAATCGCGGCTGATCTCGGGGCGGCGGCGCACGCTCTCCGAGGTGGTGACGGCGTTTCTGGCGGAACTCCGGACCCGCGCCGAGGCGGCGTCAGGCCTGCGCTTTCATCGCGCTCTGTCGGGCCGGCCGGTGCATTTCCACAGCAACGATCCCGAACGCGACACGCAGGCCCAGGAAGACCTGCGCGGCTGCTATCTGGCAGCGGGGTTCGATGCGGTCGATTTCCTGCCCGAACCCGAGGCGGCGGCGCTGGCCAGCCACGGGCTTGGCCGTGCCGGTGAGATCGGGCTGATCGTCGATATCGGCGGCGGCACTTCGGATTTCTCGGTGTTTCGCAGCACCGGAAATGCGGTCCAGATCCTTGCCAATCACGGCATCCGGCTGGGCGGCACCGATTTCGACCGGCTGGTGTCGCTGACCCATGCCATGCCGGCGCTGGGGCATGGCGGCAAACTGCGGCGCGAGATGGGGCCAGGCCTGCTGCCGGTGCCCAATGCCATCTATGTCGATCTGGCGACCTGGGCCAAGATCCCGTTTCTTTACACGCCCGAGACCCGGCGCATGGCCGCCGACATGGCGCGCATGGCCGATGACCGGCAGGCGATGGACCGGCTGGTGACGGTTCTGGGCGATGAACTGGGCCATGAGCTGGCCTTTGCGGTCGAGCGCGGCAAGATCGCCGCCAATGGCAGCGACGATGGCCGCATCATGATGGGCTTCATCGAGTCGGGGCTGGCCCAGCCGCTGACGCCGCAGGCGCTGGATGCGGCGCTGCGCGATTGCCGAGCCGATCTATACGAGGCCGCCGCCCAGACCCTGCGCATGGCCGGGGTCGCGCCGAATGATGTGGGCAGCGTGATCCTTGTCGGCGGCTCAAGCCTGATGGGCTTCGTCGCCGAGGAGGCCTTGCGGCTTTGCCCCGCCGCGCAGCTTTTGCGCAGCGAGGCCTTTACCGCCGTGGTCGACGGGCTGGCGCTGGCCGCCGCCCGCTGACCCTTAGCGCTTGGGCGCGGGCCCGCGCTTGCCCGGTTTCGCGCCGCCCTTGGGCGCTGAGGGGCGAAAGGGCTTGTCGTCGCCCGACTTGCTTTGCCAGGGCGCCTTGCCCCCGGGCTTGCCGGCGAATGCCTTGCCGGCGGGCTTACCGCTGGTCCGGCCTTCGGAGCGACCCTCAGTCGAATGCGACTTGTAGCCCGCCGCGCGCGAGGGGCGCCCCTCGGCGCCGTCACCGCGCGCGGGTCCGCCAAAGGACTTGTAACCGGCCGAGCGCGGGCCGGGCTTTGCGCCAGCCTTGGCCGCGGGGGCGAAATCGGGCTTGTCCTTGCCGGTCTTGTGGGCTTGTTTCTTTTCGCTGCTCCAACGCTCCTTGACCTTGCGAGGGGCCTCGGCGGTCTCACGCGGGGCCTCGGTCACATCGGGGCGTGCCTTGGGCGCAGGCTCGTCCAGCTCCAGCAGGGCGGGACGGCGCGCGGGTTTCGCAGCCGGGCGTTCGGGACGGGGCTCGGGATGGGCGTCAAAACGCGTCTCGCTGCGCGGGCCCTGACCGCGATGCGGCTTGCGCTCGGCCCGTTCGGGGCGCGGCGCGCGGGCGCCGGGGGCGTCAAAGACCGGCTCGCTGTCCAGCTTGCGCATGGTCAGGCCCGGCTCCAGCTCGACACCTTCGCCGAAATTCGCGGCAACATTGGCGGCGATCTGGACAAAGGTCTGTTCGGTCTTGACGCGGATCGCACCGATGGCGTCGCGGGTGATGTTGCCCGCCTCGCAGATCTTGGGCAGCAGCCAGCGCGCCTCGGCCCGGCCGGAATGGCCGACCGACAGCAGGAACCAGACCGAAGGCCCGAATTCGCCACGCTCGCGCGGGGCAGAGGGGGCCACGGGCGCCATGCCTTCGGCCAGTTCCTCGGGGGCGGGGCGGCCATCGCGCCACAGCCGGATAAAGGCCGAGGCGACCTGTTCGGCGCCGAAACGCTCGATCAGGGCGGAGGCCTGCGCGGCCTCGTCGCCCGGCGCCTCATGCAGCGCGGGCAGGTCCAGCATGCGTTGGTCGTCGCGCGCCTGCACATCGTCGGCCGAGGGCGCCTTGTCCCATTCCGCCACCAGCTTCGCGCGCTGCAAAAGCCGCTGCGCCTTCTTGTAATCCGCCGAGGTCACGATCAGGACCGAAGTCCCCTTGGACCCCGCCCGCCCGGTCCGGCCCGAGCGGTGCAGCAGCGTGTCGGGATTGGTCGGCAGATCGGCATGGATCACCAGTTCCAGCCCCGGCAGGTCGATACCGCGCGCCGCCACGTCGGTGGCGATGCAGACGCGGGCGCGCCCGTCGCGCAGGGCCTGCAGCGCATGGCTGCGTTCCTGCTGGCTAAGCTCGCCCGACAGCGCCACGACCTTGAAGCCGCGATTGCCCATGCGCGCCAGCAAGTGGTTCACATTGGCGCGGGTCTTGCAGAAGATGATGGCGCTTGGCGCCTCGTAATAGCGCAGGGTGTTGAAGATCGCGTTCTCGCGGTCGCGGGTGGTGACCGACAGGGCACGATATTCGATGTCGCCATGCTGGCGTGCCTCGCCCAGGGCGCTGATGCGCAGGGCGTCGCGCTGGAAATCCTTGGCCAGCGCCTCGATCGCCGGGGGGACCGTGGCCGAGAACATCAGCGTCCGGCGATCGGCCGGCGCGGCGCCCAGAATGAATTCCAGATCCTCGCGGAAGCCAAGGTCCAGCATCTCGTCGGCCTCGTCCAGCACGCAGGCACGCAGGGCAGAGAGGTCCAGCGAGCCGCGCTCGATATGGTCGCGCAACCGGCCGGGCGTGCCGACGACGATCTGCGCGCCACGCTCCAGCGCGCGGCGTTCGGTGCGGTAATCCATGCCGCCGACGCAGGTGGCGATCTGGGCGCCGGCATCACCGTAAAGCCAGCCCAGTTCGCGGGCGACCTGCAGGGCCAGTTCACGCGTGGGGGCAATCGCCAGTGCCAGCGGCAGGCCCGATTGCGGCAAAAGCCTGCCGTCATCCAGAAGATCGTCGGCCATCGCCAGGCCAAAGGCCACGGTCTTGCCCGAGCCGGTCTGCGCCGAGACCAGCAGGTCGCGGCCGCGCGCCTCGGAGGCCAGCACGGCGTCTTGCACAGCAGTCAGGCTGGCATAGCCCTTGGCCGCCAGCGCCGCGGCCAGAGGCGCGGCAATATCATGTTCGTTCATCATCTTCGCCAGAAAGGGGATGCGGCTGCATCCGTTGAGCGGCGCCCATTCCCCTTTGCGGCAGGGCTTTTCCACGCCCTCCGCCCCGGAATCTCGGAGCCAAAGCAGGGCTGCTATCCTGCGCCTGCCGCAAAGTCAAAGGAAAACGCCGCCCTGCATTGAGCGCACGCCACGTCACGCCTAGATAATGGACGAGCGACCGACAGGAGAGCCATGCAGCCCGCCGATACCCGCCCCATGACCCGGCGCGAGACCGAGGTGGAGCGTTTTGTGCGCGCCCGCTACGGCTTGCGCGGCACCCTGGCGCTGCATCGCCATGCGCTGGGGCTGGACCTGTTGCGGGCGCCGGTCAATGTGGCGCTGTCGCCCGTCTTCGTGCTGGTGCGGCTTGGCGCCCCCCTGCTGCGCTGGGTCGGGCTGACCGGGGCGGCGGACTGGCTGGCACGACGCCACATCTTTCTGCGATCCGACGTCGCGCAGCGGATCGAGGCCGATCTGGGCGGATTTCTGGACGATCTCGCCGACGAGGGACTGGCCCCCAGAGCCGCGCCCGAGATGACGGCGCGGGCCGTCGCCAACTATGCCGAGACCCGCAATGCGGTGGCCGAGATCACCTGTTCGCTGATCGTGCTGGGATCGGGGCTGCTGCTGTTCCACCGCGCCACGCCGGGGGTGATCTCGCTGGCGGGGCCGGTCGCGCATCTGCGCGCACAGGCGCAGGCGGTGCAGGATTTCGCACTGGGAAGCTGGGCCGGCGGCATGTGGTATGGTGCCTTTCCGACCGAACTTTCCACTTTCGAGGTGGTGGTAACCGGCACGGTGCTGGCGATGCTGGCCTCGCTCATCACCACCTTTGCCGGGCTGATCTCTGACCCGGTGCAGCTTTGGACCGGCATCCACAAGCGCCGGGTGATGCGGCTTCTGGCGCGGCTGGACCGGGCCGAGCCCGGCCCGGCGCTGGCGCGCGAACATGTGCTGGCGCGGCTGGGCGATCTGTCGGACACGGCGCTGAGCCTGTGGCGCAGTTTTCGCGGCTGAGGGGACGAAAAGCGGTGGTGTGGTCGGCGCGGCTGATCTAGGTTGGCCCCATGCTGGTCGATCCTCACCACCCGTTCTTCCGCCCGCTCTGGATCCGCATCCTGTCCGTGGTCCTGCCGCTGGCTTGGGCATTCTTCGAGCTGTCGACCGGCGCGATCTTCTGGGCGATCCTGTTTGGGGCCGCGGGGATCTATCTGCTGGTGGCGCTGTTCGTGATTCGGAAAGACGAATCCTGACAGTTGTCGGCGCATTTGCGGCTGCTCGCAGGGGCTGACAAATCGCGCACGCAATAATAGATAGAATTAACATTATTCTCCATTAGGTTGTGTCGCCGGTTTGTTGCAAGATCCGGCTACTGTGGCATTTGGATTCTTGTCCACACAATACTTGGGCTCCTGTGGATGGAATCCATCTATATCTTGTTGACCACACCCCATCATCATGGCTAACTGTCCCTCGCCCCACCGCGCAGGACAGGATGGCCCGGTTCATGATCCTTTCGGATCGCAGCGCCGATTCCCTTGCCGCCGGACAGGCCGAGAAAACAAGAAAGGGACAGGCAATGACCATCACCGTCTATTCGAAACCCGCTTGCGTGCAGTGCACCGCCACCACCCGCGCGCTGGAAGCCCGTGGGCTGGCCTATCAGCTGATCGATCTGACCGAAGACGATGATGCGATGGAGCTGGTCACCTCGATGGGCTATCGGCAGGCTCCGGTGGTCGTCGCCGGCGAAGCGCATTGGGCGGGTTTCCGTCCCGACATGATCGGCTCGCTGGCCTGATCCCGGGACGATGGGCGGGCTGGTCTATTTTTCCTCGGCATCGGGCAATACGGCGCGGTTCATGACCCGCCTGGGCCTGCCTGCCGCGCGGATCCCGATCGCTCCTGCGGACGAGATGCCCGCGCCTGACCGCCCCTATGTCCTGATCTGCCCGACCTTCGCCGATGGCGAGGGGCGGGGTGCGGTTCCCAAGCAGGTGATCCGCTTTCTGAACGACCCCGACCGCCGCGCCCTGTTGCGCGGCGTCATTGCCACCGGCAACCGGAACTTCGGGGCGACCTTTGCCCTGTCCGGCAAGGTGATTTCTGATAAGTGCAACGTCCCCGTCCTGTATCGATTCGAACTGTCGGGGACCGATCTTGATATTGCCCGCGTGCAGGCGGGGCTTGAAAAATTCTGGGGGACGGAATGCTTGACGATGGCGTAAAGGCCGAGCTGGACTATCACGCGCTGAACGCGATGCTGAACCTTTACGACGGCGAGGGCCGCATCCGCTTTGACGCGGATCGCAAGGCCGCGCGGCAGTATTTCCTGCAGCATGTCAACCAGAACACCGTCTTCTTCCACAATCTGGACGAAAAGCTGCGCTATCTGGTCGATGAGGGCTATTACGAGCCCGAGGTGCTGGACCAGTATTCCAAGAACTTCCAGCGCGCGATCTGGGACGCCGCCTATCTGCGCAAGTTCCGCTTCCCGACTTTCCTGGGCGCGTTCAAGTATTACACCAGCTATACGCTGAAGACCCGCGACGGCCAGCGCTACCTTGAGCGTTACGAGGACCGCGTGGTCATGGTCGCCCTGGCGCTCGCGCGCGGCGATGAGGCTCTGGCCATGCGCTTCATGGAAGAGATTCTGTCGGGCCGCTTCCAGCCGGCGACGCCGACCTTCCTGAATGCCGGGAAAAAGTCGCGGGGCGAGTTGATTTCCTGCTTCCTGCTGCGGCTGGAAGACAACATGGAATCGATCGGCCGCTCGATCAACTCGGCCTTGCAGCTGTCGAAACGCGGCGGCGGCGTCGCCCTGATGCTGACCAACCTGCGCGAGGCCGGCGCCCCGATCAAGGGCATCGAAAACCAGTCCTCGGGTGTCATTCCGGTGATGAAACTGCTGGAGGACAGCTTTTCCTATGCCAACCAGCTTGGCGCGCGGCAGGGCGCGGGCGCGGTCTATCTGAACGCCCACCACCCCGATATCCTGCGTTTCCTGGACACCAAGCGCGAGAACGCGGACGAGAAGATCCGCATCAAGACGCTGTCTCTGGGCGTGGTCATTCCCGACGTGACCTTTGAATTGGCCAAGAAGAACGAGGACATGTACCTGTTTTCCCCGCATGACGTGGAAAAGGTCTATGGCCTGCCCTTCTCGGAGATCTCGGTCACCGAAAAATATGCCGAGATGGTCGATGACAAGCGCATCAAGAAGCGCAAGATCAACGCCCGCGAATTCTTCCAGACCATCGCCGAGATCCAGTTCGAAAGCGGCTATCCCTATATCATGTTCGAGGACACGGTGAACCGTGCCAACCCCGTGCATGGCCGCATCAGCATGTCGAACCTGTGCAGCGAAATCCTGCAGGTGAACGAGGCCAGCGAGTTCAACGAAGACCTGTCCTATGCGCATCTGGGCACGGATATTTCCTGCAACCTCGGCTCGCTGAACATTGCCGCGACCATGGACGGGCCGGATTTCGGCGCCACCGTCGAGGCGGCGATCCGGGCGCTGACCGCGGTGTCGGAAATGTCCTCGATCGAGGCTGTGCCCTCGATCCGGCGCGGCAATGACGAGGCCCATGCCGTGGGTCTGGGGCAGATGAACCTGCATGGGTTCCTGGCGCGCGAGCGCATTCATTACGGCAGCCCCGAGGGGATCGAGTTCACCAGCGTTTACTTCGCCGCTGTGGCCTATCACGCGATCCGGGCCTCTAACCTGCTGGCGCAGGAAAAGGGCCATAGCTTCAGGGATTTCGACAAGTCGAAATATGCCAACGGCTCGTTCTTTGACAAATATACCAGCCGCGACTGGCTGCCCGAGCTGGCCGATGTGGCGCGGGTCTTCGAGGGCGTGACCCTGCCCACGCGCGCGGATTGGGAGGCGCTGAAGGCCGATGTCATGGCGCATGGGCTTTATAACCGCAACCTGCAGGCGGTGCCGCCGACCGGCTCGATCAGCTATATCAACAATTCGACCAGCTCGATCCATCCGATCGTCGCCAAGATCGAGGTCCGCAAGGAAGGCAAGATCGGCCGCGTCTATTATCCGGCGGCGTTCATGTCGAACGACAATCTGGAATATTACCGTGACGCCTATGAGATCGGGCCTGATGCGATCATCGACACCTATGCAGCGGCGACCGAGCATGTCGATCAGGGCCTGTCGCTGACGCTGTTCTTTCCGGCCGAGGCGACGACGCGCGACATCAACCGCGCCCAGATCCATGCCTGGAAAAAGGGCATCAAGACCATCTATTACATCCGCCTGCGCCAGACCGCGCTGGAAGGGACCGAGGTTCAGGGCTGCGTGTCCTGCACCTTGTGAGCAGCGTAGCGACCCGGGGGTTTTACACCCCCGGACCCCCGTAGGATATTTGGACATGAAAGAGAGGTTCTTCGGATGAAGGATCATGTGATGAAGACCCCGCTGCGCGCGATCAACTGGAACCGGCTGGAGGACGAAAAGGACCTTGAGGTCTGGAACCGGCTGACGGTGAATTTCTGGCTGCCTGAGAAAGTGCCGCTGTCGAATGACGTGCAAAGCTGGGCCACGCTGCGCCCCGAAGAGCGTGAGCTGACCATCCGGGTCTTCACCGGGCTGACGTTGCTGGACACGGTGCAGAACACCATCGGCGCGCCCTCGATGATGCCGGATGCGCAGACGCCACATGAGGAGGCGGTGCTGTCGAATATCAGTTTCATGGAGGCGGTGCATGCGCGCAGCTATTCCTCGATCTTTTCGACGCTGTGCCTGACCAAGGAGGTCGATGAGGCCTTTCGCTGGTCCGAGGAAAACCCGCATCTGCAGGCCAAGGCGCGGCTGATCCTTGAGGAATACAAGGCTGGCTCGGACCCGCTGAAGCGCAAGATCGCATCGGTGTTTCTGGAGAGCTTCCTGTTCTATTCGGGCTTCTACCTGCCGATGTACTGGTCGAGCCGCGCGAAGCTGACCAATACCGCCGACCTGATCCGTCTGATCATCCGCGACGAGGCGGTGCATGGCTATTACATCGGCTATAAATACCAGCGCGCGCTGGAAAAGCTGCCCGAGGCACGGCGGCAGGAGCTGAAGGATTTCGCCTTTGCGCTGATCTTTGATCTTTACGACATCGAGCAGAAATACACCGCCGAGCTTTATGACGGCATCGGCCTGACCGAGGACGTAAAGGCATTCCTGCATTACAATGCCAACAAGGCCCTGCAGAACCTGGGCTATGAGGCGCTGTTCCCGCCCGCCGCCTGCGAGGTCAATCCGGCGATCATGGCCGCATTGTCGCCGGACAGTGAAAACCATGACTTCTTCAGCGGCTCGGGCTCGTCCTATGTCATCGGCAAGGCCGTCGCGACCGAGGATGAGGACTGGGATTTCTGATCAGCTAGGTGCGGCGGGCCATGCGCTGCGCGATGGCCGAGCAGACCAGAAGCTGGGTCATGTGATAGATCATCACCGGCAGCACGGTCGCCCCGACCGTTGCCGCCGGAAAGATGGCCGTGGCGATGGGCAGTCCGCTGGCCAGGCTTTTGGTCGAGCCGCAGAAGAACAGGACCGCCCGGTCCTGATGCGGCATATGGGTGATGCGTCCGCTGGCCACCATGATCCCCATGGCCAGTGCCAGCAGCAGCGTGACCACCGCAAGGCACAGGATCAGGCTGGGCGCCGGGATCGCCGACCAGATCCCCGCCACCGTGCCGGCGCCAAAGGCCGAATAGACGATCAGCAGGATCGAGCCGCGATCCACCACCATGGTCAGCAGTTTGTGGCGCTGGACGAAGCCTCCGATCCATGGCCTCAGGATCTGGCCGAGGATGAAGGGCAACAGGATCTGCAGCGCGATCTTTTCGATGGCGTCGAGGCTGATGCCGCCGCCGTCCTGATGCAGAAGCTGCGCGACCAGCAGGGGCGTCAGCGCCACCCCGATCAGGTTTGAAAGCGAGGCCGCGCAGATCGCCGCCGGGACATTGCCGCCCGCGATCGAGGTGAAGGCGATCGAGCTTTGCACGGTCGAGGGCAGGACGCATAGAAACAGCAGCCCCAGCGTCAGCTGCGGTCCCAGCACGCCGCCGAAGACCGCCGCAAGGATCAGGCCAAGGACTGGAAACAGCAGATAGGTCGCGGCAAAGGTCAGCCCTTGCAGGCGCCAGTTCAGCAGGCCTGCCCGCACCGACGCCGGGTCCAGCTTGGCCCCGTACAGAAAGAACAGCAGCGTCACCGCCCAGAAAGTGACGCCACGCAGCGCCTCGGCCGCGATGCCGCGCGCAGGCAGGATCAGGCCCAGAAGCACCGTGCCGACCAGCAGCAGCATATAGGTGTCGATGCCGATCCGTTTCAGCGCGTTCATGCCCGTCCCCGTCCTGTGATGCCGGGTTTGTGAGCCAGATCAGGGCCGGACACAAGCGCGGGGCACCGGGTCGGGGGGTGCTTTTGGGCCGTTGGGATGCTAGACGGCCCGCGAATCCTGCCCGGAACGACGCCAAGACATTGCCGCGCCCGGCGTATAATCCAGATCGATGACAAGGAAACCGCATGTCCAGCCAGCCCCAGCGCGCCCCAAGGACAGATCCGATGCCCGCGCCCGAGGCCTCGCGCCCCGGCTTTGCCCGCTGGCTGTCGCAAAGCAATGACGTCACTTCGGTCTTTCTGGCGGCGGGGCAGAACCCGGACCTGATCAATCTGGCGGGCGGCCTGCCGGAACCGGCGCTGTGGCCCGTGGACGAGCTGGCCGAACTGGCCGCCGAGGCGGTCCGCAACCACCCGGTCGAGACGCTGGCTTACGGCCCGATCCCGGGCCTGCCGGCGCTGCGCGATCTGATCGCGGCGCGCTTCTCGACCCCCACGCTGCGGCTTGGGCGCGAGAATGTACTGATCGCCACCAGCGGCATGCAGGCGCTGGAGCTGGTGGGCAAGGTGCTGCTTGAGCCGGGCGCAACGACCATCGCCGCACAGAGCCCCGCCTATCTGGGGGCGCTGGATGCGTGGCGTCCGCGCGACCCGGAATATCGCCCGATGCGGCTTGAGGATGCGGGTTTTGACCCGGTTACCGCGCTGGCCGGGGCGCAATTTGCCTATACGGTGCCGAATTTCTCGAACCCCTCGGGGCGGCTGGTGCCGTTGGCGCAGCGGCAGGCGCTGGTCGATGCCGCGCATGAGACCGGGACATGGCTGATCGAGGACGACCCCTACGGCGTGCTTTACTATGAGGGGGCGCCCCTGCCCCGGCTCTTGGACCTGTCCGGCGCGCGCAAGCCCGGCACCTATGACGGGCCGGTGGTCTATATGGGGACGCTCTCGAAAGAGCTGACGCCGGGGCTGCGTATCGGCTGGATCATTGCCGCGCCCGAGATGATCGCGGCGCTGGCGGCGGCCAAGCAAGGCAGCGACATGTGCAGCAGCGGGCTGGGGCAGATGATCGCCCTGCGCGCCTTCGAGCGCGACATTCCGGGCCGCATCCTGCCAGATATTCTGGCCACATATCGCGCCCGGCGCGACGCGCTTTGCGCTGCGATGCATGAGCATCTGGGCGAATATCTGGACTGGCAGCACCCTTCGGGCGGGATGTTCGTCTGGGCGCGGGCGCGCGATCCGCGCCTTGATACCGACCGGCTGCTGGCCCATGCGCTGGCCCATGGCGTCTGCATCTCGCCCAGCAGCGTCTTTGACCCCGAAGGGCTTGACCGGGGCGCCATGCGCATCAACTTTACCCTGAACGCGCCCGAGCGTCTGGCCGAGGGCGTCCGGCGTCTGGCCAGCGCGATCCAAGCCACACTTGCCGAAAGGAGCTGACATGACCGTGACCCTGCACCCCCCGGCCTTCGACGCCATCCCCGATGAGCTGCTGGCGCGCTGGCAGCGCATTCCGGTGGCGGTGGCGGCGGATCTGACGCCCTCGCATCAGATCGACCCGGCGATCCGGCCGCTGCGGCCGGTGGGGCAGCAGGCGGCGCTGTTTGGCCGCGCGGTGACGGTGCGCTGCACGCCGCCGGATTTCGGCGCGGTGCTGCACGCCGTCGGCGCGATCCGGGCGGGCGAGGTCCTGCTGATCGATGCCGGCGGCCAGACCCATCATGCGATGATCGGCGATATCCTGGGCGGGCATCTGCACCGGCAGGCTGCGGCAGGGTTGGTCTGCGATGGCGCCGTGCGCGATGTGGCGGGGCTTTCGGCTATGTCCGGCCTGCCGGTCTATGCCCGCGCGGTCAATCCGCTGGGTCCGACCACCGCCCGCATGGGCGAGGTGAATGGCGGCATCATGATCGGCGGCATCGCCATCGCGCCGGGCGACCTGATCTTGGGCGATGATGACGGGCTTGTCGCTCTGCCGCCCAGGCTTTTGCCCAAGCTGATCGACGCGGCCGAGGCCAAGCTGCGGCTTGAGGCCGAATGGACCGCGCGGCTGACGGCGGGAGAATCGATCCGCGATATCTTCAAGCTGGGCTAGGCTCCGCCCGTCGCCATCTGGATTGCCAGAAAGATCAGCGCCGACAGGATCGCGGCGGCGGGAACCGTCACCACCCAGGCGGTGGCGATGGTCATCACATGCGAGCGGCGCACCAGCTTGCGGCGGCGGCGCTCCTCGGGCGGGATGCGGGGGCGGTCTTCGTCGTCCTGGGACAGGCGCAGGCGGCGCTCGGCATCCCATTCGCGGAAGAAGCCGACGCCAAAGATCGCACCCACCGCAATATGGGTCGAGCTGACCGGCAGGCCCAGCCAGCTGGCCACGATCACCGTCAGCGCCGCCGACAGCGCCACGCAAAAGGCGCGCATCGGGTTCAGCTTGGTGATCTGGCTGCCGACCATGCGGATCAGTTTGGGGCCGAACAGGAACAGCCCGAAGCTGATGCCGAAGGCTCCGATCAGCATCACCCAGACCGGAATGCTGACATCATGGGTGAAATCGCCGGTCTGCGAGGCCTGCACGATGGCCGCCAGCGGCCCGACCGCATTGGCGACGTCATTGGCGCCATGGGCAAAGCTCAGCAGCGCGGCGGACACGACCAGCGGAATCGCGAACAGCACCTTCAGCGACTTGTTGCGGTTCTCAAGCCCCTCGGACTGGCGGCGGACGACCGGGATCATCACCAGCCAGGTCGCGATGCCCAGCCCCAGCCCCAGCAGGACCGCCATGCCCAGCGAGACATCGATCAGATTCTTTAGCCCCTTCAGCGCCAGATAGGCGGCAAAGGCGCCCGACATGATGCCGACCAGCACCGGCACCCATTTGCGCGCCGCCGCGATCTTGTCGGGCTGATAGATGATGCGGGCCTTGATGAACCACAAAAAACCCGCCGCGCTCACACCGCCCAGCACCGGCGAGATCACCCAGCTTGCGGCAATGGCGCCCATCATGCCCCAGTTGATCGCACCGAAACCGGCCGCCGCGATCCCCGCACCGACGACGCCGCCCACGACCGAATGCGTGGTCGAGACCGGAGCCCCGATCCAGGTCGCGAGGTTCACCCACAAGGCCGATGACAGCAGCGCCGCCATCATCGCCCAGATGAAAACGTCGGACTCGGCGATGCCGCCTGGGGTGATGATGCCCTTTGAGATGGTCGAAACCACGTCGCTGCCCGCGATCAGCGCACCCGCGCTTTCAAAGATCGCGGCGATGACGATGGCACCGCCCATGGTCAGCGCATTGGCGCCCACCGCCGGGCCCATGTTGTTGGCGACGTCATTGGCGCCGATGTTCAGCGCCATATAGGCACCAAAGGTCGCGGCGATGACCACGATCAGCGTGTTGCTGGTCTGGCCCAGCGACAGCGCCGCCACCAGCCCTGCCAGAATGATGAAGACAAAGGCGATGCCCGGACCCACCAAGGGCCGCGAAACATAGCTTGCCGCCATTTCCAGATTCGAAAAGCGCCCGAGATCGCGGTCCAGCGTCTCGAGATGTCGGGATTCGTGGTCGTTCTGGGCCATGCTCTCACCGCTGCGGTCGCGCCGGGTGGGTAGGCGGGATTTGGGGGCAAATCAACCTTTGCGTCACCGAAACGTTAAAGATTCTTTACATGGCGCTGCGGATGGGTCGCTATGGCGGCCGGTAGCAAGTATCGACAATCCTTTCCTGTCGGATTTATCTATAAAAATGACCAGCAGATCAGAAGACACTCTCGCCCATCGCATCAGCCGCGTGCTGGCCGAGCGCATCATCGCCGGCCAGATCCAGCCGGGGGCGCGCCTGCGTCAGGACCATATTGCCGAGGAATTCGGCGCCAGCCACGTCCCCGTGCGCGAGGCGTTCCGCCGGCTCGAGGCGCAGGGCCTGGCGGTCAGCGAGCCGCGCAAGGGCGTCCGGGTGGCGAGCTTTGATCTCGACGAGGTCAAGGAGGTCGCGGCGATGCGCGCTGCGCTTGAGGTGCTGGCGCTGCGCCATGCCGCCCCGCATCTGACCCCGGCGGTGCTGGATGCGGCGGATGAGGCGACGCGGGCGGGCGACGCCTCGCGCGATGTCCGCGAATGGGAGGAAGCGAATCGCCGCTTTCACCGCCTGATCCTTGAGCCTTGCGCGATGCCGCGGCTGCTGGCCTCGATCGACGATCTGCATGCAGCCAGCGCGCGCTTCCTGTTCACGGCCTGGCAATCGACCTGGGAGGCGCGCACCGATCACGATCACCGCGCCATTCTGGGCGCCCTGCGCAAGGGCGATGTCGAGACCGGCTGCGCCACGCTGGCGCGGCATGTGCAATGGATCGGGCATCGCCCCGTTGCCAGCCCGAATGGCCGGCACCGAAGCGCTTTCGCCATCGTCGGTTAAAATTATCTATAATATCACTTGCGACTCATCGCCGCATTGCGCTCAATATAGATCATCGTGTTGATTATCTATAATTCTGAGGAGCAATGATGAGCACCACCCCCTCCCTGTCGCATCCGGCAATGCCGGGTCTGGCCCGAAAGGGCGCCGTCATCGTCCTGGGGGTCGCCCTCATCACCCTCTGCGCCAAGCTTCGCGTGCCGTCCTGGCCGGTGCCGATGACGCTGCACACGCTGGCGGTGATGGCGATTGCGCTGGCGACGGGGCCCCGCCTCGCGACGGCGACCTTCATGGCCTATCTGATGGCGGGCGCGGCGGGATTGCCGGTGTTTTCCGGCACACCGGAGCGCGGCATCGGCCTCGCCTACATGGTCGGCCCGACCGGCGGCTATCTGCTGGGATATCTGGTCGCCAGCTGGGTTTCGGCCAGCATGGCGCTGGGGCGCGGGACGCCGGGCCGGATCATCGCGATGCTGGCGGGGCTGGCGATCACCTATGCCGTCGGCCTGCTCTGGCTTGCGAAATTCGTGCCGGCGGGCGCGGTCGTGGCGGCCGGCTTCACGCCTTTCATTCTGGGCGATCTGATCAATATCGCCATGGTCGCATTGGGGGCCATTGTCCTGCCCGCGCGCCTGATGGGACGGATCGGGCAATGACCGCGCAGCTCCCTTGCCTGCCCGAAGGGCAGATCGCGTCCCGGACCGCCTTGCGCCATGACTGGACCGAGACCGAGGCGCGGGCGATCCATGATCTGCCCTTTCCCCAGCTGATGTTTCGTGCCCAAAGCCTGCATCGGCAGCATTTCGACCCCGAAACCATCGAAACCGCGACGCTTTTATCTATAAAAACCGGCGGTTGCCCCGAGGATTGCGGCTATTGCTCGCAAAGCGCGCATCACAAGACCGGGCTTCCGGCCTCGAAACTGATGCAGGTCGAGGAGGTTCTGGCCGAGGCGCGCCGCGCCAAGGCCGGAGGCGCGACCCGGTTCTGCATGGGCGCCGCCTGGCGCGGCCCCAAGGATCGCGACATGGCGGCGGTCTGCATGATGATCCGGGGTGTGCGCGAACTGGGCCTGGAAACCTGCGTCACGCTGGGCATGCTGACGCCGGCGCAGGTCGCACAGCTGGCCAGGGCCGGGCTGGACTATTACAACCACAATATCGACACTTCGCGCGACTATTACCCAGACATCGTCACCACCCGGACCATGGACGACCGGCTTGAGACGCTGGCCCATGTCCGCGCCGGCGGGATCAAGGTCTGTTCGGGCGGCATCCTCGGCATGGGCGAGCGGCCCGAGGACCGCATCTCGATGCTGGTGACGCTGGCCACCCTGCCCGCGCATCCCGACAGCGTGCCGCTGAACATGTGGCACCCCGTCGCCGGCACCCCGGTGATGGAGAAGGCCCGCCCGGCCTCGGCGCTGGATCTGGCGCGGCTGGTGGCGCTGGCGCGGATCCTGATGCCGCAAAGCGTCCTGCGCCTGTCGGCCGGGCGCGAAGCGCTCAGCGACGAGGCGCAGGCGCTGTGCTTTCTGGCCGGGGCGAATTCGATCTTTACCGGCGAAAGGCTGCTGACCACCGCCAATCCCGAACGTGACAAGGATGCGGAGCTGCTGGCGCGGCTGGGGATGCGCATGGCCGAGCTGCCGCCCCACCCGATAATCGCTGCCAATTGAGGTTTCCTGCATGACCCACGCCATCATCCGACACGCCATCGTTGTCACCGGCACCGATACCGGCATCGGCAAGACCGTCTTTGCCGCCGGGCTGGCCGGGGCGCTGGACGGGTTTTTCTGGAAACCTGTCCAGGCCGGGATCGAGGGTGCGACCGACAACCAGACCGTCGCCCGCCTGTCGGGCCTGCCCGAGGGACGCATCCTGAAAGAGGCCTGGCTGCTGCGCACGCCGGCCTCGCCGCATCTGGCCGCGGCGCTTGAGGGGGTCGAGATCAATCCCGACCTCATCAATCCGCCGGCGCTGCCCCGGCCGCTGGTCATCGAGGGCGCGGGCGGGGTGATGGTGCCGCTGAACCGGCGCCGGACCTATCTGGATCTCTTTGCCCGCTGGAACCTGCCGACGGTGCTCTGTGCCCGCACCCGGCTGGGGACGATCAACCACACGCTGCTGTCGCTGGCGGCGCTGCGTGACCGGGGCATTCCGGTGCTGGGCGTGGCCTTCATCGGCGATCCGGCCCCCGATACCGAAAGCATCATCGCGGAACTGGGCCGGGTCAGGGTTCTGGGCCGCATGCCACGGCTGGCGCGGCTGAACTCGCTGACCGTGCCCGCCGCCTTTCACGAGGGGTTTTCCATGGATCATTTCCGCATCTAGGCCAGAATCCAGGTCCGGAACATGGACCGGCGCCCCGGCGCCATGCACTCAGTCCGTGCCGCGCGGGCCCTCATCGGCGGCCAGCATCGCGGCCAGCTCGACCGCGTTCCTGACCCCCATCTTGGCCAGCACCCGGCCGCGATGGACCTCGACCGTGCGCATCGAGATGTTCAGCTCGGCCGCGATCTGCTTGTTCATCGCCCCGGTCAGCATCAGCGCCATGACCTCGTCCTCGCGCGCCGATAGCGTGGCGCGGCGGACGGCAAGACCGCGGCGGCTGGCGGCCTCGGCCCTGGCGGCGATATGGGTCTGGATCGCCGCCAGCACCAGATCGACGATCTGGTTGTCGTTGAAGGGTTTTTCCAGAAAATCATAGGCCCCGGCCTTGAGCGCCTGCACCGCCACCGGCACATCGGCATGGCCGGTCAGAAAGATCACCGGCGCGGCATTCCCCAGCGCCCGCAGCCGCTGAAAGGTTTCGGGGCCACTGAGCCCGCCCATGCGCACGTCCAGGATCACGCAGGCGCAATCGGCCAGCGGCTGCGCGGCCAGGAACGCCTCGCCCGAGGGCCAGCCGCGCGAGGCCACCCCCCGCGAGGTAAAGAGGAAGCTCAGCGCGTCGCGGATCGCCTCTTCGTCATCGACGATATGGATCATCCCCTCGCCCGTCATGTCGCAGCCGTCATTCTGTCACCCCTTACCCTGCACCCGTGCCGCTTGCCCATGGCGTCAAGCCGCCTTTTCCGCCCCCGCCCGCAGCGGCAGCAGGATGCGGAACACCGTGCCCCCGCCCGCGCCCGGCCGATGCGTCAGCAGCCCGCCATGCAGTTCGACGATCGAGCGGCAGATCTTCAGCCCCATGCCCATGCCCTGCGGCTTGGTGGTGGCAAAGGCATCGAAAAGCCGCCCCGCCAGTTCCGGGGCGATGCCGGCGCCGCAGTCGGCGACCTCGATCACGACATGACCCGCCTCGGTCATCAGCCGCACCTCAAGCCCGTCGCCCGAGCGGCTTTCCCCCATCGCCTCCATCCCGTTTCGGATCAGGTTGATCAGCACCTGTTCCAGCAGGATGCGGTCGGCCTCGACCGGCGGGACCGGGGCGATGGCGGCCGCCAGTTCCACCCGGTGTTCGCGGGCATCAGCCTGCAGGAATTCGACCGTCTCGGCAATGACCTCGTCCAGCCGGGTTTCCGAAAAGCGCGGCTCGCGCTTTTTCACCAGATCCTGAATGCGGCGGATGATCTGTCCGGCACGGTCGGCCTGACGCGCCAGTTTCTGATTGGCCTCGCGCATCAGCACCGGGTCGGCATCGCCGCGATCCATCAGATTCTGCATCCCCGCCGCGTATGAGGCGATGGCCGCCAGAGGCTGGTTCAGCTCATGCGCCAGCGTCGAGGCCATCTCGCCCAGCGTCACCAGCCGCCCGGTGCGGGCCATGGTCTCGTCCTGCGCCCGGGCCAGCCGGGCCACGCGTTTCTGTTCGGTGATGTCAATGACCGAGCCCATCCAGCCGCGATGCTTGCCGGCCGCGTCGATCAGCGGCGCATCATAGACCTGGACATCGATCTCGTGCCCGTCGCGATGCAGGAAACGGGTCTCGAAGCTGCGCACGGCCGGACCGCGGGCCATCTCGCGGTGGCGCGCCTCGGTTTCCGAAAGCCGCTCGGGGTCCCAATAGGGCATCGGCGGCATGCGCCCGACCAGCTCCGAGACCTCCCAGCCGACCAGGTTGCAAAAGGCCGAATTGACGTAAAGGATGCGGCCCGAATGATCCTTGGCGCGCAGGCCGACGGTCAGGCTTTCCTCCATCGAGCGGCGGAACGCGGTCTCGTTGCGCAGCCGCAGCTCGGCCAGCCGCCGGTGGCCGGCGCTGCGAAACAGGATCACCAGCGCCAGAATGGCAAAGATCGCCAGCCCGCCGATCGCCGCCATCAGCAGCGTGGTGCGAAACGAGGTCGGCGCCTGATAGGCGTTGATCTGGACCGCCACGCCACGCAGGGGCGGATCGAAACTGATGGCGTGGCTGGGGCTGTCGGCGGTGGGGGTCAGGCGCTGGCGGGCGGCCAGCTCGGTGCCGGCACTGTCAAGGATGCGCACGCCATATTGCTCGGCGATCCACCAGGGCAGGTGGCGGTTGAGAAGCAACGGCAGCGACAGCGTCGCGGTGACAAAGCCCCGCCTTCCGGGCAGGGCAAGGCCCATGGCGACGCTGCCATCGGGGGCAATGTCGCCGTAGCTTGGCCGGGTGGTGCCGACGCCGCTTTGCGCCAGCCGGCCCACCAGCACGTCATCGCCCGGCGCATCGCGGCCCGGAAGCGCGCGGATGCGGCGGCCCTCGGCATCATACCAGACCACGGACAGGAATTCCGGGCTGCCGGCGATATGGGCGCGGGCGCGGGCATCGATGGTCGCGCTGGAGATGCCGCTGGCCGTATCCAGCGACATGCCGACCAGCATGTCCTCGTCGACCGACATCTGGAAGCGCAGGGTCTGTTCGACCCAAAGCGCATCCGTGGCCAGTTTCGTGCGCGCCTGCTCGGTCTCGCTGCGATTGGCGATCCAGATCACCAGCGTCACCAGCACGACCAGCGCCACGATGGCAAACAGCGGCACCAGCGACAACAGATCAAGGCCGCGCCGCACTGGCACGCGCCCCTCGCCCGACCACGGATCGCCGTAGGGCGCAGGCTTGCCGCCGCCAAGCCGGACCGGTCTGTCGCCTCGGATCACCTGCACTCCCCCCAGCGCATCATCTTGCCGCCGCTATCTCGCGAGCGGCCTATTGCGGAAACCCACAATAGCGATCATCACGGATTGGTGACAAGAAACCAATCACCGCTCGGAGGGGCGGACAAGTAATTAGGGAGGAAAAGCCATGCTGACTCGTCGCAGCTTCACCGCCATGGCGGGGGCCGTTGCCATTGCCATGTCTGCCGCGCTGCCCGCGCTGGCTCAGGACGCCATCACCATCAAGTTCAGCCACGTCGTTGCCCCGGACACGCCCAAGGGCAAGGGCGCGCAGAAGTTCAAGGAACTGGCCGAGCAATATACCGAAGGCAAGGTCAAGGTCGAGATTTACCCCAACAGCCAGCTCTACAAGGACAAGGAAGAGCTTGAGGCGCTGCAACTTGGCGCCGTGCAGATGCTGGCCCCGTCGCTGGCCAAGTTCGGCCCGCTCGGCGTCCAGCAATTCGAGCTGTTCGACCTGCCGATGCTGTTCGCCAACCGCGAAGAGCTGCGCAAGATCACCGATGGCGACGTCGGCAAGGGTCTTCTGGCCAAGCTGGAAGACAAGGGCATCAAGGGCCTGGCCTATTGGGATAACGGCTTCAAGATCATGTCGGCGAACTCGCCGGTGATCACGCCCGACGATTTCCTGGGCCTGAAAATGCGCATCCAGTCCTCGAAGATCCTCGAGGCGCAGATGGAGGCGCTTGGCGCCGTGCCGCAGGTCATGGCCTTCTCGGAAGTGTATCAGGCGCTGCAGACCGGCGTTGTCGACGGCACCGAAAACCCGCCCTCGAACATGTACACCCAGAAGATGCATGAAGTGCAAAAGCACGCGACCATCTCGCGCCACGGCTATCTGGGCTATGCGGTGATCGTGAACAAGGCATTCTGGGACGGCCTGCCCGAGGATGTGCGCGCCAATCTGGAAAAAGCCATGGCCGAATCGACCGTCTATGCCAATGGCATCGCGGCCGAGGAAAACGACAAGTCGCTGGAGGCGATGAAGGCCGCCGGCACCACCGAATTCCACGAAATGACCGACGAAGAGCGCGCCGAATGGCTCGAAGTCCTCAAGCCCGTGCATGAGGAAATGTCCGACCGCATCGGCGCCGACCTGATCCAGCAAGCCTATCAGGCGATCGGAACCAACTGATCCCGGAATAGGCCAACTCGGGGGGTGCGGACTGCGCACCCCTCCTTTCCCCCATATCGAGGTATGCCATGCTGTTACGCATCCTCGACCGCTTCGAAGAAGTCTTGATCTCGGTGCTCATGGCCGTAGCCGTGGCGCTGATCTTCGTCGCGGTCGTTCACCGCTTCTCGCTCGGCGCAGCCGCGGATCTGGTCGGCTACGCCCGAAGCCATGAGATGACCGGCCTGCAATCCGCCGCCCGTTCGGTCTTCAAGGCGATCAATTCGATCAAGCTGACCTGGGCGCAAGAGGCCTGTATCTATCTGTTCGTCTGGATGGCCAAGTTCGGCGCCGCCTACGGCGTGCGCATCGGCATCCATGTCGGCGTCGATATTCTGGTCGAACGTCTGAAAGACCCGGCCAAGCGGATCGTCACCGCCATCGCCATGTCGGGCGGGATCCTCTTCACGGCCATTCTGGTCTGGATCGGCACCGATTTCGTCTATCACGTCCGGCTGGGCGGGCAGACCTCGCCCGATCTCGAAATGCCGATGTGGATCATCTACCTGGCGGTGCCGCTGGGATCTGCGCTGATGTGCTTCCGCTTCATCCAGGCGCTCTATCTGTATCTGACCACCGGCTACATCGCCCATCATGACCTGAGTTCGGTCGATGGCGTCGAGGAAGAGGCCAAGGACGTCGCCGAGGGGGGCCACGGATGACCGCGCTTATCATCTTCCTGATCCTGACGGTGCTTTTGCTGACCGGGATGCCCGTCTCGATCGCATTGGGTCTGACGGTGTTCTCGTTCCTGTTCGCCTTCACCGAAATCCCCATGGACAGCATCGCGCTGAAGCTGTTCACCGGCATCGAGAAGTTCGAGATCATGGCGATCCCGTTCTTCATTCTGGCCGGCAACTTCCTGACCCATGGCGGCGTGGCGCGGCGGATGATCCGTTTCGCGACCTCGATGGTGGGGCATTGGTATGGCGGCATGGGCATGGCTGCGGTCATGGCCTGCGCGCTGTTTGCCGCGATCTCGGGCTCGTCGCCCGCGACCGTGATGGCGGTGGGCTCGATCCTGATCCCGGCCATGGTCAAGCAGGGCTACCCGCCGCAATTCGGCGTGGGCTCGATCGCCACCGCCGGCGGCCTTGGCATCCTGATCCCGCCCTCGATCGTCATGGTCATGTATTCGGTGGCGACCTCGGGCATGGTCGTGACCGGCCCCGACGGCCAGCCGGTCCTGTCGGCCTCGATCGGGACGCTGTTCATGGCCGGTGTCGTGCCGGGTCTGATGCTGGCCTCGATGCTGGGCGCCACCACCTATTTCCGCGCGAAAAAGCACAACTACCCGCGCATGGCCCGTGCCGACTGGCGCGAGCGCTGGCTGGCCTTCCGCGAGTCGGTCTGGGGTCTGATGCTGATCGTCATCATCATGGGCGGCATCTATGGCGGCATCTTCACGCCGACCGAGGCCGCGGCCGTCAGCGCCGTCTATGCCTTCGTGATCGCAGTCTGGGTCTATAAGGACATCAAGCTGCGCGAAGTGCCCAAGGTGCTGCTGTCCTCGGCGGCGATGTCGGCGATGCTGCTCTATATCATCACCAATGCCGTGATGTTCGCCTTCATCCTGACCAGCGAACAGATCCCGCAGACGCTGTCGGACTGGATCGTGGGCCTGGGCCTGGGCAAGATCGGCTTCCTTCTGGTCGTCAACATCATGCTGCTGTTCATCGGCATGGTGATGGAGCCCTCGGCCATCGTGCTGATCATGGCGCCGATCCTTTATCCGGTCGCCGTGAAACTGGGCGTCGATCCGGTGCATTTCGGGATCATGATGGTCGTCAACATGGAGATCGGGCTGTGTACGCCTCCGGTGGGCCTGAACCTCTATGTCGGCTCGGCGATCTCGAAACTGGGCCTGACCGAGGTGACCAAGGCGGCCCTGCCCTGGCTGGCGACGGCCCTGGTGTTCTTGATGCTGATCACCTACGTGCCGGAAATCACCATGTTCCTGCCGCATCTTCTGGGCATGAACTGACCGCGAGAGACGCGGGACATCAAAAAGGGGGCCGGTTCATTCCGGCCCCTTTTCCATTGTGACAGGTCGCGATGCGCGGGTCAGTCGCGCAGTTTGACCACCTTCTTGCCGAAGTTCCGGCCGCTGATCACATCCATCAGCGCCTTAGGGGCAAGCTCCAGCCCATGGCTCATATCCTCGATATGGCGGATTTCGCCGGCCAGGACCCAGGGACCGATCTCGCGCTGGAACTGGTCCCAGAGGTGGAAGTAATCGGTGACAAGAAAGCCCTGCACCAGCACCCGGTGTTGCTGGAACCGCGCCATTATCACGTCCGAATGATCCGGCAGCGCCGCGTTCGGCTGTTTGCTGCGCGCAAGCCCGCCCGGATCACCGACATCGGCGCTGCAGCGCCGACCGAGCCGTCGGAGAACTTCAGCGAGCGTCGGGTCGGCATGACCTTCAATATGCCCGAGAGCCGGCACAAGCGTTTCAAGATGGCTGCCTTGCAGTCCGACATGTCCATGCGCGAGCCGCTGATACGCAGCTTTGACGCCTGGCAGCGCGAGGAAATGAAGAAGGGCCGGTGATCCAGCCCTTCCTTCAGAACAGTGCGGTCAGGTGCGGCTTGGCGACCCAGGCCGCTGTCGCGGCCGAAAGGATCGCGAAGGACATGCACGTGGTGATCTCCGTGGGGTTTTGGCGATCGTAGATCCTCCATGAACATAAGTAGATACTTGCTTATTGACCTGCGCTCGAACCGTTGCGCTACGTGCGTTGCGTGGCTTTTGAGGAACTTAGTTGTAAGTTCACGAATTGAGAGTATGTTGTGCAGACTAGAGACCGGAGATACGGTTATGACCATGCGGAAATGCGATAAATGCGGCAGGGTTCACCCTGTTCGGCGCGATCCCGCCTGCGCGCATGATTCGGTATCTTACTGTATTCCGGCCAATATGCCCCATGCCATCGTGTCCGAGAATACCGCTCGCAAGCGTCTGAGCGCGCGCGAGGCAATGGCGCGCACCAAGGTGCAATACAGGCAGACCCTCGACTATCTGGCTTAATGTCTGCCTTTCAGCGTCCTGACCTCTGAATGAGGTCCATTTCCTCACGCTTGAGGATTTGGACTTCTTTCATGAGGAGGTGCTGACGCCAAGACAGATCATGGGCTATCGGCAGCTCAGCGACCTGCAAGGCGCGATCGGCCGGCCGCAAACCGCAGCCTATTACGACGAGAGTGCAGATCTCGTGCGGATCGCTGCTTATTACTGGCATGGGATCGCGCTCAGTCATGGCTATGTGGATGGCAACAAGCGCACCGCCTTCACGTCGATGACCACATTCCGGCTCATGAACGGCCTGGAGTTCGTCGCGCCCGATTACGCGCTCGGCCCCTGGATCGAAAACCTCTTCGAGACGGATCGGTTCGATCTCGACGTGCTCGACACGCTCATTCGAACCCATGCGCGGCCTCTGACGGACTGAGTTGGGGATCGGGAGCGCAGGGTTCGAGCGCCGACCCGTCTTGCGTCACCCGTCACCCTGCCCTGCGTCACCCTGCCTGGTCCCGGTGTCTTCAGTATCTGGATCTGGCACCGACCCGGAGGGTTCAGCCGAAATCCAGTCGTGAACACCCTGGGCATCTCCATCACCGTCGCTGCAAATCTCTGAGACTTCGCATCACGCGCAAACCTACCAGAAAACCGACCGCATAGCCTGGAGTGACGATGTAGAAGAGCGCCGGCAGCGCAAAGACGAGCGCGCAGCCCAGGGCATCGGCGAGCAGTTTGGAAAGCTTGTGCATGTCTGACTTTTTAGTTAAATAGCTATCTAGCTATTTAACTGTAGCGCATCCAGCGCAGTAGGTCGGCTGGCAATCGCGCTCAGAAGGGCTTGAGGCTGAAACGGCTCTCCGCCTCCGTCGCCAGGGCAGCGGCAAGAAGGGCGAGGCCGGGATCATCCACGCCGTCCCGCTTCAGCCGCCCGAGGATCTCGTCATGGAGCGCCCCGGCGTCTCGGATCAGGTCTTCCAGCCGCACCCGCAGCACCTCGGCCTGTTGCCACTCCGGCCGGGTATAGGGGTCGCAATTCTCGCCCAGGCTGGCGCGGTGCTTGTAGGCAAGGCGCTCCAGCGCCGTCATCTGCCTCAGCCGCTCCTTGTGGCGTGCCACCGACTCGCGGATCTGGGCGCGGCGGTGCTCTTTCGGATCAGGCTCAGGCTGGGACATAGGTCGATTTCCTTTCAGGCTCGAGGATTTGGGGAAGGGCTGGGTTTTCATACGCGCGGTTTCTGGCAGGGACGCCCCGTGCGTCAGAATGCTACCATAGGCTTAGTACTAAGCGTTAAACAGATGCCAGAGGCAAAACGCATTCTGGTGAAAAAACAGGTCGCTTTCGCGGCCTGCTCTTAGCTTACATCGTGATATATGATGAGCTGCTCGCTGAAAATCGGACAGTGACGGAAGCTAAGATCTGACGTCTGCTGGTCTCCAGGAACGAGGAGATCAGGGCATGTCGAAGCACAGGAACCGCGACGCAGCATTCAAGGCGCGTGTGGCGCTGGAAGCCGTGAAGGGTGAGCGCACGGTGTCGGAGCTGGCCGCCGAATATGGCGCGCATCCGACAATGATCCATCAGTGGAAGAGGGCGCTGTTGGACGGCGCGGCAGACATCTTCGAGCGGGACGGCAAGAAGGCCCCTGAGATCGACGAGGATACGATTCGAGTGCTGCATGCGAAAATCGGGGAACTGGCCGTCGCCAACGATTTTTTTTGTCGCGAAAGCTCAAGCCTCGGATCGGCAAGTGGTGAGGGATCGAGCCGCCACCGGTTCAAGGCCGATCCCGAACGGGAGTGGTCGAACGCTCACATCCCAAGCTGTCGGTCGGGGCGCAGTGCCGCCTACCTGGTGGCGGTCATGGACTGGTTCACGAGGAAGGTGCTCGCTTGGCGCATCTCCAACACGCTGGAGGCGGACTTCTGTGTCGAGGCCCTGAACGAGGCGATCCACAAGTTCGGACCGCCCGAGATCATGAACATCGATCAGGGTAGCCAGTTCACGTCCTTCGCCTGGACCGACCGGCTGAAACGGGTTGGCACGCAGATCTCGATGGAAGGCAAGGAACGCTGCCTCGACAACATCTTCATCGAGCGCCTCTGGCGGTCCCTGAAATATGAAGGCGTCTATCTGCACGCTTGCGAAACCGGCTCGCAGGCGAGGACCGGCATCGGGCGCTGGATCACCTTCTACAACCACCATCGCCCACACACTGCCCATGGCGGTCAACCGCCCGCCGTGGTCCACTTCAACACCATTGAAACCGACAAGCAGGTGCAGGCAGTGGCTTAAATCACCCAGAAATCTGTCCAAAAGACGGAGAGTAGCTCAGTTGGGCGTGTAACATTCGGGGTCGAAAATGTTACGTTTTGCTGCCAGAATGGTTGCACACCAGCATCTGCCCGGGCTCGGGCTGGGCGATTTCGGCAGTCTCAAGACGATAATCGGCTTCCTTGATCGCCCCGACCGGCCGGGAATTCAGGACGATCCGGCGGTTGGTGTCTTGTTCCACACGTTTCAGCATGCCCATTTTCCTCTATCGCATCTGCGAAGGGGAACCCTCCGCTGTCGATGAGGCATGTTTGAACCGGAGCCGCCCCGGACAACCGCAGGCCGGGGGTTACGTCGCGTCGCCCGGGGATGACGCGACGTGGCTTCGGGCGGAATTTTCCCGGCCGGGCGCGGGCTATTCTTCCTCGAAACTGAACAGGGCCAGGCTGCGCTCGCGCTCATTGACCTTGAGCCGGCGGTTCATCGGCGCATGCGCCCGGGCCGAGCAGTCGGGGCGCTCGCACAGATAGCAGTTCAGTCCGATATCGACCGGCCGCGTCCGTTCCAGATCGATGCCATCGGCATAGATCAGCCGCGGCGCATAGGCCACGTCGCAGCCCAGCCCGATGGCCAGCCGCTGCGCCGGTGCGCCGTGCTGGCCGCCGGCCCGGGTGGTGGTGCGGGCGATGGAAAAATAGCTTGCCCCCTCGGGCATGCGAATGACCTGGGTCTGGATGCGCTCGGGCGTCTCGAAGGCGGCATGGATGTTCCACAAGGGGCAGGTGCCGCCAAAGCGCGAGAACGGAAACCGCCCGGCGCTGAAGCGTTTCGAGATGTTCCCGGCCTGATCGACGCGCACGAAATAGAACGGGATGCCCTTGGCATCGGGGCGCTGCAGCGTCGACATGCGATGCGCGGTCTGTTCATAGCTGGCGCCGAAACGATGGCCCAGCAGCTCGACGTCATAGCGCTCAGATTCGCAGGCGGCCAGAAACCGGCCGTAAGGCATCAGCAGCGCCGCGCCGAAATAATTCGCCAGACTGACCCGCAGCAGCGACACGGCGGGCGGGTCGGACAAGTCGGAATCCTGGACCAGTTGCGAAATCGTCGCCTCCTGTTCCAGCCGCGCCAGCAAGACGCCGATCTGGAACCGGCGGCTGGCCTGCCCCAAGAGCTCGGACAGCATCAGCTCCTTGCGGTGAAAATCGAACCGGCGCAGCTGGTCGCCCATGACATCGGCGGGCAGGATGCGCACGATGATCCCGTGCGAGGCCAGCCGGCTGGTCAGTGCCACATGCGGCTCGTGCCGGTGCAGGGCCAGTTCCTCGGCCAGTTCCTCGGCGGGGCGGTCCAGCGCATCGACATAGTTGCGATGGACATAGAACCAGTTCCGGACCGCATCGACCGGACGCGAGTTTTCGGCCAGCACCTCGGCCTTGTCGCGGTCGGTCAGCGGGTTGTCATCGGCCTGCGGGCGCAGGATCGCCTCGCGGTATTGTTCATGCAGGCGCACGAAGGCCGAGGCAATGCGCGGCGAAGCCTGCAACACCGCCTCGATTTCCGAGCGCGACAGGCTGCCGGTGCCAAGCGCCGGCTCCTTCAGTGCCGCCGAGAAATCGGTGGCCAGTTGCGCGTCCGTCGAGGGCGCCAGTTCCGACACGTTCAGGTCATAGACCTCGGCCAGTTTCATCAGAAACCGCGCCGAGGCCGGGCGCTGGTCCGCCTCGATCAGCGTGACATAGCTGGCCGAGACGCCCAGCTCGGTCGCCATCTGCGCCTGGGTCAGGCCCAGCGACTGGCGCAGCACCCGCAAACGCTGGCCGATGATCAGTTTCTCGTTGCGAACTGTCATGTGACAAACCTTACAATCTTGTCACTGGCGATGTGACAATCCCTACCTCAGCACCCGATCCTTACAGGTTTATGCTGTGCAAAGTCCATTACATTACTAACATGACATTATGAGCTGAATCACTGAACTTCCCCGGAGGCCCCCATGCCACTTGATCGTCCACCCCCCGCCCTGCCGCCGATCGTCCTGCGCGCCGTTCCCGGTGCCGACGATGTCCTGACCCCCGAGGCGCTGGCCTTTATCGCCGAGTTGCAAGGCCGCTTTGGCCTGCGGCTGCACGCGCTGATGGTTGCCCGTGCCCGCCGTCAGGAACGCATCGACCGCGGCGAGCTGCCCGACTATCTGCCCCAGACCAAAGAAATCCGTCAGGGCATCTGGCGCGCCGCCGATATCCCCGAGATCCTTGAGGATCGCCGCGTCGAGATCACCGGCCCGGTCGACCGCAAGATGATGATCAACGCGCTGAATTCCGGCGCCAAGGTCTTCATGGCGGATTTCGAGGATGCGACCTCGCCCAGCTTTGCCAATCTGATCGCCGGCCAGATGAACCTGATCGACTATCGCGACGGCAAGCTGGAATATGAGGATCAGGCCAGCGGCAAATCCTATCGCGTCAACGCGGATTCGGCACTGCTGATGATGCGCCCGCGCGGGCTGCACATGTCGGAATCCAACGTGCTGATCAACGCGCAGCCGATTTCGGCGGCGCTGTTCGACTTTGGCCTGTCGCTGTTCCACACCGGCAAGGCGCTTGCGGAAACCGGGCGCGGCCCGTTCTATTACCTGCCCAAGCTGGAAGGCCATGGCGAGGCGCGCTTCTGGAATGAGGTCTTTACCTATGCGCAGGACCGTCTTGGCCTGCCGCAAGGCACGATCAAGGCCACCGTCCTGATCGAGACCCTGCCCGCCGCCTTCGAGATGGACGAGATCATCTGGGAGCTGCGCGACCATATCGCCGGGCTGAATTGCGGGCGCTGGGATTATATCTTCAGCTATATCAAGACCCTGCGCAATCACGACGCTTATGTCCTGCCCGACCGCGCCGAGGTCGTGATGGAGGACGCCTTCCTTGCGACCTATGCCGCGCGGGTGGTCAAGGCCGCCCATCGCCGGGGCATCCATGCCATGGGCGGCATGTCCGCTGCGATCCCGGTCAAGGACGATGCGGCCGCCAACGAAGAGGCATTCGCCAAGGTCCGCGCCGATAAAAAGCGCGAGGTCGGCATGGGCTTTGACGGCTGCTGGGTTGCGCATCCCGATCTGGTTCCGGTCGCGCAGGACATCTTTGACGCCGAAATGCCCGGCCCCAACCAGATCCGCAAACCGCGTCAGGAATGGCGTATCCTGCCTGCGATGCTGCTGAAGCCGCATCAGGGCCGGATCACCGAGGCCGGGGTCAAGACCAACATCTCGGTCGCGATCGAATACCTGGCCAACTGGCTGTCGGGCCGCGGCGCCGTCCCCATCCACAACATGATGGAGGATGCCGCCACCGCCGAGATCAGCCGCGCCCAGCTTTGGCAATGGCTGCGTCACGGCGCCACGGTCACGCTGGACAGCGGCGAAGAGCGGCTTTTTACCGCCGACTGGCTGGGCGAACTGGTTCAGGCCGAGATCGTCTCGATCCTGACCCGACTGGGCCCGAACGGCTTCCATCGCGGGCATTACGCCTCGGCGGCGCGCATTGTCCAGGAGGCGGTGACAGCGCAGGCCCTGCCCGACTTCATCACCGCGCCGGCCTATGACGTGCTGAACGCGCTGGACTGATCTGAAATCCCATTCGGCGGGCCGCGCGCCCGCCACCCCCTCACGTGAATACGACGAAAGGAAATACCATGGCCAACCGTAAGACTTACGCCCAGCTGCGTGCCGAGGTCGAAAAGCGCTATCCCTCGGGCCAGACCCCCGGCGGCGTCACGGTCGATGACATCGTTCAGCTGAAGATGCAGAACACCTATGACACCCATCTGGACATCGCCCGCGACATGGCCAAGATCATGCGCGAGGACATGGCCGCCTATGACGCCGACGCCAGCAAATTCACCCAGTCGCTGGGCTGCTGGTCGGGCTTTCATGCCCAGCAGATGATCAAGGCCGTGAAACGCATGCGCGGCACCGCGCGGGGCACCTATGTCTATCTGTCGGGCTGGATGGTCGCCGGCCTGCGCAACCGCTTCGGCCACCTGCCCGACCAGTCGATGCATGAAAAGACCGCCGTCGCCGACCTGATCAACGAGATCTATGTCTCGCTGCGTCAGGCTGATGAGGTGGCGATCAACGACCTGTTCAAGGACCTGAAAGCGGCCCGCGACAGCGGCGACGCGGCGGCCGAAAAGAAAGCCATCGCGGCCATCGACAACTTTGAGACCCATGTCGTGCCGATCATCGCCGATATCGATGCCGGTTTCGGCAACGAGCACGCCACCTATCTGCTGGCGAAAGAGCTGATCAAGGCCGGTGCCTGCGCGCTGCAGATCGAGAACCAGGTCTCGGACGCCAAGCAATGCGGCCACCAGGACGGCAAGGTCACCGTGCCGCGCGAAGACTTCATCGAGAAGCTGCGCGCCTGCCGCCTTGCGCTTGAGGAAATGGGCGTGGACGAAGGCGTCATCGTCGCCCGCACCGACAGCCTTGGCGCCGGTCTGACCCAGAAGGTGCCGGTCAGCCAGCATCCGGGCGATCTGGCCTCGGAATACATCAAATGGCTGAAGACCGAGCCGATCACCGACGCGAACCCGATCCGCGACGGCGAGCTGGCGCTGTTCCAGAACGGTCAGTTCGTCAAGCCGGCCCGCATGCCCAACGGGTTGTTCCCCTTCAAGGAAGGTACCGGCCGCGCCCGCGTCATCGAGGATTGCATCGTCAACCTGACCCAGGGCGGCGCCGACATGCTGTGGATCGAAACCGACACCCCCAATGTCGATGAGATCGCCGGCATGGTGAACGAGATCCGCAAGGCGGTCCCGAATGCCAAGCTGACCTATAACAACTCGCCCAGCTTCAACTGGACGCTGAACCTGCGCAAACAGGTCCGCGCCCAATGGCTGGCCGAGGGCAAGATCAAGGATGCCGACTATCCGGATGGCAACGAGCTGATGAAGGCCGATTACGACGAGACCGATCTGGGCCGCGAGGCGGATGCCCGCCTGCAGCGCTTCCAGACCGATATCTCGGCCCGCGCCGGCGTGTTCCACAACCTGATCACGCTGCCCACCTTCCACCTGACCGCGAAATCGGTGGACGAGCTGTCGCGCGGCTACTTTGGCGACCAGAAGATGCTGGCCTACGTCAAGACCGTCCAGCGCGAGGAAATCCGTCGCGGCGTCTCGGCGGTCAAGCACCAGCACGAGGTCGGCTCGGATCTGGGCGACACGTTCAAGGAAATGGTCGGCGGCGAGCGTGCGCTGAAAGCCGGCGGTCACGCGAACACCATGAACCAGTTCGCGGCCGAATAACGGGGTCGGGCCTCGGACGACACCTGCCTTCGGTGGATTCGCTCATAACGTGTTCGAGGTCTGTCGCGCCGCCTCCGGGAAACCGGGGGCGGCGTTCTTTATACGCCAGGTCAAGCGGCGGCGGGCTGCGCCTCGGGCAGCGGATAGACCCGGTCATAGGCAATGTTGAAAAAGAACGTATAGACCAGATAGAAGGCCACGATCGCGATATCCATCACCAGCGCCTGCCACAGCGTGATGCCCAGATACCAGGCAATCATCGGGATCAGCAGGACGACCAGACCGCCCTCGAACATCAGCGTATGCAGGATGCGCACGGGCACGGATTTCGCCGCGCTGCCGGTCCGGCGGATCATCGTCCGGTCAAAGCCCATGTTGAAGACGAAATTCCACAAGGTCGCCACCGTGGCCGAGATCAGCCCGATCACGCCCATGTCCATCGCCGGCTTGTCAAAGGCCAGCGTGGCCAGCGGCGTGAAAATGGCCAGCCCGACGATTTCAAAGCTGAGGGCATGGCGAGCCCGGTCCGAAAAGCTGCGCGTTTGCATCTGAATCACTCATTCCTGTTTTCGCCGCCCCTTCTATCTGCAATCATGCAGAAAGAAAGTTAGGTCATATCAGAAAAACAGATGGGTCACGTGGCATGGATGTCTCGATGGAACAGCTTGCCGCCTTTGCCGCCGCCGCTGCGCATGGCTCGTTCTCGGCCGCTGCCCGCGCGCTTGGCAAGGCGCAATCGGCGGTCAGCACCCAGATCGCCAATCTGGAAATCGATCTGGGGGTCGAGCTGTTCGACCGCAGCGGCCGCAACCCGGTGCTGACCCCCGCAGGCGCCCGGCTTTTGCCCGAGGCGCGGGTGATCCTTGACCGGCGCGAACATCTTCTGGGCGTGGCCAGCAGCTTTGCCGGCCATGTCGAGACGCGGCTGGTCGTCGCCATTGACGAGCTGTTCCCCGAACCCGCCGTGGGCGAGGTCTTTGCCGATTTTGCCAGCCGCTTTCCCCATGTCGAGCTGGAGCTGATGTTTCCCAATATGGAGGATGTCGGCCGCTTCGTTCTGGACGGCAAGGCCGATCTGGGGGTGATGTGGCGCCAGGAGGTACTGCCGCCTGAGCTGGGCTTTCTGACCATCGGCTGGGTGCCGCTGCAACTGGTCTGCGGCCGCGACCACCCGCTGGCCAAAGGCCCGGTCGGCTGGGAAGAGCTGAAGCGTCACCGCCAGATCATGGTGGCCGGGCGCAGCGAAGGCCCCGAAAAGCAGCGGCTGCGCGTCGCCTCGGATGTCTGGTGGATCGAAAGCCATTGGGTGATGCTGCAGATCCTGCGCCGCAATGTCGGCTGGGCGCTGATCCCGCGCCATATCATCGAGGGCTCGCCCCTGGCGCCGGATCTGGCGACACCAGCGCTGGAATTCGACAAGGGCGATCATCCGGTGGCGCTGGAGATGGTCTGGCACAAGCAGCGCCCGGTCGGTCCCGCCGCGAAATGGCTGCGAAACCGCCTGACCGCGACCCGCATCGCCCTTGGCTAAGGCTCAGGCCAGCGCGGCGGCCAGCCGGTCGCGTTCCTCGGCCATGGGCAGGTTCTGCATGGCGCGGTCCCGCGCGATGGCCAGCTGGCGCTCGGCCGCCTGCCGGGCCTCGGGCGGGCCGATGCGGGTCAGGGCGCGCAGGGCCTTGACCAGCCGCAGCATGACGTCGATCTGCCCCGCCCCGTCGCGCCCGATCAGATTGAACGCGTCCTCATACAGATCGCCGTAATCCAGCGGCGGCACCGACAGGCGCGGATAGGGCGCGGTCCGGCCCGGCGCATCCGCCTTGGCATGTTCCTGCGCCCAATGGGTCAAAAGCCGGGTCTGGCGCCCGATCACGTCGATGGCGGTGCCGGGGTCGTTGACGGCGGGCGACAATGCCCGCAGCGCCACCTCGGACAGGGCAACAAGGCCAAAGCGCGGGTCCTGATCAAAGGTGCGGGTCGCCCCCAGCGTAAAGGCGGCATGGATCAGCGCGCGCAGCGTCTCGTCGGGGGCATCGCCCTGTCCGGCACCGGTATGGACCCGCGCCAGCGGCGTGTCGGCATAGACAAAGCTGCCGGGCAGGACCAGCACATCCAGCCGCCAGCCCCGGTTCTCGCAGATCGCGGACAGGCTGACCGTATCGACATGCTCGACATAGCCCACCCGCCCGGCCGGGATCGGCACCCCGCCCCGGTCGGCATCCGGGCTGCCCTGCAACCGCTGGCCGCCCAGACAGGGCAGGTCCAGCCGCGCCTGCATGGCCTCATGCGTTGCCTCCTCCAGCCGGGCGGTGGTGTCGGCGACGCGGCCCAGCCGGGTCAGCTGGTCGATCCAGCGCAGCAGCGCCAGCACGATCAGCACGATCACCGCCAGCGTGGTCAGAAACAGCAGCGCCCGCCCCTGCGGCCCATAGGCGCTGACCCGCAAGGCCACCAGCCCGACGATGCTGAAAAGAAACGAGCCGACAAAGGTTGCCAGCGCCGATTGCACCACCTGATCCTCGGCCAGAAGCGTCGTCGCGCGCGGCGTTCCGTTCGAGGTCGCGGCCCCGTAAGCCGAGGTCAGCGCCCCCACCGAAAAGGTCGTCACCGCCAGCATGCTTGAGGAAATCACCGTCAGCAGGCTGTCGATGGCATCCGTGCTGACATCGATGGGCACCGGCCATGGCAGATAGCGGGTCGCCAGCGACGCGGCCATCGCCGCCACCACGCCCAGCACCGCGTAAAGCACGACATGCACCCAAAGCTGACGCCCGAGACGCGACAGGATCCAGCGAATCTTCGACATGGCTGCCCCTCCGGATACAATGGCTTCCCCCGGATTTGGATCACAGTTTTCCCCGGCTGAGAAGCGCGCAGCGCATCCCGGCGCTTTACTTGTATGGAAGTATGGTTTATTTCGGCAAGGGGAGGCCGGCATGGAATCAAGCATCATCACCCTTGCGCCCAGCACTGCAAGCCAGGTCTATGACTGGCTGCACCGCCGCGTGCTGCGGGGCGAGCTGCCCCCCGGCGCCCGCCTCAGCGAGACCGAGATCGCCACCGAGATCGGCATCAGCCGCCAACCCGTGCGCGAGGCCTTCATCCGCCTTGGCAGCGACGGTCTGGCCGAAATCCGCCCCCAGCGCGGCACCTATATCAGCAAGATCTCGATCTCGGCGGTCCTGTCGGCGCGGCTGATCCGCGAGGCGGTCGAGGGCGATCTGGCGCGGCTGACCGCCAGCCTGCGCCCGCCCCAGGCGCTTGGCGCCATGCAGGCGGAAATCGACCTGCAACATGCCGCCGACAGCGCCGGCGACGTGAATGGTTTCATCGAATCCGACGACCGCTTTCACCGTCTGCTGGCGGTGGCCGCCGGCCATGAGGCGGTCTGGACCGACCTTGAGCGGCTGAAATCGCAGATGAACCGGCTGCGGCACATGTCGATGCGCGCCTTTGACCGCGCCCGGACCATTGCCCAGCATCAGCAGATCCTGGACGCCATACGCGCAGGCGATTCCGAGGCGGCCGAGACCGCCGCACGCACGCATCTGCACCAGATGCTGACGGAATTGCCGCAGATGGTGGCACAATACCCGGAATTTTTCACCGATTAAGGAAAGGACAGCGGAATGCGGCATACCTGGCGCTGGTTTGGCCCCAAGGACCCGGTCTCGATCGACGACATGATGCAGGCGGGGGTTCAGGGCGTGGTCACGGCCCTGCATCACGTCCCGACCGGCGCGGTCTGGACCCCCGAGGAAATCGCCCGCCGTCAGGCCGAACTGGCAATGATGTCGGACGGCGCGCCCTCGCATCTCGCATGGGAGGTGGTCGAAAGCATCCCGGTCAGCGAGGCGATCAAGACCCAGACCGGCGACTGGCGCCAGCATGTCGAAAACTGGATCGCCTCGATGCGGAACCTGCATGCGGCGGGGATCCGGGTGATCTGCTATAACTTCATGCCGGTTCTGGACTGGACGCGCACCGATCTGGCATGGCGGCGCCCGAACGGCGCGCGCTGCATGCGGTTCGACCTGCCCGATTTCGTGGCCTTCGACATCCATATTCTTGAGCGCAGGGGTGCCGCCGAGGACTTCCCCGAGGCATTGCGCGACGAGGCCGCCCGCCGCTTTGCCGCCATGGATGAGGCGCGCTGTCAGGAACTGGTGAAGAACATCGTCTTTGGCCTGCCCGGCGCCGCCGAACAGCAGACGATGCAGGACGTGCGCGATCTGCTGGACAGCTATGCCCCGGTCACCGACCCGGTGCTGCGCCGGAATTTCCACGCTTTCCTTGAGCAGGTGGCGCCGGTCGCGCAGGATCTGGGGATGCGGCTTTGCTGCCACCCCGACGACCCGCCCTTCCCGCTGCTGGGCCTGCCCCGGATCATGTCGACCGAGGCTGACTATGCCGAACGCATCGCCGCCGTCGATCTGCCCGCGAACGGGATCACGCTCTGCTCCGGCTCGCTTGGGGCGCGGCCCGACAATGACCTGCCGGGCATGATGCGCCGGCTGGGGGATCGCGTGCATTTCCTGCATCTGCGCAATGTGCGCCGCGACACCGAGACCATCCCCGCCAGCTTCTTCGAGGACGAGCATCTGGGCGGCCAGACCGACATGGTCGAGCTGATCGACGCCGTTCTGGACGAAGAGGCCCGTCGCCGCGCCATCGGCCGCGAAGATGCCGTCATTCCCATGCGCCCCGATCACGGACAGGACATTCTGGACGATATCGGGCGCGGCGGGCAGCCCGGCTATCCCGCCATTGGCCGTCTGAAAGGTCTGGCCGAGCTGCGCGGGGTCGAACTGGCACTGTCGCGCCGGATGGCGGGCGCATGATCCCGCCCCGGATCCTGTCGATCGGCGAGGCGATGCTGGAGCTGTCCTCGGCCGGTCAGGGTGACCTGTGGCGGCTGGGGATCGCGGGCGATACGCTGAACACCGCCTGGTATCTGCGCCGGTTGCTGGGGGATGACGCGCGGGTGGAGTATTTCACCCGCGTGGGCACCGGCGAGTTTTCGCAGAAAATGCTGGATTTTCTGTCGGCTGAGGGTATCGGCACCGATCACATCCCCCGCGATCCCGCGCGCGAAATCGGGCTTTACGCCATCTCGCTGAAGGATGGCGAGCGCAGCTTTTCCTATTGGCGCGACACATCGGCCGCGAAGCTTCTGGGCGACGACCCGGTGGCGCTGGACCGGGCGCTGGCGGGTGCGCGTATCGCCTATTTCTCGGGGATCAGCGTGGCGATCCTGTCCGACCGGGGCCGCGCCAATCTGCGCGACGCACTGGCGCGCGCGCGGACCCAAGGCACGATGGTGGTCTTTGACCCGAACCTGCGTCCGCGCCTCTGGACGGATGCGGCAGCGATGCGGGCGGGGATCGAGGCGGCGGCCTCGGGTGCCGATCTGGTCCTGCCCAGCTTTGATGATGAGGCCACGCATTTCGGCGATGCCGATGTCGGTGCCACGATCCGGCGCTATCTGGATCTGGGCGCGGGCCATGTCGTGGTCAAGAATGGCGGCGGCCCGATATGGTTCGATGGCGCGCAAGGGACCGGCGCGCTGCCTGACCTGACGCCTGACCTGCCGGTCGACACGACGGCGGCGGGCGACAGCTTCAACGCCGGTTATCTGGCGGCGATGCTTGCCGGCGCGGATTGCGCCGATGCGATCCGCGCCGGTCATGCGCTCAGCCGGCAGGTCATCCGCCATCGCGGCGCGCTGGTCCCCGAAGCCGTCGAGGCCGCACGCGCCTGATAGACGAAAGGCGCGGCGATCACATCGTCGCGCCGATCTGCCATGGCACGAATTCGTGGTCCCCCAGCCCCAGCGTCTCGCTTTTGCTGGCCCTGCCCGAGGCGGTGGCCAGAATCAGATCGACGATCTGGCGGGCCTTGTCCTCAAGCGCCACGCGCTGGCTGAGGATATCGCCGCAATTCAGGTCCATGTCGTCGGGCATGGCGGCGGCCAGCCGGTCATTCGTCGCCAGCTTGATCGTCGGTGCGGGTTTCGACCCAAAGGCCGAGCCGCGCCCGGTGGTGAAGACGATCAGCTGCGCCCCGCCCGCGATCTGGCCGGTGGCCGAGACCGGATCATAGCCGGGCGTGTCCATGAAGTTCAGCCCCGGCGCGGTGATGCGCTCGGCATAGTCCAGCACCGCCTCCAGCGGCGCATTGCCGCCCTTGGCGACCGCACCCAGCGACTTTTCCAGAATGGTAGTCAGCCCGCCGGCCTTGTTGCCGGGGCTGGGGTTGTTGTCCATCGAGGCACCGTTCTTTTCGGTGTAATCCTCCCACCAGCGGATTCTTTCCAAGAGCTTGTCGGCCACCTCGGTCGAGACGGCCCGGTCCAGCAGCAGCCGTTCCGCGCCATAGATCTCGGGCGTTTCGGCCAGCACCATGGATGCCCCCTGCGCGGCCAGAATGTCGCTGGCCAGACCCAGCGCCGGATTGGCGGTAATGCCGGAAAACCCGTCCGAACCGCCGCATTGCAGCCCGATCTTCAAGGCGCCCGCAGGCACGGTTTCGCGATGGACATCGTTCAGCGCCGGCAGCATCTCGCGGATGCGGGCCTTGATCGCGTCGATGGTCTTGCGGGTGCCGCCGGTATCCTGAATGGTCAAACCGTGAAAGCGCGCGGCCTGCCCCAGTTCCTGCTTCATGCGGGCGATCTGCATGGTCTCGCAACCCAGACCGACAAACAGCGCCGCGCCGACATTCGGATGCCCGGCATAGCCGGTCAGCACCCGTTGCAGCGCCGTCCAGCCCGGCCCGCTATCGGCCATGGCGCAGCCGGTGCCATGGGCAAAAGCCACGACGCCATCGACATTGGGATAGGGTTCCAGCGCGCCCTCGATGCGGATTTCCTCGGCGGCGCGGCGGATCACGGTGGCCGAGCAATTCACCGTCGCGACCAGCGCCAGAAAGTTGCGCGTCCCGACCGAGCCGTCGCTGCGCCGGTAGCCCTGAAAGGTGAAGGCCGGATCCTTGCGCGCGGCCAGCCCCGCCCGCGCCGCCGCCAGCCCCGCGCCGGGGTGATAGTCGCGGCCATGATCGCCAAAGACGCAATTGTGGCTGTGGACATGGGCGCCGGTCGCGATGTCCTCGGTCGCATAGCCGATGACCTGCCCGTATTTCACCACCTCGGAGCCCTTGGCGATGGGGCGGCGGGCGATCTTGTGACCGGCGGCGGCGATGCCCTTTTCGGTCAGGATCGCCACATTGTCGGCGGGGTTCAGGATCAAGGGTTCAGGCATGGTCGTTTCCTTTATGGCTGGCCCCTTTCAGGCTGGCTTTTGCGCCGTCGCGGATCAGTCCGCTCAGCGCGGCGGTCAGGTCGGCGGCGAAACCCGGATCGTCGCGCAGGGCGGGCGGAAACACCTCGGCCAGCGCCAGAAACCCCGCGACCGTCGCCGCCGGATCGTCCCGCCACAAGGCGGCGAGACGCTGCGCCAGCGGGTCCTTGACCTCGATCGGCTGACCCTTTTCGTCGCGACCCGAAGCATAGCGCATCCATGCCGCCACGGCCAGCGTCAGGCCGGGCACCTTGCGCCCCGCCGCGCGGGCCTCACCGATGGTGCCAAGGATGCGCTGCGGCAGTTTCTGGCTGCCATCCATGGCAATCTGCCATGTCCGGTGGCGGATGGCGGGATTGGCATAACGCGCATGCAGCGCATCGGCATAGGCCCCCAGATCGACGCCGGGCGGAGGGGTCAGCACCGGAATGATCTCACCATGCCAGAGCCCGCGCACAAAGGCGGAAAATTCGGGATCGGCGACGGTGTCCGAGATCGTCTCATAGCCCGCCAGATAGCCCAGATAGGCCAGCGAACTGTGGGTGCCATTCAGCATCCGCAGCTTCATATGCTCAAAGGGCGTCACATCGCCCACGAGCTGCGCGCCCACTGCGGCCAGATCGGGGCGGGCGGCGCCGACGAAATCGTCCTCGACCACCCATTGCCGGAAGGGCTCGTGCATGACCGGCGCCTCGTCGCGGTATCCGGCCGTGGCCTCAAGCCGGTCCAGATCGGCAGCGGTGGTGGCGGGCACGATGCGGTCGACCATGGCCGCCGGGAATGCCCCTTCGGCCTCGATCCATGCGGCCAGCGCAGGGTCGATCAGCCCGGCCAGTTCCAGCACCACGCCCCGCACGACGCGGCCGTTTTCCGGCAGGTTGTCGCAGCAAAGCACGGTAAAGGGCGGCAAACCCGCCGCCCGGCGCATGGCCAGCGCCCGGACCAGAAAGCCCGGCGCCGATTTCGGCAGGGGGTTTTCCAGATCATGGGCGATATCGGGATGGGCGCGGTTCAGCCTGCCCGTCGATGGCTCATGGCAATAGCCTTTTTCGGTGACGGTCAGGCTGACGATTTTCACGGCCGGCGCGGCCATGGCGTCCAGCACCGCCTGCGGGCCTTCGGGTGCGACCAGCACGTCGCGCAGAACGGTCACCACCTGCGGCTTTTCCCCCTCGGGGGCCAGTTCCAGCGCCGTATAGGCCCAACCCTGCAGTTTCAGCTTGTCGCGCGTGCCCGGCGATTGCAGCGAGACGCCGACAATCCCCCAGTCGCCGCCGGATTTCGCCATCGCCTCGGCGATATAGATGGCACCATGGGCGCGGAAAAACGCGCCCAGTCCCAGATGCACGATCCCCGCCGGAGCGGCCGAGGGTTCGCGGAAAAGCCTATCTTGCAAGCCAGCCTCCATCGACATTCAGCACCGTGCCGTTGATGTAATCCGAGGCCGGGGCAGAGAGGAACACCGCCGTCTGGCCGATATCCTCGGCCCGGCCCCAGCGGCCTGCCGGGATGCGCTCAAGGATCGCCTGCGAGCGCGCGGGATCGGCGCGCAGGGCCTCGGTATTGTTGGTCTCGATATAGCCGGGCGCGATGGCGTTGACGTTCAGCCCCTTGGCCGCCCATTCATTCGCCATCAGCTTCGTCAGCCCCGCCACGCCATGCTTGCTGGCGGTATAGCTGGGCACGCGGATGCCGCCCTGAAACGACAGGAGCGAGGCGATGTTCACGATCTTGCCGCGCCCGCGCGGCAGGGCGGCGCGGGCGAAGGCCTGACAGGTGAAGAACAGCGATTTCAGGTTGACGTCCATCACGTCATCCCAATCGGATTCAGAGAAATCCACCGCATCGTCGCGGCGGATGATACCGGCATTGTTGACCAGAATGTCGATGCGCTCGGCGGCAAAGACATCGCGCGCGGCCATCGGGTCGGAGAAATCCAGCCGCATGCCCCGGCCCTGCGCGCCCATCAATGCCAGCGTTTCGTCACAGTCGCGGCGCCCGGCGGCGATGACCTCGGCACCCGCCTGCGCCATGGCGACCGCGATGGCCTGACCGATGCCGGTATTGGCGCCGGTGACCAGCGCCACCTGACCTTCTAGCGAAAAGGCGTTCACCGCAGGTCCTCCGGCTGCACAAAGTCCATGTCGGTATAGTCGATATTGTCGCCGGCCATGGCCCAGATGAAGGTATAGCCGCCGATCCCCGCGCCGGCATGGATCGACCATGTCGGCGAGATCACCGCCTGTTCATTAGCGACGACGATATGGCGCGTCTCCTGCGGCTCGCCCATCAGGTGCAGGACGCGCGATTGCGGCGCCATGCCGTGATAGAGATAGGCCTCCATCCGGCGGTCATGGACATGGGCGGGCATGGTGTTCCAGACCGAGCCATCCTCCAGCGCGGTATAGCCCAGAACCAACTGGCAGCTTTCCATGACCAACGGGTGGATGAACTGGCGGATGGTGCGTTTGTTGCTGGTCTCGACCGCGCCCAGCTTCACCTCCTTGGCCTCGGCCACGGTGATCAGGCGGCTGGGCAGCGTGCGATGCGCGGGACATGAGGTGATGTAGAACCGCCCCTGCCCCGAAAACGTCACCGGCCCCGAACCCATGCCCAGATAAAGTACATCGCCATAAGCCATGTCCCAGCCCTGCCCGCCGGCCTCGACCCGGCCGGCCTCGCCGATATTGACGATGCCCATTTCGCGCCGCTCAAGGAAGGTGGCGGTCTTGGTTTCCTCGACCTTGTCGAGGGTCAGGCTGCCGCCCGCCGGCACCGCCGCGCCGACGGTAAAGCGGTCGTAATGGGTATAGACCAGCCGGATCTCACCCTCGGCAAACATGCCTTCGGTCAGGAAGTTCCGGCGCAGGGCCTCGGTATCCATGGTCTTGGCGTGGTCGGGATGGATGGCGTGGCGGGTCTCGACGCTCAGCATATTGGTCCTTTCTGGGATCGTCATTGTCAGCCGGTCACTTGAAGACCGAGGGCAGCCACAAGGACAGCGCCGGGATATAGGTCACCAGCATCAGGGTCACAAAGGCGGCGAAATAGAATGGCCAGATCGTGCGCATCGCCTGCCAGATCGAAATGCGCCCGACCGCGCAGCCCACGAACAGCACCGCACCCACCGGCGGCGTGCACAGACCAATCCCAAGGTTCAGGACCAGAATGACCCCGAAATGCACCGGGTCGACGCCGAAGGCCTGCGCCACCGGCAGAAAGATCGGCGTGGTGATGACAATGAGCGGCGACATGTCCATGAAGGTGCCAAGGATCAGCAGGATCACGTTCATCAACAGCAGGATCACCAGCGGATTGTCCGAGATGTTCTGCAAGACCGCGACCAGCTGCGCCGGCACCTTCAGATAGGCCAGAAGCCAGCCGAAACAGGCCGCGCAGCCGATCACCAGCAGCACCATCGAGGTGGTGCGCACCGCGCCCTTGGTGGCCTCGACGAATTCGGACCAGGGCAGGCTGCGATAGACCAGCGCCGTCACCAGCAGCGCATAGACCACGGCGATGTTCGAGGATTCGGATGCGGTGAACACGCCCGAGCGCACGCCGCCAAAGATGATCGCGATCAGGATCAGCCCCGGCAGGGCCGAGACGAAAAGCTGCCCCATCATCGCGAAACCGGGGAATGGGTCGGTCGGATAGCCGCGCTTGCGCGCCACCCACCATGCCGCGACCATCAGCAGCACCGCCAGCAGCAGGCCCGGGATGATCCCCGCCGTGAACAGGTCGGCAATCGACAACCGCCCCCCCGCCGCGATGGAATAGATGATCATATTGTGGCTGGGCGGGATCATCAGCGCGATGATCGAGCTGACAACAGTGATGTTGACCGCGTAATCGACGTCATAGCCGCGCTTTTTCATCTGCGGCACCATCAGCCCGCCGACCGCCGAGGCATCCGCCGCAGCCGAACCCGAGACACCCCCGAACATCAGCGAGGCCATGATATTGACCTGTCCCAGCCCGCCCTTCAGATGCCCGACCAGGGATCCGGCCAGCGCCACCAGACGCCGGGCGATGTCACCCCTGACCATCAGGTCGCCCGAATAGATGAAGAACGGAATGGCCATCAGCGCAAAGACCGAGATGCCCGAATTCAGCCGCTGGAACACCACCACCGGCGGAAGCCCCAGATAAAGCACGGTGAAAAAGCTGGCCGCGCCAAGGCAGAATGCGACCGGGGTGCCGATCAGCAGCAGGAACGAAAAGCTTCCGAACAGGATCCAGTATTCCATCGCCTATTTCCCCTTCCCGCCGGGAACGCTGTCTTCAAGCATCGCCTCGGCCGAGGGGCCTTCGGCATGGCCGTCCAGAATACCGTCGGCGGCATCGTCCATGTCGCCGAAACGCGCCGTCTTCAGCCCCGCGCCCCGGCGCAGGATGCGCTCAAGCGAGAACAGGACCAGCAGCACGCCGCCGCCGATCACCGGCGCAAAATCCCACAGCCGCGAGATGCCAAGCCCCGGGATCACCCCGCTGACGACCTTGGCCGCCAGCTGCCAGCCATAATAGGCCATGCCAAAGCCAAAGGCCGCGACGACCAGATCGGACAGGCTGTGAAACCATGGCCGCATCCAGTCCGGCACCAGATAGAGGCCGACGTCGAAGGACAGGTGATACCCTTCCTTGACGCCGACCGCGGCACCCAGAAAGATGAACCAGCCCATCAGCATGACGCTGGCGGGCTCCGCCCAGAACAGGCTGGTGCCCATCACATAGCGGTAAAAGACCTGGGCAAAGACAAAGGCGGTCATCAGCACCAGCCCGATCCCCGCCACCCACAGGCCCAGACGCGCCAGCCATCCGGTCAGCCGCGCCATCGTCAGCATTGCATCGCGCATCATGTTCCCCATGCGTGCAAGGGCGCCGCCCGCAACCATCTGCGGGCGGTCCGTTCGGTCACTCGGTTTCCTGGATCCGCTTGACCAGATCCTTGGCCTCGGGCGTGGTCACGTATTTCTCATAGACCGGGGCCATGGCCTCGACGAAGGCGGTCTTGTCGATATCCTTGATGACCTCGGACCCGGCGGCGACGACCTTTTCCTCGGAGGCCTTTTCCTGATCGGCCCACAGCTTGCGCTGCACGGTGGCCGAATTCCTGGCCGCCTCGCGCAGGATCGCCTGATCCTCGGGGGTCAGCTTTTCCCAGCTTGCCTTGGACATTGCCACCAGCTCCGGCACCATAAGATGCTGGTCCAGCGTGAAATACTTGGCCACCTCGGCATGGCCCGAGCTGTCATAGCTGGGAAAATTGTTCTCGGCCCCGTCAATGACGCCGGTCTGGATCGAGGAATAGACCTCGCCGTAAGGCATCGGCGTCGCATTGGCGCCAAGCGCCGTCATCATGTCGACAAAGACGTCGTTCTGCATGACGCGGAACTTCATGCCCTTGAGATCCTCGATCGACTTGATCGGCTTTTGCGAGTTGTAGAAGCTGCGCGCGCCGCCATCGTAATAGGCCAGTGCGATCAGGTCCTTTTCCTCGAACCCCTTGGCGATTTCCTCGCCGATGGAGCCGTCCATGACCTTGTGCATATGGTCCTCGGACTTGAAGAGGTAAGGCAGGGACATGGTCTGCGTCACCGGCACGATGTCGTTGAACGACCCGAAACTTGCGCGCACCATGTCGATGACGCCGAACTGGGTCTGCTCGATCGTGTCCTTTTCCTCACCAAGCTGGGACGAGGGGAAGACCTCGATGCAGATGCGGCCGCCGGATTTCTCCTTGGCCTCGGTGGCCATGGCCTTGACGCCCTCGACGGTCGGATAGCCGTCGGGATGGGTGTCGGACGAGCGCAGGGTGACTTCGCATTCCGCCGCGGCGCTACCAGCCAGCGCAGCGGATGCCAGCAGGGCGGCAAGGGTTGTCGTGACGAGTTTCATGTTTTCCTCCCGTTGTGAAACTCAGAGCTTATAGGCCCTCTTGGCGAGGCCATAAGAAAGGTCATGGGCAAGGTCCGGCGCCTCGTCCTCGGCCAGCCGGCCCGAGGCGACCAGCGTCGCCAGAAAGGCGCAATCGACCCGCCGGGCGACATCATGGCGCGCCGGGATCGAGCAAAAGGCCCGCGTGTCATCGTTGAAGCCCACGGTGTTGTAGAAACCGGCGGTTTCGGTGGTCATCTCGCGGAACCGGCGCATGCCCTCGGGGCTGTCGTGGAACCACCATGCCGGCCCCAGCCGCAGGCAGGGCCAGACCCCGGCCATCGGCGCCAGTTCGCGCGCGTAAGCGGTCTCGTCCAGCGTGAACAGGATCACCGTCAGGTCCGGGCGCATGCCGACCGCGTTCAAGAGCGGCCGCAGCGCCGCGACGTAATCGGTGCGGCCGGGAATGTCGAAGCCCTTGTCGCGCCCGAAACTCGCCAGCACCTGATCGGAATGGTTGCGCCGCGAACCGGGATGGATCTGCAGCACCAAGCCGTCATCAAGGCTCATCCGCGCCATTTCGGTCAGCATATGGCCGCGAAAGGCATCGGCCTCCTCCGCCGTGCATTGGCCGCGCAGGGCCTTCTGGAACAGGGCCGCCGCATCCGCCTGCGCCAGATCCTCGGTCCGGGCCGAGGCATGGCCGTGATCGGATGAGGTCGCGCCGAATTCCTTGAAATAGGCCCGGCGCGCGCGATGCGCGTCCAGATATCCGGCCCATGTCGCGGTATCGAAGCCGGTCTGCTGGCCCATCAGCGCGACATTTTCCGTGAACCCCGCCATTTCGGGGTCGATGACGCCATCGGGCCGATAGGCGGTGATCACCCGCCCGTCCCAGCCCGACTCGCGGATCATCCGATGCCAGCGCAGATCGTCGGTCGCGGCTTCGGTCGTGGCGATCGCCTCGATATTGAAGCGCTTGAACAGGGCGCGCGGACGGAACTCGGGCCGGGTCAGGCAGTCGGCGATATGGTCGTAATACCAATCCGCCGTCTCGGCCGACAGCCGCCGGTCGATGCCGAAGACATGCTGAAAGCTGTGATCGAGCCACATGCGCGAGGGCGTGCCCCGCAGCAGATGATAGTGGCGCGCGAACAGATGCCAGATCTTGCGGCCATCCGTCTCGGTCAGACCGCCATCGGCGCGCGGCACGCCCAGATCGGTCAGGCTGACCCCCTGCGAGCAGAGCATGCGAAAGACATAGTGATCGGGGGTGACGAAAAGCTGCGCCGGATCGGGAAAGGCCGCGTCCTCGGCATACCAGCGCGGGTCTGTATGCCCATGCGGGCTGAGGATCGGCAGATCGCGGATTTCCGCGTAAAGCGCGCGGGCCAGATCGCGGGCGCGCCCCTCCAGCGGGAACAGGCGGTCTTCGTCCATCAGGCCCATGCGTCACCCTCTCCCCTGCGACTCACGCTTGCACTAAAACTGATCATCTAATATGCTAGTTTTCAAGATCGGTCAATGCAGAGTCGTCGCAGGAGGGAATGATGGCATCACAGACGCTTTCGGCCGCGGCGCTGCCGGTTCTGGGCGAGACACGCCCGCGCACCGTCACCGACCAGATTTTCGACCTGCTTTACGAGCGGGTGGTGAACCTGACCCTGCCGCCCGGCGCCAAACTGTCCGAGGCCGAGGTGGCCTCGCAGATGGGTGTCTCGCGCCAGCCGGTACGCGACGCGTTCTACCGGCTGTCGCAGATGGGCTTCATCCAGATCCGGCCGCAGCGCGCCACCACCATCACGCCGATTTCCGAACCGGCGGTGCTTCAGGCCTATTTCATCCGCGCCGCGCTGGAAGAGGCCTGCATGCGCGTCGCCGCCGAAAAGCTGACGCCGGCGCAGCTGGACGCGCTTGATGCGCTGGTGGACCGGCAGGAGGCGGCGCTGGATGCCGGCCAGCGGGCCGAGTTCCACGCCATGGACGACCAGTTCCACCGCGACATCTGCGCCTATTCGGGTCTGGATTTCGTCTGGAGCCTGGTCAAGGAGAACAAGGGCCACATGGACCGCGCCCGCTATCTCAGCCTGACCCATGGCGCCCGCACCGCACTGGACGAGCATCGGCTGATCATGGCCACGCTGCGGGACCGCGATCCGGCCCGTGCCGCCGCTGCCGTCCGCCAGCATCTGAGCCGGATCGAGGGCATCATCGCCCGGCTGCGCGTCGAGCAACCCGGCGTTTTTGGCGGCTGATCCGCCTTAGCCGCCCAGATCCAGCACCTGCCCGTCCTTGAGCGTCTTCAGCACGATCTCGGACCGGACCTGCGCCACCTGCGGATGCGGCAGCAACTCGGCATGGATGAAGGCGGCAAAGGCCTCAAGGTCGCGCACGCGGATATCCAGCACGTAATCCGCATCGCCCGAAACCGAAAAGGCCGAATGCACCTGCGGGTGATCCTGCAAAAAGCGCACGAAGCCGTCATCGCGCCCCTGACCATGGGCGCGCAGGCTGACGCGGGTGATCGCGCGCAGGCCAAAGCCCAGCATCTGCGCATCCAGCCGGGCGACATAGCCCCGGATCAGCCCCGCCTGTTCAAGCGCCGCACGCCGACGGGAACATTGCGAGGCCGACAGATGCACGATCTCGCCCAAGGCCGCGTTGGTCAGCGCGCCATCGCGCTGCAATGCGTCAAGAATCGCAAGGTCGAATTGATCCATGCGCATATCGTGCATCCATTTCGCGCTTCATGCATGTTTCATCTGCAACAATCGGCTTTTGCCACCCGGATTGCAAGCACCATGCGCGGCTTTCATGCCATGCTTGTTCCAAGACCAGCGATATAAGGAAACGCCATGGGCCCCTTCCCGCATGACGCGCCGAAAGCCACGATCAGCCTGGACAATCCCGCCGGCACCGACGGGTTCGAGTTCGTCGAATTCGCCCATCCCGAGCCGGAAAAGCTGGACGCCACCTTTCGCCAGATGGGGTTCGTGCCCGTTGCCCGGCACAAGCGCAAAAAGATCACCCTCTACCGGCAGGGCGACATCAACTATCTGCTGAATGCCGAGCCCGACAGCCACGCCGCGCGCTTTGTCGCCCAGCACGGCCCCTGCGCACCCGCCATGGCCTGGCGCGTGGCCAATGCGGGGCAGGCACTGGACCATGCGCTGGCCCTGGGCGCCACGGAATATACCGGGTCCGGCAAGTCGCAGAACCTGCCGGCGGTGAAAGGAATCGGCGGCTCGCTGTTGTATTTCGTCGATCACTACGGCGATGCGGGCAGTTGCTACAGCCCGGAGTTCGACTGGCTGGGCGAGGCCGATCCCTGTCCGACGGGCTTTGGCTTTTACTATCTGGACCACCTGACCCATAACGTCATTCGCGGCAATATGGACACCTGGTATCGGTTCTATCGCGACACGTTCAATTTCCGCGAGATCCGCTTTTTCGACATTCAGGGCAAGATGACCGGGCTGGTCAGCCGGGCGCTGACCTCGCCCGACGGCAAGATCCGCATCCCGATCAACGAATCCACCGACGATCACAGCCAGATCGAGGAATATCTGCGCCGCTACAAGGGCGAGGGCATCCAGCACATCGCCATCGGCACCGAGGACATCTATTCCGGCACCGACCGCATCGCCGGGGCCGGCATGCGTTTCATGCCCGGACCGCCCGACACCTATTACGAGATGTCGCGCGAGCGGGTGACCGGCCACGCCGAGCCGATCGCGCGCATGAAACAGCACGGCATCCTGATCGACGGCGAAGGCGTCGTCGGCGGGGGCGAGACCCGGATCCTGCTGCAGATCTTTTCAAAGACCGTGATCGGGCCGATCTTTTTCGAATTCATCCAGCGCAAGGGCGACGATGGTTTCGGCGAGGGAAACTTCCGCGCCCTCTTTGAATCGATCGAGGCCGACCAATTGCGCCGTGGCGTGCTGAAACCCGGTGACGCTGCCTGATCTGCCCTGCCCCGCGCGCGTTTCGCGCTGCGCGATACCCGGCCGCCTCTCTGCCCTTCTGGAGGCGGCCGGGCCAGTTTCGGGATCGGCTCAGGCCGCCATGGTGGCGGCCACCGCGCGCTTCCAGCGCGCATAGCGGGCATCGCGCGTGGCCTTGTCCATCGCCGGTTCAAAGCGATGCTCTAGCGCCCATTCGCGGGCAAATTCCTCGGGCGGAGGGCAGATGCCCGCGCCCAACCCGGCCAAATAGGCGGCGCCAAGCGCGGTGGTTTCGGTCACCACCGGACGGTCAACCGGCGCGCCAAGAATGTCGGACAGGAACTGCATGGTCCAGTCGCTGGCCACCATGCCGCCATCGACGCGCAAGACGCCCTCGGCCGCGGCGCCCCAATCGGCGCGCATCGCCTCGAGCAGGTCACGGGTCTGGAAGCCGACGCTTTCCAAGGCCGCACGGGCAAATTCGGCGGGGCCGGAATTTCGGGTCAGACCGAAGACCGCGCCCCGGCTGTCGGGCCGCCAATAGGGCGCGCCCAGCCCGGTAAAGGCCGGGACCATGATCAGTTCCTGCGTCGGATCGGCGGCCTCGGCCAAAGGCTGCGTCTCGGCGGCGTGGCGGATGATTTTCAGCCCGTCGCGCAGCCATTGCACCACCGCGCCGGCGATAAAGATCGAGCCTTCCAGCGCATAGGTCGTCTGCCCGTTCAGCCGATAGGCAATGGTGGTCAGCAGCCGGTTTTTGGACGGCACCATCTGGTCGCCGGTGTTCAGCAGCGCGAAGCAACCGGTGCCATAGGTCGATTTCATCATGCCGGGACGGAAACAGGCCTGCCCCACGGTCGCGGCCTGCTGGTCGCCCGCGACGCCCATGATCGGGATCTCGCGTCCAAACAGATCGGCGCGGGTGACGCCGAAATCGTCGGCGCTGTCGCGCACCTCAGGCAAAAGCGCCATCGGAATGTCCAGAAGCGCGCAGATATCCGCGTCCCAGCGGTTCTCGGCGATGTTGTAAAGCAGCGTCCGCGCGGCATTGGTGGCGTCGGTCGCATGCACCTTGCCGCCGGTCAGGTTCCAGATCAGCCAACTGTCGACGGTGCCGAAGGCCAGCTCGCCAGCCTCGGCGCGGGCGCGGGCGCCCTCGACATGGTCCAGCAGCCATTTCAGCTTGGTGCCGGAAAAATACGGGTCGAGCAGCAACCCGGTCCGGGCCGAGATCATCGGCTCATGCCCATCAGCCTTCAGCCGCTCGCACAGATCGGCGGTGCGGCGGTCCTGCCAGACGATGGCGTTATGCAGGGCGCGGCCGGTCGCGCGGTCCCAGAGCACCGTGGTTTCGCGCTGGTTGGTGATGCCGATGGCGGCGATGTCATCCGCCCCCTGCCCCAGTTTCTCGATGGCGGCGCGGGCGGTCGCGGCGACCGTGCTCCACAGATCCGAGGCGTCATGTTCCACCCAGCCCGAGGCCGGAAAATGCTGGGCGAATTCCTCTTGCGCCGAGGCGACGGGCCGCAGCTTTTCATCAAACAGGATGGCGCGGGACGAGGTCGTGCCCTGATCGATGGCAAGAATATGTTTCATGGCGGACTCCTCCCCGAGATAGAATGGGGGCGGGACAATGCCCCGCCCCCGATGCTGTTACTGCCAGGACTTCAGCAGTTCATCATAGGAAATCGTCTCGCCCTGCGGCTTTTCGTTTTCCAGCTTGCCCACCGGCGCGCCGGGCGCGTCAAGCCATTCCTGGGCGTCCTTTTCCTCGTTCATCTTGGGGCCAAGATCGCCCTGAACGCCAGAACGCTCGATCCGGGCCAGGACCTTTTCCTGTTCGGCACAAAGCGCGTCCAGCGCCTCTTGCGGCGACTTCGCACCCGAAAGCGCGTCCCCGATATTCTGCCACCAGAGCTGTGCAAGCTTCGGATAGTCGGGGATGTTGGTGCCGGTCGGCGACCACTGCACGCGTGCGGGCGAGCGGTAGAATTCGACCAGACCGCCCAGTTTCGGCGCGCGGTCGGTGAAGGACTTGTCCTGAATGGTCGACTCGCGGATGAAGGTCAGGCCGACATGCGATTTCTTCACATCGACCGTCTTCGAGGTCACGAACTGCGCATAAAGCCATGCGGCCTGCGCGCGGTCCACGGGGGTCGATTTCATCAGCGTCCACGAACCCACGTCCTGATAGCCGATCTTGGTGCCTTCGGTCCAATAGGCCCCGTGCGGCGAGGGCGCCATGCGCCATTTCGGCGTGCCATCCGCGTTCACCACGGCGGTGCCTTCCTTGACCATGTCGGCGGTAAAGGCGGTGTACCAGAACATCTGCTGGGCGATGTCGCCGCGTGCCGGGACCGGCCCGGCCTCGCCGAAGGTCATGCCCTGGGCTTCCGGGGGCGTATAGGCTTTCAGCCAGTCGATGGCCTTGGTCACGGCATAGACGGCTGCCGCATCGTTGGTCGCGCCACCACGCGCCACGCAGGACCCGACCGGACGGCTGTTTTCATCGACGCGGACGCCCCATTCATCGACCGGAAGGCCGTTCGGCTCGCCCTTGTCGCCCATGCCGGCCATGGACATCCAGGCATCGGTATAACGCCAGCCAAGGCTGGGGTCCTTCTTGCCGTAATCCATGTTGCCCCAGGCCTTGGTGGGACCGCCCTCGATATAGGACATGTCGCGGCCGGTGAAGAATTCGGCGATGTCCTCATAGGCCGACCAGTTCACCGGGACGCCCAGATCATAGCCGTACTTGGCCTTGAAATCGTCCTTGGTCTTCTGGTCGTTGAACCAGTCATAGCGGAACCAGTAGAGGTTCGCGAACTGCTGGTCGGGCAGCTGATACAGATCGCCATCGGGCGCGGTGGTGAATTTCAGGCCCAGAAAGTCCGGCAGGTCCAGACCGGGGTTGGTGAAATCCTTGCCCTCTTCGGCCATCCATTTGGTCAGGTCGCGGGCCTGCTGATAGCGCCAATGGGTGCCGATCAGGTCCGAGTCGTTGACATAGCCGTCATAGATGTTCTCGCCGGTCTGCATCTGGGTCTGCAGCTTTTCGACGACATCGCCCTCGCCGATCAGGTCATGGGTGACCTTGATGCCGGTGATGGCGGTAAAGGCCGGGGCCAGAACCTTGGCCTCGTATTCATGGGTGGTGATGGTTTCGGAAACCACCTTGATCTCCATCCCCGCCAGCGGCTTTGCGGCGTCGATGAACCATTGCATTTCCTTTTCCTGATCCGCACGCGGCAGGGTGGACAGATCGCCGATTTCGGCGTCGAGAAACTGCTTGGCAGCTTCCATATCGGCCCAAGCGGGCGCGGTGCCCGTGACCATCAGCGCAAGCGCCATGGCCGTTCTGGTTGCAGTCAGTCTCATGGTTTCCTCCCTTGGAATGTGAGACGTTACTTGGATTTTGCCCGGGCAATCGCCGCTGCCCTTGGGCGGGATCATCGGCCCGTCAGACCCAGCGGAACACCGCCGCAGCATAGACAAGGCACAGTGCCAGCGCCCACCAAAGCGGCGGGCCGGCGAAAAACAGCCAGCCCAGACAGATGAAGGCCGAGCCGAGAAGCGTGATGAACAGCCGGTCGCCGCGCGTGGTTTCGATCCGCAGGATGCCATGGCGGGGCGTTTCCGGAAAGCGGATCGCCAGGATGGTGAACAGCGTGAGCAAGCTGGCGATGGTCCAGAAGAACAGCGCCACCGGGAAGGTCCAGGCCATCCAGCCGCCGGGGATCATCGGCGCGAACCAGTCTTTCGCACCCTCATCAGTGACCGGGGTCGCCCAGATCAGGAAGCCAAGGGCTGCGCCCAGAACCGCGGTGGCGGTCAGATAGATCGCGGTCCAGTTGGTGCGGCGGGCGGGGATTGCGGTATCAGCCATGGCGAACCTCAGACGCGGCCCAGGGCAAAGCCCTTGGCGATGTAGTTGCGGACAAACCAGATCACCAGCGCGCCCGGCACGATGGTCAGCACACCTGCCGCCGCCAGCACACCCCAGTCCATGCCCGAGGCCGAAACCGTGCGCGTCATCGTCGCGGCGATGGGTTTCGCGTTCACGCTGGTCAGGGTGCGCGACAAGAGCAGCTCGACCCATGAGAACATGAAGCAGAAGAAGGCGGCAACCCCGATCCCGGATGCGATCAGCGGCATGAAGATCTTTACGAAAAAGCGTGGAAAGCTGTAGCCGTCGATATAGGCGGTCTCGTCGATTTCCTTGGGCACGCCGCGCATGAAACCTTCGAGGATCCAGACGGCCAGCGGCACGTTGAAGAGGCAATGCGCCAAGGCCACCGCGATATGCGTGTCAAACAGCCCGATCGAGGAATAAAGCTGAAAGAACGGCAGCGCAAAGACAGCGGGCGGCGACATGCGGTTGGTCAGAAGCCAGAAGAACAGGTGCTTGTCGCCCATGAAGCTGTAGCGGCTGAAGGCATAGGCCGCCGGCAGCGCCACCGCGATCGAAATCACCGTGTTCATCACCACATAGATGATCGAGTTGACATAGCCCATGTACCAGCTTGGGTCGGTCAGGATCACCCGATAGTTCCGCAGCGTGAACTCATGCGGGTAAAGGCTGAAGGTGCCGGTGATCTCGGCATTGGTCTTCAGCGACATGTTCAGCAGCCAATAGATCGGCAGCATAAGAAACAAGAGATACAGCGCCATCACGACGGCTTGCGACTTGATACGCATCAGTTGCCCTCCCCCATGCTGGTCTGGGCGCGGTCAAGATTGGTCATGACCGTATAGAACACCCAGCTGACCAGCAGGATCACAAGGAAATACATCAGTGAGAAGGCAGCGGCAGGGCCAAGGTCGAACTGCCCGACCGCCATCTTGACCAGATCGATGGACAGGAACGTGGTCGAGTTGCCCGGACCACCGCCGGTGACCACAAAGGGCTCGGTATAAATCATGAAACTGTCCATGAAGCGCAAAAGCACCGCGATCAGCAGGACGCCCTTCATCTTGGGCAGCTCGATATAGCGGAAGACGGCCCAGCGGCTGGCCTGATCGATCTTGGCCGCCTGATAATAGGCCTGCGGGATCGATTGCAGCCCGGCATAGCACAGCAGCGCGACAAGGCTGGTCCAGTGCCAGACATCCATGACGACCACCGTGATCCACGCATCCAGCGGGTCGTTGGTGTAGTTGTAATCGATGCCGATCGCCGCAAGCGTATGCCCCAACAGGCCGATATCGGTGCGCCCGAAGATCTGCCAGATCGTGCCGACGACGTTGAAGGGGATCAGCAAAGGCAGCGCCATCAGGACCAGCACCACGCTGGACCAGAAACCCTTCTTGGGCATGTTCAGCGCGACGAAAATGCCCAAGGGCACCTCGATCGCAAGGATGATGGCGGAAAACAGCGCCTGCCGGCCAAGCGCCTCGTGCAGACGTTCGGAATGGACCATCTCGTCGAACCATTCCAGGCCCGCCCAGAAGAATTCGTTGTTCCCGAATGTGTCGTTGAAGGCGTAGTTCACCACCGTCATCAGCGGGATCACCGCCGAAAAGGCCACGATGACCAGCACCGGCAGGACCAGAAACCACGCCTTGTTGTTCTGGGTCTTTTCCATCAGGCGGCCCTTTCCTGTGCGGGCGCGACGCGCCAGTCATCGGCATAAACGTTGATCTTTGCAGGCGCGAAGGCGACCTGGGGCAGGCCATCGACCGGCATCCCTTCGGGGATGACGACATTGAGCGCATTGCCCAGAACCTCGCCGCGCAGCAGGCGGTGGCGACCCACGTCCTCGACCCGGCGGATGACAAAGGGCAGCCCTCCGCTGGCGACCAGCGTCGCATGTTCGGGGCGGATGCCGATCTGGACCCGGCCCGACTGGGGCGCATAGCTTGCGCCCAGCCCGACCACATCACCGCCGGGCAGCGTGGCGCGATTGCCCTGCACGTCAGCCGTCAGAAAATTCATCCCCGGAGAGCCGATGAAATAGCCCACGAAGGTATGGGCAGGGGTCTCGAACAGTTCCTCGGGGGTGCCCATCTGCACGACGCGGCCGTCATACATGACCACGACCTTGTCGGCGAAGGTCAAGGCCTCGGTCTGGTCATGGGTGACATAGATCATCGTATGGCCGAACTGGCGATGCAGTTGCTTGAGCTGCGTGCGTAATTCCCATTTCATATGCGGGTCGATGACGGTCAGCGGCTCGTCGAACAGGATCGCGTTCACGTCCTCGCGCACCATGCCGCGGCCAAGGCTGATCTTTTGCTTGGCATCCGCGGTCAGCCCCTGAGCCTTGCGTGAAAGCCACGCCTCCATCCCGATCATCTGGGCGATCTGATCGACGCGGGCCTTGATATAGGCCGCATCCATGCCGCGATTGCGCAGCGGGAATGCCAGATTGTCGCGCACCGACATGGTGTCATAGACGACCGGGAACTGGAACACCTGCGCGATATTGCGCTCGGCCGTCGGGGCGTCGGTGACGTCACGGTCACCAAACAGCACGCGCCCATGGCTGGGCCGCAAAAGCCCCGAGATGATGTTCAAAAGCGTGGTCTTGCCACAGCCTGACGAGCCCAGCAGCGCATAAGCCCCCCCGTCCTGCCAGACATGGTCCATTTCCTTCAGCGCGTAATCCTTGTCCGATTGCGGATTCGGGAAATAGCTGTGGGCCAGGTTTTTCAGCGTGATCTGTGCCATGGTCAGGCCGCCTTCGCATAGGATGCAGGTGCCGAAAGCCGCCCGGCCGCGTCGAACAGGTAGACATGGGCCGGGTCCAGCCAGACCGTCAATTCCTGCCCCGGCGTCAGGTCATGGACGCCCTCGACCAGCCCGACCCAGCGGTCGGCACCGTGATCGACATGGATGAAGGTTTCCGAGCCGGTGATCTCGGTCACGGCCAGCACGCAGTCAAAGGCGATGGCGGCATCGCTGTGCTTATGCAAGTGCAGGTGGTTGGCGCGGAAACCGGCCTGATAGGCCCCGTCCGGCAAGCCGTCAAAGCCCGCGACCGGCGCGGCGCTGTCGCCCAGCGTAAGCCGCCCGCCCTGAATCCTGGCCGTCATGAAGTTCATCGGCGGATCGGAAAACACCCGCGCCGTGGTCGCATCGACCGGCTGGCGATAGACCAGAGGCGTGGGGCCGAACTGGGTCACTCGGCCTTCCCACAAGGTGGCGGTATTGCCGCCCAGCAGCAGGGCTTCCTCGGGCTCGGTCGTGGCATAGACAAAGATCGCGCCCGAGGCTTCAAAGATGCGGGGGATCTCGACGCGCAATTCTTCGCGCAGCTTGTAATCAAGGTTTGCCAGCGGCTCGTCCAGCAGGACCAGCCCCGCACCCTTGACCAGCGCCCGGGCCAGCGCGCAGCGTTGCTGCTGGCCGCCCGACAATTCCAAGGGCTTGCGGGTCAGCATGGGCGTCAGGCGCATCATCTCGGCGGTTTCGCGAACCTTGCGGTCGATCTCGTCGCCGGGGCGGCCAAGGATGCGCAGGGGCGAGGCGATGTTTTCGTAAACCGTCAGGCCGGGATAGTTGATGAATTGCTGATAGACCATGGCGACACCGCGGTCCTGGACACGCTGGCCGGTCACGTCCTGCCCGTCCCAGATCACCCGCCCGGCCGAAGGCTGGTCCAGCCCCGCCATCAGCCGCATCAGGCTGGTCTTGCCCGACAGGGTCGGCCCCAGCAATACGTTCATCGTGCCCTTCTGCAAGGTCAGGCTGGTCGGGTGTATATGCACCCTGCCCCCGACCACGCGCGACACGCCCTGCAATTCCAGCACGTCTTCCCCCCCTTATTCTGCCGCCGCGGTCGCGGCTGGCATGGCCGCGATGAAGTCATCCAGCGCGCGGACCTGTTCGTTGTTCATATGCAGCCCCAGCTTGGTGCGCCGCCACAGGATGTCCTGCGCGCTCAGGGCGTATTCGTTGCGGACCAGCCAGTTGACCTCGGCCTCGGTCAGGCCGGCGCCGAAATCGCGGCCCAGATCGGAGAGGCTCTTTGCGTCGCCCAGCAGGCGAAAGGCCTCGGTGCCATAGGTGCGCACCAGCCGCCGCGCGAGGCGCGGGCTGAGGAACGGATAGGTGGCGCCCAGCTGCGCGATCAGCGCCTCGACCCCATCGACCGGGAAATCGCCGCCGGGCAGGGCCACGCGCGCCGTCCAGTTCCCCGAGGCCTTGGGGAAAAACGGCGCAAGTTTCGCCAGCGCGCTTTCCGCCAGCCGGCGATAGGTGGTGATCTTGCCGCCAAAGACGTTCAGCAGCGGCGCACCCTGATCGTTCAGGCTCAGCACATAGTCCCGCGTCGCCGCCGTCGCCGATTTCGCGCCGTCATTGTAAAGCGGCCGGACGCCCGAATAGGTCCAGACCACCTGATCGGGGGTCACCGGGCGGGCGAAATACTGGCTGGCAAAGGCGCAGAGATAATCGCGTTCCTCATCCGTGCAGCGGGCCTCGCCCGGCAGGCCCTTGTGGTCCATGTCGGTGGTGCCGATCAGGGTGAAGTCCTGCTCATAGGGGATGGCAAAGATGATGCGCCCGTCAGTCCCCTGAAAGAAATAGCAGCGGTCATGGTCGTAAAGTTTCGGCACCACGATATGGCTGCCGCGCACCAGCCGCACCCCCTCGGTCGAGGGGATATGCGCGACATTGCGGATGACATCCTCGACCCACGGGCCGCCGGCATTGACCAGCGCGCGGGCGTGATAGGTCTGCATGCCCTCCGGCCCCTCGGTGGTGATCTGCCACAGCTCGCCCAGACGCTGGGCCATGGTCACGCGGGTGCGGGTCAGGATGGTGGCGCCGCGCGCCTCGGCGTCGCGGGCGTTCAGCACGACCAGCCGCGAATCCTGCACCCAGCAATCGGAATATTCCCAGCCGGTGCGAAAACCCGGCTTCAGCGGCCTACCCAGCGGATCAGAGGACAGATCCAGTTTCGAGGTGCCGGGCAGGATCTTTCTGCCGCCCAGATGGTCGTAAAGAAACAGTCCCAGCCGGATCAGCCATGCCGGACGGCGGCCCTTCATCCAGGGCATCGCCAGCCCCAGCAGGCGCGAGGTCGGCGTGTCGCTTTCAAAGCGCATGTCGGGCGAATAGGGCAGCACGAAACGCATCGGCCAGCTGATATGGGGCATGGCCGTCAGCAGGGTTTCGCGTTCCTCCAGCGCCTCGCGCACCAGACGGAATTCGAAATACTCCAGATAGCGCAGCCCGCCATGGAACAGCTTGGTCGAGGCAGATGAGGTCCCTTGCGCCAGATCGCCCATCTCGGCCATGGTGACCGAAAGGCCGCGCCCGGCAGCGTCGCGGGCAATGCCGCAGCCATTGATGCCGCCGCCGATGATGAACAGATCGACGATCGGACGTTCTGACGATGACACGCCGCAATCCCCCCTTTGCTGTGCCCGCTCCCCTGTTGGCAAGGTGTAGCGCCTGCCTGTCGCCGGTCAAGCGTATATTTTCGTTTTTGACCGTTTCAGAGCAAAAACGAAAATTTCTACGCTGCGACGCCGCGTAAACCTGGCGCAGATCGCGAAGCCCAGCCTGATCCATGCTGCACATGCGCGATTTTCCGCGCTTTTCTTATACAAGAACAGCCACGAACGCACGGGGCCGAAATCCGCGTCCGAAGCAGCGGAATCGTGATACCATGCCTTGACCGGACGATTCTCCGATCATTTCAAGACGGAACTGTGAACCGCCGCCCCCAGGTTGCGGCCCTTGGCTGATCGTTTCACCGCTGCCCCAGGTAAAATCGGCCCGTTCTGATCATGGAGGCAGCGATGCCATGCTGCGACATTAGGAATATGAAGTTTCTGGGGTTCCCGATCGGCGATATTTTTGGGGGCGTTCTGCTGTGTTTTGGCGTGGTCACTGCCCTGTTCGTCAGCATCGCGATCATGCCCGAACTGAGCTGGCGCGGCATGGCGCAAGGTTCAGCGACCTATAAGACAGCAGCCATCGCCCTGCGCGCGCGTGACGAGGTCGCCGACAGGCTGGATAGCTATCACACCGAGTATCTGAAGCTGCTGACCGACGATGCCCCGAACACCAATATGCTGATCCGGCGCGACGGACTTTCCAAAGGCATTCAGGATGAAACCGCGGCGCTGGCTGCAGCTGAGGCCGAAGTGACACGGATACGTAGGGATCTGAGCGATGGTCCGGCCGCCGTGGACGCGCTGCAGCTGGCACGGCATTCCTGGCGATGGAAATGCTTTGACCGGGCGACGCCCGATCAATTGATCCTGTTGCTGACGCTGTTGATGGGCTTTCTGGGCGGGATCATCTCTGTTGCCCGCGCCTTCCTGACCGCAGATTCGTCGGATCAACCCACCCCGGCGGACTATGTCATCCGTCCGTTGATGGGCATTGTGGTCGCCTTCGTGTTCTACCTGTTGGTGCAGGTCGCGCAGATCACGCTGAGCACCGCGGGCAACACCGACAAGCTGAATCCCATCCCCATCGCGCTGATCGCGGTGGTTGCCGGCATGATGGCCAACGAGGCGCTTGGCGCCGTGGACAGCTGGGGCAAGACCTTGATGGCCCGCATTTCGACCGGCACCCCCGCAGATGAGCTGAAGGCCATGCTGGCCGAGCAGCGCAAGCGGCTGGAGGAGGTGACAAAGAAATTGCCCACCTCGGCACCGCGCGACCAGACACAGCAATATAAAGCTGCCAAGCCTGCGCATACCGCCGCCGAAGAGGCTCTGAAACGGGCCGAGGAGGCGGTCAAGAAAGCCGCCGCCGACAACAGCAGCAGCGCCACCGTGGCAGCGGCGAACGCCGCGCTTGCAGATCTCAAGGCAAAGATAGCCGCGGCCGAAACCCTGACGGCTGCCATCCCCTGACGCCCCAATGAACGAGGCCCCCAGATGACCGAATTTCGCGGATTGGCGCTGCTGCGTGAGATCATGCGCGATGCCGCCCCCGATGACCGCCCGATCTTCACCCCCGAGCGCATGCGCTTTGTCCTTGAACTGCTGCCCTCGGACGATCCGGCAGAGGCGCAGGCCCGAACGCGGGAAAAGCTGAAGGCCCTGACCGGCAGCACCGCCTTCAGGCTTGAACCGCTGTTTCCCGGCGGCGATCCGGCGTTTCTGGTCTTTTCCCCCGAGGGCATCGACCGCACCCTGCCCGAAGACGCGATGTTCGCCATCGCCGAGGCGCTGCGCGACCAGCTCGGGCTGCTTTCCTGCGAGCCTGATATCGGCGTGGCGGCGTCAAGCGATCCCAGCGACAGCCCGCCGCGCGGCACCGAGGGCGTCATCGGCGACATCTTCTGCTGGGCGCAGGGCAACGCGCCCCCGGACAAGGAATGGGCGCTGCGCCGCACGCTGGTGCATCAGGCCTGGGCGCGCAACCCCGCCAAGGGCCGCAACATCGTCATCGCCCAGCCCGATACCGGTATCGTGAAACATGTCGAGCTGCAGGACACGCGGATCGATCTTAGCCGCACGCTGAACCTGATCGAGGGCGGCACCGACCCCACCGACCCGCTGTCCTCGCGCATGTCCAATCCCGGCCATGGCACCTCGACCGCCAGTGTCGTCGCCTCGGGCGAGGGCTCGGCGATCAAGGGTTCGGCCCCGCGCGCGACGCTGGTGCCGATCCGCTGCATCAACGATGTCGTGGTCATGGATGCAAGCCCGGTGGCCCGCGCCGTCGATCACGCGATCGGTGTGGGCGCGCATGTCGTCACCATGAGCCTGGGCGGGCTGAGCAGCCGCGCCTTGCGCGCCGCGATCCGGCGGGCGGTCGCGCGCGACATCATCGTGATGGCGGCTGCCGGCAATTGCGTCGGCATCACCGTCTGGCCCGCCGCCTTTCCCGAATGCATCGCCGTCGCCGGCACCAACAATGCCGACCAGCCCTGGAGGGGCACCTCGCGCGGGCCATCGATCGATTTCTCGGCCCCGGCGGAATTTGTCTGGCGCGCCGATACCCGTGACCCGGCCCACCAGCTGACCGGCATCTCGGGCGGTCAGGGCACCTCTTTCGCGGTGGCGCTCAGCGCCGGGATCGCGGCCCTGTGGCTGGGCCATCACGGCCGCGCCGCCGCGATCGCCGAAGCCCGCCGCCGTGGCACCACCCTTCAGGACCTGTTCCGCGCCGCCGCCCGCCAGACCGCGCGACGGCCGGCGGGCTTTCCGGGGGACATGGGGGCGGGGATCATCAATGCCGATGCCCTGCTGGCCCTGTCCCTGCGCGACATCCGCATGGGCGGGCTGGAAAGCGCCATCGCCGCCACCGATCTCAGCGGCGGGCTCGAGGGTGCGATGACCGAGGTGCTGGGCCCGGGCCGCTTCGACGAGGGCTTCGACTGGGCGCGGCACGGGGCCGAGGTCTCGGCGCTGCTGATCGCCGATGCGCGTGCCGGACGCGGCCAGCCCGGTGCCGGCGCCGAGGCCCGGGCCCCCCGGCGCGCCTCGGGGCCGCTGACCGAGGCCGCGGCAGGTGCGCGCGATCCGCGTCTTGCGGCGCTGGCGCTGCGGGCCGGCATGCCGGCACCCGCGCTGTTGCGCCCGGCCGAAAGCAGCCTGCGGACCGAGGCGCTGATCACCCGCATCGGCGTGGCCGCCAGCCCCGGCATATCCGCCGAATCCGCCCGCAAGATGAATGTCGAGACCGCCCGCGCCGCGCTTGATGAAAGCGGCAGGGCGCAGATCCTTGACGGTCTGAACGCCCGGATCGAGCAGACCGGGCGCAACGATCTGGGCACCGATCTGGACAGCATCGACGACGCCATCCGCAATCTGCACAGCCAGGGTGGCGCCGCGCGGCTGTCGACGGCGCAGACCATCCAGCTTGAGGCGCTGGTCTCGCTGACCGACCGCGCCGCACTGCCGGTGACCGAGCGGCTGACGCCCGACAACCGCATCGTACAGACGGTGGACAGCACCCATCCCTCGCTTGGGGCATTCGGGGTGCTGGTGAACACGCGGCTGAGCGATCTGGAATCCGGCCCGCTGGCGGCGGTCGGCCGGATCGATGCGGACTGGATCCATACCGGGACCGGCTTTCTGGTCGGCCCGGACCTGATCCTGACCAACCGCCATGTGCTTGAGGAACTGGCCAGCCCATTGCCGCGCGCCACGAACCCGGCGCGCTGGCAGATGACGCGGCAGGCGACCATCGACTTCTCGCCCTCGGGTTTCGATCCGGCGCGGCGCTTCCGCATTGTCGAGGTGGTGCTGGCGGGCCCGGATCCGATCACCGGCCATCCGATCAGCTTCGAGCAGCTCGACCTTGCGCTTCTGCGCATCGAAACCACGAACACCTCGGGTGGCACCCCGCCGGCGCCGATCGCGGTGGTCCGCAATGAGGGGTGGCGCGCGAGGGCCGCAAACCTGTTCGTTGTCGGCTATCCGGCACCGCCGGCCTATATCCCGCGCGACGATCAGGGCGCGCTGCGTCAGGACGTGATCGAGCGCCTGCGCGAGCTCTTCGGGCTGCGCTATCGCGAGAAATACTTCGCGCCCGGCATGGTGCAGCGCTTTGGCGGCTGGGTCTTCGACCATGACGCAACCACGCTGGGCGGCAATTCAGGCTCGCTGATCGGCACGCTGGAAGGGGTCGACATCTCGGCGGCGGGGCTGCATTTCGCCGGCGACTGGCTGCGGGCGAACCACGCCCATGACCTCGCGCTTGTGCGCGCCGCCAACAGCCAGCTCAACGCCCTGCTGTGACGGGGGCGCCGGCATGAACGTGGCGGAGGACGGCGGCAGCGCCCATGCCTTGCTGAGCGAGGCCGAGGCGCGCATCCTCGCCAGCCATGTCACAGGCACGCGGCCCCGGGTCGCGGCGATCTTCGACGATCTGGCGCGGCGCTCGGGCGCGGTCGGGGCACGGGACTTCAAGACCGTGGCGCTGGGGCTTCTGGGCATCGACGCCATCGCGGCGGCGATCATGCAGGTGGACGGGAACGGCTATCTGGACAGATTCCTGACCGAACTGTCCGAGCATGGGATGATCGACCTGAATGCCGCGATCCGGGCACGCGAGGCGGCGGGCGGCGCCGGTGCCGAAATGGCCCTGCCGATCGAACGGGTGATGCCGCAGGATGCCAGCGGCTTTCGGATCTCGCCCCAGGGCTGGACGCCGCAAATGGCGCAATGGGTCGACATGTCGCGGTTGATGACCGGCATGTCGCAGGCGATGCGGCGCCTGTGCGTCGTGCGGGTCGGCGAGAACGGCCATGACGACCATACGGGCACCGGCTTCCTGATCGGCCCGCAGACGGTGCTGACGAACTGGCATGTGGTCTGCAGCCTGATCGATCCTGCGACGGGTCATGCCCGCAAGGGCACGGCCGCGAATCTGATCTGCGAATTCGACCACCTGAAGCGGGGCGTCGGGGCCATCCATACAGCCGTCGAAGACTGGCTGGTCGATTTCAGCCCGATGTCGCTTGCCAGTCTGGGGCAAGGGAAGCGCTATCCTGACATGACCACCTTGCGCGGTCATGCGCTTGATTTCTGCGCCATCCGGCTGGCGGGGGCCCCCGGACGGATGCGCGGCTGGTTCGATCTCTCGCAGCCCGGCCAGATCAACGAAAAGGCCGAGCTGGTCTTTGTCCTGCAACATCCGTCGGGTGTGCCGCAACTGGTTGCGGCGGGCATGGATGCGAAGGTCGATCCGGCCGAAGCGGACTTCCTGCGCCATCAGGCACGCACCGACGACGGGTCGTCGGGCGGGCTGTGTCTTGACCACAAGCAGCGGGCCATCGGCCTGCACCATGCCGAGGTCAAGGCGATCAAGGACGGCAAGCTAGTTTTTGCCTATAACCGCGCCGTGCTGATCGGGGCGATCCATCGTGTCTGCCCGCATCTGGGCGACGCGGATCCGATGCATGACCGGATTTCCATCCTGACGACCGGTGAACGCGCGGTGATCGGCCGCGCCGAAACCCAGCGTCGCATCCGCGCCATGGCCGGCAAGACCGAGCGCCCGGTCCTCTATCTGCGCGGCGCCCCGCGCAGCGGCAAGACATTTTCGGCCGAGCTGCTGCGCGATTGCGTCGAGGCCGGGCAGCATGTCATCGTCAGCCTGTCACCTGCGGCGCTGCCGCCCTCGGCCCGCGATCTGGCGGCGCTGATTCTTGATCGCGCCGGTGCCCGCCCCGAGTTGATCGCTGCCCTGCCCCAGCCCGAAACCCCGCATGGTACCGATGCCGCATGGCTCACCTCGCGGCTTTTTCCGGATTTCCGCAGATCGCTTTATGACCTGCTGCAAACCGACACCGCGCCCTCGCGCCTGCTGTGGCTGGTGCTGGACCAGCTGGGTCAGGGCGATATTCCGCAAACCTCGGCGCGGGATTTTCTGGACCTGCTTTACGCCGAGGCGCAGCGCAGCGACCGGATCCGGGTGCTGCTGATCGGGCTTTCCGCGCCGCTGCCGGGTCTTGACCCGCTCAGGGCCGCGACCGAGGACATCGCCGCCCCCGACAATATCGACCAGCAGGATATCGAGACCTGCATCGCCCATCTGCTGACCAGCCACGGCATCGCCCCCCTGCCCGACGAGATCCGCCGCCACGGCCAGCTGATCCAGGCCGCCGCCGACCTGCTGGCCGAAACCGGCGCCAGCCGACCCCGGCTGGAGCGACTGTCGGATGTGCTGGCCGGGATCTATCTGAAAGCCGCGAGGAACTGGACATGATGCGGGGCGCGCTGCCCGACGAGGTGCTGATCCGGGCCGCCGTTCTGGGCGTCTTCGACCCGCGCGAGCTGCTGGATGTCGAGGGCAAGGACTACGCCCGGGACCTCGCCGAACTGGCGGCGCTGTCGGTCGAAACCGCCTTCGGGCCGGATTGGCTCTGGTCGCTCAGCGAGGATGCGCGGCGCGCGGGCCTGACCCTGCTGCCGCCCCCCGGCCCGGCGCGCGTCGCGCATCTTGCCGCGACCCGGCCGCGCGAGGGCGATGAGCTTGGCCGCGCCGCCCTCGACCTGCTGGCGCCCGGCCCGCGCGCCGATCTGCGCCGGCTTCTGGCCGGCCGCACCACCAGCCTGCCCGATGACCGCCTGATCGCGCTCTTCAAGATGCTGGAGCTGATCGGCTCGTCCGGGGCTGTCCTGCCCGACTGGCTCGCGGATGGCGATGCAAGGCGGCGGCTTCAGCACGCGATCATGCAGCGGCGCACGGCAAAGGCCGCGCAGGCCGTGCTGCCCGACCGCTTTCGCGGCCGCACGCGCGAACTGGCGGCGCTACGCGATTTCGCCCTGACCGGCACCCTGCCCAAGCCGGGCACCGGCGCCATCCGGCGGCTTGCGGATGCCATTCCCGACGGCGTTCCGACCCTGCTGATCGCGGGGATCGGCGGCACCGGGAAATCGGCGCTGCTCGAACAGTTGCGCCGCAGCCTGAACAGCGCGAACGAGGTGGTTCTGGCGCAGTTCGATCTGGACCGCGCGGCGCTGCGCATGGGCGATCAGGTGGCTCTGGCGCAAGAGCTTCTGCGCCAGATCGGCTATGCCCTGCCCGCGCTTGACGCCGGCATTGCCGGGTTGCGCGCGCAGATCCGCAACGCCATGGCGCTGTCGCAAGGACCGATCGACATCGAGGCCGCCGCCAGCGCCATCTTTGGCGCCATGTCGGGGCTGCGCGAACTTCTGGCCGGGGCAGGTATGCACGACCGGGCGCTGGTGATCGTGATCGACACGTTCGAGGAGGCGCTGGTGCTTGGCCCACAGCGCGTCGCGCAGATCGCCGAATGGCTGCGCACCCTGCGCGATCATGGCGGTTTTGCCGCGCTGCGGGTGATCCTGTCGGGCCGCTCGACCGAGACCCTGACCGAGATGCCGCAGGACCTTGCCACGCTGGGCGTGATCGAGCTGGATGAGCTGGGCACCCGCGCCGGCCGCGCCAAGCTGCGCGACATGTTCCGCCGCCTGGGCATCGCGCATGAGGATCTGATCCCCGACCTGATCGCGGAATTCGGCTCGAACCCGCTGGTGATCGAGGTCCTCGCGATCTTTTGCCGCGACAAGCCCCGCGACGAGATCACCGGCCTGATGCGCGGCGATGACGTGGATAGCCGCGCCGGGCTGGATGCGGAAATGCGGCAGTGCTTTCTCTATACCCGCATCCTCGAGCGGCTGGCGGATGCGGAACTGAAGCCGCTGGCCAATCCCGGGCTGGTCCTGCGCCGGATCGAGCCGGCGCAGATTTCCGGGCTTCTGGCCGGGCCTTGCGGCCTTGCGACACCAATGCCGCCCGCGCAGGCGCAGGCGCTGTTCGACCGCCTTGCCTCGCAGGTCTGGCTGGTGCGCCGCCCCGATCCCGGCAGCGCGGTGCTGGAGCATCTGCCCGATCTGCGCCGGCTGATGCTGCCGCAGATATTGGCCGCGCCCGCCGGGCGTGAGGTCGCTCGCGCCGCCGCCGACTGGTTCACAAATGGCCCCGGCGCAAGCCAGCCGGGGGCCACGTTCGATGCGAAATATTACGCCATTCTGGCCGGCGATGCCGATCTACCCGAGGATGCCGAGCAGTTGCACGACTTTGCCCTGCATCTGGGCGCCGCCGCGGGAGACCTGCCCGCCCACGTTCAAGCCCGGCTGCGCGAGGCGCAGGGCCATGTTCTGCGCAGCGATGAAATTGCGCATCTGCATGGTCCGGCCCGCAACCGCGCGCTCAGAAAACGGCGCGAGACGCAGCGCACCCACGGGCTTGAAACCTCGGTGGTCGCCGAGGAGGCCAGTTTCGCCGCGCCGCCAATCGCGCCCGCACAGAAGATGACCGCCGCGGATTCGGCGGCGCTGGCGCAATCGCTCTTTGCGACCGGACAGTTCGAACAGCTTGCCGAAGCCGCGCTGCCGTTGACCCAAGACCTTATCGACGGGATTTTGACTAGCGCCGGGCCCCAGTCCATAAGTGAGCCGATGCATCACCCCGCCTATCTGGCGGCGCTGGCGCTGCTGGCGACCGATGACGACCGACTGTCGGCCTTTGGTGCGGATCTGGCGGAATGGCTGGTGGCATCAGGTCGGTCCGAGGTCGCTGCGCCCATGCGCCAAGGCCGTTCCGTCCCGGTCGATATCGCCCTGATGCTGCTTACGGTCACCGGCCAGCTGAACACGCCCCATGGCCGCGCCTTTGACGAATCCATCCACAACCTGAAATCCGCGCCCTTTGTCGCGCAATCACTCATCGAATGGCGCGCCGCTCTGGCCCGAATGCCCCTTGGCATGAATTGGCCTGCGGTCTCGTTGCAGGTCATGCCGGTCTTTGCCCCCGCATTGGCGCGGCTGATCGGCGGGGACGCGGACGAAGAGATCTCTCTGGCCATCGAAAGCACACAGCGCGACCAGATGCGCATGCTGCTGCAGACCGGCAACCCGGCCGCATTGCGCGACCTGAACATTGTCGAGAACGCGCTGTCCGGCGCGGTCCTGCATCTGCAACCCGGGCTGGCCATTCAGGGGGAATTGCGCCCGATCATCCCCGGCAGACAGCCGGAATTTCAAGACCCCTTGCGCGTTCTGCTGACCGGGGGGATTGCCGCTGGCAACATCGCCAAAGCCCTTGCCCCGCTTGCGGCCATCCCATGGTGGCCGGTCGAGTTGCGTCCCGAAGCATTCTCGGGCCGGACCGGCGCGACGCAAATTCTTGCGCTGATCGACATGCTGGACAAGTTCGGCGCGCTGACCGCCTTTGTCGCCGCGCTTGCCGATGACGAGGCCGCCCCCCTGCCCCTGTTCGGCGCGCTGACCGCCTTTGTCGCCGCGCTTGCCGATGACGAGGCCGCCCCCCTGCCCCTGCGGCAGTTGCACCGCATCATGACCCGCGCCGAATCCGCATGGGCGGGGGCGCTGACCCTGCAATGAAAAGGGGGGCCTCAGCCCCCCGATCTTTCAGCTTTTCGCGCGCTCGACATAGGTCAGGTCGGCGGTGTTGATGATCACCTTGGTGCCCACGCCGATATGCGGCGGCACCATGATGCGCACGCCGTTATGCGCCACGGCGGGTTTGTAGCTGGACGAAGCCGTCTGACCCTTGACCACAGGCTCGGTCTCGGCGACCTCGACGGTCACGCGCTGCGGCAGCTCGATGGCGATGACGACGCCGTTATGGACCTGCAGGAAAACGCGAATCCCGTCCTCAAGGAACACCTTGTCGTCGCCGACCACGTCGGGCGACACCACGACCTGCTCATAGCTTTCCGGCTCCATGAAGTGGAAGCCTTCGCCATCCTCGTAAAGATAGTCGTATTCGCGCTCATCGACATGGGCGCGCTCGACCTGCTCGGTGGTCTTCCAGCGCTCGGAGACCTTGTTGCCGTCCGAGATGCGGCGCAGGTCGACCTGCGTCGTCGGCGTGCCCTTGCCGGGGTGGAAGTTGGTCGCCGTCAGGACGACATGAAGACGGCCGTCGATTTCGACGACATTGCCTTTGCGAAGGCTTGAGGCGATGACTTTCAAGGCGGGATTCCTTGCCTGCTTTTCAAATTCCGGGGGGCCGGCTATCCATGGGGCCGGCAAAGATGGCGTCCCATAGCGCGTTTCGCGCCGCAGCGCCAGACGCAAGCGATTTCGCGCAATCGGGGGGCAGGACCATGGCAAATCAGACCGAAACCCCGTGGTGGGACCGCGACCGCCATGCCGGGCGCAGGCCGCTTCTGCTGGCGCGAAACCGCATCCAGTCGGCGATCCGCGACTGGCTGGGCGCGCAGGGTTTTCTGGAAATCGACCCCGGCGCGCTGGCGATCAGCCCGGGAAACGAGGCGCATCTGCACGGTTTTGCCACCCAACAGATCGGCAATGACGGCCAGCCGCGCCGGATGTATCTGCATACCAGCCCCGAATTCGCGATGAAAAAGCTGCTGGCGGCGGGTGAGGAGCGGATCTTCTCGCTGTCCCATGTCTGGCGCAACCGCGAACGCGGGCCACTGCACAGCCCGGAATTCACCATGCTGGAATGGTATCGCGCCGATATGGATTCGGGCGCGGATTACCGCCAGCTTTTCGACGATTGCGCGCATTTCCTGCGTCTTGCCGCCGAGGCGGCGGGGGCCGAACAGTTGCAGTTCCGCGGCCTGAGCTGCGATCCCTATGCCGCGCCCGAGGTGATGACGGTGGCGCAGGCATTTCTTGAATTTGCGGGCATCGACCTGCTGGCGACCTGCGCGGGCGCGGAAACCGATGCGGGTGCCTTGCGCGCGCAGGCAACGGCGCGGGGCATCCGGCTGGCCGATGACGACGGCTGGTCCGACATCCTGTCGCGCGTCCTTGTCGAAAAGGTCGAGCCGCATCTGGGCCATGGCCGGCCCCTGATCCTTGACCGCTATCCGGCGGCCGAGGCGGCACTGGCCCGCCGCGCCCCGGATGAGCCGCGCGAGGCCGAGCGGTTCGAGCTTTACGCCTGCGGGGTCGAACTCGCGAACGGCTTTGGCGAGCTGACCGACCCCGCCGAGCAACGCCGCCGCTTTCTGCTGGAAATGGACGAGAAAGCCCGCGTCTACGGCGAACGCTATCCGCTGGACGAGGATTTTCTGGCCGCATTGGCGCAGATGCCCCCGGCCTCGGGCTGCGCGCTGGGGTTCGACCGGCTGGTCATGCTGGCCACCGGCGCGCCGCGTCTGGACGAAGTGATCTGGACCCCGATCGCGCCCTAATCCGCCTCCAGTGCCCGGGGGCGTGGCCCGCCCGTCGCCCAGTCCAAAAGCTCGACCGTATGGACGACCGGCACCCCGGTCCCCGAGCCGATCTGCATCATGCAGCCGATATTTCCGGCGCTGATGACCTGCGGGGTCAGCACCTCGAGCGTGGCGACCTTGCGCCGCTTCAGCTCGCCCGAGATTTCGGGCTGCATCAGGTTATAGGTCCCGGCCGAGCCGCAGCAGATATGGCTGTCCTTTGGCTCAAGCACCGTGAACCCGGCGGCAGCCAGCAGTTCCTTGGGCGTGGCCTTGATCTGCTGGCCGTGCTGCAAGGAACAGGCGGCGTGATAGGCGACGCGCAAAGGCGGGGCATGGGTGGCGCCGGACAGCCCCAGATCGGCCATGACCTCGGACACATCGCGGGCCAGCCCGGCGACCTTGGCCGCCTCCGCAGCCAGCGGGTCATTTTCGAACATATGCCCGTAATCCTTGACCGTGGTCCCGCAGCCCGAGGTGTTGATGACCACCGCATCCAGCCCCTCGCCCGCAATCTCGGCCATCAACGCGCGGATATTCGCCGCAGCCGAGGCATGGCTTTCATCGGTGCGGCCCATGTGATGGGTCAGCGCCCCGCAGCAGCCGACGCCCTTGGGAATGACCACCTCGCAGCCATGGCGGCGCAAAAGCCGGGTGGTCGCGTCGTTGATATCGGTGTTCAGCGCCCTTTGCGCGCAGCCGACCAGCAGCGCCACCCGCTTGCGGCGCGGACCTTGCGCGGCAAAGACCTGCGGCGTGTCGTTCAGGCTGGGCGGCGGGATGTCCCTGGGCGCCATGTCCAGCATCGCCCGCAGCCGCTGATCCGGCACCAGCCGCCGAAAGGGCCGTGCCAGTTTCGCGCCGAACAGCGCCAGCCGAAACCGCCCCGGATAGGGCAGAATGCGCGACAAAATCCAGCGCAGCGCCCGGTCGCCAAGGGGCCGGTGGTAGTTCTTTTCGATATATTCCCGCGCGTGATCAACCAGATGCATGTAATGCACGCCCGAGGGACAGGTCGTCATGCAACTGAGACAGCTCAGGCAGCGGTCGATATGGCCGACGGTTTTCGCATCCGGCACACGGTTGTTTTCCAGCATGTCCTTGATCAGGTAGATGCGCCCGCGCGGGCTGTCCAACTCGTCCCCCAAGACCTTGTAGGTCGGGCAGGTGGCGGTGCAGAACCCGCAATGGACGCAGCTGCGCAGGATCTCATTGGCGCGGGCAGTGCCGGGATCGGCCAGTTGCGCGGGGGTGAAATTCGTCTGCATCTCAGCCCTCCATCAAGCCGGGGTTCAGGATCGCCGCCGGATCGAAGGTCCGCCGCAACCCTTGGGACAGCGCCGCGACCGGGGCGGCTTGCGGCGGGAATGCCGCGCCCCCTAGCCCGCCGCGCCGGATCAGCGTGGCATGGGGGGCGATGCCCCGCACCGCAGGTGCCGCGCCGGGGCCGGAATACCAGATCAGCCCCCCGCCCCAATCGAGCGAGGTCGCCCCGCCCAAAGCCTCAAGCGCGGCGGCGATGCGCGGCGCGTCGGTCGGCTTGACCAGCACCCGCCACAAGGGCGCCTCAGTGCCGGAAAAATGTGCCCCATCACGCAGATCGCGCCACAGCGCCGTGCTGGCGGGACCGTCCAGTTCCTCGACCTCGCGGCCCGCGAACAGCCCGAGCAGGCGATCGCGGCGATAGCTGAGCTGCGGCTGGGCCAGCCCCTCGATCCGCAGCCATGCGCGGCCATCATGGAACGCCGCGCCGGTCACCTCATAGGGCGTGGCCAGCGCCGCCGAGAACAGGCCGACCGCATCAGTGGCCGTGACGCCATGAATGGCCAGCGTCATGCGCTCGGGCATCAACGGCAGGGTTTTCAGCGCCACCTCGGTCAGCACGCCAAGCGTGCCATGGGCGCCGCAGATCAGCTTGCCCAGATCAAGGCCGGTGACGTTCTTCATCACCCGGCCGCCGTTTTTCAGCACCCGGCCGCGCCCGTCGACAAGCCGCAGGCCCAGAAGGTGATCGCGGCAGGCCCCGGCGAAAAGCCGCCTCGGCCCCGAGGCATTGGCGGCGACGACCCCGCCGATGGTCGGCACGCCATTCCCGCCCAGCAGCCCGCGCATATCCGGCGGCTCAAAGGCAAGCGCCTGCCCCTCGGCGGCCAGCATGGTCTCGATTTCAGCCAGCGAGGTGCCGGGGCGCGCGATCAGCGTCATCTCGCCCGGCGCATAGGTCACGACGCCCGAAATGCCCGAGACATTCAGATCGTCACCCGCCAGATGCGCCATCTGCACGCGGGTGCCGCCGCCCGTGATGCGCAGGGGCGCGCGCGCCGCATGGCGGGCCGCGATCAGTTCGGCCAGTTCGGCCTCATTCCTGGGGGTCATGGTCATTCGGCCGCCGCCCTGTCGCGATGGGGCTGGCTTGCGTCCAGCGGAAACACCTTGGCCGGGTTCAACAGCCAGCGCGGATCGAACAGGTCCTTGACCTGCATCTGGATCGCCAGATCGTCCGGGGCATATTGCACCCCCATCAGGTCGCGCTTTTCGATGCCGACGCCATGCTCGCCGGTCAGGCAGCCGCCGACCTCGACGCAAAGCCGCAGGATGTCATTGCCAAAGGCCTCGGCCCGTTCCAGATCGCCGGGCTTGTTGGCGTTGAACAGGATCAGCGGGTGCATGTTGCCGTCGCCGGCGTGAAAGACATTGGCGACCTCAAGCCCGTGCTGGCGCGACAACTCGCCGATCATTTTCAGCGTATAGGGCAGCTTGCCGACCGGCACCGTGCCGTCCAGACAGATGTAATCACCCAGACGCCCCATGGCGCCAAAGGCCGACTTGCGCCCCTTCCAGATCGCCGCCGCGTCATCGGCATTGCGGCTTTCGCGGAACTCGACCGGGTTCAGCGCATCGGCAATCTCGCGGATCTTGCCCAGTTGAAAGGCGATTTCCTGGGCCGAGCCCTCGACCTCGACCACCAGCACGGCGGCGCATTTCGGATAGCCGGCATGGGCGAATTGCTCGACCGCGCGCAGGCAGGGCTCGTCCATATATTCGATGGCGACCGGCAGCACGCCCGAACGGATGATCCGCGCCACGCATTCGCCCGCCACCTCGGCATCGTCAAAACCGATCAGCACCGGGCGCGCGCCCTCGGGGCGGGGCAGGATCTTCAGCGTGGCCTCGGTCACGATGCCAAGCTGGCCCTCGGAGCCGCAGAAAAGGCCCAGCAGATCCAGTCCGGCGGGCCCCATTTCCGGGCCGCCCAGCTCGATCACCTCGCCGGTGGTCAGGACCACCGTGGCGCCCATCAGGTTGTTGGTGGTGACGCCGTATTTCAGGCAATGCGCGCCGCCCGAATTCATCGCGATATTGCCCGCGATGGTGCAGGCCAGCTGCGAGGACGGATCGGGCGCATAAAAGAACCCCTGCGCTTCCAGCTCGGCGCTGACCGACAGGTTGGTCACCCCGGTCTGCACGCGGATAAAACGGTTCGCCGTGTCGATCTCCAGCACGTCGCGCAGGCGCATGGTGCCGATGACCACGCTGTCGGCGGTGGGCAGCGCGCCCCCGGCCAGCGAAGTGCCCGCACCGCGCGGCACCACCGGCACCCGCATGTCATGACAGACCCGCATCGCCGCCGCGACCTCCGCGGTCGTGCGCGGCAGGACCACCGCCAAGGGCGGGCAGCGATAGGCGGTCAGCGCGTCGCATTCATAGGCGCGGGTTTCCTCAAGATCGGAAATCACCGCATCATCGGGCAGCACGCCGCGCAGGGCGGCGACAATCTGCGGCGCGCGTGACAGCACGCGCGGATCGGGGTCTGGCATGGCGATGCTGGACACGGGCGCCTCCTCCTCGTCTCTGGCTTGGCCGATGTGGTAAAATTATTTGACCACGCATGTCAACCGGCCCGATGGCTTTACCACATAGTTGCGCCTCGACCGGACTTGCCCGATGATAGCACGATCATGGGCGACGACATTCTCAAGACCCGGCGCGCGGCGGAAACCGTCGCCCGCCATATCGAAAAGCTGATCCTTGAGGGCGCCCTGCGCCCCGAGGAATATCTTTTGCCCGAGCGCGAACTGGCGGCGCGGCTGAACGTCTCGCGCCCGACCCTGCGCGACGGGCTGAAACTGCTTGAGGATCGCGGGCTGCTGATCGCCGAACGCGGCGTCGGCACCCGCGTGGCCCCAATTGGGGCGGCAGCGATCACCGATCCGCTGATCGCGCTGCTGGCGGCCTCGCCCGAACTGGCGGATGATTATCTGGAGTTTCGCGACGTGGTGGAAAGTCAGGCCGCCGCGCTGGCCGCCATCCGCGCCAATGACATCGACCGCCAGATGATCGCCGATTGCCTTGCCGCCATCGAGACCGCCCATGCCGGCGCCGATCCCGATGATGAGGCCGAGGCCGACGCCGCCCTGCATCTGGCCATATATGAGGCCAGCCACAATCTGGTGCTGTTGCAGATGATGCGGGCGCTGTCGGGGATCCTGCGCAGCGACGTGATCCAGAATCGCGGCCGCATGTTCACCATTCCCGCCATCCGCGAATTGCTGCGCGACCAGCACCGCGCCATCGCGCAGGCGATCCTGGACCGCGACCCCGATGCCGCGCGCGCCGCCGCGCACGAGCATCTGACCTATATCCGCCGCGCCGCGCAGGAAATCCGCGAGGCCGAGGCGAAACTGGGCCAGTCGCTGCGCCGACTAAGCGGTGGGGGCCTTGGCCAGCGCAGCGTTTCGGATGATGCCTCGACCTAGCTGACCAGCCACAGCGACAGCACCGGCACAAAGATGATCACCGCCAGCCGGACGATATCGGCGACCCAGAACACATAGACGCCGCGAAAGATCGTCCCCAGCGCCACATCCGGCAGGACCGAGCGCAGCACAAAGACATTCATGCCGATGGGCGGTGTGATCAGGCTGATCTCGGTCACCACGACGACGATGATCCCGAACCAGATCAGCACCGCATCCGGGTCGGCCAGCACCGCCAGCCCGAAATCCAGATTGGCAATGACCGGATAAAACACCGGCACCGTCAGCAGGATCATCGACAGGCTTTCCAGAAAGCAGCCCAGCACCAGATAGATCAGCACGATCAGCAACAGCACCGTCCATGCCGACAGGCCCAGATCCTCGACGATCATCGACAGGCTGTCGGGCAGCCCGGCAAAGGTCACGAAATTGCTGAAGATCTCGGCCCCGATGATGATGGCAAAGATCATCGCCGAGGCGGTGGCGCTGTCCAGAAACGCCCCCCACAGCGCGGCGCGCGTCAGCCCGCCGGTCAGGGCGGCAATGACCAGCGCGGCGAATGCGCCCATGCCGGCGGCCTCGATGGGTGTGAACAGCCCGCCATAGATGCCGATCATGATGAACGCGAACAGCGCCAGCACGGCGACGACGCTGATCGCGTCCTGCCGGGTCATCGGCACCACCTCGCCGACCTCGGGGGCCAGTTCCGGCTTCAGCCGCACCGCGGCCATCACCGCCAGCAGATAGCCGATGATGCCGACGATGCCCGGAATGATGCCGGCCAGAAACAGCTTGCCGATATCGGCCTCGGTCAGCAGCCCAAAGATGATCAGCACGACCGAGGGCGGGATCAGGATCCCCAGCGTGCCCCCCGCCGCGATGGCGCCGGTGGCCAGACTGTCCGAATAGCCGAACCGCCGCATCGAGGGCATGGCGACCTTGGACATGGTGGCGGCGGTAGCCAGGGACGATCCGCAGACCGCCGAAAAGCCGCCGCAGGACAGGATCGTCGCCATGGCCAGCCCGCCGCGCATCCGCCCGAATACCCGGTCGGCGGCGGAAAACAGCCCCTGCGCGATGCCGGACCCGGCCAGCACATTGCCCATGAAGATGAACAGGGGCACCACCGACAGCGAATAGTTCAGCCCGGTCTCGAACACCGCATTGCCGACCATGGCCCCTGCTGGCGCCCAGCCGCGCAGCAGCGCGAAGCCGATGCCGCCCACGATCGCCATGGCGAATGCGATGGGCACGCGGACGAAAACCATCCCCAGCAGGATGGCGAAGGCGATCAATGAGGTGATCATGGCGTCTCCTTGCGGGGCAGCAGCAAAATGATGGCCGAGACCGCGCAGCTTGCCGCCGCAAGGAAAGCCAAAGGCGCCATCGGCAGCATCAGCGAGGCGCTGCGCGTCCCCTCATGCCACTGGTCCAGCCCGATCAGCGCCAGCCGCCAGGCGAAATATCCCAGCGCCAAGGCCGAGACCCAGCCCGCCAGCCGCCCCATCAGCCGCTGCACGGGTTTCGGAAACAGATGCAGCGCCAGATCGACCTCGACATGGCCACCATCGGCCGTGGTCAGCGGCAGCGCCACAAAGACCAGCGCCGCCAGCAGGATCTGCGTCAGCTCATAGGCGCCGCCAAAGGGCCGGTTCATCAGGTAGCGCCCGATCACGTCGATGCAGGTCACGCCGATCATCAGCGCGATCAGCACCGCCGCGATCACGGCAAGCGCCCGGTACCAGGGCGCCTGCCGATGCGGCACCCGACCGGGGATCATGTCGGGAACCGGCTCGTTCATTCCGGTGCGACCCCGGTGGCCTTGCGGAACTCGGCCAGTGCGGCCAGACCGTCATGCCCCTCGCCAAGGCCCTCGGCCCATTTCTGTTCCAGCTTGCCGGCGGTTGCGCGCAGGGCCGCAACCACCTCGGGCGAGGCCTCATCGAAGGCGATCCGGTCGCCGATCTCGGCCCGGGCGGCGGCATCGGCATCGTTCCAGGCCTTGCCGACCCGCTCGGCAAAGGCGGCGCCGGAAATGGCGTCGATGGCGGTGCGGTCGGCCTCGGACAGACTGTTCCACTTGTCCTCGTTCACGACCAGAAACCAGGTGGTGTTGTAGACGCCGCCCGGCACGGTCATGGCGTATTTCAGATGGTCGGTCAGGTTGAAGGCGGTGATCGCCTCATAGGTAAAGGCCACGCCGTCGATCACCCCGCGCGACAGCTTTTCATAGACCTCGGGCGAGGACATGAACAAGGGCGTCGCCCCAAGCGCGCCGACCAGATCGCCGCCATAGCCGCCCGGCACGCGCAGCTTCAGCCCTTGCAGGTCGGCCACGGCCCCGATCTTGCGCTTGTTGTTGTACAAAAGCCCCGGCCCGTGCATGAACAGGCCCAGCAGATGCGTGCCCTGATGTTCGCCCGCGGCATCCATCTGGCCGCCATAGATCGCCCAATATGCTTTCGAGTTGGCGATGGCATCATCGCCCAGAAAGCTGAACTGGCCCAAACGCGCGCGGTTGAAGCGGTCGTCCTCGGTAAAGGAATGCAGCCCATAGGTGATGTCGGCCACCCCGTCGCGGGCCATGTCGAAATGCGCGGGCGGGCTGCCAAGGGGCTTGCCCATGATGCGCACGGTGACGCGACCCTCGGTCACCTTTTCGACCTCTTCGGCCCAGGGCTTGAAGGCGTTCACGACGATCGGATGCTTGGGCGGCAGCCAGGACGACATGACCAGTTCCTCGGCCAGCGCGGGTGCGACAGACAGAAGCAGGCTGGCCAGTGCGAATTTCAGTGATTTCATTTTCTCTCTCCCTGTTGTTGCTTCGCGCGTGGCGAAGGGTCGTAATTCTCGGGCCGGGCGGCGGCAAAGGCGGGATGCGCCGCGCAATGCGCCGCCACCGCGCGGATCCGCATCAGATGCTCGAACTCCACGCCCCAGCGCGTGGCGTTGTAAAGCTGGGGGATCAGCACGCAGTCGGCGATGCCCGGGCTGCCGCCATGGCAGAACCGCCCGTCAAAACCCGGATGGTCCAGAAGCCGTTCAAAGGCCGCCAGCCCGGCGGCGATATTGCCGCGATTCCATGCCGCGCGCGCAGCGGGACCGGCCAGCGCCTCGATCCGCTGCAGGACGGACAGGTTCGACAGCGGATGCGTCTCGCAGGCGATGGCCAGCGCCATGGCCCGGACCTGCGCCCGCGCCCCCTGCCCCGTGGGCAGCAGCGCCGGGTCGGGGCGGGTTTCGTCCAGATATTCGATGATCGCCAGCGACTGGGTCAGCACCAGCCCGTCGATTTCCAGAACCGGCACCAGCCCCTGCGGGTTCAGTGCCAGATGCGCCGCACCGAGCTGGGCGCTGGACACCAGATCGACCGGCACCCGCCGATAGGCCACACCCTTCAGCGCCAGCGCGATCCGCACCCGATAAGACGCGGTCGAGCGCCAATAGTCATGCAGCACCACCGCCATGGTCACGGCGTCGCGGGCAGAACCCGCCCCGTGCAGGGACCAAAGCCGATGCGATAGCCCTGCCCCTGGGCAAAGGCGTAAAGTCCGACCTCATCGCCATCCTCGATGAATTGGCGGGGCTGGCCATTCACCATGACCGGGATCTGGCCGCCCTGCGTCATCTCCAGCAGCGCCCCGGTCTGTTCCAGGCCGGACCCCGAAATCGTCCCCGACCCCAGCAGATCGCCCACCCGCATCGGGCAGCCCGAGGTGGTGTGATGGGCCAGTTGCTGGGCGCTGGAATAATACATGACGTTATAGTTTGTCCGCCCCATCGGCTGGCCATTCATGGTCCAGCCGATGGTCATGTCGTAAAAGCCCGGCCGCTCCTCGGCCAGATAGGGCAGCAGCGGGTTCACCCGCTCGGCCCCCGCGCAGCGGAACGGCTCCAATGCGGCCTGGGTCACGATCCAGGGGCTGATGGTGGTGCCAAGCGCCTTGGACTGGAACGGCCCAAGCGGCTGGTATTCCCAGGCCTGAATGTCGCGCGCCGACCAGTCGTTCAGCAGCACATAGCCAAAGATCATTTCCTCGGCCTGCGCAACGCTGACACGCGCACCCATCGGGCTGTCGGCGCCGATGATCGCGCCCAGCTCCAGCTCAAGGTCCAGACGCCGGCAGGCCGTCCATTCCGGCCCGGCCTGACCCCGGACCTGCCCCATGGGCCGGCGGATCGGCGTCCCTGAAACCACCACCGACGAAGCCCGGCCGTTATAGCCGATGGGCATATGCGTCCATTGCGCCGGCAGCGCATTTTCGGGGCCGCGAAACAGCACGCCCACATTGAAGGCATGGTTTTTCGAGGCATAGAAATCGGTGAACTCGCTGACCCGGATCGGCAGGTGCAGCCGGGCTTGCGCCATCGGAACCAGCGGCACGCTCTTGTCGCCGTCCTCGGCCAGCAGCGCGCTCAGCCGGGCGCGGGTCCGGTCCCAGACCGCCCGCCCCTGCGCGATGAAATCATTCAGTTGCGGCGCGGCAAAGGTCCCGCCCGCGTTGACCAGCCCGCGCGCCTCGCAGGCGACCAGATCGACGATCATGTCACCGATGGCAACCCCGCAGCGCGGCGGCTCCGCCCCGGCCGAGAACACCCCGTAAGGCAGGTTCTGCAACGGGAAATCGCATCCCGGGTCATTGGCAGCCGCAACCCAGCTGCGCGGCGGTGTCGCATCCGTCGGCACGTTTCTTCCTCCTGTCGCTGATCCTTCCGGATGGCGCCCAAGGGCGCGCGGGCGCAACGCCCCTGCTTGCGATCTGCATATCAGATATTGTTTCATATGCAACTATTAAATGTTGCATATGCGACAAACGTCGCTGAATTAAAACGAAAATGCCGGCGCGCAACGCACCGGCATCACTCCTCTCCGCAGCTTGGAAAGGCAAAGGGCGCCTTTGCGGATCACTTGACCCCGGGGGTTCCGTCGAACTTCTTTTCCAGGCTGTCCCAGCAGTCGATGTAATCGTCCTGCAAAGGGGCTTCCTTGCCGGCGAATTCGGTCAGGTGCTGCGGGAAGCGGGTCTCGAACATGAAGGACATGGTGTTGTCCAGCTTTTCAGGCCCCAGCTCCGCATTCGAGGCCCCCTCGAATGCCTGCCGGTCCGGGCCATGCGGCAGCATCATGTTGTGCAGGCTCATGCCGCCCGGAACAAAGCCCTGCGGCTTGGCGTCATACTGGCCATAGATATTGCCCATCAGCTCGGACATGATGTTCTTGTGGTACCATGGCGGGCGGAAAGTGTTCTCGGCCACCATCCAGCGTTCGCGAAACAGCACAAAGTCGATATTGGCGGTCCCCGGCACGCCCGAAGGCGCGGTCAGCACGGTAAAGATCGACGGGTCGGGATGGTCGAACAGGATTGCACCGACCGGGCAATAGCTGCGCAGATCGTATTTATAGGGCGCGTAATTGCCGTGCCAGGCAACCACGTCCAGCGGGCTTTGGCCGATCCGGGTCTCGTGGAACTGGCCGCACCATTTCACCACCAGCCTTGAGGGCACCTCGCGGTCCTCATAGGCCGCGACCGGGGCCTTGAAGTCGCGCGGATTGGCCATGCAATTGGCGCCGATCGGGCCACGGCCGGGCAGCTCGAATTTCTGGCCATAGTTTTCGCAGACAAAACCCCGGCAGGGTCCCTCAAGCACCTCGACGCGGTAAACCAGCCCGCGCGGGATGATCGCGATCTCCTTGGGTTCGATGTCGATGATCCCCAGCTAGGTCGCGAAACGCAGCCGTCCCTCTTGCGGGACGACCAGCAATTCGCTGTCGGCCGAAAAGAAATACTCGTCCTGCATCGATTGCGTGACCAGATAGATATGGGTCGCCATGCCCACCTGGGTGTTGACATCCCCCGCCGTGGTCATGGTCCGCATGCCGGTCAGCCAGGTCAGTTTTTCAGCCCCCAGCGGCAGCGGGTCCCAGCGATACTGGCCAAGGCTTGTCACATCCTCCAGCACATTCGGCGCCGTCTTCCAATAGGGCAGCGCGATCCGCGCATAGCGCGCCGAATGCTTGACCGAGGGGCGGATGCGATAACACCAGGTCCGTTCCGGCGGATTGGCGGTAAAGGCCGTGCCCGAAAGCTGCTCGCCGTAAAGGCCGTAATTGCATTTCTGCGGGCTGTTCATGCCCTGCGGCAGCGCGCCGGGCAGGACCTCGGTTTCGAAATCATTGCCAAAACCCGGCATATAGCCCGCATGGGTGCCGGTCGTGCCGGTGGCGCGGATCATGCCGGCGGGCAGGTCATGCTTGGTCATGGGCCATCCTCCCAGATGTCGATGTCATTGCTGTTGCAACGACATTAACGTTGCATTCGCAACAAAGTCAACGCCAATCGGGCGGCCCGCGGTTTTTGTTGTATCCGCAACGAATCTCTGGTGATCTGGGCAAAAAGGAAACCCGCATGAGCTTTGATCTGGAAAGCTTCCTGCCCTATCGCCTGAATGTGGCGGCGACGCGGATCAGCCGCCGATTCGCCGCGCTATACGAGGCCGAGGCCGGGCTGACCGTGCCCGAATGGCGGGTGCTGGCGCATCTGGACCGCTCTGGCGCGGTCAGCGTGCGCGACATCCATGCCCGCGTGCATCTGGACAAATCCATGGTCAGCCGCGCCGCCTCGCGGCTGGAACAGGCGGGGCTGGTGCAGAAATCCGGCCATGACCGCGACCGGCGGCTGGTGGCGCTGGAACTGACCGGTCAGGGCCGCGCGCTGATGCACCGGCTGAGCCAGATCGCCACCGGCTTTCAGGCAGACCTTATCGCCGAGCTTGGCCCCGAGGCCGGGGCGCTGGATCGCGCCCTGACCCGGCTGAGCGGCGGCAAGGATTAATCCGCCCCGGCCCCGGTTCGGCTTGGGCGCGGGAATTGCGTGCCATGCCCGGTTTCGGGCTGGGTGACGCGGGCAATAGCCTGATCCAGCGCCGCAATGCCGCGTTCCAGCGCCGCAAGATCGCGGGCGGGCATCGCCTGCAAGATCTCGTTGGCGCGCGCCTCGACCTCGCCAAAGGCGCGGCGGAACAGCGCGTCACCGGGTTCGGTGATGGCGTAATTGCGCAGCCGCCGGTCCGATCCCAGCACCTCGCGCGTGATCAGCCCCTTTTCCTCAAGCCGCGAGGCGGCGCGGCTGACCTGCACCTTGTCCAGCGAGGTGCGCTGCGACAGCTGCAGCGAATCCAGCATGCGCGCATTCTCCAGCAGAAACAGCAGCCGCCATTCCTCGCGCGACAACCCGTGGTCACGGCCATAGACGGCGACAAGCTGGCGCGAGAACGCCTCGGCCACGACCGCAAGCCGATGGGGAAAAAAGGTTTCAAGATGCATGGCCGAACCGCAGGGTGGGATGGATTAATGTTTCCTTTGCAACCAATGACCCCGAGCGGGCCGGGAAATCAAGCCCGCGCCGCCGCTGCGGCCAAAAGCTGCGCCAGTTTGTCCCGCAGCGGCGCGACATGGGGATTGGCGGCGGTCACCGCCTCATAGACCTCGGGGGCGTCGCCCCGCACCATGTCCAGCGCCTCGCAGAGCAGGTCGAAACTGCGGGTGCGGATGCGCGGATGGGGCTGGAAATCCTCAAGCGCGCGGGCCAGCAGATGCGTCAGCCCCTGCGTCAGCGCGGCATGGCGGTCGTGATGCTCGGGCGTGGTCAGGATGACCCGCAGCCCCAGCACGCCGCGCAGGAACCCCGCGACCTGCCGCCAGCGCCGACCGCGCAGCGGGCAGATGACGATGCGCCCGCCCCGGACCGCAGCCGGCATGCTTTGCGGGCCGAACATCGGATGTGTGGCCAGGATCTCGACCCCCTCGGGCAACAGCCGGCGCATCAGCGCCGCCGGCCCCTCCTTGACCGAGCAGACATCGACGACCAGTTGCCCCGCCGCCAGATGCGGGGCGATGCCGGCCAGACAGGCCGCCAGCGCCGGGACCGGCACCGCCAGCAGCACGATGTCATACTGCCGCGCCGCCTCGGGCGGGACGACCGGCAGGCCCAGCCCTTGCGCCATCTGCAGCGCGGACGGGCCGGGATCGCAGATCGCGACCGGCAGATGCGGCGCCAGCACGCGCGCGGCCATCTGGCCAAAGGCGCCAAAGCCAAAGATCAGGACGGAAAGGGGCGGGAGGGGATCAGACATCGGCAATTTCCTGAATGGAAGCCAGCGTCCGGTCGGGGGAAGGATTCGGGACCGCTGGCGTTGGGGGCACAGCGGTCGCATGACTGGACAATCCGCTGCTCAGGGCAGCGGATAATAGCGGTTGGCAAAGTTGCGCGTGGTCCGGGTCATGCCATCCTGTTAGGCCCGCCCCGCCATGCGGTCAAGCCTTGGCCCCGCCCGTGCGGGGAATTTCCCCGGCCCCGGCGCCGTGCTAGGCTGTCTCTCATGCCGATTCCGCAATCTGCCGCCCAGATCACCGCCCTGACCGCGCTGGAACTCAGCCGCGCCATCCACGACCGCAAGCTGAGCTGCACCGAGGTCATGGCCGCCTTTCTCGACCGGATCGAGGCGCTGAACCCCGCCGTCAACGCCATCGTCTCGCTGCGCCCGCGCGCGGTGTTGATGATCGAGGCCGCAACCGCCGATGCCGAGCTGGCGGCGGGCCGCTCGCGCGGCTGGCTGCACGGCATTCCGCAGGCCCCCAAGGACCTGACCGCGACCGCGGGCATCGCCACCACCTTCGGTTATCGCGGGCTGCATGACAGCCAGCCCCATGCCGATTCCATTCTGGTCGAGCGGCTGCGCGGCGCCGGCGCTATCCTGATCGGCAAGACCAACACGCCCGAATTCGGCCTTGGCTCGCATACCTATAATTCGCTTTTCGGCACCACGCTGAACGCCTGGGACCAAGGCCGCAGCGCCGGCGGCAGCTCGGGCGGCGCTGCGGTGGCGCTGGCCTTGGACATGCTGCCCTTGGCCGATGGCAGCGACATGATGGGCTCGCTGCGCAATCCGGCGGGCTGGAACAATGTCTATGGCCTGCGCCCCTCGGCCGGGCTGGTGCCGCTGGGCCCCGCGCCCGAGATCTTCTTCAGCCAGCTCAGCACCGAAGGGCCGATGGCCCGCAATGTCGCCGACCTCGCCATGCTGCTTTCGACGCTGGCCGGTCACGATCCTCGCGCGCCGCAATCCCTGCCCGGTGACGGCACGGAATTCGCCCGCCCCCTTGGCCAGAACGTCGCCGGGCTGCGCATCGGCTGGCTGGGCGATCTGGACGGCTACCTGCCCACCGAACCCGGCGTCCTTGAGACCTGCGAAACCGCGCTTGGGGTGTTGACCGCGCTAGGCTGTCATGTCGAGCCGGCGCGCATCCCCTTTCGGGTCGAGCGGCTCTGGCGCATATGGGTCACGCTGCGCAGCTTTCTGGTCGCCGGCAGCCTTGGCGCGCTTTACGACAACCCCAAGGACCGCGACCTGCTGAAACCCGAGGCGATCTGGGAAATCGAGACCGGCCGCGCCCTGACCGGCACCCAGATCCACGCCGCCTCAAGCACGCGCTCAAGCTGGTATCAGGCGCTGCTGGGAATGTTTCAGCGCTACGACTACCTCGTGCTGCCGACGGCGCAGACCTTCCCCTTTGACGCCGATCTGCACTGGCCCGACAGCATCGCCGGCCGCGCGATGGACACATATCACCGCTGGATGGAGGTGGTCATCGGCCCCAGCCTTGCCGGGGTGCCGGTGCTGGCGGTGCCCGCGGGCTTTGGCCCCGAGGGCCTGCCCATGGGCCTGCAGATCATCGCCCGCCCCCGCACCGACCGCGCCTTGCTGGAACTGGGCCATGCCTATGACCTTGCCCAAGGCTTCACCGCCCGCAAAAGCCCGCTGCTTTCCTAGCCCGAGGCCGTCCACAACCGAAACCGCCGCCCGCCGGTGATCTCGCGCGCAAGGCCCATGTCGCGCAGCCGCGCCAAAAGCCGCTCGGCGGTGTCGCGGCTGATGCCGGTCTGGGTCTCCAGCATGGCGGCGCTCAACAGCGGATGCGCGGCCAGCTCGGCAATGACGCGGGCGGGATTGTCGCCCTTGATCCGCGCCGTCGCCTGCAAGGCACGCGCGCGCCAGCCGCCGATCCGCGCCAGTTCCTGCCGCGCCTCGCCGACGCCCTGGGTCACCGCCGCCAGATGCCGCCGCATCCGATCCGGGGCCGTGCCGCCATCGATCCAGACCCCGCGCCCATGCCGGCCCAAGGGCACAAAGCGCAGCGCCTCGCAGCCCGAGGCCATGTCGCGCGCGGTCCATGCGGCGGATTCGCTCAGCGCCTCGGGGGCCGAGATACCGCAAAGCCGCCACAGGCTGCGCATCGCCGGCGCCCGCGCCAGCGGCAGGATACCGGCCAGCGTCGCGGCCAGACCGCGGAACTCGGCCTCGGCGGCGTCGAAATCCTCGCCCGTGGGGCGCGCGGCCAAAGGCTCGGCCAGCCCGCCGATCTCGGTCCGGTAAAGGCCCAGAAAGCCGCGCAGGTCGCCCTGGTCCCCCTGCCCTTCCAGCCGCCGTAAGCCCCAGCGCGCGATCCGCATCGCCTCAAGATCGGCGCCCGCGCGCGCCTCCATCAGGTCGCGCCCGATCTCCTCGCGCCGCAAGGGCCGGCCCTGCGCCCAAAGCATCGCCTCGGTCTCGATCAGCGCCAGGCGCCGGGTGGCACCCGCCCGCGCCGCCTCGTCCAGCCCGGCCATGACCTCATCGAGCCGCCCCAGCGCCTGCGCGGCCATGGCCAGTTCCGGCGCAAGCGCCGCCTGCGCCGCGCGCCAGTCGGCGGCATCGAAAAGCGGCGGGAATGCGGGCGGGGCCGCTTCCTCCGGCATCAGATCCGCGTCCAGCGCATCAAGATCAGGATTCTTCATACCCGCAGAATAGCGCCAATTTGCGGATTACTGAAGACCCCACAGAATCCAGCCCGAGTCCGGCCCTGCGCCCTAGTCCGGGGCGATGATCTGCAGCTTGGGAAAGTAGGTCGCATAGCGCCCCCGGTCGCGGCTCAAGAGCCGGTATCCCCGGATCGCGGCATGGGCGCCGATATAGAAATCCGGCAAGGGCGAGCGCCTTTCACCCCCCCGCCGCCGATAGGCCAGATAGGCCTTGCCCGCCAGAAACGCGGCGGGCCATGGCAAGGGTTCGCGGTGAAAGACATCCTCGGGCAGCAGCGCCTCCAGCGTCTCGACGCGGGCATGGGCGACCGACAGTTCGGCATAGATCAGCGGGTTGATGACCAGCCGCGCGCCCTGCCCCGCCCGCATCAAGGCCTCGGCGGACCAGTCGCCCCAGACCGGGTCGTTGGTCGCGACGTCGATCAGCACATTGGCATCGACCAGAACCGGGGTCATTCGCGGGTCAGCGCCATGATCTCGTCGGTGGAAAGCCCGGTATCGGCGCTGCCGCGCAGCCCGGCAATGGCCGCGCCAAGGCGCTGGTCGCGCTCGGCCACGCCGCCGCCCGCCGCGACGACCCGCACGACGCCATCATCGCCGATCAGGAATTCGACCTCGGTCCCCGGCTGGAAGCCCGCGAAATCGCGTACGTCCTGCGGGATGGTGACCTGGCCCTTGGTGGTGATGCGCATGGCGATTCCTTTCAGTAATACCTACGGTAATACCGGTGCACAAACTGGTCAAGCCCGACCTTCCCTGCGGGGAAGATCAGGCCCGATCTCAGTCCAGACTTTCCAGCATTGTCCGCACGGCGGCCTCCAGCCGGCGGCGATCGATGGCGGTGAAATCGCGCGGCAGGCGGATCTCCAGCCGGCCATTGGCGGCGGTGCATTTGGCGCTGCCCTGCGGCTGCTGGATCTGGAACGTGGTGCGCGCCTTGGCGGCGGGCTGCGCTGGCACGGTCCCCCGCGCGGCGGGCGGCACAGCGTCGGCATCGCCGCCCTGCCCCGCATAGCGGCGCAGGATGTCCAGCTCATCCTTGACGGCGCGCGTGTCCCAATCCTTCAGCTCGGCACGGATTGCCGCCGCCGTGCCCGGCACCTCATCCAGCCGCTGCACCAGTGCCAGACCCAGCGCGCGCGGGATCTCATTCAGATAGATCAGCGACTCGCCCAGGGCCTCGACCAGCGGGATGAAGTTGCGGATATAGCTGCGCTTCTGATAGCCGGCCGACTTGAACAGGATCGCCACCGCCTTTTCCGGGTCGTGCTCCTCGGTCAGCGGGTCCATGGCGTAATGCAGCGCAAGCTGCGCCATCTCGGCGAACGAGATGTCCTTGCGCACCATGTTTTCATCGACCATGCGCCGGTAAAGCCGATCCAGCTCATCCCCGCGCGCGGCGATCCCGGCCGGGATCCGGCCCCAGCTTTCCGCGTCTCCGGTTTCCTCCAGCAGCTGGCGATAGGCCGAGAGCCGGCGCCAACCCTGGATCAGCTCATAGCGGCCCTCACCGGCCGGCTCGACCCGGATCGGGTTCGACAAGCCGATCTCGCGGATCGAGGCGACCAGCTCGGCCAGTTCGAAATCCGGCCCGGGCTTGCGATCACGGATCAGCTTGCGGGTGTCGATGGCGTCCAGCGGGATCAGGTCGGTGATCAGCCCGGCGCGCTTCAGCCGCACATGTTCCTGCGCAAGCGCGTCGTTTTCGGCCCGGATCTCGGCCTCAAGCCGGGCGCGGTCGCGGCTGGATTCTGCCGTCTCGGCAATGGCCGTGGCCATCGGGCCGCGCCGGGTTTCGGCCTCATCCTTCCCCGCAGGGAAGATTTCCGGGACCTCGGGCGCGACCTCATCCGGCATCTCGATTTCGAACATGCGGCGCTTGCGGCTCATGCCTCATCCTCCAGCTTGTCCCACGCGGCGATGACATGGGATCGGAATTCCTCATAGGCCTGATCGAATGTTGCGCGCGCCCGTCGCCAGGTCCCGCGCGTCATCTCGCGATAGTCGATCTCATAGATCGAGGACAGGAACCGGCCCGATTGCTCGACCGCGCGAGTCAGCTCGATCGGGTGCTCGGCCATGCGCTCGCCGAAGACCTGCTTGAAGGCGCCCATCATCGCCTGATGCAGCTCGTTCGAGGGCTCATAACGGGTCATCAGAAAGCGGATATCGGCGAAGGCCTTGGGTAGGCGGATCTTCCCCGTGGGGAAGTTTTCAAAGCCATGCGACAGGTCCTCCAGCGCCTCGGAGAGCTGGCCGATGAAGCTGGTGGTCGAATCGTATTCCCAATAGCCGGGACCCGACGGGATATAGAGCATGTCGGCGGCAAAGACCGCGTTCATCGACTGGTAACCGATGGCCGGCGGGCAATCGAACAGGATCAGGTCATAGGCATCGTCGGCAAGACTGTCGAGAAAGCGCGACACCGCCCCGAAAAAGGTCCATTCCGGGTTCAGGTGCCGGTACTGGGCGCTGGCGAATTCGACAAAGGCGGCATTGGCGCAGCTCGGCACGATGTCGATGGTGGGCCAGGCGGTCGGCTTGATGAAATCGCCGGGCCGCAGCGTCGACAGACCCATGTCGCGGATCGAGGCCGGCAGCTTGCGCTGGGGCAGGGCGGTCCCACTTTCGGCGCCCTTGGCGGCGGCGTTCATGCGGTCGGTCTCGCGCTCAAGGTCGCGGGCCATGATGCCCCAGACGGTGTGATCCTCGCCGACATCGGTCAGGCCCATGGAATGGCTCAGCGTCGCCTGCGGGTCGAAATCGACGACCAGCACCCGATAGCCGTCCAGCGCCGCGGCATGGGCGAAATGCAAGGCCACCGTGGACTTGCCGGCACCGCCCTTGAAATTGGCGATGGCAGCGCGAAAGGCGCGCTTGCCCTCGGGGCGGGGGGGCATCAGCGTCTTGCGGTTGATGCGCACGCGGCGGCGCAGTTCGTTCACCTCTTCAAGGCTGAACCAGCGCTGGCGGCCGTCCTCCTCGACTTCCCCGAGGGGAAGGTTCGGCTCGGCCGCAAGCTTGCCGCGAAAGGTGGACTGGTTGATGCGGAAGATCAGCTCGGCCACCTCCCAGCTGGAAAAGCGCCGCAGGGTCTTTTCATTGGCGGGGCTGAAGGTCTGCCGCCGGATCCAGCCCTGCATCTTCAAGGACTGCGCCTGCAGCCGCGCGAGGTCTTCATGAGTATACATGTCTTGCCTGTATCAGTTAGGACGCTGATTATTGTCTGATCCGCTTTTACGCCGGATTTGCGTTCTTGGCAAAAGGCGTTTTCACTTGTTCATGGAAAAGCGTGAAAAGGCTGGATATTCCGGGAAAAGCTGCGAATCGCCCAAGGCAGATGCAGCGCTGCTCGGCCCCGGACCCGGCGCGGAAAAGGGGGACGCCCTGACGCGACCAAGGGTCCGAATGGGGGACAAAACCGGGCGATAGGGTGACGTTCTGAATGTCCCCCTATACCATTGATACCGATTTTTCTTTTGATTTTGAGAGGTTCCCGGGGCAAGCCGGTAAAACTCTTGACAGAATCGGAAATCAGGACGCAAATACGGATCAGATGGCGAAAAGCGTTGTGAGACGCGGAAAACAGGGCGGCGAAAGATCGCTCCGGCCATTCCGGCGACCCGTCGCAGAACGGGCTCCGGCGAGCAGGTAATCGGGAACCCGAAGCTTTCGGGGCAGGAGCAGTGATGCAGGTGATCCGGGCCGTCGGTCGTGAGGCCGCGGCAAAGAAATATGACCTCCTTTCGGCGATGATGGCCCATGGGCTGGCCGCCGACAAGCACCGCCAGCGGCTTGTCCTGCGGCTGATGGCGCTGATCACCAGCCGCTATAACTGGCAGCGCGACGAGCTGACCGTGGGCCAGCGCGAGATTGCCCGGCTGTGGTGCGTCGACGAACGCACCGTCAAGCGCGAAATGGCCAAGCTGCGGGTGCTGGGCTGGATCGAGATCAAGCAGCAGGGCGCGCGGGGCCGCGTCTCGGTTCTGGGGCTGAACCTGGAACGCATCCTGCTGGATACGCGGCCGGAATGGGCCAATATCGGCCCGGATTTCGTCGAAAGGGTAGGGGGGGCGTCGCAGCGTGTCGAGGCCGCGCCCGAACCCAGCAATGTGGTGCCATTGCGCCGGGGTGCCGGGGTGGCGCCGGCCGAGGGGCTTTGGGGTGCGGCGCAGACACGGCTTGCCGCCGAGGACCGGGCGCTGTTTGACGCATGGTTCGCGGGGCTGGCCGATGGCGGGATTGCGGGCGATTGCCTGACGCTGGTCGCACCGACGCGCTTTCACGCCAATTACATCCAGACCCACCTGATCGAGCGGCTGCGCATGGCGGTCGCGCGTTCGGATGCGGGCGTCCGGCAGGTGCGGCTGAGCACACCCTGAGGGGCTAGCGCAGCATCAGCCTCAGGATCCGGTCCGCCATCCGACCAAAGGGCGCGCGCAAGAGGTTCGCGCCGCTCCAGCGGCCCTGGGTGAAGATGCCCTTGGCATGGCTCATGGCACGGAAGCCCTCGATACCGTGATAGGCGCCCATGCCACTGGGACCGACGCCGCCAAAGGGCAGATCGTCCTGGGCGTAATGCATCAATGTGCTGTTGATGCCGACATTGCCCGAGGTGGTGCGGGCCAGCACCTTGGCGCGGGCCGCGTCATCGGGGCCGAAATAGTAAAGCGCCAGCGGCCGGGGACGGGCATTCACATAGGCGATGACCTGATCGATGTCGCGATAGGTCAGCACGGGCAGAATCGGGCCAAAGATTTCCTGCGTCATCACCGCCATGTCGTCGCCCGGGTCCAGAACCAGAAGTGGAGCCAGAGTATGGGGACGGGTCGAAGCCGCCAAGGGGGGCGCGGCCCACGGGGGTGACGCGGGCGCCCTTGGCGCGGGCATCCTCGGCCAGAGCGGTCAGCCGTGCGTGATGGCGGGGGTTGATGATCGAGGAATAATCAGCGCTGGCCGGGCCTTGCGGATATAGCGCCGTGACCGCGCGGTCATAGGCGGCGGCGAAGGCGTCGCGGTCATCCTCGTGCAGCAGCACGTAATCGGGGGCGATGCAGGTCTGGCCGGCATTGGTCAGCTTGCCAAAGGCGATGCTGGCCGCCGTGCGGTCATCGACATGGCCCGGCGCGATGATGGTCGGGGATTTGCCGCCCAGCTCCAGCGTGACCGGGACCAGATTGTCGCTGGCGGCGCGCATCACGGCGCGGCCGACCTGGGTGCTGCCGGTGAACAGCAGATGGTCAAAGGGCAGGGCGGTGAAAGCGGCGCCTGTCGCCGCGTCGCCCTGGATCACCGCCACCTGTTCGGGCGGAAAGATCTGTGCCAGCAGCTCGGCCAGCAGGGCGCTGGTCTGCGGGGTGAATTCCGAGGGCTTGATCATCGCCCGGTTGCCGGCGGCAAGCGCGGTCGCCAGCGGCATCAGGGCCAGCGCCAGCGGATAGTTCCACGGCGCGACAATGCCGATGACACCCAGCGGCTGGTATTCGATCCGGGCGCTGCCGGGCCAGAAGGTCGCCGCGACATGGCGCCGCGTCGCCTGCATAAAGCGGGGCAGGCGGCGGTGCAGATAGTCGATGCCCTGCACCGGGGAGAGGATCTCGGCCATGGCGGTTTCATGCCGCGAACGATGGCCGAAATCGGCGCTGATGGCGGCCTCGATCCGGGGGCGGGCGGCGATGATAGCCTTGCGCAGCTTTTTCAGGTCGGCGCGGCGCTGGTCCAGAGAGGGCGCGCCGTCACGCAGGAATGCCGCGCGCTGGCGGTCAAGGATAAGGGCGGGATCGGTCTGGGGCAGGGGGGCATTCATGGCGTGGCACCTATGTTTCCACTGTCAACTTCTGCATCTTGACTTAGGTGGAAAAGTAAGCGATGTCAACATATGTTTCCACTGTCCACATGAGCGCCCATGACCAGCCCGGACGACCGCCCCTATCACCATGGCGATTTGCGCCGGGTGATCATCGATACCGCGATAGCCATGCTGGACGAGCCGGCCGGCCCGCAATTCACCCTGCGCGAGGTCGCCCGCCGCGCCGGGGTCAGCCATGCCGCGCCCTACAAGCATTTCCCCGACAAGGCGGCGCTGCTGACCGAGATCGCGCTGATCGGCTTTGAGCGCCTGCGCGAGGCGCTGGCGGCGGGCAGCGCGGGCGCGCCGCCGGGTGCGGTCCCGGCGCTGGTCGGGATGGCGCGGGCCTATCTGGAATTCGGGGCAAGCAACCCGGCGCTGTACCGGCTGATGTTCGGGGCTGGGATGGATCGCAGCCTGCACCTGTCCGGCCGCGCCATGGGGGCGTTCGACGAGGTGATCGGGCTCTTGGAACGCGGTCAGGCCGAGGGCGTGATCCGGCCGCGTCCGGTGCGCGGTCAGGCGGCGGCCTGCTGGGCGCAGATGCATGGGCTGACGCTTCTGGCGCTGGACGGGCTGCTGCTGCCCGAAAAGGTCGGCGACGGCGCGGTGGATGCGGCGCTGTCGGTGCTGCTGGAGGGGCTGGCGGTCGATCCGGCGCGATGGGTACAGGGGCACGGCTAGGCCGGAAGGCGGTTCCGGCCCAGCCCGCCCCTGCGGGGTCAGCCGTGATCGGCCAGCAACGCCTCGGCCGCGAGACGCCCCAATGCGTTCGAGGCCAGCGGGCTGTCCCCGGTCAGCAGCTTGCGGTCGCGATGGACCTGGCCGGTGATGCCGGTATTCAGGACCTTGATCCCCAGCTTTTCCAGCGACTCGGCCAGAAGCCAGCGCAGATGGCCGGGAATGTAGCCGATATCGACATTCGCGCCCTCGTCCAGCGCATCGGGGAAGACGCAGATCGAATAGCCCTTGTAGGGATAGTCGGCCGGATCCTCATCCACCGCCAGCGCCAAAAGGCCGGCCGGGCCGTGGCAAAGCGTGATCACATAGCGGTCGTTATCAATCGCCCAGTTCAGCGCCTGTTTCAGGTCCGGCGCGAAGGGCAGCCCGTTCAGCGCGCCATGCCCGCCCGGCACCAGCACGCCGACGTAATCGTCCAAGGCTCCGGCCAGCACATCGGCCAGTTTCTTCGGCTGTTTGAACTTGGGCAGGTAGCGGGCATAGAAGGCCTTGACCGCCTCGTCCTGCGAGGGCATCGCCCACATCTCGAACTTGACCGGGTTGCCCGAAAGCGTCGTCACCTCGATCTCGAAGCCGGCCGCATCCAGATGCATCATCGGCAGCATCGTCTCGACCGGGTGGTTGCCGCTGGAGAACATGGTGCCGTTCTTCATCAGCACATAGCGTTCGTCGGTGGCGACCATCAGGATCTTCTTGCCGCCCCGGTGCGGGGCCGGATAGTCGGCGCCGTCGAAATCGGTCCTGGGCGGAATGTATTGCGACAGCGAATAGGGCGAGGGGAACCAGGCGTTCTGTTCGGCCGGGTCGGCGACGGGACTTCTGCTGAGTTCGTCAGATTTGCTCATTTTTCCTGCGCTTTCTGGACATGAATCACGGGAGGGAAATCAGCTTAGGCGCGCCGGCGCGGCAGGGCAACGGGGCGCGGGCCGTCGGGCGTCAGAACATCTCGTTCTTGCGCATCTGGCTGAGATAGCGCTTCATCCGCACCAGCCGCTGGCTTTCCACCCGGTCCAGCCGCCGCGCCACCAGCGTCGAGATGATGTCCACCGCCACCAGCGCCGCGATGCGCGAGGTGGTGGGGGTGAACAGGTCGGTGTTTTCCAGCGTTTCGACATTGATCAGCACGTCGGAATAGTTCGCCAGCGCAGTCTGGTTCGAGCCGGAGATCGCGATGACCTTGGCGCCCTGTTCGCGCGCCAGCCGTGCCAGCTCGACGATGGACAGCGTCTCGCCGGTATTCGAGATGGCGACCGCCACGTCGCCCGGCTGCATCATCGAGGCGGCCATGAGCTGCTGATGGCTGTCCATGGTCGCATTGCAGGGCAGGCCCAGCAGCGGGAATTTCTGCTGGAAGTCCTGCGCCACGATCGCCGAGGCGCCGAAGCCGAAGATCTGCAGGCTGCGCGCCGACAGGATCAGCGCCACCGCCTCATTCACCTGCGCCATGTCCAGCTTGTGCCGCGCCCAGTCCAGCGAGGTCATCGTATAGTCGAAGATCTTGGCGGCGACCTCGTCGGGGGTGTCGTCATTGGCGATGGCCGATTGCGTCGCCGGCGTTCCCAGAACCAGGCTTTGCGCCAGCCGGATCTTGAAATCCTGAAAGCCGTCGCAGCCGATGGCGGTGCAGAAGCGGATCACCGTCGGCTGGCTGACCTCGGCGATCTCGGCGGTTTCGGCAACGGTGGCGTTCAGGATGCGCTGCGGATCGGCCAGCACGATATCGGCCACCTTGCGGTCCGATTTGCGCAACTCGGGGCGCATCATGCGAATCGCCTCGAGAATGTTGCGCGGCGCGAGCGTTTCAGCCTGGCTGTTCATGGGATCTGCCCGGTTGCCTGTGACGCGAGACCATACGACATATCGGCGCGCGCCGCCAAGGCATGCGGCGCCCGCGAGGCCCGCGCCATGGCCTCGATGCGGGGGCGGGGTGCGGTGTTGAAGTCGAACAGGTCGAAATGATGCGCGATCATCGCCGGGATCGCGGCGGCGCGGGCCAGATCCAGCGCCTCGGCCATGTCCAGATTGCCGGGCACGCCATTGCCGGCGCGGGTGGCATCGCGGCCATTGACCGGCAGCAGCGCCAGATCGGCCCGCAGGGCGCGGACCTCGTCGATCTGCCCGGCAAAGGGGATGGTGTCGCCCGAATGGAACACCCGCGCGCCGCCCATCGTCAGCATCAGCCCCAGAAAGCGGTGATGGCCGGCCTCGTCGCGCGCCAGATCCTCATGCGCGGCGCGGGTGGCGGTGACGGTGATGCCGCCGCAATCCAGAACCTCGCCGGCATCGATGCCCCGCAGACGCTGCCGGGCAATGCCCGAGCGCTCAAGCGCGGTTGCCAGCGCGGCGCGGGGCGCGATCAGCGCGGCACCCGCATTGGCCGCCAGCAGCGCCGGCAGGGTGCCGGGGTCGAGATGGTCGGTATGGGCATGGGTGGCCAGCACCAGATCGACATGGCGGATGGCCCCCGGCGCGACCGGCGCCGGCATCATGCGCAGATGCGCAAACCGCGTGCCGCGATATTTCTGCGCCAGCGAATCCGACAGATAGGGATCGATGACGGCCCGCCGCCCGCCGCCCTCGATAACGAAACCGGCCTGTCCCAGCCAGAACAGCCGCAGCGCCCCGCCCGGAGGCTGCGCGAGGATCTGCGCCAGCGGCGCGGGCAACGGCGTTTCGGTCAGGCGCATTGCCGCGCCACCCCGACGGCCGGGGGCAGGGCGGGCGCAGGCGGCGCGGTCACGATGCCCGCCATCGCCTAGCCCCTGGCCGCCGCGCGGGCGATCCCGGTCAGCCGGTCGATGGTTGCCGCATCGGTGCCGATGGGGATGTGGAACACCTCGGCGATGACCTGGGTCCAGCCATGGATGAAATAGGTCCAGCCGTCGACGATGGTCAGGCCGCGCGCATCCTGCTGGGCGCGGGCCTGATCCAGAAACACCAGATCGCCGCGATAGTTCAGGTCCCAGACCACGGCGCCCTGCGGAAACACCGCCGCATCCGTCAGCGGCGAGCCGGGCGCATCCTTGCCCAGCCCGGTCGCGTTGATCACCAGCGAGCCCGGCTTCAGCCCCGGCAGCACGGCGTCATTGTCGGCGGGCGCGGGGGCCAGGACATAGTCCAGCGCCACATCGGTCGGGATCTGGCCGTGGATGTGGCGGATTTCGTCCAGCCGCGGCCGCGAGCGGTTCGAGACCACGATCCGCGCGGGCACGTCACGGCCGCGCGCCTTGCGCATCAGATGCCAGGTCAGCGCGATGGTCGAGCCGCCGGCGCCGATCGCGAAGACCTCGGCGCCGCTGCCGGCGAAATAGCCCTCGCCCAGAAAGCCGTCGATGGCGAGACCGGAGGAGATCGGGTCCTTGGCATGGCAGACCAGCTGGCCCGCATGCTTCGAGATGCACGAGGTTTCCTTCATCAGCGCCGCAAACGGGTCGATCACGTCGAACATGTCGCGGCAGGCGTTGAAGAGGTCGATCTTGTGGGTGGTGACCAGCGCCCCCAGCGACAGCGGGTCGTCGCGGATGAAGGCCACCGCCTCGCGATAGGCTTCGGGCTCGGCATGAAGGGGGAAATCCATGCCCTTGATCTGCGCATCGCCCAGGCCCAGTTCCCGCGCCCAGGCGGGAAACACCTTCATGATCGAACTTTTGGCGGTGGTGACGCCGATGAAATACAGCGTCGGCCGGTCGGCGGGGCGATATTGCGTCATGCCGCCACCCCGGCGTTTTCAAGGATCGCGCGGACATCCTCGGGGCTGCGGTTGCGCCATGCGGTGTTGTCCTCGGCCACCCAGCCGCCCTTACCGTCATCCATGATGCGCACGCGCATGCCGCCCGACCGCGCGATGATGCTGTAATCCTGCCCGGAATCGGCGGGGTAGGAAAAGAACATCACCAGATCCTCGTCGCCGATATTGACCGAGCGGTGGATCCAGAACGGCGGCACATAGCAGACCTGCTGCGGCCCCATCTCGACCAGCCGCACCTCGCCATCGGGGCTTTCCATCTGCATGATGCCGCGCCCCGACAGGGTCTGGTAGATCTCGGGCCGGTCGCCATTGGCATGGATATGGCCGCGGGTCAGGAAATATTCGCGCCCGACCTTGCCCGGCGCCATCCGGGTCACGCCCAGGATCATGTCCGAGGTCTTGCCGCCGGGCGTATAGGAGGTCACCTCATAGGCGATGTCATCGGCCCTGTCGGCCAGGATCGATTCGAAGGCCGCCCGGTCGGCGTAAAGCCCGTCGAGGTCGCGGTAGCTCTTGCGGTAATGCCCGTCACCATTTTCCAGCATGCCGGTCGTGACCGAGATGGTGCAAAGCCGGGGTTCGGTGAAGTTCATGTCGTTCTCCCATCAAAAATGGTAGTAGCAATACCAATATCGTCAAAATTTACGACCTGATCCGCCGTATTTCAACGATTTTGTTGTGGTTCACTACCAAATGTCGTGAATAATCGTTGACGCATGGAAATGGTCCTCCTAGCATCGGTCTTGATCAGTCACTTGCGGCGGCGCCGGTTTTGCGCCGCACGGCCGGCTCGATCCAGGGGAGGAGTATATGAAAGCGATAACGATGGTTGGCGCGCTGCTGGGCGCCACGATGATGACGACTGCCGCCATGGCCGAGGTCAAGGCCGCGGGCGAATGCTCGATCGGGGTGGCGATGTACACGCTGGGCGCGCCCTATTTCGCCGCGCAGGAGGTTGCGGCGCGGGCCGCGGCCGAGGCGGCGGGCTGTTCGGTCCGCACCGCGGATGGCCAGAACGACATGGTCAAGCAGATCGGCGATATCGAGGACATGGTCGCCGCCGGAGTCAACGTGCTGATCGTGAACCCGCGCGACGCGCTGGGTCTGGTGCCGGCGGTCGATGCCGCCACCGCGCAGGGCGTGCATGTCGTGGCCATGGATTCGATGCTGGATCCTTCGGCCAATTTCATCACCAACGTCTCTGCCTCGAATGGCGAGAACGGCAAGCTGGTGGGCGAATGGCTGGCCAAGAAGACCGCCGGCGAGCCGCTGAAGATCGCGCTGCTGTCGGGCACGCAGGGCAATGTCGTCGGTCAGGCGCGCCGCATGGGCGTGCTGAGCGGGCTGATGGATGCCGAGCTGACCAATTACGGCCATGCCAATATCGAGATCGTTGGTCAGGGCTGGGGCAACTGGTCGACCGAGGGTGGTCTGGCGGCAATGGAGGACCTGCTGACCGCGCATCCCGATATCAATGTCGTTCTGGGCGAGAACGACTCGATGGTGATCGGCGCGCGCGAGGCGCTGAAGGCCGCTAACCGGCTGGACGGCGTGTTGCTGGTCGCCGCGGCGGACGGCCAGAAGGAAGCCTATGAGATGATCAAGAGCGGCGAATACGGCGCCACCGGCCTGAACGATCCCGCCGCGCTGGCCCGTCTGGCAGTCGAGATCGGCGTCAAGGCGCTGAACGGCGAAGAGCAGAACCTGACCAAGTTCACCTTTACCGAGCCGGCCGTGGTCACCCAGGAAAACGTCGATCAATATTACAAGCCCGACTCGATGTTCTGATACGGTCATGAAAGGCCGGGCCGTCCGCGGGCGCGGGCGGCCCGTTGCCAGCCGGCGACAGGGGGGAAAGCCAGTGGCGGCGCTGATTGAACTTCAGGGCATCACCAAGTCCTTTGCGGGCATCCATGCCCTGACCGAGGTCGATTTCGACCTGCATGCCGGCGAGGTGCATGCGCTGGTGGGCGAGAACGGTGCCGGGAAATCGACCCTGATGCGGGTGCTGGGCGGCGAGATGCGCCCCGATTCCGGCCGCAACCTGATCGAGGGGCAGGAGGTCCGGCTGACCGGTCCCACCGACGCCATCGGGCGCGGCATTTCGGTGATTCACCAGGAAATGGCGCTGGCCCCCGACCTGTCGGTGGCCGAAAACATCTTTCTGGGCGCGCTGCCCCAGGGCATCAACTGGCGCCGGCTGCGGGAACGGGCGCGGGCGCTGATCGGGCGGCTGGGCTTCGAGATCGCTCCGGGCGATCAGGTCTCGGATCTGTCGGTGGCCCATCAGCAGGTGGTCGAGATCGCCAAGGCGCTGTCGCGCGACGCCCGGGTGATCGTCTTTGACGAGCCGACGGCGGTGCTCTCGACCGGCGATGCCCGCCGGCTTTTGCAGATCATCAAGGATTTGCGCGCCTCGGGCGTCGGCATCGTCTATATCTCGCACCGGCTGGACGAGATCTACGAGATCGCCGACCGCATCACGGTGATGAAGGATGGCCGCCGGGTCGACACCGTCACCCCGGAATCGACCCCGGTCGACGAACTGATCCGGAAGATGGTCGGCCGGCCGCTGTCGCAGCTGTTCGGCGAAAAGCCGGACACGCAGCCCGGCGACGAGGTGCTGCGGGTCCGCAACCTGCACCTGCCCAATGGCATCCATGATGTCAGCTTCGCGATTCGCCGCGGCGAGGTCGTGGGTCTGGGCGGGCTTGTCGGCTCGGGCCGGACCGAGGTGGCGCGGGCGATCTTCGGCGCCGATCCGGTTTCGGGCGGCGAGATGGAGCTGAACGGCCAACCCTACCGGCCGCGCTCGCCCCGGCAGGCGGTGCGGCAGGGCGTCGGGCTGGTGCCCGAGGACCGCAAGGGGCAGGGGGTCGTTCTGGACATGGAGATCCGCAAGAACGCCACCATGGCCAATTCGGCGCCGGTGACCACCGCCGGTTTCTTCCGCCCGGCCGCCGAACGCGGGCTGGTCGAGGGGCTGATCCGCTCGCTGCGCATCAAGCTGGGTTCGATGAACGATCCGGTCTCGAGCCTGTCGGGCGGCAACCAGCAAAAGGTCGTGCTGGCAAAGTGGTTCAACGCCGATCCCGACCTGATCATCCTTGATGAGCCGACGCGCGGCGTCGATGTCGGCGCCAAGACCGAGATCTATACGCTGGTCCACCGCCTTGCCGCCGAGGGCAAGGCCGTGATCGTCATCTCGTCCGAACATGCCGAGCTGTTCGGCCTGTGCGACCGCGTGCTGGTGATGGGCGAGGGCGAGCTGCGCGGCGAATTGCTGCCGGCCGAGTTTACCGAAGAGAAACTGCTGACGCTGTCGATGACCCGCCGTCAGCCCGCACAGGCGGAGACCATGGCATGACCGAGAACGCCGCAAGCTTCAACGAGGCCGGAACCCGCCGCCGCTTCGGTTTCGGCCGCGCCTTCCGCCAATACGGCACCTTCGTCATCTTCGTCCTGCTGATCCTTGTGGCGCAGGCGCAGTCCGACGCCTTCCTGACCGAGCGCAACATGATGAACGTGCTGCGCCAGATGTCGGGCATCGGCGTCATGGCCATCGGCATGCTGTTCGTCATCCTGACGCGCGGGATCGACCTGTCGGTCGGCTCGATCGCGGCGCTGGGTTCGGTCGCGACCGCCATTCTGGTCAAGGAATATCCGCTGCCCCTGGCGCTGGTCCTGGTGGTCGGCATGGGCGCGGCCTGCGGGCTGATCTCGGGCATCTTCATCGCCTTCTTCCGGCTGCCGGCCTTTGTCATCACGCTGGCGATGATGACCGCGGCGCGGGGATTCGCGCTGATCCTGTCGAATGGCCAGCCGATCACGCTGGGCGCGCCGGGCAAGGCGCTGCAGGGCTTTGGCACCTCGTTCACGCTGGGGGTGCCCAATCCGGCGCTGCTGATGATCGCGCTGTTCGCTCTGGCCTTCGTGGTGCTGAATTACAGCCGCTTCGGCCGGCTGGTGAAGGCCATCGGCTCGAACGAGGAGGCGGTGCGGCTGTCGGGGATCTCGGTGCCGTGGTACGTGCTGTCGGTCTATGTCATTTCCGGCGCATTGTCGGCGGTGGCGGGGGTTCTGGTCACGTCGCGCTCGGGCGTGGGTTCGGCCTCGGTCGGGGACGGGAACGAGCTGGACGTGATCGCTGCCGTGGTCATCGGCGGCGCCAGCCTGATGGGCGGCGTCGGCGGCGTCATCAACACCTTCATCGGCGTGCTGATCCTGGGCGTCATCGGCAATATCATGAACCTTGCCGGGGTGCCGGGCTATCACCAGCAGGTCTATCTGGGCGTCATCATCGTCGCTGCCGTGCTGATCCAGAACGGCTCGACCCTGCTCAGGCGCTAGCGCGATGGGGGTGACGGTCGCGATCGATATCGGCACCGGCTCGACCCGGGCCGCGCTGATGGGGGCGGATGGCCGCGTGCTGTTCGTCGCCGCGCGCGAATACCGGCAGATCACCCCGGCCTTCGGCTGGTCCGAGCAGCGCCCCGCCGACTGGTGGGCCGCCGCCTGCGCCACCCTGCACGAGGTCGCCGGCCACGCCCGCGACCATGGCCACGAGATCGCGGCCCTTTGCGCCTGCGGCCAGATGCATGGCACGGTGCTGGTCGACGCCGATGGCAACCCGACGCGCGAGGCGGTGCCGCTGTGGAACGACAAGCGCACCCTGCCGCAGGTCCAGGCTTTCGAGGCGGTCGAGGACATTGCCGCATGGCTGCCCGTCACCGCCAACCCGCCGACCCCGGCCTGGCCCGCCTTCAAGCTGCAATGGCTGCGCGACAACGACCCGGCGGCCTGGGCGCGCACGGCCAGCGTGATGATGCCCAAGGATTACGTCAATCTGCGCCTGACCGGCGAACGGGCGATGGACTGGACCGACGCCGCCTGCTCGTTTCTGATCGACGCGCAAACCGGGCAATGGTCGGAACGGGTCTTTCAGCGGCTGGGGCTGGACCCGGCGATAATGACGCCGATCCGGCGGCCCTCGGAGATTCTGGGCCATGTGACCCGCGCCGCGGCCGCCGAAACCGGCCTGCCCGCGGGTCTGCCGGTGCTGGTCGGTGGCGCCGATTACCCGGTGGCGCTGCTGGGCTCGGGCGTGTGCCGTCCGGGGCTGGCCTCCGAGGTGGCGGGGACGTCCTCGATTCTGACGCTGGTTTCGGAAAGGCCGGTGCTGGACCCCGAGATCAGCAACGTTGGCACCACCGAGGGCAATTGGGGCGCCTTCGTCCTGCTTGAGGCTGGCGGCGACAGCGCCCGCTGGGCCCGGCGCGCCTTTCACGACGATGCGCTTGGTTATGGCGACATCCTGCAGGCGGCCGAGGGCGCGGCGGCGGGGTCGCAATCGCTGTTCTTCCTGCCCTTCCTGGTCGGCGAAAGGCTGGGCGCGCATCGCAATTCGCGCGCGCAGTTCTTTGGCCTGACCGCCCGCCACGGCCTGCCGCAGATGCACCGCGCCGTGCTTGAGGGCGTGGGCTTCGCGGTCAACCGCCATCTGCGCATCATGGAGCGCGCCACCGGCACGCGGCCCGAGGTGCTGATCGCCTCGGGCGGGGGCGCGCGGGCGGATCTGTGGCTGCGCATCAAGGCCAGCATCTATGGCCGCCCGATCCTGATACCGGCCGAGCCGGAATGCGGGCTGGTCGGCTGCGCCATCCTGTCGGCGGTGGCGACGGGCGCGGCGTCGGATCTGGCCGGGGCGGCGGCGCGGCTGGTGCGACACGAGCGCGAGGTCCTGCCCGATCCGCGCTGGCAGGAGCTCTATTCGCGCATGCAGCCGGTGTTCGACCGGCTCTATCATGCGGCGCAGGAATTTTACGACGATCTGGATGATCTGGACGCCGCCGGCGCCTGACCGCCCGGATCGTGCCGGCGGCGGATGGGGCGGCAGGGGAAGGACGCGGCATGATGCGCAGCGCCGCGACGACCGGGAACAAGCCGCGCAAGCGGACCTGAGGAGGAGGCAAGATGAAGGACATGGATATGGGCAGCGTGGTGGACACGTTCCGCAAGGACCTGTTCGCGGGCCGGCATGTAATCATTTCGGGCGCGACCAGCGGCATCGGGCTGGACATCGCGCGCGGCTTTGCCGCGCTGGGGGCCGAGGTGACCGCGACCGGCTCGTCGGCGGTCAAGATCGCCGCGCTGAGCGGCGAGGCCGCAAACATCCGCTTTGAGCTGCTGGATGTGCGCGACCGCGAGGGCGTGCGCGAATTCTGCGCCCGGCAAAGCCGCTGCGACGTGCTGGTGAACGGCGCCGGCATCGCCCGCGGCGGCGAGGAATGGGACGAGGACATCTTTCTGGACACGATGGACGTGAACCTGAACAGCCAGTTCCGTCTGGCCATCGGCCTGCACGCGCGGCTGGCCGAGGCGCGGGGCGCGATCGTCAACATCGCCTCGATGCTCAGCTTCATGGCCGATCCGGGCGTGCCGGCCTATACCGCCTCGAAGACCGGGATTCTGGGCCTGACCCGGGCGCTGGCGCATAAATGGGGCCGCGAGGGGATCCGCGTGAATGCCATCGCGCCCGGCTATCACCAGACCGACATGACCCGGCCGATCTGGTCGGTGCCTTACGGCAACAAGGCCGTAGCCGACCGCACGGCGCTGGGGCGCTGGGGCACGACCGTGGATCTGGTCGGGCCCTGCCTGTTCCTGGCCTCGCCGGCCTCGGCCTATGTCACCGGCATGTGCCTTGAGGTCGATGGCGGCTTTGTCAGCGGCAATCCGCTGGAAGCCTGATTTTTCCGTATAGTTGTCAGATTCCATTGGTTTTTGACTCACAGCGCGAGGTATTGCTATGCGCGCCGGGCAGGACCTGTTGATTGCCACTGAGATTTGACCCGGCATTGTCACCGAGAACTGACCCACCCAGTGGTTATGTTCTGCGTGTTATGATGGCGTCAATGCTAGT